>JBPBPL010000019.1:0-92043 GCA_050954285.1 Janthinobacterium lividum | reverse complement strand
GACTTAAATAAACGCTTTTTTACCCGTGTTTTAAAACAGCGGCCTTATATTATTTTGAAATGGGCCGAAACTGCGGATCGTTTTTTTGCACCAGAAGATGGCCGTAAAAAATGGATTTCCGATCCGCTTTCCAAACGCATGGTACATCAGTGGCGCAGCGAGGAAGATGCCATTTTAGTTGGGAAAAATACGGCAGCAGCTGATGACCCGCAATTGAATAATCGTTATCAACCTGATGCTAAACAACCAAAACGTGTAGTTTTAGACCGAAGATTGGAACTAAGCCAGGACCTACATTTGTTCGATCAATCCGTAGAAACCTTGGTTTTTAATGAGGTAAAAACAGCATTGGAAAATAATATCAAATACATCAGCCTGGAAGATTTTGATTTATACTTGCCGCAGTATATTCTGTTTCAGTTGTATTTGCAGGATATTCAATCAGTGATTATTGAAGGTGGCGCAAAGACTTTACAGCTTTTTATTGATGCCGGTTTATGGGATGAAGCCAGGATTTTCAGTAGCAAAACCCGTTGGGGCAAAGGGATCAAAGCACCAGAAATCAGTGGTGAATCCGTAAGTAATCTAATATGTGGAGAAGATATACTGACGGTTTTATACCGCATAAAAAAGCCCTGATAAATAATGAATTTTCAGGGCTTTTGTTAAAATTATTTACCTACAACTTCTGCATCGGGTACACTGCCTTTTCGATTCAGGATAGAATGCTTGGTTGGCTTTTCTTCATCACCAAGCAAAATTCCCCAGGGTTTTAAAGATTCTATCCGGTCAAAAATAATTTTGAACATGGCAATAATTGGGATAGATAAAAACATGCCCGGTATTCCCCAAAGCATTTCGCCAATAATTACACCTAAAATAGTAACCAATGCGTTGATTTTTACTTTAGAACCTACAATTAAAGGCAATAAAACATTGCTGTCGATTAAGTGCATGGCTACAATTGTTACTAAAACCAAAATAACCTTACCAATTGCTGCCGTACTAAATGTAATTAAAACGCTTAATAAAAGTGCGGTAAAAATACCGATGTAGGGAATGATATTGAACAAACCAGTAAGTAAGCCAAGCAAAAATGCGTATTTGATACCGCCAATCAGGAAAACTGTACAAACGATTGTTGCCACAATAGTCATTTCTAAAATTAAACCGGTAATGTATTTTCGGATGATGTATTGAATGCGTTCTACCACATCAAAAACGGTTTGAGAGTTTTCTTCTTTAAAAACAGCTACCAGAAAGTGCATTAATAATCTGCGGTACACCAATAGAAAAAATGTATCAATCAGCATAAAAACAAGAAACAATAGTATGGAAGATAAAGAAAGAACGGTTGTACCGATTGCTGCCGTGCTGCTGTCCAGAATTTTTGAGGTGGCAGAATGCACGTAATTCATCTGCTTTTTGGCGTTAATATCGTAATGATCGGCAATCCAATCCTGCAAATTGCCAACCGAAGTGGTCACCTGGTCTCGCAACTGTGGCCAATCACTTGCCAAATTACTAATCTGAGAACCAATTAAATAAAGTATCCCGCCAACTACAGCAATAAGCAAGATAACAGAAAGTCCGCTGGCCGCACCTCTTGGTAAATGGCATTTATTTTCAAAAAACTTGGCTACCGGCAACAGCATGATTGAAAACAACATCCCAAAAATTAACGGAGAAAGTATCTCTTTGCCATGAATGATTAGGAAACCTAAGGCGATTAAGCTGACAAGCACCATCGCTAATTTTGTGTAGAAAGGAGGTATAGATTTTAGGGCCATAATTTAAATTGGAAGTGAATAATTGTAGCATAACCCAATAATTCCTTTAATGTTTCTTTTCGTTATAATATACTATTGTATTAAGAAATAATACTCAACTAAGATTATAGGCCAAAAAGAAAGGAGTACAACATAAGTCATACTCCTTTTATCAGATAAATTTTTGTTCTAATTACTTCTGCATCACCATTACGCCATTCATCATCAATGTATTGCCGCTGCCGGCAACAATGTTATAAACTTTTTGCAAACCACCCGGTTTTTCAGATTTCTCTAAAACCGTGTAGGTTTCGTAAGCTTTTTTCGCCTCGTTGTAACATAAAACCTGTTCGCCAATTTCGGTTTCTCCTATTTTTTTCAAACCAGATTTGGTTGTCATCGGATGATTTGGAGTTGCTTCCAAAACTTTTGCAGATAGTTGAATGCTGTTTTTATCGGTACTTTTTTCTTCTGCAGAAACTAAAACCAAACGCGTTAAAGCATAATTTTTAGCTTCATGCACAGACAGCTCTTTCACGTTGACCACAGTTGTTTGTTTTGTTTTTGGGTTGATTGTCAAAACCTGATCGCCCGGTTTTACAGCCGATAACATTTTCTGGCTACCATTTGCCATCGTTACCAAATCTGTTCCGGGAAAGCAAATATCGCTTCCGTAAGTGCCGGATTCATCTTTCATATTTTTACCACCATTGATGTTTTTGTAAACCTGATAGGAAAATTCCCGCGACAGCACATAAGATAATTTCAGCACAAAGTTTTTTTCTTCCTTATCAATGGCATGAATATCTTCAAAATAACGCTCCCAAACCTTACCGTCTGCAGTTTGATTAGGCAGCAAAGCCTGATAATGTTTGCCTTTTTCGTTGGTATAAAAAATCATCAGACCCAATTGCTGCAAGCCTTCCTTAGCCATCAAATTGTACAAATCCATGCGCTTTTTCTGGCCGTCATCTCCCGTAATAAAATATGGTTTCGGGCGATAACGGTCTAAAATATAAGCGTTTTCAAACTTTACATAAGTTTCATTATCCGGATCTTTTATAGTGAAAGTTTTGGCCTTCACATATTCATCCATGGTGATTGGACGTGGGTTAACTGCCTGAGAAAAAGACTGATAAAAGAAGCACAATGCTCCAGCAAGCAATAATAATCTGCGCATATTTAAATTAGAACTATTAAGATAATTGTTTAAAAGCATCTGCAAAAGCCTGCATTTCGTCCATGCGGCCAATGCTCACGCGGCACCAGTCTTTGTCATTAAACTTCCAAAATCTTACACCAACGCTTCGCTTCATCATTTCGGATACGAACTTTTGCCCGTCCATTTTAAGCTGGAACATCACAAAATTGGTAGAAGACGGAATATAATCGTAACCTTCTTTTTTCAAGGTTTCATACAAAAACTGCTTGGAAACTTTTGTTTTGGCCAAAGCATCATCCAGAAATTCGCGATCCTGATAACTGGCAATAGCGGCTTGCAACGTTGTAGCAGAAATCGACATAGAACCTTGTGTATATTTTGATAAAGTTTTCAGCATGTCCGGCTGAGCAACAATATACCCGATACGCAAACCGGCAAAACCATAAAGCTTTGAAAATGTGCGTGCTACGATCACATTTTGTCCTTTTTTTACCGCATCAATCATGGTAACTGCCTGCGGATTCGGCAAATAGTCAATATAAGCTTCATCCACAAAAACAGGGATTTTTGCAGAAACACGTGCGCAAAAAGCTTTCAATTTAGCGGTATCTACTACAGTTGCAGTTGGGTTATTTGGGTTACAGATATAAACCATGCTGGTTGTGCTGTCGATAGCTTTTTCCATAGCATCCAAATCAAGTTTATAATCAGCGGTAAGCGGTACGTGAACAATTTTTCCGCCAACTTCTGCTGCTTTTTTGGGCAGATCATCATAACTTGGATCAGCAGTAATAATTGAAGCACCGTTTTTGCTAAAATGTATTGCAGAAGCCAGCAACAAAGGCGATGAACCGGCATCCAGGAAAATATTTTCTTTTTTCACACCTTCAAAAGCAGCAATCTGGTCAATCAATTGCCCGTAATACATAAACGGATACTGGTAACTGGTATCCATCGCAGCTTCAATGGCTTTTTTAGCTTTTGCAGATGGGCCAAACGGATTTTCATTCGCCAGTAACCTGGCCTTTAAAACTGTTGTTGGCGGTGCTTGGGCCATTAAAACTTGTTCGGAAACCGTAAAGCTTTTTTTTGCGCCGCTGATAGCAGATTTACTGATTGGTTTTGCCAGAAGGCCGGAAACAGAATTAGAAAAAAATGTGATACCGCCTGCCATTAATGCGCTGGATTTGATCCAGTTACGTCTGTTAAGCTGATTTGCCATGATACTGTTTTTATGGGGTGAAAATTGATTAACTTTTAGAACTTGTTGCCGGATAAGCAACCCGCTGATCTGTTGCCCGCGCATGAATTGCCGCTACCGTACTCCTGGCAGATTCAAAAGCACCAGCCATCCAGGCGTTTAAATAAGTGAGGTGCTCTCCCGCAAAATAAACCTGTTTTTCAGGTTTTAGCAGTGGTTCGTAAACAATTTTTCGTTGGTCGCCGGTATAAACCGCCCAGCCGCCTTCGTTGTATTTTACCTTGTGCCAGCTTACTGAAAAAGATTTTTCAAACGCTGTCGGGTACTGTGGATGAATCAAGGCACCTTTTGTCAGTGCCAGTTTTTCGCGTTCGCTGATGGATAGATCACCAACCAACTTCGCTTTATCATTAAAATTATAGTAACCCAGCAGAATGCCTTTTTTACCCAGGTAATTATTGTTCGGATAAAAAATTTGCGTTAACTCATTGTTAGTATGCGTAATGCCACCGTAAACCATTTCGTCTTCTTCCCAAAAGCGCCGCTTAAACTGTAAACCAATTTTGCCGGTTTTAATGTAAGTAGCATAATCAATAGCGCGGCTCACATCCGAAGAAAAATTATTGCTGATGTTACTGAGAACCGGCAGCGGCAAAGTACAAACGCAAAAATCGCCTGTAATTTCCTTGTTTCCCTGCTGATCTTTGTAAGTGATTTTTACACCATCCGACGAATTTTGAATAGAAGAAACCTCTGCATTCAGTTTCAGCATCGGACTTATTTTTTGCTGTAAAGCCTGCGCGATCTTGTCCATTCCGCCAACAGCCTGAAACATAGTGGTTTGTAATTCATACACATATTGCGATACATTGTAGAAATCAGGATCCATCAAACCCGATTGCAGCATGTCCTGCAATTTATATGCATCAGCAACTTTTCCGGAAAGCTGCCCTGCGCCCGGCGATTCTACGTAACCTCTCCTATCCGAAGCTTTATACAGTTTATCAATATTCAGTCCACCTTCGGCACGCAAATATTCGATAATTTTTTCGGTGTCTTCCTTGCTAAGATTTGAATCCAGCTGGTTGTGATCGATGGCTTTGACCAGCATTTCGCTCATGTAACCACGCACATCATTCTGGATTTCCCTGATCCTAACTTTTTTGTTGGATAAAGGCCCTTTTCCCTCCGAGAAATAATATGCGGCTTCGTTTACATTGTTATAAACTTCCAGCGGAACACCTAACTCTTTGCAATAATGCAGCGTTAATTTATGGTGATGCGGAATGCGCGATGGCCCGGCATTAAAATACAAGTCGTTATCAAAACCGGCAATTTGTTGTGGCGAACCAATTTCATTATTAATACTTCCGTTTCGGATACTCCAGCAACGACCGCCAGCGCGTTCGCGGGCTTCTAAAATGGTACAATTGTAACCAAGTTTAGTCAATTCGTAAGCCGTTGTCATCCCAGCCAAACCGCCGCCTAAAATTATTACTTTTTTGCCTGCGCCGCTTCCTTCCAGCTCAAAAGCATGTGCCGGAGCAGCTTTCAACATGCCTAAAGCAAGCAACGCTGGATAAGCACCACCGGCCAGCATGGCTCCTTTATTTAAAAATTCTCTTCTGGAAACTGATTTCAAACCAATTTAATTAATATTGTAAGAAATTAATTCCTTAAAGATAAATTTTTAACTTTTTAATCGCAACTATATCTTTAAAATCTTATAAAAGATACAAATAATGATAGTATAATAGCTTAAAAGAAGCTCAAGCTAAGATTTCTATAAAATTTTCTTTTATAAGTGCACTCCCATGACCAAAAACAGCATATTTAAAATCATAAGTAGTCAATTTTTTTAAAGTTTGCTGATTTATTTTTGCAGATTGGTAAGCAAAGGCCGGTTTTAGGCTTTTCAAATTTTCCGCGGCATCGGCAGCAAAAAGTAATGCTTCTTTTATCGGGTAAAAAAGAGCGATCTGCTCCAAGGTATGTCCTGGTGCATTAATTACCTGCAAACCGTTGGTATCAGGAATGACATCGCCTTCCAGAACTATTTTTATAGGGAAATTTACAGGATTGATATAGATAAACTGCAATCGAATTAAGCCAAAAACCGTGATCAGCTTCAACAAAAAACTAAACAATTTAGATTCCGGTTCAAAAGCAACTCCCCTTTTCAGCATTTCAGCGCAAAGCGGAGAAGCAAAAACCTGCACATTAACCGCTTTCAAAATTGCAGCCAAACTACCCGAATGATCGTGATGGGCATGTGTAATGATAATGTATCTTAAATCCGTCGGCCGTTTGCCAATCTGTTCAATGGCGGCAAAAATCTCGTCTTCGCTGTTTTTCGGACCGGTATCGATCAACAGTAATCCCGCAGGCAAATCAACCAAAAATACGTTGACAATCGGCAGCGTGACTTGGAAAACATCTTCGGTTATTTTGGATACCTGCATCCGCTTAAAGCTAATTTCCTTCTACCAGTTTTTTTATTTCAATTAAAATCGGGTTCCAGCCTTCGCCGTTGTTGTACACATCGGTATAACGTTTTTCTCCTTCGGCAGCAGTTTCAAATCCATCCTGGGAAATAATTAATGTTGTTTTTGTGCCCTGCGGGATAATTTCATAGGTTACATTTAAATAATTTTTCGGTACATCCGGGTAAGCAGCAAACGGATCGATCACCGTATATTTTAAAAAAGTTTCCGGGTTAATTTCGAGAATTTTCCCTTTCACAAAAACCATTTCCCGGCCTTCATGCTGCCCTCGCCAAAGCAAATCACTTCCCACTTGCCAGTCGGATACGGTTTCGCAGCCAAACATATATACTTTGGTTTTTTCGGGATTCACCAGCGCATCCCAAACCACAGAGCCGGGTGCATTAATGATAATCATGTTTTTTACAACTTTCGGACTTTCCATATTCCTGCTACGTTGATGAAGGTTTTTAGTTGATAAAAGAAGCATCGTTACTTAATCCAGCCGTTGCTGATCATCCAGTTTTTACAATGATCCATCCATTTATCCGGCGTGGTTTTATTGTTCAACCCAAAACCGTGCCCACCTTTCGGGTAGATAATCATGCTGGCCGAAACCTTGTTCTGTAGCAATGCCAGGTAAAAATACAAGCTATTTTTTACGCCAACAGTACCATCATCTTCTGCATGAACCAGCATGGCTGGCGGCGTGTTCGGTTTCACATTCAATTCGCTCGAAAAATAGCGGATGGTTTGCTGCGAAGGATTTTCGCCGATCAGGTTTTTGCGCGATCCACCATGCGCCAAGCTATCCGTTAAACTAATCACCGGATACATCAGCACCACAAAATCCGGACGCAAACTGGTATTTTCTTTATTGCTGATTTTGGCATCATCAAAATGTGTAGCGGCCAAACCAGCCAAATTTCCACCAGCAGAAAAACCGATGATACCGATTCTGTTTGGGTCGATGTGATATTTGGCAGCACCTTCGCGCACGGTTTTGATGGCCATTTGCGCATCCTGCAACGGCCCGATCGTTTTATCTTTCATGGTAATATCGCTTGGCAAACGGTATTTGAGGATAAAAGCGGCCACACCCAATTTGTTAAATGCTTCGGCAATCTCAATTCCTTCGTGCCCATAAGCCAAATTACTGTAACCGCCGCCCGGACAAATTATTATGGCAGCGCCGTTGGCATTTTCTTTTGGCAGATAAATTTGGAGCGTAGGTTTTGACACTTTACTATAATGTAAGCCACTGCCCGAACCGGATTTTTCCTCTGCATCAGCAACCGGAAGCGAATTTGGAACCGCATCTGGATAAAGCGGAACAAAGGTTTGTGCCTGAACTTTTGCAGTAGCTACCGAAATGGTGGCAAATAAAAAACCTGTATAAAAGCAGCGTTTCATCATTTTAGATTGGTTGTTTAAATCAACATAAAAGCATTTAAAATTACAAGTAAATTTTAGGATGCTGTTTTTACCGGTATAAAAATGGCCTGTTATTATTGTGCCTTTACAAAATCAACAACTGCATTTTGCAGATTACTATCCAGCGGTAGTAATGGCTGGCTGTAAGTAGCTAAGTTTTTTTCACGATCGTATGGAGCAGGTTTTAAAACGTGGTTCATGCCATCAATCAAAACCAATGTGGCATCAGGTTTAGCCAGTTTAAGGTTTTTAGCATCAGCAACACTTACCTGAACATCATTTGTTCCCTGCACAATTAACACTGGCATTTTCAGTTTTTTGATTTCAGTTTGCGGATTGTATTTCATCCAGGAAATCATATAAGGTTGAACACTTGGCCTGAACAATAAATCTGTAGCAGCAGCTTTTACCATCAAACCTTTACTTAAACTGTCTAAACGGCCCAAAGTTATTTTATACTCTTCCGGAGACTGGTTTTTAAGCTGAATTGCAAGGGTTTTGTTAATTGCATCTCCGGGGCCAGCCAAAGAGATATAACCATCTGCTTTTTCTCTTTCTAAGGCAAGCATTCCAACCAAAGAGCCTTCACTATGGCCTAAAACCACAACTTTAGAAAACCTGGAATCACTTTTCAATAGCTTAATTAAAGCTACAGCATCATCTACATAATCACCAAAGCGCAATTCAGCTTCTGTTTTCGATGTTGTAGTTTTGCCGCTATATCTTTTATCATAACGAAGGGTTGCAATACCACTTTTGCCTAAATCATTTGCAAGCAGTAGATAAGAATTGGCCGTTAATCCAAACCCGTTTCCATCACGATCGGTAGAGCCGGAACCTGCAATAATTAGAATTACAGGAATTTTGCCCGCGCTGTTTTTAGGAGTAACTATTGAACCGGAAAGGCTGGCATCCGGCACAGTTAAAGTTATTGGTGATTCAGTCAGTTCCGGGTCAACTTCAACAACTTTCTTTTCCTGATAAGGCTTAAAAAAGAAACCGTTAATTTTATTATCAGCATTTAAAATCAAAGACATTTCTAGTACACTTTTCTCAAAGTTTGCCTTGTACGAAGCAACAGGAGAAGTAAGATTGATAAACTCCAAAGTTTTCAGCTTTCCATAACCGGCTTGCAGCTGTTTGATCAGGGCAGCTGTTTGATCCAGCGATATAAGTTTTGCTGCATCTGTGCTTAAACAACTGTGCAAGCTATCGGCATTGCTTTCATTATAAAACTTTTGGAAGTTTGTGCTTACCGTTTTGTAATTAACCGGTTCTGTTTGAGAAAATAGCAGGCAGGGAAAAAGTAGTGGTAAAAGAAGTAGTAACAGTTTTTTCATAATGCGATCATTTTAATCTGATTAGTATTGAAAACTAAGTTAAATAAATGTAACATAAATATAAATTTAGTTTGAGCAGATTATAGTTTAAGCTACTTTTAGCATATCAAATTATAACCAAACAACATGACTTATTTAGCAAAATCCTCCCGTTACGAGGATATGGAATACCGCCGCTGCGGAAAAAGCGGCATCAAACTGCCAACCGTTTCGCTTGGCCTGTGGCACAATTTCGGCGATGTGGACGTGATGGAAAACTTCCGCAGCACGTTAAAACTGGCTTTTGATAGCGGCATCACACATTTCGACCTGGCCAATAATTACGGTCCGCCGCCGGGATCTGCAGAAGAAAATTTCGGCCGGATTTTACACGAAGATTTTAAAGCTTACCGCGATGAACTGATTATCAGCAGCAAAGCCGGTTATGGAATGTGGCCGGGCCCGTACGGCGAATGGGGTTCTAAAAAATACCTGATGGCGAGTTTGGACCAGAGTTTAAAACGCATGAAACTGGATTATGTGGATATTTTTTATTCGCACCGCCCGGATCCCGATACGCCGCTGGAAGAAACCATGGGCGCGCTGGATTTAATGGTTCGGCAGGGCAAAGCTTTGTATGTGGGCATTTCCAATTATCACCCAAAAGAAGCTGCCGAAGCGATCAGGATTTTGAAAAATTTGGGTACGCCCTGTCTCATCCATCAACCCAAATATTCCATGTTTGAGCGTTGGGTGGAAGAAGAAGGGTTACTGGATCTGCTGGAGCAAGAAGGCGTTGGCTGCATTCCGTTTTCGCCATTGGCGCAAGGAATGCTCACGAATAAATATTTGCACGGCATTCCGGAAGATTCCCGCGCAGCAAGATCAAGCGGCGCTTTGCAGGAAGAGCAGTTAACGCCGGAAAAACTGGAGCAGATCAAAAAACTGAACCAGCTGGCCGAACAACGCAACCAGTCTCTGGCGCAAATGGCTTTGTCTTGGATTTTGAAAGATCAGCGCGTAACTTCCGTTTTGATTGGTGCCAGCAAACCCGCGCAATTAGCAGATTCTTTAAAATGCTTGGATAATACTGTTTTTAGCGAAGAAGAATTAAAAGCGGTAAATGCAATTTTAGGTTAGGATTTTCAGGTGATAAAAGAAGCATTGGTAATTTTGCCTGATGCTTCTTTTATCACCTATTTTTGGGTTAATTTCTTTTAAAGTAGCTTTTTTTATAAGTTAGAATGTTGATTTTATGGAGGATTGGACATGCTATTCACAAAAAAAGCTCTTCGTTTCCGAAGAGCTTTATAAGTTTAAAAGTCAGCAATTACCAATAATGAATTTAGGTTGATAAAAGAAGTATATAATTTTCTACTGAAACAGACTATCCGCTACACCACTATTCACTTTCACATCCGAAACTTTAAACTCAATATTTTCCCCGAACAAAGAATTTTTAGTATCGTATGGAATTTTAATGCCATTGCCGGCAACGCGGTAATCGCCATAATCCGAAGTGGTATTTAAGCCGGAAAAAGTACGTGCTTCTTTCAGCTTCAAACCAGATTCCATATCATAATAAGATTTCACCGTGTTGCCATTGGCACTGGTTGTGGTAATCAGGTAAGCGGGCTGGTTATTGATAATTTTTATGCCCGGAGATAAAACGGATGTTGCGGCATTAAAATTCAGTTCCGGAAACAGTATTTGCGCCTGTTTAACTATCGCTTTATCGCTTTGCGTAAGCTGGATAGCCTGTCCGTTTTGCAGTGTTTTTACACTGTCTTTATTCACAACCGTTTGGCGCGTCAGATTGTATGACGGCACCTTAATTTCCTGCAAAAACCTGTCCGGCATTTTGTATTGCGTGGTTTGCTGTATCTGGATATTGGAAATTTGCCCGTTTGCAGTAATAGTTAAATCTTTGATATTCCGCAATTTATCTGCGCCGCCCACAGCATCCAGATATTTTTTGATGACACTGTTAGCTGTAGTTCCTGCAGGCATTGTGATTCCGCTAAACGTGTTATTATCCGGCTCTACATCCGGTAAAATATGCTCCGGATCAAGCACTACCAAATTTATTTTTGAGGTAGATGGATACTGAAAAATCCAGCTGCCACCGCGCTGCCAAATTTCTGCGGGTAACTTTACGGTTCCGGTTTTGCCGTTGGCTTCAGTAATGGCAACCGTAACCGGCAAAGCCATTTCGCCCAGGTTTTCGATAGAAATCAATGCTCCTTTTGCCGCATCATTTTGGATGTAAGTGATTCCTTTTACACCCTGATCCAGCTTCCAGGTGGTAAAAAACCATTCTCTCCAAAACCAGCTTAAATCTTCTCCTGCCGCATTATCCATGCTGTGGAAAAAATCCCAGGGCGATGGATGTTTAAAAGCCCAGCGTTTAATATAAGTTCTAAAAGCGTAATCAAAACGCTCTTTGCCTAAAATTTGCTCGCGCAAAATTTTCAAACCTAAAGCTGGTTTATTGTAAGCTGCTTCACCCAAAAACGAAGCCTGAATTACATCTGGTGTATTAAAAATAGCTTCTGCCTGCGGGCCGAAAGCGGCTTGTGCATTGGCTTCTGCATCTGGCCGGGTATAATATTCGCCTTTGTTAAAAAGCGTAGCATCAATCTGGTTGATAAATGTGTTGAAACCTTCGTCCATCCAGGCATATTTCCGCTCGTTAGAACCCACAATCATCGGGAACCAGTTGTGGCCAAATTCGTGATTGGTTACATCCCAGAGTTCACCGCCGCGACTATCAGATCCGCAGAAAACAATTCCCGGATATTCCATTCCGCTAACAATGCCACCCACATTGGTTGCCGTTGGATAAGTAAACTCAAACCACTGGCGCGAATCCATTTCGATGCTATTTTTAACGTATTCTGTAGATCGGCCCCAGGCCGCAGGGCCGCCGCTTTGCATCGGGTAGAATGATTGTGCCAGAATTTTTTTTCCGCTGGGAAGATTGATCCGAGCCGCATCCCAAACAAAGGCGTTGGAAGCCGTCCAGGCCACATCACGCGTATTTTTGCACAGAAAGCGCCAGGTCAGCGTCGGCTTTTTAAAATAATTATTCTGCTGTGCTACTTCTGATGAATCGTGGATCATCACCGTTTTATCGCTGTTCCGGGCATTGGCCAACCTGCTTTGAACCGTTGGCGAAAACACTTCGGTTGGGTTCAGTAAATCACCGGAACCGGCAATAATCAGGTTAGATGGCGCTGTAATAGAATAACTCATGTTGCCATAATCCAGATAAAACTCGGAGGCACCCAAATATGGAATCGTGTTCCAGCCGGTCAAATCATCATAAACCTCCATCCGTGGATACCATTGTGCAATTTCATAAATCCAGCCGTTGTTGGTATGCAGGCGACCCATCCGGTCGGTACCGTTTTCCGGGATGTCAAAACTATAATCAATCCTGATCTGGATTTTGCTGCCTGATGCTTTTAGCGAATCCTGCAGTTTTATCTGCATCCGCGTATCTGTTACCAGATAATTGGCCGCTTCTGCCTTGCCGTTCCGAATCAGCGTAACAGATTTTATCACATCGCCCTGCGTAAAAGCTTTGTTGGCAAAACGACCGCCGGTAACGGGCGTAGTAGCTTCGGCACGAGAATCCTGCCGGTAAATATTTTGATCCAACTGCAGCCATAAAAATGGCAAGCCATCCGGACTGTTATTGGTATAAGTGATGGTAGTGCTACCCGATATTTGTTTTTTAACCGTATCCAACGCCACATTAATCTGATAATCAGCATGATTTTGCCAGTATTTAGCACTTGGCGCACCGCCGGCCGTACGAAACTGGTTACCTTTCTCCGTATAAAAATTCGGTTCAAAAACTTTATGCTGATCGTATTTACTGCCCGGAACAGGCGTAGTTTGTGCGAAAGTTTGAGCGGCTACTGCCAATAAACAAGCAGTCCATAATTTTTTCATTTTTTGCAGATGATTTTTGCGAAGGTAAATTTTTACCTTATAAAAGAAGTATGCCGAAAGAATGTTCCGCCTATCAGCATAAAAATTTTACACAAAACCTGATGCTTCTTTTACCGACCTAAAAATCAATTATCTGGGCTGATAAATGCGGTAACGGCCGCTGCAATGCAGCATACTCATCAGGTAAAGCAAACCATCATAATAACGTTCTACCAGCATTTGCGGCACAGGTGCGCTCCATAAGGCTTCAGTATAATTTTTTGCAGATGAGTTTGTTGCTGCCAAACTGGTTACCGCATTAGTGGCGATCAAACCATTGGCATGGCGTGTATCCAATGTTTTGCTGCCATCCAGCGTAAACTGACAACCATAATTATTAAAGCCCTTGGAAGCAAAAAACGACTGAATTTTGTTACTCAGTTGCTGTTCGCGCGGATCTTTGTGCCACCAGTTCCAATCCACAGACCAGTTGCTGGCCGTGCGCCAGGAATCAAAAGAAAAATTAACAGAATTTTTGTTGAAACCGCTCACATGCGGCGATCCGTCAAAATTGCCATAATCTGGTGCTAAACCAGTTTCGGCATTGGTTGCTTTCTGAAAATAATTCCGGCTCGAATCTGCTGCTGCGGCCCAGAAACTTCGATCTGCTGCCGGTCCCCATCTCGCCCATAATTCATAAAAAGCGGGCAAATGATAAGATGGATCAGTGAAATCGCCACGATCAATTCCGGGTACAAAACGGATCATTTTGTGCTCCTCATTTACCATTGCAGAAATATTTCGGATACCAAATTTCGTCATGCCGGATTTGTACGGATGATGCCGGATAGCCGTCAAAATTTTATCCGCCCAGGCATGGTAATCGTAAATACCTTTGCCATTTCCCCACCTGCCCGAAGCAAAATACAAGGCCATCACATAATATTCTTCGCCATCCGGCGCAGGCGTTTCCTCATTTGCTTCTCCATTCCGTTTCAGCGACCAGGAAAAATAACCTTCCGACGGATGCGCCGGCGAACTGATATACATTTTATCCAGCGCATAATTCCAAATGGCATCAAATTCCGCTTTTTTGTTGAGCTGCACGGCAACCATCATTCCGTACGACATTCCTTCGGTACGAATATCATGGTGCGGCACATCGCTCACATACGCCATCGGTCCGTTTGCGTTTTTCCCGGCTTCAAAATAAACGGCTTGTGTAGCGGTATCACCATGAAAAAGTTGCTGGAAACCGGCGTTTATTTTGGTTGAGATTTCAGATTCGCTACGTCCTTGCTCAGCAAACAGATTCCGGTATTTTCCCGTCGCAAAAGCTCCTGCGCCATCATTCAGTTTTGTTTTTGAAGATTGTGCTTTGAGGCTGATCTGAAAAAATATCAACATAAAAAACAGGGCATAAAAGAAGCATGCGCCATTGGTTTTTTTTGGTTTGCGAAGGTATTTCATCTGATTTAAGAAAAATAGGTTTAGATTAATGATAAACAAATTCCAGCACCAATGTTCATTGTAACCCAATTTTTGCATGATAAAAACAGTATCGGAAATATACCCGAATCTGAAATTTGGGCTCTGGAGATTTGTATTTGAAGTATTTTGCTAAGAAATCAAAAAATACAGTAAATTTCCTGCTTATAATTGCCCTCAAAATTTTTTCTGAATATCAAATCAATTGCTGTAATGAAGAATAATATAGTTTTAGCCGGTTTAGTTTTTTGTTCATTTGCTTCTTTTGCACAACAAAAATCAGCTTCCAATTTGGTACAATATGTCAAGCCGATTATTGGCACGCAGCGCATGGGCCACACTTATCCGGGTGCAACCGTTCCTTTCGGGATGGTGCAGCTTAGCCCGGAAACGGATACGATCAGCTATGAACAAAACGGGAAATACAACCCTGACGTTTACAAGTATTGTGCTGGCTATCAATATGATGACCATACGATAACCGGTTTCAGCCATACACATTTCAGCGGAACCGGCCACTCTGATTTAGGTGATTTTTTGGTGATGCCAACGGTTGGGCAACTCAAACTCAATCCCGGCACGGCCGACAAACCTAAAAGTGGTTACCGCTCCAATTTTTCTCATGCAAACGAAGTATCGGCGGCGGATTATTACAAAGTGAAGCTGGACGATTACAACATTACGGCGGAAATGACGGCCAGCACGCGCGTTGGTTTTCATCAATATACGTTTCCGAAATCTGATCAATCGCACATTATTTTAGATTTGATGGCGGGCATTTATAATTACGATGATAAAAACGTGTGGACGTATTTGCGCGTGGTGAACGATACGCTGGTGACCGGTTATCGCCAAACCAACGGCTGGGCCAAAAACCGGACTTTGTATTTTGCGATGAAGTTTTCAAAACCGTTTATCGCTTACGGTAATCGTAATTATTCTAAAAAAGAGGTTTACAGAGGTTTTTGGGGGAAATTTAATCAAAGCAAAAACTTCCCGGAAATTGCGGCGCAACGGCTCCGGGCTTATTTTGATTTCAAAACGGATGAAGGCGAAAAGATCAAGATCAAACTTGCTTTATCGCCGGTAAGCATGGGAGGCGCGCTGAATAATATGCAGACCGAAATTCCGGGTTGGGATTTTGATGCAGTAAAAGAAGCAGGCCAGCAAACCTGGGAAAAAGAGCTTTCCAAAATCACGATTCAATCTAAAAGCATCGCCCAAAAACAAAATTTTTATACGGCGATGTATCACGCCATGATCAACCCAACCATTTATATGGATGCGGATGGAAAATACAAAGGTTTAGATCAAAACGTGCATAAAGCGGACGGATTTACCAATTACACCACGTTTTCTTTGTGGGATACTTATCGTGCGCTGCACCCGCTTTTTAACATCATCGAACCAAAACGAAATGATGATATGATCAAATCCATGCTGGCGCATTTTGATCAAAGTCCGGAGCATATGCTGCCGGTTTGGTCTAATTCGGGCAATGAAAACTGGTGCATGTCGGGCTATCATGCCGTTGCCGTGATTGCCGATGCGGTGATGAAAGGCAATGCTTCTTTTAGCACACAAAAAGCGTTGGATGCCTGCGTGGCCACCGCCCGAAAACGAGATTATGAAGGCATTGGCGAGTATATAGACAAAGGTTATATTGCAGATGAGCACAACGGCGTGTCGGTTTCCAACACTTTGGAGTATGCTTATGACGACTGGGCGATTGCGCAAATGGCCAAAAAACTGGGCCAAACGGAGATTTATAACGAGTTTATCAAACGGTCTGAAAACTATAAAAACGTGTTTGATCCGGCGGATGGATTTATGCACCCGAAGCTGACAAACGGTACTTTCCGCAAAAACTTTGATGCATTATCGACTAACAATCAGGGTTTTATTGAAGGAAATTCCTGGAACTATACTTTTTTTGTTCCGCAAAATCCAACGGAACTGATTAAATTATTAGGCGGCAACAAGCGTTTTATTTCCCGTCTGGATTCGTTGTTCACGATGAATTTGCCGGATAAATATTTTGCCGAAACAGAAGATATTACGCGCGATGGCATCATCGGCAATTACGTGCATGGCAACGAGCCTTCACACCACGTGGCGTATTTGTACAACTGGACGGATCAGCCCTGGAAAACGCAGGAACGCGTGCGCATGATTTTGCCAAAAATGTACAAACCTACGCCTGATGGTTTGGGCGGAAATGATGATACCGGCCAGATGAGTGCGTGGTATATTTTCAGCTCGCTGGGCTTTTATCCGTTTGCGCCGGGCTCAGATCAGTATTCGCTGGGCAGTCCGGCGGTTGATGGTGCAACGATCCAGCTTCCAGGTGGCAAAACTTTGGAGATCGAGGCTAAAAACCAAAGCGATAAAAATGTGTATGTAAAAGAAGTATCGCTTAATGGGAAACCTTTAAATCAGCACTTTATCACACATGAACAAATTATAAATGGCGGTAAACTGGTTTTTGTGATGAGTGGGAAACCGGCGAAATAAAAATTCAGGATTGAAAATGATCATGATAATTTCAACAATCTCTGTTTGATCAAAGCTAATAATTGTGTGTATGATTATTTAGAAATTGAGGCCCGAACCGTTATATTTGCCAATCAACCTGATAAAATTATATTATGGAACCCATGACTACACTTTCCGAAATCACCAATAAGCTTTTGGTAGATGGATATACACTTGATTTTAATATTACCGAAAACACGGCCGACGGACCCGGAAAACATTTGCAGCAACATCCTGAAGAGTATATTATCGATAAACATTACCGTTTTGAAGGTGTTTCTGACCCGGAAGATGAAGCCATTGTTTATGCAATTTCTTCTGTTGTAAATGACTCGAAAGGTGTTTTGATCAACGGTTATGGTGCTTATAGCGATGCGGTGATTAATGATTTGGTAAAAAATCTTCCGCAGAAACTGCAGGAAGAACAAGGTTTATAAAAAAAGGCCGCACGTAAAATGTGCGGCCTTTTTCTGTTTAAAAACCAATGCTTCTTTTAGAGGGTAAAATTTAGAGTTAAAAGTTTTATGCTGCCGCCTCCGATTGTTGTTTATGCTGATGGCTCCATAATTTATTAAAAAGTTCTCCCCGATTGAGTAAATCCTGAAAAGTTCCTTCTTCGGCAATCCGGCCTTTATCCAGCACATAAACATAATCAAAATACTGCAGCAGATGCAGCCGGTGCAAGCTGGAAATCACGGTTTTACCTTCGAATTCTTTAAATAGATTGAGGTAGATTTCCTGTTCCGTTTTCGGATCCATGCTGCTGGTCGGTTCATCCAGCAAAACAATACTGCTGGAACTGGCCGCCAAAACACCGCGCGCCAAAGCAAGCCGCTGTTTCTGTCCGCCGGATAAGTTGGCTCCTTTTTCCTGAATCACCGCATCCACGCCGCCTTCCAAATTTTGGAGCACGACAGAAAGCCGGGTAATTTCGCAAATCCGGTTCACTTCTTCGGCTTCAAAAGGCAAGCCTAGGGTGATGTTGTATTGAAAGCTGGCTTCAAAAATTTCGGGCTCCTGCGGAAACAAGGTAACCGCGTTGGCGATATGACTAAAATCCATATCCGCTTTGCCATCCACTTCCACATGATCACCGGATGTAGGTGCATATAATCCGCGCAGCAAACTTAACAATGTACTTTTTCCGCAGCCGCTTTCGCCAATCAGGGCAATTTTCTGTCCGCGCTGAATCTGCATGTTCAATCCTTTTAAACCATATGCTTGTTTTAGAATCGGTTCGGAATTCAGTTCGCCATGCGTATTAATAACAGGCTGAAGCGTACTGTTTTTAGCATGTATAAATGTAAGATCGCGAATCGTGAGGCTTTTCCAGTCTTCTGGCAAATTGGCTTCATTCAACGCTCTGTGCTCCTGCTCAAAGCTGGTTTCAATTAATTTTGCAGTTTCTACATCGGTATGAAACTGAACAATCTGGTTGTATTGCTGCGCAAAATCGTTAAAAACACTGGTAAACTGGTTGACGAAACCCAGCAACGTAACCAGGCCTCCCAGCATAAAAATGTGGCCACTGTGCTGCTGCTGGTACACATAACCCAAAATCATCACCACGTAAATCATGGCCACGAGCATTTGGGCAGTGAACCATTTCCACTCGGTAACGACCACAAATCTTTTGAAAGGCGGAAATATCCATTTGATTTTCTCCATCAGCCCGGCATGAACCTGTTTCTCCAGCCGAAGCGTAATCACCGTCATCATGTTGGATAAACTATCAAACAAATTGGACGAAACCGCATGTTCCGCTTCGTTCACTTCCCGCAAGGAATTGATGTAGATTTTATCAAACTTCAAAATCACCCAAAAAGTAAAACCGCCCAGCACAATGGCGATGCTACCGAAAAGCGGCGAAAAATACAGCATCACCGAAAACGAAATGATAAACTTGGACAGCGATTGCAGATAAGAAAAACCCGACTGAAAAAAATCTTTAAGCGCGGTATAAGCTTTGCGGATGCGGTTGATGGTAACGCCGCTGTGGTTATCCTTGTGCCAGCCTACCTGCAAATGAATGACTTTGTGGTACAGATCATCCAGATAATTTTTGGAAAGATTGAAAGCCAGCTGCCGTTCCATCACTCTTGCAGGGCCGTGAAATGTCCATTCCAACAGCTTCAATCCCAAAAAACCCAACCCATAAAGCCATACGGAAGGAATTATTTTGGCACCATTTTTTTGTATGGAATTGATGAACCAGCCATAAAAAAAAGGGTTAACGGCCGTTACCAGATTTGCACAGGTAAACAAAGCATACACCAGCACAAACTGCTTACGGTCTTTTCGGGCATGGTGCCAGGCCGTTGTCATCAAAGAAAAGTAAGGATTTTTCATATGCCGCAGATTAGTAAGCGCTTAGAAAGTGCTACGTGGCTGTGGCAAAAAAGATTCTTAAAAATTAACCGATTTGCTGTATCATTTTTACTGTTTTTTTAAAAAGCAATAGATTTCGGAGCCAAAATTTTAATATAAAGTATTTCAATCACTGTACCGGTCGTTTCTCCATGGATAAGCCGTGTTGGAGTAACCCCGATCTTCCCAGAAACCCAATTTATCTTCTGTTAAAAACTGGATTCTTTTGATCCATTTCGAGCCTTTCCAGGCATATAATTGCGGTGTGATCATCCGCAGCGGGCCGCCATGTTCTTTGGTAAGCGGCTGTCCGTCAAATGTATGCACCAGCAAAACATCAGGTTTTAAAGCTTCTTCTAGCGACAAATTGGTAGTGTAAGTATCGTAGCCATAGCATAAAATGTGCGTTGCCGTTTCTTTAGGCTGAACCAGAGCGGCAAGATCCAGCAGGCTTACGCCTTTCCAGTGCATATTCAGCTTGGACCAGGTGGTAACGCAATGAAAATCAGATGTATCTTTGGTTTGCGGCAAATCCATCAACTGTTTCCAGGTGAGACGAACCGGGTTTTCCACTTCCCCATCAATAGTGAGCCGCCAACGGTCCAGCGGAATATTGGGCTGATAACCCAGATCAAGTACCGGCCATTTTACCGTAGCCGTTTGCCCGATCGGGATGGCTGGCATCCCGTGACGGTTGATTTCGCCGGACCCTTTTGGCGCATCATCGGCCACAGAAGGCGTCAGGTTCATCTTTTCTGCAAAACGTGCCTTTAACTTCATCCGCGCTTCAACAATCCGCTTTAGTTTTTCTTCTTCTTCCATAAAAACTTTTTCTAATCAAAGATAATAGGAATTGTTGAAGCGTATTTTATCGTTTTTTAATTCGACATCAAGCCGCAATTCCAGTTTTATGCCGATAAAAGAAGCATCAAGAACAGAAAATGACCGATTCTTTTTTAAAAAGTAAAAAACGGATGCTTTTTTTATCACCTAAAATATCGTGAACCAGTACCACAAGGCAAAACTTAATATTTACCTTAACTTTGGCTTCAACCCAAACTGATAAATGATTAAGCAAGCCCTAGCCAACCTCCATATAAATGCGCTGAATGAAATGCAGCAGGCCGCAATTGCTGCGGCCAAAAAAAGTGACGTCATCCTGCTTTCGCCAACCGGCTCCGGGAAAACACTTGGTTTTTTGCTGCCGCTGCTGAGTTTGCTCAATCCGGAAATTTCAACAGTGCAGGCATTAATTCTGGTGCCGTCGCGCGAACTGGCTTTGCAAATTGAACAGGTTTTTAAAACAATTGGCAGTGGTTTTAAGGTAAATTGCTGCTACGGCGGCCATCCGGTAAAAATCGAGCTGAATAATTTGTCGCAGCCGCCTGCTGTTTTAATTGGTACGCCGGGCCGGATTGCACATCATTTGCGCAGAAATACTTTCAGCACCGAAACCATCCGAACGCTGGTGCTGGATGAATTTGACAAGGCGCTGGAATTTGGTTTTCAGGAAGATATGTCTTTCATTATCAAGGAAATGCCTTCCATCCAAAAACGAATTTTAACCTCGGCCACAAAAATGGATGATATTCCGGCTTTCACCGGAATTAACAAACCGGTTGTGCTGGATTTCCTTCGCCATACGTCTTCGGCTCCGGATTTGAAACAGAAAATGGTAGTGGCTGAGGCTGCGGATAAACTGGATGCACTTTTTGCCCTGATTTGTAAAATCGGGAATGAAGCTACGCTCGTTTTTTGCAACCACCGGGAAGCGGTAGAGCGCATCAGCGATTTGCTTTGGGAACGCGGTTTGCCCAACGGAACTTTCCACGGAGGCATGGAGCAGGACGACCGCGAACGGGCTTTGCTCAAGTTTAGAAATGGAAGCCACCAAATATTAATCACTACAGATCTGGCTTCTAGAGGACTGGATATACCTGAAATTGAGCACGTTATACATTATCAGCTGCCACATAATGAAGAAGCTTTTACGCACCGGAACGGCCGCACGGCCAGGATGCACGCTAAAGGCACTTCTTATTTGTTGCTCACGCCTGAAGAAAAACCGGCTTACCTGAAAGAGCTGCCCGAAGCAGAAGTGCTGCCGGAAAACCCAACGATACCGCAACCTTCGCCCTGGGTAACGCTTTACATTGCTGCCGGCAAAAAAGATAAAGTAAACAAAGTAGATATTGTAGGTTTGCTGCTTCAAAAAGGTGAGCTGGCCAAAGAAGATCTGGGCTTGATTGAAGTGCTGGATTATTCTGCTTATGCGGCCATCAACCGGAAACATATTGAGCGCACCGTTGCGCTGGTAAAAGCGGAAAAAATCAAAAACAAAAAAGTTAAAATCGAGATTTCAAGGTAAATTTTAGGCGATAAAAACAGTATGAGCAACAACGACATCATGAAAAAGCTACGTGTAGCCATGAAATTTACCGATGATGATATTATTAAAGTGCTGGATCTGGCTAATTTCAGGATTACCAAAACCGAAATCAGCGCCATTTTCCGCAAAGATGACCACCCGAATTTCAAACCTTGCGGCGACCAGATTTTGCGTAATTTTTTAAACGGGCTGATCATCCACCAGCGCGGACCTAAATCGGAAAGTGGCTCATCTATCAACCCTAAAAATACCTGATAAAAGAAGCATTAAACAACATTGTGCTGACACCTTTATTTGCAGACTAACACAAATTAAGTTAGTTTTGGTACTTAACCTGAATGCCGTACCCTGCACTTCATGAACGCTATCACAACTAAAACCACGTTAGGAAGAAATATCCCACAACCCACGTACCAGGCGGCACGTACGGCTTCACCGGCAGTAGCATATCATTTTAAACAACATTTTGAAGCTGCCCGCCAAAATGGCGTTTTGCAACTGGCTCCAGAGCCTGATGCCAGCGTAATTGAAGCGATAATTGATGTAGGTTTTTGGGCAAGTTTAGGCCGGGAAGAAGGTCATTCACCCAAAATTTCCCTGGCTTTTTTGCCGCCGGAAATGGCTGGTACGCCTATGGTTTTCAAGCATCATCTGCCTTTTCAAACTAACACCTTAACCAAGCTTGCCCCTGCGGTAGAACGGCCGGGCATCCATTTGGGCGTATGGCAGGAAGACGGCGAACTGTTTTTGTGGGGAACAACGCGCGACATTCCGGGATTATGCTTTGTGCTGGAAGTAGTAGAACCGGGCTTGCTGGTGGTGAAGCACCGCCGGATTGACGGGATGGGGAAATTTGTGAACGTAGCAACTTTAAAAGGCGACCAGATTAAAGTGGTGGATGAACAGAGCCGTAATGCAGCAGACAGGCCGCCAATTATCAGTTCGCTGCTTGGTTTCACTTCTCCTTATAGCGAAGCAGATTCGGTTAATATCTTGGTGCAGTTGGCTGCTTCCATGCGTGCTCATGGCCGTGGCGGTTCTTTACTGGTGGTTCCTGCGGATACGGAGGAATGGAAAGATTCCATTATTCAACCCATTACGTACCCGGTTTTGTCGGCTTTTTCGGGCTTATCAGATCTAATGCAGCTAAACGATCAGGAAGAAAACCGGATGCTTTGGCACAGTTTATTGCGGCAAGCGGTGGATAGCGTGGGCGGTTTAACCGCAGTTGACGGTGCAACGATCATCAACGAGCGGCATGAATTACTGGCTTTTGGTGCCAAAATCGGCCGTTCCTGGAAAAGTACACGGGTAGATCAAATTGTGATAACCGAACCAATTATTGGCAGTGCGGCCAATGTGATTCATCCTGCAAAACTGGGTGGCACGAGGCATCTTTCGGCTGCGCAGTTTGTGTTTGATCAGCGTGATGCTGTAGCTTTGGTAGCTTCGCAGGATGGCCGTTTTACCATTTTTGCCTGGTCGCCAAGAGAAGAAATGGTACATGCTCATCAGATCGATATTTTGTTGCTGTAAAAGAAGTATCTTCTAAAAGAGATTTATCAACCTTAATAAACAGGCGATAAAAACAGTATCAGCCAAAATCAGTTGTCGCCACTGCAGTTCATTTCTCTCCCGAGTTTACATTCAAAACCACTTTTTTGCCTTGATGCTGTGTGGTTGCGATGAAATACTGATAAGCGGCATTATAACCGCTGATGTTGCAAAAATGGTGTATTTTTAGACAATCAATTTTTTCCCGGTTCTGTTAAGTGCGCTGATGCGGGTGGTTATAATCGGGTTTTATATTCCACTAAAAAATATATTCGTAAACAAACAGCTTCTGACAAAAAAGATAAATAACTATTTAACTACTAATAATATGTATTAAAAATGTTGCGTTAAATAAACAGAAGTCGTGCACCTCAAAAATTTCGTAATTAAGCTTTAATGGATAATATTGTAATGGTAAATTATAGCTTTATACAGTCAGGATCAAATGATTAAAAAACTACTTAAAATTATTTTTGCCATAGTGATGCTTTGTTTAGCAACCAAAAATCTGGTTCGGGCACAAAGTGTATCCAACGAAGGGCAGGAATTTTTCTCTGTTTTTCCAACTCATGTACCCAACATGCCTACCCAACTGGCCAACATCAGCATTTTTATCACTGGTAAGCAGGCATCTTCCGGAACAGTATCTGTAAATGGTTATTCGCAAAAATTTACTGTAATAGCCAATACGGTTTCAGAAATTCAGGTTCCACGGGCAAGTGCCTATATTAATGATATCGAAAGTGGCCGTGTACTGGCAAATCGTGCCATCCATATTGTGGTTGATGCTGGCCAGCCCAATGTAGTAGTTTATGCACATATTTTTGCTGGTGCACGTTCCGCGGCCTCCTTGATCTTGCCGATCAAAGCTTTGGGCCAGCAGTATTATAGCATGAACTATACCCAAAGTGCTATTTCCGGCGGACAAAATTATATCACTGTAATTGCCAGCGAAGCCAATACAAAAGTTTTTCTCCGTAGAGGGACAACCGACTTGGTTGCAGGCGGCATTACACTGCCTAACATTGGCGATGTTTATGAATACTTATCGTATAACGATCTTTCCGGCGTTTCCGTTAGCGTTGATCCTACTACTTCGGGTTGTAAGCGTTTTGCCATGTTTTCTGGCAGTAGCGGTGATGCAATTAACGACCCAACGTGTACACCGCATTCAATCGATCCTTTGTACCAACAAGATTATCCGATAGAAAGCTGGGGGAAAACTTACGGTTTTATTCCTTTCAGCATGGCTGCTCCGGGAAGTATTTTTGCTACAGAGAGAACTTTGGGGCAATATGTGCGGGTTGTGGCGCAAAGTGATAATACCAATGTTCAAATTAATGGTGTTACAGTGGCTACGCTAAATACTGGTGGCTTTTATACTACCCCAAGCCCATTGAGCCAGCCTGCCAGTATTTCTGCGGACAAACCCATCAGCGTGGCCCAATATGCTTTAACGGAAGGTTGTTCCGATAAAGTTGCCAATGCCAAAACTTTAGGCGACCCTGATATGGTAATCCTTAACCCGATAGAATACAGCATTAAAAACATCACAGTTTATTCTTCTACTCGGGAAAACATCAGCGAACAATACATTAACGTACTCATTAAAACCGCCGCTGCAGCCAGTTTCCGTATCAATGGCGTTGCACCTATTGCTTCTTTTGCCCCACTATCGCAGCTGACCGGTTACTCGTATTTGCAACTTAACTTAAACAGTTACCGCACCAATAATTTTAATTTAACTGCGGATGATGGCTTTAACGCCATTGCATATGGTTTTGGCGCGGTAGAATCTTACTCTTACTCTGCAGGAACCAACTTAGCTACTACACTTACCGCTACTGCGGTTGATCCGGTAACCAACCTTCCAATCGTATCTGCCTGTGTGTATGATAATGACTTCTTGCAACTTACACTTAATGTGCCTACCAAAAAAATTGTGTGGACCATTACTCCTTCCAATATCGCGCCTATCATTTCAATCAACCCCGTTGCCCGTGATACCACCATTAATGGTCAGCCGTATTACGTTTATAAAATTCCAAAACCAGTTCCGTTTTTCAAAGCAGGTGTTTATGCCGTCAACATCGTAGCTGATTTGCCACCATCTACCGGAGGCTGTACCATTGGTGACCAAAATTTTAATTTTCCCTTTACTGTTTATAGTGCCCCGGTTACAGCTTTTACCATGCCGGCAAGTGTTTGCGCTGGTGATTCGGTTAAGTTTATTGACAAAAGCTCTGATAGCAGTAAAACAGTAAAAAGCTGGATCTGGAAATTTGGCGACGGTACTACTTCTACCTTGCAAAATCCGACTCATACTTATACTATACCAGGCACAGATACGGTAAGTTTAACGGCTATATCAGAAAGTGGCTGCCAAACCACCAAGCAGCAAACCATCAAAATTAACAATGTACCTAATGCTGTTTTTACCTATACAAATTCTGTTTTTAAGGATTTTGCAGTGCTGCTAAAAGATGCTTCTACCATTGCAAGCGGTAAGATTGTGCAATGGATTTGGAATTTTGGTGATGGTAAAACCGAAACCCGTACCGATGCCAAAATTTTTGAACATGATTATGCTGCTGCTGGAACTTACCAAGTTACGCTTACCGTTATTTCAGATCAGGGTTGCCCATCTGTGATTACGCAATCCGTAATAGCAAAGCCCGGCATCAAACCCGATTTCAAACTACCGGAAGTTTGTTCTGCAGATTTAACTTCCCAGTTTACTGATCTTACAGCAGATAGCGTAGTAACAGGAACAAACCTGACTTATTTGTGGAATTTTGGCGATGCAGATGCTACCGCATCCAACCCTAATACTTCAACTTTAAAAAATCCAACACATCAATTCTTAAAAGCACAGGTTTACCAGATTACAGAAACGGTTACTGCGGATGACGGCAGTTCGGCAACCGTAACCATACCGTTCCAGGTAAATGGTTCTTTGCCAAAAGCTGCTTTTAATATTTTAAGTACCGGTAATCTTTGCAGCAGTTCGCCAGTTATTTTTCAAAATGAATCTTCGGTGGATGTTGGGAAGATTACCAAATTAGAGTGGTATTTTGATTATCTAAATCAGCCTACAGTGGTTTTAACCGATGAAAACCCAGTTGCAGGCCAGCAGTACAGCCATCAATATGATGCTTTTAATACGCCAGCTTCCAAAACTTACACCATCCGATTGTTGGCATATTCCGGAATTACCTGCGTGGATGTGGTTGAAAAAATCATTACCGTTAATGCTACGCCAAAAGTAGTTTTCACAGCTTTGGGAAGCATTTGTCAGGAAGTTTCTCCTATTCAGTTTACCCAGGCAGCAGATGTAAGCGGTTCAAATGGTAAAGGTGTTTATTCCGGAGCCGGCGTAACTGCAACTGGCTTGTTTTCGCCTGCTGCTGCAGGCGTTGGCGTGCATGCAATTAAATATGTGTTTACTTCCACAAGTGGTTGTGCTGATTCTGTAACGCAAAACATTATTGTAAACGCTACACCTACCGTTGATGCCGGTGTTAATAAAAGTATACACATTGGCGAATCGATTACTTTATCACCAAAAGCAACAGGTAATAATATAACTTATAAATGGACGCCCGCTACCGGATTGAGTAATCCTAATATTGCCCAGCCTGTTGCCACGCCATCAGATGATATTATTTACCGGCTTACGGTTACTTCTGCCGATAGCTGCTCTGCTATGGATACCGTTTCGATCAGGATTTTAAAAATTCCGATCATCCCCAATACCTTCACCCCCAATAATGATGGTATAAACGATGTATGGAATATCCAGAATTTAGATAGATACCCGGATTGTATCATGGATATTTATAATCGTTATGGTATGCTGATGTTCCATTCTACCGGATATGGTATTGCCTGGGATGGGCGTTACAAAGGGGAAGAAGTACCGGTTGGCACTTATTATTATGTTTTGAACCTGAAAGATGGCACCAAAAATTATGGCGGATATGTTACCATAATTCGTTAATTGTAGATAACTTTGAAATTAACCTAAACTTTTTGTTTTTGACTTGTTAAAAGAAAAACAATATTTATTAAATTTTTACTGGTAAAAGAAGCATCATGAAAAACAAATTTCTCCTATTTTCGGCCTTAATCCTTCTCTGCATCACCACAGCATGTAATGAAAAACATAAAAACTATGGTATGGAACGGCAGGACACGGTTAAAGCTGGCGACAGTACAAATAATATCCAAAATGGTGTTCCTCCTAATGATACGTTGAAAAAATAATCAGTTCAAAATTAGCTGATTTAAAATAACTGAAACACAGAAAAGCCGAAACATACATTGTTTCGGCTTTTCTGTGTTTTAAAAAAAAGTTATTTACAAAGCCAATGCTTCTTTTACGGCTGTTTTTTAGTTGATTGCTGCTGCATCGGGTTGGCACCGGATGTTGCACCACGTGGAAGGCTTTGCTGCTTAAATAGTTCAAAACGTGTTGGCGTCAAGGTTCTCGGCCAGCTGTTATTATCTTCATCAATATCTGCTGTTTCACGGTAAGGATCCAGTTTGATCGATTTTACTTCTTTTGTCTTGGCAAAAACCTTCGTAATTTTTTGCTCATTTTTCCGCCAGATATAGGCAGAAATCCGTTCCGTTTCTTTGCTTCCATCTACATAAGTCCACTCAATAATTACCGGCATCACCAAACCGCCTTTATTACTCATGGTAAGCTGGTAAAAATAGTTTTTGCTTTCATAAAAGTTTTTTTCCTCCGGAGATAAAGCATTGTACATCGCCTGATAGCTCTCTTTTGTTAAAGGCGTAGCGGCAAAACGATCAAACTTGCTATAAAAATCTTTTAAAGAAGAATCTGCTTCTACCGCAAAATGAGTTCCGGCTTCCCGGTTGCGTTGCATGCTGATACTTTGCAGGTTGCGGTCAAATTGCGCACGGTCATATTGCGTGTTGATTTCCGGATTTTTGGTATTGAGCATATAAAGTTTTACGCTGTCCAGCGAAATATCTACCGGATCAGTGCCATAAAACCAGCCACGCCAAAACCAGTCCAGATCAACAGCAGAGGCATCTTCCATCGTCCTGAAAAAATCTGCAGGCGTTGGATGTTTAAAAGCCCAGCGTTGTGCGTAAGTTTTAAAAGCATAATCAAAAAGCTGACGGCCCATTACCGTTTCGCGCAGGATGTTTAGTGCAGTAGCTGGTTTGGCATAAGCATTCGGCCCAAAACGGGCGATGTTTTCAGAATTTGTCATGATCGGCTCCAATTCGTTTTTGGGCAGTTTCATGTAATCCACAATTTTATAAGCCGGGCCACGCTGCGACGGAAAATTGTTGTCCCAGTCTTGCTCGGCCAAAAACTGACAAAAAGTATTTAAACCTTCGTCCATCCAGGTCCATTGGCGCTCGTCGGAATTGACGATCATCGGGAAAAAATTATGCCCAACTTCGTGTGTAATTACGCCGATCATCCCGTTTTTAACGGCTTCGCTATACGTTCCGTCTTTTTGTGCCCGTCCATTGTTAAAACAAATCATTGGATATTCCATTCCATTAGATGCTTCTACAGAAATAGCACTTGGATACGGATATGGAAAAGTATGCTGCGAATACACTTTAAGCGTATGTGCCACCACTTTGGTAGAATAACGACGATACAAAGGATAAGCTTCCGGTCCGTAATACGACATTGCCATTACTTTTTTGCCACCTTCAATTTGAGTTGACATGCCATCCCAAACGATGCGGCGTGAAGAAACCCAGGCAAAATCACGCACATTTTCGGCAGCATACACCCAGGTTTTGCGCGCCTGTGCGTGGCCTTTCATTGCTTGCTGTACTTCGTTTAGGGTAACAATTTCGATCGGTTCTTTGGTATTTTGCGCCTGGTTCCAACGTTTTAATTGTGCCGGGGATAAGGTTTGATTATAATTCTGGCATAAACCAGTCGCTCCTACCACATGATCTGCCGGAACATTAATATTCACTTTAAAATTTCCGAAAGCCAACGCAAACTCGCCGCTACCAATAAACTGCTTGTTTTGCCAGCCCTGAAAATCACTGTAAACAGCCATCCGCGGATACCACTGCGTCATGGTATATAAATAGTTTTTATCCTCCGGGAAGTATTCATAACCACCTCTCCCTCCGATAGTTAATCGATCAGAAATATTATAATACCAGGCTACTTTAAACTTGAATTTCTCGCCTGGCATCAATGTTTTGGGCATTTCCAAACGCATCATGGTTTCATTGATGGTAAATGGAACGGCATTTCCGCTGGCATCTTTCACACTTAAAACATGATCGCCCAGATCCAGATTATTGCCCATGATGGATTGCAACTGGCGCAAACTCATTTTGTCCTGCATTCGGCTTTCGCCAGTGGTGCTTCCCTCCGAATCTTTACGGTGCTGGTTTTCATCCAGTTGCAGCCACAAATACGTCAGTGGATCAGGAGAATTGTTGTAATAAGTAATTGTTTCTGTGCCGTCCAAACGCTGTTTATCGTCGTTCAGAGTCGCATTGATTTCATAATCGGCACGCTGCTGCCAATATTTCGGACCTGGGGCTCCTGAAGCGGAACGGTACATATTCGGGTCGGAAATCATTGTGCCCAATTGTTCAAACTTGTTGCCATGATTAGAACCCGGATTGTTATCGTACTGCGCGCGTGCAGCAGATCCGATCAGGAAAAAACACGAAATAGCAAAGTAAATTTTTTTCATCTGAAAATTATTTGTTGAAAACGATCTATACACATCATCAATGCAATGCCGAAGATAGCCGAAGATAGAAAAAAACCCCATTCGACAGCTTTGATTTTGAAGATTTTGATCAGCAAAAAGGCTAAAAGTAATACAGAAATTACAATCAGGATCTGTCCGAACTCCAAACCAATGTTAAAAGCAAATAATTGCGGTACAATATTGGTACTTCTGCCCAGCAAGCTTCTTAAATAACTGGAAAAGCCCAAACCGTGTATCAACCCAAAAAATAAAGCCAAAAGATAAGTTGGATTGATGGTTTTTTTAGCCATGCTTCTTTTACCGATGTTATTTAAGGATGTTAAAACGATTGTTACCGGAATTAAAAACTCGATTAGTGAAGTGTTGATGTGGATAATATTGAACACGCTCAAAGCCAGTGTAATGGAATGGCCGATGGTAAAAGCGGTAACCAAAACCAACACTTTTTTCCAATCGGAAAGCTGGTAAACGCCGCATAAAACGGTTACGAAAAGAATATGATCGTAACCTTTCCAATCGCAAATATGCTGCAAACCCAATTGAAAGTACAAGGAAAAATCAGGCATAAAAACAGTATTCGTTTTTGCGCGTAATTATAGCTTTTTTTGAAAGATAAATTTGATCAAGTACACAGATGTTACCTACTTTCCTGTTTTTCTGGCTGAGGCTGTTGCACCCGTTTTATGTTAGTGTTACGGAAATCAAGCAGAATCCGGCCAATCATTCCATAGAAATCAGTTGCCGGATGTTTTCCGACGATCTGGAAAAAGCACTGGAAAAACAAAACCATATCCAGCTGGATATCATCAAGCCAAAAGATAAAGCGCTGACTAGCAAGATGATCACTGATTATGTGAAGAAGCATTTGCTGATTAGTGCCGATGGTAAAATTTTAAATCTTGCTTATATTGGTTATGAAATTCAGGAAGACGGGACGTGGAGTTATTTTGAAGTGAAAGGAGTTGACCGCATCAAGCGGCTGACTGTACGCGATGATCTTTTGTATGAACTACACCCGGAACAAATTAATATGATGCACGTGACGGTGGGTGGAGAAAGAAAAAGCACCAAGGTGGATAACCCTGATGCTGATGCTTCTTTTAATTTTTAACGATGCTTCTTTTACCGCACTAAATTTCGGAAATAATATTTAAACCGTAAGATTCTTGTTCTAATGTCGAACGCCAGTCTGTAATCAGTTTTTTATAGGCTGTACCAACGGGTCGGATTTTCCGGTCTAAATCATACAAACCCAGCGGATTAACAGTGCCATTATCTTGTCGCAACGCCGTGTCCCAGTCCACTTGATCCAGCAAACTGTACCAAGTAAAACCGACAATCGGAAATCCATCCTGCTTGAACCGGTATAAATTTGCCCACTCTTTCTGCAGCCAGGCAACCGAACTTGGTTCGGCGATATTGGTTTCCGTGTGCATTACCGGCAAACGATAGCGCGTGTAATATTGCTGAGTGATCACATAATAACCAAATATTTCGCCGGAAGCACTGGTTGAACCATCCGCATGGACAATATGCTCATTACTGGCATAATAATCTGTGCCCATGATACATTTTCCACGGATTTGGTTGTTCATAAACCACTCATATTCTGCATCCGTCATGCCGTTTTCCATCAAATATTTATAATGCGGAACTTTGATGGAATGTGCGTAAGAAAGATCAAGTGATAAAAAACGTTTCAGGTTGAGAAAATCAGCCTGGGCACAGCAACTTGGATCTTCAGGATGAAAATATTCTGATGATTCACTCTGAATAAAAGTTACATCCGGTTGCACTTTTGCAATAACTTCCATTGCTAGCACATTGGCTTTGCAAAGATGTTTTAAAGCGGTAACAAAGCTTTTGTCATCGGCTAAACTTTCGTTCCACCAGCCATACTGACCGGAGAAGGACGCTGCCACAAAAATCTCATTCACGGGCGTATAAAATTTTAGATGTGGATAGCGTTTTGCAAAAGCCAGCGCGTATTCTGCAAAATATTTTGGGAAATCAGGATTTTGGAAATTATCTAACCAATCCGGAACTCCAAAGTGGCAAAGATCAACAATGGGTGTAATATCCAGTTCTTTTAACCGGGCAAAAGTATCGTCTGCAAAACTCCAATTGTACTGACCAGGACCGGTATGAGTAGAAAAATACGGCGGACCATATCTTAAAAACTCTATCTCCATATCTTTAACCAATTGAAAATCTTCCTGCCACCTTTTGTAATGGCCGGTTTTTTCTAATTCATCAACCCGTACCTTTTTTCCATCGATAAAAATAGTAGGATAACTGTTTTCGATGCCGGTGGCAAACATAAACTTGTTTTTCATCTCAGTTTAATATTTTAGAGAATATCCAAGCGGTTACCATCGATTACCAAAGTAGTTCCGTTTACATAGGAAGCTTCATCAGATGCCATAAAACAAATTCCTGCTGCTAATTCTTCTGGCTTACCAACCTGGCCTTCCATTTTTTCTACTCCATCTTTTATGTTTGGATTAGACCATAACATTGGCGTATCTACAGCGCCCGGTGCAACACAATTAAAACGTGCCTGCGTAGGCTTATATTCCAAACTCAATCCGCGTGTGAAAGCTTCCATACCTCCTTTTGTAGTGGCATATGGTAATACATCAGGTGTAGTTTGGAAAGCATGTACTGAACTAATATTTACCACAGCACCATTTTTCATGTGCGGTAGGCTGTATTTGCAAAAAAGAAAAACAGATTTCAGATTGATATTCATCACCTTGTCCCAATCGCTTTCTTCCAAATCAACTATTTTGGTAAAGGTCATAAAAGCAGCATTATTAACCAGTACATCAATCCGGTGATATTCATCAATTACTTTTTGAACACAATTTTTTATGTCCTCAGCTATTGCTAAATCAGCTTTGATAAAAGCAGCTTTACCTTTGTGCTGACGGATGGTTTCAGCTGTATCATTACCGTGTTGTTCATTAATATCCACCACAATCACTGTTCCGCCTTCGGATGCCATACGCAAACAAGTAGCTTTCCCGATACCAGAACCACCACCGGTAACTAAACAAATTTTATTTTCGAATCTCATAAATTTTTAGCTTGAGCTTATATACCGAAGCAGACGCACCAACACAAAGATTGTTTATCAAAACAAAAAAAAAGTGATAGTTTCTTAAACTATCACTTTCCCAAGAAATGAAATCTTAAAATTTAGGTGCTAAAAACAGTATTTAATTATTTATTTTGAAGTAATGCCGCTGCTGCTTCATCCATAAACCATTGCACATCACCACTTTCAGGTTTTATCAGCTGGGCCGGATATTCTTCAACATTACTTGGATCCTCCAAAACATGTTTTACTGCTTCTGCTTTGCCAGCACCATATAATAAAAATGCAATATGATGTGCCTGGTTAATCATTAAAGCAGTTTTAGTGATGCGAAATACTTGTTGATCCTCCAGAAAAATAGCTTTTATAGTTGCATCTTTTTCATTAAGAACATCTGTATGTGGAAATAAAGATGCAGTGTGAGAATTATCACCCAAACCAAGCAAAATCAAATCAAAACAAACTTTTTTATTCTCAAAATGATTGTTGATTTGATTAGCATAATCCGTAGCGGCAGCTTCCGGCGGCAAAGAAGTATCAACAGCAAATATCTGATTTTCTGCAATTTGCAAAGGATCAAACAATGCTATTTTTGCCATCAAAAAATTACTGTCTGGAGAGTTTTTAGGCACATTGCGTTCATCTCCAAAGAAAAAATAAACTTTTGTCCAGTCCAGTTGCTGCCGGTATTCTGCGGTAGTTAGCAATTGATACAACTTTTTAGGCGAAGTTCCTCCGGATAATGAAACATTAAAAAAACTTTGCTTTGTAATAGCTTGATTGCCAGTTTCAATAAAATATTTCGCAATTCCCGTGAGCACTTCCTGCTCGGAAGGAAATATGTTGAGTTTCAAATCCATTGCTAATCTTCTTTAACTGGCAAGGTAAACCAATGGAAGCCATCACGGGCAATCAAAGCTTCTGCTACTTCTGGTCCCCATGAATCAGAAGAGTAATTCGGAAATTTTGAGCTTTTTTTGGTTTCCCAAACATTCAGAATTGGCATAATTAATGCCCAGGCAGCTTCTACCTGATCGGCACGCATAAATAAAGTTTGGTCGCCTTGCATCGTATCCAACAGCAATGTTTCGTAAGCTTCAGGTGTTTCGTTGGTGTAAGTTCCTTTGTAATCAAAAACCATATCAACCGTATTGATAACCATATCCACACCAGGGCGTTTTGCTTGTACTTGTAAGCGAATGCTCATTTCCGGTTGTATGCTGATAATCAACCTATTCTGCTGCCAGCTCTCTGTTGCTTCTGCCGGAAAAACCGGATGCGGAACATCTTTAAACTGAATACTGATAACCGAAGCTGACTGATGCAAGCGTTTGCCGGTACGCACATAAAACGGAACACCTTGCCAGCGCCAGTTATCTACAAAAAACTTAACTGCAGCAAAAGTTTCCGTATTAGATTCTGGGTTGACATTTTTTTCGTTGCGATAACCCGGTACTTCTTTTCCCTTGATCCAGCCTTTACCATACTGGCCACGTACAGCCGAATTTTTGATATTTTCAGGCGTAAAACGACGCATGGCGTTCAAAACATCCACTTTTTTATTGCGGATTTCATCAGCATCAAAGTTTACGGGAATTTCCATCGCAACCAAACAAAGCAACTGCAAAATATGATTTTGGATCATATCGCGCATTGCTCCGGCTCCTTCGTAGTAATCTCCACGATCAGCAACGCCCAGCTGTTCCGTTACAGAAATCTGTACGTGCTCAATATAATTCCGGTTCCAAAGCGGTTCTAACAATGAATTAGCAAAACGGAATGTGAGGATATTCTGTACAGTTTCTTTACCCAGATAATGGTCGATGCGATAAATCTGCTTTTCCTGAAAAATTCCTTGCAGCAACTGATTCAGCGATTTTGCAGATTCCAGATCGTGGCCAAAAGGTTTTTCAATTACGATTCGGGTTTTCTCCGGATTGGTAGCCAAACCGCTTTTAGAAATATTTTCAGCAATAATCGGGAAAAACTGTGGCGCAACAGCCAAGTAATAAATTACATTGGCTTCAAGTTTCCAATCCGCTTCGTACTTTTTAATCAGGTTACCAAATTCTACATAAGTTCCTGAATCATTCAAATCTGCTGGCTGGTAAACTATATTTTCAGAAAATGTATCCCATTTTTTAGGATCAGCTTTTCCGCTGCGAGAAAATTGGTTGATACCATCCAATAATTTTGCTTTAAAATCATCATTAGATAATTTGGTTCTGCCAGTACCAATGATGGAAAACTGGTTGGGCAGCCAATCATCCAAAAATAAATTGTACAAAGCAGGCGTGATTTTCCGCCAATTTAAATCGCCGGTACCACCAAAAATCACAAATACTGTAGGCTGATTTTTAGTTGATTTCATATAATTTTATGAGTGATAAAAAAGGGTGGATAAAAGAAGTATGGATCAATTGTTGGTTTTGTGGGAAGGAATTGCCTGCCATTCAGTATGGAAAACACCTTCTTTGCCAATCAGTTCGTAAGTGTGTGCACCAAAATAATCACGTTGTGCTTGGATTAAATTTGATGGCATATTTTTAGTACGGAACGTTTCAAAATAATTTAAGCATGAACCATAAGCCGGAATAGCAACACCAGATTGGATAGCTGCTGCAACCACTTTACGAATGGCACTTTCTGTCTCTTTAATCAAACCTTGCACAGTTTCATCCAATAAAAGAAGTTCCATGCTTTTATTTTGATCATAAGCATTCGTGATTACATTTAAAAACTCTGAACGGATGATACAACCGCCGCGCCAAATGCTTGCAATCGCAGCCAGATTCAGGTCATACTGGTAATCTTTGGATGCTTTATACAGCAAGTGCATACCTTGCGTATAAGTAATAATGGTGTTGAAATAAAAAGCCTGCTCCAAGGAATTTAAAAACTCTTCTGTATTATCCGACATTAAAGGAAGCTGTTCATCATATATCTCCGATAATTGAACACGCAGAGACTTATATTTTGATAAATCGCGCATGGAAACAGCAGTATCAATAGTTGGTACTGGTAATTCCAGATCCATGGCCACTTGCGAAGTCCATTTTCCGGTTCCTTTAGCACGGGCTTCATCTTTAATATCATTTACCAGTAGCATATCTTTTCCGTCTTCTTTAAAAGCGAAAATATCTTTTGTAATTTCCAGCAGGTATGATTTTAATCGGCCCTCGTTCCATTTTGCAAAAGTTTTTTGAATGGATTCGTCATCCATTTTTAAACCTTTTTGCATAATGCCATAAGTTTCTGCAATTAGCTGCATCAAACCATATTCAATACCATTATGCACCATTTTCACAAAGTGACCGGAAGCACCTGGCCCAATGTAAGTTACGCAAGGCTGCCCATCTACATGTGCGGCAATGGCATCAAAAATTTCTTTTACATGCTGGTAAGCTTCTTTATCCCCACCCGGCATCATACTTGGGCCATTGCGCGCTCCTTCTTCTCCACCGGAAATACCCATACCGAAGAAGTGCAGTTTTTTAGGGTTTAGATATTCTACCCGGCGGTTGGTATCCGTAAAATGAGAATTACCGCCATCGATAATGATATCGCCTTCTTCCATCAGCGGAAGCAGGTCTTCAATCACACTGTCCACAATTTTTCCTGCTGGAACCAGCATCATTACTGCACGTGGTTTTTGTAAACTGCTGATAAAATCTTTTAAATCCGGGAAACCTTTAACTGGTTTTCCTTCACCTTCTTTTTCTAGCAAACCAATTTTGTCTGCATCTTTATCATATCCTGCACCAGAAAAATTATGATCCACCATGTTTAGCAGCAGGTTTCTGCCCATGGTTCCAAGTCCGATCATTCCAAATGTATATTTATCGTCCGGCATTTTTTTTAATTTAAAATTGTGATTTAATATTTTCTAATAACTGTTTAGTTGTTTCAAAACCTTTATGCTGATACACGTTTATACCTGTGTTTCTGGCCACTTTTACCAGCATCTGGCGATCATCAAAGTAGTAGCATTGTTCCGGACTGGCTTGGGCAATTCCCATGGCAAGCTTAAATATAGAAGGATCAGGTTTCCGCATTCCCACATCGCAGGAAGAAACAAAAGCATCAAAACACCGGTGTAATCCAAATTTTTTGATGCGGTAGTCATTCAGTTCTTTTCCTTCATTGTTGATGGACATGATCCGGAAACCACAATCTTTTTTCCATTCGATCAGCCATTGCAACAAATCCGGAAGTTCTTTTGATTCAGAAAAAACAAAAGCTTTAAAATCCTCACGGGTAAAGTTTCGGGGATGATTGAAAACTACTGTATCAAGGTACTCATCAAGCGTAATTTTTCCGATTTCGTAAATGTTAAAAATAAGATTATGCAGAGCTTCCATTTCTGCATAATCTATTTCAAATATTTTTGCGGCCAGCTGGCGCGATTCATGTCCCCAACCATTTGTCAGTAAAACGCCGCCAACATCCAGAAACAGAATTTTTGGGTAGCCGGCTTCCATATCAATTAGGCTAATGCTGATTGTTTTTGTTTTTCGATGGCAGCCAGCAATTTATCATATGGCTGATTGAATTTCTCAATTCCCTCATCTTCCAGTTGCTGAGTAATTTTTGTCAGATCAATGCCTGCTGTTTTTATCTGCTCTAAAGTTGCAGTTGCAGCTTCCAATCCTTCTTCCAAAGTATTTGCAGCATTACCATGATCACGGAAAGCAACCAGTGTATCCATCGGAATGGTATCAACTGTATCCTTACCAATTAAAGCTTCAACATACTTTACATCAGAAAAAGCAGGATCTTTGCTTCCGGTACTTGCCCAAAGCAAACGTTGTGGTTTGGCGCCCTTTTCTTCCAGTTTTTTCCAACGATCTGTGCTGAAAACACGTTTATATATTTCGTAAGCCTTTTTGGCTGATGCAATTGCAACTTCGCCTTTTAGGTTAGCCAAACCTTTTTCCTGCAACATAGGATCAACCAAAACATCAATCCGACTTAAAAAGAAACTGGCAACAGAGGAAACATACTCAATTGGTTTGCCTGCATTTGCCCGTTCTTCCAAACCTGCAATGTAGGCTTCGGTAACGGCTTCATATCTTTCCAAACCAAAAAGCAAGGTTACATTAATGTTCAATCCTTCTGCAATACATTTCTGGATCGCTGGCAAACCTTCTTTCGTTCCCGGAATTTTAATCATCACATTATCTTTATGTACGGCTTTCCAAAGATCCAAAGCTTGTTTGGTGGTTGCTTCGGTATCAGTTGCAAAACGCGGTGATACTTCCAGACTTACGTAACCATCCGCACCTTTTACTTCATCTTCGTAAACCTGCATAAACATATCTGCAGCACGTTTGATATCTTCTACCGCAACGGCATAAAAAATATCATCATTGCTTTTGCCTTCTTTAGCCAATTTAGCTATATCTGCATCATAATCAGAACTGCTGCTAAAAGCTTTCTCAAAAATGGCTGGGTTGGATGTTACGCCACGCACACCATCATCTGTAATTAATTTTTGCATATCGCCAGAATCCATGATTCTGCGGTCTATAAAATCTAGCCAGATGCTCTGGCCAAGTTCGTGTATTTTTTTAAGTCTGTTTGACATGATACTTCTTTTAAGGGTTATTTTTCTATTTGATGTACTTTTTCCAGACGACGCAAATGCCGTTCTGCACCAATAAACTCGGCTTTTAAAAATGAGGTAACCAGTTCCTGTGCAACATTAAAACCAACCACACGTCCGCCAATGGTCATTACATTCATATCATCATCTTCTACACCTTGATGAGCAGAAAAATGATCTGTAATTAAAGCAGCGCGAACACCACTAACTTTATTGGCAGCAATGCAGGCACCAACGCCACTACCGCAAACGGCAATTCCGCGTTCTACTTCCTGGTTTGCTACAGCTCTTGCCATCGGAATTACATAATCAGGAAAATCATCTAATTGAACTAATGATGTTGCACCAAAATCAACTACTTCATGGCCTAAACCTTTCAGATAATCGCGAAGCATTTCTTTCAGCTCAAAGCCACCATGATCCGCCGCAATTCCAATTTTCATCTTTATTAATTTTAGGTTGATAAAAGAAGTATCCATAAAAACGGGATACTTCTTTTAGCGGGTAAATTTATGCGAGCAATGCTTTTGCTTTTTCAACCACGTTTTCTACCGTAAAGCCGAAAACTTTGTATAGTTCTTCTGCCGGGGCAGATTCGCCGAAAGTGTGCATTCCAATCACTTCGCCTTCATCCGTAACATATTTATGCCAGCCCAAAGTGGAAGCCATTTCTACAGCCACACGTTTTTTCAAGTTTTTCGGGAAAACTTTTTCCTTATATTCTGCATCCTGTTTTTCAAACAATTCCCAAGATGGCATACTGATTACACGTGCGGCAATGCCTTCTTCCTTCAATTTTGCCTGGGCTTTCATAATCAGTTCTACTTCAGAACCGGTTGCAATCAGCAATAATTGAGGATTTTCAACATCAGATAAAATGTAAGCACCTTTTTCAAGTTCGGTTGCTTTACCATATTTCTCCTGATCAATAGTTTGCAAGCCCTGACGGGTTAATACAATAATTACCGGACCACCAACATGCTCGATTGCAACACGCCATGCCTGTGCGGTTTCGTTAGCATCTGCAGGGCGAATTAAAGTTATATTTGGAATGGAGCGCAAAGAAATCAGTTGCTCAACCGGCTGGTGCGTAGTTCCATCTTCACCCAAACCAATACTGTCGTGAGTATAGATAAAAATTGGTCTGATTTTCATTATGGCTGCCATCCGGATCGGCGGACGCATATATTCAGAAAAAATCAGGAAAGTAGCGCCATAAGGAATAATTCCTTTAGTTAGGGCCATGCCGTTTAGGGCAGAACCCATTGCATGTTCGCGGATACCGAAGTGGAAATTTCTTCCGGTTCTATCTTCAGCAGTAAAAGATTCGTATTTATCAAGATTAGTTTCTGTAGATGGAGCCAAATCCGCAGCTCCACCCATTAAACCTGGCAAAACCGGGGCAATGGCATTCAACACTTTTCCGGATGCTTTACGGGTAGCAATTTTACCTTCTTCTGCTTTGAAAACAGGAATGGTACTTTGCCAGCCTTCTGGTAATTTGCCGCTGCTTAATAACTCATATTCGGCAGCTAACTCCGGAAATTCTTTTTTGTAAGCTTCATACTTTTCGTTCCATTTTTGTTCTTTTTCTTCACCTTTTTTTCCGCATTCCAGGTAAAAATCAGATACTTCCTGTGGCACATAAAAGAATTTTTCCGGATCAAAACCCATTCCTTCTTTTACCAGCTTCACTTCTTTTTCGCCCAGCGGAGAACCATGTGCTCCCGGCGTATCCACTTTATTCGGACTACCATAAGCTAAATGCGTACGTACTTTTATTAAAGATGGTTTGCGGATCTCAATTTTGGCATTGTGCACCGCAGCGCGTAAGGCAGCAACATCATTGCCATCTTCCACTACCTGAACATGCCAACCGTAAGCTTTAAAACGGGCAGCTACATCTTCTGTAAAAGCAATATCGGTATCGCCTTCAATAGAAATATGGTTGTCATCATATAAATAAATCAGATTGCCCAATTCTAATTGGGAAGCCAGAGAAGCAGCTTCAGAAGTTACTCCTTCCATCATATCGCCATCACTACAGATCGCGAAAATTTTATAATCAAAAATATGATGACCCGGTTGATTATAACGACCAGCCAAATGTTTCTGTCCGATAGCGAAACCAACACCATTAGCAAAACCCTGACCCAACGGACCAGTAGTTACATCAATTCCGGGCGTTAAACCGTATTCCGGGTGGCCTGCTGTTCTACTGTTTAACTGACGGAAGTTTTTCAGGTCATCCATAGAGAGATCATAACCGGTAAGGTGCAAATAACAATATTGCAACATACAGCCATGACCAGCAGAAAGAATAAAACGATCACGATTTGGCCATTCCGGATTGGTTGGGCTGTAATACATTTCTTCAGACCATAAAACGTGAGCCATCGGTGCAGCACCCATTGGCATACCAGGGTGGCCGGAATTTGCTTTTTGAACAGCATCAACAGCTAAGATTCTTACCGTATCTATGGCTAACTGCTCAAGGTTTGTTGTTCCTACATTTACATTCATTATTTCAGTTTAAAAAAGTTTAAGATCAGTTTTATTTTTTGCTGAGCGCATTTTTGTCCTGCATCCACAGTCTTGGTCCACCTTTAATACCATCGCGGTTGGATACTATTTTGATATTATCATCCAGTTTAAAATCAATTTCACTGGAGTTTCCTCCTCCAATGTATAAAAAATCGTAGTTAAAAACTGTTTTTAAAATATCCAAGACTTTTTTTACACGTTTGTTCCAGCGGTCATCGCCAACTTCATGATATGCTTTATCACCCAGATACTGATCATAAGTTTTGTCCTTTTTGATCGGTAAATGCGCAATTTCTAAGTGCGGCAATAAAAATCCATCCTTAAAAAGAGCTGTTCCGAAACCGGTTCCCAGCGTAATTACCATTTCAAAACCTTGGCCGCTAATTACGCCCATGCCCTGCATATCGGCATCGTTTACCACAATGGCATCTTTGCCCAAAGTATCTTTCAGTAATTTTTGCAGATCAGTTTTTTCCCAAAGTTCCGTTCCCAAATTTGGTGCGGTAAAAACAGTACCATCCTTAACATATCCCGGAAAGCCGGAAGAAATATGATCGTAATCCGGGAAATCTTTCACCAGCGTTTTGATTGCATCGATAACATTTTGGGGAGATGCCGGAACCGGGGTTGGTATTTTTTCGTATTCTTTAAGTGATTTTCCATCCGTGTCCAAAACGGTAGCTTTGATATGGGAGCCGCCAATATCAATACAAAGGATTTTTTTTAGATCAGAAGGTTTGCTCATGTTTTAGAAAAATTTCTGAAAAGTAATATTAATCTGCTAAATCAGCCACTTAATAAATACAATGCAGGTGATTTTCTGTTTGCTATTATTACTACATCTCACCAAATTCAAACCTATGCTTCTTTTATCGATATAAATTCTGGTTCCCTTGAGGTAATAATTATAAAGCCTGGCAAAAATCTAATTTATACAATCAGCTATTCCCCGATGATAAAACGGACCGAATTTTAAAATAACAGATTAACCATTACTTCAAAAACCCATATTTCAATAATTCTGTTTCCATTTCCTGCTGAATTTTTAAAGCTTCTGCCCTTGCGGCTTCTGCAAAATCCCGTTCGGAAGAAGCATAAATAATTGATCTGGAAGCATTTATAATCAGGCCGCAATCTGCATTCATTCCATATTTGCAAACATCAGCCAACGATCCGCCTTGCGTGCCCACGCCCGGAACCAGCAGAAAATGATTAGGAACATGTTTGCGTATCGTTAAAAAAGCTTCACCACGAGTGGCGCCCACTACATACATCAGTTGTTCATCAGTTCCCCATTGCTGCGATTTTTGCAGCACCTGTTCAAACAGTGCGCTTTCTTCATTGCCGGACAACTGAAAATCTGCATGGCTTTCATTGGAAGTTAAGGCCAGCAAAATTGCCCACTTATTTTTATACGATAAAAAAGGCATTACCGAATCCGCTCCCATGTAAGGCGCAACGGTTACGGCATCAAACGACATCCCGGAATTTTCCTGATCAAAAAAAGCTTTGGCATACATTTGACCGGTATTGCCGAGGTCGCCGCGTTTGGCATCTGCAATTTTAAAAATATCGTCAGGAATATAATTGCAGGTATCAATCAGGTTTTGCCAACCTTTTGCCCCATAACACTCGTAAAAAGCAGTATTGGGTTTGTAAGCGATGCATAAATCATGCGTGGCAGCAATAATTCTTTGATTAAATTCGAGCACCGGATTAGGAAAACTCCGCAAAAAATCAGGGATTTTTTGCGGATCAGTATCTAATCCGATACATAAAAAAGATTTTTTCTGACGGATCTGGTTAATAATTTGCTGCTTGGAATACATGTTTTATATTGAAAAAATCAAATTAAATAAAAAACCGTTAAATGATTGTTACAAATTTTTTTTACCTAATAGTTTGAATAGTTATAAATATTATTTACAATTGCAGCGTTTTCCTGACGATTTTCCTGCATTTCAAAAAACAGAACTATTCTCCAATGCTTTTTTATCAGTTTAACTACTGAGATGTACGGTATCAGCAAAGAAAAATTTATTTCTACCATCAAATCTTAATTTAAAAGATAAATATTATTATTTCTTCTCATGTTTAATACCACCGAACTGAACGACAAGCTCGTATCTGAGTTGCGTGAAATAGCCAAAGGTTTGGGCATTGCCCAGGCAGAAGAGCTGCGTAAACAAGATCTGATCAATCAAATCAGTAATAGTCAAACCACCACTCAACTACCAGTTGAAAAAGCTAAACCAGGCAGGAAACCCCGTGTTGCACAGCCTGCACCTGTAACAGAACTGGAAATACCTTTGCAAACGCCGGAAAATAAAGTGGCTGATGTTGCCGAACCAGCACAACCTGAGCCTGTTGAAGCTGAGACATCCGAAGCAGAAGATAAGCCCCGCAAAAGAATTAGGACGATAAAAACAGTAAAAGACAGCCATGCAGATGCTGTTCCGGAAATTAATTTTCCGGTTGCCGAACGTGTTTTGCCAAGATCAGAATCTCCTAATCAGCCAACCAGAACTGCTGCACCTCCTGTTAATAATAATGCAGAGCCTGCACGTCGTTACAGTGATGTTCCTGCTGAGAACCGCCAGCCTAAATTTGAAAAACGGTATAATAATAACGGAAATCAACAAAATAACAATAATCCAAATAACGGCAACCAGAATACCAATCCGCAGCAAAACAATATTCCAGTTAACGCCCCTAATAAACATGCCGAACCCGCTATAAATCTGGATTTCGACAACGTAATTGTGAATGAAGGCGTACTGGAAATCATGGCTGATGGCTACGGGTTTTTACGCTCTTCGGACTATAATTATCTGACTTCTCCAGATGATATTTATGTCTCTCAATCGCAAATAAAATTATTTGGGTTGAAAACCGGTGATACCGTTCGCGGCAGTATCCGTCCACCAAAAGAAGGCGAAAAATATTTTCCGTTAGTACGTGTGGAAGCGATTAATGGCCGCGTTCCTTCCGAAGTGCGCGACCGAGTTCCTTTTGACTTTTTAACGCCGCTTTTTCCGCAGGAAAAATTGAATCTTTTTTCTGAAGTAAACAATTATTCTACCAGAATCATTGATTTATTTACGCCGATTGGTAAAGGCCAGCGTGGTTTGATCGTAGCTCAGCCCAAAACCGGTAAAACCAGTTTGCTGAAAGATATTGCCAATGCCATTGCTAAAAACCACCCGGAAGTATATTTGATCATTTTACTGATTGATGAACGCCCGGAGGAAGTTACCGATATGGCCCGCAGCGTTCGTGCAGAAGTAGTTTCTTCTACATTTGACGAACCGGCCGAGCGACATGTAAAAATCGCTAATATCGTAATGGAAAAAGCTAAACGCATGGTAGAATGCGGCCATGATGTGGTGATTTTACTCGATTCTATTACCAGATTGGCGCGTGCTTATAATACAGTTGCACCTGCTTCCGGCAAAATCCTTTCCGGTGGTGTGGATGCCAACGCTTTGCATAAACCTAAACGCTTTTTTGGTGCTGCCCGTAACATTGAAGATGGCGGTTCGCTTACCATTATTGCTACCGCTCTGATTGATACCGGATCTAAAATGGATGAGGTTATTTTTGAAGAATTTAAAGGAACCGGCAACATGGAGCTGCAACTCGACCGTAAATTATCTAACAAAAGGATTTATCCAGCCATCGATCTTACTGCTTCAAGTACACGCCGTGATGATTTGCTTTTGGATAAAGACACCTTACAACGTGTTTGGATTTTGCGCAATCACCTGGCCGATATGAACTCGCAGGAAGCGATGGAATTTTTGCAGGGACAAATCCGTGGAACCAAATCCAATGAAGAATTTCTGATCAGTATGAACAGCTAAGAAGTTATCGGTTGCCAGTTGTAAGTTACCTGTTGGTTACATCAACCGGCAACTGGCAATTTGTAACGGCCGACTGAAATGAAGAAACATATCCCAAATGCCATTACCTGTACACACCTTTTTAGTGGTTGTATAGGTATTGTTTTTGCTTTTCATGAAAAATTGGATTATGCAGCCTATGCTGTTTTTATCGCTGCTTTTTTTGATTTTCTGGATGGAATGGCAGCCCGGCTTTTAAAAGTTCATTCAGAAATTGGGAAGCAGCTGGATTCATTGGCTGATATGGTAAGTTTTGGCGTTTTGCCATCTGTAATTATTTACCATCTTTTCCATCTTTCAGAAACAGAATCAGCAAAATCTTACTGGTTTTTCAGTGCTTTTTTTATCGCTGTTTTTTCGACATTGCGCCTGGCCAAGTTTAATGTTGATACCCGCCAAACCAACAGTTTTATTGGTTTGCCTACCCCTGCAAGCGCAATGCTTTCGGCTTCGTTTCCGCTGATTCTTTTATTTCAGCCTAATACTGTTTTTACAGGTATAATTTTAAATCAATGGTTTTTAATTACTTATATCATTGTCAATTGCTGGCTGCTGGTGGCCGAGCTTCCGTTGATGTCCCTAAAATTTAAAAACCTAAATTTTGCCGAAAATAGTTACCGCTACATCCTACTAATTTTCGGGGTATTTTGCCTGTTAATTTTTAAGTTTGCAGCCATACCCATAATTATCCTGTTTTATATTATTTTATCGATCATCCAAATCAGAACCACCCAAAATGAAATTTCAAGCAGAAATTGATGTGATGCCCAAAAAAGAAATTCTGGATCCGCAGGGAAAAGCGGTTTCAGGAAGCATGAAAAACCTTGACTTATCAGCAATTACCAATGTTCGCATTGGCAAACATATTTCTTTGGAAGTGGAAGCAGAAAACGAAGCTTCAGCCCATGGAAAGGTGGACGAGGCCTGTAAAAAATTATTAGCCAACCTGATTATGGAAAGCTATAATTTTACGTTACATCTGGCTTAAACTTCTGCCTCAATCTGTTTTTTAATCTGATAAAGCTGTTCTACTGTTTTTAGGACAGCTTTTTTTGTGGACTCAAATTTAACAGCCAGAGATGGATCTGTGCCACCGTCTTTGGCATTAATTTCTACTTCCTGCATCTCGTTTTTAATACGGTCCATCCCAAAAAAACCGAGGTTTGATTTTACTTTATGTGCAAGCGAGGCCGTGGTAACCCAATCTTTAGTAGCAATAGCCTGCGAAATACTGCTGAAAATCTCCGGCGTCTGCACCAAAAACATATCAATAGATTCAATCAGGAATTCTTTGTTTCCATCGGCAATTTCTTCTAAAAAAGACAAGTCAAAATCTTGTTCGCTGCTTTGAGTATTCATACAATCAATATAATCTATTTAATAAAAAGCAAATTTTTTAACCGGCAAGTCGTCTTGCACTTCCTGCCTTAATTCATGTATCGTTTTTTTAAGCACCGGGTGCATAAAGTTGGGTATCAGCTCATTTAGTGGCACTAATGTAAACAAACGATTTTGAATTTGCGGATGTGGTATTTTCAGTTGGGGCAGATCAATTACTTCCGTTCCGAAAAATAAAACATCGATGTCAATTGTACGGGAATCCCATTTTTTTGTTCTTTCCCGATGCAATATTTCTTCAATAAATTGAGTTTTTTTTAAAATTTCCTGCGGTAAAAACAGTGTTTCCATTTCTACTACCTGATTTAGATAATCAGGCAAATCTGCTACGCCCCAGGATTGGGTTTCGTAAACTGAGGAAACGCGTACAATCCTGCCAACATCGTTCTTTAAATGCTGTAATGCTTCTTTTAGGTACTCATTTCTATCGCCTAAATTACTCCCCAATAAAAGATATACTTTTTGCATGTTGTAACAAATTATATGGACAAAGCTCTAACATTTAACGTTACCGTTTTGCTAAGTTTGCAAAAAAGAATAGCTTTTAAATGAAACAGTTTTTCAAATATGTTTTTGCCACGATCATCGGCGTTTTACTCTGTCTGGTCATTTTTACTTTCGTCATTTTTGGTTTGATTTCCTCTGCCGGAAGCGATAAAAAAACAGAAGTTGGAGCTAATTCTGTACTGCGGCTGGCATTTAATTATGCCATTAAAGAACGCACTTCGGCCAATCCGCTTTCCGGTATTCCGTTTCTAAACCTTAGCGTAAAAAAGTCAATCGGGTTGAATGATATTTTAGCCAGTATCAAAAGAGCAAAAAACGACAGTAATATTAAAGGGATTTACTTGGATGAAAGCTATATGCTTTCGGGTGAGGCAACCACGGAGGAAATTCGTAATGCGTTGATCGATTTCAAAAAATCAGGCAAATTTGTGTTGGCTTATGGTGAAATTTACACACAGGGTGCTTATTATTTAGCTTCTGTTGCTGATAAAATTTATATCAATCCAAAAGGAATTTTTGAGTTTCGCGGTTTCAGTTCGCAATACAGCTTTTTTAAAGGTGCGCTTGAAAAATTAGGCATCGAAGCACAAGTTATTAAAGTAGGAACCTTTAAAAGTGCGGTCGAGCCATTTATTCTGGATAAAATGAGCGATGCCAACCGCTTGCAAGTCAACTCATATATGGGTTCTTTGTACGATTATTTCCTTACCAATATTGGCAAAAGCCGTAAATTGAACAAAGATTCGCTGTTTAATATTGCTAATGCATTAAAAATAAAATATCCGGAAGATGCTTTGAAATACAAGTTGATTGACGGATTAAAATATAAAGATGAAATCCTGACCGAACTAAAACAACGTACCGGAACGGATCAAAACGATAATCTGGACATGGTTGAACTCTCAGATTACAACCAGCCGGATGAAAATAAAGATAAAGGTTCATCCAACACTCGTATTGCTGTAATTTATGCTTCCGGAGATATTGGCAGTGGCGAAGGCGATGATAATTCTATCGGTTCAGAAGGGATTTCCAGAGCCATCCGCAAAGCACGCTTGGATAAAAAAGTAAAAGCTGTTGTGTTGCGCATCAACTCGCCAGGCGGCAGTTCACTGGCTTCTGATGTGTTGTGGCGGGAAGTTGCCATAACCAAAAAAGTGAAACCAGTAATCGTTTCTATGGGCGATGTGGCCGCTTCCGGTGGTTATTATATGGCTTGTGCTGCGGATTCTATTTTTGCGCAGCCCAATACCATCACTGGTTCCATTGGTATTTTTGCGATTTTGCCGAACATGAAAAACTTTTTGAACCAGAAACTGGGTGTTACTTTTGATGGCGTAAAAACCGGAAAATTTGCTGATCTGGGCGATGTAACCCGTCCGCTAAATCCGGAAGAAAGAGCAATTTTGCAGGATCAGGTAAATCATGGTTATTTAGATTTTACCGGCGCAGTTGCAGCAGGACGAAAAAAAACACAGAAATATATTGACAGCATTGGCCAGGGCCGTGTGTGGACCGGCTCGCAAGCTTTAAAAATTGGTTTGGTTGATCGTTTGGGCGGATTAGATGCGGCCATTCGTTCTGCAGCAGCCAAAGCAAAAATTTCCGATTATAAATTGGTTACTTATCCAGAGCAAAAATCATTACTCGAAAACTTTGGTGCAGGTTTCGCTTCCGAAGCCAAAACATATATGATGAAGCAGGAATTGGGCGAGAGTTACCGTTATTACAACGATCTGCAAACGATCTTAAAATACAGCGGAGCGCAAATGCGGATGCCATACACGCTCGAAATCCACTAAAATATTCTAAAATAATATTTACAAAAGCCGCCTTGCACAAGGCGGCTTTTGTATTTTTGATGCTTCTTTTACCGACTATTTTTATGGAGAATAAACAAATTTCCCGCCATCTCCGCTTTCTGTCGCAACTGATGGAGCTGCATGAAGAGAATCCCTTCAAAATAAAATCCATAGCCAATGCTGCTTTTAAGGCAGATAAATTGCCTTTTCCATTAGCCGGAAAAACATTGGCCGAACTGGATGCAATTGATGGCATCGGAAAAAGTATCGCCATAAAAATTGCCGAACTGCTGGAAACCGGCAACCTGAAAGAAACCGAAAATTATATAGATAAAACGCCGGCCGGCATTATTGATATGCTGCGTATTAAAGGTATCGGTCCGAAAAAGATTGTAACTATTTGGCACGAATTGCACATTGATTCTGTGGGCGAACTGTACTATGCCTGTAATGAAAACCGGCTGATCGAGGCCAAAGGTTTCGGATTGAAAACGCAGGAACAAATCAAAAAAACGATTGAGTTTGATATTGCTTCTCAAGGAAAATTCCTGTATGCGCAAGCTGAAGCGATCGAACATGATTTGCTGCAAAACCTGAATGCTTCTTTTACTGGCATAAAAACAGCATCGGCCGGACAATTCCGCCGGAAACTGGAAATTGTAGATGAGCTGGTTGTGGTAATTGCTGCGGAAAATCAGGAAGCTTTATTTTCTGGTTTGAGCGAAGTTTCCTACCTGACTTTTTCGGTAAAAGAAACAAGCAACTGGCAGGGCAAAACCGAACATGGCATGGCGGTAAAGCTGGTTTTTGGTGATCCAAATGATTTTATTAAAACTTTATTTGTAGAAACCGGCGATCCGGAACATGTGCAAAATGTGCTTTCACGAATTGCAGCTGATGATTTTAAACCCAAATCAGAAGAAGAGATTTATCAGAAAGCGGGCTTGCCTTTCATCGAACCGGAACTTCGGGAAGGAAAATACTGGATAGAAAAAGCATCCACCGGAAAATTACCGGAACTGATTACTTTTAAAGATTTGAAAGGAACGCTGCATAACCACAGCACCTGGAGCGATGGCGTGAACACGCTGGAAGAGATGGCGATGTATAGCCGCGATCAGCTAAAACTGGAATATTTTGGCATTTGCGATCATAGTAAAAGTGCTTTTTATGCCAGCGGTTTAAGCATCGAACGCGTTTTGCAGCAAATGGAAGAAGTGAATTCGATCAACAAAAAAATTCAGAATTTTAAAATTTTTAAAGGAATTGAATCTGATATTTTGAGTGACGGCTCGCTGGATTATCCAAACGAAATATTGGAGAAATTCGATTTTGTGGTGGCTTCCGTGCATTCCAATTTGCGGATGAGCGAAGAAAAAGCGATGGAACGTTTGATCAAAGCCATTGAAAACCAATACACTACAATTCTCGGCCATCCAACCGGAAGATTATTGCTGAGCCGCAATGGTTATCCAATTGACTATAAAAAAATGATTGACGCTTGCGCAGCCAATGGCGTGGTGATTGAAATTAATGCAAACCCGTTGCGTTTAGATCTGGATTGGCGCTGGCACCAGTATGCGTTGGAAAAAGGCGTTTGGCTTTCCATCAATCCCGATGCGCACCGCACAACTGGTTTGTGGGATATGCATTACGGCATCCATGTGGCGCGCAAAGGCGGTTTATCCAAAGAAATGTGTTTGAATGCATTATCAGCCAGTGAAATAGCTACTTTTTTCAAATCGAAAAAAGAAAAATTTTTAGTTGATAAAAGAAGCATTGCACTTTAATTATGTTTTTTGAAGTGAAACCTGACTTACAAAAACCGCTCAAAATTCTGGTGATCCGATTGAGTTCGATGGGCGATATTATTTATACTACGCCAGTAGTGCGCTGTTTGAAACTGCAGTTACCCGGTGCGGAGATCCATTTTTTGACGAAGCCTAATTTCAAATATATTTACGAAGGCAATCCTTACCTGGACAAGCTTCTTTTATTGCAGGAAAATCTGAATGATACCATCCGCGAGATCAAAGCCGAAAAATACGATTACCTGATTGATCTGCATAATAATTTGCGCACGGCTATTATCAAATTTAAAACCGGTATTCCTGCTTCTACCTTCAAAAAACAACCTTTACAGAAATGGCTTTTTTTAAAATGGAAGTGGAATTTCATTTCAGACAAGCATCTGGTTGATCGTTATCTGGAAACCGTTGCATTTTTAGGCATTCAGAATGATGGTTTGCCAATCAATTATTATTTAAAACAGCAATATGTTTTGGCTGATTTGCTCCCTGCTTCTCACCTGCCAGATTATGTGGTATTTATTATTGGTGCCACACATTTTACCAAGCGGATGCCGAATGAGAAAGTGGCACAAATTTGCCAGCAGATTAATCTTCCGATTGTATTGCTTGGCGGTGATGATGTTTATAGCAACGGCGAGGAAATTGCTTCTTTTACTGGCATAAAAACTTATAATTCCTGCGGGAAAATAACGCTTGACCAATCGGTTTTTTTATTAACCCAGGCTAAAAAAGTAATTGGCTTTGATACCGGTTTAACGCATATTGCCGAAGCTTTTGACAGGCCGGTTGCTTCTGTTTGGGGCAGTACAGCACCGGAACTGGTTGGCGTATGGCCTTATCAGGCAAAAAATGCCGAAGTAATTGAGGTTGATTTGTATTGCCGCCCTTGCTCTAAATTTGGCCTGGAAAAATGTCCGTTGGGACATTTTAAGTGTATGAAAGATATTCCGGATGAGCAGCTGATCAATTTTGCAAATAATGCCTCTTAACGTAAAATTTATTCTAATTTGCTTGCTATAATTAAACGATGATGTTGAAGAAATGGCTTTTGATAAGTATGGTTTTAGAAATGCTGTATCTGCCGCTTAAGGCACAAACCGTTAAGTTCGGCGCTAAAGCAGGTATCAATTTTGCCTCAATTGGTGCTTATAACAACCCTACTACCTCTTCTTATCAATCTAAAAACTATGGTAACATCAAGTTTGGTGAGGTAACGGAGATTGGATGGCAAAAATTTGCCATTCAAACCGGTTTAATTTTGGATGGCAAAGGAGGAATTGATACATACATCAACCCGGAAACCAGCACTAACCGACGGAAAAATACGCGCTTGTATTATTTGGAAATCCCGGTCAACTTTTTGTACAAACTACCCACTAAAGCAGGCACAATTTTTTTAGGTGGAGGGCCTTATGCTGCTTATGGCATTGCAGGGCAATACTCGTTATCCGGAATTATTTTTGATTCGCCGATTGATGGCACTAATCGAGTTTATTTTGGAAACGATGAAAATAGTGACTACAAACGCACCGATTACGGTTTAAATTTACGGGCTGAAATTCGCTTGCTGCACGGAGTTGGTTTCGAGCTGAATTATGAATACGGATTGAGAGACATTGCTACGCCAGGAGTATATGACGATGTGAATATTAAAACGCGCAATAAAGTTTTCGGCATTGCCGTTTCATACCTGTTCAACAACAAGTAATGCTTCTTTTACCAATGAAAAAATTAATCCTGATCCGTCATGGAGAAGCAGAACCAGAAACAAATAAAATCAGTGATTTTGATCGTGATTTAACCAATGCAGGCAAGCAGGACGCCGCAAAAATGGCAGCTTTGTTACTGAATAATATTACTGCTCCGGGTTTAATCATAACTAGTCCGGCTTTACGCGCATTAAATACAGCTCATATTTTTGCTGCTACTTTTGGCTTTGATGATGCAGTTGTGAACGATAAAATTTTCGAAGCCAGTGCAGAAACTTTATTAAAAATAGTTACTCAACTTGATAATGAGGACGAAGTTGTTTGTTTGGTCGGGCATAATCCTGGTGTCAGTAATTTACTGTATTATCTCACTGGTGATATTACCACTATTCCAACCAGTTCCTGGGTTGAAATTGAATTAACGGTAGACAGTTGGGCCGAAGTGAGCAACAATACCGGAACGTTGCTGTAATACCGGTTTCCTTAAAATCTATCGAATCAAATTATAATATTTACCGGGTAAAGCACGTACCAATCCTTGCATTTCCAGATTTAGCAGGTTCATGGCCAAAATGCTTAACGGCAAATTTGTTTTTAATGCCAGATCATCAATTCCGATCTGGCCGCTGGACTCCAATATGTTAAAAATTTGTTTTTCTTCGGAAGTTAAATCCAACGGGAAAAGCAACTGCTGTTTTTTGATAGGTAAAACCTGATCTAGCCAGCCCATTTGTTCAGCCAAATCTGCATAGCTTGTTAATAATCCGGCTTTGTTAAATCGAACCAGAAAATTACATCCTTCAGAAAACTCATCCCCTATCCTTCCCGGAAAAGTAAAAACATCCCGGTTATAAGAGTTGGCAATTTCTGCAGTAATTAAAGCCCCGCCTTTAATACTGGCTTCCACTACAATTGTTGCATCGGCCATGCCTGCTACAATGCGGTTTCGTTTGGGGAAATTCTCCCGGTCTGGATTTGTTTGCGATGGAAATTCGGTAAGCAGGCCACCGTTGCCTAACATTTTTTCGGCTATGCTTTGGTGTTGGGAAGGATATAATCTATCCAAGCCATGACCCAAAATACCAACCGTAGAAATTTGGTGTTTTATGCATGCTTTATGTGCACAAACATCAATACCATAAGCCAATCCGCTGATAACGGTTACATCGTAAATTTTAAGTGAATCCACTAATTCTTCGCACAACTGCCGCCCATAACTGGTTGCTTTGCGGGTACCTACTACACTGATGATGCGTTGCCGGTTCAAATCAGTTTCTCCTTTAAAATATAGCATCATTGGAGAATCCACACAGGCTTTTAACCTTTTAGGATAAGTCGCATCAGTATAAAAAATGGCCTGAATTTTATTTTTTTCAATAAACTGAAGTTCTTGTTCTGCCCGCTTATGGCAGTCAGAATTCAGAATGGATGCAGTCATTTTTGGGCCGATGCCAGGAATCTGCAACAGTTTATGGCGCGAGGTTTTAAAGATTTCTTCGGCACAGCCACAATAACTGATTAAGTTTTTGGCAAGTACGTCTCCAATTCCAGGAACGAAAGTTAAAGCAAGCTGGCTAAGTAAAGGCATTATATTTTTCTTCTAAATTAAATAATTATTTAGAATAGAAAACAGGCTTCTTTTATACCAGAAAAATTACTGATCTTGAGCGGATATATAAATTACTTTTTTTGTCTCGAAAAAATCCTCTTCAAAAAATTTACTCAACTCAAATTGTTGTACCTGCAAACCAGAATCAACAATTTCCTGAGTCAGATCACCTCCTTTTAAATACAGAATTCCGTTTTTAAGCTGATTTTTGGATTGCTTGTTAAATTTGTTTTTCACCCAGGGATAAAAATCTTTCAACTGCGTAACTGCGCGGGAAACTACAAAATCAAACTTTTCATTAATTTCTTCTGCCCGGGCATGTGTTGCTTTCAGGTTTTGCAGACCTAAAGCTTGCGATACTTCTTTTACCACCTTAATTTTTTTGCCAATGGAATCAACCAAATAAAATTGAGTTTCGGGAAATAATATAGCTAAGGGAATACCGGGAAATCCGCCGCCGGTGCCTACATCAAGTATATTTTCTCTGGGCAGAAAACCGATGATTTTGGCGATCCCGAGCGAATGCAGCACATGCCGCTCATACAGCAAATCAATATCCTTGCGGGAAATAACATTGATCTGCCCGTTCCAAAAACTGTACAACTGCTGCAACTGATGAAATTGCTCCTGCTGCCGGAGCGTTAAACTGGGAAAGTATTTGAGCAGAAAATCAGAAGTCACTATTCGTGTCTTTTTTTCTTCTGTTCAGCACATTGGATAATAAATCTCTCGCCCTAAACAACTGGGCTTTAACCGTACCCAATGGCAAATCAAGTTCTTTGGCAATCTCATCATATGATAATTCTTCGAAATAACGCAGCATAATCAGATTACGATAACGTTGCGGTAAACCTTCCACTATCAGTTTCAACTCCTGCGCCTGTTGTTTTTTGATGGAATGTTCTTCCGGATTCAGCGTATCGGATTTGATTTGTAATGGCTGGTTATTGCCTTCTTCATCCACCAAACGATCAATCGAAAGTGTATTCAGCTTCTTTTTACGGATAAAATCAATACAATTATTGGTGGCAATCCGGAAAAGCCAGGTGCTGAACGCAAATTCTGGCTGGTATTTATCCAGTTTTTGAAATGCTTTTCCAAAAGTTTCCACCATCAGATCTTGCGCGTCATCTTTGTTGTTTACCATCTTCAAAACCATAAAATAGATGGATTCTTTGTAACGCTGCATTAAATCGGCGTAAGCTTTTTGCTCCCCTTTCCTGGCACGCACCACCAGGTTAAAATCGTTTTTTGCGTTTTCAGAAAAGTTAACGTTTATTTCCATTTCAGATTTTTTGTAGCCAAGCCAACCATGCCAAATACGTTAAGGTAGAGATAATAAAACAGATCCAGTAGCGGAAACTTCCAAATCAGATCGCCTGCATTCAGTTTTTTAAATATTGCAGGGTAAACGAAGTATTGCGATATCAGCCTGAAAATAAATGTACTGGCAACAATTACCGGTTCAACTTTTATGCAAATTAATACGATCAGAAAGATATAAAAAAGAAATCCACTTAAAGCATCTAAAGTAATTAAAACGCGGTTTTTTCTTTTGTAATATTTACCAACACCCATGTGCCGTTTTTTTTGTCGATAATAAGCCCGCAAGTTTGATTTTGTTTCGCTGAAAGTATGTGCACCGGGCAAAATTTGAACAGCCGTATTAGTTGCGTTTGCGTTTTGGTTAATAAACAAATCATCATCACCCGAAAGCACGTGCATGTGGGAAGCAAAGCCTTTAGAACTAAAAAATAATGATTTGGTATAAGCTAAATTGCGGCCAACGCCCATATATGGTTTTTTGTTTAAGGCTGCGGATAAATAACTGATTGCTGTTTTTACTGTCTCAAAACGTACGAACGTATTCAGAAAGCCACTGGTTTTTTGGTAAGGAGAATAGCCGAGCACAATGTCTTTTTCTTCCGAAAATCCCTGCTGCATCAATTCAATCCATTGATCAGATTCCGGCTTGCAATCCGCATCGGTTAGCAGCAGATGTTCGTTTTTCGCCGCTTTAATACCCATGGTTAAGGCAAATTTTTTGCCTGTTTTAAAGCGCCGGTGTTCTGCAACGGTTACTAGTTTAAGGTTGCTGTATCCGGTTTTAAATTGATCGAGAATATGAGAAGACTCATCACTGGAACAATCATTTACCACCACAACTTCAAAATCCGGATACTGCTGATTTAAGATAAAAGGAAGATTTTCTTGGAGATTTTTTGCTTCATTTCGGGCGCAAATAATAACCGATACAGGCAAATTTTGCGTAGAAGCAACTGGCTGTGTATCCAGTTTTCTTAAAGCGAAGTATTGAGAAATCAGGAAATAAAGCTGGATAACAAAACAGAGCAAAAACAGCGCAAGCAATAAATACGGTAACGGTACTTCCAAAGTAAAAACTAATTTTCGGTAGGCAAATTTCTTAAAAAGAAACCGGATTACCGTATCAGGCAGCAACAAAACGAAAAGTAAAACGCATTTATTTTCTATTTTTGCAGTAAAACAGGTGTATATAAATGAAGTTTCAGCACATCGCCCTTGATCCGTTTTCTAAAGCCCGGGCAGGAGAAATTACAACGGATCATGGCGTTATCCAAACACCGATTTTTATGCCGGTGGGCACTGCCGGAACGGTAAAAGCAGTACATCAGCGCGAACTGGCCGATGATATCAAAGCACAGATTATCCTTGGTAATACGTATCATTTATACCTGCGGCCCGGACTAAATACTTTGGAGAAGGCTGGTGGTTTGCATAAATTTATCAATTGGGATAAGCCAATTTTGACTGATAGTGGTGGTTATCAGGTATACTCGTTAACGGAGGTTCGGAAAATCAAGGAAGAAGGCGTTACTTTTCGTTCTCATATCGATGGCTCAAAACATTTATTTACGCCCGAAAATGTAATGGATACGCAGCGCATTATTGGTGCCGATATCATTATGGCTTTTGATGAATGCACGCCTTACCCTTGCGAGTACGGCTATGCGCGCCGCTCAATTGAGATGACGCACCGCTGGCTTAAACGCTGTTGTGATCGCTTTGACCAAACCGAACCAAAATATGGTTATTCGCAAACGCTTTTCCCGATTGTGCAGGGTTCTGTTTACAAAGATTTGAGAGAGAAATCTGCTGAAGTAATTGCTTCTTTTGAACGGGAAGGCAATGCTATCGGTGGTTTATCCGTGGGAGAACCTGCCGAAGAAATGTATGCGATGACTGAGGTAGTTTGCAATATTCTCCCTCACGAAAAACCTCGCTACCTAATGGGTGTAGGCACGCCAATCAATTTACTGGAAAACATTGCGCTGGGTATTGATATGTTTGATTGTGTGATGCCTACCCGCAACGGCCGAAATGGAATGCTTTTTACTCGTAACGGCATTATTAACATCAAAAATGAAAGATGGAAAAATGATTTTTCTGCCATTGACGCCGAGAGCGATTTATTTGCCGATCAGCATTATTCCAAAGCTTATCTGCGCCATTTAATCCATTCCGGCGAAATGCTGGGTGCACAAATTGCTACCTTACACAACTTGCATTTTTATTTATGGTTGCTAAAAGAAGCACGCGAAAAAATTATTACAGGCACATTTTACAACTGGAAAAATAGTATGGTAAAAACACTTGCCCAACGTTTATAATGCGCAGGCTAACAAAACGTTATCTTAAAATTATTGATTGGTATATCATTAATAAGTACTTGGGTACCTTTGTATTTACCCTTGGGATTTTTTTGATTATTATTATCGTATTTGATATTTCGGAAAAACTGGATGACTTTCTGAAACATGATCTGAGCTTCTGGTTTGTGGTAACGCATTATTATTTTGGCTTTATCCCTTTTTACCTCAACTTTTTATCGCCATTAATCAACTTTATAGCTGTCATTTTTTTTACGGCAAAAATGGCTGATCTCACAGAAATTGTTCCCATCCTGAGTGGAGGAGCAAGTTTTAACCGCTTTTTAAGGCCTTACGCGGTCTCTGCAACCCTTATTTTTTTAGTGTCATTAATATTTAATGTTTACATCATCCCGCATACTAATATACTTAAAACCACTTTTGAGAATACTTATGTAAGTAATGGTAATAATGAGCAAAAAAATGAAGTCCACATGCAGCTGGACAAAGACACTTATGTTTATGTTCAATCTTTTGATAATGCCCAGAAAACCGGTTACCAGTTTACTTTAGAAAAGTTTAAACAGGATTCGCTTCGCGAAAAAATTATGGCTACCCGCATTACTTATGACTCCATTAAAAGAGTATGGTCCATGATGGATTATTCTACTCGTTATGTTAATGGGTTGCAGGAAAAAATGATTAGCGGTGCAAAAAAAGATACTATTTTAGATATGCAACCATCAGACTTTCAGGCACATAGTAATTTATACGATGCTATGCCAATGAAAGAACTGAATACAAATATTGAGAAAGAAAAAATCCGTGGAACTGGTATCATGGTTGATCTTTTGTTTGAGAAATACCAGCGCTTTGTATATCCACTTTCCGCATATGTTTTAACATTAATCGGTGTAGCAATGTCCTCCCGCAAAGTTCGTGGAGGTATTGGTTTACCCTTGGGTATCGGGATTTTCCTGTGTTTTGCTTACATTGTTACCGTTCAATTTTCTAAAGTTTTTGCTTTAAAAGGAGGTTTGCCCCCTATCATTGCTGTTTTTATACCCAATATTATTTTTGGTATACTCGGCTTGTATCTACTTAAAAAGGCTCCAAAATAATGAAATTCAAACCTTCAATTAATGAGGAAGAAAAAAATCTGCTCATCCTGCATTGTACTGTTTTTATATGGGGTTTTACCGGAATTTTAGGCGCGCTTATTTCAGTTTCTGCAGTTTATCTGGTTTGGTACCGCTTGCTGATTGCTTTTGTATCGCTCTTTTTATACTTTATTTTTACCCGTACCAATTTTAAAATCAGTTGGAAATCTTTCCTGCAATTTGTATTTACCGGTGCCATAGTCGGGCTGCACTGGCTGCTTTTTTTCCAGTCGATCAAAATCTCTACGGTATCTGTAACACTGGTTTGCTTATCGGCAGCAACACTTTTCACGGCAGTTTTTGAGCCATTGGTTACCAATAAAAAAATCTCCAAACTTGAAATTGTGGCAGGGTTAATCATCATTACCGGTATATTTTTGATTTTTAAGTTTGAAATCCAATACACCAAGGGAATTATTTTAGGGTTGATCAGTGCTTCTGCAGCAAGTATTTTTACCATCATAAATTCACAGTTTGCCAAACAAAAACCTGCTCCTGTAATTGCTTTTTACGAACTTTCCGGCGCATTTTTCTGGATCTCAATTTATCTGTTTTTCACCGGAGGTTTCAAACACAGCCTGGCGTTAAAAAATGATGACCTGGCTTATTTACTTCTTTTGGGCACCGTTTGTACGTCGGTTGCTTACGTGGCAGGGGTTTCTGTCATGCAGCATTTGTCTGCTTTTCGGGTGGCGCTTATTACCAACTTAGAACCTGTTTATGGTATTATTATGGCGTTTGTTTTTTTTGGCGACTTGAAAAAAATGACTCCCGGATTTTGGATCGGCGCTGTGCTGATCCTTTCCACCATATTTATGTTTCCGGTAGCTCAGCAAAAAATTGCCAAATACAAATTGAAACAAGCCGTATGATTTTGCAGTTTTTGTTATAGAATAAAAACATCCGCTCCCATTCTCCTGTTGCCAGATTGAAGTATGAAATTTAAAACGCTTTTTCTCATTTTACTTACTGTTTTTATCACCATAATTTTGATGCAAAATGCAGATGAAGTAAAATTTAAAGTTCTGGTGTGGGATTTATATCTACCCAAATTAGTCATCCTCACCGGTGCAATTTTTTTGGGTGTGATCGTCGGTTTAATGCTTGCAAACTGGCCTAAACGTATCACGGATGATCCCAATTCCAACAACAATCAAAGCCCTAATGATACACTAAGTCAGGAAGATAGGGATTATATCAGCGAATAATTATGAAAGAAAAAATAGGATTTATAGGATTGGGAAATATGGGTTTGCCCATGGCTAAAAACCTGATTAAAGTAGGTTACGAATTACAGGTTTATAACCGCACAACATCCAAAGCTGATGAATTGGACCAGGATAAAATCATGGTTTGCAAAACGCCGGAAGAGGCTGCTGCCAATGTAAAATTTATAGTATCGATGCTTTCCGAGGATTCGATTCTGGAAGAGGCAGTTGCCGGCGAACAGGGTTTATTAAAATCTATTGCTAAAGATGCTGTGCATATTTCAATGAGCACAATCTCGCCAGAAACTGCTGTGAAACTGAATGAATTGCATGAGCAAAATGGTTCGCAGTATTTAACGGCACCGGTTTTTGGTCGGCCGGAAGCAGCAGCCGCACAAAAATTGTTTGTTTGCACTTCCGGAAAAGCATCGATAAAAGAAGCATCGAAGCCAATTCTGGAAGCAATGAGCCAGGGAATTTTTGATTTTGGCGAGGAAGCCGGCAAAGCTAACGTAGTCAAGATTGCCGGCAACTTCATGATTATGGCTTCCATGGAAATGATGGCCGAAGCATTTACGCTGGGCGAAAAAAACGGCATTGACCCGCAACAAATGGCAGACTTTTTCGGATCAACGTTGTTTAATGCGCCCATTTATCAGAATTATGGCAAACTGATCGCTAAAAAAAGCTACGAACCAGTTGGTTTTAAAGCCAGATTAGGTTATAAAGATGCACGTTTGGCCTTAGCATTGTCTCAAAAAAGCGAAATGCCGATGCCGTTCGCTGCAGCTGTGCACAATCGTTTGCTCACCGCCGTTGCCAAAGGTTGGGGCGACCGCGACTGGGTGGAAGGTTTTGGCCACGGCGTAACCGATGATGCCGGATTATAGCCCAATCTAAATATCATAAAAAACCTGATTTGCCTGTTCCAGTTCCTGCAAATCAGGTTTTTTACTAAAAATACCAAACACCGAAGCCCCGCTCCCACTCATAGCGGCATACAAAGCTCCGTTTTCGTACAATGCTTCTTTTACCGATAAAATTTGGGGATGGTGCTGAAATACAGATAGTTCAAAATCATTTTTGATTCTGTTTTTCCATTCCTGAATCGGAAATTTCAAAGCTGATTTCAAATTAAATTCAGCAGATTTTGGTTGAACGCCACCATAAGCTTCGGCTGTAGAAACATGAACTGGCGGCATCACTAAAACTAAATAATACGAAGAAAGATCAAGAGCAACATCTTCAAACTGATCACCTTTTTCAAAAGCAAAAACCGGTTTATTGTCGATAAAAAAAGCACAATCCGCACCCAATTTCCGTGCATAATTTTGCATCGTTTCTGCGGACAAACCAAGTTGACACAGTTCATTCAAAAGCTTGATAAAAAATCCGCAATCCGCAGAACCTCCGCCCAAACCAGCTCCAATCGGAATATTTTTATGCAGATGAATGCTCACCAGAGGCAAATCATAATCAGTTTTAATTAGCTGATAAGCTTTTAAACACAGATTATTTTCAGGATTTCCGGGAATATTGATTCCCGAAGAAGTAAAACTGAGGTGATCACTCAAAATAACTTCCAGCGCATCATGGATTTTTACCGGATAGAAAACAGTTTCCAGGTTGTGATAACCATCGGCACGTTTGTTAATTACATTTAAACCGATATTTATTTTGGCATTTGGGAAGACGATCATCCGGAAAGCTTACTTTTAAACATTTATAGGATTCCAAAAATAGATTATTTTTCTTTGCAGCTAAGCGATGCTTCTTTTATCGCCTTAAAATCAACATGAAACAATACCAGGATTTGATGCGCCATGTTTTGGAGACCGGCAACCAGAAACACGACCGAACCGGAACCGGAACCATCAGCGTTTTTGGTTACCAGATGCGTTTTAATTTGAAGGAAGGTTTTCCGGTGGTGACGACGAAAAAGCTGCATTTAAAGTCGATCATCCATGAATTGCTGTGGTTTTTGAGCGGTGATACCAACATCCGGTATCTCAAAGAAAACGGTGTAAAAATTTGGGACGAATGGGCAGATGCTGACGGAAACCTCGGCCCGGTTTACGGTTATCAGTGGCGAAGCTGGCCAACGCCGGATAGAAACCATATTGATCAGATCAGTCAGGTTGTCAGTCAGTTAAAGCAAAACCCTGATTCCCGCCGTATTATGGTTTCAGCCTGGAACGTGGCCGACGTGAATAAAATGGCTTTACCGCCCTGCCATTGTCTGTTTCAGTTTTATGTGGCCGATGGAAAATTGTCTTGTCAGTTGTACCAGCGCAGTGCCGATATTTTTCTGGGCGTGCCGTTTAATATTGCTTCTTACGCGTTGCTTACGCTGATGCTGGCACAGGTTTGCAACCTGGAACCGGGCGATTTTATCCATACTTTGGGTGATGCGCATATCTACAATAACCATATCGAACAAGCTAATTTGCAACTGAGCCGTGAGCCGAAAACACTACCAATCATGAAAATCAACCCGGAAGTAAAAGATATTTTCAGCTTTAAATTTGAAGATTTTACGCTTGAAAATTACGAAGCCTGGCCGCACATTAAAGGACAAGTAGCAGTCTAAATCACACGAAATTTTACCCGATAAAAGAAGCACATGTTTAAAAAGTTAATTTTCCTTGCTGTTTTTACCACTGGTTTTTCAGGTTTGAAAGCACAAAATTTATCCATGCCTGATGATATTGCCAAAGCTTATCAAAAAGGCACGCATTTAACCAATGGCAAGCCAGGCAAAAGTTACTGGCAAAATCATGGCAATTATAAAATTTCGGTAACCGCTTTGCCGCCAGACCGGTTGATCCGCGGAACTGAAGAGATTACCTATTTCAACAACAGTCCGGATACGCTGAAACAATTAGTGATGCGCATCATCCAAAACAGCCATAAACTGCCAAGCAGAAACCCAAACAGCAAACGGGATACGCTAAGCAACGGAACGGTGATTGACCAGTTTATCGTGAGCGGAAAGTTAAAATCTTTACCCGATAATCCGGGCCATTTTACCTGGCAAAATGTGGATTTGGATAAACCTATGCTGCCGCACGATTCAATTAAAATCAATGTTAACTGGCATTATTTTATTTCGCCGCAGCAAGGCCGTGAAGGCATGATTGATAGCACGACATATTTTCTGGCGTATTATTATCCGAGGGTTTCGGTTTATGATGATTACAACGGCTGGGACCGATTAGATTTTACCGGTGGCCGTGAGTTTTACAACGATTTTAACAACTATACTTTCCAGGTTACCGTACCGAAAAACTATGTGGTTTGGGCCACGGGAACGCTTCAAAATCCGGCGGCTGTTTTGCAGCCGACTTATGCCAAACGTTTAAACGAATCCATGAATTCGGATGCTATTTTTAACATCGCCACAAAAACAGAACTGCAAAATAAACAGGTAACCGCTCAAAATCAAACCAATACCTGGAAATGGAAAGCCGATTATATTACTGATGTAACCGTTGCTTTAAGCGATCATTTTGCCTGGGATGCGGGCAGCACCATTGTGGATGAAAAAACGAAGAGGCGGGCAAGCGTGCAAGCAGCTTACAATGATACGGCCAGAGATTTTCATTACATGGTTAAGTTTGGCAAACATTCGCTCAACTGGCTTTCAAAAAACTGGCCGGGCGTGCCGTATCCCTTTCCAAAAACCACAATTGTGCAGGGTTATGCCGATATGGAATACCCCATGATGGTGAACGATGGCACCGAACGCGATACCTCTTTTTCGCAGTTTGTGGCCGAACATGAAATTGCCCACACCTGGTTTCCGTTTTATATGGGCATTAACGAATCCAGTTATGGCTTTATGGATGAAGGCTGGGCAACCACTTTTGAATATCTGATCGGTCAGGTTGATTTGGGAAAAGAAAAAGCTGCCGAAAACTACAAACAGTTTCGGGTAAACCGCTGGATCAAAAATCCATCGGTAAAAACAGTACAGCAACCGATTATCACACGCGGCGAACTGACATCAGGCCGGATTTTAGGCGATAACGAATATGGTAAACCGTCTTTGGCTTATTTAGCTTTGAAAGACATGCTGGGCGATGAACTGTTCCGAAAAAGTTTGCACGAGTTTATGGATCGCTGGCACGGCAAACATCCAATTCCATGGGATTTCTTTTATTCAATGAGCAATGCTTCCGGCAAAAACCTGGATTGGTTTTGGAACAACTGGTTCTTCTCCAGCTATTACATTGACCTGACTGTTCAAAAGTTAGATCAAGTTAAAAAAGGTTATAACCTGATCGTGGATAATATCGGTGGTTTTGCAGTTCCGTTTGATGTGAACGTGGTTTATGCAGATGGCAGCACGCAAACTTTCCACCAAACGCCGGCGGTTTGGGAGAAAAACCAGAAGCAAACCAGTGTGCTTCTTTTATCACCTAAAAAAATAGCTTCAGTAAACTTGGATGGCGGGATTTGGATGGATGCCGATATGAGCAACAACAAATTTACGGTTCAGTAACGATGATAATTACTTTAATTGTTGCCATTTCATCCAACAATGTCATCGGCAAAAACAATCAATTGATCTGGCATTTGCCGGCAGATCTGAAACATTTCAGGCAGCTAACTACCGGTCATACTGTTTTTATGGGTAGAAAAACGTATGATTCTATTGGAAAACCGCTGCCCAACCGCCGAAATGTGGTAATCAGCAGAAGGCTTAAAAATATAGACGGCTGCGAAACTGTCGCTTCGTTGGAAGATGGCCTGAAGCTTTGTGCCGAAGAAAAAGAAATTTTTATCATTGGCGGCGCAGAAATTTATCGTCAGGCTTTGCCGCTGGCAACCCGGATTGAATTAACTAGAATTCACCAAGAATTTGAAGGCGATACGTTTTTTCCGGAATTTGATCTGAATGACTGGCAGGAAACCAATCGCCAGGATTTTGCGCCGGACGAAAAAAGCTCTTTGTCTTACTCTTTCATCACCCTGAATCGTTAAGATCGGGCGTGCTTCTTTTATCAACTAAAAAAACCAAAACTGTGTTTTTTTGTTAGCTTTGCCGTCTTGTTAAAAAACCCATAAACAACAACATCATATACATTTAACAGCACATGCAAAGTAAAGGAGTAATTAAATTCTTCGCAATTGTTCTGGCCATCGTCTGCCTTTATCAGCTATCCTTTACATGGGTAGCGCAAAATGTAGAGCGTAATGCCAGAAATTATGCTAAAGGTAATCCTGAAAAGGAAAAATCCTATCTTGATTCTATCGCAACCCAACCGGTATATCCTGTTTTTAACCATACTTATCAGTACTGTAAAGACAAAGAGCTTGCGTTAGGTTTGGATTTAAAAGGCGGAATGAACGTTACGATGCAGATTTCGCTGGCCGAACTGGTGAAATCTTTATCTGATAACAACACCGATCAGGCTTTCAATCAGGCATTATCTAATGCAGAAACGGAAACAAAAACCAGCCAGACGGATTACATCACTTTATTTGTAAATGCTTACGAAAAACTAAACCCGAATGGTAAACTGGCTGCGATTTTTTCGACAAAAGAAAGCCAGAGCCGGATCAGATTTGATGCTTCCAACAATGATGTGAAACGTTATTTGCAGGATGAAGCTAAAAGCGCTGTAGATCGTTCTTTTAACATCCTGAGAAGCCGGATTGACAAATTTGGCGTAACAGCACCAAATATTCAATTACAAAGCGGTTCTAACCGTATTTTGATTGAGTTGCCGGGAATTTCAGAATCCAATACGGATCGGGTACGTAAATTATTGCAAGGATCAGCCAAACTGGAGTTTTACGAAACTTTCGACAATGCTGAAATTGTAAACCTGCTGGGTAACGTTAATAATATTTTGGCTGCCAAAGCAAAACTGGCAACTAACGCCGGAAAAGACACGGTAAAAACAGCATCTGCAAAAACTGATACAGCATCTGCAAATACCAGTTTGTTAAATAAAGTTGCAAAAAGCAAACTGGCGGACACAAGTTCTAAAAGTTTAAAAAATAACAATCCTGCTGTTAATAGTCCTTTGTTGAATCAAAATATGCTCCGGCCAAATGTTTATGCTTCACAAAACGGTGGCATACAGGCAGTTCCGGGACCGGTTGTTGGTTTTTCAGCAGTTAATGATACCGCGAAAGTAAACAAACTGTTGGCCAGCGCAGATGTAAAAGCGGTTATCCCTCAAAACGTACGTTTTTTATGGGGTGAAAAAGCCATGCCACTGAACGAAAATAACAATCAGCGTTTTGGCGATAAAATTCCGCGTATAGAATTATATGCCATTAAATTAAGTGGTGCCGATGGTGGACCAGTTTTGGCTGGCGATGTGATTGCAGATGCCCGGAATGATTATGATCAGAAAGGCAGTCCGGAAGTTCAAATGACCATGAATGCTGACGGTGCTGCAAAATGGCGCACAGTTACAGCCGCCGCAGCTGCTGATGCAAACAATAAAAAATCCATTGCTATTGTACTGGATAATAATGTATATTCTGCACCAACTGTTCAAAACGAAATATCTGGTGGTGTTTCCTCTATCTCTGGAAGTTTTACGGTTGATGATACCAAGGATTTAGCCAACGTACTGAAAGCCGGCCGCTTACCTGCTCCTGCCCGAATTGTTGAAGAAGCTATTGTTGGGCCATCTTTAGGCCAGGAAGCCATTCATGCAGGTGTTTTATCTTGCGTGATTGGGTTTGTAGTGGTATTGATCTTCATGATATTTTATTATAACCGTGCTGGTACGGTTGCGGTTGTTGCTGTTTTTATCAACGTTTTTTTCCTGTTTGGCGTACTGGCCAGTTTAGGTGCCGTATTAACTTTGCCGGGTTTAGCAGGTATCGTTTTAATATTAGGTATTTCGGTAGATGCAAACGTATTGATTTACGAACGCGTACGGGAAGAGCTTGCACAAGGCAAATCTGTTCGGATTGCTGTAGCGGATGGTTTCACTCATGCCATGCCTTCTATTCTGGATTCAAACATCACTACTTTTTTAACCGGTATTATTTTATACGTGTTTGGTTCCGGCCCGATCCTGGGTTTTGCAACCACGTTGCTGATCGGTATTATCACTTCTCTATTTTGTTCTCTTTTAATCTCCCGTTTAATTTTTGAATGGATGATTGAAAAAGGCATGGACATTAAGTTTTCCAATCCTTGGAGTGCACATACTTTCAAGAATGCACATTACGCTTTTGTAAAAAACAGATTTAAGTTTTATGCTTTTTCCGGTCTGTTTATTCTGGCAGGAATCATTTCAATTTTCACCAGAGGATTTAGTTTGGGTGTGGATTTTAAAGGAGGAAGAACTTATGTTGTCCGTTTTGAAAAACCAGTTGATGCGCAGCAAGTGCGAGATGCTTTGGATAAAACTTATCACCTTACAACAGAAGTAAAAACTTTTGGTACAGCTAAACCGCAATTACGTATCACGACGCCGTATTTAGTAGATGATAATTCTCCATCCGCAGAAACAAAGGCTACAAACAAGTTGAAGGAAGGCTTAAAACTGGTTAACAATCCAAGCCAGATCATGAGTCAGCAAAAAGTAGGTCCTACTATTGCTAACGACTTAAAAACGAGTGCGATCTATTCGGTGGTTTTCGCCATCCTCGTTATCTCGTTTTATATCCTGATCCGTTTCCGCAAATGGCAATTCAGCCTGGGCGCATTGATTGCAACGGCTCATGATGCATTGCTGGTGTTAAGTTTCTTTTCCTTATTCTGGGGAATTTTGCCATTCTCTTTAGATATTGATCAGAATTTTATAGCCGCTATTTTAACGGTAATCGGTTATTCCATCAATGATACCGTTGTTGTTTTTGACAGGATTCGTGAGTTCCTTGGCCTGCATAATTCTAAAACTGATAAACAGGAAGAAGTTATCAATGATGCTATTAACAGCACGCTAAGCCGTACTATCATTACTGCTTTAACGGTGATTTTTGTGCTGATCGTGTTGTTTATTTTTGGTGGAGAAGTAATCCGTGGGTTCTCTTTCGCCTTGTTGATCGGTGTTTGCTTCGGAACGTATTCTTCCATCTGCGTAGCCACTCCGGTTATTGTGGATTTTGGGAAAAAAGATCTAAACTAACCTCAATACCTTAATTTAAAAGCCGTTCTGAATCATCAGAACGGCTTTTGTATTTTTAATCCAAAACAGAATTCTTATAAATCTGTAATTAATATATGGAATCAAATTACAACTCCGGTTTTCCAAAAGTCGTGATCGTTGGCGCTGGCTTTGGCGGAATAGAATTGGCTAAAACATTAAAAAATAAAGAAGTTGATGTTTTACTGGTTGATAAACACAATTATCATACGTTTCAACCTTTGATGTATCAGGTGGCTACCGGTAGCCTTGAAGCAGATTCAATTGCTTTTTCGATCCGAAAAACTTTTGAAGGGCAAAAAAACTTCCGTTTTAGAATTGCAGAAGTAAAAAAAATAAACACCGATAAAAGTAGCATCGAGACGAGTATTGGTGATATTCCTTATGATTACCTGATTATTGCCACTGGCTCAACTACTAATTTCTTCGGAAACAAAGAAATAGAACAACATGCACTTCCGATGAAAAGCATTGTGGAAGCTTTAAATCTACGTAGTGCCATCCTGCAAAATCTGGAAACTGCTTTACTTAAAACAACTAAAGAGGAACGCGAACCTTACCTAACTTTTGTTTTAGTGGGTGCTGGCCCTACTGGTGCAGAACTTTCCGGCTCGATTGCAGAAATCCGCAATTATGTTTTAAGCAAAGATTATCCAGAGCTTAATAAGGAAGAGATGAAGGTTTATCTGGTAGATTTCTTGCCGAAAGTTCTGGCAAACATGTCCGAGCAGGCTTCTAAAAAAGCTCAGCAGTTTTTGGAAAATATGAATGTGGAAGTGCTCACCGGTGTAAAAGTAGAAAGCTACGATGGCGATGTAATTTCTTTTGAAGGCGGCAAAAAAATCAATACAAAAAATGTAATCTGGTCTGCAGGCGTAATGGGCGTTGTACCAGAAGGGTTTTCGAAAGAACAGGTTGCAAAAGGAAACCGGATATCTACAGATGAAATTAATCGTGTAATTGGATTGAACAATGTGTTTGCCATCGGCGATGTATCTTCGTCCGTCTCTGAAGCCATGCCGAAAGGTTTGCCAGGTGTTGCACCGGTTGCCATTCAGCAGGGGAAACATTTGGCCGGCAATATTTTACACTTGATTAAAAACGAATCAACCGTTAATTTTAAATATAATGATCAAGGTTCTATGGCTACAATCGGGCGTAACAAAGCGGTAGTAGATTTAGGAAAAATCAAATTCCAGGGATTTTTTGCCTGGTTAACTTGGATGTTTATTCACTTGGTACTGTTGATGGGCTTTCGTAATAAAGTGGTAGTATTTATTAATTGGTTAGGCAGTTACATTAGTTATAATGGCGGTACCCGTTTAATTATCCGGCCTTTTTATAAAAAACCAATTACCGTTGCAGAACCGGTTCCAGAAGGCTAATCAGACCAAATCTATAAAACAGAATAAGCCAATTCAAAAACTGAATTGGCTTATTCTGTTTTAGCATTAATTTAGGTTGATAAAAACAGCATGCTGTTTTTATCATTCCTTAGAAATCTGAGGAAGCATTCAGCACCATTTTATAATGCCTGATACCAGCTTCTTCAAATTCTTCACCCATTTTTTTAAACAAAAACTTTTGGTATAAAGTAACTGCCTGAATCTGGGCGTGTAAGTAAATATAATCTGCTCCTTTTGGTAAATCTGCCAAAACAGTTTTTACCAGTTTTTGCCCCACACCAAAACCTCTGAACTTTTTTAAAACGGCAAAACGCTCTAATTTATAGCCGTTAGCTGTTTTCCGCCAACGGGCGGCCCCAGCTGGTTCATCATTTACTTTTGCCAAAAAATGGGTAGATTCATCTTCATACTCCCATTCCAGTTCTGGCGGGCAGTTTTGCTCATTCACAAATACTTCTCTTCGGATGGCAAAAACCAGGTCTAATTCTACTTGATTAGCAGTTTTATTTACTTCAATTTTTGTCATTCTACATTCTTCAAAAGATCTTCATTCAAACTTTTGGTTTTACGCTGATGGTTTATCTTGGCGGCATCAATAGAATGAGATCGATGAATATCTGCATCTTTTTCGGCCAAATTAGTTAAAGTACAATAAAATTCGTGTAATTTATCCAATTCTTTTTCAGATAAATCTTCAATACTAACCATTCTGTTACTGGCGAATTTGTTAGCAGCAATTAATTCATTCAGCTTTAAATGAACTGCCTTAGAATCTTTATTCTGTGATTTCTGAATCAAAAAAACCATCAAAAAAGTAATGATGGTAGTGCTGGTATTTATTATGAGCTGCCATACATCAGAATATTTAAAAATAGGGCCGGTTAATCCCCAAACTAAAATTATAACTACCGCCAGAATAAATGCCGTTGCGCTTCCGGTCGCTTTGGTAGCCCAGTTGGCAAAACGTTCAAACAAATTAGGTTTATCAGACATTAATTTAAAAATTTAATTTTGTTTAACAAAAAACGCCATTGTACTATAACAATGGCGTTTTCAAATTATTTTGTGATGATTATAACTTTTCGTTTACGTTGATACAATTTAGGTCATCAAAAGCAGTAGTTAAACGTTTTACAAAGTTTTCCTCTCCTTTGCGCAACCATACTCGCGGGTCATAATATTTTTTATTAGGCGCATCCTCTTTACCCGGACTTCCGATTTGTGTTTGCAAAAAGCCTTCATTAGCGTGGTAGTAATCCAGCACACCTTCCCAGAAAGCCCATTGCATATCGGTATCAATATTCATTTTGATGGCTCCGTAAGAAATCGCTTCCCGGATTTCTGCTTGGGTTGATCCTGATCCGCCGTGAAAAACAAAATTTACCGGTTTATCCGCAGAAAGATTAAAATGCTGCTTAACATACTCCTGAGAGTTGTGTAAAATAATCGGTTGTAGTTTTACATTGCCAGGTTTGTAAACGCCATGCACATTACCAAAAGCAGCAGCAACAGTAAAACGAGGGCTCACTTTACTTAAATGCTTATACGAGTAAGCCACATCTTCCGGCTGCGTGTATAAACGGGAACTATCTACATCAGAGTTATCCACACCATCTTCTTCGCCGCCGGTTACACCCAGTTCAATTTCAATGGTCATACCCATTTTGGCCATCCGCTCCAGATATTTGGCTGAGATCTCAATATTTTCTTCAATCGGCTCTTCGGATAAATCCAGCATGTGCGAAGAAAACAAAGGCTTGTTATGTTCTGTAAAAAACTGTTCGCCATGGGTTAATAAACCATCAATCCAGGGCAATAACTTTTTGGCTGCATGATCGGTGTGTAAAATCACGGCAACACCATAATGCTCGGCCAGCAAATGCACATGTTTTGCAGCAGAAACTGCACCCAAAATACATGCCTGCAACTGATCGTTATTTAAAGATTTGCCAGCATAAAATTGTGCGCCACCATTAGAAAGCTGAATGATAACCGGCGAATTAACCGCTTTTGCAGTTTCCATTACGGCATTGATGGTGTTGGTATTGATAACGTTTACAGCTGGCAAAGCAAACTGATGCTGTTTAGCCAATTCAAACAATTGCTGTACCTGATCGCCATGCAGTACACCTTTATAATTTTTAAGGTCCATAATTAAGATTGTTCTATTTAAAATACCGAAGTTAAGGAAAATTGATATTACAGCAATGTATTGTAAAATTTTAAGCTGAAGGTTAACTGATATCCAGGTTAAAAAATGATTATAACAAGCGATGTTTTTACTTGATTCAAACTACGATGGCTATTTTTTTCGTTTATTTGTGCGATAAAAACAGCATAGATGGCCTGGTTCAAAAGGGAAGAAAAAGGGATAATCACCACTACAGAAGAAAAAAAAGAGGCTCCAGATGGCATTTGGCTAAAATGTCCGAATTGCAAAAAGCCGCTTCATTATAAAGAACAAGTTGAAAATCAATACGTTTGCCATTACTGCAATTTCCATTTGCGAATTGGATCGAAAGAATATTTTAGTATTCTGTTTGATAACAATGAGTTTGTCGAACTTTTTCCAGATTTAGTTTCTGCTGATCCGCTTAATTTCACCGATACAAAAAAATACGTTGACCGACTGGCAGAAAGCAAAGCAAAAACCGGATTAAAAGATGCTATTCGTGCCGGCTACGGAAAGATAAATGAGCAGGATATTGTGATTGCCTGTATGGATTTCACCTTTATTGGTGGCTCTATGGGTTCTGTTGTGGGCGAGAAAATAGCACGAAGTATTAACTATTGCTTAGAACATCGAGTACCGTTTTTAATGATTTCAAAATCTGGCGGTGCGCGAATGATGGAAGCTGCATTCTCACTAATGCAAATGGCGAAAACCTCCGCAAAACTGGCATTGCTGGCTCAGGCAAAATTACCTTACATTTCTCTGTTAACCGATCCAACAACTGGTGGCGTTACCGCTTCTTATGCTATGCTGGGCGATATTAACATATCAGAACCTGGTGCCCTAATTGGTTTTGCCGGGCCGAGAGTAATCAAGGAAACTATAAAAAAAGATCTGCCAAAAGGATTTCAAACAGCAGAATTCGTATTGGAACATGGTTTTCTAGATTTTATTGTAGATCGCCGAAAAATGAAAGAACAGTTAGGAAGCTTTATAAAAATGTTGAATAACTAACTTTTTTAGTTTTATGTGTTCGATTAAAACATTATTTTTAATTTTGAGTTGAATAATTATTAATCAAAACTTTAATTATGAGTACGTCAGAACAAGATCTTTTTGATCACGATAAAAATGAAAACACCAATCAACAAACAGACAATACCAATACTGTAAAAGACCCGGATACCTGGACTACCGGTGATGAGCCGATGACAGGTGCACAGCACTCTTATCTAAAAACACTGTCAGATCAGGCAGGTGTTGAAGTAGATGAAACGTTGAACAAGGCAGAAGCATCAAAAAAAATTGATGAATTACAACATAAAACTGGCCGTGGTTTAGAGCATTAAATATAAAATACTATTATTTAATATCGAGTGCTTCTTTTAGAAGCACTTTTTTTGTTTAAATAATTCTATAATTGTTAAATTTATGTCAGAAATCAATGCTACAGATCAGCAAAGTACTCAAACATTAAAACGAATCTTATTTTTTGGCGATAGTTTAACAGCAGGTTATGGTTTAACGCAACAGCAGGCTTTTCCGGCTTTGATTCAGCAAAAAATTGATGCGCAAAAATTACCCTACCAGGTAATTAACGCGGGTTTAAGCGGAGAAACTTCCTCAGGAGGTAAAACACGAATCGTGAATCTATTAGATCAGCCGATTGATATTTTTGTATTAGAATTAGGCATTAATGATATTTTGCGTGGTATTACGGCTGTAGACACCGTTAGCAATCTGCAATTTATTATTGAATTTGTAAAAATCAAACAGCCATCAGCAAAGTTACTTTTGCTGGGCATGGAGCTGCCATCTTTTTTCACAGGCCATATTTTGAAAGAATTCAGAATGATTTTCCGGCAGCTAGCTGATAAAAACAACATGCTTTTTATGCCCTTTTTATTGCATGGTGTAGCTGGAAACAGCTTATTGAACCTGGCAGATGGCGTACATCCAAATGCAAAAGGCTACGAGATTATTGCAGGAAACTTATGGCCGATTTTAAAAACCATTTTATAACTGATACTGTTTTTATCACTTAAAAAACTAATAATGTGTTTAGATAGAGATATATTTTTTTGCCCGTGCATCCTGCAAAATTGTTAAAACCTTAATAATGTACCGGTTTTTCTCGATCAATTGTGGAGTTTTAGATAGCCAGTATTCCGACAAATATTTTGTACTTGCTTTTTCTATCTCTTTTAAATAATCACAATATTCGTTTTCTGTATAAAAAATTATACCTGTTATCTCATTTTGATTAAGTACAGGCATTGGCATCTGGTTATCTTTTAAATTGGCCAACGTAAGTTTGTCAGCATCAATTTTCAAAAAAACTTCACTCATTAAACAATTTTTAGTAGTAGTTTTTACAATTTCAATAGTGTTGTAAATAATCAAACTTATTTGGTCGCATTCCAATCATTTACCCCTTCACATACGTAATAACTAAATCTGCAATTCTCATTTGTCCGTAATTTATTTATATGGAAAATTATAAGATCTACTGTAATCTAAAATCCGAGCTTAAAAAAAAGAAACTATTGTTATCAGATTTGAAACAGAAATCAGCCGATGATCACGATATTATCTCGTTGGAAATTGATATTGAAGAAGATTTAAATGCGCTCAACATGATTTTTAATCATTTGATTTCGCAAAACAGTGCAAATAAATCCATGCAGATAGATTAGCTTTGATAACTAAATCATGAGGTTTATGAAGTGCATTTTTGTAATAATCTTTACTATGTGCGTTATCTCGTGTTCACGGCATCCGCAATCACCATCCTCAAATCATACACAAGCAATACAGGATACCGGCAAAGTTATTGACAATAAAAAGAAAACACTTTTAAACAACCGGTATTGATATTTATCAGAACTACTGTGATAATAAGTTCCTTAAGTAGTTATGTATCTTCCTGTTAAATAGTTTTTTTTACAATACAATTTTAAAGAGAACTTACGTTGATTAATTAAAATTACTAAGATGAACTGGCCTTTTATCAACCTAAAAAAAGCTTTATTAAGTTGTGTTATGATGTTTTCGGTGCTGTATTGTGCGGCACAAAAACCATTGCTTATTTATCAGGATCTTCAGTTTCTTATTCAAAGTAACTCAACTGCTGTTACTACATTTTTACAGCAAAAAGATTATCATTTGCAGAGCTCAAGTAACGGAGAAATACGTTTTTTCGGACTTTTTGCTGATGAACTTTACAATGATATTTTTATCGGTACACAAGGCAGGAAAACAACGGTAATTTTAACTACAACCAATTTATCCCAGATAGAAACCATACAAAAAGAATTACAAAGCTATTCATCTAGAAACAGCAAAAACGGCAAACTGTATCGTATTAAAGATTTGGGTATTTCAACTTTGAGCATTAAAGAACCCAACAGCAGTACGGATAAAACTTACACCATCCAGTTTGAAAATTAATTGCGGATTTTTCTGATGCTTCTTTTAGTGCCTATTTTTGGGTTTTAGGCACATTCTCGGTAATATATCCATTGAAAGTAATAGACTGCCGGTTATTACTGGTTACATTTAAACTTGCATAACCTTCATCTGAAATATTCAAAATAAACTTCCGGGTTTCTTTTATATCATGCGGAACGATGGTAACCTCCCAACTGCCTTTTTTAGAAGGAGAATTTTGATAATCAAACTGTTTTGACTTGAATTGAATACCCGTTTCAGAAGGATCGGTTGGATTTATGGGTGCCACATACGCTCTGCCATAGTACGGCAAATAGCTATCAATAGAATCTTTAGAAATCACTACATCGTAATTGTAATTAAGGTTAATTGTTCTCCAGCCAAGCGGATTGGCAAACTGCGCCATGAAAACGTAGTTTTGATTATCAACCATCTTTTTTACAGCGGCAATTTTTGCCAGCTTTTTTTGAGCTCTGGTATTTTGTGCCTGTGCCGAATTAAAGAAAGCAATCAGGCTAAAAACCAAGAACAGGTATTTGGAAGTTTGAGGTGAGATCTTTATCATAACAAAAATTTAAAAAACTGATTGATACAAAGTTCTATGCTAACCAACAAAAAACAGGTGGTAAAAGAAGCATGATGCTTCTTTTACCACCTGTTTTTTGAATAGATATTTATGATGGAAAAGGTGCATTAAACAAAGCACTTTTCCGAAGCTTCAACCTTACTGATTTTGAAGTAGGTTGATTGCTGCTATCGGCAACACAATTAATGGGTACCAAAACATTGGTTTCCGGATAATAGGTAGCTGCACAACGTTCCGGAATATCATATGAAACGATAATGAAACCTTTTGCTTCCCGCTCTTTATCGCCGTAATTGTTGTACAAATCAACCACTTCCCCAATTTCAAAACCTAACCGAAGGATATCTGCCGGATTTAAAAATACTACCCGGCGTTCGTTGTAAATACCTCTGTAACGGTCATCCAAACCATAAATCGTAGTATTAAACTGATCGTGGCTTCGGATCGTCATCATCAGCAATTCATCATCTGCAAGCGGCTCAACCACTAATTCAGTTACCGAGAAATTAGCTTTTTTGTTAGGTGTATCCCATTCACGCTTGCGGCTTCCGTTTGGCAAATAAAAACCGCCTTTTAAACGCACTTTCTGGTTATAATCGTCGAAACCGTTGATTACGCGCTCCACATCGTCCCGAATAGCATCGTAATTTTTTTCATATTGATCCCAGTTCACTTTTGATCGGTTGCCTAAAGTAGCTTTTGCCAAACGGCAAACAATTACTGGCTCACTCAACAAATCTTTAGAAATGGGTTTTAAAACACCTTTAGACATTTGCACCACGCCCATTGAGTTTTCGCAGGATACAAAGTGCGTCAACCCATCATGCACGTCTAAATCCGTTCGACCCAAACATGGCAGAATCAAAGCTTCCTTACCATGCACCAAATGGCTGCGGTTTAGTTTGGTTGAAACATGGACTGTTAGATCACATTTGCGCAACCCTTCGGCGGTGTAAGTTGTATCTGGTGTGGCCGATAAAAAGTTACCACCCATCCCAAAAAACACTTTAGCTTTCCCCTCGTTCATGGCGTGGATAGATTTAACCACATCTAAACCATGCGCGCGCGGTGGCTCAAAACCGTGTATTTTTTTAATCTGATCCAGCAGGTTTTCGTGTGGCTTATCAAAAATTCCCATCGTGCGGTCGCCCTGCACATTGCTGTGGCCACGTGTGGGGCAAGTTCCTGCACCAGGTTTACCAATGCTCCCTTTCAGCAATAACAGGTTTACAAACTCATTAATCGTATCTACCGCATTTTTATGCTGTGTAATGCCCATTGCCCAGCAAACGATGATTTTATTTTTCTGCTTCAACAGATCAACAACTTCTTTTACCTCATCCAAAGAAATACCGCAAACTGCCAGCAGGTAGTCCATCTCGTATTTTTTTACTTCGGAAATAAAATCCAGGTATCCTGCCGTATTATCCCGGATAAAATCATGGTCAAAAACAGTACCCGGATGCTCATCTTCCGCTTCCAGCAGCAACCGTTCGATAGCTTTGATCAGGGCCAGATCACCGTTGATTTTTACCTGTAAAAAAATATCAGTCAGTTTAGTGTTGATGTTCATTACACCTTTAAATTTCTGCGGATTGCTGAAACCAAGCAAACCAGCCTCGTGCAGTGGATTTACGGAAATAATTTTGGCACCGTTTGCCCTTCCTTTCTGCAAAGCGGTAAGCATCCGCGGATGGTTAGTGCCAGGATTTTGACCAAGAATAATTATTACTTCCGCTTCATAAAAATCTTCCAGTGTAACCGATCCTTTGCCAATACCAAGATTTTGTGCCAAAGCAAAACTGGTAGATTCATGGCACATATTAGAGCAATCCGGCAAATTGTTGGTGCCATATTCGCGTGAGAAAAGCTGGTAAACATATGCCGCTTCGTTACTGGTTCTGCCGGAAGTATAAAAGATAGCTTCATTGGGGCTTTGCAAACGATTTAAATGCGAGGCGATCGTTTTAAAAGCATCATCCCAACTAATTGGCTCGTAATGAGTTCCGCCAGCTGGCAAGTACATGGGCTGTGCCACTCTGCCTTCTTTGCCAATCTCATAATCATTTAGTCTGGAAAGCGATTCGACTGAATTTTGCGCAAAAAACTCCGGCTTTAAACTTTTAGTGGTCGCTTCTTCAGCAATGGCTTTTGCGCCATTTTCGCAATATTCGGCAATGGAAGAACGGTCATCGTCCGGATCAGGCCAAGCACAACCCGGACAATCGTAACCTAATTTCTGGTTCAGCGTGAAAAGCGCTTTCATACCACGCGAAATCGGCATCTGCCCAAAAACATGTTCGGCAGAAACCACTACTGCGTGAACGCCAGCGGCCACATCAGCTGGTTTGCCTAATTTCAAACCTAAAAATTTTTCCGGGTTTTCTGCCGCCGGTTTTATTTCTTTATTCACTTTTAACAGATTTTAATTGGGTTATCGTAATAGTCAGACTGGTCTTCCGTTTCATCACCATCAATACATTTGTAATCTTTTTCAACCAGCAGGAACAACGTTTTATCTTCTTTCAACGGCAAATAATGGCTAAAACCAACCACATCGGTATAAACCCATTCCTGCATTACGGCTTTCGGAACAAAAACGGTTAATTTTTGCCCGGTAAAAGAAGCATCAAGCGAGTGGCCGTCAAACAGTTTCTGTATCGCGTAGCAAAACGTACTGTCTGCAAATTCTGTTGTTTCTTCAATGTAACCGTCTTTTTCAAACAAATCCATTTCCGGCCGACTGAGGCGCAAGCGTACCGAATTTCCTTTGATACGTATTTTCATTTTAAATTATGGTTTTGATACTGTTATTTTTCGAAAAAATCTTGGTCATTTTAGGTTGATAAAAGAAGCATTACAATTTGAAGGATGTCTCCCTTTTGGCCAAAATGACAAACTTACTAAACCGCTAATTCATAACTTTTTAAACTGATTCTTTGTTCGCCGCAATAAATATTAAATTTTTCTCCGCGTAAAAAACCGATCAGCGTGATTCCGGCATCGGCGGCCATTTGCACGGCCAAACTGGAAGGTGCGCCAACCGCAGCCACCACTTTAATTCCGGCCATATATGCTTTTTGGATCAGTTCGAAACTTGCCCGGCCACTCAGTAATAAAAGATATCTATCCAACGGAAACAAGCCTTGCTGCAACGTGGCTCCGATGAGTTTGTCCAGCGCGTTGTGGCGGCCAACATCTTCGCGGGCCAGCAATAAATTTCCGGACTGATCAAATAATGCGCAACCATGCAAGCCGCCAGTATGATCAAAAATACTTTGTTTTTGGCGGAGCAGATCTGGCAATCGATAAATGATCTCGGAAGAAAACCGAAGCTTATCAGAAAAAACTTCCGGCAAACGGCATACTGTTTTTACCGCATCAATTGATGATTTCCCACAAACGCCGCAACTGGAAGTGGTGTAAAAATTGCGTTCCAGTTTGCTCATATCCAGTTCCAGATCGTCAATCAGTTCTACCCTAACCACGTTTTCATTTAGCCCGTTACAATGTTTGATGGAAGCCACCTGGCCGTTGTTTTCGATTATTCCTTCCGTAAATAAAAAACCGATGGCCAGCTCGAAATCATTTCCAGGCGTACGCATGGTAACAGAGATACTTTTTTGAACACGGTTTTGAGCCGAACCATAACCTAATCGGATTTCCAGCGGTTCTTCTGCAGCCAGGAAATCTTCGGTATTGACAGAAGAATGTTCATCAACTTTAATAATGTTTAGCGGCGTAACGGAGGCTCTCGACATGATGTTGTTTCTCTTTCAAAATTAAACAGTTTTTGCCGAAAGAAGGTTTAACGGTTCAAAATTATGACTATAAGATTTTATGCCGATAAAAGAAGTATCCGGCAAAAACCTATTGCCGGGAACTTACAATTCTGTTAATTTTAGAATCTGATTAAACCACAGCATGAAAACCAAACGAAGATTCTGGAAAATAATACTTGTTGTACTCTTGTACAGTTTAGTTACGCACTGGAAAGATGTTAAGCAAGGTTTTCTGGATGGCATACATGATGCCTGGCAAAAAAATTCAATTCAAAAATCAAGCAATTAATATTTGTTTTTAGCGGAAATGTGGGATGCTTCTTTTATCACCTAAAAATAACTGCTCGTGGTAAAATTTTGCGCTGGTTTTTTGCTGAGGTAAATGCCCAGCGAAATCTCGTGAGAGCCGTTGCCAAAGCCGCTGTAAGCCGTTAGCGAATAATCAAAAGCGTAACCAATGCGAAGTTTGCTGGTAGCAAAAATTTCTATCTGAGCGACTAAGGCATTGGAACTTTGGAACGTTCCGATGGAGTTTTTAGAGAGAATATTTAAACTGCTGCGATAAGTGCCACCGATCCAGGTACGATCGCCCAAAATCAGGAAAGCATTCATATCTAACGTTGTAGCCGATCCGGAAGCATTTTTTAATAAAAATGAAGGTTTTATTTTTGTGTCGTCATTTAGAAAAAACAAGGTTCCGGCGGTAAGATAAAAATGCGGCTGCGGTATTGGCACAAGTAAGCTTTTATCTCGGTTCAGGTATTTGGCAACGAGGTTATCTGCAGAAAACCCGGCGAAAAAAGTATCGCTGGTATAAAGCACGCCGGCACGCGCATCGGGCAAAATAGTGCTTTGCATGCCAACAGGTATAATGTTATCGCCATCCTGAATGCCGGTAAGTTTGGAGCCATCCAGCGCAGATTGTATCAAGCCTGCACCCAGGCCGAAGGATAAATGCTGGCCCTGCGTACCTATTTGCAGCCGGTATGCATAATTTGCATAGGCAGCCAGCGTGCTTTGTGCACCGAGCTTATCTTTAGCCAGCAAAATGCCCAGCCCTACTTTTTCATCATTAACCGTTCCATCCGCAGCAACAGAAAAACTTTGCGGTGCACCGGTTACACCTGTCCACTGTGAACGGTAAAAACTGTGGACATAAAAATCTTCTTTGGCACCCGCCGAAGCCGGATTAATGTATAAACCGTTAAAAATATACTGACTGTATTGTGCGTTTTGCTGTGCATTTGCCCGGAGAAAAACGAGCATAAAAAAAAGCGCCAGCCAGATTTTTTTTGTGTTGAAACTGCTCAGGATCATTATTTACACTTTCAGATATTGTACGTTTGGCAGTTGTTGAGGTTATGTTTTTATCAGATCGACTTCCGCAGCAGCATTACGTACCCTTTGTACTCTTCCTGCACACCTTTTTTATTGGTCACCTTCAGACTATAAAAATAAGTGCCATCATCCAGCATATTGCCTGTCCAGCTATTCTGGTAATTTTTAGCCTGATAAACACTGGTTCCCCAACGATTTACAATCATCAGCTCATTTTGCTGGTACTGGCTCAAATCAGGAATGCTGAAAGTGTCGTTTCGGCCATCGCCATTCGGGGTAAATACATTCGGAATGGTCATTCCGGCAAACTCCTTGTAATCGATAGAACTATTGTTTACTGGGTTGCTGTCTTTTTCTATCGAAGTAATCCTGGCCATGTTGGCAATTGTTCCGTGCTGCACTGCTTTAACAGAAAACCGAAGTGCTGAACTGGCACGTGCCTGAAGTTCCGTCATGATCCAGGTGATCGACCGGCTTGTAGCATCATAAGTTGCTTTTCCATCCAATGCATTGTTTATCGATATAAAATCTACTGCTGCAGGCAGCGTATCAGTCACGCTTACTTGTGTTGCATCATAAGCGCTTTGGTTTTTGATATTGAGGGTATATTCAAAAGGTTCTTCCATATTTACCACACGGGTTTCCGAACTGGTCACGATGGCCAGATCAACCGGGTTAATAGTGGAAGCCAATACAGCAATAGGTTTTACTTTTAACGTTTGCTTAGCTACGATAACATTTGGACAATTTTTTGTTCCGGGAACCGACGCAGTGATCTCAACAGTACCTACTCCAACAATAGTAGCTATATCACCATTAATACGAACCACACTGTTAGAAGAAGTGGTGTACGTAATCGTTCCGGAGGAAGTAGCTTTAAGCTGAAAAGGAAGCTCGCCAAAAGTTTTATCAGCAATAGCTGGAAAATCAATGGTAGCATGCGGTTCAATCACTACCGTTACCTCGTCCGATGCTTCAGAAGCACAGGACTGATCATTAAAAGCAATTACTTTATAAATGCCCGCCTGGCTGGCAGCATATTTATTTTGTGTAGCAGTAGTGATGATTTGTCCGTTGAGATACCACTGGTAGGCCGTTGCATTTAAAGCAGCGGCTGTTAATACTGCTACCGATCCTTCGCAAATGGTAACGGTTTGATTGGTTGGGGGCAATGTTAAAACATCAGCAAAACTAAAACCAGGGAAAAAGCAAATTAGGCTAAAAATAAATGTAATAATTTTTCTTATAATTATCATAATCAATTTTTTAGCTTCTTTTACCTCTATAAATTATTGGCCTACAGAAATGGCTGGTTTAGTAGGAACAGGCACTACTGCGATAACTTGATTGGCCGCGGCCGTAGTGGATGTGCTTAAAGTATAGGCGACTTGGATGGTATAAGTGTTATTCCCACTGGAAACGTTGGTTGGAGTAGTATAAGTGGAGGTAGTTGCACCAGAGATAGCACTACCATTCAAAATCCATTGATATTGGTACGAATACTTGTCGCTGCCGGGATTAGCAGTTAGCAATGCGGTACTGGTGCCATTTGCGCAAACAGTGCTGCTACTGGCAGCAATAGTGGGTGCCAAAGCTGGCAGAACATAAACTTTAAATGGATCAGAAATTTCTGACGAACACTGATTAGAATTGCTAACAACTAGCTGATAGTTATAATAGCCGGCTCCGGAAGGTGTTTCCAGTAATGTTGCAGAACTACCACTTTGCACCAATTTCTTTGTACCAGTATTATCTATTTTATACCATTGGTAAACCGCATCAGAAGCTGTACTGGCCGTGCCTATTTTTAAAGAAATATTGTTTCCTGCTGCCAATACCTGGCTTACGGCAGAAGCACTTGCTGGAGGGCTTGAAACTGCATCACTCGGGCCGTTTACGGTTGTTACTTGTGCATGTGCCGGGATAATATAACTAAATAGGACTAAAACAAAAGCAATTTTTAAAAACTTGAGGCTTTTTTTATCTTGTAGGTATAACAAGTTAATGTTATGCCAGCCAACAAATCTTTTTGTAGCTTTTAAATTAGATGTGACTTTGGATTCGGGATATCCAATTGTGTGTTTGTTGTTGTCCTTTTCCTGCGATCTCTTGTCCATTATTTCAGACTGATTAGTAATTGGTCAACTTTTACGCCATGCCAATCCGCAGAGTTATTTTTTAGAAGGATATTTATTTTCTAAAAAATTAATTTTTTATATTTTTAAAAGAATTTAAAGTGCTTATTATTTAAAATAAATTTTGTTAAATAACTGAAATGATGTAGAGGTTATGTAATAAGAAATAAAAATTCTTTTTACATAAAAAACTCAGAATGAATGAAATAAACAGTTTTTGCTAATTAATTATTTAGCAACCCAAATTTGACTGTATAGTATTTTATACTACAGTTTTATTAATAATTCAGAAGGATTATAATTTTAACATAACCGAAACTCGACAAGAAGTCATTTTGCCAAATAGCAAATTTTGTGGTTTGTTGTAACTATGGGTTGAGCAGCTTTCAGATTATAAATAATCACGAACTTTATGCAACAAAAAAGTTAATCTATTAAATAGCATTTTGCCCTGCAAAAAGAATATGTATTATACTTCGTAAATAATATCTTGATGAAGATCAATAATTAATGTAGGTAAAAGTATATTTTCATGCTTATTATTAATCATTTAAGTAAAATATTTAGATAAATGTTAAGTAAATTTTATTGGCAACTATTTTAGAAAAAGAAGACCATCTTATAATATGTTTTTATAAATTTTCTGTGCCAGAAATGAAATTTTAACCAAAAAATCGAGAATATGATATGAATTAATCAAGTTAGTTCGGTTGATTAATTATCTTAATCAAAATATACTAAACAATATATACACTAATACTTAATATAAAACACATAAATATCTGAAAATTAATATTTTAAATTTTAAAATTAGTTTACATTGGTTTTAATCCTATATAAAAATGCACCAGCAGTAATATAAAGCATCGAACCATCGTCTCCCCAGCAACAATTAGAAATTACTTCACCTGTGGAAATTTTTCCCATTAAGTGCCCTGTTTTATCAATGATTAATATGCCACCAGGACCACTTGCCCATATATTTCCTTGTTTGTCAATCTTTAAGCCATCTGTAGTTTCTTCTGCGTTTTGCTTAGGTAAAGCGGAAGCATCAAAAAACACTTTTCCTTTTCCTACTGTTCCATCTTTTTTAACCGGATAAACCAATATTTGCGGATGTACTTTATCTGATACAGAAACATACAGTAAGGCTTCATCCGGCGAAAATGCCAATCCGTTTGGATACTTTAAATCAGCAATCATCAAGTCAGATTTTCCGTTAGCTTCAATCCGGTACACACCATTAACTGATACTTCTTTTGTCGGGTCATTTTCCTTTTGTGGGAGGCCGTACGGCGGATCTGTGAGATATATCGTTCCGTCTGATTTTACGATCACATCATTCGGACTATTGTATCGCTTGCCCTGAAAATTATCTGAAACCGTACGCATTCCATACTTTCCACTTAAGGGGAAACTCGCCAACCGCCGGTCACCGTGTTCGCAAATCAGCAACAATCCATTTGGTTTGATGGCCAATCCATTACTACCTGGCTCTTCTCCATACGGTAATCTTCCTGTAAAACCGGTGTGTTCTAAAAATTTAGATAATGGTTTACCCTCCTGCCAGCGGTAAATAATCCCTGCTTTGGTATCGCTGAACAACAACATGCTGCTATCCCGAACCCAAACCGGTGATTCGATATGCTGGAAACCAGAACCGATTACTTCAATTTTGCTATCTCGCGGAATTAACTTTTCGAGCCGCGCATCCTGATAAATAATAGTACCGGTAGTAAGTGGTTTTTGCGCGAAGGCAGCATTACTGCCAATCAGTGCTATAAAAAATAGGAGGTAAAAGAAGCATTTGTTCATATGGAGTTTTTCAGAAAGCATCTTTTTTAAACTTAGTTGATTTTATAATGTTCTCTTTTAGAAGAAAAAATTGCTTTTTATGAAAATTAAATCTTGTTTACCCATAGCTTTTATACTGATGAACCTAACTGTCTCTGCCCAAAACGATCCGCCAGAATCACCCAAATTAATAGAAGTAGCCTCGTTTGATCATTACCAGCCCATTGGCGTAGCCATTACCAAAACCGGCAGAACGTTCATTACTTTTCCCCGAAATAAAGTTTATGAATATGGCGTTGCAGAAATTACAGGCGGACAAAAAAAGCCTTATCCTGATGCAGAATGGAACCGTTATGATTCGCTGCAAGCCGAAAATCATTTTATCAATGCACAGGCTGCCTGGCCGGACGAGCAGGATAATTTGTGGATTCTGGATCCAGCTAATCCAATGGATGAAGCCACCATTCCAACCGGTGTAAAGCTGTTAAAAATTAACCTTAACACTAATAAAGTAGAACGCGTTTATCGTTTTGAGGACTTGCCACGAGAGAAAATCGCCTTAAATGATGTGCGGATTGATAACCACCGCCAGTTAGCTTACCTTTCTGAACCTAAAACATCTTCAGTTGTGATTCTGGATTTAAAAACCGGCAAGAGCCGCATGGTTTTAAAAGAAGATAAATCTACCAAAGCCGAACCTGGTTTTAAGCTCCATATTGATGGAAAAGATGTGGTGGATCAAACCGGAAAGGCTTTCAGCTCCAACGTGAACGGAATTGCGCTGACAAAGGATGGCAAGTACTTTTATTTCCGCGCCATCAACCAAACTAAACTGTACCGGATTTTGGCTGATGATCTGGCAAATCCGGCTTTAACCGAAACCCAGCTTTCTGCAAAAGTGGAAACCGTTGGCGAAACCGGTGTTTCTCACGGGATGATTGCCGATGCAAAAGGCAATATTTATCTGTCGGATTCGCCAAACAAAGCCATCCGTTATGTAACTGCCGATGGTAAATTTGAAACACTGGTGAAAGATAAACGGTTGATTTGGCCCGATACATTTTCGGTTGGCAATGATGGTTATCTGTATCTTACCTGCTCGCAAATTAACCGCACCAAAAAATATAACGGCGGCCAGGATAAGGTAGAATATCCGTTTCGGTTATACAAAATTAAATTACCTTAATATATAGGTGCAATTTTAGCTGATAAAAGAAGCATCAGCCTAAAGATGGTTTTGAAACAATTTCCGGTTATACTGTTTTTACCAGCACAAATTACAAATGATGAAAAAAATAGTATTAATTGCCCTGACTTTTGCAGCAACCCTGCAGTTTGCAGCTGCCCAGCTTAAACCTGTTTCTTATCAGGATGGGAACCAAAAGCTAAATGGATTTGCCATTCAACCACAAAGTTCAATTCAAAATAAAGCCGGAATTTTGGTTCTGCCCGCCTGGATGGGCATTGATACACACGCCAAGGAAACGGCTGAAAGCCTGGCCAAACTGGGTTATTACGCTTTTGTGGCCGATATTTATGGAGAAGGAAATTATCCGAAAAGCATGGCTGATGCTGGCAAACTGGCCGGTTCGTACAAAAAAGCTTACAAAGCTTACCAGCACCGTATTGATTTGGCCATGCAGCAATTAATTAAGTCCGGAGCAGATCCGTCGCGGATTGCAGCCATAGGATTTTGTTTTGGCGGAACAGGCGTGCTGGAAATGGCCCGTGCTAATTTCCCTGTTCGGGGCGTGGTTTCTTTTCACGGTGGTTTGGGCAAAGATGCCAGCCGCCCGGCAGAACAGATTAAGCCGAAAGTGCTGGTTTGCCATGGCGCCGATGATCCGAACGAACCACAGGCCGAAGTACTGGCTTTTCAGCAGGAAATGCGCGACAGCAAAGCCGATTGGCAAATGATTTTTTATGGCAATGCAGTACATTCTTTTACAGACCCGAATGCCGGGAACGATAATTCTAAAGGCGCAGCTTATAATGAAAAGGCTGCAAAACGTTCATGGGAACACATGAAACTGTTTTTGAATGAGCTTTTTGCACAGTAAAATTAATTTTTTGCTGAAATAGAAACAGGCCGCCTGATGCCAGACGGCCTGTTTTTTTTAATATTTTTTGGGGTGAAGGAATAAAGCCAATGCTTCTTTTACCTACTTAAATTCGGGGTTGAAGTGATTATTTCCGTTTGGATTTTTCCCAGGCAGCACTTTGCTCACCAAATAAATACCTTAAAATTCCAGCAATTACCGCATAATTCATCATCCCAAAATAATAGGGGATAAACAAAGCTTTCATTTTAATCTGCCGTTTTTCCAATATCCAGCCCATTAGTGCGGCCATATAAAACAGGGTTTGAGCCAGCAAAATAAGTTGGTACAGCCACAAATTTGTTTGTGCAACGATGGTAATATTCAAAAGCAAAGCGGCAATCATCAAAAAGGGCACAACCGTCCACCGCAGCACGCGGTGACTAATGTATTGGAAAGAAAGCAGCGGTTGTTTAAACGGAAGCAGTAAACTTTTTAACCAAATGATGGATTGCAAACCGCCGGCGGCAATCCGGATTTTGCGTTTCAGCTCTTCTTTAATGTTTGTGGAGGAAGTTTCGGTGGCAAAAGCTTCCGGTTCATAAACGATGCGGTAACCTTTTTTGGCAATCAGCATCGAGATCATAAAATCATCAATAATACTGTTAGGATGCACCGATTCGTATAAAGCTTTTTTGGCACTGAATAATTCTCCGGCAGCACCAACTACAGAATTCAATTCAGAATCCCAGACTTTTAGTTTTGATTCATACTTCCAGTAAAAACCTTCTCCCGCTGTAGCATCCGACGTTTCTTCCATGTGAACTCGTTTTTCGCCTGCCACTGCACCTACTTTCGGATCAGCATAATGGCGGCATAATTTAATCAGCGCATCGGAATTTAAAAAAGTATTGGCATCCGTAAAAACCATCGTTTCCGTGGTAACGGCATCTACCGCACGTTGCACCGCAGCAATTTTACCAAGCCGATGGGCAGAATGCATCAGCTTAATTTGAGGGTGTTGACTGATGATTTCCGGTGTTTTATCTGTCGAGCCATCTGTAATAAACAAAAAACTGATTTTATCTTTCGGATAATTTAAAGCCAGCGTATTTTTAATTTTTTGTTCGATGAAATCCTCCTCGTTGTAAGCGGCCACAATTAGCGTACAGGTGGGCAAAGCACTAATAATTTCTGCACTGATGCTTCTTTTACCCCTTAAAATATGGCGCAGTTTCACTAAAAAAAACAAGACGATACCGTAACCAATAAACGCGTAAAATATAACGAACAGGCTGATCCAGAAAAACGTAATCATTTGATAGATACCGGGTAGCCTAAGTTGTGACTACTTGTGGGGTTAGTTAAATTCCACCATATCGAGCGGAACATCACTCCCACATAAGCCAGTTTCTTTTCCCGCAGGTAAGCCAGCACGTTACGGGGCATTACCAACAGCAAAAAGTGCATATAAAATACCTTCCGCTTAAAAAACGGCGCATTACGGCGGATGTACAACATGCGGTTCCGGTTCATAAAGTAAGTTTTGAGCATGCTGTTTTTACCTACCGAAACTGATTCTTTATGGTAAATTACGGCCTGCATATCTACCCAAACCTCATATCCGGCACGTTTAAAACAGTCGCACCAATCCAGTTCCTCGTAATATAAAAAGAACTGTTCGGGCATCAGTCCGGCTTTTTTCAACGCACATTTCCGCACCATCATGGCCGCACCATGTGCGAAACCGGTTTTGCCGGTAAGGTGATCGTACTGGCCATTATCTTTTTCAAACTGCCCGATGCAGCTGTTGCGCGCACTGTAATAATTCATGCTCGTAAAACCTGCGTATTGCAAGATATCCGGCGAATCGAAATATTTAATTTTGGGGGAAATGATTCCCACCTGCGGGTTATTTTCCAGTTTGCCAGCCAGCTCGGCAATTAAGCCAGGCGTAACTTCCGTATCATTATTGATCAGGAAAAGATAATCGCCGCAAGATTCGCGGATGCCCAGATTATTTCCTCCGGCAAAACCCAGATTGGTTTCTGACCGAACAAAATGAACCCATGGAAATTGCGTTTTCCAAGCCGGAACAGGGTTTTTATGACTGCCGTTATCCACCACAATCATCTGAATTTCAGCATAATCATTTTTACTAATGATAGATTGCAGCAGCGCCTCGGTTACTTCCGGCTGGTTATAATTTACGGTAATGATGGAAACAAGGTGCATAAAAATAAGGCTTCGTCCAAACATTTGAACGAAGCCTTATACGTACCAGAAAAAAAATTGGCTGTCAAAAAATCAAGCCGCGTACTGTTTTTATCACCTTAAACTTTCAGTTCGCCTTCTACAGAATCATCAAGCGTTTTGCCTATAGCCGCACCGATAGCCATTTTTACAAAAGCAACCGCATTGCCATGTTTATTATCCCAGTAATAAGCTTCGGTAGGTTTAATCTGAATAACACTGATGCGCGGATCATCAACACCGCCGGTAAACCAGGTTTTTAAAATAGGCTCCCACAGTTCTTTAATTTTTTCTTTATCCGCACTGATGGTTGCCTGCCCGTAAATATTTAAAAACCCAGAATGATGGCTCTCCTGAAACAACAAATGCACATGATCGTCTTGCTTAATTTCCTGATCTTTATGACTATCATTGCTACTTAAAAACCAGAAATTACCTTCATCATCCACTTTTTGAACAGACATTGGGCGCACAGCCATTGGCAAACCGGTTTTAATATTCGTACAGAAAAAACACGATTCGGTTCCTTCTGCAATGTCTTTCATTTTCTTTAATGCTTCCTGCCCAGCCAAGCTTTTAAAGTTATCTTCTTCCTGATTTTGGTTTATGCTATCCATATTATATTTGGTTTGATGCTATGGATAACAGGTTTTGGCAAATGCTGTTTCATTTATGCTGATAAAATCGCTTGAAAAACGATTAGGTCTGATGCTGTTTTTATCAACTAAAAATCAGAAACGTTTACGATCGTTTTTCAATATACCGCTTTAATGAGCGCACAATTGACTGCACAATTTCTTCCTGACCGCTGCCAGAATTGAGGTATTTTTCTTCAATCGGATTGTTGATAAAACCCGTTTCTACCAAAACCGAAGGCATTGCGCTATGGGCCAGCACCAGCACGCCCTGCTCCTTTAAACCGATGATACGGCGGTGATCGTGCTTTTTAAATTCGTGCAAAACCAAATCGCCAAACAGAATGCTTTGCTTTCTGTATTTTTGCAGGTAAGCATTCAGGATAATCATATTGGTTGAAGCATCACTGCCATAATCCGTATATTTTTGCTTGTAGTTTTTTTCTTTATAAATGGAAGCATTTTCCCGGATGGCTTCCATTTGTTCGCCTTTACGGTGATAGCCATACACCAGCACCATGGCACCGTTTTGTTTGGGCAGCATACTTTCTTCAGGCGATGAATTGCAATGCAGGGAAACAAACAGGTTCGCGTGATTTTTATTGGCAATTTCCGAGCGTTGGTTCAGCTCGATAAACTGATCGCTGCTTCTTGTCATAATCACTTTCACATCCGGCAGTTCTGCCTGCAAAGCTTTTTGTAATTTTTTGCCGATGGCAAGTGCCACATTTTTTTCCAGCGAAAAATCACCATGCGCTCCCGGATCTTTGCCGCCATGTCCCGGATCGATCACAATGGTTTTAAAACGAAAGTCTGCTGTATTTAACGCACTTTTTTCTGGCGGAAAATAGAAATGAAACAAACTGGCTAGCAATACAAAAGCATTGAAAATCAATATTTTAGATAGAGAGAACATATTTAACAGCAAATGATAACGCCGCAAAGTTAAAACTGTAATCCTTAAAAATTAATTTTACCGGTTATAAATGATTTTTGGGGCAATCATTAATACTGCTCCGATTATTGTTTGTTGCTTCTTTTATCAACCTGAAAATCAGAACATTATTTTCAAAAAATTAAATTCAACACCAAATTTATACTGATAAAAGAAGCATTTAATAAAACAACTCATCTGCATGACTACCAAACCCTCCTACCTCAACTTTGATAAAGCTGCTTATGCCTGGCTGCCAAATGTAGACTACCGGCTGCATCCTGAACAATACCGTGTGGGCAAAGGCGAACAAGGCGTACTGATTTGCGAGCCTTATAAAAGCGAAATCGGGCAGTACTGGCACTTTAAAACCAGGGAAATTGCGGTGAAAAGCAGTGGAAAAATTTATGAATTATTTTTAGATTATCTGCAGAAAGGAGAATTTGCAGGTGCCGATATGGCCAGGAAATATCTGCAAATGGGTTTTACCAGAGCCAGACGTTACGCTAATTACAAAGGCGGCAAAAAGTATAACCCGCAGCAGGATTATCAATTGCTGGAACGTGGTACGGGCGATCCGGAAAAAGCTGAAGCTGCCGCAATTTTTTATGAGAAGTGGCAGCAAGCCGAAAATACGGATCAATATAAAATTTTGAAAGCTGATTGGAAGAAAACGAAAGGCTGAACACAAACAGACACTCTACAAATGGAATTTAGTAAATTTACTTTCTACATCAATGAAATGCTGTTAAACAAAAACAGCCTTCTTTCGAAGGCTGTTTTGTGATCCCGCTGGGATTCGAACCCAGGACCCCAACATTAAAAGTGTTATGCTCTACCAGCTGAGCTACGGAATCGTTTAACGTTTCCGTTAAAGTGGTGCAAATATAGGCGTTTTAATGATTGACTGCAAGCAATAATATGATTTATTTTCAAGAAACAACTAAGTGCTTTACTATCAGCCTAATGATTTATAAGTTTAGCAATTTTACCTTTATCGCCGGCCAATAAAACCAAGTTTCCGTGCT
>JBPBPL010000025.1:0-100219 GCA_050954285.1 Janthinobacterium lividum | reverse complement strand
AAACCGTGCATGTGGTAAATATCAATGTAATCGGTATTCAACCTTTTCAAACTGGCTTCACAGGCTTTAATCAGATGAAAGCGGGATGAACCCTGCTCGTTCGGCCCCTTGCCCATCGGGAAAGTGGCTTTGGTAGAGATGATTACTTTATCGCGCAAACCGTTTAAAGCTTTGCCTAAAATTTCTTCCGATAAACCATCCGAATAAATATCTGCCGTGTCAAACAGGTTTACGCCGGCATCTAAACATAAATTTACTAAGCGCGTAGCTTCGTCAACCTGCGTGCTTCCCCAAGCTTTAAAAAATTCATTGCTACCGCCAAATGTTGCTGTACCAAAACTTAAAACCGGAACGTGCAAACCTGATGCACCCAATTGTCTGTATTCCATTTTTGTTTTTTTAGTGTTGAATGAATAAGCTGATTGCTGCGGATAATGTTTAGGCGGATACTGTTTTTATGCCGGTAAAAACAGTATCGTAATTTAGATCAAACTTATCTGCCTGCATCCGTATAAAAGATTTTTAACGGTGATGCTGTTTTTTCGGGATAAATTTTTGCTCTTAAATCAGCATAAAACCATTTTAAATTGAGGTAAATCCAACATTGATGCGATCTAAAACTACTTCCCAAATCCAATTTGCAATCTTGTTACTGAGTATTTTACTATTTGCTGCATCTTGCAAAAAAGAAAAAAATACGCCTGCGCCTATCGTTGCAAATCCAGTTTCATTAGGCTTGGTTGAGTTTGGAAACAGCAATGGCAAACGGATTTTTATCCCGATTTCCGGGATTGGCACTCAAAGCGTAAGTTATTATGGGGTGTTTGATACAGGATCTTCCGGGATGACGATAGATGCAAATGGCATTTTGCCGGCCAGCATGATTACCAGTTCCGGCATCACGGTAGCCGGAGATTCTGTAGTGGTAAATGGCATCACCGTTACCTCGCAACAAGCCATTATCAGTTTTGGCGATAAACTCAGCTCCACCAAAGAATACGGGAACCTGGCTTACGCGGCTGTTACCATTGGCGATGCAAACGGAAATTTAACTTTAAAGCGCGTACCATTTTTTCTGTATTATAAAATTGTTGATGATAATGGCAACCAGTTGCCTGCACATTCCAGCGATGTATTTGGTGTAGGGCCGGGCACAAGTTATGCCAATAATGCCATCGCCAGTCCGCTAAGTTTTTATGCTCCTGGGATTGGTTTAGCCAACGGTTTTCGACTGAGTTTGCTCAATAATTCGAGTTTCAACAGTACAGGAACGTATGTTGCCGGTTTGCTGAAAGTTGGCTTAACAACGGCTGATTTAACGGCATCGTCGTTTATCATGCATCCGCTAACGTATTACACCACCGGCGGTTATTCGCCCAATATTCCGGCCACCATTACTTACAATAGCACCAGCACGGCAGCTTTGGTTTTGTTTGATACCGGTACGCCTTCTGTTACCTTAATTGAAGACCCGAAAGCTACTGCCGGTATCGGAAGTCTGCCCACAAATTCAGTGGTAAAAATAGTTACTAATCAGGGGTTTACTTATCAGTATAATACAACGAGTGCCAGCAATCTCACTTCCATCCAAAACCCAAACAATACTGGTGATTATCGTACTATTTTCAGCATAGATTTTTTTATTAATAATGAGTTTTTGAGTGATTATACTAACCACAAAATAGGTTTAAAAAATAATTAGAATTAAACTGATGCTTCTTTTATCAGGTAAAATTTATGGTGATAAAAGAAGTATTCTTATTAACCTAAATTATTGGGTTCGATTCTTTTTTCAAGCAAACCAAACGGCCACTCTTTATTAATTTTTGCTTTGATAAAGTAAACTACTGCACCGATGGTAATCGTTAGTAATCCGCCTAAAACCATTTTCGTCCCGGTAGAAATGAGGATGCCAAACCAAAGTAAAATAGCCAGATAAACCGGTAGCGGAAAAAGCGGCATTTTATACGGAAAAACTGTTTGGCTCCGTGCTTTCCGAAGCAGCAGTAAACCAATTGCCTGCGAAATAAACTGGATCAGAATCCGCATGGCCAAAACGGCACTAATCACGTCACTCAGCTTAAAAAGCAAACTGAACACGAAAGCAATCGCCCCTAAAACAATTAAAGAAACATACGGAAAGTTGCCTTTGGGATGCAACTTGGCAAATACTTTAAAAAAAGCACCATCAGCAGCGGCGGCATATGGCACGCGGCTATAACCCAAAGTTGCCGAAAAAACGGAAGCAAAAGCCACCAGCAAAATCAGGCAGGTAACCACTTTTGCGGCAACCGGACCTGCCAAATACTGCATAAACTCGCTGATAACGAACTGGCTGTTTTTGGCCTGTTGCCACGGAATTACACTTACCACGCTCACGTTCATCATCAAGTACAGAACCGCAATACCGAGGATGGACAAAAACATGCTGCGCGGAATATTTTTAGATGGGTTGATGATTTCGCTGCCCAAATGGCACACATTATAATAACCCAGGTAACTGTAAACACTTTTTACGCTGGCAAAACCAATGGCCGCTACAAAGGCGTAGTTAAAGCTCAAACCATCATTAATATGTTTGATAGGCTGAAAGAAGTTTCCGTGTGCCAAACCGCCACCAATAATCCACAACATGGTCAGGATCACGGCACTCCAAAGCACTATGCTGATTTTGCCGATGTCTTCAATTTTACGGTATAAAAGCAGTACAATGCAAATTACCACGCTGCCACTCATTATTTTGGATTCGATTGGTGTAAGCGGCAACAGGTACGAAAAATAAGCTGCAAAACCGATAGCCGCCGAGGCGATAACCAGCGGTGCCTGGATCATGGTTTGCCAAACAAACAGGAAACTCATCAACCGGCCTAAACCATTTTTGCCATAAGTTTCTTTCAGGAAATTATAGGAACCGCCCGCCATCGGAAATGCGGCACCCAACTCACTCCAAACCATCGCATCAACCATGGATAAAGCTGCACCGGCCAGCCAGGCGTACAAAAAATATGGGCCGTTCATCATCCCAATTACCATTGGAAGCGTGATAAACGGACCGATGCCCACCATATCCGTCATGTTGATGGCTGTGGCATGGATCAGTCCTAAACTTCGTTCATGTTTTGGTTCGGCCATACTTATATTGTGAGGAGATATTGATAGTGATTTTTATGCAGTAAAAACAGTATCCGCATCAATTTAGATCAGCTTAAAACCGATTACTGTTTGAGCGAAGATAGATTTTTATGCGATAAAAAAAGCATGAGGCTGTACTAACCTGAAACGAAAAAACCACCTGTTTTGAACAGATGGTTTTTTGGTGAAAGTGGACCCGGAGAGAAGAAAAAGTTTTTGAGTGAATTTAAATGAGTTTATCTGAATTTAATTCAAAATGCTGATTATCAGATATTTAATTTGTTTTTATTGTTTTTGTTACTCAACTTCATCCAAATTCGATATAAAAAAATTGACAGTAGAATTGACAGTAAGAAAAACTATATAATTATGGCAACCGTAAACTTTTATCTTGACAAAGCTGACAAGGAAGGCAAGTCTCCTATTATGATGACCTATCAGGCCGCAGGCCAGAAATTTAGGCATTCAGTTAAAGTTAAAATCTTAGCAAGTCAGTGGCTTTCAAAAAAGCAACGATTAAAAACAAATTCTTTAGATGATGAATTTGTTAATAATATCATAAAAGGACTTGAAGAAATTATTACAAAGGCAGAACGCGAATCCCTATTAACCAATCAACAAATTGATTTCAGTTATGTAAAGCGAAGGTTTAATGAATCTGTAAAGAAAACAGGAGAAAAGAAAAAAACCTTTATTGAGTGTTTTAATGATTACATCGAAAATTCTAAGACACAGAAAACATTAGAAACTACTAAAAGATATCAAACAACTTTAAACCATTTAGTAAACTTTAAAAAGGCTAAAAAATACGAATTGACTTTTGATCGAATTAATATTCAATTCTATGAAAACTTTATAACATACTTAATTAATTCTAAAAAGCTCTTGAATAATTCTGTTGGAAATTACGTAAAGACAGTCAAATCTTTTATGAATTTTGCACATGAAAACGGATTTTGCCAAAATATTCAAGATTTCAAGAAATTTAAAGTTTTTAAAGAGGACGGAGAATTAATTTACATGACAGAGGAAGAAGTTATGAAACTGGTTTATCTGGAAGAAGGTATGACCGATAAACTCCGTTCCGTTCGAGATAACTTTTGCTTTGCCTGTTTTACCGGACTTCGATATTCTGACATATCCATTCTAAAGCCGGAGAACATCAAAGAGGAGGTTTTGCTGATTAAAACAGAAAAACAAGGGACTTTCTACAAATCCCTTTGAACCGCTTTGCCAAAGAAATTTTGAACCGCAACGGCGGCAGCCTGCCAAAGATGGCATCTAACCAGAAGACGAACGACTATTTAAAGGAGCTTGGCGAACTGGCAGAGATAAACGAAATGGTTCATATCGTTAAGTATAGAGGCGTTGAGAAGGTGGAGTTCTTGGAACCCAAGTATAAGTTCATTTGCACCCATACGGCCAGACGTACGTTCGTAACGTTATGCCTTGAAAAAGGGATGCGGCCGGAAACGGTTATGAGTATTACAGGCCACAAGGATTACAAGACGTTCAAGAAGTACATCAAACTGACTGACAAAGTTAAGATGATAGAAATGAACAAGATTTGGGGAGCAGATATGCGGATAGCCTAATATAAAGTAGTTGTAAGGATATTAGAGCTTATAAGGCGCATTGAGTAAATAAGCCAGATAAGTAAATAGTGGTTAGTTGGTATGTAAGGTGAGCTAAGTTATGGTATATATTAAGAGAGTGATAACAGTCCCACTACTGCTAACTGAAAAATAGTTTTATGCTGCAATGAGCAAATTGTATCCTTTTGTACTGAATCCTACAAAGCAATTCTGCTCAAACTGAAAAAAGTTTGGTACAACTATTTGAAGTATTGATATAATACAGTATAATTGCGTAAAGTCTTTATGGTGAAGGCTTTACGTTTAAATAAAACGATAAAAAGTTGACTTAGCATCAAGTTTTTATCAAACCCAGCATTTTGCAGGTACATAATTACCGGTGTTCCGAGTTAATTCTGCGAAGCTTGACAACTAGGGTTGGTTTAGTTGATCACCTTAACACAGATCATTCTGCTGTTTATGGTTATACGGAACCCGGTCTTACCATCCGGTTATCCCCGCCGACGCGTCAGCATTGAGGGCTGATGAAAATTAGGCGTTAGAAAGACTTTCCGTTAGCAATAATGGAAAGGTTTACCGAAGCAAAATGCTTCGGACTTGACCAGCCCATAGGGACTAAGTTATAATGAAAAAGCCATGCCGTTAGGTACTGCTAATAGTTAGGACAGCTTAATAACCGCTATGTAACCCTGGTTTAGTTTATGAGATTTTAGGTATTAGCATGTCGTTGCGGCCGCTTTTATAAGTGGCAAATTTTGCGCGCTTTTATCTGAAAAGATTATTGAACGCCCGAAAGGGTAATTTTTAAGTATTTAAACCAAAAACAAAATGATTAATTTAACCCCATCACACCTGATTAACGGTAGCTTGGCAGCTGCAAGCCTGACAACCCTTGTTTCTAACCTATCCGTAATGAAGCAATTGGAAGAAACTATTGAGAAAGCTTTTATTAAAAAGTTTGAGCAAAGCCAATCTTTAGTGCAAGAAACCATCGAAGCAACTGTTACGAAAGAGTTTCAGACAACGCACACCATGATGAACAATACATGGAATTTTCTTTTGGATAACCTACTGGAAAGGAATAAAGAAATGGAAGAGGTTAGACAAGATGCTATTAACCAGAAAGAAAAATTAATGGAAATTAAGGACATAGCTAAAATGTTCGGTACAACCAAAACGACTATTCATAATCATATGACCAGAGGCTGGTTGAAGGGGTATAAAGTCGGTAAAAAGCGGTTTTTTACAACCGAAGATATCGAAGCATATAAACGTATGAGTGGATATAATCCGGAAAATTAAACGTCCAGTGGTACCATAATTTCAAGAAGTCCCGTACCGAAAGTGCGGGATTTTTTGGTAAAAAAGGGTTTTGCAGAAGGCAGAAACGCAGTAAAAAGGGTTGTCAGGTTGGATTAATTATAGACAAGGAGTGAAAAGTGTTTTCCCAGTAGTGGAACTGAATGTAGCATGTTATAGACATTGCTACGATAGGTTGTTAGAGTTATTAGTAAAGTTAGGGGATGATTTAGAGCCTGTCCAGCTTCCGGTCTGGAAACTGAATATAAAGAAATTCCAGCGGCATTTTAAAGAGATTTGGAGAACCTCCTCCATGCCAATTGTGCAGCAAAGATAGCCTGCCAATTTTAAGACAAGCCCTCCGGGTTTCCAAAAGACTACGGCATAAACGCTCGTGCCCCTTCCTGCCCTACGTGCCATCGCGCCACTTAGCCCATTTATTCCGTTTCCTTCTGGAAATCTTAAAATAGCCGCTTTTTGGTGCTTACAATAGCCAATGAGGCGGTGTTTGGATAGATCCGGACTACCGAGCCGATAAAATGCAGCAGAATTACTAAAAGTAGCTTCAAATCAAATAGTTAAGTTCGATTAAAGATAAATCAAATTTGATAAAGCAGGATTTAACTTTAAGGAAAAGAGTGCTTTGTAATTTGTAAATTAATTATAAGATACACGATTAGTATCTTTAGCAATAATTACTAAGTAATTATAGAAATATTTTAAAATAACCATAGCTAATGACCTTAATTGAAGAAGGAATTAAACGTAATCTAATATCTGTTGTTGAAATAGACAACGAAATAAAACAAATCTTATACCTGAATCAAAACAGAAAGAGGAACTACATAAACCCGGAAGAGAAAGTTCAGGTAGATGCATATCTAACATTAGTAATAAATTATGGATATGATCCAAAAAGAATATTGCAGTTTGTAAATGTAAAAATGGGTTCGGATTCTAGAGAGGCAGATATTATTGTCTATAATGATGATGCATGTACTCAACCTCATATTCTTGTTGAATGTAAAAAGCAAGAAGTGAGCGAACAAGAGTTTTTACAAGCAGTTGAACAAGCTTATAGTTATGCATATGCTCTACCTAATGATGTAAAATATGTTTGGGTAACTTCAGGAATTAAAGATGAATATTTTGAAGTTGATAAAAAACGTAGTACAAGGATTACCAAATCCGATATACCACAATTTGGCGTAAAAAAGTTAGCTTCATATAAATATGTTTATGAAGCCAGCTTATTAAAGGAACAAATTGGCAGACAAAAATTCTTTGACTTGTCTGTAATTAATCAGGATGAACTAACAAGGAGATTTAGACAAGCGCATGATTCACTTTGGGCTGGTGGTCAGTTAAATCCATCTGAAGCATTCGATGAATTAGATAAACTTATTTTTTGTAAAATTTGGGATGAAAGAAAAGACAGGCAGTTAGGAGATCCTTACGATTTTCAAATAATTACGTTGGATGAAGACGATGAACCTGATAGAGAGAAAAGAAGGCGGAAGGAGAATGAAAATCTGTATACTAGAACTAAGCAACTATATGAAGAAGGTAGAAAAAAAGATGAAGAAGTTTTTAGAGATGATATTCGTTTAACTCCTGAAAAGATTAGAACAGTTGTAGGTTACTTAGAAAGTGTAAACTTAAGCGAAACAGATTTAGATAGTAAAGGTCACGCCTTTGAGACGTTTATGGATTCGTTCTTTAGAGGGAACTTTGGTCAATATTTTACACCACGCCCTATAGTAAAATTTACAACAGATGTCCTACCGATTAATAATAATTCTTATGTGTTAGATACTTCTTGTGGTAGTGGTGGATTTTTATTGTATGCGTTGAATAAAATACGTAAAGATGCAAATGAGTTATACCCAAATTACAAAAATGATGTCAAGCAAAGCCAAAAGCATTTTAAATTCTGGCATGACTTTGCAGAAAAAAATTTATATGGGATAGAGATAAACGAACAGATAAGCCGAGCTGCTAAAATGAATATGATTATTCATGATGATGGGCATACTAATGTAATTACTGCTGACGGTTTATTATCTCCTAACGAAATACAGCAGAATCCAAAAAATACAGGGTTTAAGTATAATCACTTTGATTTTATTATTACCAATCCTCCTTTCGGCTCTGTAGTCAAGAAGCAGGAGAAAGCGTATTTACACCAATACGAATTTGGTAGGAAGGAACCCGATTGGTTAGATAGTAAAGGGCGTAATATTATTGAAAATAGGGATAGTCAAAGTACAGAAGTGTTGTTTATTGAACAATGTCATAACTTTCTGGCTGAAGGGGGCTATTTGGCTATTGTTGTTCCAGATGGAATTTTAACTAATAGTAGTTTGCAATATGTTCGTGATGCTATTGAAGAGAAATATCGTATTGTAGCAGTTGTATCGATGCCACAAACGGCATTCACAGCAACTGGAGCCGGAGTTAAAAGTTCTATATTGTTTCTTAAAAAATATTCTATACATCAAACAGAAATGCTTAGGTCTCTTAAATTTACCATACAGCAGCGTTTGAAAGAAAAGTATAATTTTTACGATAAAATTGAAAAGTGGGAGCTAGAAAAGGCGTTAAAAGTAAAAACTTTAAAAGGATTCAATAACCCATTCACCGAGTTAAGTTTTGTTGATCTTAAAAAAACTGAAGAATATAAAGCTTGGAAAGAGGAAGTTAATACTTATTACAACGATTTAATAAACGACCTTAAAGAACAATTACTTGAAGAGTATACTATTGAACGGCAAAAAAAATTACCTGACTATTCAATTTTTATGGCTATTGCAGAAGATATCGGCTATGATGCTACTGGAAAAAAAACTAATAAAAATGATTTAGATAGCATTGGAGAGGAATTATCAAGATTTATTAACCAAATTGAAACATCTACTAAATGATAATTCGAGGCATACTAGATAGATCGCTAAGTAATCAAATTTGTATAAGGGGATTTGCTCGTATTAAGGAATTAGCTCGTATTTCAAAAGCAAATAAAGATTACCAAAGAGAATTGATTGATTTACAAATTATCCAAACATATAATTTTTTAACCGAGGAAACTTATCTCTTTTTCCCAGAAGTAATACTTAGTCTGAAACTAAAACAAGATTCGACTATACCAGGAGTTAAGACAGGTGATACGCCAATACAATTGATTGAAAAGAATAAAATATTTAATTCCAATGTTAATAGCTTATCTATAAAACCAATTGTAAAGAAAAATACAAAAGTATTTGATGTAAATGAGAAGGACTTAATAATTGTAGCTGAAATACATTTTGATGATGTTGAATTAAATAATTTAATTGAAGCAAATGAACATCCTTTTCATCGGGTTGATGGAAATCATAGATTAAGCGCCGCTGAGCAAATAAAGGGCAATCATCGCGTTAATATGATGAATATCCCTTTTTGTATCATACTTTTTGAGGAACTTACAAGTCAACGTTTCAGTCCTGAAACAGGATTAGTAAAAGTTAAAGATGATAGTTATGAAAAGTTTGAGCGAGTAGTTTTTTATAACATCAATTCAAAATCTATTCCTCTTACTATTGAAGAAAATCTTAAAGGAATATTAGGGGAGGAAAAGTATTTTTCGAATGAAGATATTGATAAGATCTTTGAACAAAAAGGATCGTTAGCCAGAAAGTTAGGCAAACGTATAAAGGCTGAAGATTTTACATTTCTAAAAGAGGTCATTCAAGCAAATAAATGGGCAATGTGTTTGCAAATATTAACCTTGTATTATAAGGGAGATGATGTTAAGGTTTATGAAGATAATAGTAATATGTCTTCTGATATTTATGATGCACTACAACACATCAATATTATATATCAAAAAAATTCAGTACTCAAGGTGAATCCCAGTGCAGAAGTATTGATAGCTTTTCTTTATTATAAAGCGTTTTCTGAAGAAAGCAAATTCAATTTCTTTTCAAAATGGATTATCAACAATCATTTATTTGAAGCAAACGAAACAACAGCAGAAAGTATAATTCGAATTTTTGATAAAATTTTTCAACGCAAACATGTTAAAGTTTTTGTAGCAATGAAATATTGGAGCCATCAAAAAGTTACTGAATATAATAAAATGTTTACAGAAGCATTGAACGAGGTTCAAAAAAAAGCAAAATCAAATGTGGAATTAGAGTTAGTTCCTATAATGAGGTTTAGAGGAGAAAGCGAACGAATTGACCAGCGTTTACTAAATTGTATTAAAGAATGTGACGTTTTTATCGCAGATATTACAGAATGCAATGAAAACGTAATGTATGAGGTAGCATTCGCAGAAGGTTGTGAAAAATCAATGTTGTTAATTAAAAGAGAAGGTGATTCAGTTACCCCTCCTTTTGATATGGAAAAATTACAGTGGATTCCATATGACGGAGATTCCTATTACAACTCTATAAAGAGTATTGTTAATATTAATTTAAAACCAATTTTAGAGAGTAAATTTGGAATACATTTTTAACTTAAAGAAAACAAATGGACTTTCAATTACTAAAAGAACATAATCCAGATAATGTTTTTTTGCTCCACCGTTCAGAACTAACTTCTAGGTTAGAGGTAGAATATTATAAACCTTCTATATATGACATTGAAAATTTAGTAAAAGGCCATACTTTAAAAAAATTATCGGATTTTATTGTAAAGATAGCAAGTGGCGCAACTCCTACTCTTGCAGACGCAGAAAAGTATTATAGTGATAAAGAAACTGGAATACCGTTTTTAAGAGTGCAAAACTTACAAACAAATGGAGTACTTAATTTAACTGATGTAAAATATATCAATAAAGAAACTCACGAAGGATACCTAAAACGAAGTCAAGTAAGTGAGTTTGATTTATTAATAAAAATTACAGGAGTAGGTCGTATGGCTATAGCATCTGTTGCTCCCAAAGGATTTATCGGTAACATTAACCAACATATAGTTGTTATAAAAACGGGTAATAAAGAAATAAGTGATTATTTAGCAAAGTACCTTAATCTAGATATTGTTGAAAAGCTAGCATCAAGAAGAGCAACAGGGGCTACTAGGCCTGCATTAGATTATCCAGCCTTAAAATCAATTCCTATAATTGAGAACATTGATTTTTCAATTATAGATCAAGCAGTAAAGTTAAAAAAGGAAAAGGATGAACAAGCAAAAGAAATTTTAAATAGCATTGATGATTACATATCAACGAAACTAGGTATTTCAATTCCTATAAGTAACAAAAATATTCCTTATATAACATTTGAAGCAAGACTAAATGAAATCTCCGGTAGTCGAATTGATCCAAACTATATATCAAAATATAAGCTTTTAGTAAGTCAGCAATCTAACTATAAACTTATCAGATTAAAAGATATACTATTAAAGTCTCCTCAATATGGAGCTAATGAAGAAGCTATTAAGGGAGAACCTTTGACTGGTACACGCTATATTAGGATTACAGATATTAATGAATTAGGAAATTTAAAATCAGAGAGTTGGGTAACTGCAAAAAATATTGAAGAAAAATATTTACTAGAAAAGAATAATCTTTTGTTTGCCCGTAGTGGGTCAGTAGGTAAATGTTATCTGCATAAAGCTATTAATCGTCCTGCAATCTTTGCTGGGTATTTAATTCGATTTGTTGTTGATACTAGTAAAGCAGACCCAAATTACATTTTCTACTATTGTAATTCAAAAGTTTATTGGTACTGGGTTGCAGCTATACATCGTCCTGCTGTTCAATCAAATATAAATTCTGAGGAGTATAAATCTTTACCAATTGTATTACCAGATTTAGATACGCAAATTGAAATAGCTACGCATATATCTAAGCTTAGAGAATATGCTCTACAATTGCAAAGTGAGGGATTTGCATTATTACGGAATGCAAAAAGAACACTTGAACGTACAATTACAAATTAAGTAAATTAGATGATATTATATTCTAATCAAGTAGATGAACTAAAAGAATTTAAAGAAAACACTTTTAAATTAGAAAAAGACATTCAAAAGATATTTGAAAAAAACCTGTTTTTAATAACTGGTTTACAATTTGTTAAATCAGAATTTATTATAAAAAGTAATCGTATTGATACTTTAGCTTTTGATACCGAAAACAAAGCCTTTATAATTCTTGAATACAAACGCGATAGAAATTATAGTGTAATTGACCAAGGTATTTCTTATCTAAACTTGATGTTAGAGTATAAGGCAGATTTTATTATTGAATATAATGAGAGCCAAAACAAAAGTCTAAAGCGTGAAGAAGTAGATTGGAGCCAAAGCAAAATAATATTTGTGTCCTCTTCATTCACTAATTTTCAAAAGCAATCTACAAATTTTAAAGATTTGTCAATTGAACTATGGGAAATTAAACAATTTGAAAACAGTATTATACTTATTAACCCAATAAAGAAGTCATCAGCAGCTCCTAGTATTAAACCGATCGCAAATCAGAGTGCACAGTTAGAAAAAGTTACAAGGGAAATCAAAACATTTACAGAAGAAGAGCACATTAACAGAGTGCCCGACGATATAGTGGAATTATATAATCAATTTAAAACGGCAATACTAAATTTAAATTCAGATATCGATGTTCAACCCAAAAAGGATTATATAGCGTTTAAAAAGAGTAGTAACATTACAGATATTGCTATACTAAAAAAAGGTTTAAAGATATGGATTAATCTAAAAAAGGGGAAATTAGATGATGCCAAAAATTTAATGCGTGATGTTTCAGAAATTGGGCATTGGGGTAATGGTGATTATGAGTTAACAGTAAATGACGATCTAAATTTAGAATATATTATGAGTTTAGTTAAGCAAGCAATTAATAATTCTTAAATAATCTATTTATGACTGGATGGGCGATTAATACACATTATGTAGAACTTCCTGAGTTGCAACGGCAACCTAATTTGCCTAATAATTCAAAAGGAATTTTTTCAATAGAAAGCGAGCTAAGTATATTAGATTTTAAGAAAAACAGCCCTCTTGTTTTCATTAAAAAAAATGAAAATGGATTTATCTTTATAAATATCGGCACTGTAACTAGTGAGGTTAGCATAGTAGCATTGAAACGAAGGGAAGAGAGTGTTTCTATAGTAATTGCAAAAAATAAGGCTGTACCAAAGGATAAATTTCGTCACACCTACAACTATTTAATTAATAAGACTTTAGAAGTTAATAATTCTTTAAACGACTTAAAATATAGTCTTAAAGCAGTGGATAATTTTGGAAAGCACCAAAAATACTTTGAACAACAATTTCGTCAATTAATTGATACCGATTTTAAAACTATAACGAATGGTTACATTTATACTGCTCGTACTGTATTTGGAAAATTAGTTAATTCTATTCCGCGGCAAAACAAATTGGAATTTATGTTAAACGCAATGGAGAAATTTAAAACAATTGATTTTACTAAAATACCCCTCTTAGAGGGGATAGACTTCTTAATTAATTACTTAAACAGAAGAATATTAAGTTGGGGGAAGGTTACTTGTAGAAACAGATAAAATTATTCAAAATAATTTTAAAGATATTATTGATATTAATGATGTTGGTTTTGTCAATGAAGCAACTGGTAACGAAAAAGGATTGAAGGTTCAAGCTAATATTTTTAAACACTTATTTAAGCTACAACAAGAGACAAATTTTAATGAACTAATCAAATTTTCTATAAATGAAAATGCAGAATTAGAACAGCACTTTCAAAAAATTTTTAAAAACCGAACTTGGTCAATTGATCTACGAGTATGAAAGATTTTCTAAGCTGTTCTATACCGTCTGAAGATAATCACCTAGACATTTCTTTTCAAATACCGTCAGCATCTGACAACCCAAATCAAGATGACTTAATTATTATCATGGACGCAAAGTATAAAGAAAATGATGAGGGAGTAGTACCGAAAAGCGAAGTTTATAAATTTGGAGTTATTGTTGATTTATTTGACCTTAAAACATTACCTAGAATTCCCATCATATTTAATAGTTTTAAAAATCTTCTAGGAAATTGTTTATTGACAAATGGGCACTCCTATACGAGTTCGGCAGAAGTTGCGCTATTAAAATAGTATAACATTAAAGAGGTAGAAAATTTTGCTCCAAATAAACAACATAATGTTATAGGATAATTGGAATAGGAAAACAGATATAATATAGAATATTCAAAATTGCTTTAATTAGAACACGGTTTATTATATTTAACCAAATTGTATTGCCAGTAACCTTGACAGTAAAATTAAAAAAGTCCTTACAAACCATTGATTTATAAGGACTTTTAAACTAATTAAGTGGACCCGGAGAGATTCGAACTCTCGTCCAAACATGGTATAAGGTAAGCCTTCTACATGCTTATCTGCTGTTTAATTGTCGGGAAAGGGAAGGTCAGCCGCGAACCTGTACCGTTTTCCGTAGGTACTTTATCTCGTTCGCTGATCACACCGGCAGCAAACCAGTTTCTTATTTCGACGTTCCTGATGATGGCTCTAAGAAACCGCAAACCATCGGAACGAAAGCTATGCTAACTCTAAGTTAGGCAGCTAAGGCGTAGTTATTTTCGCCATTTGAAAGTTTGAGCGTTCAGATTAAAGCGCTAATTCACCCAACGCGCTGCATGCTTACCTACTTATCTCCATCCTGTCAATTCCGGTCGGGCCCAAATTGTATTAAGGTTTGAAGGAACAAAAGTTAATGCCTGCAAAAATACTGTTTTTATCGGATAAAAAAGAGAATGTTAAAACGCGTTGCCAATTTATAACGAAAAACTCTAAATTTATAACTGTCTTCCCGGATATGCTTTCAAACCTTCCTCCAAACAAATCATTGCTTTTTCCAGATCATCTGCGTTTAGAACATAGGCTAAACGAACTTCATTTTTTCCGGCTCCCGGCGTGCTGTAAAAGCCAGTTGCAGGTGCCATCATCACAGTTTGGTTTTTATAACTGAAACTTTCCAGCATCCACTGGCAAAATTTGTCGGAATCATCAATCGGGAACCTGGCAACCACATAAAAAGCACCGCCCGGATTCGGACAGAAAACACCTTCTATTTTATTCAATGATGCTACCAGCAAATCGCGCCTTTTGGTGTACTCATTTTTTACGTTGATAAAATAAGCATCCGGCGTATCAACCGCTGCGGTTCCGGCGATTTGTTCCACCAAACCCGGACTTAACCGCGCTTGTGCAAACTTTAAACCGGCCGCAATTACATTTTTATTTTTAGTAATGATACAACCCAATCGTGCTCCACAAGCACTATATCTTTTAGAAACTGTATCCAGCACAATCACATTCTCCTCCAAACCTTTCAAATGCATCGGCGAAATAAACTCGCGGCCATCATAACAAAACTCGCGGTAAGCCTCATCCGAAAACAGGTACAAATCATACTTTAAAGCCAGCAGTTTTAACGCTTCCATTTCTTCTGCGGAATACAAATAACCGGTTGGATTATTCGGATTGCAAATCATGATGGCTTTGGTTTTTTCGTTGATCAGCTTTTCAAATTCAGCAATTGGCGGCAGCGCAAAACCATTTTCGATATAAGATAAAATTGGTTTTACGGTTACGCCGCACTGATGCGCAAACCCATTGTAATTGGCGTAAAATGGTTCCGGAATAATCACTTCATCGCCTTCATCCAAACAAGCCATCATCGAAATCGTAATCGCTTCGGAACCACCGGTTGTAACCAGAATATCCTCAGCATCAATATGATAACCTAATTTATTATAATACTCGGTGAGTTTGGTGCGATACGAAAGTGTTCCTTCCGAAGGTGTATAAGCCCAAACCTTAAAATCGATGTTTTTAACAGCATCGAGCATGATTTCCGGCGTTTCAATATCCGGCTGGCCAATGTTTAAATGATAAACTTTTTTGCCTTCCAGCTTGGCTTTGTCTGCAAATGGCGTTAATTTTCTGATAGGCGAAGCCGGCATTTGCTGGCCTTTTACGGAGATTTTTGGCATGGCGTAAAAGTAGAAAAAAGTTGCCGGTGCCGAGTTATAAGTTGTCTTTTACGTAGCAGCAAAGTTTATACAAATGCTTCTTTTATCGCATAAAAAAACTCCGGTTCCAAATTTAGGAGCCGAAGTTTTGTATGATAAAAACAGTATCGTTTATCTGGTAGTTGGCGTAGCGGCTTTGGTTACTTCGCCCACTATTACCAAATATTTGGTTGGCGTTTTGGCGTTGGAAGTAACTACAATGGTTTTGTTAAACGGAGCTTCTACAGCAGCATTGTAAGTAATTTTGATCGAACCTTTTTCACCTTTTTTAACCGGCGTTTTAGTATAATCAGCAATGGTGCAGCCACAGGTTGGTTTTACTTCTGTCAAAATCAGCGGTTCAACGCCAATATTGGTATATACAAAATCAGTGGTAACCGGTTTTCCTTGCGGTACTTTACCAAAATCATGTTTCTCTTCAACAAATTTAAATTCCGCTTTGGTGTCGGTTTGTGCCGATGCGCTGATGGCAAATCCCATAACCATTGCGCAAATCATCATTAGTTTTTTCATCGTTTTCTTTAATCAGACTGTTAAAACAAATATAAGTCAATTTTGATAAATAAAATTATTGATACGTTAAAATCCTTTCGCAGTTGGGTTTTTCTAAAAAAAACATTGATAAGTAAACACTATTTTTGCTGGTATAGAAAGCCCAAATGCAAGAATTAGAATTATCCTTTGCCCCAGATTTGCCGGAATTAGCCGAATTGAGTTATGATGATTTCAAACAGGTTGTGCTCCGCGATTACCGGATTGCGGTGGAAAGCCGGCAAACCAGTATTCTGGGCCGGAAAGAAGCACTAACTGGTAGGGCAAAGTTTGGCATTTTTGGTGATGGAAAAGAAGTAGCGCAACTGGCAATGGCCAAGGCGTTTAAAAAAGGCGATTGGCGTGCCGGTTATTACCGAGACCAAACTTTTGCTTTTGCAACCGGAATTTCTAATGTAACCGAGTTTTTTGCACAACTGTACGCGCATCCGGATGTTAATCATGAACCTTCCTCCGGTGGCCGGCAGATGAACAGTCATTTCGCTACACGTTCTATCAATGAAGACGGCAGCTGGAAAAATCAGGTGGAAATGAAAAATTCTTCGCCGGATATTTCTACTACGGGTGGACAAATGGCGAGATTGATTGGTTTGGCCTGGGCTTCCAAACTATATCGTGAAAACAAAGAACTGGCCGGTATGGACAAGTTTTCAGTTAACGGAAACGAAGTCGCTTTTGGTACCATCGGCAATGGCTCTACTTCCGAAGGGATATTTTTTGAAGTAATTAATGCTGCAGGCGTGATGCAGGTGCCGATGGCGGTTTCTGTTTGGGATGATGGTTACGCGATTTCTGTTCCCTCAAAATACCAAACTACCAAAGAAGATATTTCTGAAATTTTAAAAGGATTTCAGCGGGATAATACCGCCGAAGGTTTCGAGATTTTTAAAGTTCCGGGCTGGGATTATCCGGGTTTGTGCGAAACGTATGAAAAAGCCGCGGAGTTTTGCCGCAAAGAGCATGTGCCGGTTTTAATCCATGTAACTGAACTGACGCAGCCTTTGGGCCATTCTACTTCCGGCTCGCACGAACGGTATAAAAGTAAAGACCGGCTGGAATGGGAAAAAGAGCATGATTGTTTGCTCAAAATGCGTACGTGGATAATGGATTCTGACATTGCCAATGCTGAAGAACTCGACGTGCTGGAAGATGAAGCCAAAAAGTATGTTCGAGATTGCCAGCGTAAAGCTCTAAATAGTTTGCAGGAAGAAATTCAGCAGGAAAAAGAACAAACTGTTGAACGGATACAAGATTTAATTACGGTTTCTGATAATAAAAAGGCGCTTGAACAGCTTGTACAATTAGTAGGTACGGCAACAGATTTAGGTAGGAAAGATCTGGTATCCATCATGCGGCGATCATTATGGCTCACTGCCGGAACTTCATTTCCAGAACGTGAACTGCTGTTGAAACTCTATCAACAGGAAAATGAAAAAAATACCCGCCGTTATCATTCAAAGCAGTTTAGCAATACGCCCGAATCACCACTGGCTGTTCCGGTTTTGCCACCAGCTTATGAGCATGATTCAAAGTTGATTGATGGCCGAGAAATATTGAATGCTTGTTTTAGTGCCAATTTTATCCGGGATGCACGCATTATCGCGTTTGGGGAAGATGTAGGTGCTATTGGCGATGTGAACCAAGGATTTGCCGGTTTGCAGGAAAAATTTGGCGTGCTGCGGGTAACCGATACCGGCATCCGCGAAAGTACCATTGTTGGCCAGGCCATCGGTTTATCGTTGAGAGGTTTGCGTCCGATTGCCGAAATCCAGTATGTAGATTACCTGCCTTATGCCATGAATGTGCTGATGGACGATCTCACGACCATGAGTTACCGTACTTTTGGCGGGCAGATTTCGCCAGTAATTATCCGTACGCGCGGCCACCGGCTGGAAGGCATCTGGCATTCCGGTTCGCCAATGGGCACCATTGTGAATGCTTTGCGTGGAATGCACATCTGCGTACCCCGAAACATGACGCAGGCAGCAGGAATGTACAATACGTTGCTTCGCGGAGACGAACCAGCTTTGGTGATCGAATGCCTGAATGGTTATCGTTTAAAAGAAAAACTGCCGGCAAATGTGGGCGATTTTACTGTTCCGCTGGGCAAAGCAGAGCTTATAAAAGCAGGAACCGATTTAACGATTGTTTCTTACGGTTCTACTTTGCGTTTGGTACAGGAAGCTGCTTTGGAACTGGAAAAAATGGGGATTTCGGTAGAAATTATTGATCCGCAAACCTTGTATCCTTTTGATCTGGATCAGCTTTGTGCCGCTTCTGTTAAAAAAACTAACAAACTATTGGTGGTGGATGAAGATGTTCCCGGCGGCGCATCAGCATACATTTTACAGCAAATTGTAGAAAAGCAAAACGCTTATTATTATCTGGACAGTCAGCCACATACCTTAACTGCCAAAGATCATCGTCCGCCTTACGGTTCTGATGGTGATTATTTCAGCAAACCATCTGTGGATGATATGATTGAAGTGGTTTATGAGATGATGGGTGAGAGTAAGCCGGAGCAGTTTCCGAAGATTTTTTAAACTAATGCTTCTTTTAGCACACTAATTTTTACCCGATAAAAACAGCATCACCTTACAACTTCGCACCCAAATTCCGCAACCATAAATCAGCCAAAACCAAGGCTGCCATCGCTTCCACAATTGGCACAGCACGCGGCACCACGCAAGGATCATGGCGGCCTTTGCCTTTTATTTCTGCAGAATTTCCTTCCGCATCAATCGTTTCCTGGTTTTGCATAATCGTGGCCACCGGTTTAAAAGCTACTTTAAATTCGATTGGCATTCCGTTGCTGATGCCGCCTTGCACACCGCCAGAATTATTGGTCAACGTTTGTACATTTCCGTTTTCATCTCTGCGGAAAATATCGTTATGTTCCGAACCCAGCATTTCACTTCCGGCAAAACCAGAACCATACTCAAAACCATGCACGGCGTTGATGGAAAGCATCGCCTTGCCCAAATCAGCATGTAATTTATCAAAAACAGGTTCGCCTAAACCAACCGGACAATTCAGGATTGTACAACTGATCTTTCCGCCAACGGTATCGCCTTTTTTACGGATGTCATCAATATAATCAATCATTTTTGCGGCCGTTTCCGGATCGGCGCAACGGACAATATTTTCTTCACGGATGCGCAAAAAATCTTTTGCATTTTCAATTTTTACTTCCGGCGCATTCATTTTGCCAACGCTGGTTACCGAAGCCAGAATTTCAATTTCCTGTGCTTGAAGCAACAATTTTGCAACCGCACCGGCTGCAACACGTGCCGCAGTTTCGCGCGCTGATGAACGGCCACCACCACGATGATCGCGGATGCCGTACTTCGTTTGATAGGTAAAATCTGCATGAGACGGGCGGAAAGTATTTTCGTTATGCGAATAATCTTTCGAGCGCTGATCTTCATTCGGAATCAGCATGGCAATGGGCGTTCCGGTTGATCTTCCTTCGAAAACACCAGACAGAATTTGCACGGTATCACTTTCTTTGCGTTGCGTGGTAATTTTGGATTGACCGGGTTTGCGCTTGTCTAATTCCGACTGGATAAACTCTAAATCGATTGCTAAACCGGCCGGACAACCATCAATAATAACACCAATTGCTACGCCATGAGATTCGCCGAAAGTGGTGATGCGGAACGCTTGTCCGAAAGTATTGCCTGCCATGTTTTATTTTTTCTTGTCATTTCAAATGAAGAGGGAAATCTTCATTTGAAATGATTAATGTTTTTTAGGTGATAAAAGAAGCATTTAATAATTGAAAGAAGGTTTCTCTTGATGCTCGAAATGACAGCTTGGTTAATGATTTACTATAAATCCTGCTGTTTCCAAATCATTCCAAAATCCGGGATACGATTTCTCAACCACTTTAAAATCTTCAATTTCAATTTCCGGAACGATCAAAGCCAGCGGCGCAAACGCCATTGCCATGCGGTGATCTTCGTAGGTGTTGATAAAAACTTTTTCCGGGATGCTTCTTTTAGCACAGTTTAATTTATAAATCTGGCCTTTCTCGATCAGTTCTACACCAATTTTTGCCAGTTCATTTTGTAGTGCTTTGATGCGGTCTGTTTCTTTGATTTTTAACGTTTCCAAGCCGGTAAAAGAAGCATCATGGCCTAAAGCTGCACAAATGACAATTACAGTTTGCGCCAAATCAGGGCAGGTTTTGAAATCAAAAATCTTGCGGACAACTGCTTTCGGTTCTTTTTTTAGCCAAACGCCGCCATCTTTAAACTGCGAAGTGATGCCAAAATTGGCCATAATTTCCGTAATCGAACTGTCGCCTTGTAAACTGTAAAGCGTTAATCCTGGTAAAAAAAGCTCGGCTTCATCGCACAAAGCCGCAATGGCATACCAGTAAGAAGCTGCGCTCCAGTCCGGTTCTACATAAATTGTTGCGGATTGAAAAGGCTGATTTTGAATGGAAATGACATTGCCGTTCCATTGATGCTGGATGCCGCATTGCTGCAACATCGATAAAGTCATTTCTACATACGGACGAGAAGTTAATTCGCCTTCGATATGTAAATTTAAACCCAGCGGCAACTGTGAGCCAATCAATAATAACGCAGTAATATACTGGCTACTGATATCGCCTTTAATATTAATGCTGGCCGTTTTTTGATCAAATCCGCCTGTTATTTTGATGGGTGGAAAGCCGTTTTCTTCTTCGTAATCAATTTCTGCACCCAGGCTGCGCAACGCATTTACCAGAATACCGATAGGCCGTTGTTTCATCCGTTCGCTTCCGGTCAGAATTACCTGATGCTGTTTTTGCAGGGTAAAAAATGCCGTTAAAAAACGCATGGCTGTACCGGCCGGGCCAATGTTTACAGTTTTCGGTTCTTGACTTTCGCCTTTCACTTCTGCCAAAACCTTTGCCAGCGTAACCGTATCTGCTGCTGCTGATAAATTTTCAACCTTAACTTTTCCTTCGCTCAAAGCGGAAATGACCAAAGCGCGGTTGCATTCACTTTTAGAACCGGTAAGCCGGATGGTTGCATTTACCACACGATCAGGCTTACTCAGTATCAAATTTCCAGCTTCCATTTAAGCTTCGGCAACAGTAGAATTATTCATGATTTCGGTTTGCTTGCGGATAGATTCGTGGTGAATCAATTCGAGCAATTTCTCTGCAAAATCTTTATTCAGTTTCAAAGCTTGTGCGTAGGAAGTGCGTTTGTGCAAAATTTCGTCCCAACGGTTCACTTGTAAAATAGTAACGTTGTTATCTCTTTTATAATTACCAATTTTTTCTACAACAGCCATTCTTTCGGCCATTTTAGAAATAATCTGATCATCAATCTTGTCAATTTCTTTGCGCAGTTCGGCCATTTTATCTTTTACTTCTGCATTTTTCAGTTCTGGCTTGCGTTGCGTTAAATGATCCATCAAATCGCTTAAAGCGTCAGGCGTTAACTGTTGTTTGGCATCAGTCCAGGCCACAGAAGGATCAATGTGCGATTCGATCATCAATCCCTGCATATCCATATCCAAGGCTTTTTGAGAGATGTAAGGAATCAGTTCGCGGTTACCACAAATATGACTCGGATCATTAATGATCGGTAATTCTGGTGCTAAAGTTTTTAAGCTGATGGCCAGGTCCCAATGCGGTTCGTTGCGAAAAGCGGTTTTATCGAAAGAAGAGAACCCGCGATGGATAGCCGCTAATTTGGTAATTCCGGCAGCATTAATCCGTTCCAATGCACCAATCCACAAGGAAAGATCAGGATTCACCGGATTTTTTACCATCACCGGAATATCAACACCTTTTAAAGCATCCGCAATTTCCTGAACAGTAAACGGATTAACAGTTGAGCGTGCACCGATCCATAAAATATCAACGCCCGCGTTCAAAGCTTCTTCAACGTGTTTGGCGTTAGCAACTTCCACAGCTGTTGGCAAACCGGTTTCTGCTTTGGCGCGTTTTAACCATTCTAAACCAATGCTGCCGATTCCTTCAAATTCGCCGGGACGTGTTCTTGGTTTCCAGATGCCGGCACGCAAAACGCTTACTTTACCAGTTTTGGCCAGCAAATGTGCGGTTGCAACTAATTGTTCTTCGGTTTCTGCGCTGCACGGGCCAGCAATTAACAATGGCTCGTGGTTAATTTTCATCCAGGAGCTGAGTGGTTGTATTTTAAGATCGAGTTTCATAATAATGGAGTTTTGATGTTGAAATGTAGATTTTATGTGCTAAAAGAAGTATGTTAAATTTTATCGTTTTTGTGATACTCGCCCAAAATGTTAAAATTGTGTGTATGTTTTAAAACCTGTTTGATGGCAGAATCATACTGTGCAGCTTCCATCCATTCTACATCCGCGTAAAACATGTATTCGCTGCGTTTGCCCAAAACCGGCATAGATTGTATTTTGCTAAGGTTGACTTCATGTTCTGCAAAGATATTGAGCACTTTAGCTAATGATCCAACTTCATTTCCCGCCTGAAAACCAAGTGAAGCCTTATTCGGATCCGCAACTACACCATTTTGCTTATCAGCCAAAATTAAAAAACGGGTGTAGTTTTTTTTGTTGGATTCGATGCGTTTTTCTAAAAAGTCAAGTTCGTATAATTCTGCCGCCATCGAGTTGGCAATTGCCACAGTATCAGTTAGTTTCTCATCGTGAACGCGTTTGGCGCAGGCAGCCGTATCGCTGCTTTCAATGATTTTGATGTGCGGATATTCCTCCATAAAATCAACACATTGCCGCAATGCAATCGGGTGGGAAATGGCAAATTTTACATCTTCAAACTTTACGCCCGGATAAGCCAAAAGGTGCAATTGTATCCGCAGAGAAACCTCGCCCACAACCGGGAAATTGTAGTTCATCATCAGCGAATAGTTGGGTAGTAAACTTCCGGCAATGCTGTTTTCTATCGCCATAACCACGTAATCAGCTTCTTTGCGGCTCAATGCTTCAAAAGTCTGCTTAAAAGAAGTACATTCTACCAGGTCAATATCCTCACCGAAAAATTTAACTGCGGCTTCTTGGTGAAAAGAAGCTTTGATGCCTTGTATGGCAACCCGTGGTTTGTTCATGCTGTTGTTAAATGCAAAAAGTCCCGGCTGTTTGGCCGGGACTTTTTGATGTTTTATTTCTTTATTTAAAAATGCAACAAATCAGTCCCGGTTACCACTAAAGTAAAAGTAGAAGAAACCAAAAAAGAAAGTATTGTTAATTGTCATTGTTATGTTTTCGTTTTCAAATGTACACGGAAAAATAAGAATGTCAAGGGTAAAGTTTAATTATTTTATGTTAGTTCATTACTCAAATAATATAGCCTTTTAGGCAGATGCTTCTTTTAGCACATGAAATTCTGGTTTGTGCATCTTTTCTAATTCTGCATAATACTCCTGCTGCATCACTTTGGCAATCTGCGTACTGCCATCATGGCTCCAACCGGGAGGCATTACCAGATATTTAATTTTATCAGTAAAAGTTGGTGCTTTTTTTACATCTGCAATCAAAGCTTTCCATTCGTGAAAGATGATGTTGACGGCACCCATATCTTCTGGTTGCGTGGTTAGTCCGTATTTGATTGGTTCTGGTAAATCTTCCTGAAAAGTACCAAACATCCGGTCCCAAATAATTAATAACATGCCCATGTTTTTATCCAGATAAGGAACATTAGAAGCATGATGAATGCGATGATGCGCAGGTGTTACAAAAATAGAACTGTACCATTTCGGAAAATTGATTTCGGCCTGTGTATGTACCAGATTACCATAAAGTTGGGTCAATAAATAAGCATACAAAATATCCATTGCCGAAAAACCCATCAGCGCAAGTGGCAAATAGAATATGACGCGGTAAAAAGGTTCAAAAACAGTTGACCGGAAACCTGTGGTTAAATTAAAATGTTCGGAAGAATGATGGGTAACGTGCATCGCCCAAAACATGCGCGAATAATGGCCTACATAATGCAAAACCCAGTATAAAAAATCCTGTACAACAACCAGTACAAACCAGTAAAGTATTACATTTTGAATCTGAAACAAGCGGAACTGGTAAAAATAAGTCAGCACAAAAAACGTAGCACCTTTAACCAGCAAGTTGATAAAAAAGGTTAAAGTAGTCAGGTAAATATTCGTCCAGGTGTCGCGCTTTTCGTAGTATTTACGGTCTTCGCGATAGCTGAAATACATTTCTACTATGGTGAGGATGATCAGCAGGGCAAACAACCCTGCGGCAGCTTCATTTTTGGAATCTAAACCGAGCATATCAACAATTTATATAAAATTCTAAACTTTTGCAAAGTTCATCTTCTGTGCAAAAGCAATCAATAGCACATTGTCCAATCTGCGTCAATAATGAGCAGTTGATCTGGCCGGAAGTGTTTTTTTTATCACTTTTCATAATCTCCACCAACGCCGGAATGGATGCTTCTTTTATCGTATGTTTTTCGTAAAACTGCTTGAATGTGGCTGTAATTTCCTTCAGTTCTTCTACGGATAAACCTGTTTTTTGGGTTGATAAAAACGCCTCGCAAATCATGCCAATGGCAATTGCTTCGCCGTGCGATAACGGATTTTTACCTTCCACCAATGAAAAACTTTCTACTGCGTGGCCAACGGTGTGACCGAAATTCAAAATTTTGCGCAACCCTTTTTCCTCCGGATCCTGCAAAACCACATTATTTTTAAGTTGAACGGAATGACGGATCAAAGCTGGAACAATGTGATCCGGCGATGCTTCTTTTAGCAGGTAAAAATAGTTGCGATCCGCAATCAAACCATGTTTCAGCATCTCCGCAAAACCCGAAATGAATTGTCTTTCGGGCAGAGTTTTCAGGAAATTTGTATCGATAAAAACAGCTTCCGGTTGTGCAAACGTGCCGATAACATTTTTCAGATGATCCATATCGATGCCGGTTTTGCCGCCCACAGAAGCATCCACCTGAGAAAGCAACGTGGTTGGAATCTGTACAAAATCAATTCCACGCTTGAAAGTTGATGCTGCAAAACCGCCCATATCCGTAATTACGCCACCGCCAACGTTGATGAGCAAACTGTTCCGATCGGCACCAAAATCAATCAGCATCCGCCAAATACCGATGCAAAAATCGATGTTCTTGTTTTCTTCTCCGGAGGTAACTTCAATTAGATCATAATCTGTAATTTCCAGTTTTTCAATCAGCAACGGCAAACAATATTTCTCAGAGTTTTCATCCACCAGAAAAAAAACTTTGCTATACTTTTTCTCCTGCAAAAACTGGTTTAATGCAGCAAAATCATCATTGAAAATAACCGGGTACGAAATACTTTGTATCGTTTCCATACCTAAATTACGTGAATTTTCTGGCCGTTAAAAGTAATAATGTCGCCAACTCTTACCTTTAATCTTTTGCGGAAATCTACCTCGCCGTTGTATTTTACTTTTCCTTCGGTTACCATTATTTGCGCTTCGCCACCGGTTTGCACCAATCCGGCAGCTTTTAATAACTGAATCATGGCGATGAATTCGCCTTCTAACTTAAATTCGATCATGTGGCTGCAAAAATATAAAATTGGAATGAGCAGACGTTATTCTGTTGTTCAATATCTAATTTTGCAACATGGAAATGCGCCCGGAAATTAAGAATACATCTTTATCCTTTGAAAATACAGAAATTGCTTTTCGCCATGAAAGTAATGGCAATCTGAAGCGCGCTTACTGGCTGTTCAGGATTATCAACCTGAATTTCCTGGTCAAAATCGGTCCGCCAATTACCAATTTTGCTTTTAAAATTGGTCTGCCGATCAAATCACTGGTAAAATCAACCATTTTCAATCATTTCTGCGGAGGCGAAACCATTGCCGAATGCGAACCAACGATCCGCAATCTGCAATCCGGAAAAGTAGGAACGATCCTGGATTATTCGGTAGAGGGCGAAAACGAAGAAGCCGTTTTTGATGATACGCGCGACCAGATAATTGCTACGATAAAAAGAGCACAAGGCGATGCGGCTATTCCGCTGACGGTTTTTAAAATCACCGGTGTAGGTAATTTTGATATTTTAGAAAAAGCAGACGCTGGTTTAACTTTTTCATTTGAAGAAGAAGCGGCCTGGCAAAAGATATTCGACCGCGTGGATACCATCTGCAAAACAGCTTTTGATCTGAACGTTCCGGTGATGATTGATGCCGAAGAAACCTGGATTCAGCGCACCATAGATTTGCTGGCGCTGAATATGATGCGGCAATATAATCAGCAAAAAGCCATCGTTTACAACACTTATCAGCTTTATCGCCATGATAAATTGACTTCCCTGAAAGCTGATTTTAAGGCTGCTGCGGAAGAAGATTTCCTGCTCGGCGCAAAACTGGTGCGTGGTGCTTATATGGAAAAGGAAAACAGACGGGCGGCAGAAAAAGGTTATCCAACGCTGATTCAACCGGATAAAACCGCTACCGACCGCGATTACAACCTGGCTTTGCAGTTTTGTGCCGAAAATATTGGCCGCATTGCTTTTGTATGCGGCACGCACAATGAGCAAAGTTGTAAGCTGCTTGCCAGTTTGCTAAATAACCATCAAATTGCGCATAATCATCCGCATGTGCATTTTTCGCAACTTTTGGGCATGAGTGATAACCTGAGTTTCAACCTTTCCAACGCAGGTTATAATGTGGCCAAGTATGTACCTTTTGGTCCGGTAAAAGCAGTATTGCCTTATTTATTTAGAAGAGCACAGGAAAATACAGCTATCGCCGGGCAAACCAGCCGCGAGTTGGGTTTGATCAGCAAAGAAAAAAACAGGCGCAAGATTTAAGCCGATACTGTTTTTATCGCCTAAAAATTGTTAACCTCAAATAATTACTTTTGCGCTTCATGATCATCTGGTAATATGGCTGAAATATTGGCTCAGCATCAAACTTCATCAAATAAAGCTGTCAAGTATTTTTTGCTGGTTTGGGCGTTGGTTAATTTTCTGCAAAGCTATTTCACCCAACTTCATCCCGACGAGGCTTATTACTGGATTTATTCCCGCTTCCTGGATTGGGGTTATTTTGATCATCCACCAATGGTTGCGCTATTTATCCGGTTTGGCGATACGCTGTTTCATAACGAACTGAGTTTACGGCTGCTTACGGTTTTGAGCAGCAGTTTTTCTTGGTGGATGTTGTGGCAGATCCTGAAAAAATATCAGGTAGAAGCCAAGTGGTTCATTCTCGTTATCACTTCCATTTCCATTTTCCACATTTTCGGTTTTACCACCACGCCGGATGCGCCACTGTTCTTTTTCGGCACTTTATTCTACTTCTTTTATCAGCAATATTTAGAAAAAGATACGCCCAAAATTGCTTTTTTGCTGAGTTTGGCACTTGCCGGAGCTTTGTATAGCAAATATCACGCGGTACTTTTAGTTGTTTTTACGTTGATAGCTAATCCAAAATTACTTAGCCGGAAATCCTTTTGGGTAGTAGCCGGGTTAACACTGATACTGTTTTTACCACATGTTTTTTGGCAGATCAACCATGATTTTCCTTCCATTAAATATCATTTAGTGGAGCGGGAAGCCAGCCATTATGAGTTTCAGTTTACTTATTTATTTTTGATCGGACAGCTTTTTATGGCCGGGCCGCTGGTTGGCTGGTTTTGGTTTTACAGGATATTTCGTTTTCGTGCAACGGATATTTTTACCAAAACTTTATTGTTTAATTTTGTAGGAACGGTGGTGTTTTTCATGATAAACACCTTTAAAGTTGCTGTGCAGCCACACTGGACGCTGATTGGATTTTTACCGCTGGTAATGCTCGTTTTAATCTCATTTCAACAGCAAGCCCAACCCAAATGGCTGCAACCATTGCTTTTTGTTAATTTGTTTTTACTATTGCTGATGCGTTTTGGGTTGATGATTAAAAATCCTGTCAGCATGAAAATTGGCATTATAAAAAGTTATTTTGGCAACCCGGAATGGGCCGAAAAAATCCATCAAAAAGCCGGCAATGCGTATGTTATTTTTCCGGATAATTTTCAAAACCCAGCCTGGTACAGCTATTATACCAATTCATTGAAAGGTTTTTCTTACGATTCGCGCTTTTACCGCCGTACACAATTTGATATTTGGCCGGTGGAGGACAGCCTGCAGCAAAAGCGAATTTATTACGTACCCGACCAGCCTCTTAAAGAAATCCCTGCTGAAAAACTAATTACCGCAAAAGGTACATTTTACGGCCAGTGGATTAACCAAATGCGTTCCTACCAAAAAATGCTGGTGGAAGCGGATTCAGCTCAAATTAAAACTTTGGCTGGAAAAGCAGTTCCGCTTCGGCTTAAAATCACAAATAAGTATTCGAAAACGGTAAATTTTAGCAGTGCCGGTCAGGAACATCCTGTAGTTTTACGGGCATATATTATGCAAGGCGATTCTGTTTTAAGTAACCAAATGGCACCACCGGATTTTAATCAGCTTCAATTTAAACCCGGTGAAACGCGCATGTATTTTTTCAGCCTGAAAACACCAGCCAAAAAAGGCAAATACACGCTTTTATTTTCCATTAAATCGCCGCCGTTTGCTGGTCCGCGCAGCAGCCGCATTATTAACCTCAACATCCAATAATTTATGAAATATACTTTACGCAGCCTTTGCTTTTTTACGTTAATGCTTCTTTTAGGCACTAAAAATTTGTTCGCCCAAAACAACCTCGATATTCATTTTCAAGGTTATGGTTTTTTTGATAACCGCGAGTACCGGGCGTTTGAAGATCGTTCACACACATTCTCCGGGGCACGTGCCGCGCTGGATCTGGGCGTAAATTTAGATTCGGTAAACCATTTTCGTTTTGGGGTGAATGGTATTCATGAGTTTGGGGCGAATCCATTTTTCTTAAAAGCTGATCCAGTAATTTACTATAATTTTACCGGTAAAAAAGGCTGGACGTTTGATGTCGGCGCTTTCCCGCGGGAAGGTTTAATCAGCGATTATCCGCTTGCTTTACTCAATGATACGCTGCAATATTACCGGCCAAATATTCAGGGTTTGCTCACCAGCTATGAAAGCCCTTGGGGAAAAGAGACGATTTGGATTGACTGGGTAAGCCGCCAAACGGCAACTGATCGTGAACAGTTCATTTTTGGTGCTTCGGGAAAGTATTTGCCAAATCCTTATGGGCCGTTTTTTTTATCACATTATTTTTTGTTACTGCATGATGCTGGTGCTGCTATTTTGCTACCGAATGATCACATTAATGATAACGGTGGCGGACAATTACGCGTTGGTTTGGATTTCAGTCATAAAACTTTTCTGGATTCGTTAAATATTTCTGCCGGCGGAATGATTTCTTTGGAACGAACGCGTGGCATAGACGGTTTCCAGATTCCAAAAGGATTTGTGGCTGAGATTTTCCTGGAAAAGAAGCACTTTGGTTTGCGGGATAATTTTTATGCTGGTAAAGGAAGTAACATTGTTTACGGCGATTCTTTTTACAGCAAGAAACGGTACAACCGGCTTGATTTGATTTACACGCCATTTATCTACAACCAAATTCGGGGAAGTTTTATCCTGAGCTTTCATCAATCACCAGGAAATTTGGGCGATAGCCAGCAGGCATTTCGGTTAACTTACGATATCGGCAGGAAGAATTTGGTGCGATTTAAGGATTAGGTTCCACTCCTTATAAAAAGTTAAAACGCTTAAACCAGTTATAGTTATGCTTATTAACAAGCTGATTTGTGTATTAATTTTATGCCGATAAAAGAAGCATTGGCATAGAATCATTTACAAACCCGAATAATAATCATAACCCTGTTCGGCCCAATAATCTCGCGGGCGTTGTTGGCTAAATGATATGGTACCGATGCGTTTTAAGCTTTTAATGCCATATTTCACCGGGATAATCAGCCGTAAAGGTGCACCATGTTCCATCGCAATTGGTTGGTCGTTCATTTCATAAGCCAGCAAAGTTTGCGGGTGCAGCGCACTTTCTGTTTCCAAGCCCACATAATAATTACCATCCGGCGTTTCCAGGCCGATGTAAGGCAGATTAACCTGATCCTCCAAACCAAAATGGCTGATAAAATCCGCAAACTTTACGCCGCCCCAATGCTGGATCTGGTCCCAGCCTTCCACACATTTAAAATCAAAAACCAACTCCGTTTTTGGCAAAGTTTTTATTTGTTCGATGTTGATGTGCAGCATTTGTCCGTCACTTTTTTTCACCACCAACTGCCAGTTTTTTGAGTTGAAGTTTTCATCATCAATACCAATATCGCTGTTTACCCGAACCTTTTTGGCAGCCATGGTTTTAGGATAAGTTTTTACCAAATGATTATCACTAAAAAACTTCCGAAAAAACAGCTCTGTTTTGTTGAGGGCACGTCGCAGAGGTTTGCGCGCACCGGCAGTAACACTACCTGCAAGAACGCCTGATTCCTCGGGAGCGTGATATAGCCATTTCCAACCTTCATAAGCGGCGCCACCGGCTACAAAAAGGGTGGCGAAGGAGATAAAATTCCGTCGCTTAATCTTTTTATCGATATTATTTTCTTCTGTGTTTTTCTGATCAGGAGTATTCATAATGGCTAAATAGCTTAATCAAGTTTGTTTTTTGGATGGATCAGCGTTGATGATTCCTGTTCGGCTGCATTTCCTGTTGCCAGAACAGCCGGTTGCTCAGTCACTTCAAAACCAGAAACCACCGAGCGAAAATTGTTCCATCCGGCTAAAACCACTTGCACCACATGGATGATAAAAAAAAGTACATAGCCTACAGTTAGCACAAAATGAATTACGCGGGCCATATGATAGCCGCCCATTAACCAAGTTAAAGTTGCAAACTGCGCCGGTTTGTAAATGGCAAGCCCGGTGAGTATAGAACCGGCTCCCATCACAATTACAGCCGTATAAGCAACGCGTTGCGCAGCATTGTATTTGCCTTGCGGCGGGGCAGTTTTCCGTAAATGCAGATCGTGCAGCAATACCTGCCATGCTTCTTTAAACGACTTTTTTTCAGGAACTAAATTTCGCCATTCGCCGGAAATCAACGTGTATAAAACATACAAAACCCCATTGATAAAAAAGAACCACATAAATAGAAAATGGAAGGCCATACCTTCTGCCAGCCGCGCCGGAATGTTAAATAACTTGTAAAATCCTTCTGGGAAAAAACGAAAAAAAGTATGGCCAAAAAGCGTAATGCTGTACTCGTCATCGGCCCAATAAATCAGCATTCCGCTCCAGATCATGATGGTGAGCAGCGGAAAATTGATCCAGTGCGTCCAGCGCATCAGTAAAGTATGTTTTTCTTTGATAACTTTCATGGCTGATGATTGTTAATGAAGCAGCTTTTATAACGTAAATCCTAATAAAAGTATACAAAAAAGCGGTAGGCAAATAAGGTTTAAAGGTATTATTTGTTTAATGGTTAATTGTTGCCCTACTTCTTTTATCATACAAAAATTAGCAAACACTTTTTACAAAATGAAATTTATGTGGATCATTTTTGCCTTACTTGCAGCCGTTACCGCGGGTGCCGTAATTGTTTTAACCAAAGCCGGCTTAAAAGACCTGGATTCGAGCCTTGCTTTTGCTATCCAGTCGGTACTTATTTTGCTGGTGTCCTGGTTGGTGATTGCTTTTCAGGGCAACTGGAAAGATGTAGCCAATATCCATGGCCGCGTTTGGTGGTTTCTTGTTGCTGCCGGAATCCTGACGGCTGCTTCGTCATTGCTTTCTTATCACGCTTTAAAACTGGGCGAAGCCTCTTTTGTTACCGCAATTGAAAGGCTTTCACTGGTATTTTCAGTTTTATTTGCGGTTTGGTTTTTAAAAGATAAACTCACGTGGCAATCCATTTTTGGGCTTGTGATGATGGTAGGCGGTGCACTGCTGATTGCTTTTACAAAGAAATCAAGCTCATAAGCAAGCGTGGCTTGGGCAGAGTGTAAATTGCTATTATCCGGATGCTTTGTTTAGCAAAGTATTTTTGTATTTTCCTGAGGTTTAACGATTGTTTCCCGTCATGAAAAAAATTCTCCTCCTGATACTGTTTTTACCGGCATTTTCTTTTGCTCAAAAATTCTCCTCCGCAGAAATTAAAAGGTTTGAGTACGAAGCGCAAAACGTAACTATCATCCGCGATAACTGGGGCGTGCCACATATTTATGGCAACACCGATGCAGCCGTTGTTTTTGGGTTGATGTATGCGCAATGCGAAGAAAATTTTGCCGGCATCGAACGCAATTATCTGTATCAATTGGGCAAACAGGCAGAAGTAGACGGCGAGAAAAACCTGTACACCGATGTGCAGCTGCAGCTGATTGCCGATAGTGCCGATGCAATAAAAGATTATCAAACCAGCGATCCAAAATTCAAAAAATTACTGAATGCTTTTGCCGATGGGATGAATTATTATCTGTACAAACATCCAGAACTGAAGCCGCTGGTTTTCCATCATTTTCAGCCTTGGTATGCACTGATGTTTACCGACGGCAGTGTGGCCGCAACCATCACCGGCGGCATTAACCTGATGGAAACGAAGGATTTTTATTCGGGAGACCCACAAAAAATTGGTTCAGTTTCTTCCACCCAAAAACAAAGTTTTGAGGAAGTTTTGGATGACAGAGAAACCGGTTCTAATGGTTTTGCTATTGCACCCAAAAAATCGGCTTCCGGCCATGCTTTGTTGTACATCAATCCGCATGTGCCGTTTTATTTCAGGAGCGAAGTGCAGTTGGTGAGCGAAGAAGGTTTGAACGCTTACGGTGCAGTTACCTGGGGACAGTTCTTTATATATCAAGGCTTTAACGCACACTGTGGATGGATGCACACGTCCAGTTATGCAGATGTGGCGGATTTGTACGAAGAAAAGGTGCATAAAAACAGTACAGGCTGGGTTTATGAATATAAGGGAAAAGAAAAACCCATCATCGAGCGAAAATTAATTTTTGAACTGAAGGATGGCGATAAAATGAGCCAAAAAACCATAACCGGATTTTATACTGATCACGGACCGGTTTTGGGAAGCCGCAACGGGAAATGGCTAAGCCTGAAAGCGAATAACCGATCTTATAAGGCGCTGCTGGAATCCTGGATGATAACCAAAGCCAACAACTTTGCACAATATAAAACCGCTATGGATTTGCTTTCCAACGCCACCAACAATACGGTTTATGGGGATGATAAAGGAAATATTGCGTTCTGGTACGGAAATTTTATGCCTAAAAGAAGCATCAAATATGATTGGAAGCAACCGGTTGACGGCACAATTGCAGCAACGGAATGGCAGGGTTTACATCCGCTGAATGAAATTGTGCAGGTAATTAATCCCGAAACTGGCTGGATACAAAACTGTAACTCTACACCGTTTACTTCTTCCGGAAAAGATAGTCCAGATAAAACAAAATATCCTGCTTATATGGCTCCGGATGGCGAAAATTTCCGTGGAATCAATGCAATCAGGCTTTTCAGCAATAATCAAAAACTGACTTTGGATGGGCTGATTGCCATGGGTTACGATCATTATTTAACCGCTTTTGATGTACTGTTGCCTTCACTTTTCAAAGCTTATGCACAGGCACCGGATTCGTTGAAAAATCAACTGGCCGAACCTGTTCAAATTTTGAAGGTTTGGGATCGGAAATCTGCCATCCATTCTATAGCAACCAGTTTAGCGGTAGAGTGGGGAACGAGGATGTTTGCTGCATTGCCAAAACCAAAATCCTCGGAAGAAGCAACTTATCAAACTGAACGGGTGGATAACTTGCTTCAAAACATCAACCCAAATCAGGAATTGGTTTTTTTATCCGAAGCCATCCAAAACCTGCAAGCGCGTTATGGTTCCTGGAAAACGGAATGGGGCGAAATTAACCGTTACCAACGCCCGGCAGATGCTGTTTTTAGTGATGGAAAAACGAGCTTGCCGGTAGCACAGGTAGCTTCTACTTTTGGCCAGTTGCCTTCTTTTGTCAGCCGTACAATGGATACGAAAAAGCGTTACGGTTATTCGGGCAACAGCTTTATTGCCGCGGTGGAGTTTGGGCCGAAAATCAAAGCGAAAACAATTATTACCGGAGGCCAGTCCTTCAACCCAAACTCTAAAAACTTTACTGATCAGGCACAAATGTATTTAGACGGCAAGTTTAAAGATGTGCTTTTTTACAAGGAAGATGTGTTGAAAAATGCAGTAAAAACCTATCATCCAGGCGAATAACCACTATAATTTATGGCAACAAACTAAACGATGCTTCTTTTACATCCCGGGAATTGGTACCAGTATAAATTTTGAAATCACCAGGTTCCGAATCAAACTTTAAATCAGCATTATAAAATTTCAGGTCATTGTTGGTGATGGTAAACTGCACGTTTCGGCTTTGGCCTTTTTTCAAAAATATTTTTTGAAAGGATTTCAGCTCTTTAACCGGCCGCGTAATTGAACCAACCAGATCCTGAATGTATAATTGCACTACTTCCTCACCATCGTAATTGCCGCTGTTGGTTACTTTTACGGTGACGTGCAGCGCATCTGTTTTGCGGATTTGAGTTTTATCCAGTGCTGGTTTTTCATAGGTAAAAGAAGTATAGCTTAATCCGAAGCCGAAAGGATACAATGGATCATTGGAAATATCCAGGTAATTGGAACGAAATTTTTGAAACCATTCACCTTCAGCCAGCGGTCGGCCAGTATTTTTATGGTTATAAGCTAAAGGAATCTGACCAACATTTTGCGGGAAAGTAGCCGTCAGTTTTCCGCTTGGATTAGCGTTTCCAAACAAAACATCCGAAATCGCATCGCCTGCTTCCGATCCTCCAAACCAAACGTTTAAAATAGCTGGTACATTTTTGTTTTCCCAAGTCAAATCCAATGGGCGGCCGGTAAACAAAACCAGCACCACCGGTTTGCCGGTTTTTAGTAAAGCCTGTATTAAATCCTGCTGAATTTGTGGCACTTTAATGTTGCTCCGGCTGCTGCTTTCGCCACTCATTTCTGCGGATTCTCCTCCGGCAACGACTATTACATCTGCTTTTTCGGCAACTTTCAACGCTTCTTTCAAAATTTCTTCGTTAGATCGTAAATCGCGGTGCAGCGATTTGCCAAACATGGTGGCACGGGTTTCAAAGGCAGAATCCGCATCCAGATTAGAACCTTTAGCATACAAAATTTTGGCTTGGTTGCCCGCTGCTTCTTTTAGTGCCGTAAATAATGATTTGTATTTTGTGGCATCCGCAGCCACGCTCCAGGTGCCGGTCATGTTTTCACGTGCATCCGCCAGCGGCCCGATCAGTGCAATGGTTCCGCTTTTTTTAAGTGGTAAAATGTTGTTTTGATTTTTAAGGAGGACAAAACTTTTCGTAGCAATTTCGCGCGCAGCTTTGCGATTGGCTTCGGTATAAATTTCGGTTTGTGCTCTTTTTACATTGCAAAAACGGTACGGATCGGTAAATAAACCCAGATCAAACTTCGCTTCCAGAATTTTGCGGCAAGCCTGATCAATATCCTGCTGCGTAACTTTTCCTTCGGCCAACGATTTTTTTAAGGTTGATAAAAAGCCTTCGCCAACCATATCCATATTTACGCCAGCTTTTAAGGCCAAAGCCGAAACCTGCTGCAAATCGCCCATGCCGTGCGCGGTCATCTCGTTAATGCCGGTAAAATCCGTCACCACAAAACCTTTAAAGCCCCATTGGTTTCGCAACACGTTGGTAAGCAGCCACTTATTTCCCGTTGCCGGGATGCCGTCCACCTCATTAAACGAAGCCATTACACTTCCGGCTCCGGCATCAACTGCCGCTTTATAAGGTGGAAAGTATTCGTTATACATCCGTACATGGCTCATATCCACCGTATTGTATTCACGGCCAGCTTCTACAGCACCATACAAGGCATAATGTTTTACACAGGCCATAATGCGGTTATTCTGGGTATAATCCTTGCCTTGATAACCCTGAACCATCGCCCGTGCAATCTGCGAACCGAGGTACGGATCTTCACCGGAACCTTCCGACATTCTTCCCCAGCGCGGATCGCGGGAAATATCAACCATGGGCGAAAACGTCCAGCAAATCCCATCGGCACTCGCTTCGGAAGCGGCAATTTGCGCGCTTTTTTCTATCGCCGGCAAATCCCAGCTGCACGATAAACCCAACGGAATCGGGAAAACCGTTTCATAACCATGAATCACATCCATCCCAAAAATCAGCGGAATTTTTAAACGGCTTTTCTCGACCGCCAACTGTTGTACGGCCCGGATTTTTTCTACAGATTTAATGTTGAACAAGCCGCCAACTTCACCCTTTTCAATTTTCTGGGCAACATCGGAATTGGTTGCTGTGCCGGTTGTAAAATCTCCGGAACTGGGCAAATTTAGCTGGCCAATCTTTTCCTCTAAAGTCATTTTCTTCATCAACGCATTAATAAATGCGCTTTTTTTCTGCGGATCAGCGGATGCTATTTTTTGCTGACTAAAAACAGTATCCGAAAAAAAGGTGGTTAAAAACAGTATTGCGTAAAAAGGAAATTTCATAGAGTTGATGTTATTTGATAAGATGAGGCTGGATGGCTTTCGTCCAGATTTGATAACCTTGCGCATTCATGTGCAGCATATCCGGGCCGAATAATTCCGGTCTCATTTGCTGGTCTTTGGTCAGCATTTTACGGTACACGTTAATAAAAACTGTTTTACGTTCCTTTTGCAGAAACTTTTTAATCAGTTCGTTAGATTCAATGACGATTGGCTGAAATTTGGCGCGGCTCGGACTTGGCTTAATCGAAATAAAAGCAACCGGCACCAGCGGCTGTTTCTGGCGAATCAACCCAAACAATGTTTTAAACCGATCCAGAACCATTTGTGCCGATACATTTCCTTCTGCAATATCGTTTTCGCCGCTGTAAATCACGATTTGTTTGGGCTGATACGGATCCACTAAATCATGTTCATAATAAATAGCATCTGATAAAGTAGAGCCGCCAAAACCACGGTTAACCGCATGATAATCGGCAAAAGTTTTCTCCAGATCAGTCCATTTCCGCAGCGAAGAACTACCGATAAAAAGCACACCGTTTTTGGGTGGCGGGTTTAAACTATCGTACTTTTTAAAAGCCTGAATTTCTTCATAAAAAGGTGCTTTTTGCTGTGCGGAAACATTTCGGCACCAAAAATTAACCGATAAAAACAGTATTAAAAACAGCAAGCATTTTTTCATTTTATTTTGGGGTTGGATAGGTAAAACCCAGTTTCGTTAATCCGGTTTTTACTTCCGGGCAACTCATAAATAATTTCCACAACAAACCCGAACGTGCGTTTTCCAGCATCACCACTTCCGGTCCCTGATCGATACCCAAATATTTTTTCGGATACCAATTTGCCGTTTCACTAAAAGCATCGTAAAAACCGTATTCGCCCCAAACTTTATCGCCTAAATCTTCATACAAATGCCGGATTACTTTCATCGATTCTTTAGGCGCGTAAGGATACGAAGAAATGGCGGCTGTTGGGGAAATTACACCTAAATCATCTTTTAAATTAGAGTTGTGCGCCGCATAACCGTTGACAGAATAACTGGCCGTTAAGCCCCAGCAATTTTCGCCATAACCCTGGTAATGTTTTGGATTTTGCAGACAATAAGCCCGATTAATCAGCGTATGATTGGTATTGTGTAGCCAGTAATCGGCGTATTTATCCTTCAAACCTTTTGGATTGAGGCCCAAGTAGGAGTAATGCGACCAAAACAGCGGCCCAACATCATCTCCCTCTGCTACGTTGTGTTTCAGGGTGATCAAATAGCCGTACGGTTTGATGCTGGTTTCAATATTGCCGCCGCGCGCCCAGCCATCGTGGTAGACGGCTGCTGGCACACCGTGCATTGGAGAACTTCCGCCTAAAACATATAAAATCAAGCATTCATTATAACCCGTAACCGGGAAGTTTTCGATCCAATCATATTGCGGCGACCAGTGCCAGTACAGCACATTGTGATTGTTCTGTCGGTACCAATTGTAATCCACAGCTTTCCAAATGTTGTCAATTCGTTTAGCCAGCTTTTTTTCCTGCGGATTGCCAGTTGCATAATATTGCCGTACGCAAAGCAAACCCTGCATCAAAAAAGAAGTTTCTACCAGATCGCCGCCGTTATCTGTTTTGCCGAAAGCTTTTATTTTTCCGTTTGGCAGCATCCAGTGCGAGTAAGCGCCATGATAGCGATCTGCTTTCTCCAGAAAATCAACAATTTTCTCAAACCGTTCCGTTCCTTGTTTTCGGGTGATGAAGTGGCGTTCCATCCCAACCAAAATCCCCATCACGCCAAAACCGGAAGCGCCGGTGGCAATGGTTGTCGAATCATGATCCGGGTAAAAGCCGTCCATATGTACCCGCTCATGCGCCATGCCGGAAACCGGTTCTGCACCTTGCCAGAAATACTGAAAAGTGCGTTTTTGAACAGTATCCAGCAGCTGGTTATCCGTCAGTTTTTTTGGACTTTGAGCAGAAGCCATCACAGAAAAAAGAGCGATAAAAACAGTATGCAGCACCAACGCAGCTATCATGATCTTTTTGCCCGATGCTTCTTTTACCGGCATAATTTTAGGATTGAATAGCAAAGCCGAAAATATTATTTCCGGCTTTGCTATGATAATTAATAACCAGGATTTTGTTTGAGATTACCGCTGCTTAAATCAATCTGTGCCTGCGGAATCGGGAACAGTGCATGAGTAGCCGACCACGTTTTACCGCCATCCGCAGCAAAAGCGGCAGCCGCACGGCCCGACTGAACAGCATCCTGTCGAACTAAATCAAAGAATCGATCATGTTCCATGGCCAGTTCTACGCGGCGTTCGTGCCAGATGGCTGGCAGCGTTGCCGTTACATTTTTTAAACCTGCTCTTGTGCGCACTAAATTCAATTCTGTTGCAGCCACACCTGTATTGCCTAATTGCAAAGCAGCTTCGGCATTGATCAGCAATACATCAGCATAACGCAAAATGCGAACCTGTTTTGGCAAACGATCGGTGTTGCCGCCGCAGTTGGCTTCTACCGAACGGCTGTGATATGCTTTGTAGCTATAACGCGAATTTTGAACAGAATCCTGACTTGGTATCCGAAATCCATCAAACAAAACCGTACCTGTAGAATTTGTTGGCGTTGTTGGATTGATAAAAATGATCGTTCCATTTTTACGCACATCGCCGGTTTCATATTCGTTTACCAGGCTTGAAGAAGGATTGTTGAAGCCAAAACCTAAATCAGACCAGCCATATTTCCCTCCGGCACGCGGCCCTTGTGAAACGGTGTATAAATTGATTCCTGCAGAACAATCTTTGTTGATGCCTGCCTGAATTTCAAAAAGTGATTCGGAGTTGTTATTTCCACCGTCTCCGTTCACTGCATTTTGTCGCCAGATTAAGGAGTAATCTTTCACCAGCGAATATTTCCCGCCAGTAATTACCGCCTGCGAAAGATCATAAGCTTTTTGGTAATTTTTCATGTACAGATATACTTTCGCTTCCAAACCCTGGGCAGCGCTTTTGGTGGCGCGGCCAACATCAGTAGCACCTTTATCCGGTAAGTTGGCTACGGCAAAATCCAGATCGCTAATGATAAAAGTATAAATATCAGCTGCAGAAGCACGGGTTTGCAAAGCTGCGCTATTTGCTTCGGATACGCTTGGCACATGATCTAATTTGGGCACACCGCCAAACAAACGAACCAGATTGAAGTAAAAATAAGCACGTAAAAAACGTGTTTCGGCAATCAGTTTATTTTTGGTGGTGGCATCAAATGTGGCGGTTTGTAACTGTCCCAACGCCTGATTGGTGCGCGCAATACCTTGATAATGACCGTTCCATACGTTGTTGACCACGCCGTTTGTGGCAGGCGTAGTAAGGTTGTCAATCTGTAAGGCATCACCATAATCTGCCGGTGAACTGCCTTTATCGCCATCATCTGAGGCAATATCCGTCATAATCACAAACTGAAAACTATCAATATCAGGGTCAAAACCGCCGATGTAAAAAACGTTGTAAATGCCGGTCACTAAATTTTGTGCCGCCGCAGGATCGGTAGCAATTTGTGCCTGTGTAATTTGCCCTTGCGGGTTAACGTCCAGATATCTTTTGCAGCCATCAAAACCGATGGATAACAAAGCCACACCGGCCACCAGGCATGCTTTTTTTATAAGTATTTTTTTCATGTTGAGAGGATTAAAACTGAAGGTTTACGCCGAATGCAAAAGTGCGGATGGTTGGATAAGTACCCAGCTCAATACCCGAACCCAGAATGTTGGTGGTATTATCACTCAAACCTTGCAGCTCCGGACTAAAGCCGCTGTAACGTTTTGCAGTAAACAGGTTTTGCGAAGTAATATAAACGCGCAGACGGGAAATTTTAGCCCGTTTTAATAATTCGGAAGGAACGGTATAACCCACAGAAACATTGTTTAAGCGGATAAATGCACCAGATTCTACAAAGTAAGTGGAGGCTGGCGTAGATTGTGTAATTACGTTTGGATTGGTATTGGAAGGATTAGAAGTTGTCCAGCGGTTATCAGCATAGTTGGATTCCACGTTATCTTCCGGACTATAACGGTAAGCTTTTTTACCGTTATAAATTTTGTTTCCCCAGTTGCCGTAAAAATCTGCATTAAAATCGAACGCCTCGTAACTCATGCTCAGGTTAAAACCGCCAAAAAATTTAGGCTGATAAGAACCTGCATAAATACGGTCGTTGGCATCTATTTTACCATCACCATTGATATCGGCATACATCAAACCACCCACCTTATTTGCTTCATAGGTATTGGTTGGTGCTGCAGCAACCTGGGCTGCATTCTGGAAAACGCCGGTAGCCTGCAATACATAAAAACTGGCAATCGGATGGCCGTTATCCGTGCGGGTAACATTGCCTTGTCCGCCAACGCCACCACCAGCCAATGCCTGACCGCCGTTTAAACCGGTTACCATATTTTTATTGTAAGTGAGGTTTGCACCAATGCTGTATTTAAATTTTGAGCCGATTTTATCATTCCAGTTTAAAGAAACCTCGGCACCTTCGTTTTTGTAAGAAGCCGCATTAGTTACGTACTGATTATCTGGATCACCTAAAATTCCCGGGATGGAAACGTAAGTCAGTGCATTTTTAACTTTTTTGTTGTAGTAATCTGCTTCACCGGTTAGTCGGTTGTTTAAAAAACCATACTCTACGCCTAAATCCAGCTGATCCGTAGTTTCCCATTTCAGGTTGGTGTCTTTAATATCCTGGATCACGCTGCCGTAAGTTAACGTTCCGTTATTATAGTAATACGGTTGATTGATGCCCGCCGTAACTACATACAAGCCTGTGCCAATATTGTCATTACCCAACTCGCCGTAACTGCCGCGCAATTTTAGGTTGCTAAAAACAGTACTGTTCTTCATGAAGTTTTCTTCAGAAATTATCCAGCCTGCGCCCACGGTGTAAAAGTTGCCATAACGGGAACTGAAACGGGAACTCCCATCACGCCGAAACGTGCCGCTCAATAAATATTTTCCTGCAAAGCTGTAATTGGCTCTTGTGAAATAAGATTCGCGGGTGTATAAATCTCCGCTGTTGGCATCCAAAGCGTTCAAACTTGGGTCGCCTAAACTCAGATACCATTCGTCCGGACTGGAAGGTACGTTGATACGCGTTCCGTTGATAAAACTCGATTTAAATTTTTCCATCGAATATCCGGCTAAAACAGTTAAATGATTTTGTCCGAAAGTTTGATCGTATGTAGCCGTATTATCCCAAACATAATGGAAAGAGTTGTTCTGCTCTACCGTTAATGCGCTGTTGGTTTGCCGCTGATTACCACCTGCAACCGTAAAAGTATTGGCATCGTTATTATATTGATACAGGTAAGAACGATTGTTATTAAACACAATATCATCGTTAAAAGCAGTATGCAGTTTCAGGAATTTTAGCGGATTGTAATCCAACGCCAGATTTCCTTGCACGCGGTTGCCAATATTCAAGGTATTGGTTTTATCAATCTGCAGCAACGGGTTACCAATATTGCCCCAGGCAGAAGTGTTGCCATACAAACCGCTGGCTGTTTCTGCCGGGATAATCGGTGCTGCACGATAAATGCTGTTATAAGTATCTCCCAAAGGCACGGCACGTTCTGCTCCGCGGGATAATGAAATTTGTGAACTTAATTTAAGTTTATCAGAAATATTCACGCTCGAGTTTTCACGCAAACTAAACCGCTGAAAATTATTGGTTTGGATGATTCCGTTGTTCATTAAATAATTGGCACTGATAAAATAATCGCTTTTATCCGTACCGCCAGAAACGGAGATGTTATGGTTCATCTGAAAAGCCTGGCGCAAAACCGCGCCGTACCAATCTGTTGTGCCTGGCGTGGTTAAAGGCGCGGCATCGCTGGAAGCAATTTTACCCGGATCTGCATCATTTAAATACGAAACGTATTGCGCACGGTTGGCCATTTTTACTTTGTTGGCAATCTGGCTAAAACCGGCATTAGCATCATAACGGACTACGGGCGGCCCGTTTTTACCTTTTCTTGTGGTGATAATGATCACACCATTTGCACCTCGTACACCATAAATTGCAGCCGATGCATCTTTTAGTACATCTAAACTGACAATATCTGCATTGTTGATGTTGCGGATATCATCCGTCAAAACTCCATCAACCACATACAATGGCTCGGCTCCAGCCAAAACCGAACCTGTACCGCGGATACGAACCTGCGGCTGCGAATTAGGCTGCCCGGATGAAATGATCTGTACACCGGCAACTTTTCCCTGCAAGGCCTGTGTTGGTGTTTGCACCGGTTGCCTGGCCAGTTCTTCGCCGTTTACGCTGGCTACCGAGCCAGTTACATCACGGCGGCGTTGCGTGCCATAACCAATCACAACCACTTGCGCCAGCTGATTGGTTTGTGCAGCAAGCTTGATGTTGATGTTTGTTTGATCACTCATGGCAACCTCCTGCGAAGTATAACCAATGTAAGTAAAAGTTAAGGTTGAATTTGCAGGTGCACTAATGGAGAAAGCACCGTTCACATCGGTTACAGTGCCAGCAGTGGTGCCTTTAACTAAAATACTTACCCCAATCAGGGTCTCGCCGGAAGTAGCATCGGTAACTTTACCCGTTACACGCTGCTGTGCGAAAGAAGCATTCAGAAAAAGAAAAAATACCAATACAGCACTGGTTAAAGTGGTAAATCGTTTTTTCATAAGAGGTTTGTTAATTGGTTTAACTGCTACAAAGCTGTTAATTAGAAACGATGTGCAAAAAAAATCAGCCTCAACATTACTACGTCACCGATAATTCAGGTCGTTTTATACTGATTTTATCGGTATAAAATGCTTATAATAAGATATAAACACTTTTATAAACGCTACCTTGAAATGCTATAGAAAAGTTTAGTTTTCAGGCAAGATTTTACTGTTTGAGAGGTAATGATGTAGTATTTATAAGCTCATGAGAAACTCTACTAAGTTCTGATCGTGTGCTAAAAGTAGTTTTTTGCGCAAGCGGTAGCGCCGGATTTCCACACCGCGCAAACTAATATTCAGGAGCGAGGCAATTTCCTTGCTATTCATGTTCATCCGCAGGTAAGCACACAATTTCAGATCATTCGGTACCAGATCCGGATGACCAACTTTTAGCTTTTTAAAAAAACTTTCATGCGTTTCGTTAAAACTGGTTTCAAATACGTTCCAGTCGCGTTCATCGGTAATGCCTTCATCAATCACTTTCTGAATCTTTTTTAGATGATCCGCAGAAAGCTTTTTGCCGGCTTCATCGCGCAGGTTAGTAAGTTCTTCGCGGATTTTTTGCAGCAATTCGTTTTTATAAACAATATTCATGGCAGAATTGGTTAGCTCCCGCCCTTTGCCAGCCAGTTCCGTTTGTAATTGTTCGTTGCGCAACTGTACCATTTTTTGCTGGTTGCTGCTGGCTTCCTGTTTTAAATCTTCTTCTTTTTCCTGCTGTAATTTTTGCTGAATGAGCAGCTGGTGCGTTTTTAATTTGTGCAGATAATACCGGCGTAACTGCCAGATCAGCAACAAAAAAAAGAGCGCATAAAAACAGTATGCCCAATTACTTTTGTACCAGGGAGGCAAAATCCGGAAGTTAAACTGTGCCGTTTTAGTAATTGCCTGATCATTAATTTGCGCATGGATTTTAAAATGATAGGTGCCCGGGGGCAGGTTTTCAAATTCTTTTTGGCTTTGGGTGCTCCAGTCAGACCAGCCGTCCATCAAACCTTCCAGCTGGTACTGAAACCTGATTTTAGAATGCTGGAAATAAGGCAGCGCATATGAAATCCGCAAGCTGTTTTCCTGATAGCCAAATACTGTTTTTACCGTGCTTTTTTTAGTGTTGCTTTTGGTTTGATCAAAACTTTCGATCCTGCTGATCAAAACTTCCGGCAATAATCTGCTGTGCATATTTTGCCCTGTTCCGGCATGATAAATCACAAATCCATCATCCAAACTGATTAAATAAATGGAAGTTTTAATCTGGCTGATGTTTTCGTAAGTCTGCAACATACGCCCGTTTAAAGCCCTGAAACTATTAGAATCAATGCTGATTTTGCCTGGCTGCGTTAAATCTGCCAGCGCAATTTTGCCATGGTTAACAAACCAATATTTTTTTTCGGCAGCTTTAATGATTTTGTTGGAAGCTGCAAAAGAACCCAGCATCCGGTTGAGCGATGTGTATTTAGAGAAATGATCGCTGATTTCATCGTAAATATAAAAACCTTCATCGGTAGCAAAAACAAGCTGCTTTTCGAGGTTAAAAATTCCGATGTGATAACTGTTTGGCAAACCATTTTTCTGATCGTAAGATTTAGCTGTTTTTACCGTTGATAAATCAGCCTTGAGGTTGAGTTTATACAATCCGTTGTAGGCATGGCTCACCCAGAAATTGCCTTTTTGATCTGCTTCCACATAGCGCGAAGGCTCGCCAAAACCATTCACTTTATTACTAAAACTCCAGTTGCCTTGCGCATTTTTGCGGTAAATAACCAAACCGGTGTATGTGCCCTGCACCAATACCTGATTTTTTGATTCGGGTGGTTTGCCGATGGTCCAGCCTCCGTTAATGTTTGATATTTTTTTAAGATGATCGTTGTCCACCAGAAAAGTTCCGTTATTATGGCCGCAAAATAATTGTCCGTCTATCAGCGATAAATCCCAAACCTGCCCTTGCGAATCCGGAATCAGCTTGAAACTAAAACCCTGATTAGTTTTGCTGTTTTCATCCATCCAGTCACTATAAAACAAGCCCTGATTGGTGCCCAGGTAAATTTTGTTTTTGTAGATGATACTGGTGTAAACCGTGCCGAATTTGCCCGTTTTATCCAGGTAAAAATACAGAGGCGAATTGATTTCGATATGATCAATGCCATTATCCAAACCTGCCCATAAGTTTTGTTCCGGATCTGTAAAAACACTTAAAACCGTATTGTTTTGCAAGCCACTGGCTTTGTTGATCTGCTGTATAATGTTACCTGCTTCGTCCAAAACAATAATCCCGTTCAAGATAGTGCCGTAAGCATAATAATGGTTTAGCACAACCGAGCCATTATTAATCTGAAAGGATTTTAAAAAGCTGCTGGCAGGTGTATTCCAGGGTTTTATGCCAGCACTATCGGCAATAAATAATCCGTTTTTAGCCGTACCAATCAGGATGCTGTTGTTTTTAAACGGCAAAACCGACAAAATGCCTGTATTGCCCAGCAGAATACTGTTTTTAACCGGATAAAGTTGTTTTCCGCGTAACTCAAACAAGCCTTTGGAAATTACTTCTACAAAATAACGTTGCCGGGCTTTGAACAAAAAAAGAAAGGAATGATCATCTTTTACAACGCTGATCTGGTTGTTTTCGTAGATAAAAATAGCAGAAAACGCTTGAAAAATAACTTTGCTGCCATCTACATAAATTTTCCAGATTTCGTCTTTAGGCTGATCCTTTTTGGGTACCAGATTAATTAGAGAATGATAGCTGAGCCGGCCCGTGCTGCTGTATTTCCAGTAGCCAAATTCTCCAAACCCTCCTGCATAAATTTTGTCCTGCTGATCGGCCGCTACGGCTCTGACAATCAAATGGTTTGGCATTGGATTAAGTTTCCAGTACCGGCCGTCAAAAGACAACAAACCGTCTGAATTGGCGAAATACATAATGCCTCGTATATCTTTCGTTACAGACCAGTTTTGATTGCCGGCCTGGTACATCCCCTTCGAAAAATTGTTGATAAAAGGAGTACCTATTTTTTGAATATAATCTGCCTGTGCCGAAAACTGAACCAGGAACAGCAGCAAAAAGCATAGAAACAGGGAAAAATCAGTTCTTCTCAAATTCAATAATATCAACAGGAATTAGTTGCCTCAAACATCCACAAAAAAACTTTTATCTTCAATCCAAAACCCGCATTTGAATTTGGATGGAAAGTGGTTTTTATCGTCTTAATTAAAACTTTTTACAGCCTTGTGCGCTGTTCTAAAAAAATAAATGATGGAAAATAATACGTTAAAAATAGCATTAGAGCATGACTTTGCAGTGCCTGTGGATAGATTATATGAAGCCTGGATCAGCGAAGACGATTTAAAAATTTGGTGGAAGCCTTCTGAAAATGAACTGGAAAAAGTAGTGCAGCAAGTACAGGAAGGCGGTGATATCCGGTATGAATTTAAGGGGCCAAATGGTAAAATTAATTTAATCATCACTGGAAAATACAAAGAAGTAAAGCCTAACGAAAAGCTGGTTTATAGTTGGAACTGGGACGTATCAGCAGAGGGAATTGGGAAAAGCGACCACGAACTGACCATAGAATTTTTGAAACTGGGCGATAACAGCAAAATAAAAGTGACCCAGGATAATTTTAAAGATGATGAATCTGTAACTCCGCACCGTGAAGGTTGGATTAAAGCTTTGGATGCGCTGGATAGCTTTTTGACTGCATAAGAGTAGGCAATTGACTGATATCAATTTTACAGTATAAAGCTGCTTTCGGGAGGATAAGTTTTATGTTCAGCAAATTGTAGAAAAGCAAAACATTTGCAAGATTATTTTATTAATAAATAAATTAACTAAAAAGAATCAATTTATCTAATTTACACAGCATTATGCAGTTTTCAGACTCTTTTCTTCCCACAGCCAACAGTGTGGGCATGTCGTCAATGATCACTTATTTTTTCCTGATTTTTGCAGCTTATGCATTTTTAGGAAATGTAATTTTTGCGTGGCTCGGCAAATCCGGTGTTGCACCAGAGCATCGCACTTCCAGGCATTTTACAGCAATCATTGCTGCTGTAGCCGGAATTTCTTACATGCTGATTGCCCACTTTTATCACGAAATGCTCCGGGAACTGGCACACACGAATGATCCTGCCAAAAGAGATGAATTGCTTCGGACTTCTTACAATGCCATCGGACAACTGAGATATATTGACTGGGCCATTACTACGCCATTATTGCTGTTAAAAGCAGTAAGCATGCTTAAAATACAGCCGAGTCAGGAAAAACGCAGTATTTTCTGGTTGTTATTTGCTGATTTATTTATGGTGATAACGGGTTATATTGGCGAACAGCAATTAACGGCAGATGGCCACATTATGGTTGGCGATAAGCTGATCTGGGGTGCGATATCTACTGTAGGATACATCATCGTTCCGTTCATTTTATGGAATTTATGGAAACGTTACAAAGATACTGTACAACCAGAAGAACGCACTGCATACAAGTGGTTGGCATTATCTACCGTTACTACTTGGGGTATATATCCGTTGGGTTATATTTTAACGACTATTGATGGCTTTAACCTGAATTATATCCATATATCTTTCAGTATTTTTGATGTGATAAACAAAGTAGGAGCAGGTGCTGTGGTTTACCTGGCCGCTAAAAAAATACTTGAAAAAAGAGTAGCTGAAGATGCTACAATGAATACGCATATTGTAGATTAATTTTGCATCCGGTTGTTTAAGTGGTGCATCACCTGCATGTGTGGCAGCGTGATGAGCGATAAAAATACAAACAGCAGCGGTAAAGGATCAAATAAAGGTGCATATCGCGGCAGTAAATAACCAGCTATTAATAAGCCGCTTATAGCAATCAAGCTAAAAGGCAAAGCACTTTTCCAAATTTTAAATAAGGTTTTATCAGCAGTAGCATTTTTATCGCTGATAAAACCTTTAATATTAAATAATGTCACCAACGAATGCCAACCGGCAAAGTACAGTGCAAAAGCAAGCAGTAAAGGCAAGAAATAACCACACAGTAGTATTATTACCAGTTGAATGATAAATTGGTATTGATGCGGATAGCTATGATAAACGCTAGTAAAGATCAGGAAAGCTGCAATCAATAGACCAGCTAATGGCACTAACCACGAAGTGTAAGCCATTAAAGCAAGCCACTGCTTAAAGAGCAGGCTATCAGCATTAACCATATGCAGCAACACCGGACTAACCTCTGTTTGATGAGAGAGTAAAATCCATCCTAAAACAAAAATACCGTATAAAAAACGTATTAAAACTGTTAGCAGCGGTAACTGCGGAAGGGCTATAATATCCGTTTCCCCAAAGTGCCAGCAGGAGATTAGCAAAAAGAAAAACAGGCTCCAAGCCGGAAAAACATACCAGGCCGCGGCATAAGCCAGCATCGTAATTAAATATCTGCCCAAAAAAACAAACAGCCGAAAATGCGTTCTTTTGCGTTTAGCTTCTTCCTGTTGCACCAAATGGTCTAATGCACCATGCGGAATACCAGTCAGCAATAGGCACACTGCCAAAAAAACCAGTTGAAAAGTTAGTGCAACTGGATGGAGTACCTGCCAAGCAACCAGCAAAATCCCGGCAATCACTGTAAAGTTAACCAGCTTAATTTTTTGGAGGATAAGGTTATTTTCTGCCACTGCCATTAAAGATATGTTTTATTGCCTGCTTTGAAAATGGTATTATGGGTAACGAAAGAAAAATTCTAACCTCCTGAATGAAAGTGGTTTGTTCGTTTAAAAACCGGAGTACACGTGGCATTCGGTTATGCCTAAACAGTTTGGTAAAGACCTTAGGAATAATTTGAGGTGATTGCAGGATCAAGTTTAGCAGTAAATGATCATAAAACCTGAACCTGCCCTGGGTAGTTGGCCACGCCGTATGCTGTTTTTGTGCCCTATTTTTCGCCAGCCAAATACTATCAGATGTGATCCGGTTAAAAGTATAACCCGTACTTGCTTTCACCATGCCTGCCGCCTTGCCAATCAAAATTTCTCCTGCTGAACCATAACGGCTAAATGGTTGCCTGCTCATAGGGATGTGGCCGTTTTCTGTAGAAATAATTTTATACTTAATGTGGGGGAAATTTTGACTGAGGTAAGTTGCCATCAGCTCTTCATAAATTTTATCTTGCACTATCTCCACAGAAAAAAAAGTAGCTTCAATTAGCGCATGGGTTTTAGAAAACGGAAGTAAATAAATAAAATGCACCTTGTTGTATAACTGAACGGTATAATCCATTAGCACAGCGGCGCGATCATCAAACGCATCCTGCGCTGTTTCAATGTACCAGCCTTTAAAATGCTGCCATAACTCCGGCTGGCTTTGTGCCTGCGGAATCAGGCTACTATAACAGCTTTTCGCATGCCATTGCATTGCTGAAGCATCAATCAGGAAACCATTTTCTTGTTTCCGGATATGGTTCACCTTAGCTTGAACAACAGTAATATTAACATGTGCCGGAAGAAACTGCTGTTTAAAATACTCAAAAAATGCTTTTCCCGGAATGTAATGGTAGGCATACGGTTCAGCCAATTGAGTAGTAGAAAATCCTGATCCCCGAAAAGTTAAATGCTGCCAGGTTTTGGCAACCAAATGCTGGAGCGGATGCTCTGAAGCCGACCAGAAACACCAGGATTGCTGTTTTTCGGCGCCATCATCAATCAGGAGCACTTTATAATCGGACCAATTATCCAGCAAACTAAGTTGATGCAACAGTTGTAACCCGGCGCAGCCTGCACCTACAATGGCAATATCAAACTGGCGCATAACCATATGTATTTTAGAGCGGCCAAAGATAGTTGAAGCATTAGGATTTAGTTAAGCATTAAATAAAAAAGCAGCATCTATTTGCATCGGTAAACTAAAATAATTGTTTGCTTACATTTACTGCCATATCCAATAGGATCTCTAACCAAAGCCTGATAATTGTTTTAATAACGGAGCTAAACTCAAACTGGTTTTTATTGAATTTAGCTTCAAACTACCAAGTGAAAGAATTAACCTGTATTCATACAAATGCTGTTTTTATGCCGATAAAACTAAGTCAGTTATTTTATACTGCTAAAAGAAGTAGTTAATTTAAACAGCCTTTATCAACCCCCAAAAACATTTTCATTATGCTACAAAAAAAATTAAATCTGGTTAGTCGTAATTGCCTAAAAATAGTATTGAGCATTGTTTTATTTTTACTGGTGAACCATGCTTTTGCACAGCAAAACCAACTGCCCAACTGGGCTTTTGGCGGATTCGGCCGGCCGATAAGTATCAATCCGATTATTTCTCCTGACCCGAGTGCTGTTTTTATCGACCCAATTTTAAAGAAATCTGTTGCGTGGGAATCCAATGATACGTTTAATCCGGCGGCGGCAGTTTTGAATGAAAAAATTGTGGTTTTGTACCGATCGGAAGATAAATCAGGGGTGGGAATAGGCTTTCGGACTTCCAGATTGGGTTATGCCGAAAGCACTGACGGTTTCCATTTCAAGCGCAGCAAAATGCCAGTATTCTATCCGGCAGAGGATGATCAGAAAAAGTACGAATGGCCGGGCGGCTGCGAAGATCCGCGGGTAGCTGTAACTGAAAACGGCACCTATGTAGTTTTTTATACGCAATGGAACCGCGAGGTGCCGCGCCTGGGTGTAGCAACTTCTACCAATTTAAAAAACTGGAAAAAGCACGGGCCGATTTTTGAAGATGCTTACCAAGGAAAATTCTTAAATATTCCGCATAAATCGGCTTCTATATTAACCAAAGTGATTAACGGGAAACAGGTGATTACCAAAATAAATGGAAAATATTGGATGTACTGGGGCGAGTTGCATGTGTATGCGGCAACATCTGATAACCTGGTTGATTGGGAACCGGTAGTTAATCAGGACGGAAATTTAAAAGAGCTGATCTCGCCCAGAAAAGGTTATTTTGATAGCGAGCTGACGGAATGCGGGCCGCCGGCCTTGTTAACCGATAAAGGCATCATCCTTTTTTACAACGGAAAAAATAAGGCCGGTGCAGATGGCGACAAGCGTTTCAATGCCAATTCTTATTGCGCCGGTCAGGCTTTGTTTGATAAAAACGATCCGGCAAAACCGATTACGCGTTTAGATGTGCCTTTTTTGCGGCCAATGGAAGCTTTTGAAAAAAGCGGTCAGTACGTAAACGGAACAGTGTTTATTGAAGGCATGGTTTACTTTCAGCAGAAATGGTTTTTGTATTATGGCTGTGCCGATTCCAGGGTTGCCGTAGCGGTTTATGATCCCAAGCATCCGGCTGCTGCTGATCCTATTAATTAAATATTTGATTGTTAAATTTTGCGATGCTTCTTTTATCAACCTAAAATCAACATCAATAAAATTTAGGTGATAAAATAAGTAGCTTGTAAAAATATTAGTGATAAACGGCTATTAATCAATTCATTTTCATGTTTTTTGCAAAGTCCTGCAAAATAGCAACAGCCGGATGCCGGTTGTCCTGCGTAGGTGCAGATATAGTTTCGGGAACATCTAAATTAATAAACTTGGTTGCCTGCTTAAATTCTTCTTTAGATATTTGTTGAAAACCCATAGACCAGGTTTTAAAAATCCGCTCCTCGATAAGGGCAGAACCCAACTGGATGATGCTGTGATGGCGTTTATCTTTCAAAATCTTCTTAATCAGCTTGTCTACATCTTCTTGTTTGCCTTCTAAAACTTGTAAAAATATTCCCTCGCTAAACAACATCATACCGGTAACTTGGGTTGCTTCATTGTTTTTTCTGTATTGTAAAAGCATTTTTTCCAATGAGCTGGTATCAAAATAAATAGAAGCTGTGCTGATGTAAATAATATATTTCATGCAAATTAAAGTGATTTTTCAAATTGATTAAAGCGGCAAACTGCAGTTACGCAGTATGCTTATAGGTTCTTACAAATATTAAACAGTTATTGGTACTTGCGAAATTTACTGCTTTATTGCTAGTGAACAAAATGAACAGTTACCGTTATGCAACAAATAATTAACTTTAATACTTTTAATTAATAAGGATACCGAAGGATAGGAAGTGTTGAAACTATTTTATCAAAAAAATAATCTGAACTAAAAGCCATTTAAGCAGAAAGGAAGTACATGCCACCAGACCAGTTTCAGAACAATTACAAGGAAATGTTTTTGGAGAGTAAAGAGAAATTCGATAGTATTTTTAGTCTTACCAGTGCTGCCAGCAAAATCATCGCTCCAGATTTAACCATTTTAAAAGTTAACCACGCTTTAACGGAATTACTGGGTTTTTCGGCACAGGAAATTGAAGGTACCAGAATATTAGACTATGCCTGCCCGGAGTATGTGCACCATTGGCAGGATCTTCAAAAGGCGATGTGGGAAGATCATCAGCCGTTTTTTAAGCTGGAAGGTTGTTTGTTTAAAAAAGACAAAACCATTGCGTGGGTACAGGTAACTACGGTGCTGTTTCATGAAAAAGGGAACAGTTATGCTTTTACCGTTTTGGATGACATTACCTGGCGGAAGTATTTTGAGCAAAGCGAAAAGCGCCTCACAATGGCCTTGCAGTATTCTAATCTGGCTGTTTGGGAGATGAATTTGGATGATTTCTCCGTTAATCGCTCCAACAGCCATGATGTGTTGTTCGGTTTTGAAAATCACCAGGAACATTGGAACCTGAAAACGTATCTCCGGTTACTGCTTCCTGAAGATGCCGCGCGGTTAGAAACACAGCTTTACGATTTGCCAAAAGAGGGTTTATTAGACTTTAAAGGTAGGGTTTGCACCATTAATGGAGAAATTAAATGGTTTCAGTTTCAAGGTAAACGGGAGCAGGAACGCCAGGGGCAAGGAAAGATTTTAGGTACGATAAAAGACATTACCAAAGAAAAAACTGCGGAGCGGCATAAGGATGAATTCATCAGCACGGTAAGCCATGAATTGAAAACGCCGATCACTTCTATCAAAGCCCAAACCCAAATTTTAGAGCGCCGGTTTGCGGCAACGCAGGATCAGGCAACGGCCTTGATGCTGAGACGAATTAACTTGCAAATTAACCGGCTTAACCTATTAATTAAGGATTTATTAGAAGTTGGCAGGTTAGATGAACAAAAGCTCCCGATCCATACAGAAGCATTTTTGTTTAACGATATGGTGGAAGATATCGTGGCCGAAACCCAGCGCACTACCTCCAGCCATAAACTCATCATTGAACATAATCCGGAGGTTTATTGTACCGGCGATCGTGGTCGGGCAAGCCAGGTTTTGGGCAATTTACTCACCAACGCCATTAAATATTCTCCCGGAAAAGATAAAGTAATTATCGGCATAAATGAAAAACAAGGGCAGCTTATTTGTAGCGTTCAGGATTTCGGAATTGGAATTGCTGCCGAAAAGCAAGCCCATATTTTTGAACGGTTTTACCGGGCAGCCGGCATCCAGGGGCACCTGATTTCGGGCTTCGGATTGGGTTTGTACATTTCCGCAGAACTGATTAAAAAAATGGAAGGAAAAATCTGGCTCAACAGTGTATTGGGCAAAGGCGCCACCTTTTATTTCAGCATTCCCTGTCAGTAATGCTATTTTTATCAACTTAAAATTAATACTGTTTTTATCGGCATAAAATTGGTATTAAATTAATGCCGATAAAAACAGTATCAAGGTTGCTGCGGCTCGGCTTTCCAATCCGTTAAAACTACATTGATAGCAGCCAAAACCACAAATGCTGTATGAAATGCCAGTACACGTTTTTCTTTGCGAATGCCTTTGTAAAACGTAGCCAAAGCCAGTCCAGCAACATTTATCAGATCTAATTTGTGATGTGTTTCGTAAGAAATTAATGGTTTTAGAGCAACTGGCTGATCCGTCAAAGAATTATATATCAGTAAGTTGAGTCCCGATAATCTGTATAAGTTTATTGCTTTTTTATTGAAGCCCAACAGTGGCGGTGCAAAGAACAATATAGCGACAAAAGCATAATCGTTTAAGCCATGTATTTTGGGTGAAAAGGGTTTTTCAGACATTGCTTTTAAAGTGATTGAAGTGAAAATAAAATTTATTCGGCCAAAAAATCCAGCAAATAAGCCGATAATAAATCAGGTGCTTCCCGCGATGGAAAATGGCCAATACCAGGCATCACAATGCGTTTAAAAGAGCCCGTAAATTTTTCGTGCACGTTTTCGCTCACATACGGCGGGTTAACACCATCCGCTTCGCCCTGAATATATAAGGTTGGTAAAGAAAGCGTTTTGGTAGATTTTACTTTATTTTCCAGTTGTACACTTTTAGGATCAGGCTCGGCTTCTTCCCAGCGCGTACGGTACGAGTGTAACGTAATGTCCACAAAATCCTTGTTTTTCCAGCTTTGAGCTACCTGTTCAAAAAGTTCATTATTGTACCAACCTTTTGGTGCCCAGTTATCCCACATAATTTTAGCAAACCCAATCGGATCGGCACGAACGGCGCCTTCACCGCGTTTAGTGGCCATAAACCAGTGGTACCATTCCAGCTGCGCATGTTTAAACGGCGGCGTAGGCATACCGCCCAACTTTGGCGAACTGGATAAAAGCGCAATCCGATCAATCCGTTCAGGCCAGCCTATAGCCAGTGCTTCCGCAATGTTTACACCCCAATCATGACCAATTACGCTGAACTTTTTGATACCTAAATCATCCATCAAAGCTATGGCATCAAAAGCCAGAATACCAGAATTTCCAGTTCGCAGCGTACTGTTTTTATGAAAAGTTGTATTGCCGAAACCACGGAGCCAGGGTGCAATTACGCGGTAACCGGCCGCCATTAGTTTAGGCATCACACCATCCCAGGTGGTGGCATCATCCGGCCAGCCGTGCAAAAGCAAAACCGCTGGGCAATCATCTGCTCCCTGTTCTAAAAAAGCAATATTTAACAGATCAGTTGAGGCGTATCGAATCATTTTTTGTGTTGATTATTGATGAAAAATTGAAATCAAACTGCAGGTAAAATCCGATGCTTCTTTTATCCCTATAAATTTATTATTTATTTAGGAGGGCTTGTGCTATTTTCTTACCTGCAAAATTTCATATTACCTTCAATAATTAATCTCTAATTAATTGTTCGTTAATAATAAGTATATGATTGGTTTTGTTTGGAAGGAAAATAATTTCTACAGAATGTGTAATAAGACGTGATTGTGGAAAAGTCAAATCAGCATGATCTTTTAAACAAGCACTTGTTCTGGTTATTTTTGGGTTACTTCTTACTTGTTTATAAGTTATTTTTAATAAACATTTTCCACAAAAAAAGCGATGATTTTAAGTCATCGCTTTTTTTATTCGGTAAAAACACAGTATCTTAACTAAGATCCGGAAATGTCGCCAGAACCGTGTGCAGCTTTTGAAACACTTTTTGGGTGGCCTCCATAATGTACATCGCCAGAACCATTAACGGTAGCATCTAACTTTTCGCTGGCATAAACATTGGCATTACCGGAGCCGGAAACGCGGATGGCAGTAGATCTGGTCATTAAGTTTTCTGCATTAAAATCGCCTGAACCAGAAATTCCAACGGTAGATTCTTCTGCTTTGCCAGAAAGTTTAAAATCGCCGGAACCAGAAATGGATACAGCAACCGTTTTTACATTAATTGCTCCATTAAAATCACCTGATCCGCTGATTCTTAATTCCAAATCTTTGGCATTGAATTGATCTTCGATCCTAAAATCGCCAGAACCACTTAAGCTAATACTATTTAAATCTTTAGCAATCACATAAATTTTAATGTGCCGATTGTTCCAGAAATTGCCCCAATTGTGCGTGTTTTTAGAATGGATTTGCAACGTGCCGCCTTTAACTTCGGTTACAATTTCGTTAATCACTTCTGCATCTGCTTCTACTTTTACAGCTTCTGTGTTGCCCTGTTTCAACACAACATCAAAAGAACCGGAAGAGGAAACAGCGTGAAAACCAGAGACTTTGCGGTCCTGCGTTTCCATAGCAACATTGGCTGCGGGACGAACTACTTTTGCAAATGTAAAGATGCCAAAAGCTGTGAGCAGCAAGGCCATTAAAAAGAAATTACTAATTGGTTTCATAGTTTAGTTTTTTGATAAGATGCTGATTTGAAGCAATTAGTTACAGCAAAATAGAAATTAATCGATCAAAACTCCAATATAGTAGTTAAAAGTATCCGTTTCAAGGTTATCTTTTGTGGCTGTTGGCAAATTTATGGGGCTAAAAGAAGTACCGAGATTGAAAAACTGGTATTCGCCGCCTTTGATCCGAATCCGGGCCGGCATAGAAAAACCGTTTACATCAGAAATCCATCTACCCAAAAGCTGTTTATCCTGAAAGCGGAATTCTAAAACCGGGATGTTTTTATAATGCAGGTACTGATCAAAAACCGAACTGAAATTAATGCCGGATTGCTGATTAATATATCCTACAATATCATCGTAAGTTACCGTTTGATGATAGAAAGTTTTGTTCAGTCCGCGCAAAATCTCCCGCCATTTTTCATCATTGTTGATGATGGTTCGAATCATGTTCAGCATATTTCCACCTTTCGGATACATATCACCAGAACCTTCCTTGTTTACGTTATACTGGGCAATAATCGGCGCATCGTTTTGAATAGAGCGGCGGTTGCCGTGCGTATATTCTAATCCTGCTTGCTTGCCATATTGCTGTTCTACAAACAGCGATTCGGAGTAATTGGTAAAGCCTTCGTGAATCCACATATCCGCCAGATCTTTAGACGTAATATTGTTGCCGAACCATTCGTGGCCGCTCTCATGTACAATAATAAAATCCCATTTTAAACCCCAGCCCGTGCCGGATAAGTCTCGCCCCAAATAACCATTCTGAAAATGATTGCCGTAGGCCACGCCGCTTTGATGCTCCATGCCTAAATGCGGTGCTTCAATCAATTTGTAGCCATCCTCATAAAAAGGGTAGGGGCCAAACCAGTGTTCAAAAGCAGTAAGCATTGGTTTTACATTAGCACCGAATTGCTTTTTGGCTTTGTCTAAATCTTGTTGCAGCACCCAAAAACCCAAAGTTAGTTTGCCTTTTTCACCATTAAAAACATCATCAAAATGCACGTAATTGCCTATGTTGGCTTCCACATCGTAGTTGTTGATCGGGTTAACTACCGCCCAGTCAAAGCGCGTATAACCATCTGCTAATTCCGTTACTTTTCTTAGTCTTCCGTTGGAAGCATCCTTCAAACCTTTTGGTACGCTGATACTGATGAGCATACTATCCACCTCGTCGGATTGGTGATCTTTCGTTGGCCACCAAACACTGGCACCCAAACCCTGGCACGCTGTGGCAACCCATGGTTTACCTTCACTATCTTTGGTAAAAACAAAACCGCCATCCCAGGGTGCTCGCTTGGCAATGATTGGATTACCGGAATAATAGACAGTGAATGCTTCTTTTACACCCTTTTTTACAGGGTTTGGGAAATTGAGAAAAACAGCATTGCCGTCACGCAAATAGGTTAAATTTTTACCATGGAAAACTACTTTTTCAATCTTTAAATTAGCGAATAGATCAAACTGCAGTTTTTTAAAATCCTGCGTAGCCGTAAACCGAAACTCGTTACTGCCACTAATGAATTTCTGGTCGATATCAACCTTCACATCCAAATGATAATAGTTGATATCGTAACAGGTTCGCAACGGTGTTAACATGCCGCGTAACGTATCAGCATGGGTAAATTTTGTTTTGGGTTGAAGCAATTGTGCCTGACTATAAACAATCAGACACCAAAAAAACATAGATAAAAGAAGCTTCCTGATCATTACTTCAACACCTCCACATCAATAAAACTATCGTTAAAAACAGTTTCGGTTGCTTTAATATAATCGCTTTCTACAGCTTTATATGGGTTATCCACAAACTTCTGCGGATTGCGGGCAAACAGTGGGAAAGCCGTACTTTGAACCTGAATCATTAAGTGATGGCCTTTTTTGAAGGTGTGCAGCACATCCTGCAAACGCACATTTACATCGGTTTTTTGATTGGCTACCAAAGCTTCCGGTTTTTCAAAGCTGTGGCGGAAGCGTGCCGGCATTACTTCTGACCGTACCATTTGCTCGTAATTACTCATCAATACAGTTTTATTTGGCTGATTTGGATTGTTCGGTTCATCGGCCGGATAAACGTCAATCAGTTTCACAATAAAATCGGCATCAGTTCCGGTAGAAGCAATTTTCAGGTGAGATAAAATCTCGCCACCCAAAGTCATATCATCCTGCAAAACATCGGTTTGATAAACCAAAACATCCGGACGGCGGCCTGCAAAGCGCTGATCTTCACTCATGTAATTATGAGGCGTAAAACCCATCGTGGTGCTGTTATCTTCGGTATAAGGAACGGGTTTTGCAGGATCACTTACGTAAGACATCGAGCCGGTTGAAGCAGGAGCAGTCATGCTGATTTTGCCATCAGCACTTAAATATAATTTTTGATGTGTAGCGTTTGTAGCAGGCCATTGCGTAAAAGTTTCCCACTCTTTTTTGCCGGTATTGTACATATAAGCTTCTGGTAAACCAGAGTTTTTATCGCCGTTGCCTTTTAAAAAGTGATTGAAAAATTTGGCTTCAATATTTTTTTGATAAAAAGTTGCAATGCTATCACCAAAATAAACATTGGAATGAAATGTATGTCCAGTTTCGCGCGACCAGCGGCCATGTCCAAACGGTCCCATTACAATCGTATTATAAGCATTTGGATCAGTTTTATGGATCTTTTTAAACATATCCAACGGTCCGGAAAGATCTTCCGCATCAAACCAACCGCCTACAAACATCACCGCAGGTTTTACTTTGCTGAAATGTTTTGTCAAGCCGCGTTTTTGCCAAAACTCATCATAGTTTGGGTGATTGATGGTTTCCTGCCAGAAAAAATTGTTCTTATAGTATTTATCTGCATTACTCAACGGACCCAGATCCAGCAAAAACTGGTAACCATCTTTGGTGCCCGGATTAAACATCTGGTTTGCGTACCAAGCAGTTCCGGTGGTATCCGCTTTTGTTTTTTGAACACCAAACACTGGATAGGTAAAAAAGTAAGATTCCAGCAAAGAACCATTGTGGTGAAAATCATCAAAAAAGAAATCAGAAATCGGAGCCTGCGGAGAAGAAGCTTTCAATGCCGGATGATTAGACAAAATGCCGGCAGCAGTATAAAATCCCGGATAAGAAATTCCCCACTGGCCAACTTTGCCATTGTTATTGGGCGTGTTTTTTACCAGCCAGTCAATCGTATCATACGTATCAGAACCTTCATCTACATCTGTTTTGCTTTTTTTATTGTCGATCACCGGCGTCATATTCGTCCACGTTCCTTCGCTTTTGTATCGGCCGCGAACATCCTGATAAACAACAATATAGCCTTCCTTCATCATCGTTTCTGACGGGCCTAAACTTCTCGGGAATTTACCAGCTCCATAAGGCGCAACGCTGTAACAGGTGCGCTGCATAATCATCGGATATTTTTTCTTCGGAGAAGCATCTTTTGGCGTATAAACAGACGTGAAAAGTTTGATGCCGTCGCGCATAGTGATATACACTTCTTTTTTGGTGTAGTTTTCGCTGGCATAAGTGCTTTGTGCAGAAGCAGAACTCAAATAAAGTCCGGTTAGCAGCAAGAAAAGGTAAAATCGTTTCATCGAGCAGTAATTTGAACTGCTAATTTAAAAAAATATCGACAGCAGAAAAGTAATCAACTTGTTACGCGCTCGTTTTGGGATTAAAAAAGATTATTAAATGGATTACACTGATTTTTAGTCGATAAAAGAAGTATCATCCAACGTTCAATTAATCAGCATCAATATTTTTTTTATCGTGTAAAATTTGTGTTTAATGTTTTCATCGGCAATCAATCCAAGTTGGTTTTTGTTGATAAGATAAAATTTAACATTTATGAAAGCAATCCAAATTCACCAGTTTGGTGGGGTAGAAGAATTAAAATATGAAGAGGCACCAATGCCAAATATCAACCCGGATGATGTGCTGGTTAAAATTTATGCAACCAGCGTTAATCCGGTGGATTGGAAAGTGCGTGAAGGTGCCATGAAGCAAATTCCGTTTAAATTTCCGCTGATATTAGGCTGGGATTTTTCTGGTGTAATTAAAGAAGTAGGAAGTGAAGTAAAAGATTTTAAGGTTGGGCAAGAAGTTTACGGCAAGCCGGATATCACCAGAAACGGCACTTATGCAGAGTATGTAGCTGTAAAAGCAAACGAAATTGCTGCAAAACCCACTTCTGTTTCTCATACCGAAGCCGCAAGCATCCCGCTGGCTGGTTTAACGGCCTGGCAAGGCATTTTTGATCATGGAAAAACTGCAGCCGGCCAAAAAATCCTGATTCATGGCGCATCCGGCGGTGTAGGAACCATTGCCGTGCAGCTGGCCAAATGGAAAGGTGCTTATGTAATTGCTACTTCTTCGGAGAAAAATATTGCTTTTTTAAAAGAACTTGGTGCCGATAAAGTGATTGATTATCAGCAGCAACAATTTGAAAAAGAACTTAAAGATCTGGATTTTGTTTTTGACACAATTGGCGGTGATACGCAGAAAAAATCAGTAGAAGTACTTAAACCAGGCGGCATACTGATAACTACAGTTGCCGTGGAAGATGAACAGCCTTTTAAAGCCAAAAATATCCAGATTATGCGTTTCATGGCGCAATCTGATGTAGAACAGTTAAAACAGATGGCTGATTTAATTGATTCTGGCAAGCTAAAACCGGTTATCGATCAGGTTTTCCCATTACAAGAAATTGTAAAAGCGCAAGAATTAAGCGCAAAAGGACATACACGCGGCAAAATTGCCATCAAGGTAACGGATTAGATTTTAATAAATTGAGTTAAAATCCGGAATAAAAATGCCTGCTGTTTTTACCGGTATATTTTTAAGGAGCAGAAATTCTGCTCCTTTTTTTGATAAAATTTATGAGATATGCAGCTGATATTTTTCCAGCAAACCAGCCAAACCATGAGCCGAAAACCTGGCTTTCTTCATTTTATTCTGATCCGGATCAATGGAAAAGTTATAAGCTGAAGTAAAATCTGCCTCAACTAAAATAGTGTTGCTAAAATAAGTTCGGGTTAAATCACAATTGGCAAAAACGGCGCCTGTTAAATCACTTTCCATAAAACTGGCTTCCTGCAAACGGCACTTTTTAAAATGTGTGTTCCGCAGTTTTTTCCTGCTAAAAGAAGCATAATCCAAAATACAAGTATCAAAAGTTACGACAAAAGCAAAATCCCGAACCTTACTAAAATCAACCCCAAGCAACTTGCAGTTTTTAAATGTAATGCTGCTTAAACCAGTATTAGTTAGTTGTGCCAAACTTAAATTGCAATCTTCCAGGATACAATCCGAAAAAATACAATTCTCCATTTTGCAATTGCTGAAATCGATTTGTTTAAAGTGGCAGCTTTCAAATTCAATTCCTTTCAACGTTTTCTCCGCACAATTTAAACCGGAAAACGTTTTGTTTGCGTGGAAGTTTTCGGGTTGCATACTGTTTTTACCGGTTAAATTTTGTCATCGTCAGTTCCGTGCCGATGGTGGCAAAACTTTTAATTATTTCGATGGATCGATCAATCAGCGCCGGCAATTCCAGTTGTTCCTCTTTGTCAAATCCGCTTAAAACATAATCTGCTTGTCGGCCTTTTGGAAAATGATCGCTGATACCGAAACGCAGGCGTGCATAATCGCTGTTGCCCAAAGTTAGTTCGATGTGTTTTAATCCATTGTGCCCGGCAGCGCTGCCTTTTGGTTTCAACCGTAAAGTTCCTAACGGCAAAGCTAAATCATCTACCAAAACCAAAACGTTCTCTACTGGAATTTTTAATTCTTTCATCCAGTAAGCCAGTGCTTTTCCACTTAAGTTCATGTAAGTGGTTGGTTTGATGAGATGTAAGGTGCGCGATTTATAATTTACTTCAGTATAATAAGCCAGCCGCAGGTTAAAAAACTGCGATGATTCTTGCCGGGCCAGTTCATCCAAAATCATAAAACCAATGTTATGGCGCGTATCGGCATATTCCGGGCCGATGTTTCCGAGGCCAACGATCAGGTATTTCATTTCTCCAAAGGTAATACTGTTTTTATGGCATAAAAAAACCTTCAGTTTTTATGCTGAAGGTTTTTGTATGATAAAAGAAGTATCGCTTATTTTTTACCCGGAGTTGTTGCTTCCTGCTCTGCCTGACGCAATGCGCGTGAAGTGGTAACAGAAACAATGGTATCTTCCGCAGAATTGGTGATCGTTAGGTTTGGCAATTTAATCTCGCTAACTTTTACAGATTTACCAACTTCCAGAGTTTCGATGCTTACTTCAACGTTATCCAGGTGATCTTTCGGCAAACCTTTTACACGTAATTTACGCAGTTTTTGAACCAGTTTACCACCGGTTTTTACGCCTGGAGAAGTACCAGTTAGTAATACCGGAATTTCCATTGTGATCGGTTTGCTGTCATTCAGCAATAAAAAATCGATGTGTAATAATTGATCTGTAACCGGGTGAAATTGTGTAGCCTGAATAATGGCCTGGCTTTTTACACCTGCAACCTCTAAATCGATGAAATGAACCTCTGGTGTGTAAATTACCGGTTTCAAATCAGCTGCAGACACAGCAAAGTGGGTTTGGGTATCCCCACCATAAAGAACCGCAGGCACTTTGCCTTCATAACGCAGCTCTTTAGCGTCTCTTTTCCCTACGTTCTCTCTTGGAGAACCGCTAATAGCAATTGATTTCATTGTGTTGTTGTTATTTATTGTTTGTATTAATTGTTGTTCTTTTTGTTTATGCTGAGGCTTTTAACTATCGGCTTACATTGCTTCTCTCAATCTACATTAAAAAGCTGACTGATTGAACCATGTTCATTTACATTGGCAATCGCACTGGCAAATAACCTGGCTGCAGAGAGCACATGTATTTTGCTGCTTTGCTGTTTCAACGGGATAGTATCGGTTACAATTAATTCTGTTAAAGCTGACTTTTCGATTGTATTATAAGCATCACCAGATAAAATCGGATGCGTACAAACTGCCCGTACACTTCTCGCCCCGCGATCCATAATTAAGCCAGCAGCTTTAGCCAAAGTTCTGGCCGTATCGCACATATCATCAATCAGCACAATATCTTGGTCGGTTACATCGCCGATCACCGTCATCGATTCAATTTCGTTGGCGCGTTTGCGCTGCTTATCGCAAATTACTACTTCAGCATTAAAATATTTGGCAAAAGTACGGGCCCGATAAGAACCGCCCATATCCGGCGAAGCAATAGTTAATTTTGATAAACCTAAACTTTTAATATATGGCACGAAAATGATGGCTGCATCCAGGTGATCTACCGGAATATCAAAAAACCCCTGAATCTGGGAAGCGTGCAAGTCCATCGTCATGATTCGGTTAATTCCTGCTGCTACTAACAAATTGGCAACTAATTTGGCACCGATTGCTACGCGGGGTTTGTCTTTTCGATCCTGCCGCGCCAAACCAAAATACGGGATTACTGCGGTTACATAATGCGCTGATGCGCGGCGTGCAGCATCAATCATCATCAGCAGTTCCATTAAATTATCAGTTGGCGGATTGGTGGACTGAATTAAAAAAACATCTGATCCGCGCACAGATTCGTTAAAATAAGGCTGAAATTCGCCATCACTGAAACGTGATAAAGTTACTTTCCCCAACTCTTTTCCATAATTTTCCGCAATTTTTTTAGAAAGCTCTATGGTTGCAGAACCTGAAAATAATTTGATAGGGTTAAACTGAATCGGCATGATGAGTAAAAATATTGAACAGCCTTTAAAGTAAAAAGCAGATTGCTATACTCCAGCTAATCTGCTTTGTTTCTGAATTGTTGCCCGACCAGGATTCGAACCTAGACAAACGGTACCAAAAACCGTTGTACTACCTTTATACTATCGGGCAATCTGCTTTTCGTTCGATATAAACCTTCCGAAAAGGAATGCAAATATAGGATGATAAATTAAATTGGCAAACTCAATTTCAAAATTTTTATTTGCTAAAAGAAGCATCTGATTTTTAATTGTTAAAACCTGTTAAACTATTTTCCGGCGGTGCAAAACTTCGTTATAGTTTATTAATTTCGGCTCCACATAAATATGCCCGAAATTTTACCTCAATGAAGTATTACAAGATCAACAATTTATTTGGCTGGCTGGCCTTTCTAATTGCGGCCGTCACCTATATTTTAACGCTGGAACCCTACGGCAGTTTCTGGGATTGCGGCGAGTTTATTTCCTGTGCCTACCGGTTGCAGGTAGCACATCAGCCTGGTGCTCCGCTGTTTACAATGATCGGTAAAGTGTTTTCTTTACTGGCTTCGAACAGGAAACAGGTGGCCTATTGTATCAACCTTAGCTCTGCGCTGGCCAGTGCTGCCACAATTATGTTCTTATTTTGGACAATCACCGCGCTCGCCAAAAAAATACTGGTAAAAAGAGCATTGGAGTTTGATAGGGCAACCACTACGCTCGTTATCGGTGCAGGTTTGGTTGGCGCGCTGGCCTATGCATGGTCTGATACGTTCTGGTTTTCTGCGGTAGAAGCAGAAGTTTACGCGCTTTCATCCTTGTGTACCGCCATTGTTTTTTGGGCAATCATGAAATGGGATGCTCATGCTGATGAACCCGGAGCTGATAAATGGATCGTTTTTATCGCTTATGTAATGGGTTTATCCATCGGGATTCACCTTTTAAATTTGCTTGCTATCCCTGCAATTGCCAGCGTTTATTACTTCCGCAGAACGCCAAAGGCTACGGCAAAAGGTACACTGGCAGCTCTTTTTATCGGTGTAATTATTGTTGCCGTAATTTTATGGGGCATTATCCAGTATGTAATTAAAGGTGCAGCTTATGCTGATCTGCTTTTTGTCAACACCTTCAACTTTGGTTTCTGGAGCGGTGCCACAACATTTTTTATACTCATCGTAATTGCCATAACAGCCGGAATTCTTTATACTTTAAAACCGGCCAAACCAACTATACTTATTGCAGCCATTGCCTTTATTTTAGTGCTGACGGTAAGTGGTGGTATAGTTGGTGCAATCATAGGAATTGCAATTGTAGCTATATTAGAATATGTGGTGAAAATTCGTGAAAAACGGGTTGCACTCAACATGATCCTTACCTGTACCGTGTTTATCCTGTTTGGCTACAGTTCTTTTGCCATGCTAGTGATCCGGGCAAAAGCCAATACAAATTTAAATAATAGTGATCCCGATAATGCTTTTGCTTTGTTGAGTTACTTAAACCGTGATCAATATGGGGATACACCCTTGTTATATGGCCAATACTATGATTCTAAGGCTGTTGATCAAAAAGAAGGTGCCACACTGTACCGTAAAGGCAAAGAAAAATATGAAGTTTCGGGCAAAAAGCAAGTGTTGGTTTATGATCGGAACACTTTGTTTCCACGCATGTTTAGCGACAAGCCAGAGCACATTGGTTTTTATAAAGACTGGATGCATATCGGCGAAGGCCAAAGCCCAAGTTTTGCAGATGATCTGGGCTTCTTTTTTAGTTGGCAGGTCAATCAAATGTATACCCGTTATCTGTTATGGAATTTTGTTGGAAGACAAAACGATAATGACGGACAAAGCAATAATGCCAGTGATGGGAACTGGATTAGTGGTATAAAACCAATTGATGCGCTCAGGTTGGGCAATCAAGGTAGCTTACCCGAAACTATTACCGGTAATAAGGCTTACAACCGCATGTTCTTTTTACCGTTAATTTTAGGTTTGATCGGTGCATTTTTTCACTTTAAAAAAGATCAGAAAGATGCAGGCGTGGTTGGTTTACTTTTCTTTTTTACAGGATTTGCCATTTTGCTTTACCTAAACCAAGATCCGCTGCAACCGCGCGAACGGGATTATGCGTATGCTGGTTCGTTTTATGCGTTTGCCATTTGGATAGGGCTTGGTACTTTGTTTATTGCCGAAAAATTGAGGACGATTACTTCCGCACAAATTGCTGCTGCCGGTGCAACGGTGGTTTGTTTGCTTTGTGTGCCAGTGCTGATGGCTTTTCAGGAATGGGATGATCACGATCGCTCAACTAAAAGCACACCAGCAGATATGGCTTTTAACTATTTAAATTCCTGTGCGCCAAACGCTATTTTATTTACTTATGGTGATAACGATACGTACCCACTTTGGTATTTGCAGGAAGTGGAAAATGTGCGGCCGGATGTGCGTATTGTGAATTTAAGTTTGTTGGGAACCGATTGGTATGTGCGCCAGATGAAGCAGAAAATGAACGAATCTGCACCGCTACCGATCACGATGCCGGATGAAAAATTTGAGGCTGGTATTCGAGATGTAACTTACTATAACGATTCCAAGCTGCCTGGAAATGTAGAGCTAAAAGATGTATTCGACTTCATTACTTCGGATGATGCACGCGCCAAAGTAGAATATGAAGGTGGCCAAAGTGCTAATTATCTTCCTACCAAAAACCTGAAATTAACCATCAATGCTGATGAAGTAGTTAAATCCGGAACTGTTTCTGAAGCGGATAAAAGCAAGATTTTACCGGAAATTGACTGGAAATATCCTGGAAATTATGTAACTAAAGATAACCTTGCCATGATGGATATTTTGGCACACAACAACTGGAAACGCCCTATTTATTTTGCCATTACTGTTGGGAACGATAACATGATGGGTTTGGATAAATACATGTACAACGAAGGTTTTGCCTATCGTTTGATGCCTTTTAAGCCAGATACGGCAAGTTCAAGTGCATCCGAAAGAAGTAATACCTTATTGATGTACAATAATGTAATGAACAAGTTTAAATGGGGCAACATGAAAAATGCCCGCTATTTAGACCACGAATCGCGTACAATGTTTTACCCGGTAATTCTGCGTGTGTTTTTGGCACTGGGCGAAAACCTGGTAAAAGAAGGCCACCCTGATCTAGCGAAAAAAGTATTGAACCGTTATGAAGAGGTAATGCCGGATATTAATCCTTACACCGATGTAGCTATACGGAAATTTTATCTCGCCGATCTGGCTTATCAAATTAACGATAGGCCAATAGGCGAAAAAACCGTAAACCAGATTATGAGCTATGTATCCGATCAATTAAATTATTATGCTTCTATGGACGATGCTAATCGTCGTATGAACGGGCGCGATATTCAGTTATGTATTTCAGTATTAAACGAGCTGGTTAAACTTACCACGGATAATAAGGAGCCGGCGTTGAACAAAAAAGCCACTGCTTTAATCAACGAATACCAGTTAAAGTTCAGTAGTATGTTTCAACCCGAACCACAGCAGTCTTCCCCAGATCCAAAGGAGAATCAGCTTAAGCTAAATGTTCCGAGTCAGCCAGAGTAATTTTTACCTGATAAAAGAAGCACCCAACAAAAAAGCCCCGGAAATATTTCCGGGGCTTTTTTGTTGGTTTGTATTTTAGTTTTCTTCCAATGCTTCCGGCAAGCGCAGTTCACTTTCGTCAATTACTATACCCATCGCACAAAATTTAACAATTCGTTCTGCTACCAACTCATCTACATTTTTAGATTTTAATATTTCCAGGTCATCTAGCAAAACCTTTTTCAATGTAGCAATCATTGCTTCCGGATTTTGGTGCGCGCCGCCAAGTGGTTCTTCAATAATGCCATCAATCAGTTTATTTTTATACATTTCAGTAGAAGTCAGCTTCAAAACCTCAGCTGCTTTTTCTTTATTGTCCCAAGTTCTCCACAAAATAGAAGAACAAGATTCCGGCGAAATTACCGAATACCAAGTATGCTGCAACATGTAAATGCGATCACCAATGCCAATTCCTAATGCACCTCCAGAAGCACCTTCACCAATAATTACACAGATCACAGGTACTTTTAGCACAGACATTTCCATCAAGTTACGTGCAATTGCCTCACCCTGGCCCCGTTCTTCTGCTTCTAAACCCGGATAAGCACCCGGTGTATCAATAAAAGTGATAATTGGTTTACCAAATTTTTCGGCCATTTTCATCAACCGCAACGCTTTACGGTAACCTTCCGGGTTAGCCATCCCAAAATTGCGGTATTGCCGCATTTTGGTGTTAACACCTTTCTGGTGGCCGATAAACATCACCGTTTGCCCTTCAATCGAACCAAAGCCGCCTACAATTGCTTTATCGTCGCCAATATTGCGGTCGCCATGCAGCTCAATGAAATCTTTACTCATCGCCTCAATATACTGTAACGTATAAGGGCGTTCCGGATGGCGAGAAATCTGAACATTTTGCCAGCCACTCAAATTGCCATAAATTTCTTCCTGTTTTGCCTGAAGATTCTGGCGCAGTTCTGCCAACGCGGTCGACATATCGACCTTGTTTTTTTCTTCTACCTGCTCCACTTTTTCAATCTGTTGCTGCAGTTCACCTATTGGCTTCTCAAAATCAAATGTAATTTTCATGTTTTTTAATGGGCTTCAAAGGTATAAAATCGGGTTTGCAATTTCGGTTGTCAATTTTGCAACAGTGCGTTATATTTTTTTATTTGAGTTGAAGTTAATACCGCTTCTGTTTTTACGCAGGCCTGCAACAAGGCGTTACGCAGTTCGCCCTGGTACAAACCATAGCGGTTGGTATAAAAAATCAGCGTACCATTATTTATTTTTTTATACCTAAACAGGCTGTCCATCACTCGTTCGTTGGTAATTAGAAAGTTGTTCATTTCAATTACTTTTCTTCTTAAATTATTGTTAATCAAGTTAATAACAATTTTTTGACGCTCGTTTAATTGGAGTTGCTTCTGCAAGGTTAAAGCTTTTTGGGGCGATGGGTACTGATTACGGTCTGCCACGTCTAGTAAGCCTGACTGGTTTTTGCTGATTTGGTACGCTTCAAACTTTTGCAGGAATACTTCTTTTACCGGTATATTTTCAGGTTGATTCAAATTATCCGTTTGTGCTTTGGCATGATCTAAAATAGTGACTAACATCAATCCTAAAAATAATGCTTTCCACCAAAAGTTTGACACAAATTTTATCCTCATAAAAACATCATAATAAATTTTATGCAGATTTAAAAACGAATAAAGCAGTTTAAATGCAAAATCAAAGCAAAACAGGCAGTAAAAAATATTTTTTTATTTTTTTTGAATTTACAGTTTTACTCCTATCTTCGCCTTCCCAAAATGTAAGCAATTTGGCCCGTTCGTCTAGGGGTTAGGACGTTAGATTTTCATTCTAGAAACAGGGGTTCGATTCCCCTACGGGCTACAAAGAATTACTTATTCCCTTATAAATCACGTATTTATAAGGGTTTTTCGTTTTTACTGTCAGGAAAGGCCAAATAAAAATCCTGTATTTTACTAAAAATTTAGATTATAAATTCACCGGTTAATCTCTGTCTGCTCCGGTGTATAGATTACTTTGCTTGGTCCCGAAAATCTCTTTTCAGCCTTCGTTTCTAGTTCCTTTTATAGCACGCTCAAATCCGAATGGTCCTTGCTTAATTCTATAGCCAGGACTTTAAATTCCCGGTCGTACTGCTTTCTAATTGTTGACATATTTCTAAATTTAAGTCTTTTCCTTAATTCAATGTCCATTCAAAGGTAGCAACTCAAATTTTTTTTCAGAGTTATAGCAGATTGAATACGTTCAAAAAGTTTTTTTGGATAGAGTATATCTAAAAATTACCAAATTACATGCTGTATAAGTAATAATTAATACCTTCGATTTATTTTCCGTTTTTCAATGAGTTTTAAGTTGCTGATTTATCTAATCACCTGCTTTTAACTTAAATTATACTTGCTAATACTTCAAAATTTACCCATTTTATAATTAATTATAGCAAGAATGTCTTATCATAAAAAAGGAGTTACGCTTAGAAAACCACCAATTGCGTTTAAAAGCTTCTACAGTAGAATTGATCAGCGGTCATTCTTATAAATTTAAGTCCTGTTTCAAATAAATCTCAGATAGGTTTACTTAATTCCTTTTTTGTATAGCTATCTTCTTTCCAACTTAAAATATGTGTTTTTTTCTTTTTGCTGTAGAATTAACAGTTATTGGAAAAAAGATCGCAATAATGGTAATATTTTTTTATTTTAATAATCAATAAACACTAATGAAACCTGTAAGCATACTTAGTATATTATTATTAATAACTATCTGTTTTACAAGTATAAATCTGTATGCACATATAAGTTATGCTAATGTTAAGATAGATGAGATAAGTAATGTTCCAATTCGTCAGTTAATCAAAAGCACTAATTCTAAAAGTGTAAGCTACAATGATCCAAAATTAGAACAAGTACTGTCAGTACAAGGAATAAAGTTCGAAAAGAGTGGAAAGCTAAAACTAAGAATTGACACGGTAAGAAAGCCACGCATTAATCCTGATAGAATTGAAAGTGATAGATTATACAATTATGATGATACTATTAACAACCGCCAATTAAATCAAAACACCGGGGTACAAACGGTACAAAGAGATGCATTTGGCAGTATCATTCCTAAAATTTTTGGAGAAGATTTATTTAGAAATAACAAAATCAGCTTCGAACCAAATTTAAGATTAGCTACACCTAAAGGTTATGTTATCGGGCCCGATGATGAATTACTAATTGATGTTACGGGTGATAATGAAGCGAGTTATAATTTAAAAGTAAACCCGGAAGGTACAATTAGGCTGCAATATGTTGGTATTATAGCTGTTGCCGGGCTTACAATTGAGCAGGCGACTTCTAAAATTCGTACAAGTATGGTTAAAACTTACCCGGGTTTAACCAGTGGTCGTACTAACCTAGCTATCAATTTAGGAAATATCAGGAGCATAAGGGTTACCATTGTAGGTGAAGCTGTAAAACCCGGGACTTATACATTATCATCCTTATCATCTGTATTTAATGCTTTATATGCTTCTGGCGGTCCGAATAACAATGGATCATTTAGAAAAATACAGCTTATCCGCAACAATAAAGTTGTTTCTACAATCGATATATATGATTTTCTGTTAAAAGGCATACAGAATAACGTGCACTTACAAGACCAGGATGTAATCAATATTCCTGTTTACAAGACCAGAGTAGGAGTAACCGGTGAGGTGAAAAGGCCGGCTTTATTTGAAGTGCTGGATACGGAATCTTTACAGCAGGTATTAAACTTTGCAGGAGGTTTTACCAGTCAGGCCTATTCGGCTAATATTAAGGTATTACAAAATACCAGTCGGGAACGTAAAATTATCGACGTAAAAGCAGCAGATTTTGCAACATACAAACCTGTTAATGGAGATACATACACTGTTGAAACTATTTTGAATCGATTTGAAAATCAAATCGAAATACAAGGTGCTGTTTTTAGGCCCGGAAAATTTGAATTAGAAAAAGGCTTAACGGTAAAAGCTTTAATTAGTGAAGCAGAGGGACTTAGGGAAGATGCTTTTTTAAACCGGGGTTATGTTTCGAGATTAAACCCGGATAATACGCAGGCATTACTTTATTTTGATGTAAGCAAATTGTTGAAAGGCACGGAGCAAGACATACTTTTACAGCGGGAAGATAAAGTTACGATTTCTTCCATTTTTGATTTACGGGACGAATATCGGGTTGAAGTGCAAGGTGAAGTTAGGTATCCCGGAATATTTAATTTCGCCGATAATATGAACATTGAAGCAGCAATTCAACTTGCTGGCGGATTTAAAGAAGGAGCAACACCGAACAGAATTGAAATATCACGCCGGACAAGAAACAGTGATCCAACGTCATCAAATGCTGTTACTGCACAGATTTTCACCGTAAATGTTGATGCGAAACTAAAGATAACAGGTCAGCCTTTTATTCTGCAACCCTACGATATTGTTACCATAAGAGGCTCCGAAGGTTATGAAGTTCAGAAATTAGCCAAAATCGAAGGTGAAGTATTATTTCCCGGACTGTACACTATTCAGCGTAAAGATGAAAAGATATCAGATTTAATTAAACGTGCCGGCGGATTAACAGCAATGGCATTTCCTGAAGGTGCTTCTCTAAAACGTCCAGGGCCAAGAACAGCGAGCCCGGATATAACCGGACAAGCCACAGCTCGTGATAAAAACAGGATTAGCAAAGCGGATGAAGATAGGGAAAGGCTGATTAGTTTAAAACGGTTGCAGCAACAGCAGAGCGGAATAATCGATACTTCATCTCTCCGTCAGGATCCATCCATATTAAGAAGTGAATTAGTTGGAATTAACCTCACCCAAATTTTAGCAAAACCAGCTTCAAGGTACGATTTACTGCTGGAAGACGGAGATGTGGTGCGGGTTCCTAAGCAACTACAAACGATTAGGGTGTCTGGCGAGGTATTAAAACCTACCAATATTGTTTACAAGCCTGGGAAAAGTGTTTTACAATATATAAGCGAATCCGGAGGATTTACCTATAATGCCAAAAGGCATGATATTTATGTTGAATATGCAAATGGTTCTATTAAATCAACTAAAAAGGTTCTGTTTTTCCGTTTTCGGCCAAGTTTAAAGCCTGGAGCCGAAATTTTTGTTCCGAAACGTGCATTAAAAGAAAGAATAGGCTTACAAGGAATTATTGGTATAGCATCAGCCATTACATCATTAGCTGTGATTATAATTGCTTTATTAAAATAAGTTTTTAATAAGATTTAAGATAAAAATCATTTTAATAGAAAGTGTTAAAATTATGACTTCTGAAAGTCTGAAACAAAATGTAGATGTAAATTCCAAGAGTAGATCTTCTCTTACAGATGAAATTTCCTTTAAAGAAATCATCTTAAACATCATTCGCTGGTACCGTTATCTTGTAAGTAATTGGTTAATTATACTTATCGTAGCCATACTTGGAGGTATTATTGGTTTTATACGTGCCAACCGGCAGCCTCTTTTATATGTTGCAAACAGCACTTTTGTATTGCAAGATGGCGCAGGTAATATGGGTCAGCCGGATGGTATAGCATCTTTTTTAGGCGTTAATGTTTCACAAGGTAGCGGCATGTTTCAAGGTGATGGTTTATTAGAATTGTACCGAACCCGCTTTATGCTGAAAAAAACGTTGTTAAGTATAATACCGGATACTAAAAACGAACATGTACTGGATAGGTATATGAAAATTAGTGGCATAAAAGAAGTATGGAAAGATAGTGCGAACTTGCGAAACCTGAATTTTTATATTAAACCAAAAACCAAAAAAGAAGCAAGGATACAAGATAGTGTAATGACTGTTTTTACCAACGATCTCCGGTTTAATTATTTAGCTGTTGATATTGACAGAAGATTAAATATTTTAAGAGTTGAAGTAAGATCCACAAATGAAGAATTTTCTAAAATTTTAAACGATCAAATCGTTAAAACGGTTAATGAGTATTATATTCAAACTAAAACTCAAAAAGCTTTAGAAAACTTAAGCTTATTGCAACATCAAACGGATTCTATCAAAGCTGCTTTAAACGGTGCCATGTATAAAGTAGCAAGCACAACAGATGTTACCATTAATGCCAACCCTGCCAGGCAAGTATTAAGGCTTCCATCTCAACGCAATCAGGTGGATGCTGAAACCAACCGGACGATGTTGAATGAATTAGTACGAAACGTGGAGGTTGCTAAAATGGCCTTAAGAAAAGAAACGCCTTTAATACAAATATTAGATGAGGCAACGTTTCCGTTAGAACACCGAAGGGAGAGCAGGGCCAAAGCCGTAATTATTGGCGCTTTAATAGCAAGTATAATTGCTGTTGCTTATTATACAATCATTTTATTATATCAAAAAATTATGAAATAGGGATACAATGCAACTTTAAAGGGATTTATCTTGCATTTTTATGCTTCTTTTATCGCATAAAATAATGATTTAAAATTCAGTAATCAATATAGAAATTCAATATTTATATGCATAAAAAAAGCATCAAATATTTCTCTGCAATTATGTTAAGGAAGAGATGAAAAAGATATGCTTTTTTATATCTTCCATTACTTTAACAGGCGGTACAGAACGTGTTTGTTCTGTAATTGCAAACAAGCTTTCACAATTAGGTTATCAGGTAATCATATTAAGTATGTACGGAGAAAAGCCTTTTTTTGAATTGGAAGAAAATGTAAAAGTTATTTCTGTTTTTCGCCAGAAACATACTTTTAAATTGTTCCTACCTATTGTTATATTAAAATTGCGAAAAAGTATAAAAACAATTAATCCTGATGTTTTAATCAATGCTGATTCTGCTCTTTATATCTATTCTTTAGTAGCTGGTTTTAGATTTACTTTCAAGAATATCGTTTGGGAACATTTTAATTTTCATGTTTCTTTAAATACAATTGTAAGAGGATTCTCCAGGAAATTAGCCGCAAAGTATAGTGATGCAATCATCACTTTAACGCATAAGGATAATAACAATTGGAAAAGAAATTTGAGTTGCAAAGCTCCGGTATATACAATTAATAATCCATTACCATTTAACAATTCTACATACAATGATAATTTACGGAAACCCGTAGTGTTGTCGGTTGGCAGGTTAACTTTTCAAAAAGGCTTTGACAGGTTAATTGATGTTTGGAACTTACTTAAAAGCAATGGGTACCAGGATTGGGAATTACACATCGTTGGATCAGGAGAATTAAAAGAAAATTTGGTACATCAAATTGATACTTTAAACTTAGCCGGTTCAGTTAAATTAATATCTGCTACAGATAAAATTGAAGAACATTACAAACAGGCAAGTATATATTGTATGACATCGAGGTTTGAAGGTTTTGGAATGGTTTTAATTGAAGCACAATCATTTGGATTGCCAGTTGTAAGTTATGATTGTGAAGCAGGCCCATCAGAAATTATTAACAGCGAAAATGGAATTTTAGTGGAAGATGGCGATAAGCAAGCTTTGGTAAATGCATTGACTTATTTAATGGTTCATGAAGAAGTTAGATTAAAGATAGGAGTAAAAGCATTTGAAAATTCATCTAATTACAATATTGATGTAATTATTAAAAAATGGTTGAATTTGTTTGAAGTTGACTTAAACTATAAAGTACATTAATACAATTGAGCTTTGAAAATATTATACTTAATTACCGGACTGAGATTAGGTGGTGCTGAAAGCCAACTGCTGCTTTTAGCAGATAACATGCAACAACTTGAAAATAAAGTATTAGTAGTAGCTATGGAATCAGGCGGAGTATTAAAAGATAGTTTCATTGCTAAAAATATAAATGTTGTAGAGTTAGATATTTCTGATGCAAGTACTTTAATAAGCGGCTATAGAAAGTTCAAAACTATTGTAAATAACTTTTCACCTGATGTTATTCATTCACACATGATTCATGCAAATTTATTTACAAGAATTTTCAAATTATTTAATAATAAAATTAAATTAATTTGTACAGCGCATAACATTCGTGAAGGCAGTTCAATCTTGATGAACTGTTATTATTTAACGCGAACAATTGCTAATTGGTCTACAAATGTAAGTAAAGAGGCTTTTGATCTTTTTGTGCAAAAAAAATACTTCGATCCTGAAAAATCTTCCTATGTGCCTAATGCTATCGACACAAAAGTTTTTCGTCCAAATCAATACAATGATGATAACCTACGCAAACAGTTAGGCTTAGCTGAAGATGTATACGTGTATTTTACAGCTGGCCGGTTGCACGAGCAAAAGAATCATCAAATGTTATTGCAGGCTTTTAAAGTTATTCATGATGATTCAAAGCAGACTGTTTTGATTATTGCAGGAGAAGGCACTTTACAGAAAAAACTTCATAAAAAGAGTATTGATTTAGGGATAAGTAATCATGTACATTTTCTAGGTAGGAGGAATGATATTCCAGCTTTAATGAGTTTATGTAATTGCTTTGTTCTAAGTTCAAAGTTTGAAGGGTTTGGCTTGGTAATAGGAGAAGCAATGGCTATGCAAAAAGCAGTAGTTGCAACAGATTGTGGCGGGGTAAAAGAAGTAATGGGTGGCTATGGAAGATTGGTAAATGTTGATGATATAACAAGTTTAGCTGATGCGATGTTACAAACTTATAAAATGTCCTATCCAATTGATTATTTAAACAATGCCCGAAAGTATATCGAAAATAATTATGCCGTTTCTTTGGTAGTAAAACAATGGACGCAATTGTATGCCAATTAATATGAGTAGTATGCGCTTTAAAAAAATATGGGTCATCTATTTTTTTATAAAAGTATTTTACATGGTATTTGCAATTTTTGTTTTTGCCCGAATAACTACATTGGGCGATACTTTTGATTATTTACACTCGCAATTACAATTTTCTCCTCAAATTCTTTATTCATCAACAGCATTCATGCAATTTACCGGTGCTGTTTTTAGGCAGGTTTTTCAATCCGATTTACTGGCTTGTATTCCGTTTATGCTGCTTTCGTTTTATAGTATTTATTACGCTGTTGATCAATTGGATCTTTATAAGTATTCTACTTACATCATCATCCTTTTTTCACTGCCAAATTTTGCGGTTTGGACCAGTATCCTTGGTAAAGAAGCTGTAGGATGTTTTTTTAGTGCAGTGATTGCTGTAATGCTGATAAAAAAATTAAACGGCCCATATAAATTTAAACTGATAGACTATTTGGCTTTATATTTATGTGCTGTTTTTAAGCCCCAATATTTGCTGTTTATACTGCAAGCATTAGTGTTTATCACGCTTACTAATCGCTTTAATGATAAAAAATATTTGCCTCTTTTCTTAGGCGTAATCATTGTTATTTTAAATGTTGCCGTCATATATGTCGCCAGAGATCTGATAGACGTATTAGCTAAAGGGATGGCTGTTAACTTTAAAAGTAATATTGCAAATTTAGCGCAATCAACCAGGAGTGAAGAGCCTTGGTTGCGGCCTTACGGTTTCTTTCATTCTATGTTATATGGAATGTTTATCTCCTTTTTCGGTCCTACAATTCCTGAGATGCTTCGCAAGCCAGCGCAATTTATGGCAGGTTGTGAAAGCTTTATTATGATCGTTTGTTTCATACTTCTTTTATGGCCTAAATTGAAGTATAACATCCGTTTCTTCCGCTTCAATCCAACGGTTTTTATTACTTATTTTATTGTTTTTGTTGGAATCCTTTTTGTGCATTATCCCTTCGGATTTTTAAATCCTGGTTCTGCAATCCGATATAGAGCGAACTTTTATGCACTATTTGTTCTGTTACTTTTACATTTGTTTACTAAAAAAAGTGAAACTGAAAAGCAGGAATTAAATCAATTATTGCAATACCAATAATCTTATAATGAAGTTGTTGTTGATAATTACAGATTACGGAAGCTTTAATAATTTTTTGTCAGAAGTTGCAGTAACCATGGTAAATGCTGGACACGAAGTTCATGTAATTTGTTCGCCCGTAAAAGTAATTAATTACGAAAATAAATATCCGTATGAGCAGATTGGGATTAAATTTCACTATTCAAACTTTCCCAGATCGTTTAATATTTTTAAACAAATAACAGCATCAAAAAAAATTCATACAATCATTTCACAAATTAATCCCGACTTGATTCATGCTCATTTTACAACCGGAATATTTACTACCCTCATCTGGCGCAAGCCAACACAATTTATAATTGGAACCATTCATGGAATTGGATATCCGACCATTAAAAGAATATTAAAAAGAAAAATATTTGAAATGGTAGAAAAATTTTGTTTTACAAAGCTCGATCAAATTTATCTGATTAATCAATTAGATTATGAATTAGTAAAAGCAACCTATCCACAAAAGACCTTTAAGTATAACTCGTTTGGTGTTGGTTGTGATTTGAAAAGATTTGATCCATCTGCCTTATCGCATGATTTTAAATTGAATTTTCGAAAAAGTTTATCAATCACTAAAAACGATTTTGTATTAGTTTATACCGGAAGATTTGTAGCCTTTAAAGGTTTTAATACTGTTATTAAAGCAATGATTGCTTTAATAAATGAAGCCGAGTATCCCAATATTAGATTAATACTAATAGGTGGTGATGATCCTGCTCATAGAACTGGTTTAAGTTATGAGGAAGTAAGTTTTTATAAAAACTCCAATAAAATTATTTATGTTGGTTTTACAAAAGATGTAAATTTATACCTGGCTATTTCTGATTTATTTGTTTTTCCAAGCATTAAAGAAGGTATGCCAGTTTGCATAATGGAAGCTTTAGCTATGGGAATACCTGTTATTACTTCTGACACCAGAGGTTGTAATGATTTAATTGAAAATAATTTTAACGGACTACTATTGAGTGAGGAACCGTCTGTATCAGAAACAAAAGATGCTATTTTGAAATTGTATCACGATCATTCAAAACTCAAAAAATTTTCTGTAAATGCTTTATTGAAAAGAGGTCAATACAGTCGTGACCATCATGTAGAAAATCAAATTGAAATTTATAAGGTAGTAGCATTATTTGTAAAAGAAAGTAACTATGCATAAATACAATTTTTACATTTCTTTTAACGATAAATTAAATACGGCAGCAACAAAAGCTATAGAAGATTGCAAGCAAATATTAAGAAAATGTGGCTATGAAGATTTGACCATTAGTATTACAACAAAAACTCGTAAACTATATTTATGGTATGTGTTAAAAAGCTTTGTAAACTTACTATTCTCGGTACAGCCACAATCTATAGTTGCTGTTCAGTATCCTATACTAAGCGGTAATGCTTTTTTTAAGTACATTATTAGCTTATTACGTTTTAAAAAAGTTAAGTTTTTTTGCATCATTCACGATCTTGATGAATTACGATACAACGCAAATATTGATGATAAATCAAGTAAAGAAGTTGTACTTTTAAATTCTTATGATTTCATTATTGTTCATAATGAAGTTATGAAAAGATGGCTGCTGCAAAAAGGTGTAAAAGTGCCAATGACAGCTTTACAAATATTTGATTATTTATCAAACTATAGAAAAAGTGTTAATTTATTAGATACAAAGGAAAACTTAAAAAGTCTTGTTTTCGCTGGTAATCTGGCTAAAAGTAAGTTTATTTACCAATTAGGTAAACTAGATAACTGGCATTGCAATTTGTATGGACCAGGTTTTTTGCATGATAATGAAGATGGGATGAAAAATGTTTTTTGGAAGGGTTCATTAAGTGCTAATAAAATATTAAATAGAATGGAAGGTGCTTTTGGGTTGATTTGGGACGGCGATAATATTGAAAAGTTGGATGATAAGTACGGTAATTATTTAAAGTATAATAATCCTCATAAATTATCACTCTACTTAGCTGCTGGTTTACCAGTTATTGCTCCTAAAGAATCAGCAATTAGTCAATTTATACTTCAGAACAATTTAGGGATACTAATAAATAATATTTTAGAACTTAAAGATATTGCAATTGATGCAACACAATATAATCTTTATAAAACAAGTGTTCGAGGAATAAGCGATCAAGTTAAAAAAGGTCAGTACTTTGAAGATGCAATTGTAAAAGCAGAAGAATTTTTGCAAACTGTTTGAATCAGGTTAAATTATATTTTATGGTTTCTGATTAGCTACATTTTATTTATCTCATAAAATATTACAAGTTTAAAATCTAATATTAGCAATGAACTCAATGACAAATTATGTTTATAAAAGAAGTATTATAAATTTTAAATTAAAATATTCACATACTCACCTTTAGCTTATCCTTATCAAATAATTCTTTTTTAATATAGTTGGAAAAAAAGATACTACCTTTTATATTAAAATGACTGGGATCTCCAAAATAGCTATCCGGTAAATAAGTATACTTGTTATAGAATTCCATTTCAGGATATTTGGAGTTTAAACTTTCTCTAAACTTAATATAAGCTTTCCAGTAATCAGTGGTTTTTAATGTTTTATAACTTGAGTAATTAATTGGAGGAATTACAAAAGCTATTTTAATATGATTACGAGTGGATGTATCGTAAATTGAATCTAAGTAACTTGCCAAGATAGGATTAATGATAAACTTTTTCTTTTCTGTAGCAATTTCTACTTCTCTATCTTTTCCGGTTGCTGTACTAGCTTTTCCAAAATTACAAAAACCTAAATTTTCTCTTAAAATGTCAATTATATACTTATGATAATTGTTTTGCTTTAAGTTTTCAAGAAATGTAGGTCTGAGATTGGTTGGTAAATTATAATAAATAGATCTTCGATTTAAATACAAAAAATAACTTGGTTTTTTATTATCAATAGTAATATTGTATTTTTTTTCTACTTTTTCAAGATTGTTAATATCTACTATAGGATTGAATTGATAAAGTAAGGTTCTATTTTCAAAAACATCACTTTCTGTATAATGAAATATTCCATAGCAAAGAATAAGCGTATCTATTCTGTTTTGTGATAGAAACTTTTTTATAGTAGAAAAACCTTCAAATGTAGTAGCACCGCCTAAAGACAAATTAATTGTGTTATGCTTAATAATTGTTGGGTTTAAAGCAGCCATACCTCTTGAATCACCTATAATTATATTTTGAGGTTTGCTGTAATAGTTATCTGTTAATTTACTTTTTAATTTCCATATTTCGTATTCAGTAGCATCTCCTAACATTTTACCCGGTTTTACTAAAATTGATACGTAGATAATAGCATAACCAAATGAAAAAATTATAAAAATATACTTGATTACTTGCTTTAAAAAAATCGACATAATTGTTAAAATTGGAAGTAAATAAAGCTGCTTCTTTTACCGAAATAAAAGAAGACTAATAATCCTAAAACTATATAAAATAAGTTTTTATAAAATTGATTTTTAAATTTCAATTTTCTTTCATTGTGTCTGAAATTCCAATCGATAAGCACAAAAGGTATGATATATAAAAATGAACTTAGTCCCATGGGAAGTGCTAAAAACTGTTTTGGATGATAAAAACTACTATTTATAATTTGTTTGATGTAACCCAAACCGTCATATAAACTTTTTGATCTAAAGAATATCCAGGCGAAAGTCACGAATATAAAAGTAACTATCATCTGTAAAAGCTCCTTTGTATTAGGAATACGTTTAGATTGGGCAACAACGTCAGAAATATATTTGCGATTTCGTTTTAATATTAACACAGGTAAAAATCCGCAAGCGTGGATAAATCCCCAAGTAATATAATTCCAACTTGCACCATGCCAGAATGCACTTACTATAAATATGATAAATGTATTTCTGATGGCTTTTATTCTGCCTTCTTTTGAACCACCAAGCGGTATATATAAATAATCTTTAAACCAGGAAGACAACGAAATATGCCATCTTCTCCAAAATTCTGCAATGTTTCGAGAGAAATAAGGGAACTTGAAATTACTTAAAAGTTCAAATCCAAAAAGTTTAGCTGTTCCTAAAGCAATATCAGAGTAGCCACTAAAATCTCCATAAATTTGAAAACTGAAAGCAATTGCACCAATAATTAATGTAAATGCATTATAACGATGATAATTTGTAAATATATTATCAGCTATGATTGCCAAACTATCAGCAATTACTACTTTCTTAAACATTCCCCACACAATTAAACGACAACCTTCAACTGCTTGTGTGTAATTAAAAAACCGTTTAGATTGTACTTGTGGCAGTAAATGGTTGGCGCGTTCAATTGGCCCAGCAACAAGCAGTGGAAAAAATGATACAAATACCGAGTAATCTACAAAGTTTGAAACCGGCTTTCTGACATTTCTATAAATATCAAATACATAAGACATGCCGTGAAATGTGTAAAATGAAATTCCTACAGGCAATACAATTTGAAGAAAAACAGGATTGGTATGAAAGCCTATTATATTAAATACATGCTGAAATTGTAATGCAAAAAAGTTATAATATTTAAATACTCCTAAAATGCCTAGGTTGTTAATAATACTTAGCCATAAAAACAGTTTTGATTTTTTTCGGTTTGGCGATGCAACTCCAAATCCATATAAATAATCAAGACAAGTGGATACAATTAAAAGTATTAAAAACTTTTCGCTCCACCATCCATAAAATACGTAGCTCGCTAAAAGGATTAAGACATTTTGCCACTTCAAAGTTTTGTTAAATACAAACCAATATAAAGTGAATACAATAAGTAAAAATAGAAGAAATGTAATTGAATTGAATAACATCCGTTTTAAGAGGTTTATAATTAAAAATAACTCCGGAACGGCTGGTTAAAAATATTTTATTACTTGAAAACATATTTTCTAAACGTATTGTTTAGGAGATATTAAAATTTACGATAAGTTACCTTAAAACAGGTATATACGGTAGTAACCTACTACTTGCAGCTACTCATAATCGCTTGAAAAAGAGCGTTTTATTTCCGATAAATCTACCTAATACACCTTTCTTGTAGGCAAATTGTACACATTATACATTAATGAGTCAGATAGATAATAATAATTATATTGATACAAATAGCACTTACTGGAATATTATAGTTAAGCCAGAAAGCACTTTTAAATTTAAGTTAGATGAAACATGGTTATATAGAGATTTATTCAAATTGTTAGTTAGAAGAGATTTTGTTTCATTTTATAAACAAACTGTTCTCGGTCCGTTATGGTTTTTTCTGCAACCCTTATTTACTATTTTAATCTACTCCTATATATTCGGCAGTTTGGCAGGAATAGCTACTGATGGGATTCCAAGACCGTTATTTTATCTGGCTGGCATTACTTGTTGGCACTACTTTGCAGAGTGTCTAAATAAAACATCCAATGTATTTATGGACAATGCTCATATTTTTGGAAAAGTATATTTTCCAAGAATAATAGTTCCGTTGAGTATTGTATGTAGTAATCTAATCAAATTTTGTATTTATCTCCTCCTAATGGTAATCATGATGTTGTGGTATATACATAAAAATGAAATACTTGGAGTGAATATTTATGCTTTACTTTTGCCTGTATTACTTTTGTTAATGGCCATGTTTGGATTAGGACTAGGTATGATTGTTTCATCACTAACTACAAAATATCGTGATTTAGCATTTTTAGTGGGTTTTGGTGTTCAGCTTTTAATGTGGGCTTCAACGGTAGTTTATCCTTTATCTGCTGCTCCTGCAAAATTTAAATGGCTGGTTGCTCTTAATCCTATGACACCACTTCTTGAAACATTTAGATATGGATATTTAGGCGCAGGATCATTTTCGTGGTCATCTCTTGGTTTAAGCGCATCAATAATAACGATCATATTAATTATTGGGCTTGTGTTTTTTAATAAAGCCGAACGTACATTTATAGATACCGTCTGAAAGTATATCTGCTGATTCAACTTTATAATTGAAAAAATGAACACGGTAATAGAATTAGAAAATATATCAAAAGCATATCGGTTGGGCGAGTTTGGTACGGGTAGTTTAGGACATGACTTGCATCGCTGGTGGAGTAAAATCAGAGGAAAAGAAGATCCATTTTTAAAAATTGGAGAGCCGAATGATCGGACGGTAAAAGGAAAAAGCAATGTTGTATGGAGTTTAAAAGACATTAATTTAAAAATTGCACAGGGAGATGCGGTAGGCATTATTGGCCGTAATGGAGCAGGCAAAAGCACTTTGCTGAAATTGCTTAGTCGTATTACAGCTCCAACTACCGGTATAATAAAAGCACATGGTCGTATTGCAAGTTTGTTGGAGGTTGGTACGGGCTTTCATCCTGAACTTACTGGCCGCGAAAATGTTTTTTTAAATGGTGCCATACTTGGAATGCGCAAAAAGGAAATAGCGCGTCAATTTGATGAGATCGTGGATTTTTCGGGTGTAGAACGGTATATTGATACCCCTGTAAAACGTTATAGCAGTGGCATGTATGTACGGTTGGCTTTTGCTGTTGCAGCTTATCTTCAATCAGAAATATTAATCGTTGATGAAGTTCTGGCTGTTGGAGATGCTGAATTTCAACGAAAATGTTTGGGTAAAATGGGCGATGTAAGTAAAGGAGAGGGTCGAACGGTGCTATTTGTAAGTCATAACATGTCTGCAGTAAGTACACTTTGTAACACCGGAATTTATTTAAAAAACGGAAAGCTTGTAACAGAAGGGAATATCAATACAGTAGTCTCTGCTTATTTAGGCGACAGTCAATATAATGACAAGCAAGAATGGATAGGAAATGAAGGTAATAAAGATATACGAATTTTTAGAACAGCAGTACATGCAGAAGATAAGATAAACGGTTTTCATACCAATACAGCCATCATTATTGAAATTGAAGGTGAAGCTTTTAAACCAATAATGGATGTTGTACTTGGATTTACTTTATGGTCACAATTTGAGTACGAAGTTGCTTATGTGTTATATGATGATGAAGAAGAAGGACATTCTATATTTCCGGCAAAAAAATTTAAAAAAACTTTTAAAATCCCGGCTAATACTTTAGCTGAAGGAGATTATAAAATTCAGTTTGATGTAGGGATTCACAACAAAGAAAAGATAATTGATAACGAATGTAACTTGTCATTTTCATTAGGAAATATTAATGGTTTGGGTAGAAAGTTTTTACTGGGATCGCGTAAAGGAAAAACAAGTTTGATCAGGACTAACTGGCAAATTAAATGATGATATAAAGCTATTTTAAAGATGAAAGCTAATAGTAAATTTAAACTTTGTTCGCTTAATATCAATGCTTCTTTTAACACCTAAAAAACATTAGATTTTCTGCAAACACAAATTATGTGCATAAAACAAGCATTATAATAATTTAAAAATAGATTCAAAACAAACACTAAAATTTCAACTGGTTTTAAGCTTTCCTAATGGTATCAAATAGTAATATGAACGATAAGAGTGAGATTTCAAAGAAGGAAGCTTTGAAGGAGGAAATTAGGAAAAACGAAATTTTACGAAAAAATGTATTGGATAGTATTTCTGTAATTGTACAAGGTAAGGTTTTAGGTTTACCCGGCGATCCTTATGAAAAGCAACTTACTTTACAATGTATTGAAAGTTTGAAAAATTTCATGCCGAAAGCAGAAATAATTTTATCAACTTGGGAAGGAAGTGATGTATCACATTTAACTTATCATAAGGTGATTTTTAACAAAGATCCCGGCGCAATTGCATATCATGTTAATGATCCAACTTATCTTAATAATAACAGTCGGCAAATTGTATCAACTTACAATGGTTTAAAAGCTGCAACCAAAATTTACGCCGTAAAAATGCGGGGTGATTGTAAGCTTACTGATACTGACTTTATTAATTATTTAAAAGAATATCCCCGGGGAAAACAATACCAATTTTTTAAACAAAGGATAGTAATACCTACAAAGTACACCAGGAATCCCCGCAGAATTGCACAACTTATACATCCCAGTGATATTTTTCAGGTTGGATTGTTGGAAGATTTGTTAAATCTTTGGGATATTCCAGTTCAACCTGAACCACAAACGACTCAAGCGTTCCCGTTAGAAAAACAAATATTCAACAACGCACTTATAGGTGGTTTTCATAGAATGAAGTTTGGTGCTGAACAATACATCTGGTACGCTTTCTGCAAAAAGTACGGTCTGAATTTAGAGTTGAAGCATTACAGCCATATTCCTGCAAACAAAATTTTAGCTTCTGATATGTCTATCGTTAACAATTTCGTCATTGAGGATGCTGTTCGGCTTGGCGTAATTCTTCCTAAAAAAATGACAGCACATACTGACCATGATTTATACACGCATGAAGAATGGTTACGGCTTAGCAAAATGTATAGTCAAGGCATTACTAAATTATACAAGTGGAAACTTGTAGGCCAGGTATATATGAGTAACGCATCAAGAATACTTTTTAGGGCGCAACACAGATTGTTCAACTATGGTACATCTAAATTTTGGGATTCCTTGAAAAGATATACTGCATCCCGAACTTTGGGGCTATCCAAGTAAAGAATATTATCCATGAAAAACGTACTTATACTGGCCGCCGGAAATATTTCAAATAAACTATCGTTCATTAAAGCTTATTATGCATCGCCGGCATTAATTCCTATTAATACTAAACCTTTAATATTATATCACTTAGAATTTTACAGAAACTACGACTGCAAAATATATTTTGTTGTAAACAAGAGTGATACAGAAAATATACAAAAAAGTGTAAATTTAGAAGAGTTTGATTTCGAAATAATAGAAGTTCCAGATACACATGGTGTTAATGCATCGTTACATTTTGCTTTATCGCAGGTCCAAGAATCTTCACAAACAATCGTAAATTTAGTAACTTCGATTCCTACACTTTTTCCAGAATCTGAAACTGTATTTTTAGAAAAAGCTTTATCTTATAACAATGACTGGTCTTGTATAAATACTGATAAAGGTTTAGTAGAATTTCTTTTCAAATCAAGCCCAATTAAAAAGTTGGGAAATGCTTTTATTGGTGTTTTTAATTTGGATACAATTCTACTTACTAAAGCTGTAAATCAAGTAATTCATCAGTCGGATTTGATGGAAGTTTTTGTGTATTTAAATCGCGTTGATAATAACATTTTATCTTCTTTAAGATTTGTATTGGATGATTGGATCGATGCCGGACACGAAATTAATTATTACCAATCCAAGTTAAAGTTAATAGCTAGCCGTTCTTTTAACTCTGTTTCAGTAAATGAATTAGGCATATTAAAAAAGCAATCAACAAACCATTCAAAGCTGAAAAACGAGGCAGAATTTATATTATCGATTCCTGCTAAATTATCAATCCTGTTTCCAAGAATTATTAGCGGATTTAATTATGATTCAGAAACAAAGTCCGGTTCTTATTCAATGGAGTTTTATGGTTATCCAAGTATAGCAGAACTCCAATTGTTTTGGGACTTAAAAGACGAGGTTTGGACGCGAATTTTTTTAGATCTGGAATCAGTTATAAAGTTATTTATTAAAGAAGGTTATTCCATTGGTAAGCAAGCTTACTTGGATTTTTATGTTGGTAAAATTAGTGATAGGGTTGAAGAATTTTATAAACAGTTGAATGATGACTATAAATATTTAGTTACTGAAGATGTGAATGTTAATGGTATTATGTACAAAAGTTTTTATCAAATTAAAGACAAATTATTTGAAAAAATAGAACAGCTTTATTCGGAAGATGATTTTTGTGTTGTTCATGGTGACTTTTGTTTCAATAACTTGTTATATGATGTACCGCATCGTTTAATAAAATTAATAGATCCGCGCGGAAGTTTTGGCAATAAATATAAAGGATTATACGGCGATATTAAATATGATATTGCAAAGTTGTTGCATTCTGCAGTAGGAGGATATGATTACTTGGTTAATAATCTTTATAATGTTGATTTTGATGGTAAAAATATAACCTATAATATTTTTTATAAAGACAACAACACAATTATCGCTGAGAAAGCGCAGCAACTTGTATCCAATTTAGGGTATTCGATAAAAGATATCATGGTGATAGTGGGGACTTTATTTTTAACAATGCCTCCTCTGCATGAAGATTCCAGCAGTAGACAAAGAATTATGTATATCCATGGAATTAAATTAATAAACGAGAATTTATAAATAAACTTAGTATGAAAATTTGTATTGATTTAGACGGTGTTATTTGCAAGTTAAAAGAAGAAGGTGAAACTTATGCAGATCTTTTACCTGTAAAAGGTGCTCCTGAAAGTTTGCAAGCCCTTAAAGAAAACGGGCATTATATTATTATCAACACTGCACGGCACATGAAAACTTGCCAGGGAAATTTAGGTGCTGTTGGTGCTAAAATCAGCTTGATTACATTAAAGTGGCTTGAACAATATGAAATTCCATATGATGAAATATATTTCGGAAAGCCTCATGCTGATGTTTATATAGATGATAATGCGTACAGATTTTTGGATTGGAGCGATATCGATAAGGACGGAGGTAATCTTCCAATGTCCAAAGAAAAACAAAAACAACTTGTATCAAAATGAATTTTGTAATTCCGATGGCAGGATATGGTTCCAGATTTGTAAAAGCTGGTTACCAATTTCCAAAAATGTTACTTAAAGCACATGGAAAAACTCTTTTAGAATGGAGTTTAAATTCGTTGCCTTTATACTTAGCCAACAGAGTTGTTTTTGTTGGATTAATGGAACATGAAAATGGTTTTGGTTTGCAAGAAATTATTCAAACTTTATATCCCACTCTTAACAGTAAGTTCATTTTTATTGATAAAGTAACAAGCGGGCAAGCAGAAACTACTTATATAGCACTTAAGGAATGTGATAAAAATGAATCGTTGGTAATATTTAACATTGATACCTTTTTTAGTTCATCTACTCTTGAGCATAATTTACAGCAATCTGATATTGACGGTGTGTTGGGTTATTTTACAAGCAGTGAAAACAGATTTTCATTTGCTGCCTTGGATAATGAAAATAAGTATATAAAAGAAGTACGGGAGAAAGAAGTTATATCAACAAACGCTTTAACAGGCTTGTACACTTTTAATCAAATAAATGATTTTGTAGAAACCTATGATTATCATGTTAAAAATAAACTTACTATTAAAGGCGAATACTATATCGCTCCTATGTATGATTATTTGATACAGCAAGGTAAAAAGTATATACTCGATAGAGCCGACAAGCATTACATTTTAGGTACTCCTGAGGAATACAGCGAATTTTTAAAATTGGAAAACTTTTGATAACCAGATTAAACAACAATATTAAGTTTAAAGACTTTTACAATTATATTGTATTAACAATACTTCCAAAAAAATATGTCTCAGTTAATTAAAGGTTTGTTAACTATCGGTATTCCTACATATAATGGCGGGTTCAATTTTCCTGAGCTTCTTTTATCTATAAAAAAATTAGGTTTGGATGAAACTGAGTTTGAAGTTTTAGTGGTTAATAATGGTTCAACTGACGATACAGACAAAATTATGGAACAATATAAAGTAACTGTTCCTAATTTAAGATATTATAAAAACAATAAAAATATTGGCCGTATTGAAAATTGGAATAAAGTTATAGAACTTGCGCAAGGTGATTACCTAATCATCATGAATGTTAATGACCGTTTTGTGGATTTTGAAGCGAGAAAAGTTCTTGAATACTTAAATCATCACCCGGAGGTTCCAATGATATTAAGTGATATTCAATTTGAGGATCATATATATCCAAATTGGATTGAATGCGGTTTGCTTAATTTGGAAACTTATCTAAAAAAAACTTTTTTGGACACTGAGTATTTAGAATTTCATTCTGTTGGAATTTTGCAACAACATATTTTTAGAACGAAAGTAATAGTTGATAATTGCATACAATTTAATCCAAGAATACCACGTACAACTGACAGGGTTTTTGTAGGACAAGTAGTTGCAGCAGGAGGAAGGAACTTTTATTACATTAACAAAACGATGGTTACTTGGCATTTAAGCCCTAACAGATACCATTATCAGATTCACAACAATAAAAACCACTTTAATTTTGAAGAGTTATGGGTTAACGAATATGAGGCCAATATTCAACTAGCTGATTTAGGTAAAATATCATATAAAGCATATTTAAAAAGCCAATTGATCTCAGCAAAATTCTATATGCATGTAAAACATCTTAGATATTTAAAAGATAAAATATTAAGAACTAATACACCAACTAATGGAATGGAAATTCCTACGGCAGCTATTTTTTATTCCTATTTAAAAACCATGGCCGAGTTAAACCACGTTTCAATTAACTATGTCGTTTTAAATGTTACTGCGCTAAAGCGGGCTATAACTTGGTATTTGAGATCTATAAACTTGTATAAAAAGAACAGAAGATCATTAAAAGGTTTAATTATACAAGTTTAATTTATATAAATAATTGATCCAAGTTTATTAGATAGTATGTGTATAAAAGTATCATTTATAATTAACAATTATAAATGATACTTTTAACTACTGTTTCAAGAATTAAAAGTTTACCAGAATTAATAACCTTGAGTATGAAATAATAATAGTTGATAATGCTTCGACTGATGCCAGCATTGTTGCTATTAAAAATCATAATCCTGATGTTATATTAATTGAAAGTAAAATTAATCTTGGTGTTCTAGCTTGGAATTTAGGTTTTGCTAAAGCAAAAGGTGACTACTTAATTGTATTAGATGATAGTCATGTAGATTCAGGTTTGGATAAAGCTCTTGATTATTTAAATCAAAATATAGATGTAGGAATTCTTGCCTTAAATATTACAGGAGGAGCATTTCAAACAAACACTTAGATAAACTTGGCGCAGTATTCGGGGTTCATAGGTTATGGTGCAATCATTCAAAAAGAAGAATTTAATAAAATTGGTGGTTATGCCAGTTGGATTTTTCTTTATACTATTGAGTACGAATATGGAATTCGCTGTATGGAAGCAGGATTTAAAATTGTATATTTTTCTGATTGTCATGTTATTCATTGTACAAGCAATATCAACAGAAGTCAGAAAAGATTAATTACCTATTTAGTTAAAAATGAAATGGCAATTTTTAGGAGTTTTTTAATATATTAAAACTACGATAAAAGAGTTTTTATTTTTTTAAATGGATTCTAAACTATCTTCTGTTTGGTAATTATTTTTTGACTGAGTTTGTAATAATACTTCTTTTATAAACTAAAAATAATTGTTTCTATAAATCATATTTGAATAAGTATAAGCATAGATTTTATGATGTTAAAAGAAGTATCTGTAAAGGAAGTTTTTTAAACAATGTTTAAATCTCTTTAATTTGTATTAATATTCCTTTTGTCTCTTCAATAAGTTAGTATGAGTATTTTAATTACAGGCATTAATGGTTTTGTGGGTAAAAACCTGAGCCAATACTTACAGTTAAATCATTTGGAATTTAAGGAATTAAATCTTAGGTCTCAACCTGAAGAGAATATCTCTGATGGTGTTACAACTATAATTCACTTAGCGGGTAAGGCACATGATTTGAAAAAATCTTCTGTACCCAAAGATTACTTTGATGCTAATTTTGAATTGACAAAAAAGCTTTATATCAGCTTTTTAAACTCTAATGCTGAAAAATTTATATTTATTAGTTCTGTAAAAGCTGCTGCTGATCAGGTAAGGGGAGTGTTAACAGAAGATGTAGTACCAAGTCCACAAACACACTATGGGAAATCCAAGTTATTAGCAGAACAATTTATACAAGATCAGCAATTGCCAAGTTGGAAATCCTATTATATTTTGCGTCCCTGTATGATCCATGGGCCAGGTAATAAAGGTAATCTTAATCTCTTATATCAGTTTATAAAAAAGGGTATTCCTTATCCTTTAGCTGCATTTCATAATAAACGTTCATTTTTAAGTATTGAAAATTTGTGTTATATTATTAAAGAATTAGCGCTAAGAAATGGTGTTAAATCCGGCATTTATCAAATAGCCGATGAGGAGGCACTTTCAACAAATGAAGTACTAACTATAATTTCTAATTCATTAGATATTAAACTACGATTATGGAAATTATCTCCTTTTATTATAAAACTATTAGCAAAAGTTGGAGATTGGATTCATCTACCATTAACTACAGAACGTTTAAGTAAATTAACAGAAAGCTATATAGTTAGTAATTACAAAGTTAAACAAGCACTAAAGGCACAAATGCCACTTACTGCCGTAGAAGGATTAAGAATTACTGCTAAAGCATTCATTAAAGCTTAATTTACAATTAGAGATAAAATGATTTATGAATGCTTTAGTACTTCTTACCTATTTCCTTACACTTTTAGTACTTGAGTTGCTATATTTTAAAATAGCTATTAAGTATAATATCATAGATCATCCTAACGAGCGCAGTTCTCACAGTAAAACAACTATTAGAGGAGGAGGAATAATATTTAGCATTGCGATGCTATTAGGTCCGTTTCATTGGGGATGGAAATTAGGTTACTTTCTGGCTGGTTTATTTTTAATTTGTTTTATCAGTTTTGTTGATGATGTAAAATCAGTCAGTAATAAGGTTCGGATTATCTTTCAGCTCATTTCTGTTGCACTACTTTTTTATCAGTTAAATGTTTTTATCTTTCATTATTACTGGATTGTTATAGGATTTATCTTAGCTATCGGTATTATTAATGCCATAAATTTTATGGATGGAATCAATGGCATAACCGGCAGTTATGCCTTAATTACTTTAGCTAGTTTGTACTATATTAATGAATATAAGGTTTCCTTTACAGATAGTGACTATCTCCTATTGCCAATTTTGTCTTTAGTAATATTTAATTTTTTTAATTTCCGGGTAATCGCTAAATGCTTTGCTGGTGACGTTGGTAGCGTTGGAATTGCATTCATATTGATTTTCTTTCTTATTAAATTAATTAGTAAAACAAAAGACGTAAGTTATTTGCTATTACTATTGGTTTATGGGTTGGATACATCAACTACTATTTTTTTCAGAATTTTAAGAAGAGAAAATATTTTTGAAGCGCATAGAAAGCATTTTTATCAATTTTTAGTAAATGAAAAAAGTGTTTCTCATCTAATTGTTGCTTCGCTATACATGCTGGTACAAGGAATTATAAATGTTGTACTGTTAGAGATTACTTCTAATAGTAACTTAACTTTAATGATTTTTATCACAATGCTGGTATTTACATTAATCCGTTTAGTTATAGAAAAACCAGGTAAACTGATTAAAGCATGATTATAGTACATTTCAAAAGATAAGTATTAGACATGCTTTTAGTTAAATAAAATTTTGTTCAACTAAAATTATCAGTCTTGTTTAATCAATTAAATATTATTCCTCGTTGGATTATTTTAATCCTTGATTTGTTGATATGCAGTCTATCGTTAACATTTTGCTATCTAATTAAAAATAACTTTTACTTTTCAAAATTTAACTTTATAGAGTTTGGTCAAAATCTCTTTATTACATTTGTTATAAATATCATTGTGTTTTTGGCAATAAAAACTTACGCTGGTATAATCAGTTATACAAGCGCGCAAGATTCTTTCCGAATTTTATTTGCAGTAACAGTCAGTAATTTTATTTTTTATCTCAGTGACTTATGTTCTGAAGCTTTTGGTAAAGTGTCATTTGTTTCAATCAGATTCGTAGTAATTAATGTACTGATCTGTTTTTTACTAATGGTTGCTTATAGAATAATCGCTAAATATTTTTTCTTATATATCAAGAATCTTAAATTAGATACAAAGAAAGTTATTATTTATGGAGTAGGTGAAGCTGGAGTAGCTGCAAAAAGAATTTTCGATCATGATAGCAAAATCAATAAAAATATAATAGCTTTTGTTGATGACGATCCAAGAAAGGTTGGCAATACAATTTTTGGGATTAAAATATTAGATGCTAAAAATTTACCTTCACTAATAGCTAAACATGAATTAGACGAAATTATTTTTGCCACTCCTAATATACCTTTGGAGCGGAAAAACAAAGTAGTTGATATATGTTTAGAGAATAATGTAAAAGTATTAAGTATTCCATCATATGATGCATTGACTGATGGGAAATTGCAATCAACACAAATTCAAACTATCAATATTGAAGAGCTTTTAAATCGGGAAACTATTGATATAGACATAACAAGCATTCAGCATGAATTAAAAGAAAAAAGAATTTTAATTACAGGTGCAGCAGGTTCAATTGGTAGCGAAATAGTAAGACAATTATTGAAATTTGAAATAGAATCAATTATCTTGTGTGATCAATCCGAAACAGGACTACATAATTTGCATTTAGAAATTCAAGATCTACATGTCCATTCAAATTTTAATGTTTTCGTTGGCGATGTAAAAGATGTTAATAGAATGCAGCATTTGTTTGAAACGTTCAAACCTAATTATGTATATCATGCTGCTGCCTATAAGCATGTTCCTATAATGGAGGATAATGCATCAGAAGCTATAAAAACAAATGTATTGGGTACAAAAATTATAGCCGATCTTTCTATTAAGTATTGCGTGCAGAAGTTTGTGATGATATCTACAGACAAAGCTGTTAACCCAACGAATGTTATGGGTGCTTCCAAGAGGATTGCAGAAATATATGTGCAGTCTTTAAATAGTTCAATCGTCAGTAATAGTCCTTTTATTGGTGATTACTTGGGCAATTTAAATATTAATAAGCCAATTACCCGGTTTATTACTACTCGTTTTGGTAATGTATTAGGTTCCAATGGATCAGTTATTCCAAGGTTTAAACAACAAATAGAAAAAGGAGGGCCGGTTACAGTAACTCATCCGGAAATGACAAGGTATTTTATGACGATACCAGAAGCGTGCCGTTTAGTATTGGAAGCTGGTTGTATGGGAAAAGGAAGCGAAATTTATGTATTTGATATGGGTAAACCAGTTAAAATTATTGATTTAGCCAAACGTATGATACGCCTTGTAGGACTTGTTCCGGAGGAAGATATAAAACTTGAATTTATAGGATTAAGACCAGGTGAAAAGTTATTTGAAGAATTATTAAGTAATAGCGAAAATACTATACCCACTCATCATGAAAAAATTATGATTGGAAAGGTTAGGGAGTATTGTTCCGGTGAAATAGAAAATCAAATTCTAAATTTAATCCAAGAATCTAAAAATAATGATAATTTTCAAGTGGTTAAATTAATGAAGCAAATTGTACATGAGTTTAAAAGTAATAATTCAATTTTTGAAGAGTTGGATTTTTTACCGAAAGCGGTATAACAACGCCCTTTTGCAATTTATTATTCCAATATTTATTAAATCGAATTTAATTCTGTATTAAAATAATATGAGTAATTTATAGAATTTTCTTTTGTGTATCAATTTACTTTTTGTTTTGATAATGATATCCAAAGTTTTTTATATGCTAAAAGAAGTATATAAAATTTGAACAAGTTATTAAGAATACTATTTTATTTAAAAAAGAATTAATTATAGTAACTTAAGCTAAGGATTCTAATAAGAAATTTAAATTGAATAAATAAGGCTAATACTTTTCATTATATAATCATAGTCACAATCAATAATAAGTTTTAATCCAAGATGAGTAGATGAGAAAGGTATATTATATTATAATTATACAGTTTGTACTTAATGCATTGTTAAATAATTATATAAGTGCACAATCTCTTCCAGTTGGAACAAATGTTTTGGATGATTATTACAGAAGGAAGCAATTACTAGGAGAAGTTGATTCTAATCTTTCTTTTACAGTTAGGCCTATATTTGTAGAATCATTGAATCTACACGATATATACGATCCAGATAGCACATTAAAAAATAAGCATTGGGTTAAAGCTGAACCAGTTACCTTTGCGAAAGGTTTAGGTGTTTTTCAAATTTTACCATTAACTTGGAAACAGCAATTTAATTCTAACCACCCTTATGGTTGGAATGATGGAGCTATGATACCAGCTAAAGGATACCAAACAATGCTAAGCGGAGGTATATATTTAAAAGTTGGCCCATTTTCTATTCAATTAATGCCAGAATTTGTATATGCTGATAATCCAAGTTTTGACGGCTACGCTAGCGGTCATAGCGATCAGGATTTGATATCTTACTATGCATATCATAATATGATAGATTTACCTGAACGTTATGGTAATAACAAATATCAAAAAATATTTTGGGGGCAAAGCAGTTTTCGTTTAACCTTTGGTGCCGTCTCTTTAGGTTTATCTAATGAGAACTTATGGTGGGGGCCAGGTATTCGTAATTCATTAATACTAAGTAATAATGCTCCGGGTTTTAAGCATCTGACATTAAATACTACCCGGCCTATAAAAACATATATAGGTTCTTTTGAAGGACAAATTTTGGCTGGACGTTTAGATGCTTCTGGATACCCATCTTTACTAACTACTACTCTATCTGATGGAACAAATCTGCTTGTTAATAAACGCGATGACTGGCGCTATTTTACAGGAATCAACCTAAATTATCATCCAAAATGGATTCCTGGATTGACGTTGGGATTAATCAGAACTTTTGATTCTTATCATCAAGATATTACCAGCTTTAGCGAATATTTTCCGTTTTTTACTCCTTATCAAAAAGTTAAAGTAGGTATAAATGGCGACCCTATTCCTCGCGATCAATACACATCTGTTTATTCTCGATGGTTATTTAGGCAAGCACAGGCTGAAGTGTACTTTGAATATGGACTTAACGATAACTTTTACAACTTAAGAGACCTGATCAGCTCTCCTGAACATTCTAGAGCTTATATTTTAGGTCTAAGAAAGATGTTCAAGCTCAATAGCTATAAAAATCAATCTATTTTATTTAGTACTGAAATTACTCAACTGTCACAAACAGTAGATAGATTAGTTAGAAATGCTTCAGGGTGGTATATACATAGTGAAGTGTTAGATGGACATACCAATCAAGGACAAATACTGGGAGCTGGCACAGGATCAGGTGGTAACATTCAATCCATGGATGTAAGCTGGATATCAGGTTTAAAGAAATTAGGAGTTGGATTAGAACGTTATGAACACGATGTCGACTTTTCAGACACATACTTTTCTGATATTAACAGCAATAGTCGCAATTGGGTAGATTTTGCTTTTGCCGTATTTGGAGAATGGGATTATAAGAATTTATTATTGAGTTGTAAATTGCAGGAAATAAAATCGTTGAATTATGAATGGATATTAAAAGATTATGATTCCACTAATTATTATATTCCTCATAATGATGTATTTAATCTTCATTGCGAACTTGGTGTAACATTTAGATTTTAATTTCTATCGGTGTAAGATTTAGTTTCATCCTACCTGAAATTTTTCAACGCCTATCTTCGCCATTTTAAAAAAGTTAAACAATTTCCTATAGCCACATAATTCCATTTTCTTATCGTATTACCGGCTATTTTAAAAGAAGAAAATGCTTCTTCTAAATAATTGATGTATGAAAAGTATTAATTTTATACTTTGATAATATCATTACTGCCTGGAGTTGGTTATCTTTGGATGGACATTAAGTTAAGGGCTTAACTTAAGAAATATGTCAACAACAAGAAAGCAGTACGACCGGGAGTTTAAGGTGATGGCTGTAGAATTAAGCAGGAGCGGTTCAGACCTGAGCGTGCTATCAAAAGAACTGGAAATCAGGCTGGCTTTGTTGTACTGCACGGCTGATGCAGAAAGCAAAGATCAGGAGCATCATTAAAAAGAAATTCCGGGTTACCACTGATTCTATCCACAAGTTTCCTGTCATGGAAAATAAACGTGCACGTAATTTCAAACCTGGCATAACAGGCAGGTAGATATCACATATATCAAAACCAGGCAGGGCTGGCTTTAGCAAAAAACTGCACACTGCACTGGATACATCTCACCACAGAACTTTGAAAAAAAATTAAACAAACAAATTATCGCAGCTTAACATATGTCCACTTTCTTGTTGCAAGCCCATTAATCCTTCTAGTTGCAAGAATTAAGATACTTTAGTACATTATCAGAAAAGGAACGAATGTTTAGATTAGCTTTCACATAAAACCATTACTCTTAGTCAAGAAATAGTGAGCTTTTATTATAAAAAGAAAACAACATGAAAGAAGCTTTGTTTTTAGGTCTTTCTAATCATAGTTATCTGGACCGATACTCTCACAAATTGTTCTTATTATTACTGATCCTATAATAAATCGGATAAGTAGTGATTCAATAAGCCCACTTTATTTTATGCAAGATCCTGTTCGGCTTTGGTAAAGGCGGAAGAATAGGCAGGGGTGGCTCTAACTAATGGGCGGCCGGATGCAGGAACGGTTTAAGAACACGAGCGAACCGGAAAGGGAGCTGTTCAAAGCAAAAAAGAGCAGCCCGATGGGGAATGGTCGAGGACAAGACTGAGCTAAATTATGGGAGGACATCCGGACAAAAACTGCTGAACAGGAAACCGGTCATTAATTATTCAATTTAGCAGATAACATGGAGGTCCTGGTCTTTAAAACAAGCGTTTCTAAACGAACACAGATTGATAAAGTACGAACCTTGCTTAAAAGTATTCCTGTAGTGAATAAAAGGAATTTTGATCTCGAGGACTGCGATAACATTCTACGGATAATAGCCGATCAGCTCTGCGCACGCTAGGTAGAATCTGTGGTCTAAACGGCAGGATTCGATTGCCAAAAGTTGGAATGATTTTACAAACAGTGTTAACTATATCCAGTAAATAAATGGCCAGAACAAGCAAATAGAGATTAAGACAATCTAATTCTATTTAATTGATCTCTAGGAAAGCGTTTGAGGGAAGCTTTGGAAAGGTTAAATGTGGTTCCAGCTGATACCAGTAGGCAACCGTAATGAATATCTGACTGCTGTGGCAGATATTTTCCATTACCCCGCCATCCCAGATCCTGCACCGTAACTTTTAAATCATGATCAAACCTGACCGGATCAACAATATGCCAGCGATACATACCAAAACGCTGTTGCGAACGATATAAGCCGTCGGGCTTAATTATTTGGCTCAAGCCAGAATAAGCTGTAGAAAATTCCTGGTATTGGTGGGTATTCTGATTTTCAAAATTATATGATCCGCCAAAATAATCCTCGGTTCCAGTTCCTACAATTGTTGCAAAGCTTTTATCACCATCCATAAAAAATTTAAATTCCTCCTCGCCCCACCAAAACCATTGTTACGGACACCTATTCCCATATACGTACCCACATACTGTCCCTTACCTTTTATATCAACCAAAGTATGCAATGAATTTATGCGCCGGTACTGTGCGTGAAAATAAGCTTGGTCATCACCAACAGATGTTAATGCATATCAACCTGATAGTAAAGCCGCATAGGCTCTGCTGGGTTAAGGTTTTCAAGAGTGACCCGGCAGTGTTTGTGAAACGGCATTTGCCAGTAGCAGTTATACCCGCTTCCGGGATTTACGGTTATGGCCAGAGAGTTAATCATTGAAGGCGTATTCCAGCCACAGGTAAAGAATGCTGTTAAAGGGACTTCAATAGAAGCTTCTTTTTCGTTATCCCAGTAAAATCGTAAGATTGATTTTTCCCAGCTGTAGCTTGGTGTCATCCAAATATGCTGAATGACTCCCGAACCTTCAATTTCAGCAAGCGGATAGGTTTTACCGGCACCCACTTCTATAAAAGGATTCACTTTCCAGCCGATACCAAGATCCATTGCTGCTCCGGCTGCATTTGCAATATTGAGTTGCCCTTTACTTCTGAACGGATTGGCCATACCACCTTTGCCTTTCTCTCCTGTTGGATTTTCAGGGCCAATCGATCTTGTTGTGGCCTCCGAGGCACGCGAAAGATTGCCCATATTCATATTCAAACCATCAAACTTCCGCGGTTCCTGGGCACAAACTTTTAGTGCAATCATGCCCAATATAAACAAGAGAAATGCGATTTTCATAGCTAATTAATTAAAAAATTAAGATAGCTATTTTGAACTATTTTAAAGCAACCTTATCGCATTAACTAATTGGCGTTTACCCTCTTACTTAACATACCCCTAATTATAGGAGAGGTATAAATAGGCATGACTTTCCCCAATAAAATTGGATTTCAAGAATGCTTTGTTATTGGGCTTTTTGTTTGCAGACTGATAATTATCGGGCAGAGCTATCGTTTTCTTGTTTACGTAATGC
>JBPBPL010000024.1:0-101392 GCA_050954285.1 Janthinobacterium lividum | reverse complement strand
GCGGCACGGCCCATGCCCGAATCGCCACCGGTAATTAAAGCTTTACGACCTGCCAAACGACCTGAACCTTTATAACTGGTTTCGCCATGATCTGGCCGCGGGTCCATCTGGCTGGCCAAACCCGGCCAAGGTTGCGACTGGCCTTTGAATGGTGGTTTTGGATATTTGGTAGTAGGATCTACCAGTGTTGCGGGTGCCGAATTATCTAACCGTAATCCTTTTGTTGATGCAAAAACAGGTGAAACGGCAGCAGCTGCCAAACTGGTACCTATACCGGCAATAACTTGTCGCCGGCTGAATTTATTTTTTTCATTCATGATGATACAATGCTGTTTAATTATTGATTGATAATTAAATAACTCATCTTTTCAACATTGGTTTTTAATTTAAATTGTAAAATTGAGGTAGATTGATATTTTCATATTGCCTTAAAAGTAATTTTACATTAAAGCAACTAAGTTTATTATGCATCGGCAACTTTAACCCTACACTAAAAAATACCACGTATTTAACAGTAAAAATTAAATGCCGATTTCAAAATATCTTCAATTTGGTTTTTACATTTGAAACGCGTTAAAATTTAGCAGTAAAACAAGTATATGTTCTTATTTAAAATATGCAATATCCTTTTGCTTTGTAACCTAACGGTTTACACTGCTGATGCCCAGCAAAATACAGTCAAAGCAAATGCGGATACTTCTTTTATCGGCATAAATTCAACCGCACCAACCATAGCAAAAGGCTTTAAACCCTTTATTCTGCCAACAGTTTTAATAACATATGGCAGCTTATCGCTGGTAGTTCCGCCGTTAAAAAACCTCAATCATTCTGTTCAGAATCAGATTGTTACACAAAACCCAAATTTTTCTACCCATGTAGATAATTATTTGTGGATAGTGCCTACGGCGGCCGTTTACGGGTTAAATTTGGCTGGCTTACACGGCAAACACAATTACCGCGATTTAACGATAATTGTACTTATCTCTAACGGTTTGATGGAAGCTGGAACGTTTATTACCAAAAAATCGGTGCACGAATTGCGCCCGGATGGTGTTGATTATGAATCTTTTCCTTCCGGCCATACCGCTTCTGCTTTTACTGCTGCCGAATATTTGTATCAGGAATACAAGGATGTTTCGCCATGGATCGGCATTGGCGGTTATGCCGTGGCAAGCGCAACCGGCGTTTTGCGGCTTTATAATAACCATCATTATCTGGGTGATGTAATTGCGGGCGCAGGCTTGGGTATTTTATCAACCAAAATTGCTTACACGGTTTATCCGTTTGTGGCCAAGAAAATTTTCAAGAATTACAGCTTTAAAACGGTTGCTATTCCGGCCTATACGCAAGGTTATCCGGGCTTTAGTTTGGTGCACCATTTTGATTGATGTTTCCCAAAATGATAAAATATTGTTTGATACTGTTTTTACCGATGTTTTTTTCGGCAGCTTCGGCACAAAACAATACACTGCAATACTATCAGGACCAGGCACAAAAAAACAGTCCGCTTTTAAAAGATTACCAAAACCAGGTGGTGGCTTCGCGGATTGACAGTATGCGCATCCGGGCAAGCTACAAACCGCAGGTAAACTTAAGCAGTTCGGCTGCAATTGCGCCGGTAATCAGGGGTTTTGGTTATGATGGATCGGTTACCAACATTCAAACTTTTGATGGTTTGCTGAATGTTAACCAATCGCTGGACAGCAAACGCTACATCCGGGCGCAATTAAAAACGCTGGGTTTGCAAGCTGATTCAATCCGCAACACGTCCAAAATTTCGGAACAGGGTTTGAAAAGATCAGTTACAGAGCAGTATGTTATTGCTTACGGAAGTTTGCAGCAACTGGAATTTAACCAATCGGTGCAAACTTTGCTTTCGAAAGAAGAGAAAATCCTGAAAAAACTAACGCAGCAAAACGTTTACCGGCAAAGCGATTATTTAACCTTTTTGGTGACGCTGCAACAGCAAAACCTGCAGTTATCGCAATCGCGTATTCTGTTTCAAAATGATTTTGCTACGCTGAATTATTTATCGGGAATTGTAGATACCACAACCGTTAAACTGCAACATCCAGGAATTCAAGTGGATTATCAAACCAAACTTAGCAACAGTATTTTTTTCAGACAATACGGAATCGATAGTTTGAAACTACTTAATAACCGAAAACTAATTGATTTTCTGTACCGCCCGCGTGCCGGTGTTTTTGCCAACGGTGGCTACAATACTGCTTTTATTGCCCCAATTTATAATAACTTCGGAACGAGTTTTGGTTTTTCGTTAACCATGCCTATTTACGATGGTGGCCAGCGCAAACTGCAATACCAAAAGCTCGGCCTGGCAGAACAAACGCGCCAAAATTACCGTAACTTTTTTACGAAACAGTACAACCAGCAAATTGCACAACTGCAGCAGCAAATTAGTGGCCATGAAAGTTTGATCAGGCAAATTTCGGATCAGCTAAAATACTCGGAGCGTTTGGTAACGGTGGATTTTGAGCTGATGCAAACCGGCGATCTGCGCGTGGCTGACCTCGTGCTGGCGATTAATAATTACCTGAGCGCTAAAAATTTGCTCACCCAGACCAACATCAGCAGGTTACAGTTAATCAACCAGTTAAACTACTGGAACCGGTAAAAACCATGAGAAAACTACTGATCCGTATAAAGCCTTTTTTGTTGCATACTTCTTTTATCGGCATAATTTCTTTGTTCCTGTTTTCCTGCCAAAGCAAATCTGCAGAACCCGCAGCAGAAGATGTTTCGGCAACAAACACGCAAACGCCGGTAACGGTAACTACCATCGGGCAAGATGCGCTGACGGATTACATGGATTTGAGTGCGCGCTCGGTTTATTTGCTTAAAAGTTATGTTAAAGCCAATATCAACGGTTATTTACGCCAGGTAAACGTGCAGCCAGGCGATTATGTGAACCGTGGCAAGCTGCTGTTTTCTTTGCAAACAAAAGAAGCACAGAGCATTGGCAACAGCATTAATGTGCTGGATTCTACTTTTCATTTTTCAGGTTTGGGAAGAATAAAAGCCACGCAATCTGGATTTATTTCGCAACTGAACCACCAGCAAGGCGATTATGTGCAGGATGGCGATCAACTGGCAATTATTATCGATAAAAACAGCTTTGTATTTTTGATGCAGCTGCCTTACGAAATGCGTGCCGATGTAAAAGAACATCAGCCCGTAGATTTGACTTTGCCGGACGGCGAAAAACTGCGCGGAGAAGTTACATTGTCGATGCCTTCGGTGGATACGCTTTCGCAAACGCAGGGCATTTTAATCAAGGTAAATCCAACGCATACCATCCCGGAAAACCTGGTGGCGCGGGCGCGGATGGTTAAGTCTTCCAGCGCACACGCCAGTTCGCTGCCAAAATCTGCGGTGCTTTCTAACGAAACCCAGACTGAGTTTTATGTGATGAAACTGATCAACCCAACAACAGCCGTAAAAATACCTGTTAAAAAAGGCATCGAAACCAACGAACGCATCGAAATATTGTCGCCCAAATTTGCTGCAACAGATAAAATTGTGGTAACCGGAAATTACAGTTTGCCGGATACGGCCAAAGTAAAAATCGTACAGCCATGAGTACGCCCGCTAAAGATATTTTTATCGCCTACAAAAAGCCCATCAGCTTAATTTTGGCCTTGATTTTAATGGGCGGATGGTTTGCGTATTCCAAAATGCAAACTTCATTGTTCCCGGAAATTACTTTTCCCAAAATCAAAATTATTGCTGATGAAGGTTTGCAGCCGGTGAACAAAATGATGATTACGGTAACCAAACCGCTGGAAAATGCTGTGAAGCAAATTCCGGAACTCAACTATGTGCGCAGCACTACCAGCCGCGGCAGCTGCGAGATTTCGGCGTTTATGAACTGGAATGCCAATATTGATTTGAGCCAGCAGCGCATTGAATCCGAAATCAGCAAAATCAGGAACGATTTACCGGCTGATGTCAATATTTCGGTAGCGAAAATGAACCCGTCTATCCTGCCGGTGAGCGGCTACACACTGGAAAGCCATGATGAATCGCCCATCGAACTGCGGCAACTGGCAACTTTCACCATCAAACCTTTTTTATCGCAGATCAGCGGCGTTTCAGAAATCCGGGTGATTGGCGGAAAAGTAAAAGAATACTGGCTGGTGCTGAACCGCCAAAAAATGAGCGCGCTTTCGCTGACGCCAGACATGATTGGCAATACGCTGAACCAGACTGATTTTGTAAAATCAGAAGGTTACCTATCAGATTATAAAATGCTGTACCTCACCGTTACCGATGCTACGTTGAACGCCAAAGATCAGCTGGAAAACGTGGTAGTGAGTAATAACCGCAAACGCGTGGTGCGAATGAAAGATTTTGCAGATGTAGAAATTAATCCGGGAATTGAATATACCAAAATTAACGCAAACGGACATGAAGGCGTGCTGATTGCCGTGATTAAACAGCCTAATGCCAATCTCGTTTCGCTTTCTGCGGATATGGAAAAGCAGGTGCAGCGGCTGCAAAAAATCCTGCCAAAAGATGTTACCATCAAACCGTATTATGTGCAGGCAGATTTTGTAAATGATTCGGTCAAAAGTGTTGGCGATAGTTTATGGATTGGTTTGGCGTTGGCTATTGTAGTGGCCATCATTTTTTTACGGTCGCTCAAAGCAAGTGCTACTATTTTGATTACCATTCCGGTTACACTGTGTTTAACGCTGATCGTGTTGTATGTGATCGGTTATACATTCAACATCATGACGCTGGGCGCCATTGCCGCCGCCATCGGTTTGATTATTGATGATGCGATTGTAGTGGTAGAGCAAATCCATCGCACCCACGAAGAACACCCGGAAGAACCAACCCGCAAACTCCTGCAAAAAGCCATCGACTATTTGTTTCCGGCGATGGTTGGTTCGTCCATCAGCACCATCGTTATTTTTATTCCGTTTGTGCTGATGAGCGGCGTGGCAGGCGCGTATTTTAAGGTGATGACGAATACGATGATCATTACTTTAATCTGTTCTTTTTTCGTTACCTGGATTGGTTTGCCGGTTATTTATCTCCTGTTAAGCAGCCGCACCAAAAAAAGTACGATAAAAGAAGTACCGGCGCACACCGTAAAACAGCAGCGCTGGGTTTCCTTTTTTATTTTAAGGCCTTATCTCAGCGTGGCAATTGTGATACTGTTTTTACTGGTGATTATTTTTGTTCCGGGCCGATTAGCAACAGGTTTTTTGCCCGACATGGACGAAGGCAGTATCGTTTTAGATTACAGTTCGCCGCCAGGAACTTCGTTGGAAGAAACCGACCGGATGCTGCGCGAAGTAGAAAAAATCATTGTGAAACAACCGGAAGTGGCGACATATTCGCGGAGGACCGGCACACAAATGGGCTTTTTTATTACGGAACCGAATCGTGGCGATTATCTTATTCAGTTAAAGAAAAAGCGCGATCAAACCACGGATGAAGTGAGCAGTAATCTCCGCAAAAAAATTGAAGCTTCACAGCCTGCTTTACGGGTAGATTTCGGGCAGGTAATTACCGATATGCTGGGCGATCTGATGACTTCCGCACAACCCATCGAGATCAAGGTTTTTGGCGATGACCAGCAAAAACTGCAGGCTTTATCCAAACAAATTGCCGCAGCGGTAACCGAAGTAAAAGGCACGGCAGATGTTTTTGACGGAATTGTGATTGCCGGCCCCGCTGTTAGTATCATGCCGGATTACAGCAAATTGGCGCAGTATAATCTAACGCCGGCCAATTTGCAGTTTCAGGTACAAACCGCTTTAGAAGGTAACGTGGTAGGCAATCTGTACGAAACGCAGCAGCTTTCGCCCATCCGCATGGTTTATCCGGGTAACCGGAGTTTGAGTGTGGAAGGTATCAAAAACATGAATTTATTTCTGGGCAACGGGCAATTAATCCCTATTAGTGGGTTGGCAAAAGTAGAAATGCGCTCCGGTGATGCAGAGATCGAGCGCGAAAACCTGCAATCTATGGGCGTTATCAGTGCACGTTTAGAAAACAGTGATTTGGGAACGGTAATACCCGCCATCCAAAAAAACATTGCCCAAAAAGTAAACCTGCCGCAAGGTTATCATATAGAATATGGTGGCGCTTACGCCGATCAGCAGCAATCGTTTAAAGAACTGCTGATCATTTTAATCACTTCCAGTTTACTCGTTTTTGGGGTGATACTGTTTTTATTCAGGCAATTTCGGATTGCGCTACTGATCCTGGTTATTTCCGTGCTGGGCATTGCGGGCAGTTTTCTGGCTTTGTTTTTTACAAACACACCGCTCAACGTAGGGAGTTATACTGGCTTGATTATGATTGTGGGCATCATCGGCGAAAATTCGATCTTTACCTTTTTGCAGTTTAAACAAAGCATTTTAAAAAGTTCTGTTGATGAAGCAGTTATCTATTCTATTTCTACCCGGCTGCGTCCAAAACTGATGACGGCTCTGGGTGCTATCATCGCACTTTTGCCGCTGGGTTTGGGTATCGGTGCCGGCGCGCAGCTACATCAACCGCTGGCTATTGCTGTAATCGGAGGTTTTATTGTTGCGCTGCCTTTGCTGCTAATTGTTTTGCCAACTTTTATCCGCATATTTTATCGCAACGATACGCCGGCTTCTATCCATAATCCAACCGAAACCGTTTTTGAATAATAAAAAATCAAACTTAATTTTTAACCGATAAAAACAGCATGAAAAACCAATTTAAAATCCTGTTAATATTGCTTTTATGTAGTATTTCTATGATCGCACAGGCACAGCATTATGTGCTGCAGAAAACCATCCCGCTGCCAGGCGACGGCGGTTATGATTACTTAGCCATTGATGCCGTAAATAATCGTTTGTACGTTTCGCATGGCACGGCCGTCAACGTAATTGATCTGGCAACCGAGAAAAGTATTGGTATAATCAGCGATATGAAAGGCGTTCACGGCATTGCCATCGTGAACCATTTAAACAAAGGTTTTATCAGCGACGGACGCGCCAATGCAGCCATTGTTTTTGATTTAAAAACCTTAAAAACGATTACCACCATTCCGCTGACTGCTGTTAACGGGCCGGATGCGATTATGTATGATCCTTTTACTGATCGTGTTTTTACTTTCTGCGGACAGAGCAACAATGCAGCCGTCATCGATCCGCAAACAATGAAACAAATTGGAACCGTAGTTTTAAGTGGCGCACCGGAATTTGCCGTTGCAGACGGGCATGGAAAGATTTACAATAATTTAGAGGATAAAAACAGCATGGACGTGATTGATGCTAAAACTATGAAAGTGCTGAAAAACTATCCGCTGGCTCCATGCGGCGGCCCCACTGGTTTAGCATTAGACGGCAAAAATCATCGCTTGTTTACCGTTTGTCGTGAAAATAAAGGTTTAACTGTGCTGGATGAAACCACCGGAAAAGTAATTACAACTGTTCCGATTGGTGCAGGTGTAGATGCTGTAGCTTATGATCCGGAAACGAAGTTGGTTTTTGCTTCCAACGGCGATGGCACGACCACGATCATTCAGCAAAAAACCGCCGACAGCTATGATGTTTTGCAAACACTGGAAACGCAAAACCGTGCAAAAACAATGGCATTAGATACCAAAACCCATAAAATCTATTTCAGCGTTGCCGATATGGTGAAAGGTACCCGCCAGGCGGTTCCGGAAACTTTTAAAGTTTTGGTATTTGGGTTAGAGTGATTGAAAATTTTTTAATAATGATATAATCCGGCTTTAAATGAGCGAGGTTTTTATAAAATACAGCTTTTAATTAAGGATTTTAAAACTTTAGTTAAAAAATAGAAACATCACATTTTTTGCCGATAAAAGAAGCCATAATTTCATGAACCGCCAACCAAACAAGGTTGTAGATGTTTTGCTCAGCTTTCTTCCCCCTTATATCAGCTACGTTGAAACTGCTGTAGCAAATGCCATGCATAAATTATTAAATTTTTTGTCTTAACATGGTTAATACTACTTTGAAGGTAAAGCCTATTAATTTATTTAAAGTCAGCTCGAAAACTGGTATTGTAAAGCTTCCTTAAATTTAAGCCGATAAAAACAGTATGACTTCTACCGGCTTAAAAATGATTACTGTAAATCTATTTTTTCAAAGCTTATAAGTTAACATATTGATGAAAGTTTCCAACGGCAATATTGTACCCGGCAATTACAATTGCTAATATGATCGAGAACACTAAAATAGCACCAATCAGATTCGTTATCTTTTGAGTGTTGAATGAAGTTTTCATAGCTGGTTTTGTTAAATTATGGTTGGTTGTACGGTTATGGTTTAGCGATAATTAGGACGATGGCGCGCGCCAAATGGTTTAATCAGCCCGATAAACATTGATGATTGCTGTTTTTTGAATTTATATGTTTCATCTCGATCCTAAATGGAAATTCATGCGTTAAAAGGTTGTGCATCAACCTAAAAACATTCTGCCGGCATTTGGCGTTCAAAGCGGAGTATAAACCTACTTACTCAAATAAATGCTTAACAAATACAAAATTTTAATCATCATTCCGTTACTGGCCATTCTTGGGGCAATGGCTTATTGCGGCAACAAAGTTTACACGTTATCCAACCAGGAAAAACAGGTTAAAGAAGATTTTGCAACTATCAACAACATTACTTTCGGGTTGCTTTCGGTAAACCAGTGGAAAGACAAGGTTGCCGTAATCATCAACAAACAAATATCAGAGTTCAACTTTACTTCTGGTCAGCAAAAAGACTTGCAAAAAGAAGTAGAACAGATCATGAACGCATTGATTACCAAAGCTATTGGGATTATCAACCGGCCACAAAAAACACTAATAGGAAAGCCGAAAAAAGCAGCCGTTAAGGTTTTTGTAAATGAAAAAGAGTTGCGCGCGCAGGTACCTGGTTTTGCCAAAGAAATTATCAAACAGGTTAACAAACCATCCAGCAAAAAAAGACTGAAAAGACTGGCCAACAGCAAATTTAAAGATCTGGAAAAAACAACTTTCGATAGTTCTATCACGGCAGAACGCTTGGTTCGGGAAAAAATGTACAGTAAATACCACGTGAAAGACGATGATACTTTCAATAAAAAAACAGATTTAATTTTGACAAGCGTAGAGCATGACAGCAAAGTTTACGCTTACGCAATGCTGTGTTGCGCCTTGCTGATTCTGGTTATCTGGCTGTTTTTGAAAAAATATATGGCCCTGCATAAAACCTTGTTTGTGCTTTCCATTATGGCAGCGGCCATTTTGCTGGTTGTGGGCGTCAGTTCGACCATGATTAACGTGGAAGCGCGCATACAAACCGTTAATTTTAATCTGCTGGATGAAAATATGGTGTTTAAAAATCAGATTTTATTTTTCCAGAGTAAAGGTATTTTAGAAGTGGTGATGATTTTGCTGAAAGCCACCGCTGTGGAATCTATTGCGGTTGGCGTGCTGATTTTCTGCTTCAGTATTGTTTTTCCAGTGAGTAAACTGACTTCGGCTTTGATCTATTCGTTGGGTCATAAAAAATGGATGCGCGGAAATTTCATTCATTATTTTGCCTTCGATTCCGGCAAATGGAGCATGGCCGATGTAATGGTGGTGGCTATTATGATGACGTTTCTGGCCTTTAACGGCATTTTAGATAGTCAGCTGGCAGAACTCAACATCAAAAACAGTTATCTATCCACCGTTACCACCAACAACACGGCGTTGCAACCCGGCTTTGTCATCTTCTTAACTTTTGTGATTTATAGTTTGCTCATGTCCGAAATACTGAAAAGAGTAATTTTGCCTGCCGAGGAAAAAGGCAAACAGGATGAAGAGCAAAGCGAAATTTAAGCGTTGCTGATTTTAGGTTGAACAAAATAGGTCAATAAAAGAAGTATCATTAGCATACTTCTTTTACCGACCTAAATTTTATCAGCAATATTTTTATTTAAGTTGAATGGAAGATGTGAGTTGAATGGAAGAAGACATTTTACCTGCTAAAAACAGCATCAGGCATTGATCGCTTTCCACAATAAATCTTTCAGTTCTACCAAACCTTTTTGCTGAACGGAGGAAATAAACATGGCCGGAATATGCGGAGGCAATTCTGCTTTCATTTCCTGTTGCAGCTCTTCGTCCAGTAAATCCGCTTTTGTCACGGCCAGCACACGCGGTTTCTGCATCAGTTCCGGGTTGTATTGTTCCAATTCGTTCAGCAGGATTTCATATTCCTGAATCAAGGTTCGGTTGGTATCCGCAGGAATCATAAAAAGCAAAACCGAATTGCGCTCAATGTGCCGTAAAAAACGAATGCCCAAACCTTTTCCAGCTGATGCACCTTCAATAATACCCGGAATATCAGCCATTACAAAAGATTTGTTATCCCGATAAGCCACAATTCCTAAATTCGGAACCAGCGTGGTAAAAGCATAATCAGCAATTTCCGGTTTGGCCGCACTTACTACAGATAGCAAAGTTGATTTTCCGGCATTTGGGAAACCAACCAAACCTACATCTGCCAAAACTTTCAATTCCAGCACGTTCCATTGTTCCTGGCCGTCTTCACCAGGTTGTGCAAACCGTGGCGTTTGCTGTGTGGCCGATTTAAAGTGCCAGTTGCCCAAGCCGCCGCGGCCGCCGGGCGTTAATATTTTAGTTTCGCCGTCTTTGGTAATCTCGAATAAAATTTCACCGGTTTCTGCATTTTTGGCGATGGTTCCCAGCGGAACTTCCAAAATTTCGTCCCTTCCTGTTTTGCCGGTACTGGTTGAACTTCCGCCAGAATCACCATTTTCGGCAATCACATGTTTGCGGAATTTAAGGTGAAGCATCGTCCACAACTGTGCATTGCCTTTCACAATTACGTGGCCGCCGCGGCCGCCATCACCGCCATCCGGGCCGCCGGTTGCGGTGTGTTTATCACGATGCAGATGCGTAGAACCCGCACCGCCATGACCAGAACGGCAGCAGATTTTTACGTAATCAACAAAGTTGGAACCCTGGGACATGAATTTTTAGTTGATAAAAGAAGTATTGATATTTTATGGATAAAGGTTCATGGCTGATGGCCGAAAGCTGACTGCTAAAGTTTATCAACCACGGCGCATAAATCCGCAAAAATCCGGTCGATTTCACCAATACCGTTTACTTTATCCAGCTTGCCTTGTGCTTCGTAATAGGGCAACACCAGAATGGTTTTGGTAAAATATTCGTCGATCCGTTTTACTAATTTATCCGCATTATCATCCGGGCGGTTGGTAATTTTGTGTCGTTCGGCAATACGGCGCGTTAATTCTTCCTGCGTAACATCCAAAGCAATTACAGCTGCAATTTTTTCATTTTTACTTGCTAAAAATGCATCCAGTGCTTCTGCTTGTGGCACAGTTCGCGGGAAACCATCAAAAATAAACCCTTTTGCCTGCGGATTTTGCGTTACTTCTTCCTCCAGCATAGCGATGGTAATATCATCCGGCACCAGTTTTCCATCAGCTAAAAGCTGACTTACCTGCTGGCCAAGTGCGGTTTGGGTTTTGATGTGTGCCCGAAAAATATCACCTGTTGAAATATGAACCAGTTGATAATGATTGATTAAGTTTTCGGATTGCGTACCTTTTCCAGCACCAGGAGGGCCGAACAATACTAAATTAAGCATGGCTGTTTTTCATTTAAAAAGCCTTCGCGGCAATAACCGGGAAGGCTTTAACAAAGTGCACTTGTAGGGATTCGAACCCCAAACCTTCTCATCCGTAGTGAGATGCTCTATCCAATTGAGCTACAAGTGCTTTTTTAAACGGACTGCAAAAATAGAATATCTTTTCAATCCGCTATAATTTTTTTTAAATTACTTGATCAATGCATCGATAGCCGCAAAATCCGGCAACTCTTTGGCATCTTCCAATACTTCGGCATAAATAATGTTTTGATTTTCATCAACTACAAAAGCAGCCCGTTTGGATATACCTTTCAAACCAAAACCAAATTCTTCATAAATTGCTTCGTAAGCTTTGGATGCCTCTTTGTTGAAATCGGATAGCAACGGAAACTGGTATTGCTGATCTTCTTTAAATTTGCCCAATGCAAATGGAGAATCCACCGAAATACCCAAAACTGCGGCATTTAACCCTTCATAATAACTGAAATTATCGCGCATGGTACACAATTGCGTAGTGCATGTTCCGGTGAAAGCCAGCGGAAAGAAGTGAATAATTACTTTTTTGCCGGCAAAGTCTGACAAGGAAACGTTTTTCAGATCCGAAGAAAACAAACTAAGCTGAGGCGCAGGCTGCCCGATTTGAATGGCCATAAATTTGATTTTTGAAAAGGCCGAAATTACTATTATTTGTGATTACTACGCCGAAATTTACAACGATCGGAATTTTTGTCTGCTAAAAGAAGTAGATGGATTTAAAAAATGACTTCAAGATCATTTTAAATTTTTTATTTAAAAGCATTGCTGATACACTAATTTCTTTCTATTTAGCATTGCATTTATAGCCAGTAAAACGTACTTTTGCAATCCCAAAAAAGCCTTATAAAGCTCATATTAATAAATATATATGCCAAACATTGGAAAAATAGCACAAATTATCGGTCCTGTAGTTGACGTAAGTTTTGCAGATGATGCACATCTGCCCAAAATATTTGATGCCCTGGAAATTACTAAAGATAATGGCCAAAAGGTTGTTTTAGAAGTTCAGCAGCATTTGGGTGAAGACCGGGTGAGAACGATTGCAATGGATTCTACCGATGGATTATTGCGCGGAATGCCGGTTAACGATACCAATTCGCCCATTAGAATGCCAGTTGGCGATCAGATTAAAGGCCGTTTATTTAATGTTGTTGGCGAAGCGATTGACGGTATTGATAAAATCGATAATTCACAAGGCTATCCAATTCATAAAGCACCTCCGAGATTTGATGAGTTATCTACCGAAACCGAAGTTTTGTTTACCGGTATTAAAGTAATCGATTTGCTGGCTCCTTATACCAAAGGCGGTAAAATTGGTTTGTTTGGTGGTGCCGGTGTAGGTAAAACGGTATTAATCATGGAGTTGGTAAACAACATCGCTAAAGCTTATGCAGGTTTATCTGTTTTTGCCGGTGTTGGCGAACGTACTCGTGAAGGAAACGATTTACTGCGCGAATTTATCGAATCAGGCGTAATCAATTACGGTGATGAATTCCTGCACTCCATGGAAAAAGGCGACTGGGATTTACCATCAGTAAATAAAGAAAAATTAAAAGAATCTAAAGCAACTTTGGTTTTTGGACAAATGAATGAGCCTCCGGGCGCACGTGCACGTGTGGCTTTGTCCGGTTTAACAGTTGCAGAATATTTCCGCGATGGTGAAGGCGAAGGACAGGGAAAAGACATTTTGTTCTTTGTTGATAATATCTTCCGCTTTACGCAAGCTGGTGCAGAGTTATCCGCTTTATTGGGCCGTATGCCTTCAGCAGTAGGTTATCAGCCAACGCTGGCAACTGAAATGGGCTTGATGCAGGAACGGATTACCTCTACCAAACGTGGTTCAATCACCTCTGTACAAGCAGTTTATGTACCTGCCGATGATTTAACTGATCCGGCCCCGGCTACAACTTTTGCCCACTTGGATGCTACCACTTCCCTATCCCGTAAAATTGCGGAATTAGGAATTTATCCAGCGGTAGATCCTTTGGATTCTACTTCGCGTATTTTGAGTGCCAACGTTTTAGGTAATGAACATTATAATACAGCGCAACGTGTGAAAGAAACCCTGCAACGCTATAAAGAATTGCAGGATATCATCGCCATTTTAGGTATGGATGAGTTATCCGAAGAAGATAAGCTGACGGTTTCCCGTGCCCGCCGTGTTCAACGTTTTCTTTCACAACCGTTTCACGTAGCCGAACAATTTACCGGGTTAAAAGGAGTATTGGTTGATATTAAAGAAACTATCAAAGGTTTTAACATGATTATGGATGGCGAGGTAGATGAATATCCCGAAGGTGCATTCAACTTAGTTGGAAGCATTGAAGAAGCCATTGAAAAAGGCAAAAGATTATTAGCAGAAGCAAACGATTAATTCAGGTTTAGGGTTAGCATCTCGCACCTTGAACTTTTCGCACCAAATATGACATTAGAAATCATTACACCAGATAAAAAATATTTCGACGGAGAAATAGTTTCTGTTATTGTTCCCGGTTCCGTTGGCTCGTTTGAGGTTTTGAATAACCATGCACCAATTATTTCTACTTTGGATCATGGCAAAATTGTTATCCGCACCCATGTGAATGCCAAAACTCAAACTTTTTTTATTAAAGGCGGTGTGATCGAAGTGCTAAACAATAAAGTGATACTCCTGGCTGAAGGGGTAGAAGCGGTATTGTAATACTTCTTTTATCGGCATAAAACTTGGCTCAAAAGCCAGGTTTTTTTTTGCTCTTTTTTGAATAGTTTTTCTCTTGAAATTCAGTTTTCAGGCAGAAATAGCTACTATAAATCTTTTTGATGAAAATGCATACCAAATACCAAATCGAGTTTTGGTATAGCGGGCTTAGATTATAATTCTTAAATTTATATTAAAGTCAATATTATATTCTTTATTAATCAAAAATTTAAAATATAATATTTTTTCATTTTTCTCAAATTTGGTATTGGTAAAAATCGAGCAAGTCTCTACCTTACAAATAGACAATAAATCAACCGCAACAATAAATATAAAGTCATAACTGACTAAATGGAAAATATAGAAACAAAAGAAGCAGTAGAGCTGAACCGGTATAGCAAAACCTTCACGCAGGATCCTACCCAACCTGCCGCACAAGCAATGCTGTACGGAATCGGCTTAACTGATGATGACATGCAAAAAGCACAGGTTGGCGTAGTGAGCATGGGTTACGATGGCAACACATGCAATATGCACCTGAATGATCTGGCGCAGATTGTAAAAAAAGGTATTTGGCAAGAAGATCTGGTCGGGCTGATTTTTAATACAATTGGTGTAAGTGATGGCATGAGTAACGGAACCGACGGGATGCGTTATTCTTTAGTGAGCCGTGATATTATTGCTGATTCTATCGAAGCTGTTTGTGGTGCACAGTATTATGATGCGGTGATTGCTTTGCCAGGCTGCGATAAAAACATGCCGGGTTCTATCATGGCGATGGGCCGTTTAAACCGTCCTTCGATTATGGTTTATGGCGGAACAATTAAACCTGGCCATTATAAAGGCGAAGATTTAAACATCGTTTCTGCTTTTGAAGCTTTAGGCAAAAAGATAGCCGGACAAATTGATGATTTCGATTTTAAGGAAATTATTAAAAATGCCTGTCCTGGTGCAGGTGCCTGCGGTGGAATTTACACCGCAAATACGATGGCTGCTGCAATTGAAGCTTTAGGCATGAGTTTGCCTTATTCTTCTTCCAATCCGGCAATCAGTCCGGAAAAAGATGCTGAATGTCTGGCCGCAGGAAAAGCAATCAAGCTTTTACTGGAAAAAGACATCAAACCAAGCGACATCATGACACGCAAGGCGTTTGAAAATGCCATTGTAACGATCATGGTTTTAGGCGGATCAACCAATGCGGTTTTGCATTTGATCGCGATGGCAAAAAGTGTAGATGTGCCTTTAACGCAGGATGATTTTCAAACCATCAGCAACAAAATTCCAGTTTTGGCAGATATGAAACCAAGCGGAAAATACATGATGTCTGATTTGCATGAAGTTGGCGGCGTACCGGCAGTGATGAAATATCTGCTTCAAAAAGGCTGGTTACATGGTGATTGTTTAACCGTTACCGGAAAAACGATTGCCGAAAATATGGAAGAAGTTCCAGAACTTAATTTCAATACACAAAAAATTATCCTTCCGGCAGAAACACCAATTAAAGCTACCGGCCACTTGCATATTATCTACGGAAACCTGGCAGAAGGCGGAAGTGTCGCCAAAATCACTGGAAAAGAAGGCGAACGCTTTGAAGGGCCTGCACGTGTTTTTGATGGTGAGTTTGAATTGATTCATGGCATCCAAAGCGGCCGTGTTAAAGCTGGAGATGTTGTGGTGATCAGAAATGTAGGGCCAAAAGGAGCACCGGGAATGCCGGAAATGTTAAAACCTACTTCTGCTATTTTTGGCGCTGGTTTAGGCAGCAGTGTGGCTTTAATTACGGATGGCCGTTTCAGCGGCGGAACGCATGGTTTCGTGGTTGGACACATTACGCCGGAAGCTTTTGATGGCGGCCTAATCGCGTTGGTAAAAGACGAAGACCGAATAGAAATTGATGCCATCAGCAGACAAATGAGTTTAATGATTTCTGACGAAGAAATTGCCAATCGTCGTTCACAATGGCAGCAACCAGCATTAAAAGTAACCAAAGGCATTTTATACAAATACGCGAAACAAGTATCTACCGCAGCCGAAGGTTGCGTGACTGATCTATAAAAATACCCGATAAAAGAAGCATTCAACATTTTCTAAAAAGAAAAACCGTTATGGAAATTGCACAAGAGGAAATATTAGTTGCCCCGGCGAAAAAGGAAACCACAGAAGTTTCAGGTTCTGTTGCCCTGCTGGAAGGCTTGATTGCTGAAGGCGTGGATACCATTTTTGGCTATCCGGGTGGCGCAATTATGCCTATTTATGATGCGCTTTACGATTACAAAGAAAAACTCAATCATATTCTGGTGCGCCATGAGCAGGGCGGCATTCATGCCGGACAAGGTTACGCGCGCTCATCCGGAAAAGTTGGCGTAGTGTTTGCCACCAGCGGGCCGGGTGCAACCAATTTAATTACAGGATTAGCTGATGCTCAGATAGATAGCACGCCTTTAGTTTGCATCACCGGTCAGGTTTTTGCACATTTATTAGGAACTGATGCTTTCCAGGAAACGGATGTAATTAACATTACCACGCCGGTTACCAAATGGAATTATCAGGTTACGGATGCTACTGAAATTCCGGAAGTAATGGCCAAAGCTTTCCATATTGCACGTAGCGGCCGGCCGGGACCGGTTTTAATCGACATCACTAAAAACGCTCAAATACAGAAATTTGATTTTGAAGGTTATGTGAAATGTAATCACATCCGTAGCTATCGCCCAAAGCCGATTGTGCGGAATGAATATATTGAACAGGCTGCAGAACTGATTAATCAAGCCAAAAAACCTTTCGTAATCTGGGGACAAGGTGTGATTTTGGGTAAAGCTGAAAAAGAATTTCAGGCTTTTATCGAAAAAACAAATATTCCTGCTGCCTGGACAATTCTGGGTGTTGGTGCTATCCCGACAGATCACGAGTTGAATGTTGGAATGCTGGGTATGCACGGCAATTACGGTCCGAACGTGTTAACCAATGAATGTGATGTTTTGATCGCCATTGGGATGCGTTTTGATGACCGCGTGACTGGCCGTTTAGATAAATATGCCAAGCAAGCAAAAATTATTCATTTGGATATTGATCCGGCAGAGATCGATAAAAACGTACAATCCACGGTGCCGGTTTGGGGCGATTGTAAGGAAACACTTCCTTTATTAACCAGTTTATGTGCACAAAAGAAGCATCCGGAATGGCTGCAATTATTTAGAGATTATCAGCAAAAAGAAGTTGAAGCTGTAATCAATGCAGAATTGAACCCAACTTCTGGTGAGCTGACAATGGGCGAAGTGATCAATCAGCTAAATATTTTGACTGAAGGTGAGGCAATTATTGTAAGTGATGTTGGTCAGCATCAGATGGTTGCGTGCCGGTATGCCAAATTTAATAAAACCCGCAGCAACGTAACCAGCGGTGGTTTGGGTACGATGGGATTTGCGCTGCCAGCCGCCATTGGAGCTAAATTTGGTTCGCCGGAACGGACGGTTGTAGCAATTGCTGGAGACGGTGGTTTCCAGATGACGATTCAGGAACTGGGGACGATTATGCAATGCGGCATCGATGTAAAAATCATCATCCTGAACAATCGTTTTCTGGGAATGGTGCGCCAGTGGCAGGATATGTTCAATGATAAACGCTATTCTTTTGTAGATATTCAAAGCCCTGATTTTGTAGCAGTTGCAGCAGCTTATCGTATTGATGGAAAATGCATCTCGGAACGTGATGAACTACAATCTTCCCTGAAAGGAATGCTGGAACACAAAGGTTCTTACCTGCTGGAAGTGATGGTAACGAAAGAAAATAATGTTTTCCCAATGGTACCGCAAGGTTGCAGTGTGAGTGAAATCAGGTTAAAGTAAACGCTTAAAAATCACAAAAAATGAGCATCCAACATTTGAGTAATATTATCACCGGAAAGCAGGAATACAATATTACAGTTTATACCGAAAACCAGATTGGCCTGTTGAACCGTATTGCGATTATTTTTACGCGCCGGAAAATTAATATCGACAGTCTGAACACTTCGCCTTCCGAAATCGACAGCATTCATCGTTTTGATATTGTTTTAACCGAAACTGAAGATGTGGTGCGTAAACTGGCGCGGCAAATTGAAAAGCAGGTAGAAGTTTTAAAGGTTTATTTCCATACCAATGAAGAAATTATCTGGCAGGAAATGGCATTATATAAAGTTCCTACTGATACAATTGCCGAAAAAGTGCTGGTAGAACGTTTGCTGCGCGAGCATGGTGCACGTGCCGTAGTGATCCGCAAGGATTATACCGTTTTTGAAACAACCGGTCATCGTACGGAAACTGACAATTTGTTGTCAGCGCTTCAGCCTTATGGTTTGATTGAATTTGTACGCAGTGCACGCATCGCAATCATCAAAAGCAGTGAAGGTTTTAACCGCAAAATCAGGGAATTTGAGCAACTGGAGCCTGGGCAAGAAGTGAGCGAAAACGAGTTTTTAAACAATCGCGACAAAGTTTTTACCATGTAAAAGAAGCATCGAATCATGCTTTTGAATTGATTAAATAAAACCGATACTTCTTTTATCAACCTAAAATTTGTGTGCTAAAAGAAGCATCAGCAATAAATTAAAACAGAACAAATCAATATAAATTCAAATAAAAAAATGGCAAAATTAACTTTTGGCGGAACTGAAGAAAACGTAGTAACCCGCGAAGAATTTCCGTTAGCTAAAGCGCAGGAAGTATTGAAAAATGAAACAGTAGCCGTAATTGGTTACGGTGTTCAAGGTCCTGGGCAGGCGCTTAATCAAAAAGATAATGGTATTAACGTTATCGTTGGTCAGCGTAAAAACTCAAAATCGTGGGACAAAGCGGTTCGTGATGGTTTTGTAGAAGGCGAAACGTTATTTGAAATTGAAGAAGCTTTAGAAAAAGGAACCATTATTTGCTATTTATTAAGTGATGCGGCGCAAATTAAGTTGTGGCCAACTGTTCAAAAACATTTAACTCCGGGCAAAGCTTTGTATTTTTCGCATGGTTTCGGTATTACTTTTAAGGAGCAAACCGGCATCGTTCCACCAAAAGACGTAGATGTATTTTTAGTTGCGCCAAAAGGTTCCGGAACTTCCTTGCGCCGCATGTTTTTGCAAGGCCGCGGTTTGAATTCGAGCTACGCGATTTTCCAGGATGCAACCGGTAACGCTTTTAACCGTGTAATTGCATTAGGAATTGCTGTTGGAAGCGGTTACTTATTCGAAACCAATTTCAAAAAAGAAGTTTACAGCGATTTAACCGGCGAGCGCGGTACTTTAATGGGCTGTATCCAGGGAATTTTTGCTGCACAATATGATGTTTTACGCAGCAAAGGCCACTCTCCTTCCGAAGCTTTTAATGAAACTGTTGAAGAATTAACGCAATCTTTAATGCCTTTAGTTGCAGAAAACGGCATGGACTGGATGTACGCCAATTGCTCAACCACAGCACAACGCGGCGCTTTGGATTGGTGGAAAAAATTCCGTGATGCAACTAAACCGGTTTTCGAAGAATTATACGAAAGCGTCGCTTCCGGAAAAGAATCACAACGTTCGATCGATTCTAACAGTCAGCCGGATTACCGCGAAAAACTGGATGCTGAATTAGCTGAATTACGCGATAGTGAAATCTGGCAAGCTGGTAAAACAGTAAGAAGCCTTCGTCCTGAAAATCAGGAAGTAGAAGCATAAGAAATAATAAGTGATAAGTTGTGCGTTACAAGTTTTAGGGTGATAAAAGAAGCATCGAACTTATAACGTACAGCTTACTCCATCAAACTCAATCATGGGACAAACATTATTTGATAAAATCTGGGATGCACATATTGTAAACCGTTCAGCAGGTTTCCCGGATGTTTTATATATCGATACACATTTTATCCACGAAGTCACCAGTCCGCAAGCTTTTGATGGGTTGCGTGCCCGTGGAATCCCGGTTTTTCGTACCAACCAAACGGTTGCAACGGCAGATCATAATGTGCCTACTTTGCACCAGGATCAACCCATTCGCGAAGAACTTTCGCGTAAACAGGTGGATATGCTGACTCAAAACTGTGCAGAATTTGGTGTAGAATTATACGGTTTAGGCCATCCTTATCAGGGAATTGTACACGTAATCGGACCAGAACTGGGCATAACCGTTCCCGGAAAAACGATTGTTTGTGGTGATAGCCACACTTCTACCCATGGTGCGTTTGGTACCATTGCGTTTGGCATTGGTACTTCTCAAGTAGAACAGGTTTTGGCTACGCAATGTCTCCTTCAATCCAAACCCAAACAGATGAAGATTGAAGTAAACGGCAAATTGCCGTTTGGCGTGGGAGCAAAAGATATAATCCTGTACATCATTTCCAAAATTTCTGCTGCCGGCGGCACCGGTTATTTTGTGGAATATGCAGGCGATACGATCAGAAGTTTGAGTATGGAAGGCCGCATGACGATTTGCAACATGAGCATCGAAATGGGTGCACGTGGCGGCATGATCGCACCAGATCAAACTACTTTTGATTATGTAAAAGACAAAGAATTTGCACCAAAAGGTGAAGCGTGGAATACCGCTTTGGCTTGGTGGGAAACCCTATCTTCCGATGAGGATGCTGTTTTTGATGAGGTTTTATACTTTGATGCAGCCGATATTGAACCGATGATTACCTATGGAACCAATCCAGGAATGGGCATCGGCATCACTCAAAATATACCTGCAAAAGAAGCACTGAATCAGCACGAGCAGCTCTCTTATCAGAAAGCTTTAGATTATATGGCTCTGCAGGATAACACTGAAATTCTTGGGAAACCGATTGATTACGTTTTTATTGGCAGTTGTACCAATTCCAGGATTGAAGATTTGCGCCAGGTAGCAACCTTTGTAAAAGGCCGCCAGAAAGCGCCACATGTTACCGCATGGATTGTTCCCGGTTCAAAACAAGTTCAGTTACAGGCCATTGCCGAAGGTCTGGATAAAGTTTTTGAATCTGCCGGATTTTTCTTGCGTGAACCTGGCTGCAGTGCTTGTTTGGGAATGAATGAAGATAAAATTCCGGCAGGAAAATACTGCGTTTCTACTTCCAACAGGAACTTTGAAGGCCGGCAAGGACCGAATGCACGCACGTTTTTAGCGAGTCCGCTTACGGCGGCTGCAGCTGCGGTTACTGGTAAGGTTACGGATGTTCGGGAATTATTGCAATTGTCTGAATCAGAATTAGTAAGATTTTAGAATTAACAAGATGATTGCTTACAAGAATTCTAATTATTCTAAAATACTGTAAATTCTGATCAATGATGGAAAGAGACGAATTAACCTACAAAGTAATTGGTTGTGCAATGAAAGTACATAACCAATTAGGCAACGGATTTCAGGAAGTCATTTATCAAAGGTGTTTAGCTATTGAATTAACAAAAGTAGATGTAAGTTTTAAAAGAGAACAGGAACAAACGATTTTTTATAATGGAATTGAGGTAGGAACAAGAAGAGCTGATTTTGTAGTTGAAAACAGATTGACAGTTGAATTAAAAGCAGTGATCACTTTAGAAGATGTGCACTTGGCACAAGCTAAAAACTACACAGTTGCTTATGATTTCCCTTTGGGTTTGCTAATCAATTTTGGAAGCCAAAGTCTTCAGTATAAATTAATCTTCAACCCAAAATACCAAAATAGAATTAAGGTGACTCAAGCATCCTGAAAATTCTAAAATTTATAAATTCTGATCACCATGACAAAAATTTTCAAACATATACAATCAACTGTAGTACCGCTGCAGGTTGAAAATATCGATACCGATCAGATTATTCCAGCAAGGTTTTTAAAAGCGACTACGCGGGAAGGGTTTGGTCAGAATTTGTTTTGCGATTGGCGTTTTGATATCGATGGAAAACCAAAACAAGATTTTATCTTAAACAATCCACTTTATTCAGGAAAGATTCTGGTTGCGGGTAAAAATTTTGGTTGCGGCAGTAGTCGCGAGCACGCCGCCTGGGCCATTGCAGATTATGGTTTCGAGGTAGTTGTAAGCAGCTTTTTTGCAGATATTTTTAAAGGAAATGCGCTGAACAATGGTTTGCTGCCCGTTCAGGTAAGCGATTATTTTTTAGATCGGTTTTTTACCGAAGTAGCTAAAGACCGCCATACAGAAGTTGAAGTTGATCTGGAAGGACAGTTCATCAAGATTTGCAGCACCGGCGAGCAGGAAAATTTCGAAATCAATCCATACAAGAAAGCTTGTTTGCTAAACGGTTATGATGATATTGATTATGTCCTGAATAATAAGGATTGGATTAAAACCTACGAAAGAAGTAAAGTGATTTAATATTGCACGCTGTTATTTCGACGATAGGAGAAACATTCACTGGAGCAGTAAAATCGGATGCTTCTTTTACCGGATAAAAATTCGATTAAGATTTTCGCCTATCGCTGAAATGATAAAAAAGGCGAAATGACAAGGTAACAAGACGAACAAAAAAATGGCAAAAAAACACATATTAATTATTCCCGGTGATGGTATTGGCCCCGAAGTAACAACCTGGGGAAAGGCTGTTTTAGAACAAATTGCTTCTCAATACAACCACGAATTTACGTTTGATACGGCTTTGATGGGCCATGCTGCCATTGAAGCTACCGGAAATCCGTTGCCGGATGAAACACTAGAAAAAGCACGAAACAGCGATGCGATTTTATTTGGTGCTGTTGGCCATGCCAAATATGATAACGATCCATCTCTAAAAGTTCGTCCGGAACAAGGCTTATTAAAGATTCGTAAAGAACTTGGATTGTATGCCAATTTACGTCCGATTTTATTATTTGATGAACTGCTGGACGCGTCCAGCTTAAAGCCGGAAATTTTAAAAGGAACCGATATTCTGTTTTTCCGCGAATTAACCGGCGATGTTTATTTCGGAGAAAAAAACCGCAGCGAAGACCGGAATACAGCTTCTGATCTGATGATTTATCACCGTTATGAAATTGAACGCATTGCACGCAAAGCTTACAAAGCGGCGCGGTTACGTCGCCATAAATTATGTTCGGTAGATAAAGCAAATGTTTTGGAATCTTCAAGACTGTGGCGCGAAGTGGTTCAGGAAATTGCCAAAGAATATCCTGATGTTGAAACCGAGCACATGTTTATCGATAATGCCGCGATGCAGTTAGTTAAAAATCCAAAGAAATTTGATGTGGTTTTAACAGCCAATTTATTTGGTGATATTTTAACGGATGAAGCTTCGCAAATCGCTGGTTCCATGGGCATGCTGGCTTCCGCTTCTATCGGTGATGGAACAGGATTTTTCGAACCGATACACGGTTCGGCACACGATATCGCCGGAAAAAATATTGCCAATCCGCTGGCCTCTATCCTATCCGTTGCGCTGATGCTGGAGATTGGTTTCGGCCTGAAACAAGAAGCAAAAACAGTAACCAATGCGGTGGAACAAACGCTGAAAAATGGCTACAGAACATCAGATATTGCGAATACGAAAGATGACGTAACCAAAGTTTTGGGAACAGAACAAATGGGACAAAAACTGCTGGAACATCTGCAACAAACCGTTTTATCATGAAATGGAATGCTGAACTGTATGACCAGAAACACAACTTCGTATTTAAATATGGAGAAAACTTTTTGCAAACCTTGGAACCAAAAGCCGGAGAACATATTCTCGATTTAGGTTGTGGCTCCGGGTATTTAACGGAAACCATCCGGCAGGAAGGCGCTGTTGTTTTAGGTGTAGACAGTTCTGTGGAAATGATTGAAAAAGCAAAACAAAACTATCCGCAAACAGAATTTAAAATAGCAGATGCAACCGATTTAGGCTACGATGCTTCTTTTACCGCAGTTTTTTCTAACGCGGTTTTACACTGGATCAAAGCCGAAAATCAGCCTAAAATGATGAATGCTGTTTTTAAGGCACTAAAACCAGGCGGAAGGTTTGTTGCTGAAATGGGCGGTAAAGGAAACGTTGGCCTGATGATTTCCACGCTGAGAAAAGTTTTGATGCAATATGGATATCAGCAGCAATCTGAAATGAATTATTTATTTTTTCCTTCTGTTGGAGAATATACTTCAATGCTGGAAAAGGCTGGTTTTACAGTTACTTATGCTGCACTTTTTGATCGCGAAACTTTATTGCAGGATCAGGCGGAAGGCGTAAAAAAATGGATTACGATGTTTGCTTCCGACTTTTTTATCGGTGTAAAAGAAGCACATCAACCCGAAATCCTGCAAGAACTCACCCAACAATTAGAACCGTTTTACCAGCGCAACGGCGAGTGGTATGCGGATTATAAAAGATTAAGATTTATAGCGATAAAAGAAGCATCAGGTATGGAGTAGCAAGTATCAATATGGAATGCTGATACCTGATTGCTGACACTTTAATGGCTACTCAATACTAAAACAAAAAACATGTTACACGACCCCAATCACATCTATATATTCGATACCACTTTACGCGATGGCGAGCAGGTTCCCGGATGCCAGTTAACTACGTCCGAAAAAATCGAAATAGCCAAAGAACTCGAATTATTGGGCGTAGATGTGATCGAGGCCGGTTTCCCGATTTCCAGTCCGGGAGATTTTCAAAGTGTAGTCGAATTATCCAAAGCCGTAAGAGGACCAATCATTTGTGCTTTAACCCGAGCCAACAAAGGCGATATTGATTCGGCAGTTGCTTCTTTGCAATATGCCAAACGGCCGCGCATTCATACCGGAATCGGGGCTTCGGATATGCACATCCAATACAAATTCAACAGTACGCGTGATGAAATTTTAACTCGTGGCGTTGATGCGGTGAAATATGCAAAACAGTTTGTAGAAGATGTGGAATTTTATGCTGAAGATGCCGGTCGTGCTGATCTGGAATATCTGGCGCGCATGATTGAAGCGGTAATTGCTGCCGGTGCCACGGTAGTGAATATTCCGGATACCAACGGCTATTGTTTGCCGGATGCTTATGGCGCGCGCATCCGCTATCTGAAAGAAAATGTTAAAAATATAGACCAGGCCATCATTTCGGTACATTGCCATAACGATTTAGGATTGGCCACGGCGAACTCTATCTCGGGTTTACAAAACGGAGCACGCCAGGTTGAATGTACCATCAACGGCATTGGCGAACGTGCCGGAAATACTTCGCTGGAAGAAGTGGCGATGATCTTGAAAACACATCAAACCTTAAATTTACATTCGACCATCAACAGTAAAAAGTTTTATGGTCTGAGCAATATGGTGAGCCGGATGATGAACATGCCGGTGCAACCCAATAAAGCCATTGTTGGCAAAAATGCGTTTGCGCATAGTTCCGGTATTCATCAGGATGGGTTTTTAAAGCATCGGGAGAATTATGAAATCATCAACCCGGAAGATGTAGGCATTCCTTCCGCAGAAATTGTACTGACTGCCAGAAGCGGCCGTCACGCTTTGAAACATCACCTGGAACGTTTGGGCTACGTGATTGAAAAGGTAAATCTGGATGAAGTTTACCATCGTTTTTTAACGTTGGCCGATCAGAAGAAAGAAATAAACGATCAGGATCTTTTCGCTTTGATGGGTGATGGTACAAAATCTAATTACAACGAAAGCAGTATTAAAATGAAAACGCTGAGTGTGGTGATGGGAGAAGATGCAATACCCGAAGCTACTGTTATATTAGAAATCAGCAATGAAGAAAAACAGGCTACGGCAACCGGAAACGGACCGGTAAATGCAACGATTAATGCTATAGAAAGCATCATCGGCAAAAAACCAAGCCTGAAAGAATTTAATATCCATGCCATGAGCGGTGGTAGCGATGATGTGAGCCGCGTAAATATGATGCTTCTTTTAGATGGCAAAAGTTATGATGGCTATGGTTTTAGTACCGATATTGTACGGGCGTCTGCAAACGCTTATTTAGATGCCGTTAACAAATTTTTATCCTGAAGATGCTGTTAGAAGAAGTATTAAAAATAGATTCAGCCGCCGCGCTGGAACGTTTAAAAAGTGTCGTTAAAAGAACGCCGCTGGAATATAATGCGCGCTTATCCGAAAAATATCAATGCGAAATCTACCTGAAAAGAGAAGATTTACAAATTGTACGTTCGTACAAACTGCGTGGTGCTTACAACCTGATTAGCCAGTTAAGTCAGCCACAATTAGATCGCGGCGTAGTTTGTGCAAGCGCCGGAAACCATGCGCAGGGCGTAGCTTTTTCCTGCAATAAACTGGGTACAAAAGGTATTATTTTCATGCCGGAAATCACCCCGAAACAAAAAGTTAACCAGACGAATATGTTTGGCAACGGCCAAATCGAAATTATTTTAACCGGTGATACATTTGACGATTGCCTGCGCGAAGCCTTGATTTATACCGAAAAACATGGAATGACTTTTATTCCGCCGTTTGATCATCCGCTGGTTATTGAAGGCCAGGGAACCGTTGGCGTAGAGATTTTACAACAGCTTCCAGAGGCTGATGTAGTAATTATGCCGGTGGGCGGAGGCGGACTTTCAGCAGGAATTGGTACCTATTTCCGGCAGGTAAAACCAGATACATTACTGATTGGCACAGAACCGCAAGGCGCGCCGTCTATGTTTGAAGCTTTCCGGAACCAGCAACCGGTAACGTTGGATAGCATCAATAAATTTGTAGATGGTGCTGCCGTAAAACGTGTGGGCGCCCTCACCTATCAGCTTTGCAACGAGGTTTTAGATGAAATGCTGCTGATTCCTGAAGGAAAAGTGTGTACCACGATCCTTAAATTGTACAACGATGATGCTATTGTTGCCGAGCCGGCTGGTGCTCTATCAGTATCGGCACTGGATTTTTGCAAGGAAAAAATTATCGGCAAAAAAGTGGTTTGCGTGCTTAGTGGCGGCAATAACGATATTGACCGTTTGCAGGAAATTAAAGAACGTTCGCTGCTTTATGAAGGGCTGAAACATTATTTCATCATCCGTTTTCCGCAGCGGCCGGGTGCTTTGCGGTTGTTTGCCAATAAGGTTCTGGGGCCGAATGATGACATTACCCGTTTTGAGTTTGTGAAAAAAACAGAACGCGAAAGTGGGCCGGCATTAGTTTGCATTGAGTTAAAAGACCGTGAAGATTATACTTCTTTAATTTTGCGGATGCAGGAGAACCGTTTTGATTATAAAGAACTCAACAATGATGATAATCTGTTTGAGTATTTTATTTAGGCAAATCTTCATCAAAACTTAAAAACCGGTTTACCCGAATATTTACCTGATCGCCTGCGTAAATTTTATTTTGCAGGCTGATCATTTTAAATTGGACCGAGCCGTTGTTCAAGATTACTTCCTGATAAAACCCTTTAAACAAAACAGCTTCCACGGTACACAAATTTCCGATGCTGTTTTTATCGATGCAAAAATCTTCTGCATAAACCATTACTGTTTTTTTATCGGTATCAATCCCAAACGATGCTGCTTTTATGCCGGTAAAAACAGTACCGCTGGCCAGCAAAGTTGCCGTGTACAGTTTTTGTGGTTGCTGGTACAATTGCTGCGGAGAACCAGTTTCCACAATTTCCCCATCTTTCAACACTACCAAATCATCTGCCAGTGATAAAACTTCCTGCGGATCGTGCGAAACCAAAATCACCGTTAAACCTGTTTGCTGTACAATTTGCCGGATATCCTGCTGTAAATTATCTCTAAATGAAGCATCAACCTGATTAAAAGGCTCATCCAGCAACAACACTTTCGGACTGGAAACCAGCGCACGCGCAATAGAAACCCGCTGACGTTCGCCACCGCTCAGGTCAGCCACACGGCGATCTTTTAACTCCAGCAGGTGCAACTGGTGCAATACTTCAGTAGTTTTGGTTGATTTATAGTCCAAATTGGTATTCGGAAGCAATGAAGCCACATTGGCCCAAACTTTAGCGTAATGATTAAGATGATCGGACTGCTGTGTAACCATTTTCATCTGGTCATGGCCGGGAATCAGCTTTTCTGCCGGACCCCAAACGCGTTCATCCATTAAACGAACTTCTCCTGCATCGGCATCAATCAAACCATAAATTAGGTTGAGTAAAGTTGATTTCCCACTTCCGCTGCTGCCAATAATGGCGGTGATTTTGCCTTCAGCAATTGTTAAATTAATATTTTTTACACCTGATACTTTTTCGCCTGAAAATAATCTGGTTACATTTTTTACGGCTAAAAAAGGTGTTGTTACTGTCATCTGGCAAAGGTAATAAAACAAAAATCCCGGTTTGTAGAACCGGGATTTGAAATTTCAAATGTGAAAAACTAAAATCCAAACGTTAATCCAAAGTCCATACTTTTCAAGCCATTCTGATCTGGACTATTTTCAAACATACCGTTCTGATAATATTTTACAAATAAACCATAGCTTTTGTATCCGGCGCGGGCATAAGCGCCATAACGAAACTGGCCAAAATGGTAATTATCATAAAACTTCTTTTTGCCAAAATCATCACTAATTTGTTTCACTTTTCCGTTCAGTAAAAAACCAATTTCCGGCCCAACGGTGACGTGAAATTTATTACCTTTTTTATCATCTTTCGTTCTAAAATCAAACGCTAAAGGAATGCGGAGATAGCTGGCTGAAAACCGGTTTTTATCATAATTTACGTTATCAGTTGTATAAGTCAAGGTAGAAGTATTTTCCTGAATCGTGATATTCTGACGTAAACGAATCAGCGTCCAGTCAAAACCACCAGCCAGATAAATCTTAAAATACGGATTAAAACGATAACCCATTTGCAACACATCAAAACCAACATAAGCCGTTTTGCCGCCTTTATAATCCAGAAACTGGTTTTTGGGCGATAAAGTAAAACTTCCATTATCAACCAGCCTTGAAAAGCCTAAATCAAAACGGGAAAAAGTAATTCCAAAGTTAAACTTGGATGTTTTTTTTACAACTTTCGGTTTGATGGTATCGTACCCAACATGCGTTTTTATGTCTCCACCGAACATAAATTTAAAAGTTTTCTTTTTAGTTTTAGTTGAGTCTGATTTTAGTTTTACAGAATCAACAGTTGTGCCAGATCCAGATTTTACTTGTGCAAAAGCAGTAGTTAGCAAACCGCAAAACAAAGCGGAAATAAGTAAGCGTTTCATATCAATATATTTATTATTTTTCTTTTTTTAAGCTGATAAAACCCAGATTAATACCGGTTACGTTGGATTCCTCGCCATCATCCGTATCCGAAAATTCAATTAGTTTATCTTGTCTTTTATCAACTTTGGCCATCACCAAGTTCACCACATCTCCAATATTGCGAATGCGTTTGTGCTTAGCTTTTATCGTATGACTTTCAGTTGCAAGTAGGGATGGTTTTACAAAAAGTTTTTGCGGAATTTCGGTTTGCGGTTGTGGTTTTAAGCTGATTGAAGCATCGGGCACCGAAGCAATACGGGATTGTATTGGAGTATTTTGCAAACCAGCTGGGTCTTCATCTGGTTTATTTTGAGCCAAAGTTTGCATTAAAACAAGTTTAGTTTCCGGATTTTTGATGATTTCTGGTTTTGTAATAACAACTTTATTTTTACTACTTCTCGGCAATGCTTCTTTTATCACCTTATTTTTGGCCGATAAAAGAAGCATACTGTTTTTATCATCCAAACTTGCAATTTGAGTTAGATTTGGATCGGCTTTCTGCAACACAACTTTAGTTATTTTTCTTGGAAAATTACTTTTTACCGGTTCATTTTTCCGAAGAAACAATAACCCAACAGAAAGCATAACCAAGATGCCAGCCGCGATACGCAAACCAGGAATAATACTTTTCTTTTTTGGTTTTCGGTCTAATTCTGCATCGATATTTTGCCACAAGTTTGCAGCTGGCTCTACTTCTAAATTTTGCAACTTGGAATTGAATAAATCATCCAATTGTTTATCCGAAGTTTTCATATTTCACTCCTTCCGTTTTGTTAACCATTTCTTTTAAAATTGTTCGCGCTCTGGACAATTGTGATTTTGATGCACCTTCGCTGATGTTCATCATTTCTCCAATTTCTTTGTGCGAGTAGCCTTCAATTGCATACATATTAAAAACCATGCGATAACCCGGCGGCAAAGTTTGGATCATCGCCAGCAAATCGCACGCTTCCAAATTGGATGTGTTAACAGAGCTGGCAACCAACTCTACACCAGGGGTTTCCAAATCAATCAACTGCATCATTTTGTGGTGTTTACGGTAATATTCTATTGCGCTATGCACCATAATCCGCCTGACCCAGCCTTCAAAAGAACCTTCACTTTTAAAATCCAAAATCTTACCAAAAACTTTGATAAAACCGTTTTGCAGCATATCTTCCGCCTCCATTTTATCAGTTGCATATCGCGCACAAACGCCCAGCATTTTGGCAGCAAGCAGCTTGTACAACGCTTCCTGCGCTTTCCGCTTGCCCAACCGGCAACCTTGTATTGTATCTATCAGGCTGTTTTCCAAAACGATCATTTACAAACAAGATGATTTATATGGAAGAATGGTTGCACCGTTAAAAATTATTTTTGCAGATACTGTTTTTATCGGGCAAAATAGTGCAACAACAAATCCGTAATGATGTTATTCTTATGTTTATAAAGCTTATTTTCATCTTTATAAAATGCGGATACTGTTTTTACACCCATAAATTGCTCCTCACCTTTAATAAAACCCATCATAAATATGCCGCGCTGGTTAAAAATCGTACTCAAAACATTTGCTGTTCTGGCTGCATTACTGCTGATTGCTTTAGTGGCTGTAACCTTATACATCAGCTTTAATAAAAAAGCTATTCTGGCTGATGTAACCAAAGTTCTGAACAAAAACCTGCACGGCGGAAAGCTAACCATTGGCGGCATGAACCCAACTTTTTTAAAAGGTTTTCCTAATGTTTCGCTTTCGCTTAAAGATGTGGTGCTAAAAGATAGTTTGTGGGAAAAGCATCATCACACGTTGCTGGATGCCAAAGATTTTAATATTTCTGTAAACACGTTTGCTTTGTTTAGAGGTGTAATTTCCATTAATAAAGTGACCATTAACCATGCAAAAATTGATTTGTTTACCGATAGCACCGGCTATGCCAATACGGCTGTTTTCAAAAAAAATAATCAATCTAAAAAAGAGAAAAACAAGGATGAGAATGCTGCAACTGAACTTCGGAAGTTTGAATTAAATGATGTACAATTTGTGTTGAACAACCAAAAAGGGCACAAGTTATTTCAGTTTAATGTAGATGAACTGAACGGCAGAATGAATTATCCCGGTGATAACTGGAACGCCAATGTAAACCTGAAAGTAATGGTCAATTCACTGGCTTTTAGTACGTTGAAAGGTAGTTTTATCAAAGATAAACTGGTACAGGGAAATTTGGAAGCCAGTTATGATGACAACTCGGGCGTTATTTCGGTTGTACCCAAATTATTAAAGATCGGTGAAAACGATTTTATCATCGGTGCAAAATTCAGCACTAAAAAAAATGATGGTGATTTTGTTTTTGACATCACCGAAAACAGCCTTTTATGGAAGCGTGCTTCTGCCCTGCTCGCCCCGGATATTGCGGCACATTTAAATATGTTTGATCTGAAAAATCCGCTGGCCGTACATTGTCTACTGGCCGGAAATTTCAATTCCTCCGGCGATCCTGCCATCAATATACATTGTAAAGTACAAAATAATACGCTTACCACGCCAAGCGGCACGATAGACAGTTGCAGCTTTCAAGGCGTTTACACCAACAGCTACGATAAGCAGAAACCCTTATCCGATAAAAATTCGGCTATAGAATTATTTGGATTGAAGGGAAATTATGAACAGGTTCCGTTTCGGGTGGATACCGGCATCATCAGCAACCTGGATAAACCAGTTGCCGCAGGTACTTTTAAATCAGCATTTGCCGTTTCCCGGCTTAACCATTTGCTGGGCGAAACGTTAAATTTTGGAAAAGGCACTGCTGATCTCGACCTGAAATACAATGCCAGTATTGTTGATTTTAAACTGGTTAAACCAGTTGTCGGCGGCACGATAGACATCAGAAATGCCGACTTTACTTACCTCTCGCGCAAGCTGAATTTTAAAAACACTTCTGTTTCACTGAATTTTACCGGTGATGACTTGTTGCTGAAAAATATCCATCTGCAAAGCGGTAAAAGTATTGTTTCTATGGAAGGTAGTGTGCGTAATTTCCTGAACCTTTATTATTCGGCACCGGAGAAAATTCAGATCGACTGGCAAATCCGTAGTCCGCAATTGTATCTGGGCGAGTTTTTGGGTTTCCTTGAATCTAAAACAAAAACGCCTGTTAAAAAAACAAGCAGCAGCAAGTTTGCCGATCAGCTGAGTACCGTTTTGCAAAAGAGCAAAGCAAATATGCACCTGCAAGTTGACAAGGCTTATTATTTTAAATTTCTGGCAACCGATGTAAATGCAGATTTACTGCTTTCGGAAGCCGGAATCCAGCTTAAAAATGTAACTGCAAAAAGTGCTGGCGGATCTTTTAACCTGAACGGAAATGTTACCCAAAATGGAAATTTAAACCATTTTGCCATCAACGCAAATGTTAACAATGTGAATATCAGTAACTTTTTTTACTCGTTTGATAACTTTGGAATGAAAGACTTCACTTATAAAAACCTTCGTGGCTTTTTGTCTATGCAATCCAATATTACCGGAAACATCACTGATGTGGGCAAATTAGTGCCGAAATCTGTGAACGGAACGGTCAACCTGAGCCTAAAAAAAGGTGCTCTGGTGGATTTTGCACCAATAAAAAACGTTGGCAAGTTTGCGTTTCCTTTTCGCAATCTGGATAATATCACGATTGATAATTTGAATGGCAAGTTTGATTTGATGGGCGAAAAGATTAAAATCAACCCGATGATGATTAATTCGAGTATTTTGAACATGAACGTTGCGGGCATTTATTCTTTTGTAAAAGGCACCAATATTGCGTTGGATGTGCCGTTGCGAAATCCAAAAAACGATGAAAATATCACCGACAAACAGGAAATAAAAGAGCGTAGAATGCGCGGAATCGTGCTTCATATTTTGGCTTCGGATGGTAATGATGGCAAAATTAAGTTCGGCTGGAACAGTAATCATGATTAAATTTTAAACCGAAAAAATACCTGATAAAAGAAGCATTGTATTTATGCAACGATTTCAGGCGTAACTTTCATAACCAATCAAAATTTTACTGGTAATAATTTGATGCCGATGCTGTTTTTATCACCTAAAAACTATATTTAGGATATGAAAAAGTTCGGTTTACTGATAGTGATTTTACTGCTTGTACGGAGTTATGCCATTTCTCAAAAACTCACTTTGCTCAAGCCTGATCGTGTTTTCGACGGGCAAACAATGCACGAAAACTGGTGGGTTCTGGTAAAAGATAACCACATCGAAGCCGTTGGTGAATCCGGAAATTTCAAAGTTCCGCCCAACGCAGAAGTACTTGATTTAAAGGGCATGACGCTGATACCCGGCATGATTGAAGGCCATTCGCACCTGTTCCTGCATCCTTATAATGAAACTTCCTGGAACGATCAGGTTTTGACCGAAAGCCGTGCAGAGCGTACTGCTCGCGCGGTGCAACATGCCAAAGCAACTTTAATGGCTGGCTTCACCACTGTCCGTGATTTGGGAACAGAAGGTGCTGGTTATGATGATGTTGGCTTGAAAGCAGCTATCGAAAAAGATGTAATTCCTGGTCCGCGAATGTTGGTTGCCACGCGTGCTATTGTAGCTACCGGAAGTTACGGACCGAAAAGTACGGTTACAGAAGCCATCATTCCGAAAGGTGCAGAAGAAGCCGATGGTTTAGATGGAATTACGCATGTAGTGCGTTCACAAATTGGTTTTGGTGCCGATGTGATTAAGCTTTATGCAGATTACCACTGGGGAGCGAATGGTGAAGCCGAACCAACTTTTACCGAAGAAGAATTGAAAATGGCCGTAAAAGTAGCCAACAGCAGCGGGCGCACAGTTGCCGTGCATTCAAGTACAACAGAAGGTTTGCGCCGCGCCATTGCTGCTAGCGTAACCACAGTTGAGCATGGCGACGGCGGTACGCCAGAATTATTTAAGTTGATGAAGGAGAAAGGCATTGCACTTTGCCCTACGCTGGCCGCAACAGAATCCATTGCAAGCTATCACGGCTGGAAAAAAGGCATCGACCCGGAGCCTACGGGCGTTAAACACAAGCACCAAATATTTACAGAAGCTTTGAAAGCCGGCGTAACTATTTTGATGGGTGGTGATGTCGGTGTTTTTACACATGGAGACAATGCCAAAGAAATGTTGCTGATGGCAGAATATGGCATGAAACCAATTGACGTGTTGCGCGCAGCTACTTCTGTAAACGCTACTGTTTTTAAGCTGCAAAATTTGGGGCAGATTAAAGCGGGCTATCTGGCAGATTTGGTTGCGGTGGAAGGTAATCCGGTTAACGAAATTAAGGCGGTAAAAGAAGTACGGATAGTTTGGAAGGATGGGAAGTTTGTGAGGTAAGTTTGTGTATTTTTTAGCTATATCAATAATTTATCCCTTCAACCGGTAATACTTGTAAATCTTCACCGCTGACATAATAATAAACGAAAATACCAGCAAACCAATCACCCCAAAAATCCAGCTCAAAGCATTTTTTAACACAGCCAAAAAAACAATGGCAAAAAGCAGTATGGTGGCTACTTCATTCCAAATGCGCAATTGGGTTGATGTGAATTTATAAATGCCTTTTCGCATTTGCTGCATCATGTTCTGGCAAACGAAATGGTAAATGATCAACCCAACAACAAAACCCAATTTTACGTGCAGCCAGCTTTGCTTTAATAAATCCGGGTTGATATAAACTATAGCGATACCAGCCAGTAAAGTAAGAATCATGGCTGGCGTGGTGATGATGCTGAACAGCTTTTTTTCGATGATTTCAAACTGATCGGAAAGCACCTTTTTTTCTACCTCTACCCGATCCTGCGCTTCGGTATGATAAATAAACAAGCGCACCACATAAAAAAGCCCGGCCATCCAGCTGACTACAAAAATGATATGGATGGCTTTGAGGTACAAATACATGGATGCTTCTTTTATGCCTGTTTTTTGGGTTTTGTTAGTTTAATAACGAAATTCTTTGATCACTTCCACAGCATATTTCACATTATCAAAAGGAATATCCGGCATAATACCATGGCCAAGATTGAAAATAAACCCGTTTTCGCCACGCATGCGCTCAAATAATCTGTGAATACGCTCTTTAATCACGCTTTTATCAGCATACAAAATATGCGGATCCAAGTTACCTTGTACCGCTACTGTTTTTGGCAACCTTTTTTTGATGTCGAGCAAATCTACGTTCCAGTCAATGGAAATTACATCCGGTTTGGCTTCGGCCATCAGGGGTGCAAAAACAGAACTTCCTTTACAAAACGAAATTACGGGAATATCTTTTCGGTTTAAATTACTGATGATTCCTACAATATAACGATGCGAAAACTCAGTATAATCATCCCAGCTTAAGGCCTGCGCCCAGCTGTCAAAAATCTGTACCGCATTTACACCAGCTGCAATCTGCAGGTTCAGATAATCAGCCGTTACTTTTGCAATTTTGGCTAATAAACGATGTGCCAGTTCAGGCTCATTGTGCAGCATCAGCTTGGTCAGCTTGAAATCTTTGGAGGAACCGCCTTCCACCAGATAACTCATCACCGTAAATGGTGCTCCGGCAAAACCAATCAGCGGAATTTTACCGTTTAATCGTTGCTGAATCACTTTGATCGCATCAGCAACGTATTGCAATTTATCCCCAACTTCTATTTCCAAATTATCCACATCAGCAGCCGTACGAACCGGATTGGCAAAACGAGGACCAACACCTTGCGTAAAACTTAAATCGCCGCCCATCGCTTCGGCAGTAACCAAAATATCGGAAAACAAAATGGCTGCATCAATATCCAGCAAATCAACCGGCAGCATGGTTACATCAGCTGCAATTTCCGGCGTTTTGCACATCTCCAGAAAAGAATATTTGTTTTTTATTTCCCAGTATTGCGGCATAAAACGGCCAGCCTGGCGCATCATCCAAACTGGCGGGCGTTCGGTTGGTTTAGAAAAAGCTGCGTCAAGCAGTAAATTATTCATCATAAATTTAGGGTGATAAAAGAAGCATCAGCTATCTTTTGCGCTGTTTAATTTCTTGTTCGAGCTTGGCAATTACATCGCGCATTTTGCTCGTTAAATTCTGGTTTTGTTTTAAGGCGAGGCCAAGATAAGCTTCTGCTTTATCAAACCGATGCTGCCTTACGTTGATATTCGCCACATGAACCAATGCAGCAACGTGGTCATTTACAGATTTTAACGGAAACTGAGCAGCTGTTTCATAGTGATTTTCTGCTGCTTCAAAATCCTGTTTCTGCAACGCAATTCCGCCCATCATATATTCATAATAGCCACGGCGTTTTTTACTTAACCATTTTGGCTTGGCCACTTGCCGGAGCAAAGCTTCTGTTTTTTCATAATTTTTATCATGAAAATCTTTGGCAGCAAGAATTACGGTTCCTTCCTTAAAATATCCCCAGATCAAAACTCCAATGGCCAGTAAAGCAAGCCCGATAATTTCGTATGCCTTTTCATAAATACTAAAAAGCATCACCAGCACAAAAACGAAAATAACCAGCTGGCGCGCCCGGTTAGTAAACATGCTTAGTGGTTATCGGTAAATTTATAGCCGACACCGCGGATAGAATGGAAAAAAACCGGGTTTTTAGGATCAGGTTCAAAATATTTACGGAAAGTCAGGATAAAATTATCGATGGTTCTGGTGGAAGGATAAACGTCATAATTCCAAACAGTTTCTAAAATCTGCTCGCGCGAAACCGCTTCATTGCGGCGCTCGATCAGCAATTTTAGCAACATGGTTTCTTTTTTGGTCAATGGCGTAACGGATGCGTCATCATTAATCAACTCAAAAGAATTGAAATGAATGGTTTTATCCCCAATTTTATAACTGTTAAATTCTTTAAGCTCATCGCCTTTCAAACCTCTTTTAACCAAGTTATTTACGCGGAGAATCAGTTCCTCCAGGTTGAAAGGTTTGGTCAGGTAATCATCAGCACCTTTTTTCAAACCGTTTACGCGGTCCTCATTGGTATTTTTGGCTGTTAAAAACATGATCGGCACTTCAGAATTTTCCAAACGAATGGTTTCAGCCACCTGGAAACCATCGATTTCCGGCAACATTACGTCCAGAACAATCAGGTTAAAACGCTCTTCTTTAAATATTTGCAACGCTTTTTTACCGTTTACCGCGGTAGAAACTTTGTAGCCTTCCAGTTCCAGGTTTAGTTTGATGGCTTCAAGCAGATGCTCTTCATCTTCAACCAATAAAATTCTTTTCTTACTCATAAAATGGTTTTGTTAACAGGTCAGGCAAAAACAACTTCAAATATACTGCCCGATGGTTTATTATCACGCACTTTTATAGTAGCTTCATGCTTATCAAGCACGTGTTTTACAATAAATAAACCGAGGCCAGTACCTTTTGTATTGCGGGTATCTTCATTGCCAACGCGGTAAAACTTATCAAAAATCCGTGGTTTTTCTGCGTCGGAAATGCCGATACCATGATCTGCAACCATCAAATGCACCGATTGTTCTTTTCGTTTCAGCTTTACCTCTACCACTTCGCAAGGGCCAGAATATTTGATTGCGTTTTCCACCAGGTTATTAATCATGGAAGAAAGCGCAAACTTATCACCCATAATTTCAATATTTGGTTCCACTTGTGCAGAAATAATCTGCTGGTTGCAATCGCATTTATTGATCTGTAAACGACCAACAATGGTTTGTACCAGTTCAGAGAGATCAAAACTTTCTTTTGGAAAACTGTAAGATCTGTTGTCAATTCGTGAAGCGATCAGCATGTTTTCCACCAAATCATTCAGCCGTTCAATGTCAACCAAACTTTTGCCAATAAAATTGCTTTGCTGCTCGCGGTTCAAATCGCGTTTTTGGATGGTTTGCAGATATAGCTTGATAGAAGCCAACGGTGATTTCAGCTCGTGTGTGACTGAAAGCAGGAAGTTTTTTTGTTGCTGATGAAGCCTTCGTTCCGAATTGATGGATTTATGCAGAAAGTAAGCACCGACAGAAAATATAGCGACAAAAACAGCCAATTCGCCCGAAATCATCCCGATTCGTTTAGGCTGCGCCCGAACCAACAATACGCTCCACCAAACCAGCTCGGCCATGGCGTAAATGATGAGAAAATAGAAAATGAGAAACGGTTTACGCATCGGTTTTTAATTATTATCCTAATTTTTACCTGATAAAAGAAGCATCCGGTTTAATTGTGAAACACAAAATCCAGACTTTCAAATATCGCCAATTTTGCTTTCTCCAAATAGGTTTCGGTATGTACCGATGAAATAAATCCCACTTCATAGCCGGACGGGCCGATATAAATGCCTCGGTTTAACAATTCACGATGAAAAAGTTTAAATTTCTCCATGCTTTTCGGATCGATTTCATCTGCGCGACGAACATTTTCCAGCTCTGTAAATGCAAACCAGAAGATAGAACCGATCTGAAAAACTTTCATTCCATAATTTTTTTCTTCGGAATATTGCTCGATGGCATCCGTAAATTTCTTCGCTTTTTGGTTTAAGCTTGAATAAAAATCAGGCTTAGCCAACTCGCTCAATTGTGCAATTCCGGCAGCCATCGCAACCGGATTCCCCGATAGCGTACCAGCCTGATAAACAGGACCTTCCGGAGAAATATTCGACATAATCTCTGCGGATGAACCATAAGCGCCAACCGGCAAACCGCCACCAATAATTTTACCATAAGTAATAATATCCGGCGCAATCTGATAATATCCGGCCGCACCTTCAAAACCCAAACGGAAGCCGGAAATCACTTCATCAAAAATGAGCAAGGCGCCGTTTATCGTGCAAATTTCGCGGAGCTCCTGCAGAAACTCTTTCTCCTGCAAAAGCAAGCCATTATTGGCCGGAACAGGCTCAATGATGACGGCTGCAATCTGACCTTTAAATTCTTCAAAAGCCAGTTTTAAAGCTTCGCGATCATTCAGCGGCACAACAATCGTTTCATCTGCAAAAGATTTTGGAACTCCAGCGGATGAAGTTTCGCCAAAAGTAACCAAACCAGAACCTGCCTTTACCAGCAGGGAATCCACATGGCCATGATAACAACCTTCAAATTTCAGAATTTTATCGCGTTTGGTATAACCGCGCGCCAAACGAATGGCCGACATTACCGCTTCTGTACCCGAACTAACAAAACGCAGCTTTTCTATGTATTGATTGTTGATTAAAATCAATTCTGCCAATTCATTCTCCAACGCTGTCGGTGCACCGAAAGACATGCCGTTTTGCATGGTTTCGATTACCTTTTCGCGCACTTGTGGATTATTATGGCCTAAAATCAGCGGCCCCCAGGAGCAGCAAAAATCTATAAATTCATTGCCATCTGCATCCCAGATATGGCAGCCATCGCCTTTTGCAATAAACAACGGCGTACCATAAACTGATTTAAACGCCCGAACCGGCGAGTTCACACCGCCCGGAAAATAGGTTTTGGCTTTTTCATACAACGCAGCAGATTTATCCCGACTGATATCAGGTTTACTTGTTGGATGCGTAGCCAGTTCTTCTTCGGCCGTTTCTATATTCTTTATAGATTCCATTTTGTCTGTTTAACTGTTTTCTGAAGCTAAAAAGCTAATTATTATCCTACAACCACCTTTTTTCCAAAACTTCCTTGGCATGATATGTTAAAATTGCAGTTGCACCCGCACGCCTGATGCCCAATAAAACTTCCATGATAGATCGCCGCTCATCCAGCCAGCCTTTTTGCACCGCAGCTTTTATCATGGCATATTCGCCGCTTACATTGTAAGCAGCAATCGGTAATTCTGTGTTTTCGTATAATAATTTGATGATGTCAAGATAAGGCAAAGCCGGCTTCACCATTAAAAAATCGGCACCTTCTTCCTCGTCCATCCGCGCTTCAATTAAGGCTTCACGCTGATTGGCCGGGTTCATTTGGTAACTTTTTTTATCACCATGTTTTGGGGCAGATTGCAGCGCATCGCGGAACGGCCCGTAAAAAGCACTGGCATATTTGGCTGCGTAAGACATGATGGAAACGTTAGTAAACTTATTATCATCCAGTAATTTACGGATATAACCCACGCGGCCGTCCATCATATCCGAAGGCGCAATAATATCGGCTCCGGCATGTGCATGTGCCAAAGCCATTTTACCCAAAACTTCCAGGGTTTCATCGTTTAAAATCTCGCCGTTTTCTACAATCCCGTCGTGCCCGTCAGAACTGTAAGGATCCATCGCTACATCCGTAACGATACAAGCTTCCGGAAAATTTTGCTTTACTTCTTTTATCGCCCTTAAATACAGGCTGTTTTCGCGGTAGCTTTCAGTCGCAAATTTATCTTTCAGGGATTCTTCAATATTCGGAAAAAGGTCAAAAGCTTTCAAACCCAGCTTCATGCAGCTTTCTACTTCGCGCAGCAAGTTGTCGATAGAATACCGGTAAATTCCCGGCATCGAATTGACTTCCGTTTGCTGTGCATTTCCATCTACAATAAACAACGGAAAAATCAGGTTGGCAGGCTGCAAAACTGTTTCCTGCACCATATTCCGGATCACTTCTGATTTCCGGTTTCTTCTTGGTCGTTGAAGCATCATTTTAATTATTGGCTTTTAGCTTTCGGCGATAAGATGAATGCTGTTTTTATCGGTATTTTTTTAATATTATGTTGATGATGGGAGTTGGATTGAAAGCTAAAAGCTTAATCCGAACACAGCTTCTGCCAAACCAACTTCATCCGGCGAAAACGGCAACGTATAGTTTACGCCAATTTCATCCAATTTTTTGCCGGTAGATTTACCGATGGCAACCACTTGTTGATCAACATCCAGCAAATTATCTGCAAAATAAGCTTCCACGTTTGACGGGCTGGTGAAAATCAGCACTTCTGCAGCAGAAGCTTCCGCGTTTTCCTCCATCACGGTTTCATAAACCGGCAAATCAATTTTTTTGGTTTCTGCGGATAAAGCCTGATGAATACTACGCATCGGATCTTCGGCAGCCGGAAATAAAATGGTAGAACCATTAGCCAGCTTTGCAAATTCGGCACCAACTTCGGCACTATCCACACTTTCGCCAACATAATCCGCACGGTAACCCAAAGCGCGCAAAGCATTTTCAGAACCGGTTCCCATTACTCCAAATTTTACTTTTTTAGGCAGTTGGGGTTGAAGGTTGAAGAAATATTCGACACCATTTTTGCTGGTGAAAAATACCCAGTCCAGGTTTCGTAAAATGTAAGGATCCAGTTTGGTAATGATCGGCACAGTACGAATCAGCGAACGTGCTTCTATCGCTGTTCCATTTTTCTCGACCGCTTTGCGGAAGTAACTATGATTTGATAAGTCTCTCGAAATAAATACATTAGCCGGAAATTTCCTGGCCGGATCAAACTTGGAAACTATTTTCTCTGCCAAACCTGATGCTGTTTTTACCTGTATAAAATAACGATCCGGCACTTTTTCACCATCAGTAGCTTTGGACGTGAAAACCTGGAATTCACCATCTTCTTTGCGGCAGTAACAACCCAAAGGTAAATGGCAGCCGCCGCCAAAAAGGCGCAAAACCTTTCGTTCTACAGCCAGCTCCTCGGCTACATTCGGGTGATTTAAAGCTTGTAAAACATCAAATAAATCCTGGTCATTTTCCCGGATTTGTATCGCCAAAACGCCTTGTGCCGGCGCCGGGATAAACTCCGTCGGGCCAATATCTTCTACATAAAATTCGCTCAAATCTAAACCTAAACGGCTCACGCCAGCTTTGGCCAGCATAATGGCATCGTATTCTTCGTTTCGCAATTTATTGATGCGCGTTGGCACATTGCCGCGCAACTCTATAATTTCCAGATCCGGCCGCACAGCCAGCAACTGCGCTTTACGGCGATTGGAAGATGTGCCCACCAAACCACCAAACTTGACAGAAAATTTTTGTTTCACATCCACCACATCTTTCAGCATCAACAGCAATTCTGACGGATCTTCACGCTCTGAAACAGCAGCTACAATCAATCCAGGCGGATTCTCAGTTGGCAAATCTTTATGCGAATGTACCGCCAGATCAATCGTTCCGGCCAGCAGTTCTTCTTCCAGTTCTTTGGTGAAAAAACCTTTTCCTTCCAGTTTATCAAAACTCAGGTTCAAAAGCCGGTCGCCTTGGGTTTTGATGATTTTAAGCTCTGCCAGAACATTTATTTCCGCCAAACGGTCTTTCACAAAGTTGGCCTGCCACAAAGCCAGATCGCTTCCACGCGTTCCAATGGTGATTTTTCTGTTCAAAGTTTTGCTTTTTGAGTACAGCGCAAAGTTAGGTTTTTAAGAAAACTTAGCCGGATAAAAAATTAGAAATGGGATTTTTCTGACGATAAAAGAAGTATCAGCAGAAACAGAAAAATTAATTATTGCTGGACATAATTTCTTTGGCCATCATCATCGGTACGCTGATGTACTTTTTTTCCATGTAATTGATGATTTTTTCCAAAACTTCGCGAGACTGGATGTCCATCGACTGAATTTCCTCAGCAAAAACAGAATCAACAGCACGCTTGCGGATTTCCTTGATTTTTTCCGGCACTTCACGCATCGCCAATTCTATGCGGCGTTGTTTCAAAACCGGAATAAAGTCATTGATATTTTGCTCAATAATTTTCTCCGCATGAATCAATTCCTGGTAGCGCTCCTGCAAATTACTTTTAGAAAGTTCATTGAGCGTATGTACTTCGATGTAATTGATCGGAAAATTTTCAATCACCTCAGCAGCTGTATCATTCGGCACTGCCAGATCAACAATTGTTTTGCGGCTGGTTTCTCCGTTTAATAATGTGTTGTAAATTTCGGTAGTGATGATCGGATCAACAGAAGATGTGCACGTGATAATCACATCAAAACCATGGTGATAATTTGCCAGTTCGGCCAGATCATACGCTTTGCCTTTCAGTTCGGCAGCAAGCTCTTCGGCCTTGGATTTTGTACGGTTAAAAACAGCAAAGTTAGAATACTTGTGTTTTTGCAGATATTTGGAAATATTCTTGTTGGTTTCGCCGGCACCGATAATCAGAATACGGGAATTTGGCGTTAAAGCCAGTTCACGCAGCTTTCGGTAAGCCAGGGAAACTACTGAAATTGGATTGCGGGAAATATTAGTATCAGTATAAACCTCTTTAGCAGCTTTAACTACGCGGTTCATCACCATGCGCAAATAATCACCAGTTAAGTTAGCAGCACGGCAGGTTTCGTAAGCTTTGCGTATCTGCGCCAAGATTTCTTTTTCGCCAACCACTAAACTTTCCATCGAGCAGGAAGTTCGTAGCAAATGGTTTAAAGCTTCTTTTTCTTCATAGATGCAAGCACCTTCAATAAAGGTTTCAAGGAAGTGCGGACAAAGGCCAATCTCCATAAAACCAATAAACTTTCTGGCAAAATCTTTGTTCACTTCTAAATCAGTCGCCATCACAAATTCCACCCGATTACAAGTGGCCAGATAAAATATTTCCGGAATTTGAAAATGCGTTTTGGCTTCTTGTAGCTTTTCAGCCAGATTATCCTGACAGATAACCAGTTTTCCCAGCTCTTTCAGTTCAATCTGTTTGTGTGTAAAGGCAATTACTTTTAAGTACTTCAAGGCCGCTGATTCTATAAGACTGACAAAAGTAAGCACAGCAGGTAGCCGAACTGTCAGCACTTTGTCAAACACCTTTATTTATAATGAGTTTAAATTGAAGCAGAAAAATGATTTTTACAAATTATTGATCGCATTTTTACAGCAAAAGAATAAGCTTAAACATGTCGACAGTAAAAAAAATCAGTTTAGTTCTGCTTATCATCTTGTACCTCGCTGCTGGAAGTAATCATTTTCGCAGTGCAGCGGCTTATATCAGCATCATTCCGCCTTATTTCCCGGCTCCAAAGCTGTTAAATATGCTGGCTGGCTGTTTTGAATTACTTTTTGGGTTGATGCTGATTTTTAAAAAAACCAGAACATACGCCGTTTACGGTATCATTTTGATGCTGCTTGTTTTTACAACCGTACACATCTACATGATCCAGATTGCACCGTTTAAGTTGGGTAGTTTTACAGTGAGCAAAACGGTTGCCTGGATCAGGCTGCCGCTACAGATTGTGCTGATTGCCTGGGCATACTGGCATCGAAAAGATTGATTTTGTGCTTCTTTTTACTTCAACCGCAGGGAGAAATCTTCATCAAAACAACAATAAAAAGAAGGTATCCTGCTATTACCAATAGTGTAAATCACACTAAATTTATACCGATAAAAACAGCATCCAAATGAACGATCACATCCAACAGGAAAGCTTTTTAATTCCCGGTGCAAACGGCAGAAATATGCTGGCAGACATCACTTTTGACAACCGCAACAAGCAAGCACCACTCGTGATTTTTGCACATGGTTTTAAAGGATTTAAAGATTGGGGAACACACAATCTGGTGGCCCAGTATTTTGCCGAAAATGGTTTTCGTTTCCTCAAATTCAATTTTTCGCACAACGGAACCACGCCAGAACATCCTGTTGATTTTGTTGATCTGGAAGCATTTAGCGATAACACTTTTTCCATCGAACTGCAAGATTTAAAATCTGTGATTGATTTTGCAGGAAACGGCGCCAATTTTTCACCCGTAAAAACAGTATGCTTCATTGGCCATAGCATGGGCGGTGGCATCAGTATCATCAAAGCTACTGAAGATGAACGTGTTGAAAAACTAATTACCTGGGCTTCCGTAGCAGATTTTCATAACCTGTGGCCCAAAGTGGCCGAAGCGCAGTGGAAATTAAGCGGTGTACAGTTTTTCCCAAATTCGCGCACCAACCAGCAAATGCCCGTAAAATCGACCTTATTGGATGATTTAGACCGAAACCCAAAACGCCTGAATATTTTGCTGGCTGCTGCAGAATTGAAGCAACCCTGGCTCATTGTTCATGGCGATCAGGATCCAACGGTAAATATTAGCCATGCTTTAGAACTGAACCGCAAACAACCAAAATCTGATCTGGTGGTTGCGCCCGGAGCCAATCATACGTTCAACTCAACGCATCCATATTTGGAAGCTGTTTTGCCTGCAAGTTTGGAACAGGTTTGTGAGGTTTGTGTTGGGTTTTTGAAGGAGAAAGCTGTTATGTAAACAATTATTTCGGCATAAAGTTAACCGGATTAGATGCCTGTGCATGCTCATCAACTACCAGATTTTCTCCTGATGTAAGCAACCACTTTCCATTATTTTTAACGTAAACTAGCAAAGCCAGGTTATCAGCTTCTGGCATTACATGTCCGTTAGGAGTTGTAAAAGTGCCAACACGTGTGTAATAATGCACTAAGGCAACATCATCCCGAATCAGGCGTATCGAAACACTTTTTTTAGTCAGACTGGTATTTTTGAACATTTTTTCGTGGAAAGCTCTGTGTGCAAACGCTACTTCTTTCTGGTTTTTCCACCACATACCTACAATGTTTACCCAATCGCAATCTGTTGTCGTGTAGCTTTTCATATCGCTGTAATCGTGTTTATTCCAACTGCTAATCATTGCATCTACCTGTTTTTCGATAGCTTGTTTATCAGCTGAATTATTTTGTGCTTCGGCCATTAAGCCGGTAAAAATAGTTGTCATTAAAATCAATACTTTTTTCATGATGTAAATAATTTGTTTCACCAAAGTTATTTCAGCAGTAAAAGCATTAATAGTAAAAAAACGACATCTTTAAAATAGCATCTTTTCCTGCAACCGGAAAGGTGCATCGTTTATTTCGCGGGTAATAAAGCTTGGAGTTGTACCGGTAAATTCTTTAAAATCTTTGATCATGTGCATCTGATCAAAATAACCGGAAGCATTGGCAATGGAAGTCCAGCTCAAATTCCGCCCATTTTCTTTTAAGCGATAGGCACTTGAAAACCGGATCAACCTGGAAAAAAACTTGGGCGAGTAGCCTAATAATTCTTTGGATTTTCTTTCAAACTGACGAAGACTGAGGCAAGAAAAAGAAGCAGCAGCTTCCATAGAAAGCGCGCCGTTACTGTTAATCAGTTTTTTCATGGCATGTTCAACAGGAAGCAAAGGCGAAGGAACAATTTTCCGAAGTAAAAAAGCCTCTACCATATTCTTCATTTCGAGGTGATTTTTTGCTTCCCGCAACCGTTCATTCACTTCCTTTAAAGCACTTCCTAATAACAATGATGCTTCAAAAGATTCATCAAACAACTCGTACATTGGTATTTTAAGCAAACGGTAAAGTCCGCCGGGATGAAAAGCAACTGATACAATTAGGTGATGCAAACCCATTTTAATATTCACTTTGGTTACTTGCGGGCCAACGATAATACTGTCTGGTTGAGTTTCAAAAGCAATATTTCCTTTTTTTTGATTCCAGGTGACATCGCCCGGGTAAAAGTGAATGCTGTTTTGAGGCGTGGGCGGAAAAGGAGAAACTAAATTTTTATCTGCAGAAAACTGTCCTTCAAAAATCATGATATGACTTACAATGCCAGTTAATGAAGGGTGAGGTTTGTAAAACTGCGGTTGCAAGGTTATGGGATTTGGAAGTGGTTAAAACAATAATCCATTTTGAAATCAAGGTAAGTAGAATATTTGAATTACAATAAATTATCCGATAAAAACAGCATGAAACATTTTTAACAAAAAAGCACATTCAGAATTTCTAAATGTGCGTTAGTAATTAATGATTAAAAAGCTTAGTTATATCACATCCTTAATATGCTTGTAATTGGATTTTACGGTATCTATAACTTCCTCTATTTTACCATCCATAATTAGTTTGCCCATCGCTAAGGCCATGCCTTTTACCTGTTTAAATTCAATTTCCGGTGGCATAGAAAGTGCGTTCGGATCGGTCATCACGTTAACCAAAACCGGTCCTTCCGTAGCGAAAGCTTGCTGAATGGCTTGCTCCATGTTTTCAGGATTGTTTACGGTGATGCCTTTGATGCCGAAAGCAGCGGCAACGGCGGCAAAATCCGGATTCACCATATCTGTTTGCCAATCAGGCAGACCGGCAACTTCCATTTCCAGCTTCACCATACCTAATGATTTATTGTTGAAAACGATCATTTTAATCGGTAATTTATATTGAACGATGGTAGCCAGATCGCCCAGCAGCATAGACAACCCGCCATCTCCGCAGAAAGCAATTACCTGCCTGTCCGGACAAGCCAGCGCGGCACCAATTGCCTGCGGCATTGCATTGGCCATCGAGCCATGGTTGAACGAACCGATCATGCTTCTTTTACCGGTAGAATTTATGTATCGCGCGCCCCAAACACAGCACATACCGGTATCCATCGTAAAAATCGCATCCTGATCGGCCAGTTTATCAATGGTGGAAGCTACAAACTCCGGGTGCAGGGCATCTGTTTTGCCCTGATCTTTTACGTAAATCTGGTTGTTTTCTTTTACCTTTTCGTAAAAATTCAACTGTTCTTTCAGGAAATCATCGTCAGTTTTTGCGGTTAAAAAAGGCATCAGCGATTGCAGTGTGTATTTGATCGATCCGCATAAACCCATTTCCAGCTTGGCACGGCGACCCAAGCGCTCCGGTTTGATATCGATCTGCACAATCTTGTTATCGGTTGGCATAAAATCGATGTACGGGAAATCCGTGCCCAGCAAAATTACCAGACTTGCTTTGTGCATACTATTGTAGCCGGAAGGCAGGCCGAGCAAGCCCGTCATGCCAACTTCATACGGGTTATTGTGTTGGATTTCCATTTTGCCACGGTACGAATAAGCTACCGGTGCCTTAATTTTAGCAGCAAACTCTACCACTTCATCATGTGCACCGGTAGCACCAATGCCACAATAAATGGTGATTTTATCGTGCTCGGCAATTAGTGCAGCTAAGGCTTGCAGCTCTTTGTCAGATGGGCGCGTAACCGATTCCGGGTTGTAAAAGTGCATGGAGGTTACGCTTTCCTCGGCATCTTTATTGGTTACATCGCCCGGCAAACCAATTACAGAAACACCTTTGCGATGCACAGCGTGCTGGATGCCGGCCTGCAACATGCGCGGTAACTGTTGCGGCGTAACGGCGATTTGATTGTAATGACTGCAATCATCAAACAGTTTGATGGTATTGGTTTCCTGGAAATATTCGGTGCCAAATTCCTGCGACATTACAGTGGAGGCAATAGCCAGAACCGGCGCAGCTGCGCGGTGTGCATCATACAAACCATTAATTAAATGCACGTGGCCGGGGCCGCTGCTGCCGGCACAACAGGCCAGTTTGCCGGTTAGTTGTGCTTCGGCACTGGCGGCGTAGGCACCTACTTCTTCGTGGCGCACGTGTATCCACTGCATTTTGCCTTCGCTGCGCCGCACAGCATCGTTTACATTGTTTAAACTGTCGCCGGTAACGGCGTATATTCTTTTTACGCCAGCTTCGGAGAGCATATCTACAAGCTGGTCTGCTACTGTTTTTGCCATGGTTTTTTTATGTTGATTTGGATACTTTGTTTAAAACTAAACCGGATTAATCGCGCTTCGGTTTTAGCTATTTTAAATAAGCCGGGTAATGAACTTTTAAGGTAGCCACATGCCGCGTGAGGGATTGCAGTGGAAAGCCCGGAGCGCAGAGCGAGGACTTGCAGCGGATAGCCCGACCCAAAGGGGCACGCCCAAATACTTATTACTAAATTTTAGGTCGATAAAAGAAGCATTGCTGCCTGTACTTATATTTATTAGTTTTATATGGAAACTTGAAGATGCGAATTGTCTGTAAAAAATGGAAAGATAGTAGATGTAAACTATACTGTTCCTTTTAATTATCCACTATCTAAATTACGACATTAATTAACCCTATTCCGGTTCCACCCAGTTTCCGTCCACTTTAATAATCCCAATCAATTCATCCAGAGCCAAAGCCGAAGAAACGTTTTTCTTCACCACTTCCTTACCGCGGTAAAGTGTAATTTTATCCGGACCGGCACCAACATATCCATAATCGGCATCGGCCATTTCGCCCGGACCGTTTACAATACAACCCATAATCCCAATTTTTAAGCCTTTAAGATGAGAAGTTCGGCTGCGGATCATTTGTGTGGTAATCTGTAAATCAAACAGCGTTCGGCCGCAGCTTGGGCAGGAAATATATTCGGTTTTAGAAATCCGTGAACGCGTAGCCTGTAAAATACCAAAAGCGGTAGAAGTAATTATTTTGGAAGGAATCTCCGGCGCATCAATCCAAATGCCATCACCAAAACCATCTACCAATAAAGCACCCAAATCAGTCGCCGCGTAAAGTTGAAGTTTGGTGATATTATCAGCGGTATCAAGTTTTAAATTTACAAGCGTATTTTGATTGTTGATTGCTGAAAACTGATAACTCCGCTTCACAATCACCGGCACCTGGATACCATTTTTTTGCAGGTAAAAGAAGCATTCCCGCTGATTGGCCATGCCATGTGCAGCATCGGTTTCTAAAACGAAAACCAACGTTTCATCCGCAGTTAATTGTTTGAAAGTTTCTGTTTCCAGATCGCTGTTTTTGATTTTTACTAAATTTAACGCTTCGTCTTTTTCTGCAGAAGCATTGAATTCTTCTAAATTAAAAACCGGATGACAGTTCTTTTTATCGGTTAAAAAGCTCCAGGTTTGGTAATTGTAAAGCTGTTTCAGGTTTCCCGGGAAAGCAAAAGATGGCAGCTCATCACCCAGATAAACAAAATCTACCGACTGGTCTGCCATGTTGTATTTATCCAGCAAAGGCGAATACAGATAACCGGCATCAGCCAGAATTGCCGGGTCTTTCAGGTTTTTTGCTGATAAATCAAGCACTACACGCGGCACCATATGGCCACCAATAAAGGCATTGGCTTCGTAGGTTTCCCGTTTTTTATATTCGTATGGAGAGTGAGCAGTTGTAGGTTGTGAGTTGGATGTGGTAAGTTCAGGTTGGAGGTTAATTGCTGATGTCTGATTGATGATTGATGATTGCCTTTTCACATATCGCTCCACCAATGCAATTGCTACCGGTGCTTCGGCTTCCGGTTCTTCGGTGAGCGAAACGCGAACGGTATCGCCTAAACCATCTTCCAGCAAAGTCCCGATGCCAACGGCGGATTTTATGCGGCCATCTTCGCCATCACCGGCCTCAGTAACGCCCAAATGCAACGGATAATTCATGTTTTCGGCAACCATCGTTTCAACCAGCATCCGGTACGCCTGCACCATCACCTGCGGATTGCTGGATTTCATCGAGATCACCAGGTTATAATAATTCAGGCTTTCGCACATACGGATAAACTCCATGGCCGATTCTACCATGCCGCGCGGCGTATCGCCATACTGGCTCATTATTCGGTCGGAAAGCGAACCATGATTGGTGCCGATGCGCATCGCCGTGCCATATTCTTTACAGATGTTGACTAAAGGCGTAAACTTTTTGAAGATGCGTTCCAGCTCATTCTGGTATTCTGCTTCAGTATAAACCAGTTCATCAAAGCGTTTTTTATCAGCATAATTTCCGGGGTTGATGCGCACTTTTTCCACTATCCGCGCCGCAACTTCTGCTGCATTTGGGGTGAAGTGAATATCGGCCACCAACGGAACCTGATAACCTTTTTGCCGAAGCTGCTTTTTGATTTCCGCCAGATTTTGCGCTTCTTTAACGCTGGGCGCCGTAATACGAACGTATTCACAACCGGCATCAACCATGCGGATGGTTTGCGCTACGGTTCCGGCAGTGTCCATCGTGTCCGTAGTGGTCATGCTTTGGATACGGATCGGATTCGTTCCGCCCATTGGCACATCGCCAATCGTAACTTCGCGGGTTAGCCAGCGGGAATAGGCAGTTAAGGAATTACAGTATTGGCCCGGTAATGCTTTAATAATTTCAGCGTTCATGCTTCAGAATAGAATAATACAAAAGTAATCATTCTACGAGCAACGCCGATTTTTTACTGGTAAAAGAAGTATCAGGAAATTACGTCCTACGCGCCCATCGCATACAATACAATATTTACCCCGAATTTGGTATTGTCTTCCGCCAGAAAACGCTTGTTCCTGAAATCATAATCCCATTCGCAGCCGTAATCTTTGTTGCTGTACAAAACCGCGATCCGCCCGTTTATTTCAACAGCTTTCAAGTAATCATGGATAAGGTCATCGCCCCAACCATTTAATTCAAAAGCCGTGTTTGGCGGCCCTTTTTCAAATTTGAAAAACGAAGAATAAATAGGATGGTTTGTCGGGATTTTTTTTAACGCGTGCGGGCCGAAAAGCGAACTCATCTGGGTTTCAAAAGAACGCGCAAAAAGCCCGTCGATATCATGGTTGCAATCATCTGCAAAAACAAAACCGCCGTTTTGCACATATTGCTTAAAATTACTTCGCTCCTGCGCGTTAAACTGCACCAGTTTATGTCCGCTGAGGTAACAAAAAGGCGATTCGAAAATTTCGGTACTGCTCAGGTCAATAATTTTTTCCTGTGGATTGATTGGAATCGTGGTATATTCTATCAGTGAATTCAAAATATTGGATGGCATCCGCTGATCGGTGTCCCAATCGCCGGACGTGTAACGCAATCTTGTAAAAGTAAATTTAGCCGCATTCATCGCCCTAAATTATTGCAAATATTACGCAATACTTCTTTTATCGATGTAAATCTTGTAAAGTTTCTGCTACTATTTAATAGTTTTCTAAATTGAAGGATTTTATTTCTACTTTTCTCCAATAAGAATTAGAGTTCAGCTTATTTAATCATAAAACGTTTTGGAAACTACGGAAATCGACTTAAAAAACTTGCTTGCCAAGCTTTCATTACTTAAAAGCGAGATACAGAAAGTAATTATTGGTCAGGATCAGGTTTTGGATGAAATGCTGGTTGCCTTGCTGGCCGGCGGACATTGTTTGCTGGAAGGCGTGCCGGGACTGGCTAAAACGCTGATGGTGCGCACCCTGTCGCAGGCTTTACATTTGTCGTTCCGCCGCATCCAGTTTACACCGGATTTGATGCCGACCGATATTGTTGGCACCGAAATTTTGGAGGAAGACCATATCACCGGAAAACGCTTTTTCAAATTTAACAAAGGGCCGCTTTTTGCAAATATTGTTCTGGCGGATGAAATTAACCGTACGCCGCCAAAAACGCAGGCCGCTTTGCTGGAAGCCATGCAGGAATTTGAGGTAACTTATGGCGGGCAAACCTATCCGCTGGATCGTCCGTTTTTCATTCTCGCCACCCAAAACCCGATTGAGCAGGCCGGAACTTATCCGTTGCCGGAAGCACAATTAGACCGTTTTTTATTGTATATCAAAATCGGTTATCCAACCGCGCAGGAAGAATTTGGCGTGTTAAACAGCACCACCGGCAGCAAAAAAGTAACCGTAAACCCGATTTTGGGCGGAGAAGAAATCCGGAAATTACAGGGTTTGGTGCGTGATGTGAGCATTAATGATGATCTGGTGCATTACGTCAGCAGCATCATCCGCGCCACACGGCCAGATACTACCTTAGTTCCGTACATCAAAGAATGGGTTCGCTGGGGAGCCGGGCCGCGTGCCGGTCAGGCTTTAATTCTTACGGCCAAAGCGCGTGCTTTGTTTAAAGGCCGGTATTCGGTGCTGATGGAAGACATCCACAACATGGCTTACCCGGTTTTGCGGCATCGCATTTTGATGAATTTTAAGGCTGATGCCGAAAATGTAAGCTCGGATATGGTTACTGCGGAACTGATCAAAGCCATTGAACGACCAAAAGTGATGGCTTAATGATACTGTTTTTATCGACCTAAAATTTAGTTGTTCCATATGTCTCGCCTCCTCGATCCAAAAACCGTTATCGCCATTAAAAACCTGCAACTGGCTGCCAAAACAGTGATTGATGGTTTTATGAGCGGCGTAAATAAAAGCACCGTAAAAGGGCCGGGCATGGAGTTTAGTCAGTACCGGAGTTACCAGCCCGGCGATGACCTGCGTTCGCTGGACTGGAAAATGTTTGCCCGCTCCGATCGTTATTACATCCGCGAAAGCGAAGTGGAAACCAGTATTTCCATACGGTTTTTAGTAGATGCCAGCGCTTCCATGAACCATGAAGATAATGGCTATAAAAAGAGCACTTATGCTGCTTATTTAACGGCTTCGCTGGCTTATCTGGCTAATTTACAGGGCGATGCAACTGGTTTGTACGTGCTGCAAAATGGCGGTTTATTTTCGCTGGTGCCGAGACAAAGTATGCAGCATTTAAACCGCTTGTTTTATCAGCTGGAAAACCTCAACCCAAACGGTAAATTTACAGAAGCTGTGAATTATAAAGCGTTGTTTGCCGGAACAGGCAAGCGCGAACTACTTGTTTTTATTACAGATTTTTATGAGGAAAACAGCGAAATTTTAGCTCTGTTGGATAAGCTTTCTACTCTGAAACATGAGATCATCGTTTTCCAGTTGATTGGCAAAAACGAACTGGATTTAGATTTTGCCGGATACTCTACTTTGGAAGATCTGGAAACCGGAAAAACTATCCAAGTCAATGCCACGCAAGCTAAAAAAGTCTATAAACAAAAGCTGGACGAACGTTTAGCTTACATCAAAACCCAACTGCTTGACCGGCATATTTTTTACAGGTTAATCAGCATGAACCAGCCTTTAGATTTAGCACTACGCGATTTTTTGAACCAAAGAAACCGAAACTAATCAACATAAATAAAACGTAAAACATTTGCTAAAAGCTGACTACTGAACGCTGAAACCTAAAAATGCTACAACTAATCAATCCTTTATGGCTGTGGGCAATCGCCGGAATTATCGTTCCGGTACTCATCCATTTGTGGCATATCAAAACCGGCAAAACGCTCAAAATCGGCAGTATTGCCCTGCTGGGCGAAAGTGCGCGGCAAAGTTCCCAAAGTTTCCGCATTACCGATTGGCTGCTGCTGCTTTTACGCTGTTTGTTATTGCTGTTGCTGGCATTTTTATTAACCGGGCCTTTTTGGCAAAAACCGGCCAGAGCCACTAAAACAAAAGGCTGGATTTTGGTTGAAAAAACACCGGTAAAAGAAGTATATCAGCATTTTAAACCCATGATGGATTCTTTGCTGAAAGCCGGTTATGAACTGCATTTGCTGGATACTTCTTTTAAGGCAGTAAAATTGGCCGAAGTTTTAAAAGATACCGTCCGTCAATCTAAGCAAAACCCAGTTGCTTATTGGCCTTTGTTAAAATTGTCCGAACAAAAAGTGCCGCAAAAAACAAAAGTTTATTTGTTCACTTCCAGCCTGTTGCAACATTTTCAAGGAAAACGTCCTGCATCAAACCAAACATTGCATTGGCAAACTTATACGCCTGCCGATTCGGTTTCTATCTGGATTCAAAGCGCTTTTTTAACTTCTGCAGATAGCATCCGCATAATTTTGGGAAATAGCAAACCCAACGGTACTTCTTTTAGCACGATAAATTTGCAGTCGGCCGATCGTGGCAATTCCCGTTTTCAGGTTTCTTTTGAAGCCGGAAAACCAATGGTTTCGCTTAAAAATAATCCGCAGAAAGCTGTTTTGGTAGATACTTCAACCTTAAAAATTACGGTTTACCAAAACCAGTTTTCTGCGGATGCGGCTTATTTGGAAGCGGCGTTGCAAGCAGTTAAAAAGTTCAGCAACCGGAAAATGAAAATTGTTTTTGCCAGTAACTTCAATCAGATTCAGATAAAACAAAACTGGATTTTCTGGTTATCAAATCAAATTCCTCCAAAAACGCTTCCTGAAAAATTAAATTTAAGCGGTAATATTTTCAAATACGAAAATGGTAAAGCACAAACCATCAGTTCCTGGATCAATGCTGAACAAAATTTTACTGAAAATGAACCGGAACCGATTGGTTTATACCAACATTTTTTAGCCGATAAAAGAAGCATGACCGATGCGGAAAAAGTTTGGCAGGATGGTTTTGGAAATCCGGTTTTAAGCTTAAACCCAACCGGAAAGGCAAACATTTATCACTTTTACAGCCATTTTGATCCGGCCTGGAATGATTTGGTTTGGAGCAGCAGTTTCCCCAAAATAATGTTGGATTTAATTTATAAAAGCTATCCGCAGCCAGATTTTAGCAATTACGATAAGCGCATTATTTCTCCAAATCAACTACAGCCATCTGCAGAAAATCCAACGGAAACCGTGTTTAAAAACACTAAAAACTTTGAAACAACTGATTGGAAACATAGCATCTGGATAGCGCTGTTCTTTGTGTTTTTACTGGAACGGATTTTATCTTCTCAAGCTAAAAAACAGGCAATTTATGGTTGAGCCAAGAGGAAATTTGATTATCAGCAACTGGCAAAAAAAATGGCAGATCAGCAATGTTTTGTCATACGTGTTTTTGGCTTTAGCGGCAGCACTGTTTTTAAGCACCATTTTTCATACACATTTTGCAAGTTCATTTTGGTGGATATTACCATTATTTTTTGTTTTTGAAGCCATTTTGTTTTTTACAAATTCTTCCTGGAAAATTCAAGTTTATGATGTTGCCCGTTTTCTCAATACAGCTTTTCCCCAGCTTGAAGAAAGCGCAGAACTCGCTTTAAAATCTCCTGAATCACTTAATATCTTGGAACGGCTGCAAAGGCAAAAAGTAGAAAAGCTTTTACCAGGATTGCCTCAGCCAAAAGAGTTTTACAGTCGTCTGAAATTTGCCGCTTTTATTTTAGCAGCCTCTTTTCTCGTTAGTTTTTTGGTTAGCAAATTTTCAGTCTCCTCCCGAAATAACCATTTTACATCGATAAAAGAAGTATTTGGTGGAAATGAAAAACCTGTAAAAACGGAAGTTATTTTGCCCGAAATTGAGCACTTTAACCTAGAAATTACACCACCTGCTTATACCGGAAAAAGTTCTCGGGAGCAGGAAAAATTTGCTTTAACTGCGGAAGACGGTGCAACGGTAAATTGGGAAATCAGCACGAATAAAGCTGTTAAGCAGGTCAGTTTTATTTTTAATGATCACGAAAAACTGCCGTTAAAAGCAGCAAACGCAGATCATACGTTGTGGAAAACTTCCAGAATGATCCATGCGCCGGGATTTTATCAGGTGAACCTTGACGGTAAAATTTCCGAATTGTATCAGGTAGAAGTCATCAAAGATCAGCCGCCGGTCATCCGCATCCAATCACCCAAACCAACTACTGTAATTGATTTTGGAGAACCGCAAAAAACCCTGTTAAAAACAGCATTAAGCGATGATTATGGCATCCGCGAAGCTTACATCAACGCCACAATCGCCAGTGGAACGGGTGAAGCGGTGAAATTTAAGGAGCAGAAAATCAGTTTTGAGGCTGCGTTTCCTGGTCATCAAACGCAATACCAGTTACAGAAACAGCTGGATTTGAAAGCTTTAGGAATGCAGCCGGGCGACGAATTATATTTTTATGTGAAGGCAACAGACAATCACTATCAGGAAACGCGTTCAGAAGTTTACATTGTTTCTATTGCAGACACGGCCAAACTGATGCAAATGGAAGGCATGGTGAACAGCCTGGATGTGAAGCCGGAACTGTTTAGAAGCGAACGGCAGATCATTATTGAAACGGAGCAATTGCTGAAGGAAAAAGATACGATTAAAGTAGAGGATTTTAAAAAACGTAGTAACAATTTAGGTTTTGATCAGAAGCTTTTGCGCTTGCGTTACGGCAAGTTTTTGGGTGAAGAATCAGAATCTGGCGGTGATGCAGAAAGTACGAATTCACTGTCGAATCCGGCAGATTTCAGTAATGCCACTAAAATTTTAGACGCTTACACCGATAAGCACGACAATGCCGAAGATGCCAGCTTTTTAGAACCGGAAACAAAGAATCAACTGAAAGCCACGCTAAATGAAATGTGGAGTGCCGAGTTGCGTTTGCGCACGTACAAACCGCAGGAAGCGTTGCCGTTTGCGTATAAAGCCTTGCGTTTGCTGAAAGATCTGCAACAAAAATCGCGCGCGTATGTGGCCAAAACGAGTGCAAAAATTGCCCCGCTGAAACCGGTAGAAAAACGCCTGACCGGCGATCTGACTAAAATTATTGATCCAGTAACGCAGCAGGATTTCAAGAAACAAAACGATCCGTATCTGGCTCTGCGCCAAGCAGCAAATTTGCTTAATCAGTTAAAGAACGGCACTGGTTTGGGCGAGGCTTCGTTACAAATTTTGCGGCAAACCAATATGCAGTTGAGCAGCAAAGCAGCAGCAAACCCTTCGGTTTATTTGCCCGCGGTTACTTCTTTCCGGAAAGTTTTATCCAATATAAATCAGCCTAAAAATATCAATAGTCATGATATTTTAACAGTTGAGAAAGCCATTCAGAAACTGCTTCCGGCAGTTGCCAAATTGCCGCAGCCGGCAGAAAACAACATGGATCAGGGTTTATCAAATGCGTATTTTCAAAACTTAACCCACATAAACAGGTCAAAATGATGTGGAATATTTTGGTTTTCTCAGCCTCGCTTTTACTACTGATTTTCCTGTTTTGGAAAGAGATCAAACGCGGTAGTAAACAGCGGTTGGTTTTGCGCCTGCTAACTTCTTTTTTAGCAGTGGCAAGTTTAGTTTGCCTTGCGGTTCCGCCGTTTTATAGCGGTAAAAGAAGCATCAATACGGAGCATGATTTTTTTTTGCTGACGGATGGTTTTAGCAAAGATAGTTTGCATTTGCAGCAGTCTTCTTCCCCGCAAAAACCATTAATTTTTACGGCTGATGAAGCTGTTTTTAAAACTTTAAAATCGCCCCAGGTTCGTTTTATTGCTGATTTGGATTTATGGCGAAAAACGGTTCCTACCAACACAACTGTACATATTTTGGGTGATGGTTTGAGTGAAGATGAGCTAAAAAACCTGGATCGATTACCCGTTCAATTCAACGTGCCAAAATTACCTACCGGAATTCAAAAAATTAACTGGACGCACCGGTTACATGCGGGCGAAAACTTCCGGGTGCAAGGCAATTTTCTCAACCAAAACAATGGTGAAATTAAGCTGGTTTTAAAAGGCTTGAACACCAGTTTAGATTCTGTAAAAATAGGTGCTAAAAGAAGCATGAATTTCTCTTTCAGTTCAATTCCGAAGCAAAGCGGCGAGGCGGTTTTCAGGCTGTTGGCTTTATCCGGAAAAGATACGCTGGAAAATGAACCTTTGCCATTAACCATCGAACCTGAAAAAATGCTGAAAGTGCTGATGCTTTCGGCTTCGCCGGATTTTGAAAGTCGGTTTTTGAAAAACTGGCTGGCTGAAAATGCTTATGCCGTGGCTGCTCGAAGCACGATCAGCAAAAATAAAACAACAACCGATTTTGGTAACATGAGCAAGCAACCGCTGGAAAAAATTACGCCGGCACTGCTTCATAATTTTGATGTTTTAATTTGTGATGCCAGCGAATTTGGCAATTTAAGCAAGGCAGAAATAGCGGCAATTTTAGCACAAACCAGTCGAAAAGGCTTAGGTTTGATTTTTCGGGCGGATAGCGCCAATACTTCTTTTATCAGGCAAAATTTTGCGGTTTATCCATCCAATGATTTACAGAAACAGCTGAATTTAAAGTTGAATGATGCAAGTGGTTTGCGGTTAAATATCCAAACGGAGCACCCATCGTTTATCAAAAACCAGGCTGGTTCGCAGGTTTTGGTGCAAGATCAAACCAATCATTTAGTGGTAAGTAACAAATTGTATGGTGCCGGAAGGCTGATTTTATCAACTTTGAACAATACTTTTAGCTGGCAACTTTCGGGCAAAACAAAGGAATATGCGGCGTATTGGTCGCTATTAATTTCTAAAGCCGCCCGGAAAATCACTCAAAAACAAACTGTTTCTACCCTAATTTATGCTGATAAAAACAGTATGGTGCCGATAAGGCTGAACACTTCAACCAAAAATATTTCAGCACAAATTGATGGTGCAAATGTAGCTTTTCAACAAAATCAAAATATTCCTTTTTTGCAGGAAAGTGTGTATTGGCCAAGAAAATCCGGATGGATAATGGTAAATGCTGATAAAAATCTACCTACAGGTATCTATGTTTTTGAAAATTTGGATTGGAAAGCATTAAAATTAACTCAAAAAATTAATTTAACAGAGACATACGCACGTAAATTTGCTTCAACACAAACGAAAAATCAAAATCAGCAGCAAACCGAACTGATTTTTATTCCTTCCCTCCTATTTTATTTAATTTTCCTGCTTTCTTGTGCTTTTTTATGGTTTGAAACAAAATTGTTATAAACATTTTCTCTTTTAGTTTAACTTAAAAGCATTAGATTGGAGCTTTTATAAATATGATTTAATCTGGAGGATAACCATTGAAAAGAAGTGATTTTCTGTATTTGTCGGGCCTGGGATTGGGCACTTTAATGCTACCCGAAATGCCTGCTTTTGCCCGGCCAATTGACCCGATGGCCGCTTTATATGATGGCATGGATGTACGGCAAAAAAAGCAATTGGCAGATGTTGCGCTGAATGCAGCGCGTGCTAAAGGTGCCAGTTATGCAGATGTACGCATTGGCCGTTACTTAAACCAGGCGGTGATCACGCGCGAAAACCGCATTCAAAATATTGCCAATACCGAATCGCAAGGCGTAGGTATCCGCGTAATTGCAAACGGTTGTTGGGGTTTTGCTGCTTCCAACAATATGACGAAGGAAGATGTGGCTAAAACGGCAGAACGTGCAGTAGCTGTGGCCAAAGCAAACTCAAAAATTCAGGCCGAACCGGTGCAGCTAGCTCCGCAGAAAGGTTATGGCGAAGTGAGCTGGAAAACACCGATTGAAATTAATGCTTTCGAGGTTCCGATTAAAGATAAAACCGACCTTTTATTGTCTGTAAACGCAGCAGCCAAAGCTGGCGGCGCGAGCTTTATCAATTCTACCTGTTTTGCGGTAAATGAGCAGAAATACTTTGCTTCTACCGATGGTTCTTATATCGATCAGGATATTCACCGGATATTTCCAAGTTTTACGGTTACTAAAATTGATCAGGCTTCGGGCAAATTTCAATCCCGGAAATCGTTGAGTTCTCCGGTTGGCATGGGCTATGAATATTTAAATGCCCGGCCGCAGGATAAAGTTGCCGGCATCGTTACGCGTTATAAAGACCGTTACGATATGCTGGAAGATGTAAAAGCCGCAGCAGATGATGTGAACCAAAAAATCAAGGCAAAAACAGTAGAGCCGGGCAAATATGATTTGATTTTGGATCCTTCGCATTTGTGGCTCACGATCCATGAATCTGTTGGGCACCCAACAGAACTTGACCGTGTTTTAGGTTACGAAGCTAATTTTGCAGGTACCAGTTTTTTAACACTTGATAAGTGGGAATCTAAAAAGTTCCAGTTTGGCAGCAAGTTAGTTAATGTGGTGGCCGATAAAACGCAGGTTGGCTCGCTCGGTGCGGTTGGCTATGATGATGAAGGGGTGAAATGCAAAAAATGGGATTTGATTAGCGATGGTATTTTGGTGAATTATCAGGCCATCCGCGATCAGGCACATATTATCGGTTTAAAAGAATCTCAGGGTTGCTGCTATGCGCAAAGCTGGAACGATGTGCAGTTTCAACGGATGGCCAATGTATCTCTAGAACCTGGAAAAACAAAACTGAGTGTTGACGATATGATTAAAAATACTGAAAAAGGCATTTATATTATTGGCGACGGTTCTTTCTCGATTGATCAGCAACGTTATAATTTCCAGTTTGGCGGACAAACGTTTTACGAAATCAAAAACGGAAAAATTGTTGGTATGCTGAATGATGTTGCATACCAAGCCAACACCCGCGAATTCTGGAACTCTTGCACGGCTATTGCCGATGAAAGTGATTACCGTTTAGGTGGTGCTTTTAATGATGGAAAAGGGCAGCCTTCTCAATCCAATGCGGTTTCACATGGTTCGGCCACTACCCGTTTTAATGGTGTAAATGTAATTAATACAGCGAGAAAAATTTGATTTGGGTTTTTTGGATTTAGATAATTTTTGGGAATTGATCTGTAAGCGGCTTGTTAAATTCTTCAATCGCTATCCAGGCTCCAATTAATCCATAAATCCAATCAATCCAGATTCAGATCATCTACTAATTATAATTTAGAAAAAAATCCAAATCAATGGCAATATTAACTAAAGAAGAAGCGCAAACGATCCTCAAAAAAGTGCTTGCTTTCTCTAAAGCCGATGAATGCGAAGTTGGCTTGAATGGCCGCGAAGGTGGCAACATCCGCTATGCACGCAACGGCGTTTCTACCGCTGGCGATATCAGTACGCTGAGCCTCGCAGTAACTTCTACGTTCGGCAAAAAAACTGCTACTTCTACTATCGATCAGTTTGATGATCAATCTTTGCAAACTGTGGTTAAAAGAGCAGAAGAACTGGCTCGGCTGGCACCCGAAAACCCGGAACACATGCCGCTTGCTGGTCCGCAGGATTTTCCGGACGGCATTGGTTATGTTTCTGCAACAGCAGCGATGACACCAGATACCCGCGCCGATTTAGTGGCCAAAAGTATCCAGGTTTGTAAAGATGCAAATTTACAGGCGGCAGGTTTCCTCGAAAACACAACTGGCTTTAACGCTTTCATGAACTCCAAAGGGTTATTCGGGTACGATAAAGATACTGATGTGATTTTCTCGGTAACTACCCGCAACGCTGCTGGTACCGCTTCTGGTTACGCGGCACGTGGTTTTAACGACATCGGTAAGCTGGATACACTTTCAGCAACAAAAATTGCAGCTACAAAAGCTAACCGCTCTTTGGGTGCCAAAGCAATTGAGCCAGGGAAATATACGGTAATTTTAGAACCGGTTGCAGCTACTTATATGTTGGAAAACATGTTCCGGTTTGATGCACGCCAGGCGGATGAAGGCCGCAGTTTTTTAAGTAAACCCGGCGGCGGAACGCGTTTGGGCGAAAAGTTGATGGACGATAAAGTAACCATTTACTCCGATCCTTACAATGCAGAATTACCCGGGAATACCTGGAACCGCGACGGCGAAAAGCTGGAAAAAACAACTTGGATTGATAAAGGTGTAATTAAAAACCTGAGTTATTCTCGTTATTGGGCCGAGAAAAAAGGCGTTAAACCTATGCCTGGCCCCAGCAATATTATTATGGAAGGCGGCACAGCATCCGTAGAAGATTTGATTAAAAGTACCGAGCGCGGCATTTTGGTTTCACGGTTGTGGTATATCCGGATGGTGGATCAGCAAACGCTTCTTTTAACCGGTTTAACCCGCGATGGTACGTTTTATATCGAAAACGGAAAAATCATGTATCCGGTTAAAAACTTTCGCTTTAATGAAAGCCCGATTATTATGCTGAACAATGTAGAAGCACTGGGCAAACCCGAACGCAGCATCAGTGTCGAATCTTACCGGAGCTATCTGATTCCGCCGATGAAAATCCGGGATTTTACCTTCAGTTCACTATCAGACGCAGTATAAAATTTTAGGTGATAAAAGAAGCACGATCCTTTGCGATCGTGCTTCTTTGTTTTACAACGATTATGAAATTTAAAACCACTACTCTACTTCTATTCTGCATTTTCCTGTTCCAAAGTACATTTGCGCAAAAGCAGCATTTCAGCTCAAAACATTTTGATGTAGTGGAAACCAATATTGAAGCCATCCACCGGGCTTTTCAAAATCGGACTTGTAACTGTGAAATTTTAGTTTCCGAGTATTTGAAACGGATTGCCGCATACGATCAATCCACGCATCTCAACGCCATTGTGGTTACCAATTTTGAGGGGATAAAAACAGCACGCGCTTTGGATGCCGAATATAAACGGACTAAAAAATTACGACCGCTGCACTGCATCCCGATGATTATCAAGGATAATTACCAAACAATTGGGCTGCAAACTACGGGCGGCTCCATCCTTTTCAAAGGTTTTAAGCCTGATGAAGATGCGCACATGGTAAAGCTTTTAAAAGATGCCGGTGCTATCGTTCTAGCAAAATCAAACATGGCTGAGTGGGCTTTTAGCCCGAAAGTAACCATCAGTACCATTGCTGGCGAAACATTAAATCCGTACAATTTAGAACACACAACGGCAGGTTCCAGCGGCGGAACGGCAGCAGCTGTGGCAGCAAATCTGGGAGAATCAGGTGTGGGAACGGATACGGGCAACTCTATCCGTGGCCCGTCATCGCACAATGATTTGGTTGGTTTTCGGCCAACGCTCGGTTTGTGCAGCCGCAGCGGCATTATTCCGTTGTTTTTGGGAAATGATACCGGCGGCCCGATTGCGCGTTCGGTTGCTGATGCCACGCGGATTTTGCAGGTTGTTGCGGGATACGATCCTAAAGATCCGCTGACTGAAAATTCTAAAGGAAAAATCCCTGCCAATTATCAGCAATACCTTAAAAAAGATGGGCTAAAAGGAGCACGTATTGGTGTGTTACGGATTTTGGCCGACCGAAACATCGATCCGCAGGTTAAAGTTTTGTTTGAACAGGCTGTTGCTGATCTGAAAAAAGCCGGAGCCATCATTGTTGATTCCGTAGCAATTCCTGATTTTAACAAGCTGGCACGTCAAAACTGGGGCGCAACTTTTCGGGAAGATATCAACACTTATCTGGCTTCACTGGGTGATAAAGCACCGGTAAAAAACCTGGACGAGATTATTGCTTCGGGCAAATATCCGGATTATACCAAATCCATTTTCGATTATTATCAGAAAGCAGAAAAGCCTAACCCGGAAGATTTGATGGATGTTTACCATGATCCCCGGCGGATTTCCTTCCGAAACGCTATAGAAAAAGTAATGAGCGAGCAACATCTGGGCGCAATTATTTACCCGACATGGAATTATCCACCGGCAAAAATTGGCGATTTTAATGGTTACAAAGGCGACAACAGCCAGATAATTGCGCCGCGAACCGGTCAGCCGGCATTTACCATTCCGATGGGTTTTACTTATGACAATCTTCCGGCTGGAATCCAGTTTTTAGGGAAAATGTATGACGAAGCTACTTTGATTCAATACACATTTGCTTATGAACAAGCCACAAAGCACCGAAAACCACCAGCTGGTTTTGGAGAACTGAAACTGAAACATTAAAAATATATCGGTAAAAGAAGTACCAGCTCGATGAGGCTTTAAATAAATTTACTGGAAAATTCCTGAATTGTACTTCTTTTATCCGTGTAAATAAAATAAAAAAGCCACTTGATCAAGTGGCTTTTTTGGTAGCGGGGAGCAGGATCGAACTGCCGACCTTAGGGTTATGAATCCTACGCTCTAACCATCTGAGCTACCCCGCCTCGTTTTTAAGAGGCTGCAAATATACCAGAAATTAGTTTTAATAAGAAAATTTGTTAAAATTTACATTTTCTACCTAAAAACTTTCGTATAAGAATATATGAGTGATAAGAAAAAATTTAAAATTGAGTACGAAATAAAGTCTTCTCCAAAGATATTATACAGCTTTTTAAGCGAGCCAAACGGATTGTCGCAATGGTTTGCAGATGATGTAACGATCAAGGATCAGCTTTATACTTTTTCCTGGGATGATGAAACGCAAAATGCCAAATTGCTGGCCATGAAAGAGAATAAATTTGTCCGTTTCCGCTGGACGGATGATGAGCCACAGAGTTATTTTGAAATGGAAATCATTCAGGATGAGTTAACTAACGATGTTGCGCTCGGTATTACCGATTTTGCTACCGAAGAAAATATCAACGAGCGAACACTGATCTGGAACAACCAGATTGCCTACCTAATTGGGGTTTTAGGTGCCTAAAAACAGTTGAACAAAAGGAAACAGATAAGTGAAAAAGATACACAAGCTTATTTTAAAAGCATTTATACAGCCGTTTTTCGTCACATTTTTTATTGTGATGTTTGTGCTGCTGATGCTTTTTTTATTCAAATATATTGATGATTTGATTGGAAAAGGTTTTGAATGGTACGTTATCCTTGAACTGATGATGTATGCTTCGGCAACCAACGTGGCGATGGCTTTGCCGCTTTCCATCCTGCTTTCCTCGATCATGACTTTTGGCAGTTTAGGCGAAAATTATGAACTGGTTGCCATCAAATCGGCAGGCGTTTCGCTCAGCCGCGCCATGTATCCGATGGTGATTATGGTTACGCTGCTTAGTATTTCGGCGTTTATATTTTCGGATTACATGCTTCCGGTAGCCAACCTCAAATATTATTCGCTGCTGTACGATGCCCGTCAGCAAAAATCAACCAACTTATTGCCCGAAGGTATTTTTAGCAGCAGTTTTCCGGGCTATTCCATCCGCGTACATAAAAAAGATCCGGATGGCATCAGGCTTTACGGAATGATGATTTATGAAAAAAACCCATCCACAGGAAATAATAACGTTGTTTTTGCCAAAGAAGGCAGCATGTACCGCACGTCGGATGATTCTTTTTTGGTACTGAAACTTAAAAATGGTATCCGTTATGAAGAAACCAATGGTGATAAAGGCTACAACCCGCGCCAGCGTTTAACGCGTTTGCGATTTAAAGAAACCGAACAAAAGTTTGATCTTTCTAACTTAAAATTTAAACGGACAAACGAAAGTGAGTTTAAAAGTGCTTACCAAATGATGAATTTAAAGCAGCTTAAACAAGTTCGCGGAGAAATAGAACACAAGCTGGATAGCGGTTTAAGTACAGAGTTTAGAACTTTTAGTCCGTATGTTAAGTACTTTTCTGTTTTGCATAAACTTAAACCAAACCAGGTTAGCTACAAACTGAATAAAAATATACTAAATACTTTTAAACCCGAAGATCGATTAAGCGCAGTTGGAGCTGCTTTGGGAGAAGCAAGATCGCTTAAGGAAGTTATTTCCTCAAAAATCGAAGTGCGCAAAGGAGCTGTTGACAGCGTTCGCAGAACTATGGTAGAATATCAGCGAAAGTTTACTTTATCAGCGGCCTGTTTAGTTTTATTTTTAATTGGTGCACCACTTGGAGCCATCATCCGCAAAGGCGGTTTGGGTTTGCCGGTTGTGGTTTCGGTTGTATTTTTCCTGATTTACCATATCATTTCCACCATAGGAGAAAAATCTGCTAAGGATGGCAACGTACCTCCGGCCGTAGGCATGTGGATCGCAATTGTTTTGCTAACACCGCTGGGCATCTTCCTCACTTACAAAGCCGCCACAGATTCTGCCATTTTTGATGTGGACATTTACAAAAAGTTTTTCGTCAGGATACTGGAACAGGGATCAAAACGACTCAAAAAACCACGCACTACCGTTAGCTAATACTTCTTTTATAAACATAAAATTAGTTTGATAAAAACAGCATCGGTTTGAATTGACAATCTTCCGACTGGTACAATTTTATTAATACTTAGCTTTGCCAATGAAGTGATACTGGTGAAATGCAGTTTTAAACCTCTTAAAATCATCTGTTTCCTAATCATTAAAAAATGTTAAGTACGATACAAGAAGCTATTGCAGATATAAAAGCCGGGAAAATGATCATCATTGTGGATGATGAAGACCGGGAAAATGAAGGGGATTTTTACATTCCTGCCCAAAATGCTACACCCGAAGCCATTAATTTTATGGCTCGTTTTGGTCGTGGATTAATCTGTGCGCCTATTTCACGCAGTATTGCGCAACGTTTGCAACTGGATTTGATGGTAGGCAACAACACAGCTTCCCACGAAACCAATTTTACCGTTTCCATAGATTTGCTCGGCCATGGCTGCACTACAGGGATTTCTGCAAGCGATCGTTCCAAAACAGTTTTAGCTTTAACTGATCCAAATATGCAAGCTTCGGATTTTGGCCGTCCGGGGCATATTTTCCCCTTAATTTCTAAAGAAGGCGGCGTACTTCGGCGTGCAGGCCATACTGAAGCAGCAACGGATTTGGCTGCAATGGCTGGCTTTGATGCGGCTGGCGTAATTTGCGAGATTTTGAAAGAAGATGGCGACATGGCTCGTTTGGCAGATCTGGAGGTAATTGCAAAGGAATTCGACATTAAAATTATTTCTATCGAGAACCTGATCAAGTATAAAATGAATTCGGAAAGCTTGATTACGAAAGAAATTTCTGTAAAAATGCCAACCGAATGGGGCGATTTCGATATGATTGCTTATACGCAAAAAAGTACCGGCGACCATCATATTGCATTGGTAAAAGGCACTTGGGAACCGGATGAGCCTGTTTTGGTACGCGTACATAGCTCCTGCATTACTGGTGATATTTTTGGTTCCTGCCGGTGCGATTGTGGTCCGCAACTGCATAAAGCCATGGAAATCATTCAGAAAGAAGGTAAAGGCGTCATCGTGTACATGAACCAGGAGGGTCGTGGAATTGGCCTGATCAACAAACTAAAAGCCTATCATTTGCAGGAAAATGGCTACGATACTGTTACTGCAAACCTGCAGCTTGGATTTAAAATGGATCAGCGAGATTATGGTGTTGGTGCACAAATCATCCGTGATTTAGATATCACAAACATAAGGTTACTCACCAACAATCCTAAAAAGCGGACTGGCTTATCCGGCTACGGACTGGAAATTGTAGAAACCGTGCCGATTGAAGTATCTTCTAATCCGCACAACGAATTCTATCTTAAAACCAAAAGAGATAAAATGGGCCATTCTATTTTGAAAGAAAACGAAGAACAGGATTAGTTCATTTTTGTTAAATGCTTTTTTTATGCCGATAAAATTGAAAACTACCTTTTCTCAGTTTTAAGGCGATAAAAGAAGCATTGGAACAAAGCTTATTTTAACGCTGAAGTTGTTTTTGCTGAAACTGGTGCAATGGGTGGCAAACTTTTCTGGGTTCTTTTTTTGTTGAAGATATTGTGCAAAAACTCCGAAAAGGAATCAAAATCCTGCTGGTAAACCAATCCTATGCCGTTTACATATTGTAAACCCAACTGGTCATTAATTGTGTTCAATGTGGTGCTGTTTAAAGCACGGTAAGAGTATTTTGCGGTCAGCTTTCCATCTTTGGTAATAAGGTATTGTGCTTCAAAATCCTTTGTAAAATTATTAAAGTTTGAGCTGAAAACATTTGAATTCTGGTTGAATAAATCATTGCCAACCTGATTATTGTACAAACTTCCATTCAGAACCAACCTGTTTTTAAACAAGCGCAGCGAAGCGCTCGCATCATTAAACGATCGAATATTCAAATCCAGGTTTTTAATGTTCGATTGAGAAATAAAATTATTCAGTTTGTTGAAAGCAAATTCACTAATGGCATCTTGCGCAGTGCTTCCCACTTCTTTGGTCAAGTTTTGACCAGTTCCGGTGGCAAATTTCCGCCGCACAATCAAACTTAAAGCCTGCTGGTTCCGGTTGGTAGCATCATTTAAATAAGCTGCTAATTCGTCTTTAATAGCCGGATCATTGGGGAAATTAAAATTGAAATCAATATCCGGATGCGTTAAGGATTTGGTGAGCAATAATTCAGCCTCAACCAATTTTTGCTGACTACCCTGCGCATTAGATAATCCCGCCGCTTTATACAAATCGTTGATATCTGTTCGCACTTCGTAAATCGCTTGCAAATTGATTTCAGCGTTAGATGGGTCGCCCGTCCAACGGATTGTTCCGCCCTGATTTACTTGAAAAACTTTGCTGATAAAATTTTGCGCCGTAAACTCAAACTTACCGTTAGAGATCAAGTAATCGCCACGCATTTCAAAATCACCCGAACTATTGATATTGAGCATCAAATTATTCGCCGTGCCGCTACCCTCCAACTGGCCATAATCCGTCGTGATTTTAACCAGCGTTTTCTCATCAATTGTTAAATCAAAGTTTAAAGTTACGCCGTTAAAAGAGCGTTCCTTTTTCACATTTTTGGAGGAATCCCGATTTATATAAGTAATAAAATCATAAGTACTGGCTGTACTTGACGAGTTTAGTGGAATATTAAAAACAGTTCCTTCCTCAGTTCTGGCTTTAATATCAATTTTCATGTTATCTGTCGGCCCCATAAAACTAAATTTTCCGGTGGCAAAAGCAGTACCGTAATACATTCGGTTATCTCGAAAAGCCGTGTTCAAAGCCATTAAATTTCGGGCATCAACTGTTGCCTGGATATTCGGATTGGATAAATTATTCAAATCCACCGTACCATTTACTACGCCAACACCTTTTTTACTATCTTTTAGCTGTAAATTATTAATATAAATGATGCTGTTTTTAACCGACAAATTATCATTAATAAGGTATGGCGTTTTCAAATAGTTGATAGTTAGCCCCGTGTTTTGCAAGCTAAGGCTGCCATTAATCTGTGGTTTTTCTGGCATTCCGGTCAGGTCGAGATCTGCCGAAATACGCCCGCTTAAATTTGAAACCAAATCATTTACCAGCGGATCTAAAATCACGGCCTCCGTTTGATCCATTTTAATATGGAAATCAAGTTTATTATCCTCACTTGCCAAATGGTATTTTCCATCAACACTAAGCGTTTGCAAACCTTTATTCAGTAAATTCAGGTTTACCAAAGCTATTTTATTAGCATTATCTAAATTGGCAGCAAGCTTTAAATTGCCAATAGCGGTTTTGTTTAGGGTAATTGAATCTGCACGAAGATTAGTTTCAAACCCCGGATTACTTGTGATAGCATTTAAAATAGCTTCACCATTAAGCATTCCGGTGAGTTTAATACCCGAAGCTTTTGTTAACTGATCTAACGAAGCTAATTTAAACTGATCAAAAGCGATCTTTAGTTTGTCTTCCGGTTTTGGAGAAACAAAACCGTCAATACTAATTTTCTGTGAACCATTCGATAATACAAAGCCGGAAATTTGAGTGCGAGCGTTCTCCAGCAGCCTGATTCTCACCTGTTCTGCAAGGCGCCATTTTTGTTGCTCTATAATAATATCCGAAGGCAAAAGTTTTAGCTTGGCCGTGGTATCTCTTCCAAATTCTACCAATCCATACAAATCCAGTTGATTAACAGCATTTTTATCAGAAAGCTTAATATTGAAATTTAAACTGTCACGCTTCAAAAAGTTTATAATGTTAATGTTTTTGATAAACAGGCTGTCGGTTATATTCACTTTACTCAAAGAAATGTTTACGCCGATATTATCATTATCCGTGCTTTCGTCGATTAACAGATCATGAAAAACCATTTTATCATACTGAATGGTTTTTACCAGACCGTTTAATGTTGCTGTTTTATTGGTTGAGTTAAAATTGCCTACAAAAGTTCCCTGCTCCGGAATTCTAAGTTTCGGCATAAATAGCGTTGTAACCGGATCGAGGTTTTTAAGGTTCAGCCGGAAAGCAAAATTTTGAGTTTTTGGTGTTACAAATTTAGTTTGCAGTGAAGGAATATACTTTTTTACAAGAGTTTTAAAATAAGACGGTAATGTATTTAAATCGTAATCGCCTTTCAAACTTCCATCAGCCAGAGATGATTTTAAGGTGAGTTCGCGTTCTCGGCCTTTGCCTTCTGCAGCAAAATACAAAGAATCCACTAAATAGTTATTGCTGGGATTAACGAGCCGGATTTGATGCAACATTATATTTCCATTAATATTATCAATGCTGTTTCCCGAAAAATCAGAACTGAAGCTGGCATTAACCGAAATGGTATCTTTTAAAAAATGCAGTTTATTCAACCTTGCACCTTTAATCTCGGATACAAAATGAAATACTGGTAATGCAGGATTCAAGTTTACGCTTCCTTTAAAATTCAGGTTCAGGTTTGGATCATTAACCAACACGGCACCATCAAAATTCTTCTTGCTGAAAGTGCCATTAACAGCTACATTGTTATAACGGTATTTATTAAAATCTAGGTATTGGATCTTGGCATCCAGCTTTCCGGTAAGTTCTTTTAAGTTAAATCCGGCACCTTTAATATCTGCAGAAAGTGTGGCACGGTTTAAAGAATTTTCTCCCAGCAAGGTTCCAAAGTCAAAATCGTAAGTTTTGATGTTGCCACTATAACTTGGCACATCAGCTTTAATTTTCATGTTTACGTCAGAACTGAACTTGCCCAACTTGGTTTTGAAACTTCCGTAAGCCACAAAATCATTTTGAAAGCCGGTAAACTGCCCGCTAAAACTGATGTTGCCAAACTTCTCTACAATTGCCGGAATCTCACTACTTCTTTTATCGGTAAAATTTTTGTATAGTAAATCAAGGTCTTTTTTATTGGTTGAAACCTGCTCAATATTCAGCTCCATTAGCGTTTGCTTCCAATCAGGCAAGCCTTTCAAGTCGAAATTTCCCTTGATAAAAGTAGCCTGACCAGCTTGCACTGCCAGATTTTTAGCTTTTAAGTGATCTACTTTCCCTTTAATCACGCCATTAACACCCAGTTCAAATTTCACGTGGTGTAGTTCATCAGCAAAAAAAGCAATGTCTTTGGAAGATAAATGCGCTTCCTGAAAATCAGCGCTCATGGTAACTTTATGGTCAAAATCATCAAAATCATCAAAGCTGCCGAAATGCATACTAAAATATTTTTTTAGCTTGGAGTTTGGCGTATTAAGAACCATATTTTGCAATTCAATCTGGTTAGTATCTACCGTAACTACCGAAGCTAATTTCTCCACTACGAAACCACTTTTTTCATGGAAAGAAAGATTGCCAATGGCTGCTTTAAACAAATGGTTTTTAAGGTCGAGGTTACTGGCCATAATATTCAGCCGTTTCAGGTCAATATCATCAAAATTAACACCGTTGATACTGGTATCAATCAGCTGATTTTTATATCGAAAATGAAAATTATTGAGTGTAATTTGCTCAAAATTGATTGTCCAGGGTTGGCTTTTCTTTTTAACTTTTGTGGTATCAGAATTAAAATAAGCCAGAATAAACTTGAGGTTGCTGTTTTTATCCTTCAATTTTTTGAGATAAAAAGAGCCATCATTTAAAGTGATCTTTTTGAAATCTATTTTCCGAGCCGGAATGCTGTTAAAAATAGAAAAACCATTTAACTGTACATCCAGCAAAGGCACCCGCAACAAGGTGTCTTTTTGCTGATCCAACACAAATAAATCCTCCAAAATTACCGAAGAGAAGGGTTTAAGATACAAGCTTTTGATGGAAACCGTTGTATGCAATTCTTTAGACAAATAGCCGGCAGCTTTTTTAGCCGCCCAGGTTTGCACAGGTTTAAATTGAAAAGAAAACACGATTAGCCCCAACATCAGAATGAGCAGGAGCAGCAGGGATAAGGTTATTTTAAGTGCTTTTTTAATAACTTTGTAAGCTAAATATCTTTGTTAATGCCTGTAATTTTAGGAATAGAATCTTCTTGCGATGAAACTGCTGCTGCTATTTGTATCGATGGCCGCGTGGTAAGCAATACTATCACCAGCCAGAGCATACATGCGGCATACGGTGGCGTGGTGCCAGAGTTGGCCTCACGCGTACATCAGCAAAATATTATTCCCGTTGTGCAACAAGCACTTTTAACGGCTAAAGTTACAAAAAATGATATTGATGCCGTAAGTTTTACCCGCGGTCCGGGTCTTTTAGGTGCATTGCTGGTGGGTGTCTCTTTTGCAAAAGCATTTGCACTGGCCCGAAATCTTCCTTTAATTGAAGTGAACCACATGCAGGCACATATTATGGCTAACTTTATACAGGATCCAAAACCCAAATTTCCTTTCATCTGCCTCACGGTTTCAGGTGGGCACACGCAAATTGTGTTGGTAAAGGATTATTTTGATCTGGAAATTATTGGCGAAACTTTGGATGATGCGGCAGGTGAAGCAATGGATAAAACCAGCCGGATTTTGGGTTTGCCTTATCCCGGTGGCCCGTTAATTGATAAGTATGCACGTCTTGGCAATCCTGATGCTTTTAAATTCCCGGAGCCACAAATTGCTGGTTTGAATTTCAGTTTTAGTGGCATAAAAACAGCATTCCTTTATTTTGTACGAGATCAGGTTGCAGCCAATCCGGATTTTTTGAAAGATAATTTGTCTGATTTATGTGCTTCCATCGAAAAACGGATTGCTACAATTTTGATCAATAAATTGAAGAAAGCAGCAAATCAATATCAGGTAAAAGAAATTGCGCTTGCCGGAGGCGTTTCTGCCAATACTGGCTTGCGGAATCTATTACAGGAAACGGCAACACAACAGGGTTGGAACTGCTACATTCCGGCATTTGAATATTGCACCGATAATGCGGCTATGATTGCGGCAACGGGTTATTATAAATTTTTGAAACAAGATTTCGTTGGCCAGCAAATTGCACCGTTGGCCCGAATGCATTTTTAACAGCATAAATATGGGTACAGCTTCTTTAATTTTTTGGGCGATTTTTGTTTTGCCTTTGGTAGCATTTTTGATCTGGCTGATGCGTCAGGACAAGAAAAAAGGCGTGACCGGATTATTCGTTGTAATTTTAGGCGTAATCGGAGCCATTATTTACATGTACGCCCGAACTGGCGGAAACTAAAAGAAGCATCTGTTTTTAGACAGATGCTTCTTTTAGCATACTTTTTTTGGTGCGTATTACTCCGCTACTTCTGCCACAGGCACGGCTGTTACACCAGCTACGGCATCTTTAATTTTCTTTTCCAGTTCTTCCATCATTTCTGGATTGTCCAGAATCAGTGCTTTTACAGCATCTCTTCCTTGTCCTAAGCGCGTATCACCGTAACTAAACCAAGAACCTGCTTTTTTGATAATGTTATATTCAACACCCAGATCAATGATTTCGCCAGCTTTAGAGATTCCTTCACCAAACATAATGTCAAACTCGGCTAAACGGAACGGTGGTGCAACTTTGTTTTTCACAATTTTTACCTTCACCCGGTTACCAGAAACTTCATCAGTATCTTTAATTTGAGAGATACGACGTACATCCAAGCGAACGGAAGCATAAAATTTCAAGGCATTACCACCGGTTGTAGTCTCCGGGTTACCAAACATCACTCCAATTTTTTCGCGCAACTGGTTGATGAAGATACAGCAACAACCGGTTTTGCTGATCATACCGGTTAATTTACGCAATGCCTGAGACATTAAACGCGCCTGTAATCCCATTTTAGAATCGCCCATTTCGCCTTCGATCTCCGCTTTTGGCACCAAAGCCGCAACAGAGTCAATTACGATAATATCAATCGCACCGGAACGGATCAGGTTATCTGCAATTTCCAAGGCCTGCTCGCCATTATCTGGTTGAGAGATTAACAAGTTCTCAATATCAACACCTAATTTTTGTGCATAAATACGGTCGAAAGCATGCTCTGCATCAATAAAAGCGGCAATACCACCCCTTTTTTGGGATTCTGCAATGGCATGAATGGCCAAAGTAGTTTTACCGGAAGATTCTGGACCATAAATTTCTACCACACGGCCTTTTGGCAAGCCACCAATACCTAAAGCGATATCTAAACCAATAGATCCAGTCGGAATAAATTCTATCGGCTCAATTGTGGTATCGCCCAGCTTCATTACCGTTCCTTTACCATAAGATTTCTCCAGTTTATCTAAAGTAAGCTGTAAAGCTTTCAGCTTATCGGTACTGTTTTTATCTGTATTACTCATTTTTTTAGTTTTTCTATGCTCGAAGATAGGGATTAAAAGTAATTTATGCTAATATTTTTATCAATTCAATATCATAAAAAACAGGCATAAAAGAAGTAGTAAATATAGCTATTTATTCATTGCTATCAAGCGGATTATGAACAGCATATTGCTCAAGCCCTTTAGCTATTTGCTTCAATTTTCTGTTTTTTTGAAGCACCTTAGCTTTCTGAACACCGGCAATTTCTTTTTTACGCAAAGCGGTTTCGGTATTTAATTGCTGAAAATATTTGCAAAAATGCGTTAGCGGACAAATTTCGCACTTTGGAGATCGCGCCACGCAAATATAACGGCCATGCAAAATCAGCCAGTGATGTGCCACGGCTACTACTTCTTTTGGCAAGTATTTTATCAGCTGCAACTCGGTAGCCAGCGGTGTTTTAGCGTGCGTAGTAAGGCCAATGCGGTGCGATACCCGGAACACATGCGTATCTACTGCCATAGCTGGCTCCTGAAAAACTACAGACGAAATTACGTTTGCCGTTTTACGGCCAACGCCAGGCATTTTCTGCAGTTCGTCCATTCCTTGTGGCACAACGCTATGGAATTCGTTCACCAAAATCCTGGCCATACCCACTAAATGTTTGGCTTTATTATTCGGATAGCTAACGCTACGGATATAGGTAAAAACTTCTTCTACCGTGGCTTCCGCCAAACTTTCGGGTGTCGGAAATCGCTCAAATAAAGCCGGCGTAATTTGGTTAATGCGCTTATCGGTACATTGCGCAGACAAAATTACGGCTACCAATAATTGATAGGGCGACTGATAATGAAGCTCTGTAACGGGATTAGGCTGATGGGTAGAAAAGTAAGCAACAAAAGCTTTATAACGATCTGTTTTAAGCATGTTGCAAACGTAAAAATTTCTGATCTAATGTTTTCAGATTGAATGTAAAAGCATGGAACAAAGCAGCAAAATTCAGAAAATGACCAATGCTTCTTTTATCACCCTAAATTATTTCTTCGATTTAGAGTAAGTTATAATTTTTAAAATAGTTTCTTTTTTTGGGGAAAGCTGAATATTATTCAAATGCAATGATAAAGATTTGTAAAAGTGCTTTTCATGCGGTTCCAGGTCATCATCATTATTGAGCTGGTCATTGCTCAAAGATTCAACAAATTTTACTTCATTTGTAGAGATTTCGGTCATAAGTTGATTTAATAAAATTAATCAGCAATGAAACGAAAACTGTATAAATTTAGTACATAATTAATAAAATTTATTTAATCTTTTAACAGCAATTCTTTGCTGGTCATCATCCTGCGTAAATTGTTTAAAGCATAGCGCATTCTGCCCAAAGCCGTGTTGATACTTACATCGGTAATATCTGCAATCTGCTTAAAGCTTAAATCGCCATAATGCCGCATAATCAAAACTTCTTTTTGCTCTGATGGCAGCAAATGAATCAGCTTTTTCAAATCAGTATAAGTTTGCTCGCGGATCATTTTATCCTCGGTGCTTTCATCGTACTGGCCCAAAACATCAAAAATATCGAATGTTTCTCCGTTGTTAACAACTGGTGTACGCTTTTCCCGGCGGAAATGATCAATCACCAAGTTATGGGCAATACGGGCTACCCAAGGCAAAAATTTGCCTTCCTCATTGTATTTTCCTGCTTTCAGGGTATTAATAACTTTGATAAAGGTATCCTGAAAAATATCTTCGGCCAGATATTCGTCCTTCACCAATAAATAAATAGATGTATATATTTTCGACTGGTACCTGCGGATAAGTTCTGTTAAACCCGCTTCACTGCCGGAAACATACAAATGAACCAAATCCTGATCACTCGTCTCTTTAAACTCCATAGACCTGCTACCTTGCTCTTTTTAAGAATTTTTTTGAAAAAGTAGAGTTTTATCGATAGCGTCTTGATGTATAAGTTTAAACAATTACCAATATCAAATAAAATAATTATTTTGTTAACAAACAAATATTAAATTAAAAAGACTGAGATGTATCGGCCAACCGGTATTTTTGTTTTTTAAGAAACAGTTTTTACTGATACTTCTTTTACCATAGATAATTTTTTGAATGAATATAGATACAGAAATCGATTCTAAAAAGCAGATTTTGATTGCCGGTGCACGTGTGCATAACCTTAAAAATCTGACAGTTGGAATCCCTAAAAATAAATTAGTTGTAGTTACGGGCATGTCCGGTTCGGGCAAATCGTCGCTGGCTTTTGATACGCTTTATGCTGAAGGACAGCGCCGTTATGTAGAAAGTTTATCGTCCTATGCGCGCCAGTTTTTGGGGCGGATGAACAAACCTGATGTGGATTATATCCGCGGCATTGCACCGGCCATTGCCATTGAGCAAAAAGTGATTACTTCCAACCCGCGTTCTACCGTTGGCACTTCTACCGAAATTTATGATTATTTAAAGCTGCTATTTTCGCGTATTGGAAAAACTATATCGCCAAAATCAGGACAGATCGTTAAAAAAGATACCGTTACAGATGTGGTGAATTTTGCAGCGGCGTTGCCCGAAGAAACAGCCGTGACTGTTTATTGCCCGCTGCATCCGCATAACAACCGTACGCTTAAAGAAGAACTGGCGGTTTTGCTGCAAAAAGGTTTTCAAAGGGTTTTATTTGAAGAAAAAATCTCCCGGATCGAACAAATTTTGGAAGATACTTCTATTGAAGATGTGCAGTTAAAATCCGATCATGCTGTTTTTATCGTGGTAGATCGGGTGATCATGAATCAGGAAGAGGAAACGCTGAGCCGTTTGGCGGATTCGGTACAAACCGCGTTTTTTGAAGGTCGAGGCGATTGCTATCTCCGCTACAAATCAATTGAAGACGAACCGGAAAAAGACCAGTTTTTTTGTGATCGTTTTGAACTGGATGGAATTCGGTTTGAAGAGCCCTCACCAAATTTTTTCAGTTTCAACAATCCGTATGGTGCCTGCCGCAAGTGCGAAGGTTATGGCAAAACCATCGGCATTGATGAAGATCTGGTAATCCCGGATAAAAGCAAAAGCATTTATGACGGTGCGATTGCGCCCTGGCGCAGCGAAAAAATGAAGGAATGGAACGATGAACTGGTAAATAAGGCCAGCAAATTTGACTTTCCAATCCATCGTGCGTACAGCCAGCTTACACCAAAACAACAGCAAATTATTTGGACGGGAAACAAGTATTTCCGTGGTTTGGATGCTTATTTTAAAGAGCTGGAAGAGCAGACTTATAAAATCCAGTATCGTGTAATGCTGTCCCGTTATCGCGGTAAAACCACCTGCCCTGAATGCAAAGGCAGCCGGTTGCGTGCTGATGCTTCTTTTGTCAAGATAAATTCAAAATCCATTACCGATATTGTTTTGCTGCCGATGGACGAATGCCTGGCGTTCTTCCAAAACCTGACTTTGAATGAACAGGACGAGAAAATAGCAAAACGTTTGTTGCTGGAAATCATCAATCGCTTGCTGTTTTTAAACGATGTTGGCTTAAGTTACCTCACTTTAAACCGACTGTCAAATACGCTTTCTGGAGGAGAATCTCAGCGTATTAACCTGGCTACTTCGCTGGGCAGCAGCTTAGTAGGTTCGGTTTATGTTTTGGATGAGCCAAGCATTGGTTTGCATCCGCGCGATACACAACGATTAATTACGGTTTTGAAATCGCTACGTGATGTGGGCAATACGGTTTTGGTAGTGGAGCATGAAGAAGAAATTATGCAGGCGGCTGATTATATCATCGATATTGGACCGGAAGCCGGAACGCACGGCGGCGAACTGGTTTTTGCCGGAAGTTATGCCGATATTTTAACCGATAAAAACAGTTTGACTGGCAAATATTTAAGTCATCGGGAAGAAATCGCCGTTCCGGAGCAACGCAGAAGCTGGAATGATTTTATCCTGATAAAAGGAGCACGCGAAAATAACCTCAAAAACATCGACGTAAAATTTCCGCTTGGCGTGCTAACGGTGGTCACCGGCGTTTCCGGTTCGGGCAAAACCAGTTTGGTGAAACGGATTTTGTATCCGGCTTTGCAAAAAAGCCTGGGCAATTATTCGGGTGAAAAAACCGGCGGCTACGATGGCATTGAAGGCGATATCAGCAAAATTGAGCAGGTAGAAATGGTAGATCAAAACCCGATTGGCCGTTCATCGCGCTCCAATCCGGTTACTTATATCAAAGCCTGGGACGATATCCGGAACTTGTTTTCGGCCTTGCCAGCCGCCAAAGCAGCCGGATTAAAGCCTGCCGCTTTTTCTTTTAATGTGGAAGGCGGCCGTTGCGATGTTTGCCAGGGCGAAGGCGAAGTGAAAATTGAAATGCAGTTTATGGCCGATATTTATTTGCCTTGCGAGGCTTGCGGCGGCAAACGTTTTAAGCAGCATGTTTTGGACATCACTTATCAGGATAAAAATGTGGCGGATATTTTGCAGATGACGATTGACGAAGCGCAGGAGTTTTTCTCGAAAGAAACCAAAATCCTTAATAAAATAAAACCGCTGGTAGAAGTTGGTTTGGGTTATGTGCAGCTTGGCCAGTCGTCCAATACATTATCAGGCGGCGAGGCGCAGCGCATCAAGCTGGCTTCTTTCCTGATCAAAGGCAATAATGCCAGCAAAACGATGTTTATTTTTGATGAGCCAACAACCGGATTGCATTTTCACGACATTAAAAAACTGTTGAAATCGCTTAATGCTTTACTGGATCAGGGCAACACGATTGTGGTGATTGAGCATAATATGGACGTGATTAAATGTGCTGATTGGGTGATTGATATTGGTTTGGAAGGCGGCGATCGTGGTGGAAATCTGGTTTTTGAAGGTTTGCCAGAGAAGCTGATCAAAGACAAAAAATCTTATACTGGCAAGTTTTTGAAGGAACGCTTGCAACAAGCAATCGTTTCCTGATTTTATTAATCGAAAACAAGATGTTTAAACAGCAATTTTCTTTTTCTTTGTTATACAAAAATTAATCCCTTAAAAACAGCATTATGGCAACAGCAACAAAATGGATTTTAGATCCGATGCACTCCGAGGTTACTTTCAAAATCAAGCATTTGGTTATTTCTAATGTGACAGGCTTTTTTAAAAAGTTTGAAGGCACTTGCGAAGCTCCTTCAGATGATTTTCAAGGTGCAGAAATTGATTTTTCTTTGGATGTAGACAGTATCGATACAAACCAGGAACAACGCGATGTGCATTTGAAATCTCCTGAATTTTTTAATGCTGAAGAATTTCCGAAAATCACTTTTAAATCAACTTCTTTTATCAAAAGTGGTGATGATTATGATTTGAATGGAAACCTGACAATCAGAGATATAACCAAACCGGTAACTTTAAAAGTAGAATTTGGTGGTACTGCAGCTGATTTTTATGGCAACCTGAAAGCTGGTTTTGAAGTAACCGGAAAAATTAGCCGTAAAGAATTTGGTTTAACCTGGGATGGCATTACCGAAGCTGGCTCAATTGTTTTGGGAGATGATGTAAAACTGAGCATCAATGCACAATTTGCAAAACAAGCGTAAGCTTTTTTGATTTTATATTTAAAACCGCTGTAAAAGGCGGTTTTTTTATTTTAAGGCAATGCTTCTTTTATCGGGTAAAAATTATGTTTGTTTTATAGGCACAATAGTTTTCATCTGCCAAAAACCTGATTAATTTTGCGGCATGATTTTTCTGACCTTTTTTCTGGGTATCGTATGCAATTTTATCGGCTACGTGCCGCCCGGAAACATTAATTTAACGCTGGTTCAAATCACGATTAACCGTGGTATTAAACAGGCATTGTATTTTATTTCGGCTTTCTCGGTGATCGAGTTTTTTTTCACGTTGCTGATTATGCATGGAGCCAGCTGGTTATCGCAGCAAATGAAATTAAGTACAATTATCGATTGGGTAATGGTAGTTTTATTTACTGTACTCGGCTTTGTAACCTGGCGCAACCGCAACAAAGAACCAAGCCAAAATTACTCTGATAAAGACAGTATTAAATATGGCATCATTCTCGGCATTGTCAACCCGATGCAGATTCCTTTCTGGCTCATTACCGGCACCTATTTAATCACACATGAATGGATAGAATCCACTGGTTTTGAGTTGATTATATTCAGCTTTGGTTCGGCATTGGGTGCGTTTTCATGTTTGTATATTTATGCAAAATCAGCAAATTATATTAAAAGTAAATTTGCCCTCAGCAGTAAAATTATTAATAAAAGTATTGCTATTTTATTCTGGAGTTTCGCCGCCTATCATATTATCAAACAAATCTATTTAATGTTTTTCAAGCATCATTCCGTTTGATCCAATGCTTCTTTTAGTAAGGTATTTTGGTGAACAAAATAGTATAAAAGCATATTTTAATAAACTTTTTTCCAGGAACTAAGGTTTATCTGGCATGAAAAGAATGTTCACCAATCTTATAATTGCAGCGGCAGTTGGCTTTGCTTCCTGCAACAGCAATTCAAAATCCGGCCAGCCAGCCGAAAGTGATGCTACCAAAAACAGCGATGCCACTACCAGCAATAATGCGGAGCACAAGGTTGAAGATAATCCGAACGGCAATCAATCAGTAAAACTGGAGCAGGTTTTTGCTGATCCAACTTATCAGTTAACGGGTGTGGCGATTTCCAAAACTGGTCGATTATTTACCAGTTATCCGTTGTGGACGCCTTCAATCTATAAATATGCTTTGGTAGAAGTGATGCCCGGCAATCAGGTAAAACCGTACCCTGATGCGGCAATGAACAGTTGGAAACCCGGCGAAAGCGGCAAAAATAAGTGGGTTTGTGTGCAGGCGCCTTATATTGATGCGGATGATGTGATGTGGGTAATTGATCCGGCAGCACCGAAATTAGATACGGTTTATCAGCAAAGCCACAAATTGGTTAAAATCAACTTGAGTACCAACAAAGTTGAACGTACTTATTATTTTGAAGGTATTGCTGATAATCACAGTTATTTAAACGATGTTCGGGTGGATACCAAGCGTCAGTTTGCGTACATTACGAACTCCGGTACAGGCGGTATTATGGTACTTGATTTAAAATCAGGGAAAGCACGCCAGGTATTGCAAAATCATTTTTCTGTTCATACCGACAAAGATTTTAAATTTATTATTGATGGTAAAGAATTACAACAGGATGGCCAGCCGGTGAAATTTGATTCTGATGGCATCGCCTTAACTCCTGATGGTAATTTACTGTATTATAAACCGTTAACTGATACCAAATTATATCGTATTAAAACAGAATTTTTGCGGAACGATACGTTGAGCGCACAAAAATTAAAAGGTTATGTAGAAGATTTAGGAAAATATGCCGTAACCGATGGTATGGAGTTTGACCAAAAAGGAAACCTGTATTTAGGTGATCCGCAGCATTCTTCCATCGTCAAAATTACGCCGGATTTGAAAGCAACTACTTTGGTTCAAGATGCGCGTTTGATCTGGCCGGATAGTTATTCTGTTTCCAAAGATGGTTATTTGTATGTAAGTTGTTCTCAAATCCAAAAAACACCGGAACATAACGCTGGCATCAATAAACGTACTTCGCCCTACGCCATCTATAAAATTAAACTGCCATAAAAGAAACTTCATAAGTTAATGCTTCTTTTAGCACCTAAAAATTAAAACACAAACATGAATTCTTTCCATATTGATATTCCCCGAAAAGATCACAGCATGACGGTTCGGGTTGAAGATGCCAACAAACCAAAGCTTACCGCTTATAACCTTTTTTATAATGATCAGCTTTTCGGCTGCCTGGTTTGCAATGAAAATAACATCTGGATTTATGAGCCGCACGCCCATGAAGCACTGATTTTAAATGCAGAAGAAATTCAGCATTTAGGTAAGCAAATTAACCAGCAAGTCAGTTAAATGCTATAAATCTGAGCAAGAAAGGCTGTTCCTGTCAGGGATGGCCTTTTTTGTTTATTTTTGTTTACATTATACAAATCACATTATTAAGGTTGATTGAACAACCTTTTCAACATCAATATGGCTGATAAAACGATTGACCTGGGCGAGCAAAGCGAAGTAGAAGTTTATGGTGCCCGGGTGCATAATCTTAAAAATATAGATATTTCTTTTCCGCGAAACCAGCTGGTGGTTATCACCGGGTTAAGCGGCAGCGGCAAATCTTCTCTGGCTTTTGATACCATTTATGCCGAAGGACAACGCCGTTACATGGAAACTTTTTCGGCTTATTCCCGCCAGTTTATGGGCGGCATGGAGCGGCCGGATGTGGATAAAGTTTCCGGTTTGAGTCCGGTAATCGCTATCGAACAAAAAACAACCAGTAAAAACCCGCGCTCCACGGTTGGTACGATTACCGAGATCTATGATTTTATGCGTCTGCTTTTTGCCCGTACCGGCGATGCGTATTCGTATGTGACGGGTGAAAAAATGGAGCGGTTATCTGAAGATCAGATTTATAAAACCATTTTAGAGCGTTTCAAAGATCAGCCGATCAATATTCTTGCTCCCGTTATTAAAGGACGCAAAGGACATTACCGTGAGCTTTTTGAACAAATCCGCAAGCAAGGTTATCTAAAAGTTTGGGTAGATGGTGCCATTCAGGATGTGGAACCGAAAATGCAGGTTGACCGCTATAAAATCCATGATATTGATATTGTGGTGGATCGTTTGGTGATTACCGAAAAAGATGAAAAACGACTGCAAACTTCGCTGCAAACGGCTTTAAAAGTTGCCAAAGGAATTATCCGCGTTGCCGATCAGCAAAATCAGGTTTCTTTTTTCAGCAAGTTTTTGATGGACCCGGTTTCCGGGATTTCTTATGATGAACCTCAACCCAATACCTTTTCGTTCAACTCGCCGTATGGTGCTTGTCCCCGTTGCGATGGCTTGGGCTATATTTCTGAAGTGGAAGAAGATGCCATCATTCCTGATAAAAAACTGAGTATTTTAAACGGTGGTTTGGCTCCATTGGGCGAATACCGGGAAACCTGGATGTTTCAGGTGCTAAAAGCGTTGAGTAAAAAATATGAGTTTTCGCTTTCTACGCCGATCGAAAAACTTTCTGCAGAACATGTAAATATTATTTTGAATGGTTCGCCGGATATGATTACGGTTCCGGTGGAATACAATAAATACAATGTTCAAAATTACCAGATCAATTTCGATGGCATCATCAAAATGCTGGAAGAGCAGCAGGAACGTAAAACCGAAGATCAGGGTGAAGATCTGGACAATTACCGCACGGTAAAAATCTGTCCGGAATGCCACGGTGCGCGTCTCAAAAAAGAATCGCTGAACTTTAAAATCGACGGCAAAAACATTTTTGAGCTGGCTACAATGGATATTGTTTCGTTAAGCGATTGGTTCAAATGTTTGGAGGAGCGTTTATCTGATCGCCAGAACATTATTGCCAAAGAAATTTTAAAAGAAATCCGTGCCCGCATCGGTTTTTTGCTGGATGTTGGGTTGAGTTATTTAACCTTAGATCGGACGGCCAGGACGCTTTCGGGTGGAGAAGCACAACGGATTCGTTTGGCCACACAAATTGGTTCGCAGCTGATGAACGTGATGTATATTCTGGATGAGCCAAGCATCGGTTTGCATCAGCGCGACAATGATCGGCTGATCCACGCTTTAAAAAATCTGCGCGATCTGGGCAATACTGTGTTGGTGGTTGAGCATGATAAAGACATGATTCTGGAAGCAGATTATGTGATTGATATGGGGCCGGCAGCCGGTGTACACGGTGGAACGGTGGTTGCACAAGGCACACCGGAGCAACTGATGCACCAAAATACACTAACCACTTCTTACTTAAACGGCAGCAAAGAAATTGCTATCCCGGAGAAAAGAAGAGCAGGCAATGGCAAATTTCTATCGATAAAAAAAGCATCAGGCCATAACCTGAAAAATGTAAATGTTGATTTCCCATTGGGGAAACTGATTGGGGTAACCGGAGTTTCCGGTAGCGGAAAATCAAGTTTAATCACGGAAACGCTGTATCCAGTTTTAAATCACCATTTTTTCAGGGCGAAAAAACAGCCGTTGTCTTACGGAAAAATTGAAGGGCTGGAAAATATTGATAAGGTTATCGAGATCGATCAAACACCAATTGGCCGTACACCGCGCTCCAATCCGGCTACTTACACCAGCGTTTTTTCTGATATCCGCAATTTGTTTGTGGGTTTGCCTGAAGCGCGGATTCGTGGTTATAAACCGGGCCGTTTTTCTTTCAATGTAAAAGGCGGAAGATGCGAAACTTGTCAGGGTGCAGGTGTTAAGCTAATTGAAATGAATTTTTTACCAGATGTGCAGGTTCCATGTGAAGAATGCGGCGGTCGCAGATACAACCGTGAAACACTGGAAGTGCGCTATCGTGGCAAATCCATTAGCGATGTTTTGGATATGAGTATTGAGGATGCCTGTGCATTTTTTGAACCAATTCCCTCTATTTATCGCAAAATCAAAACGTTGCAGGATGTCGGTCTGGGTTATATTACGCTGGGACAATCGTCAACAACACTTTCCGGTGGAGAGGCGCAGCGCGTAAAACTGGCGACAGAACTTTCCAAAAAAGATACCGGTAACACGTTTTATATTTTGGATGAACCAACAACTGGTTTGCATTTTGAAGACATTAATGTGCTACTGGGCGTGTTGAATTTGCTGGTTGATAAAGGCAATACGGTGTTAGTAATAGAACATAATCTAGATGTGATAAAAGTTGCCGATTATGTGATTGATCTTGGGCCGGAAGGTGGTTCTGGCGGCGGCAGGATTTTATTTTCGGGTACACCAGAAGGCTTATGTAAAGTAAAAGAAAGCTTTACGGGTAAGTTTTTGCAGAAGGAAATGCGGGTAACGGCTTAATATTCCTTCCCACAAAATTCAAAGCAAATGCTTCTTTTATCAACCTAAAAGAAGCATTTGCTTTTTTAAACATTGCAATAAAAAAAATTGTTAGAAAGTTATGTTGAAACTGATTACCGCCGCTCAAATGCATGAAGCCGATGCACACACCATCCAATCAGAACCAATTTCTTCGGTAGATTTGATGGAACGTGCCAGCAAAGCTTTCATTAATTATTTCTGCAACCATTTTCCGGATAAAGAGATTTCAATTTCGGTTTACTGCGGAACAGGAAATAACGGCGGAGACGGCTTGGCAATTGCGCGTTTGCTAAAAGCGGATGGCTATCAAAACATCAATATAAAAATTGCGCGCTTTTCGGATCATTCTACTTCGGATTTTGATACCAATTTTACCCGGATAAAAGAAGCATCAGTAGATTTTATCGAACTAAAACCAAATAATTTCCCACAGGAAAAAGCTGAAATCATAATTGATGCCTTGCTCGGCAGTGGCTTGAACAAGCCGTTGAACGGTGCTTATGCTAATTTGGTTGAAAAGCTAAACGCGCTTCAAAAGCAAGTTGTTGCGGTAGATGTACCAACCGGTTTTTTTGCAGAAGGCGTGATTGATCCAAAAGCAACTGTTTTAAAAGCAGAACTGGTGATTACTTTCCAGCGGCCAAAAATCAATTTTTTACTACCGGAATCTGCTTCTTTTATGGATGATTTTAAGGTGGTTGATATTGGTTTAGATAAGCACTTCCTTCAAAACTGCAATAGCATTTATCAGTTGGTAGAAGAGCAAGACATTATCCAAACTCTTAAAATTCGTAAGAAATTTCAGCACAAAGGAACTTTTGGTCATGCTTTATTAATTGCCGGGCAAGCTAAAACAATGGGTGCAGCTTTGCTTTGTTCATCGGCTGCGGTTTATGCCGGTGCTGGTTTGACCACGCTTTGCCTACCAGAACTAGGTTTAACTGCACTAAATGCTGCCATTCCGGAGGTTATGGCGATTGTGCGGGAAGAAAAGCAGTTGCCCGATATTGAATGGGAGAAATTTACCGTAATTGCTGCCGGGCCAGGTTTAGGAAAAGATTCTCAGCATTTAATGGAGGATCTTTTTAAAAATTATAAAAAGCCTATAGTGTTAGATGCAGATGCGTTAAATATGCTATCTGAAAATTCGGCTTGGTGGCCTTTAATCCCGCAAAATTCTATCCTCACGCCACATGTAAAAGAGTTTGACCGCTTATTTGGGCACCATAATTCTTGGTGGGAACGATTGCAAACAGCCATCAAACAAGCTATTGAGAAAAAAGTAGTTATTGTTTTAAAAAATCAATACACCATTGTTGCTAATACAGATGGACAGCTTCATTTCAATCAAACAGGAAACCCAGCTATGGGAACCGGAGGCATGGGCGATACGCTGACCGGTATTATCACCGCATTTGTTGCTCAAGGATATACTTCTTTTGAGGCAGCTTTTTTAGGTGTTTTTATTCACGGAAAAGCTGGCGATGAACTGGCTTTGAAAAATAAATTATCAACTGTTTTACCGGCGCAGGTAATGGTGCAAGTTCCCGCTACTATCGCAAAATTGCTAACACATAAAAATAGCTAAGCAAATTTGCTTAGCTATTTTTACAGGGTAAAAACAGTATTATTTATGACTAATGCTCATGGCAACCATTTGCGTTAAAGTTGGTTTTTCGCTTCCGCCACGTGGTTCTAAAGTTACTGCAAAGGCAGCAGCTTTATCAATCGACATCATACTTTGGATGATAGAATCTTTTTCGCTAATATCAAAAACACCTAAACTTATCGGTTTTAATTTACGAATGGCCCACAACTGATATTGATGATCTTTATCATTTACTGCTAAACCAGAACCTTTTTTATTGATATACAATTTATGTTTTTCTGGGTTCCAGGCAATCAGCAATGCAGAACCAGCCTTATCAGACTTATCTTTATTAATAGGCTTTAGTTTGATAAACCTGCTATCAGGATCATAAAAAACACTTTCTGCCTTACCCTGATTTTTATTTTCAAATTCTAAAGCTAAAATTCTGGATTTTGATTTTTTCAAAGCATTTTCTAACGCCATTAATTCTCCGGAATTTTCCTTTCCTTTAACAACAATACTATCAGTTAAAATAGGATTCTGTAATGCAGGTCCATTACTTTTATACTGATCGAGTTGGTTTTGCTGAAAATTAACCTGATTGGTAAATTTTTGATTTTGCAACTGCAAACTTACCAGTTGCTGTTTTGATTCTTTTAAATGATTATAGGTGTTAAACAAAGCAATCAAACTTACCAGCAGCAACGCAACACTTGCGGCAAAAGCATACTTAAAGAAATCAGTTTGAGTGGTGGCTGCAAGCTGAACAATTTTGTGATCTTCGGATACAAAATCTGGGTTGGAAAAATTACTTTTTACGGGATTATTAATTAATTGATTGATAATCGTGTCTCTTAAACTTTCGCGGGGTTCTATAGCATTATGATCTGCAAAAAGTTCCATAGTTCGGCTTATCTCGTTCAATTCTTGTTTAACTTCCGGATAGATTGCAGCGTACCTCTCCACTTCCCGTTTTTCTTGAGATGTGAGATTGTTTAAAACATAAAGTTCTAAGATCCCGGATTCAATATATTGTCTTATATCTTCCACGCTAATTAAAATATTTCCTCAATTGTATGATAGCCATCCGTAATCGGGTTTTGATCGTACCAAGAGGAATACTCAACTCATCGGCTGCTTCCAGATGTGTGTAACCTTTAAAATAAACCAGGTCAAGGATTATTTTTTGTTCAGGTTTCAGCTTGTCAACCAAGTCTTTAACGCCTAAAAGTTCTGGCTTATAAGCAGTGTTTCTGCTTGCATCTATTGAATTTACGTTTATTTCAAGCTCATGGTTTTTTGTTTGATTTTTATAATCTTTTGACCGTATTTTATCAATAGAGAGATTTCTGGCAATATTAACCATCCAGGTAAAGAGCCTGCCTTTATCAGAGCTGTAAGAAGGAAAAGAGTTCCAGATTTTTACAAAAGTTTCCTGTAAAAGGTCTTCTGCAATTTCATTATTTTGCACAATTCTGATAATTACGCCAAAAAGGGAAGCAGAATACATGTCATACAATGCTTCAGCAGCAATTTTGTCTTGCCTATGAAGAGCTGCAATGAGTTCTTCTTCAGAAAGGGATATTTTACTCTTCTTGGCCAATGGGATCGAGAATTACAAAAATATTAAAAGCTAAATAGGTGTTTTTCGGCGTGATAAGAAGAACGGACCAGCGGACCGCTTTCTACGTATCTGAAACCCTTTTTTAAGCCTATTGTTTTATAAAACTGAAACTGATCTGGATGGATCCAATCTAAAACGGGATGATGACTTTTAGTAGGTTGCAAATACTGGCCCAAAGTTAGGATATGAACACCTGCTTCCAACAAATCATCCATTGCTTGCAAAACCTGATGCTCCATCTCCCCTAAACCAAGCATAATACCAGATTTTGTACGAATACCAGCAGCAGCAATCCGCCTTAAGCATTCTAAACTACGATCGTATTTGGCTTGAATCCGTACTTCTTTAGTCAGCTCTCTTACAGTTTCCAAATTGTGAGAAATCACTTCCGGGCGCACGGCAATTACACGATCCAGGTTTGCCCAAATCCCTCTAAAATCAGGGATTAAAGTTTCAAGCGTTGTTTCCGGGCTTTCTCTGCGGATAGCATTAATGGTTTCTGCCCAGATGGTAGAACCACCATCTTTCAAATCGTCCCGATCTACCGAAGTAATTACGCAGTGCTTTACCTGCATTAACTTTACAGAATTAGCTACTCTTTCCGGTTCATTCATATCAACTGCCAGCGGCCTGCCAGTTGCAACAGCACAAAAAGAGCAGGAACGCGTACAGATGTTGCCCAAAATCATAAACGTTGCCGTACCTGCGCCCCAGCATTCGCCCATATTCGGGCAGTTGCCACTTTCGCAAATAGTATGCAGCTTATGGGTATCCACTAATCCGCGGACATGCGCGTACTCTTTGCCAACAGGTAATTTTACTCTCAGCCAATCTGGTTTGCGCTGATTTTGAACAGCAGGAACTACTGGTAAATCGATCATAACACAAAACTAACTAATTCCGCTTTATTTATAGAAAATACTATTTGCGCTAAAAGTTAATGACGATCAACTGACGGCAATTTATTTAATTTGCTGATAGAATTTAAAATCGAAAAAATGGCAACTATCGAAACTGTATATCAAGGCACATTAAGAACACAAGCGACACATATCCAATCCGGAACCGCAATTCTGACTGATGCACCAGTAGATAATCAGGGAAAAGGTGAAGCATTTTCGCCAACAGATTTACTGGCTGCATCTTTAGGAAGCTGCATGCTCACCATTATGGGCATTACCGCCCGCGAACATCATATTACTATTGAAAACACCACTTGTGCCATCACTAAAATCATGGCTGCTAATCCTCGTCGGGTTGGAGAGATTGGGGTAGAATTGAATTTTCCTGAAAAATACTCTGACAAGCAGCAAAAAATATTAGAAAGGGCAGCTTTAACCTGCCCTGTTTACCTAAGCTTGCATCCTGATATTAAAAAATCAGTAAATTTTAACTGGTAAAAACAGTATTACTGTATAGATTCTACTGCTTCTTCTGCAGAAATGGAGGAGTGCGATTGATCCAGAATACATTCACCATCTTTAATCAGCAGTAACTGCGGAGATTCATGATGAACATTAAAAATTGCTGCTACCTGAGCAGAAAGTTCGCGATATTTAATCAGGTCTAAAAAGTAAAGTGGGGTAACGTTTTCATCAAACAGTTTACCATCCAGCTCAAATCTTTTTTTAGCCATCATACTGATAGAGCAGCGGGTACTGTGTTTAAAAATGATACTATAGCCGCTGGCAGCTTTAATTTCATCCAGTTGTTGTGTAGAAGTAAGATTGATCCAATTCATGCTACAAAATTAAAACGATGCTTCTTTTATCAACCTAAATATTTTATAAATTGACAATTAGCCGATTATCTATGGTGACTATTGCCATATGCCGGACAAAGTTTTGAAGCACAGGAAGATAAAGAACCTGATAATGAAGCAGCTAGTACAGCCAGCAAAATAATTTTTCTCATTTTGGTAATTTTACAATTCGTTAAAAATCAAATAATACCTGTTTTACTGCATTAAAGTTTCAGCCAATTCTACCATTTTTATGGCAGTAATGGCCGCCTCATCTCCTTTGTTGCCGTGTTTGCCGCCAGACCGGTCAATTGCCTGTTGCTGGTTATCAGTTGTCAGCACCCCAAATATTACCGGCTTTGAATATTTTATAGATACGTTGCTTACGCCATTGGCTACTGCATTGCAAATAAAATCAAAATGCCGGGTTTCTCCCTGTATTACGCAACCCAAACAAATAACTGCATCCAAATCGCCTTTTTTCAGCAATAAATCCGCTCCGGAAGTTAACTCAAAACTTCCCGGAACCGGGAAAACTTTGATATTTTCTTCTTTCGCACCATTGTTAATCAAGGTTTGATGAGCACCTTGCAATAAAGCATTTGTTATTGCTGCATTCCATTCTGCAACTACAATGCCGAAACGAAAAGTTGCGGCAGATGGTATTGTAGTATGCGAAAAATCGGATAAATTTTTAAGTTGAGAGGCCATTAAAAAGTTTTAATGTAGATTATTTTGCCTGATGCTTCTTTTATCAGGTAAAAATTTACCCGATTATTTTTGTGCTTGTACGCGGGCAATATATTTATCAATGCTGCTGGCTTCATTGCTTTCCGGAAAATCAGTTTTAATTTTCTGATAAGCATCTAGCGCATCACTGTAGTTTTTCTGGTTTTCGTAAACCAAAGCCAGTTTCTTCAAATAAATCGGAGAAGTGAAACTGTTATTGCCTTTATCGGCAGCTTTTTTATAAAAAGTAATGGCTTTGTCGTAATCTTTCAATTCTACATAAGCATCGCCCGTATTGCCTAAAGCCTGAGCCGCAATAATCACATCATCACCACGATAGTTGGTCAAATTTTCAGCAGCTTTTTTAAACTCACCTTTGTTTAAATAAGCAACACCTAAATAATAATAAGCTAAATTGGCCGCTTTAGTATTGCTGTATTCGTCTACAATTTTGGCAAAACCAGGGTAACCAGCATCACCGTTGATGGCTTTGTCCCACTCCTTTTTCTCCCAAAAATCCTGTGCCACATACATTTTGTTGGATGCTTCTACTTCACGCGGGGCCAGGTAAAATTTTTGATAAGCAAAATAAATTACAATCAAAGCCAGCACTGCGGTTACAATAAAAGTCAGGCTTTTTTGATTTTCTCTTACAAAATTTCCGGTTTGAGCCAGGGTTTTAGATTCTACAGGCGGATTTATTTCGGTAGTAATTTTAGTATTTGGTTGATTGATTGACATTTGTATCCAAAAATTTAGGTTGCAAAAATACGGTTTTAACAATCTTTAGCAACACCTAATTTGCGGAAATTTAAAGGTGGTTTTATCCCGATACCATGCCTCATTTCAGCAGGATTGCTAACTTTGAAACTCAACATGTATTTAACACAGCTTTCTCTGCTCAACTTTAAAAATTATGTTCAGGCTGATCTTCAGTTTAAGCCTGGCGTAACCGTTTTTGCCGGAGATAATGGAGCGGGGAAAACCAATCTGCTCGATGCCATACATTATCTTTCCCTTTGTAAAAGCTACTTCAACCCAATCGATAGTCAGCAGATTTTGCAGGGCGCAGATTTTTTCATGGTAAACGGAGTGTTTATTAAAGATGAGCAAAAAGATTTCGTTTCCTGCGCCATTAAACGCAACCAGAAAAAACAGTTTAAACGCAACAAAAAAGAATATCAGCGCTTGGCAGACCATATAGGTTTGTTTCCGCTGGTGATGCTTTCTCCATACGATATCAATATTATTATGGAAGGCAGCGAGGAGCGGCGCAAATTTGTAGATAATGTGATTTCTCAAACCGATCATCAATATCTGGATGAACTGATTTTGTACAATAAAACATTACTCAACCGAAATATTCTTTTAAAAAACATTGCTGATACTGGAAAATATGATCCGCAATTGTTGGAGGTTTTTGATGAGCAATTAGTGGCTTCGGGCAACATCATCTTCCAGAAAAGAAAAGTTTTTATGGAGGCCTTTACAGAGATTTTTAACCGTCATTATCAGTATTTAAGCGAAGATGCCGAGCGTGTTGAATTGATTTATGATTCGCAACTGTTGCAAAACGATTTTACTTCTCTACTAAAAAAATCTACCGAGCGCGACCGCGTTTTGGAGCGCACCAGCGTTGGTATTCATAAGGATGATCTGCAGTTTTCCATCCACCAAATGCCAATGAAAAAATTTGGTTCGCAGGGGCAGCAAAAGTCGTTTTTGGTAGCTTTAAAACTGGCACAGTACAGCTTTTTATATCAGCAAAAAGGATTTAAGCCCTTACTTCTTTTAGATGATATTTTTGATAAGCTGGACGAAAAACGTATCCATAAACTGATGCAAATGGTTTCGGATAATAACTTCGGGCAGGTTTTCATCACTGATACCAACGCGGAACGGATGCAACAGATTTTTGATCATATTGGTGTAGAAGTGGCTATTTTTAATGTGCATAAAGGACAAGTAAATGGGCCGAACGAACGATAAAACGCTGAAAGAAGCCTTAGGCCAAATGCTTAAAGTTTATAAAATTAAGCGCAAGTTTGATGAAACCGGCATTATTGCTCATTGGCCGGAATTAGTTGGAAAACCGGCAGCCAACCGAACTAAGGAGCTTTTTATATTGAACCGCAAGCTTTTTATCCGCATGGATTCCTCTGTTATCAAAAATGAATTGCTACGGATGCGGATGGAAATTATTGAAAAGATAAATGAACAGGCCGAAACAGAGCTAATCACAGAGATCATCTTATTATAATTTCCAGATTTGATGATGTGATGCTTCTTTTACCACTCTAAATTATAATTGCTCTTTCCATAAAAGTTAGTTGTAAAACTGGATGCTGTTTTTAGTGTTCCAAATCTTTATCGGTAAAAGTACCTCGTTTATCGGCACAATAAACTTATTTCTTTTTAAAAAATGATTTTTGATTTGTTAATAATTTACACCTACTAATTATTTAATCAATATGAAAAACAAATTTATTATCTATCCAATAGCTATTTTAACGGCCTTAATGATGCTGGTGCTGGTACAATCCTGTAAAAAAACAACGACCACTTCAACAAGTGCTACGGTTACAGCATTGAGTTGTACAAGTGCTACGTTTTCAGGCACACCGGTAATTGCTACTGCTTTTACGGGTACGGCAACTGTTCCTTATACAGGCGGTTCTGGTGTGGCTTATGATGTCGGAACGGCGATATCTTCTACTGGTGTAACCGGTTTAACTGCAACATTGCAAGCAGGAACGTTAGCAAGCGGCGCAGGAAGCTTGATTTATACCATTGCAGGAACGCCAATTACATCCGGTACGGCTACGTTCCCAATTACGTTTGGTGGCCAAACCTGTAGCTTTGCTTTAACTGTTTCAGCCGCCACCGCCACAACAACCGGCTGTACTACGCAAACCACCACTGCGGCAAAAGTATTATGCGCGGTACAGGCTTTTGAAGCTACTTTGACTGCAACACAATTAGCAGGCGTACAGTTCAGCTACTTAAGCGCTAATGCGATCAAATGGTCAAACTTGCCTTGCGGCGCTCAATGTCGCGAAGGTTTGGAACTCAACACCATGACTACCGCTCAAATTACTGCTGCGAAAGCCGTAGTGGCTGCTGCAACAGGCACAACAGCTAATGAAGGTTATGACGAGATTACACAAATTATTGCTGCCGATGACGTGCTTGCTGCAACTGCTGGCGGTAATACTTATTCTTCGGGCAATTATTTTATTGCCTTTGTTGGTACGCCAAGCGCAACCGGCACTTGGCAACTACAATTTGGTGGTCACCATATTGCTGTAAACCAAACTTACAGTAACGGTGTGGTTACCGGTTCTACTCCAGCATTTAAAGGCGTTGAACCTAAAACCTGGACAACAGGTACTACAACTTATGCACCACTTGCACAAGAACAATCAGTTATGGCTACCATGCTTGCTTCTTTTACCACTGCACAATTGGCAACTGCAAAAGTGAGCAGCACGTTTAGTGATGTGGTTTTAGGCCCTGGAAGTGACGGAAAATTCCCGACAACAAAAGTAGGTATCGTCGGAAGTGCTTTAACTTCTACCCAACAAGCCGCAGTAATTGCAGCAATGAAACCGTGGATTTATGATACTGATGATGCTACAGCTGCCACTATTCTGGCTACTTATACAAGTGATATAGCCAGTACTTATATCTCTTATGGTAGTAATACTGCCGGAACAGCAGGTAGTGCAAGTACATTTTTTACTACCAATACGGATTATGTACGGATTGACGGACCACATGTTTGGATCGAATTTGTTTGCCAAACCGGCGTCGTATTCCCAACACAAATTCACTATCATAGCATCTGGCGTGATCACACCAGCGATTACGGTGGCAACTTCACTTTCTAAATATCAAAATGATTAAATACATTTTTTCCAGCCGCTTAATTCAATTTAAGCGGCTGGTGTTTTTTATCGTTGCTTTGTTTATCATATGTTTTTCATTGGAGGTTTCAGCGCACCCAATGCCAAACTCAGTTGTTTTGCTTGACATTAAATCTGATGGTGTATCTGCAGAAATGCAATTACCATTAAACGAACTGGAACTGGCATTTGGCAATCATGTAAATGATAACAATTCCGAAACATTGGTAAAAAGGCTGGGGCCACAGCTAAAGGATTATCTATTGAAACATATCCATCCGGTTAGTCCTGATGGTAAAGCCTGGACGGTAAATATTGAGGATATGCTGGTGCAACCTGTAGCCCAAAGCCCAAGCGGGCCTTATCACGAATTAACTGTTCATTTGATTTTGCAACCACCGGCTGGAGCAAGCAGCCGGAATTTCACCTTAAACTATGATGTTATTGTTCATCAGGTAGTTACACATGTTACTTTAGTTTCTGTTCGGCAAGATTGGGATAGTGGTTTATATGCCGGCCATCCGGTGCAGGTTGGCGTAATCCGGCTTGATCCTGTTAACAACGTTATTCCACCGCTCGTAGTTAATCAGGCTGAAGGCAGCATCTGGATTGGGTTTAAAAGCATGATTGGCCTGGGTATGCAGCACATTTCCGAAGGCACTGATCATCTGCTGTTTTTGTTAGTGCTTCTTTTACCGGCTCCTTTACTAGTTGCCAGCAAAAGATGGGGCAAATTTGGCGGCGTTAGATATAGTTTGATCCATATTTTGAGAGTAGTTACCGCTTTTACTATCGGCCATTCTATTACTTTATTATCTGGTGTAATGGGTTGGATTCATGCGCCGGGACAAGTTATTGAAATTTTAATTGCTATTTCCATATTAGTATCTGCCATACATGCGCTTTATCCGATTTTTCCAAACCGCGAAATGTATATTGCCGGTGGCTTTGGGCTGATACACGGACTGGCTTTTGCCAGCACTTTGGCCAATCTCAACCTCGAAACCAGTCGTATGGTATTAAGCATTTTAGGTTTCAACATTGGCATCGAACTGATGCAGCTTTTTGTAATTGCAATGGTTATTCCCTGGCTGATTTTACTAAGCCGTTTACCGGTTTATAAAATTATCCGTGTTGTCGGAGCCGTACTGGCTGGGGTGGCTGCTATCGGCTGGATCATCGAACGGATCAGTAGCAGGGCAAATTTGGTAAGTTTATTTGTATTGCAGATCACTCCTTATGCACCCTATCTGGTCATAATCCTGATCATTATAACTATCTTGGCTTATGCCTGGAATTGGAAAACAAAAAAAGGAAGAAAAACAAACAAAGTTTCTGATTGGATACCCTTATCGTAAAATCAACTAATACATAAACTGAGTACTGTTTTTATGCTTATAAAAACAGTACTCAGTTTATGTATACGTCCACTTTTAGTTCTGCCTGTCTTTCCGTTAATTCAAAAACCTCACCATAAGGAACAATCGTGATGCGGCCAAACTGCTCCAGCAAAGTTTTATAAGCTTGTGCAACCGGTCGGGGTTTTCGATTTAAATCGTACAAACCACACGAATTTACAGTGCCTTTTTTCTCAGCCAGTTCAATATCCCAATCTACCTGATCAATTAAACTGTACCAGGTAAAACCTAAAACCGGAATGCCATCTTTACGAATTCGTAATACATTGATCCATTGTTTATATAGCCAGGTTGAAGCTTCATCGGCATTTAAAACATTAGTTTCCGTGTGCATTACTGGTTTTTTGTAACGCTCATAATATTCTTTCGTTACCTGATACCAGCCTAAAATATCAGAAGCATTTAGCGAACTGCCGTCTGGTAATTTAATTGTTTCGTTTCGCCCATAATAATCATTACCCATTATTTGGTATCCAGGCGGCTCACCTGCCATAAACCAGTCAAATTCTTCTCGGGTTAGTCCATTATCCAACAAATACATACACACATCCGCATCTGGTGGATGTGCATACAATAAATCAAGTGATAAAAAACGCAATTTGTTAATTAGCGTGGTTTCTTTAGAAGCGGTTGCCAAAAACTCATGCACATATTCGGCACTTTCACTTTGTACAATAATACAATTTGGTTTTCTTTTGGCAATCCTGTGGTTAGCCATGATACTGGAAGCTACCAAATTTTTGATTGCAGTTACGAAACTTCGATCATCTTTTTTCTGCTCGTTCCACAAACCATCGCGGGCACTGGCTTTTGCCGAAACATAAATTTCGTTTACAGGCGTGTAAAAACGAACCCAGGGATAACGTTCGGCTACAGCATCAGCATACTTAGCAAAATGGATTGGCAGCTCTGGATTTTGAAAATTACCAACCCAGTCTGGTACGCCAAAATGCATTAAATCCAGAATTGGGGTGATGTCTAACCGCTTGATTTCATTCATAGCTTCATCAGCAAAACTCCAATCGTACTTGCCATCACTTTTGCTGATAGAATAATAAGGCAAACCATAACGTAAAACATTTAGGCCCAGTTCTTTTACTAAGCCTAAATCCTGCTTCATATTTTTGTAATGACCACATTCTTCCAACAAATCTCGCCTGATTTTACCATTGTTGATAGTTGGATAAGAACATTCAATTCCTGTGGCAAACATAAAATTGCCTGAATTATCAGAAGGTAAGCCACTGCCATCCCTTCCTTTTCCCCCACCAAATTCATCTCCAGCATAAATACCATCACTATGAGCTTTTTGTATATAGGATAGAAAACTTTTCTCGGCCATTTTCAGCAATTAATTATTTTTAAGAAAAGTATCTGCAATGTGATAGGAAACAGCCATGATTGTTAAAGATGGATTGGCACTTAAAGAACTCGGAAAAATGGAGTTATCGGCAATATAAAGATTCGGAATATCAAAAGACTGGCCATTACGGTTTACCACATTTTGTTCCGGATCATTACCCATACGGCAGGTTCCGATGGTATGCGCATTCCGGTTTAACGACCAAACATGCTCTGCACCTGCATTTTTCCAGATAGCTTCCATCGTTTTTTTGGCATGAGCAGCCATTTTTTGTTCATTTTCTCCATTTGAAAAATGAATGCGCGGTTTTGGCAAGTTCATTTCATCCAGCTCATCAGACAATTCAAGGAAATTATGATCATGTGGCAAGCATTCACCATGCATGTTGATTCCGGCAACATTATTATAATGACGCATCCGTTCGCGCAATTCTTCTCCAAATATTCCCGTTGCCCTTACTAATTGCGAAGCATAAGTAACAGGCATCACACCAATTGACTGGATAATATAGCCTCCAGCAAAATCAGCCTCAGGTGGACGGTGCATATCCTCGGAAATTAATCCGCCAGGAATACCTTTCCAAGGATCAATTTTTTGGTCAAATTCGCCCCAAACTTGCAAACCAGTATGTGCCATAAAATTTTTGCCAACCTGCCCGCTACTATTAGCCAGATTATTTAGCAGCAGCAAACGAGGAGATTCTATAGCTCCGGCACATAAAAAAACATTCTTACAAAGCTGTTTTTCCAACTGTCCGTTTCGCTTATACACAACGGCTTCCAATTTTCCGGAAATATCTTTAAGCAATTCAGTTACAAAACAGTTTGGCCTTACTTCAGCACCAAAATGTACTGCAACAGGTATCAGCGTAACATCCATGCTGGCTTTAGCACCCGTAGAACAACCAGCCTGACAAAAACCACGATTGGTACAAGCCTGCCGCCAGCCAATGTGTTCTTGATAGTAAGCTGCTGATAATGCTGCATTTGCTGCAGGAGAAGTTTTAATATTTAGCTGTTTACTGCCACGCTCCATCAGTTGTGCTGCGGCATTTAAAGCCAATGGAGGAAGTGGATAATTCGATTTTCTACCTGGTCCCCAGGGATAAGGCGTTGGTCCGGAAATTCCTAAATTCACCTCCAGCTCATCGTAATAAGCTTCTAAATCCTGATAAGCAATTGGCCAATCATGCCCCACACCAAAATCAGTTTTCAAATAAAAATCATTTGGTTGAGGACGTGGTGTATAGGCCGTGTAGTGTAAAGTTGATCCGCCAACACCAATTCCGGAATTATTTTTACCAAAGGCAATCGGATCGTTCCCTGCACTTAATCTTTCGTGTGTCCAAAAAAGTTTATTTTGCTCAATTTCATCGGTTGCAAAATCTACTGGTGGGTTCCAGTAATTACCAGCTTCTAATGCAACTACTTTCAAACCGGCTTTAGCAAATCTGGCCATTAGTGGTGCGCCGCCCGCACCGGTGCCAATAATTACGGCATCTACTATTTCGCTGTTTTGATATTGGCGCATAAAATATTTTGGGCTAGTATTAAAGTTCAGGCCTGAGTTGCGGCACCTGCCATCCTTTAGCGTCAGCAAAACCGATATAATTAATTTCGGCCTGTGCATTAGGATGACTGTAAAAATGTTCGGTAGCTTCTGTTAGCAGCAATTCAAAAAAACGTTTTCCAGAAAAATTTTTCCAGGTTTCACCTAAAGATGTACCTTGTTGTACTGTTTTTAACAGATTATTTTTTTCTTCTGTGTTGAGATCATTGAAACTTTTGTGCGATAAAAGAAGTATGTTTTCTGCAATACCTTTTAAACCGGTTTTGTAAGAAATCCCATCAGGGGGAAGCGTATCATAACGCCAGCCCGGACCTGTTTTAGCAGTTAATCGTACATCAACCTCACCAGCAATATCAACTAAACGATCATTAGCTTGTGCCGTTAAATGATCACAGACAGACTGCAATAATTCAAATTCTTCTAATGTAAAAAATGTTGGAGAAACTGATTTCTTTGTTTCCCGTTTCAACAGCACTTCTTTAGTTTTTTGAGTAACCTGATCAGAATTCAACAGACCATCAAATGCTTCTTTTGTCATACATTATTTTGCTGCGGATAAACGACCACCGGTCACTTCGACTAAGCTGCCGGTCATAAAACTACCATCACTGGAAGCTAAAAAAACATATGCCGGAGCCAATTCTTCAGGCTGACCAGGACGAGCTAAAGCCACTTCATGTCCAAATTTTGCTACTTCATCTTTTGGCATTGTCCCTGGAATGTTTGGTGTCCAAACGGGTCCTGGAATTACTGCGTTTACACGGATATTTTTTTCTCCTAATTGCAGCGCCAGCGATTTGGTAAAAGAGTGAATAGCACCTTTGGTAGATGAATAATCAATTAAGCTTTCTAAACCCGTCATCCCTACTATACTGCCAGTGTTTACAATTGAATCACCAGTTTTTAAGTATTTTAAAGCAGCTTGAGCCATAAAGAAATAACCAAAAATATTGGTTTCAAAAGTTCTGCGAAGTTGTTCTTCGCTAATATCTTCCAACTTAGTTTGTACTTCCTGAAATGCAGCATTATTAACCAAAATATTCAATTTTCCATATTCAGCAACTGTTTTTTCCACAGCGTCTGTACAATTCTGTTTTTGTCGAACATCCGATTTAATAACCAAGCATTTGCCGCCTTTTATTTCTACCAATCGTTTTGTTTCGGCAGCATCACTATCATTTTCATTGTATAAGATAGCAATTTCTGCACCTTCCATTGCGAAAGCAATAGCTACTGCGCGACCTATGCCAGAATCGGCTCCTGTAATTAAAGCCGTTTTACCCTTTAGCTTTCCTGCAGAAAGATAATTAGATAGGTTTGAATCTGGTTGCATCTTCATGTCAGACTGCTTTGCCGGATAAGGCAACTGCTCACCTTCCATCTCTTTTGAACTTGGACGAAATTCCTGATTACTCATAACAAATTCTTCTGTTGATATATCGTTGATGAACGTTGTTTAGAATAAAATTGTTTGTTAGGACTTATAATTAGATAATTATTAAGTATAATACTTCATACAAATACTTCTTTACCCAATATATTTTATCTATAATAACCTGTATTATCTTGTAATAGAAAGCTTTACTGAAAAATACCGAAAAATAATATTTATAGTTGGAAGTAGTATCCGAACTTTTCTATAAATTGCAATACACAACCCTCTCCAGGGTAAGTTTAATTTATTGGAGGAGATTTTTTTATTTTCTTTTAAACGCAAAAAACCCTTCAAAGCTAAAGCGATGAAGGGTTTTATGGTTATAAGATTTGGCAC
>JBPBPL010000018.1:0-143672 GCA_050954285.1 Janthinobacterium lividum | reverse complement strand
ACGCCAGTTGCATTTTCCAACGTCTGATCGTTTAGCAAGCGCAGGTTCATAAAAAGAAACGAAGCTACAGGCCCTCTAATTCCCTTATCGGCCATAATACCCCTTACTGCCCCAAGCAAAATTCCTTGCCCCCAGTGCATGGTCCAATTCAAAAAGTCGTTGTCGCCTTTAGCCTGAAGGCCAGTTAAACTTTCTAATGTATGGGCAGGCACATAAGAATTTGGCCGTTTAGTAAAAATCTGCTCCAATTTTTCTCCCAATGTCATCACGGCAACACCTGCCAGTCCGGCTAAAACACCTTGTAAAACTGCCTTGCTATTCATAGTTTTATTAAAATTTAATCAACCTTTTTAATCTCTTGTAATTACACTACTAAGGCAGTTTTGTTTAGCGGCGGATGCCAATTTTAGTTGGTTTTTAGAAACAAATAACTACTGTAAAAGCAAAGCATCTTATCAATGTGGTTTTATAAAAAACTTTGATGATTACTTTCCGATACAAAACTTACTAAAAATATTTTCCAGCAAATCATCAGTAGTAACGGCACCGGTAATTTCACCTAAGTAATACAAAGCCTGTTTGATATCCATCGCCAAAAAATCAGAAGTTACCGGGTTTTCCATGCCATATAAAACCCGTTCTAAAGCTTCGTTGGTTTTTTGCAAAGCTTGCAGATGACGAATGTTGGTGATCACCGTTTCTTCCCCGGTTAAACGCGTTTGAATCGCCGTTGCGTAAATCAGCTGTTTCAACTCATCGATGTGTTGTTTTTCTCGCGCAGAAATTTCCAGGTATTTTATGGTTTCTGGCAAAGAAAACTGGATGCTCCTTTTATCGGTTAAATCTATTTTATTGGCTACAGCCAGAATCGGCATTCCCGGTCGTTGCAAATTTTCAAGGTCTGTTTTCAGTTCTGCTGCAGATAGTTCGTTTACATCAAAAACATAAACCAGCAAAGCGGAAGTGCTGATTTTATCCATTGTTTTTTGTACACCAATGGCTTCGATTGCATCTGTTGCTTCGCGGATGCCGGCGGTATCAATCAAGCGGAAATTTACGCCGTTGATGTTCAAAATTTCCTCAATTGTATCGCGCGTAGTTCCGGGAATTTCGCTGATAATGGCGCGGTCTTCATTCAGCAAAGCATTTAGTAAAGTCGATTTCCCGGCATTTGGCCGTCCTGCAATTACGGTATTTACACCTTGTTTAATTACGTTTCCCAGTTCAAAAGAACGGATCAACTCAAAAATAACTTTATTAATTTCCAAAATCAGACTTTTCAACTGATCTCGGTTGGCAAACTCTACATCTTCTTCCCCAAAATCCAGTTCCAGTTCAATTAGTGATGCAAAGTTGACTAACTTCTCCCGCAAAACCTGCAACTGGTTGCTGAAACCGCCGCGCAACTGCTGCATCGCAATCTGGTGCGAAGCTTTGGAATCGGAAGCAATCAAATCTGCAACTGCCTCTGCCTGAGATAAATCCAGTTGCCCATTTAAAAAAGCGCGCAACGTAAATTCGCCGGGTTTGGCCGCGCGTGCTCCTTTTATCAGCAATAATTTTAGGATGGATTGAACGATGTAAGGCGAACCATGACAGCTGATCTCCACCACGTTTTCTCTGGTGTACGATTTTGGGGCGATAAACAAAGCAGCAACCACTTCATCCAAAACAACTTCGCCATCCACAATCGCCCCAAAATGAAGCGTATGCGATGCCTGCTTCAACAAATTTTTACCCTTAAAAACAGCATTGGCAATTTGCAAAGCTTGCGGACCGGAAAGCCGGATTACAGCAATGGCGCCCAAACCATTGGCGGTAGATAAGGCAACAATGGTATCTTCGGTTTGGATGGAATCGTTCGTCATAACGAGGGCAAAAATCGGGAAAGGAAACCGGCTTTGCTAATTTGACAATTCGCCGAAACGTTCAACCAGGCTGGATTGTACCTTCGTAGCTCTAAATTTTACCTTATAAAAACAGTATGCAAACTTACATCAGCAAAATACAAAACACGATTGAACCATTGCGCCAGCAGATTGTGAACCACGCGGTTTATGGCGTGATCCACACGCCCGAAGATTTGAAAATTTTTATGCAATCGCATGTTTATGCTGTTTGGGATTTTATGTCGCTGCTGAAAGCCTTGCAAAACCAGCTTACCTGCACGGCCGTTCCCTGGTTCCCGAAAGGTGATGCTGATAGCCGTTATTTAATCAATGAAATTGTGGTGGGCGAGGAAAGCGATGTGGACAGCGAAGGCAACCGCACCAGCCATTTTGAACTGTATTTGAAAGCGATGGAACAGATTGGTTGCGATACCGAATCGATGAACCATTTTGTAGAAACGTTGCAAAGTAACGGTAACTTCCAGAAAGCTTTTGCAGTTGCCAATACTCCTTTTAGCGCACAAAAATTTGTTGATTTTACGTTCGAAATTATCAGCACAAACAAAGCTTATTTGCAGGCTGCCATTTTTACTTTTGGCCGGGAAGATTTAATTCCGGGCATGTTTTTAGCAATGGTAAATGATTTGAACAAGCGTTTTCCAGCCAGCATTTCTCAGATCAAATATTACCTGGAACGCCATATTGAGGTAGATGGCGATCATCACAGCATTTTGGCTTTGCAAATGACAACTAACCTTTGCGGAGAAAATGAACAGTTTTGGCAGGAAGCCGAAGCCGCCGTTGTGCAGGCTTTACAAATGCGTGTTGCACTTTGGGACGGTGTTTATGAGGAGATTATGGCGAAAAAATCATCGATAAAAGAAGTATCAGCTTACTAATTTTTCCCTTTCATCGCCCTGATCATTTCTCCATAACCCAAACTTTTAGAAGCCGCATTCAAAGTTGCAGCCAATCTTTTCGCTCTTGTTACATCGGTTTTTGCTTCGTTTATCCATTTAAAATAATAATGCTGATGTGATTTGGGCAGCTTATTAAAGTTTTGCAAAGCATGTGGTTCATCGGCAAAACAATCGATTAAATCGGCTGGCATTTCTATTTTAAAATCTGTATCCAATTCTAATTTCAGCTTTACTGTTGCACCTTTTCGTTTCCCGATTCCTTTGCGCAATGCTGCGTTTACCGGCAAAATAAAATCGCCTTCGCCCATCGGTATTAAAGCCAAGCCGTTTATGGCTAATCCATCTAAAAATCCTTTTACCCGGAAACTTAATTTGTTGTTGGGTTTGATTTCTTGTGCAATTGTGGCCGGAATATCAAGGTAAGTCCAGCCGGTTTTTTCGCCTTTTTCTTTAAACTGATGTAAAATTCCGGTTAATTCAATCATTGTTTCTGATGCTTCTTTTAGCAGGTAAAAATTGTTGAAAGTAAAATGATTTTCTTCCGTATTAAAATTATTACAAAAGTATCCGAAAGAAATCGTAACTTTTATCTCTAAGAAATCAAACTAAATCCTACCCAAAGATGAAGAAAACGATACTTAATTTGCTGCTGTTTTTAGCGGTTTGCAGCGCAAAAGCACAGGACGCCATCAGTTACCAGATGCCGCCAAAAGCCATGGCCGATTTGCTGCTGGCCAAACCAACGCCCAGTGCAAGTATTGACCGCAAAGCTGATTGGATGCTGCTGATGGACCGCAACTCCTATCCTTCTGTTGAGGAACTGGCGCGGCCGGAACTGCGTATTGCCGGGCTGCGCATCAACCCCAATAATTTTGCGCCGAGCCGCCAGCTATTGGTCATCAATAATTTTACCTTGAAAAATATTAAATCCAACCAGAGTTTCCAGGTTACCGGTTTGCCTTCTCCATTGCTGGCTGGTGCGCCAAGCTGGAGTCCGGATGAGCGCAAAATTGTTTTTACACAAACCAATGCCAGTATTGTGGATTTGTATGAGATTGATGTGATGACGCACAAAGCTTCAAAAATCAATAATAAACCACTTAACGTGGTTTTAGGAAGCGGCATTACCTGGGAAGACAACAACACGGTTTTGTACCGCATAACCGTAAAACTGGCAAGCGCAGCACCAACAAAACCATTGATGCCAAAAGGGCCAACAGTACAGCAAAACCTGGGCAAAACAGCACCAAGCGCTACTTATGAAGATTTAATTAAGTCGCCTTATGATGAGCAATTGTTTGAATTTTACGCTACATCGCAGCTGGTTCGTAATAAAAGTGGTATAGAAACAGCTATTGGCAAACCGGCCATTTATACTTCGGCTGCCTTATCGCCGGATAAAAAATACCTGCTGGAACGCACACTGCGCAAACCTTTTTCTTATCTGGTTACGGCTGCTGGTTTTCCTTCAACGGTAACGATTGCAGATTTAAATGGTAAAAGCGTGAAAGTTCTGGCAGAATTGCCTTCTCGGGAAGCTACACCTTCCGGTTATGACAACACGCAAAATATTCCGCGGGATTTTGACTGGCGCAATGATGAAGGAGCAACTATTACCTGGGCACAACCACTGGACAGCGGCTTGATCCGAAAAAAAGTTGATTTCCATGATGCAGTTTATGAACTGAGCGCGCCTTTCAGCGAATCACCAAAAGAATTATTTAAAACGCAGTTTCGCTACCGTGGTACAACCTGGGGAAATGCCAGTTTGGCTTTGGTTTCGGAAGGTTTGCGTTCTAAACAAACAGAAAGAATCAGCCGGTATAATAGTACCACCGGTACTTTAGAAAAATTACTGGAACGCAATCAAACCGATGCGTACAGTGATCCGGGCGATCCGGTGATGAAGAAGAACATGTTTGGCCAAAACGTGATCCAAACGACGGATAACGGTACCAAAATTTTGATGAACAACACCACCGGCGCTTCCTCCAAAGGCGATTTACCGTTTCTGGCAAAGTTTGATTTATCAACCAAACAAAACGAGATCATATGGCGCTGCGCTGAAGGAACTTATGAAGTTGTAATAGATGTGATCGACCCAAATAAACTGACGCTGATCACCAGAAAAGAGTCGCAAAAAGAAGTACCCAATTATTTTTTGAAAGACCTGGTACTAAAAATAGCTGACCGGCCCATCACTAATTTTACCAATCCTTACCCGCAAATGATTGGTGTAAGCAAGCAAAAAATAAGTTATAAAAGAAGTGATGGTGTGGATTTAACCGGAGATTTATATTTGCCGTCCGGATATGACAAAGCCAAAGATGGCCCGCTGCCGGTACTGATATGGGCCTATCCGCGAGAATTTAATTCTGCTGCTGATGCGGCACAAATCCGTGGATCAAAATATCGTTTTACAACAATTGGTGGCGGAAGTCCGGTTTTCTTTGTAACCAATGGATACGCAATTTTGGATAACGCCGAAATGCCAATTGTGGCCAAAGACGGTAAAAAACCGAATGACACTTTTGTAGAGCAATTGCAGCTGAATGCAGAAGCAGCCATCAATAAACTGGCCGAAATGGGCGTTGGCGACCGCAACCGGATAGCTGTTGGCGGCCATAGTTATGGTGCTTTCATGACGGCTAATTTACTGGCACACACCAATTTGTTTAAAGCCGGATTAGCAGAAAGCGGCGCATATAACCGTACGCTTACGCCTTTTGGTTTCCAGAATGAAGAACGCACTTACTGGGACGATCCGAAGCTGTATTATGATATGAGCCCGTTTAGTTTTGCCGATAAAATCAAAACGCCGATCCTGTTGATTCATGGAGAAGCAGATGATAACCCGGGTACTTTTCCCATCAACAGCGAACGTTTATTCGCAGCAATTAAAGGTTTGGGCGGAACTGTCCGTTTTGTGTATTTGCCATATGAAGCGCATGGTTATCGTGGACGCGAAAACCTGTTGCACAAACTTTGGGAGCAGAATCAATGGCTGGATAAGTATGTTAAAAATGCCAAACCTGCTGCTCCAACTGTATCAAAACCAGATATCGGCAGTAAATAATCCAACAAAAAAAGGTTGATAAAAGAAGCATTGCAATATAAGCTATACTTCTTTTATCAACCTAAATCTTAACTTCCTAATTTTCAGGAGTTTCTAAAACCGATCAGTATTCACTTCGATCCAATTATTGTCCGGATCTTGGAAATAAATCTGTTTTACGCCATCCGGCCGCAATTCCGGCGATTTGCTGTCGCCTTTCCAGTTACCATATTTAATGTTCATTTTATCTAAATGCGCGGCAAAATCCTCAATCACCGGAACGTTAAATGCCAAGTGAATGTTGATATCGCGCTTTATGATTTCTTTGGCACCTTTTACAATATGCAATTGTGTATGCGGACCGATGCGCAGCCAAACGTGTCGCTGATCGTGGAAAGGTTCTGGGATTTCCGTCAATAGCATTACATTTTTGTAAAAATCACTGCTCTTTTGCAGATCAACTACATAAACCGTAATGTGATCAACCGTTGGACTCACTTGTGCCACAGCTTTAGTGTCGAACATAATCAACGAAGCAAACAGCAAAAAACTACAGGTAAAAAAAACTTTTTTCATCAGGTTAAAATTGGTTGGTTAAAGATAACTGGAAAATTCAGATCAATCAAAATCCATTTTCGTCAGATCAAAACCCTCTCCCCAGCGTTCTTCAATCCCTAATCCAAACAGTGCGAAATCATATTTTGCCGGATCCTGCGGATCAAACTCCCTCAATTTTTCAGTAAGTTCCAATGCCGTTTGCCAGTCGGTTTGTTTTCGCGTGATTAATTTCAATTTGCGCGCCACCCGATCAACGTGCAAATCGCAGGGACAAATCAAGTTAGCCGGTTTTATTTTTTGCCAGATACCGAAATCAACTCCGTTTTTATCTTTCCGAACCATCCAGCGCAAAAACATATTGAGCCGTTTGCAAGTCGATTTTTGTTGCGGAGAAGAAACATGCTTAATCGTTCTTCGCGGAAAATCCGGCAAAGAAAAAAAGTAGCTGCGAAAATGATTGAGCATCGTTTCGGCCGTACTATTTTTACCGGCAAAAAATGCGTCTTCCAAAGATTGGTATTGCTGATAATGGTACCGAAAAAAAGCTACAAAATACAGCAAATCAGTATCATTAAACGTTCGGTGTTTAAATCCTAACAAAGCTTTTAAATCCGTTTCCTGATGGTTTTGGATGAAATCAAAAGGCGAACTGTCCATCCGTTCAATCAGTTCCCGGCATTTATTGATGATGGTTTTACGTTGCCCCCAGGCCAATATTGCGGCAAAAAAACCCATAATTTCAATATCCTGCTTTTTGTGGAATTGATGCGGAATGACGATTGGATCGTTTTCGATGAAATTTGGTTGGTTGTATTGGATTACTTTTGCATCGAGGAAAAATTGGAGGTTATTAGTCATATAAAAAAAACAGCTGCTATATTAATTCCAATACAGCAGCTTCAATTACTTAAATAGTTTTTAAGAAAGTACCTGCTTTAAATCATCCAGCAAATCTTCCACATCTTCTACGCCAACGCTTAAACGCAGCAAATTATCCGTAACGCCAACCTTATCACGGTCTTCTTTTGGAATGGAAGCATGTGTCATCGTGACCGGATGATTCACCAAAGATTCTACGCCGCCCAATGATTCTGCCAACGTAAAAACCTGGAAAGAACCGGCCACGCGAAACGTTTCTTCCAACGATGCTTCTTTTAGGGTGAAAGAAATCATGCCACCAAAATCGCGCATTTGTTTTTTAGCGATTTCGTGGTTTGGATGATCGGGGAAACCTGGCCAGTAAACTTTATCCACTTTAGGATGATCTTTTAGGAAAGCTGCAATTTGCCGACCGTTTTCGCAATGCGCTTTCATCCGTAAATGCAACGTTTTGATGCCGCGTAAAACCAAAAAACTGTCCTGCGGACCAGGAGTGGCTCCGGTTGCGTTATAAATAAAAAATAAATCTTTGTACAGCTTTTCGTCGTTTACAATCAAGGCGCCCATCACCACATCTGAATGTCCGCCCAAATATTTGGTAACCGAGTGCATTACAATATCAGCACCTAAATCCAGCGGGGTTTGCAGATAAGGCGAAGCAAACGTATTATCAACCGCTAAAAGAAGCATGTGCTCTTTGGAAATTTTTGCAACTGCTTCAATATCAACAATTTGCATAGTTGGGTTAGTTGGCGTTTCAACCCAAATCAGCTTGGTTTTTTCATTGATATATTGCCTGATATTTTCCGGATCAGCAAAATCGATGAAATGAAATTTGATGCCATATGGTGCGTACAACTTGGTAAACATGCGGTATGAACCGCCGTACAAATCGTTCCCGGTAATCACTTCATCTCCCGGCCGAAGCATTTTCATAACGGCATCCGTAGCTCCCATTCCACTGGAAAAAGCTAATCCGAACTTGCCGTTTTCCAGCGCAGCCAAACAATCTTCCAAAGCTTTGCGGGTTGGGTTGGTTCCGCGCGAATATTCATAACCTTTGTTATCGCCCGGCGATTTCTGCCAGTAAGTGGAAGTCTGGTAAATCGGTGTCATGACGGCACCAGTTGTTGGATCAGGTTCCTGGCCTGCATGTATGGCTTTTGTTGCAAATTTCATTCGTTCTGTTTTGAGTTGTTAGTAGCCGATTCTCAGTTTAAATTACATTACCAATTTTATACCGGTAAAAGAAGCATGAACCTGCAATTGATAACCTGCAACCAATAACTGATTTAATATGCTCTTGCAAATAAAACGCGTTGGGTAGAAGGTTTTCCACTGCGAATGCAAACGCCTTCTTCCTGCGGATTATCTAACGGGATACAACGGATTGTGGCTTTGGTTTCTTCTTTTATTTGAAGCTCCGTTTCGCTGGTGCCATCCCAGTGAGCGGAGAGGAATCCTGGTTTTTCATCTAACAAGCGTTTAAATTCCTCGTAAGTATCCACTTTTGTAATGTTTTCGTCACGAAATTTTAATGCTTTCTGATAAATGTTATTTTGGATTTCTTCCAGCAGGTTTTTAATTCGTTCTGCCAAACCCTCCTGCGGCACCGTTTCTTTGGTTTTGGTATCGCGTCGGGCCAGTTCAACGGTTCCGTTTTTCATATCCCGGCTACCGATAGCAACACGCAAAGGCACGCCTTTCAGTTCATATTCGGCAAATTTAAAACCAGGACGTTGTGTATCGCGGTTATCAAATTTTATGCTGATGTTTTTTGCACGTAAATCTGTGGTTAGTTCTTTTACAAAAGCCGAAATATTCTGCAATTCTTCATCATGCTTGTAAATTGGTACAACAACAACCTGGATCGGAGCTAATTTTGGAGGCAAAACCAATCCGGCATCATCAGAATGCGCCATCACCAGCGCGCCCATTAAACGGGTAGAAACGCCCCAGGAAGTTGCCCAAACATAATCCAGTTTGCCTTCTTTACTGGTAAATTTTACATCGAACGCTTTGGCAAAGTTTTGTCCTAAAAAGTGCGAAGTTCCGGCTTGTAAAGCTTTTCCATCCTGCATTAATGCTTCAATACAATACGTATCCAACGCACCGGCAAAACGCTCATTAGCTGTTTTTTTACCTTTGATAACAGGCAGAGCCAGCCAGTTTTCAGCAAAATCAGCATAAACGTTCAACATTTGTTCTGTTTCCGCAATAGCTTCTTCAGCAGTTGCATGTGCCGTATGACCTTCCTGCCACAAAAATTCTGTGGTCCGCAAAAATAACCGGGTACGCATTTCCCAACGTACTACGTTTGCCCATTGGTTTATTAACAGCGGCAGATCCCTATAGGATTGAATCCAGCCGCGATAGGTATTCCAGATGATCGTTTCTGAAGTGGGGCGAACGATGAGTTCTTCTTCTAATTTTGCATCTTCATCCACAACAATATTTCCGTCTGCATCGTTTTTAAGACGGTAATGTGTTACAACTGCGCACTCTTTGGCGAAGCCTTCTACGTGGCTTGCTTCCTTAGAAAAAAATGATTTCGGGATGAATAAAGGAAAATATGCATTACTATGGCCGGTATCCTTAAACATCTGATCCAGAGCGGCCTGCATTTTTTCCCAGATGGAATAGCCATAAGGTTTGATCACCATACAGCCCCTAACAGCAGAATGTTCGGCTAAATCAGATTTTATTACTAATTCATTAAACCATTGCGAATAATCTTCGTCTTTACTAATAATACTCTTACTCATAGAATGGAATGAATTTTGACATAAATAAATTACTTATTTTTAAATTCAAATTTATAAATTTATAGCTATTATAAACTTTTACACTTTAACAAATTGACATAATGAAAACGAAGATCTTAAAAGGGATTGCAATGATGAGCATGGTAGTGTTAGGAGCTTGTTCAACTAATAAATACGCTGCCCAGCAAAAAGATTACAATGATGATGTTTATTTTTCTAAAGCTAAAGCAGGCGATGCTGTAGAATATACTAGCAATGACCGTTCTTACCGCAATGATGGTTATTACGATAATTATGCTTCTCGTATCAATCGTTTTGGAGGATATTCTCCATTTGCTTATGATGGCTTTTACAATTCGTATTACGGTGCTGGTTTGGGTTTAGGATTGGGATATGGATTAGGTTCTTTTTACGGATATTCTCCTTACTCCTTTTATTCGCCATATTCTTTTTATTCTCCCTATTCTTATTATGGAGCTGGCTATTATGGTTTAGGTGGTTATGGTTATGGAGGTTTGTATTCTGCTTATGGTACTGTTAGTGCAAATACAGGAAGACCATCAAGAGGAAATGGAAACCCAAATGCAGCTTATCGTGGTGCATTTAACAGCGGTATGACTAGAACTTCCATAAATGGAAATAGCCAAAGACCAACAGCTACTCAAAATGTTCCACAACGTTCTTATCCAACTTATAATGCACCTTCAAACTCCTCAATGGGCGGCGGTTTTAGTGGTGGCGGTGGTGGCCGTATCAGCAGTGGCCGTCCAGGACGAGGATAAAACCCTTTCTATCTCTTTTATAAAATAATATGAATTTAAAATTTGCCTTAACAGGGGCTGCTATAGTAGCAGCCTCTCAGGTTTCCTATGCCCAATACAGTGGCGATGCATTTCGTTTTTCACAAACACAAACAGGAGCAACATCACGTATTAAAGCTATCGGTGGCGCATCTACTGCTGTTGGTGGAGATCTAAGTTCTGTTAGTGGGAATCCGGCTGGACTTGGATTTTTTACCAAATCAGAACTAAGCATCACACCTGAATTTGATAATGCAAATGTACAGGGAAGTTATTTTGGACAAACAACCAATAGCACTAAAAACCAGATCAACCTGAACAATGCTTCAGTTGTATTTTATAACCGTTTAAGCACACCTCGAGGACGGGATAAAACAAAAGGCTGGTTAAGCTTTAATTTAGGAGCTTCTTACAATCGTACTAATAATTTTTACAGAACAGAAAATTATGCCGGTACCAATCCGGGAGGTACTATTTCAAATTTTTATGCACAGGAAGCTAATAAAGAATATTCGCAATATGGAAATAATGTAGATGGTACTTTACAAGCATGGGCATATTCGCAATATTTAATTGATGATCCTACTGCAAATCATTTTCAATCTAATGTGAACTCTGTAAATAACAGACAAGCGAATACTGTGATTACTTCAGGTGGGCAATCAGAATTAAGTTTGGCAGGTGGTGCAAACTATAGCAATAAACTATATCTTGGATTTGGCATCGGAATAACTGATTTAAGATATAATAGTACCAGAATTTTTAATGAAACCGGTACTTCATTGATACCAATAAATAGTGTAGCAACTACAGCTGCTTACAATTCTCAGTATTATCAAGATCAAGCTACAACTGGTACAGGTTTCAATGCTAAGGTGGGTTTCATTTACAAACCAGTAGAAGCTGTACGTATTGGGGCTACTTTTACTACCCCAACCTGGATGACCGTTGCAGATAGTTACGTAGAAGGTTTGCAAACTACTTATCCTGCGTATACTACAACTTTAACCAATAGTAGTAATCCCGGAGATTATGATTTAACTTACAATCTGCGTACTCCTATGAAAGTTAGTGGTGGTGTAGCTGTGTTTGTGGGCAAATATGGTTTCATTTCCGGAGATGTTGAATATGTTGACTATAAAGGAATGCACCTGAGTGGTGGTGATAACTTTAATTTTAGTGCTGATAATAGTGATTTTGCTACGATTTACAAATCAACAGTTAATGCGCGTATTGGTGCAGAAGCTAAAGTTGATGATCTTTTTTTAAGAGGTGGTTTTAACTATCAGGGCAATCCACAAGTAGGCATAGGTAGTCCAGTAAAAACCAGTAGCGCAGGTATTGGTTACCGTTTCGGAAAATATTATATTGATGCTACTTATCAATATGTCATGCACACTACAACTGTTTATCCGTACGAATTTAATCCAGTCTACAGTTCTTCTATTAGCCCGCCAGCTAATCTTAAAAACACTTACAATAACGCTTTCCTTACTTTGGGTTTACGTTTTTGATCAAGAATTGTATTAATGTAAAGCCGCTGTCAAAAACAGCGGCTTTTTTTATGTGCTAAAAGAAGTATCAGCAATAAGTATGACCTTAGCAGAACGTAAAAAATTATGGCTTATAAAAACCTGCAACACTTTATAGAAACGCTTGAAAAAGCTGGCGAACTGGTTCGGATAAAAGAAAAAGTGGATCCAAAGTTAGAGATTACCGAAATTACTGATCGTGTTTCTAAGCAATACGGCCCGGCTTTGCTGTTTGAAAATACAGGTTATGATTTTCCGGTACTGATCAATTCCATGGGAAATTATAAGCGCATGTGTATGGCTTTGGGCGTGGAATCTATGGATGATATTTCCAAAGAAATAGAAGGTTTGTTTAAAACCCTGACCGGTCCCAAAGATAGCATTTTAGATAAGCTGAAAATGTTGCCGAAGTTAGGCCAGATTTCTTCCTGGATGCCAAAAACCATTTCCGGAAAAGGTGCCTGCCAGGAAGTGGTGATGACAAATCCCGACATTACGAAACTGCCAGTTTTAACTTGCTGGCCTGAAGATGGCGGACCATTTGTTACGCTGCCGGTTATTCATACTAAAGATCCTTTAACCGGAATCCGGAATGTAGGTATGTACCGGATGCAGGTTTTCGAACCAAAACTAACCGGGATGCATTGGCACAAGCACAAAGTTTCTGCGCGCCATTTTCAGGAATATAAAAAATTGGGACAAAAAATGCCTGTGGCCGTGGCTTTAGGCGGCGATCCGGTTTATACGTATGCTGCAACGGCTCCCCTGCCCGATGGAATTGATGAATATATGCTGGCCGGCTTTCTGCGGAAGAAAAAAGTAGAACTGGTGCAATGTTTAACGCAGGATGTTCAGGTTCCGGCTGATGCTGATTTTATTATTGAGGGTTACGTGGACCCGGAAGAAGATTATATTTGGGAAGGTCCGTTTGGCGATCATACCGGTTATTATTCGCTGGCTGATTGGTATCCTCGTTTCCATATTACGGCCATTACGCACCGTAAAAATGCGGTTTATCCGGCTACAATTGTGGGTATTCCGCCGCAGGAAGATGCTTGGATTGGCAAAGCAACCGAACGTATTTTCCTTGCCCCCATCAAGATGACGATGGTACCGGAAATTATTGATATGGTTTTGCCCATGGAAGGTGTATTCCATAATCTGGCCATTGTTAAAATCAAAAAAGATTATCCGGGACAGGCCATGAAAGTAATGAACTCGCTTTGGGGTGCCGGCCAGATGATGTTTACCAAAATGATTGTGATTGTGGATGGCAACGTAAACATCCATGATAATGCAGAAGTTGCACGCTACGTTTCTGAAAATGTAGATCCGCAACAGGATTTTATTTTTACTTCCGGCCCGATGGATGTGCTGGACCACTCCTGCTCTAAAGCTTCTTTTGGTGGAAAGATGGGCATCGATGCCACTAAAAAATTACCGGAAGAACTGAGAACGAATGAGGAAAAAGTACCGATAAAAACAGTATCGGCTTTAAATAAAGAAGCCATTAAAGTTCAAAACCCTGCCATTGCAGATATCAATGATAATTTATTACAATTAGGTATTTCGCTGATATTCATTTCTGTAGAAAAAACGGAACCGGAGCAAATCGAAAACCTCAACCGAAACCTGTTTAATCAAGGTTTATTGGATGAGGTAAAAGTGGTCATTTATTTAGATCACACCATTGATATTTCGGATACAGCTGATGCAGTTTGGCGCTTTGCCAACAACATCGACCCAAAACGTGATGCCTTCGTGATCAAATCTAAAATTAACCAAAACCCTTCGCATATTGGTTTTGATGGCACCCGGAAAACGAAAGAATTGGATGGTTTTGAGCGCGACTGGCCAAATATCCTGGCCAACACAACTGAAGTAATTACAAAAGTTGATGAAATGTGGCCGCGTTTAGGTTTAGGTGAATTCATTAAGTCACCATCTCTAAAATATCAGAAACAATTATATAAAGGTGGCGCGGTGGTTTCGGAGTGATGCTTCTTTTATCGGTATAAAATTAAAAAACCTCATCTGCTTATCACAAGTGAGGTTTTTTAATTAAATTTATTTATATTGGATCAGGCAAAAAATCTCAAATTTTTCTTAATCCTGATTCAAAAATGACCGTAACATCCAGGTATTTTTTTCGATATATTGCATAAATCCATTCACCATATCATTGGTTCCATCATCGTTGGCATCATTGGTAACGTCTAAAATTTCACGTTCTAGCTCAATTAAAATCGCCATATCATCCACCAAAGCTTTCACCATACCATCTTCATCCAGGCCAATGGTATTTACTTCTTTAATTCTGGATACGGTAATATAATCGTTAAAAGTGCTAAATGGCGGCTTGCCTAAAGTTAAAATACGTTCAGCCAGTTCATCAATTGTAGTTAAAGCAACAGTATATAATTCTTCAAATTTAACATGCAAAGTAAAAAACTGGTGGCCTTTTACATTCCAGTGGCATCCACGTATTTTTTGGTAATGAATATGGTAATTGGCCAATAAATCATTTAAATGATCTACAACCGGACGAATTTCTTTTTCTTCTAAACTTATAGCTTCCGCTTTCATAATTTAATTTTTGTCATAAACCCGCTACTTTCAAGATTGTTTTTTGGAAGGACAAATCAAATTTTATCTTCTATTTTGCAATCAAATGTCAACAGCTTTTACACCGGTTATAGAACACGCTTTTTCTGGTTTGATCTGGAAAATGGAACTTGATACAGATTTGCTTTTTGTTGAAACCCGGAACAGCGAAAACCGAACTGTTGCTTTCTCGTCCTTCAACTTAAAAACCGGAAAAAACTATTTTGAAGAACTGGTTGCAGAAGAAAAATGGCTAACCGGAATGGAAGGAGGCCGGCGCGGAATGCTGTTTTTACATGGCTATTCTTCGCCGCAAAGCCCGGAACATAAAGGAATTATTGCGTTGGATGCTTTTTCGGGGAAACAGGTTTGGGCCGATTATAATTTATCGGTTGAAGCTTTTACCACCGCCGGTTTGCTGGCTGCAGATCAGCGTTTTCAAACCAAAAAAACGGCTTTACTGGATTACCAGACCGGAAAAATTTTAGCAAAACCGCATGATTTAAAAGATGATTTCCAGCAGTTTCGATATCCGCAGATGCTTCTTTTACTACCACAAAATTTAGCTGCGCAAATTTCAGGAACGATTACTGGAGAAATCAGCTGTTTAAATTACAATTCATACTTAATTATATCTTTGCACACGCAAAAAAACGGTGCTTTGCAGCAGGATTTTTTCATCATCGAAAATGAAACGATCATTTACCACGATATATTAAATGAGCAGATACAAAAGTTGCAGCCCGAAGCGTTTATTATCGTTAATGATCACTTGATCTACTTGAAAAATAAAATCGTTCTGAAAGTTTTAAACTTGAATTAGGAATTATATAAAATGATAAGAATCAATTATTTATGTGCTATACTTTGTTTTCTTGGCCTGTCGGATTCTACTTTTGCAAAAGCGGCTGCGGATTCGGTTGGTGTGGAAAATCAGAACGGAAAAATGATTATCCTGCACAAGCTCGACCCGAAAGACAATTATTATTCTATCGCAAGACGTTATAATGTGCGGCCGAAAGACATCATCGATTACAACAATAACGCCAAAATGCAGATCGGGGCAATTATTAAAGTGCCGACTGATCGTCAGTTTAACACCAATTTTTCATCGGTAAAAACAGTATCAACCCAAAACTCATCTCCTCAAAAAACCAATACAACTGTTGCAGATAATGTGCCGGCAAACAATAACTCGCCGGAATACACACAATATAAGGTTTCTGCCGGCGAAACGCTTTATGCTATTTCGCGCCGTTTCCAGGTAAAAGTAGAGGATATTACCAGCTGGAACAACCTTAAAAACGGAAACTTATCAGCTGGGCAAATTCTCCGCATTAAACGAGAAGAGGCGCAACCGGCTGCAATAACACCTGCTCCGGTTGTAGTTGCGCCTGTAGAAAATACTACGGCCGTTCGGGACAATACGTTGCGAAAAGACTCTACCCGGATCATTTCATCTTCAGATAGTTCTAACCGCCGTTTGCCCAATAACCGTTACGGCCTCACCGAAAAAAATGAAAAAGGTGCAGCTGTTTGGATTGACGACCCGAATTTAGATTCTAAAAAGAAGTATGTGCTGCACCGCACGGCACCAGTGGGCACGATCATCAGAATTACCAATCCGAATACCAATAAAACTACTTTTGCTAAAGTAGTAGGTAGTTTTACGGAGAACGAAACCAACAAAGATGCAATTGTGGTGATGACGAAAGATGTTGCGCAATCTCTTGGGGCGATTGATAAACGGTTTTATGTAACGATGAGCTACGGCAGCCCGAACACAAATGAATAAACCTTATGTAATTGGTATTGCCGGCGGCAGCGGTTCTGGCAAAACTTTTTTTCTGAACTGTTTTTTAGAGCATTTTTCTGCGGAAGAAGTTTGTCTTATTTCTCAAGATGACTATTATATTCCGGTTGCTGAAGGAATGACGGCCGAAGAAAATAAATTATACAATTTTGATCTGCCAAAAACCATTGATGCTGAAGCTTTTATGACTGATGCTCAGAAATTGCTGAACCATGAAACTGTTTTTAAAAAGGAATATACTTTTAATAATGCATCAGCTGTGCCCAAAATGCTGGAAATTAAATTTGCACCGGTGATTATTATTGAAGGCTTGTTTATCCTGCATTTTAAAGCTTTGGCAGAGGTGCTGAACATGAAAATTTTTATTGACAGTGAAGAAGAAGTTGCCTTGCACCGCCGCTTAAAACGTGATTTGCTGGAACGTGGTTATTCTGCAGAAGATGTAAATTACAAATGGACGAACCATGTGATGCCGGCTTACAACGAATATTTGCTGCCGTATAAATCAACTTGTGATAAAGTTGTGGTAAACAATACGCAGGTTGCCGAAGATATTATTAAAATTACGCGGGAAATCTCCAAAGAAATCCGGGAAAATGTGCTCGTTTAATTGGGCATGATGCTTCTTTTATCGGTATAAAATCATCAAACTTCCCGGCTTTCGTAGCACACTTTGTGAATGAAACTTAGCTTTTTCATCACTTCCGCAGTAATTACAAAAGGATACAAATCAGTGTGGCCCATGCTGCGGTTAATACTGTTCATGGCGATGCTCATTGGTAACCATTTTGCTATAATCTGGTTAAAATTAATCAATTTATAAGGATCGTCCTGCTCTACAATATCCATAAAATCAGCAGGTTCTGCAATCTGCGGATGCAAAGCCAGGCCAAAAGAATAACCCGTTTGCAGCGTATCCATAATATGCAGGTAATGTGCCCAAGTTTCGGCCCAATCTTCCCAAGGATGGGAGCTGGCGTACGAACTGATGAAATGCAGATTCCAATATGCCGGCGCGCCTTGGCTATAATGCTTTTGCAGGGCTTCTGCATAATCCAACCGGTCATCTCCAAATAAAACCCGGCATTCATCCAGATATTTAGAGTTATCAATCAGTCTGTCCCAGTAATAATGCCCTACTTCATGCCGGAAATGGCCGATTAAAGCCCGGTAAGGCTCCTTCATTGCTTTGCGGAATTTTTCGCGTTCCACATCATCTGCTTCAATAATGTTTAACGTAATCAAACCATTATCATGACCGGTGAGCACACGTGGTTTTCCTTGCAAATCAGCCAAAAAATCAAAAGTCAGCCCTTTTTCACGGTCTTCTTTTTTGCTCATCAATGGTAGTTTCATCTTCAGCAAACTGTAAATTAAGCGGTGCTTGGCATTTTCGATAGTGTGCCAGTGCCCAATAGCGTCTGGTTGACTCAAATTTGGTATGGTGCTGTTCAGATCACAAGCTTTGCAGTATGGCGTTTTGCTGCCCTCCTCTACCAGCCAGTTGCAAACATTGTATTGATGGTTGATGCAGTAACGGTAAATTTTTGTAGGCTTATTATAAAGCGTATAAGTTCCGTTTTGCCAATCTACCACCGGGAAAAGTTGTAGTTGCTCTGTTTCAAAACCCAAAGGATAACCGCATTTTACGCAACTGGTATTTTCAAAATAAAGAATATTACCGCAATGTTTACACTTGAAAATCTCCATCCTACGCTTAAAATGTTTTTCTGTAAACTTCTTTTTAATGTTTTTGATTGAATTAACCCAAGATTATGTTCCGCTCTTCAACAAAATTGATGGCATAAAAGAAGCATTTAGGTAGATTTACGCCTTGATATATTCCTGCATCTTTACAGATGATTCAGCTTGACAACCAATCATCTTCTACCTGTTTATGAATAAAAAATTTATACTTTTTTTAATCGGTGCGTTTACTCATCAACTGATTTTTGCGCAGCAAACCGACAGTTTAAAAAAGCTTCCTGAAGTGGTTATCAAAGCCTATCTTTCACAGCAACCATTGCTTACTATTCCGGCGGCTATTGGTACGATTGATTTTCAACAGCTCCAGATGCAGCCAAATTTCTCGCTGGTTCCGGCCGTAAACACCATTCCCGGCGTTCGGATGGAAGAACGTTCTCCTGGAAGTTACCGCTTGTCTATCCGTGGTAGTTTGCTGCGTTCGCCGTTTGGGGTGAGAAATGTGAAGATTTATATGGATGAATTTCCGCTGACGGACGCGGGCGGAAACACCTATCTGAATTTGCTGGATCTGAATTCGATCCAAAATATTACCATTCTACGCGGCCCGGACGGCAGTTTGTATGGCGCCAATTCCAACGGTGTGGTTTTGATTGATCCTTTTGGCAACCGGCAGCAGCAAAGTACAGCTTCTGTTGGTTTTGATGCCGGTTCGTACAACAGCTATCACGAAAATATAGCGGTAAAAGAAGTATCGAAAAATAACCAGCTCAACATTAACCAAAGCTGGCAGCAATCTGATGGTTACCGGCAAAACAGTGCTTTGGACCGAAAATTTATCCAGGCTGCCGATAGCTGGACGTATGCTCCAAACGGACAATTGAAGGCGCTCTTTTTTTATTCTGATCTGGATTACCAAACGCCTGGTGGCTTAACGCTGGCGCAATATCTTGCCAATCCAAAATCAGCCCGGCCTGCAACCGCAACACTTCCCGGAGCGGTTGAGCAGCATGCAACCGTGTACAATAAAACGCTTTTCGGCGGAGTTTCCAACGAAACTTATTATCTGCCCAACTTGAAACATGTGTTTGCAATTTACGGAATGCACACTAATTTCGATAATCCCTTTATTACCAATGAAGAAGTGCGACTGGAAAATACAATTGGTTTGCGCACTTATTTTGAATTGAGCAGCAGCCAGAAACCAGCTGATAACTGGAACTGGAACCTGGATTTAGGCACAGAAATACAGCAGACCCGATCTAATATCATCGATTATGACAACAATAAAGGCGAACGCGGTAATGTGCAGACAGCCAGCAATATCCTCACTAAACAATCATCTTATTTTACGCGTTTTGCTTCTACAATATTCAAAAAAATACATGCAGAAGCTGCATTAAGTTTAAATAACTACCAGTACGATTTTACGGATGTGAGCACTGCTGCCGGAGACAACCGTTTTAAACCGGTGCTGATGCCGCGCGTTGCCCTTTCCTACCAGGTAACTGATGATTTTGCCTGGCGTGCAACTGTTAGTCGTGGTTATTCCACACCCGCTACGGCAGAAGTTAGGCCAACAAGCCATATTATCAACACTAATTTGCAGGCTGAAAAAGGCTGGAATTATGAAATTGGTTTGCGAAAACAAAGCACCAATGCACGTTTTAACCTGGATGCTTCGCTTTTCTATTATCGCTTAAACAATGCGATTGTGCGCCGCTTGAACGATGACGGAACAGAATACTATTTGAACGCCGGCGGAACAAACCAGGCCGGAATAGAAACTTCGGCAAGTTTCCAAATCATCCCAGTTAATTCAAATGATTTTTTTAGAAGTCTATCAGTTAATAATAGCCTTACTTTAAGCAGGTTCCGTTTCCGTGATTATTATAATGCAAGTGCAAATTATTCGGGCAATAAACTTACTGGCGTTCCGGCAACGGTTTCGGTAAGCCAGCTGAATGCGATTTTTCCGGCCCGGTTCTACTTCTTTTTGCAGCATAATTATACTTCGCGCCTTCCTCTTGATGATGGCAACACGGCTTTTGCAAAAGCTTATCATCTTGTCCAAACCAAAGTTGGCTGGAATAAAAATCTTAGCAAAAAAACAAACCTAAATATTTTTGCAGGAATTGATAACCTTTTAAATCAGCATTATAGTTTGGGAAACGACCTGAACGCAGTCGGTTTGCGCTATTATAATGCGGCACCTTTGCGTAACTGGTTTGCTGGTGTTCACGTTCAATTCTAAATAAAAAAGTGATACTGTTTTTATCGGCATAAAAACAGTATCACTTATAAACATTTGAAAATAAGTTTATTGCTTCGCGAAGTTATAAACTACATAACCCGTTTTACCACCATATTGTACCGGAGATTTCATAGTCATGGTGTTTCCGGTTTGCGCGGTAACTAATAAACGATAACCTTCTTCTACGTTTTTGGGTTTATCTTTATCGTATAGCTTTTTAAACTGAAATTCTGGTCCGCTGGCACCGGTAGAAAACGACCAGTAAATATTTTGAGATGTACCAACCGGGCAACCCGTACCTGGATTATTGATGGTAAAAGAACCGTTGCCGCTATTGGTCAGCTTCCAGATGCTGTTTTCAAAACATTTGTACGGCGCCGTATTGAAAGCCGATTGTACACTGCCATCCAGCAAACCTTCTAAAGTTACATTGGTGATTCCCCAATTACCGGAAACTTTTCCGCGGGAAATGGTGTTTGAACCGCCTTTCAGGGCTGAACAAGCAGAAAAAGCTACTGCAATCATCAGTACAGCTACTGTTTTTAATACTATTTTTTTCATAATTATTTCAGGTTGATTTTTAAAGGAGAACCATCCTTTTTAAAGTTCAAGCATGTAACGGATAAACCATTTTTTTGTTGATAAAAGAAGCATCACGTGTTTCTTAATGCTTGTTCCGCTCAATCCAGGATTGATAAATTTCCTGAAAAACGGTTTCCAACGGCTTAGTAATCTGCCAGTTGGGATAATGCGTTTTCATTTTCCGCAAATCACTATAATAGCAAATATGGTCGCCGATGCGGTTGGTTTCGCTATAACTGTATTTCATCTCTTTCCCACTGATGTTGGAAATGATGTCAAAAGCTTCCCAAATCGAACAAGTATTATCTTTTCCGCCGCCCAAATTATACACTTCTGCTATGCGCGGCGCTTTGATAAATTCTTCAATAAAACGCGCCACATCGTAAGAGTGAATGTTATCGCGCACCTGCTTCCCTTTATAACCAAAAACGGTATAAGGCTTCTCTTCAAGGTTACATTTGATCAGGTAACTCAAAAATCCATGCAATTCTACCCCGGTATGGTTTGGACCGGTGAGGCAACCACCTCGTAAACAGGCTGTTGGCATATTAAAATAGCGGCCATATTCCTGTACAGAAATATCAGCAGAAACTTTAGAAGCACCAAAAAGCGAATGTTTGGTTTGATCGATGCGAAAATTTTCAGCAATTCCATGTTCAAAACTCGGATCGGCATAATCCCAGCGTTTCTCCAGCTCCACCATTTCAATTTCGTTTGGCGCATCACCATAAACTTTATTGGTAGACATGTGTACGAACGGAATTTCGGTACTGTATCTCCGCGTAGCTTCCAGCAAATTGAACGTGCCGACAGCATTCGTATCGAAATCATCAAACGGAATATCCGCCGCCCGATCATGGCTTGGTTGCGCAGCCGTGTGAACAATGGCATCAGGTTTAATCGTTTGGATCAGATCAATCACGCCATTTCGATCTCGAATATCCAGTTCATGATGAAAAAAAGTTTTTATGCGAGATTTTAAACGGCTTTCATTCCAGCGCGTATCTCCATTCACACCAAAAAAAACAGCGCGCTGGTTGTTGTCGATACCGTGGATTTCCCAGCCTAAATCAGCGAAATGAATACAAACTTCTGAACCGATCAAGCCGGAGGAACCGGTTACCAATAATTTTTTCATATATAATCTTTCAGCTGTTTTGTATGAATTTAAAATCAAAAGGTTTCAGAAAAATGCAGGAGCAAACGTAAATTTACAATCGGCCGTCAGCCAGACCAGCAGGCAATACTCCTTTTACATCATAAATTATGGCGCGCTGGCTTTTTAAAAGCTCCAAATTCAGTTCTCGGAATTCCTGATGCGCTACAGAAAGTACAATCGCATCGTAATTATTTTTTAATTGTTCGGGCTGATTAAAAGTTGCAAAACCATATTCCTGATTCACTTCTTCCGGATCGGCCCAAGGATCATAAACCGTTAAATCAGTTTCAAATTCTCTAAAAACACGGATGATATCGATTACACGCGTATTGCGCACATCCGGACAATTCTCCTTAAAAGTAAAACCTAAAATTAAAACTTTAGCTCGTTTAACTAGAATATCTCTCTTAACCATCAGCTTAATCACTTCCAGCGCAATGTAAGCGCCCATGCCATCATTTAAGCGGCGGCCGGCCAAAATAATTTCCGGATGATAACCAACTTCCTGCGCTTTTTGCGCCAGATAATACGGATCGATTCCCGTGCAATGGCCGCCAACCAAACCGGGTTTGAAATTCAGGAAATTCCATTTGGTACTGGCGGCTTCTAAAACTTCGCCAGTATCGATGCCCATCAGATTGAAAATTTTAGCCAGCTCATTTACAAAAGCAATATTAATGTCGCGCTGCGAATTTTCAATCACTTTTGCAGCTTCTGCCACCCGGATGCTTGGTGCCAAATGCGTTCCGGCCAGCACAATCGACAGATATATTTCGTTTACAAAAGCTGCCGCTTCGGGCGTAGAACCGGAAGTTATTTTTTTAATATTGATTAAAGTATGCTCTTTATCGCCGGGATTAATACGCTCTGGAGAATATCCGGCGAAAAAATCCTGGTTAAAAGTTAAGCCAGAGGTTGCTTCCAAAACCGGTACACATTCATCCTCAGTTACGCCGGGATAAACAGTGGATTCATAAATCACCAGATCGCCTTTTTTCAAAGTTTTGCCAACCAGAACGCTTGCTTCTTTTATCAACCTTAAATCCGGACGGTTGTGCTTGTCTGTTGGCGTTGGTACGGCCACAATAAACACATTACAATCACCTAATTTTTCTGTTTTAGAAGTACACAAAAGTTTTCCACGTGGAACCAAAACTTCCTGTAAATGTGCAGGTTCCACTTCTCGCGTACGATCAAAACCGCTTAATAGTCCGTCAATTCTTTTAGCACTGATATCAAACCCGACAACTTCATACTTTACAGCAAATGCTACGGCCAATGGCAAGCCAACGTAACCCAAACCGATGACAGCAATTTTGATCTGATCTGGTTTTTGGTAAATGAAATGAGATTTTTTATCGTTTAAACCAGACATTTTGATAGGAAGATGGCAAATATATTAATTTTCGAGAAAGCAAAAACGGCAGGAAACCATCAGGAATTATAAATCTGATATACTCCTTTTACAATACTTTTTTCGGCATCGCCAACTAAAATCGTGGCAATTTTTTTTCGGTTCATCAGGTTTTCGGCTTCGCTGATAAATTCATTCTCGGCAATAATAATTGGATTTGGGTTGAAGATATCTGCAATTTTAATCAGCGATGTATCCGGAAACCGAACCAGTCCGCGCCGCAAATCGCCATCGGTAACAATGCCTTCTGCCTTATTTTCATCGCCCACAATGACCAAACCCAAACGCCCGGCAGACATTGCTAAAATCAGGTCGGTAAAAGAAGCATCTGCTTTAATAAAGGGTAAATGATCTGTCCGCATCAAATCTTTTACGCGGGTAATCAGTTTCCGGCCCAAACTTCCGCCCGGATGGAAACGCGCAAAATCTTCCTGCTGAAAATTTCGGGCTTCCATCAAAGCAATTGCCAGCGCATCGCCCAAAACCAGCATGGCTGTAGTGGAAGAAGTTGGTGCCAATTGCAGCGGGCAAGCTTCCTGCGTAATCATCAGTTTCAGGCAGCAATCTGCGTTTTTTGCCAGTGTAGAATTTGGGTTTCCGGTGATTGCAATCAAGTGGTTTTCGTGCCATTTCAGGAACGGAATCACTTTTAAAACTTCGTCGGTTTCTCCCGAAAAAGAAATCAAAATAAGCACATCGTCTTTGCTGATAATACCCAAATCACCATGAAAAGCTTCGCTCGGATGCAAAAAATAAGCAGGCGTGCCGGTGCTTGAAAGTGTGGCAACGATCTTTTTGCCGATCAGGCCGGATTTGCCGATACCGGAAACGATCACTTTTCCGGTGGCGTTTAAAATGATTTCTATTGCCCGGTCAAATTGTTCATCTAACTGACTGGCAACTTGTTGTAACGATTCTATTTCTACCTGAAAAACCCGCCTGGCAACAGAAAGTTTACTATTTTGCATCGATAAGTTCGCTGATCAAACCTTCCAAATTATTTAAATAAAGCATATTTGGGCCGTCACTCAAGGCCTGGTCAGGATCAGGATGTGTTTCGATAAAGTAACCGTTTGCACCAAAGGCTTTTGCCGCGCGAGCCATGAAAGGCACAAATTTGCGGTCGCCACCGGTTTTGCCGCCCGCACCGCCTGGCCGCTGAATGGAATGCGTGCAATCCATGCAAACCGGATAGCCAAAAGCTTTCATATCATCCAAATTCCGGAAATCAACGGCCAGGTTATTATAACCAAAGCTGTTTCCGCGTTCCGTTAAAATTACCTGGTTATTGCCTGCTTCTGCTACTTTTTGTGCCGGATAAAACATATCCTGACCGGATAAAAACTGCGCTTTTTTGATGTTGACGATTTTACCCGTCTCAGCAGCGGCCACCAGCAGATCTGTTTGGCGACAAAGAAAGGCCGGAATTTGCAGAATATCTACCACTTCAGCAGCAATTTTTGCCTGATAAGGTTCATGAATATCCGTAGTTACCGGCAAACCAAAAGTATCTTTTACGGCTTGTAACAATTCCATTCCTTTTTCCAACCCCGGCCCGCGATACGAATGAATGGAAGTACGGTTGGCCTTATCAAAAGAGGATTTAAAAATGATGGTTACACCCAGCTTCTCGCGAATATTAACCAGTTTTTCTGCTACTAAAAACAGCAAGTCGCGATTTTCCATCACGCAGGGGCCAACAATAAAAAAAGGTTTGGTTTGGAGGAGATTGTAATCCATTTGATCAAATTAATAAAAATCAAAGATAGATTAATGGCAGAAATTTCAACCGAAAAATTGAACGGGTAAATTGCCGAATGCTTCTTTTATCGGACTAAAATTGAAGAGAAATTTTTATTCTTTATTAAATAAGAACTTAAAAAGGCTGATTCCAATTAATCAGCCTTTTTCAAAAAATTAATAATTAAACTTAAATACCTCATTCATATTATTGCTGGAATTGGTGCTTACTTTTAAATCGGTGATAAAACCGGTATTCAGTTCGTAAACCCAGCCGTGCACGCTCAGTGTTTTGCCATTTTCCCAGGCGTTTTGAATGATGGATGTTTTGCACAAATTGTGTACGCCTTCCATCACATTAAATTCTACCAGGCGGTTGCCACGCTGTATTGGATCGCTAATCAAATCCAGCTCAAAAGCGTGCAAACGGTACACATCCTTAATGTGGCGCAGCCAGTTATCAATAATACCGTAAGTTTTGCTGGTTAATGCAGCCGTTACGCCACCGCAGCCGTAGTGGCCACAAACTATTACATGCTTTACTTCCAACACATTAACAGCATAATCCAGCACCGAAAGCATATTCATATCAGTATGGATCACCATGTTGGCAATATTCCGGTGAACAAATATTTCGCCAGGTTTGGTATTGGTAATCTGGTTGGCTGGCACGCGGCTATCGGCGCAGCCAATCCACAAAATGGGTGGTTTTTGTCCGTTCGCCAGTTTCTCAAAATATTGTTCGTCTTCTTTTAAAGTGTTGGCTACAAACGTTTTATTACCTTCCAGCAGGCTATCGTAAGTAATGTGGCTGGTATCGTGAATTTGATGATTACTCGTATCCATAGTTTTAATTTTTTATAGGTTTTCAGGCCTGTGAAACCATTAATTGGTAGGTTGTTTTCTTTTAAAAGGATAAATCAGAAACTTGGCAGTGCGATATAAAATTACCTCTGATATATCGTAATACAAAATAGTAAGCAGGATAAGCGGGATGAAATAAAATATCCGGAAATCATAAGCTTCAAACATGATTCCGCCGATGATGCCGCCAGCCAAATAAAAGCTCAGAATGGTAAAACGGATCATCAGCCGCTGTTTTACCGGACCGGTTTTTTCTTTTTCGATGTGCAGATATTCGGATAATTCTCCGCCTAAATCTGTAAATAAACCGGTTAAATGCGTGGTTTTTACCAATCCGCCGGAGATGGTAGAAACCAAACCGTTCTGCAAACCCATTGAAAACAGCATGGCACCGATGATAATTTCCCGTTCAGTTTGTGTTTCGGTATAATAATTATGCCCGTAAACTGCCACTACAAAAAGGATCAGGATTTCCAGAAAAACCGGCACAGCATGAGCGCGGTAACTGCCTTTTTTACTGTAAGATTTGGTGATGAAATTAGCCGTAAAAGCACCCAGTAAAAACAGCAGCAGCCACAAACTATAAACCATTACATCGTGATGTTCTTTGTTTACAATTTTTTGAGCGAGCATTGCCACGTGGCCGGTAATGTTACTGGTAAACGATAGGAAAGCAATTGCGCCGGCAACATTCGTCATCCCGGCCACAAAAGCGGTAGAAGATGCCAGCAGCAAATTATCTTTTAGCGTCCGCTTTTCTTTTAATTTTCTCAGCATAAAAGCTATTTTAATAGAAAAATAAGGTATAAAAACAGTACCGAAAGCTTGTTTAAAAAGGTTTCCGGCAGGAGATGGTTTTGTAACTAACCATTAAACCAGATTTGGCGGCGGCGTAAGAATTGCGGGAAAGTGCGTTTGTTTGAACAAAAAATCCTGTTGCTTGTACAGCATTTGAATGTGGATAACAAGCGGCACAAATGCTTCTTCACAAACAAAAACCTTGTCAATTTCTTTTTTGGTTTTGCTGATAAAATCTTTAAAATCTTGTGATTTTTCGTCGTTGTTTTCCTGATCAGCAATTAAAATAACGGTTTTAATCTGCTTAGAAAAATGACTGATAAAAACAGCTGTAACCGGAATAAACATCTTGATCATCAAGATCAGGATGAAGCCGGCACTAACGGTGATTTTTAAAGTCTTTTTCAACATTGTCAGCTAAAATACAGAAAAATGAGCGTGATGTTTGCGTAAATATAAAATTTGAAGCTATAGAAACTGTTTGGATCACCATAATTATTTTATTTTTGGTTGATAAAAAAAGCATCAGCAAACAAAATAAATGGAGCAAAGCACAAATTTTAGGTTGAAAATAAACGCTTTTTCCTAACGATGCGCTATTTCCGCTACCTGCTTCTCCCCTTCTCGCTGCTTTACGGTTTGATCACCATCATCCGCAATTACTTTTACGATTTTGAAATTTTTAAAAGCCTGAAATTTGAGCTACCCATCATCGTGATTGGCAACCTGGAAGCTGGCGGCGCAGGCAAAAGTCCGATGACAGAATATTTGATCCGCCTGCTCCAGCCTCAGCATAAAATTGCAACGTTGAGCCGAGGTTATGGCCGCCAAACCAAAGGCTTTTTTTATGCCGATAAAAACAGTACGGCCAAAACAGTTGGCGATGAACCGCTTCAGTTCAAACAAAAATTTCCGGATATTACAGTTGCCGTTTGCGAAAGCCGTGTGGAAGGTGTAGAAAAATTGCAGTCGGATCATGATTTGATTTTGCTGGATGATGCTTTTCAGCACCGTTCTTTAAAACCTGGTTTAAGTATTTTACTGTTTGATTACGGGAAATTAAATGAACCGCATTTCTTACTTCCGGCGGGCAATTACCGCGAGCCGTTTTCGGGCAGAAACCGTGCGGATGTGATTGTAATCAGTAAATGCCCAGCAGAATTATCCGCAGAGAACCAAGCGCAAATCCGGAAGCAGATGCTTCTTTTACCGCATCAAAATTTGTTTTTTACCTCGATTGTTTATCAGCCGTTTAAACCATTTTTTCCTTCGGGAGATGCTGTTTTTATCGACCCAAAATCTACTTTGTTTGTGCTCACAGGCATTGCAAACCCGAAACCGTTGCTGCAACATTTGCGTATGCAGTTTGCAGGCGTTGTGCCGTATAATTATCCCGATCATCACCCGTTTACCATCAAAAATATAAGTAAACTTGTTGCAGATTTTGCGGCTTGTCCGGCAATAAATAAAGCGGTCATCACAACAGAAAAAGATGCGCAACGTTTACAAGAACCTGCATTGCAAACGTTGCTGGCTGGTTTGCCGGTTTTTGTGGCACCGATCGGGATTTTATTTTTAGATGATGGAGCACCGGCGTTTCAGCAGATCATAGAAAATTATGTTAGAAAGTATCAGAAAAACAACCGCATATATACAAAGCCGGATTAATGGTTTTGAGCCGGAAATCGGTATTATTTTAGGAACCGGACTGGGCGGCTTGGTAAATGAAATACAGGTTGAAAAGCAGCTGATGTATAGCAATATTCCGGATTTCCCGATTTCGACTTTAGAATTTCACTCCGGCAAATTAATTTTCGGGATACTGGCCGGCAAAAAAGTGGTGGCCATGCAAGGCCGTTTGCATTATTATGAAGGTTATTCGATGCAGCAAATTACGTTTCCGGTGCGGATTATGAAGATGCTGGGCATTAAAACATTGCTGGTTTCCAATGCCAGCGGTGCCTTGAATCCGGCGTTTAAAAAAGGTGATTTGATGGTGATTGAAGATCATATCAACCTGCAACCTGACAACCCGTTGCGTGGCAATAATGATGAAGACCTCGGCCCGCGTTTCCCGGATATGAGTCAGCCTTACCGTAAAGATCTGATCGAAATCGCCTTAAATATTGCCGGTAAAAACAGTATTGCCTGCCACAAAGGCGTTTATGTTTCGGTAACCGGTCCGAATTTGGAAACCCGTGCCGAATACCGTTATCTGCGCATCATCGGTGGCGATGCCGTGGGCATGAGTACCGTGCCGGAAGTAATTGTGGCCAACCACATGAGTTTACCGGTTTTTGCTATTTCCGTAGTAACAGATGAAGGTTTTCCGGACAAACTGCAGCCGGTTTCGGTAGAAGAAATCATTGCAATTGCACAAGCAGCCGAACCCAAAATGACATTAATCCTTAAAGAACTGATTGCGCAACTGTGAATTTGAAACAGCTGAAATTTTTATTATTACTGCTGATTTTTTCGCCGGCAGCTTCCGTTTATGCACAATATGGCCGCACAACCAATTCCAGCACAAACACCAATCCTTTTGTGCAAGGTGATACCAGTCATCGGAAAACAGCAAAACCACTGACTGACGACCAGTTGCTGGATACGCTACGAAAACGCGATGAACACAAAGGAGATTCGGTTATCTTTACTTCCAAATTTATCCGTGTAACTAATGAGCGGCTTTTTAATGACAGCACGCAAGTAGTACCATTGGATACCACACTGAATAATTTTGAAAATTACAGTGCTTTATATCAGCCCCGCAGCCCTAAGATTGGTTTGGGTAATTTGGGTTTGCCTTACCGAAATCTGTTGTTTGAACCAACCAAAAGTATCGGATTTGATTTAGGTTTGCATTCGCTGGATGCTTATTTGCTAAAGCCCGAAGATGTAACCTATTATCGTGCCCGCACACCGTACACTAATTTATACTATGTAAACGGTGCATTGAAAGAGCAGCTTTTTAGCGTTACGCATACGCAGAATATTAAACCCAACTGGAATGCCGGGTTTAATTTTAACCGCATCGGTTCTGTTGGTTTTTATCCGAGACAGAAATCAGATCACCTGGAAGCTTCAATTTTTAACTGGTACGAATCTAAAAGCAAGCGGTATAATTTGTTCGCAAACCTCACTTTTAATAATTTAAAAGCTCCGGAAAATGGTTCTATTCTTAGTGATAGTATTTTTAAAAAAAGCACTTCTGCAGTAAGCACCAACAGTTCATTAGCTAAAAGTGCACAGCCGGTTCGGCTAAATAATTCGCGCGACAATTGGCGCAACAACAGTTTTTACATCAAGCAGATTTATTATATCGGTAAAACCGACGGTTTGAATACTTCTGCCGGTTCTTCATCCAGCGTGGTTCCTACACAGCGTGTTTCACATACGTTTACTTATAATTCGCAGCAGTACAAATATTTGCAGGATGAAGCGGATACGTACAAAATCTTTCCGCAGCACAATACAGATACCCTTTATTCCAGGGATTCTGTTTCAATAAAGCACATTCGGAACGAGTTTTCTTACAGTTTTTTCCTTCGGGGAAACTCGGTTAAGTTTGTTCAAAATGAGTTGAAACTGGATTTGGGCTTGGTACACGATTATTATAACTACAGCCAATGGGTGCGGGCTGCAGGCTTGGCTTCTACTGATATTTATCAGCAGAAAGTACAAAATAATGCTTTTCAGGATATTACTTTAAAAGCACGTGCTGGTTATAATTTAAGCGACCGCGCCAGCTTGGATGTTAATTTACAGCAAATTACGCTGGGCCGGGAGTTTGGAGATTACTTGTACGATGCCAAACTGAACGTGTTGCTTGGAAACAAAATTGGCCGCGTGCTGCTGGATGCCTATACGCAGAGCAATACAGTACCTTTAATTTATACCAACTGGTATTCAAGCCATTATGTATTTAACGATACTAACCTGAGTAAGCCGAAAACTACCGGTTTATCCTTTAATTACCTTAATGAAAAGCTACAGCTTGATGCCAAGGCAGAGTACTATTTGTTGGGCAATTACCTGTATTTTTCAGCAAAAAGCAAAGCGGATTCTGCTTATTCTAACAATCCTCAACCTACACAGGCCAGCAGCATCATTAGTTTATTAAAGTTAAGTTTAGGCAAAAATTTTAACTGGAATAAATTTCATTTCGATAACTTCCTGGTTTACCAAAAAACAAATAACACTGACGTTTTGCGCACGCCATCGTTTTACACTTACAACAGTTTATACTATAGCAAAAGTTTTTTTAACGTTTTAAGCACCAATTACGGTGTTGCCGTTCGATACAATACCAAATATCTGGCACAGGCTTATGCCCCAGGAATCGGGCAATTTTACAACAACTCCAGTTTTGCATTTGCCAATTATCCAGTAGTTGATCTGTTTGTAAAAGGAACTTTAAAACGCACCAATCTTTTCCTGAAATACACTTACGCCAATCAGGGTTTGCAAAGCAAAGGCTATTACACGGTTGTATCTCCCGGCGCTACGCCTACCTCACAAGTTGGCTACCCAATGCAGGATGCACTATTGGTTTTTGGGGTGAGCTGGAATTTTTATAATTGATTTGCTTTTTCAGACTGACTTTGAGAGGGATCGTTACTAAAAGGTCAAAAATTAGACGATAAAAGAAGCATCCATTCAGTCTGAGAAATAATTTCTGCTCAGGGTTGAAATAACAAAAATTTTCTACCGATAAAAACAGTATCAGGTTTTCTGCTTCTTTTTTTTGGCAGCCGGAAACAAAACATTGTTTAAAATCAACCGATAACCCGGCGAATTTGGATGCAGTTTTAAATCCGTAGGCGGATCACCGATGGCATGCTGGTAATCTTCCGGATCGTGGCCGCCATAAAAAGTCCATTGCCCCTTGCCATAATCTCCGTGAATGTAACGCGCCTCTCCAGCAGATTTTAGTTCACCCAAAATCAACACGTTAGGCTTGATCAGCTCTGTGCGGAAAGCCGTTGTCAAGCCCATAAAACCTTTAATCACTTTATCATGGTTTTGGGTAAGCATGGCCGGAACCACATCCCATTTGGCCGAAAAATCAAACAAAGTGAAATAATCGTCGGGACGACTAACACTGCGCGTGCCGGTTACATCAATATTACTAAAACTGTGGCTGTATGGATTTTCATCGATTTTAAAATTCTGAAAGGCAAAAGTATTGTTAAAATCCAGCTTGGATTGTGCATTTGGATCGGCGGCATCACCATCAAACATGCGTTCGCAAATGTCGGCTCCATTGGCAGCCAAGGCAATATCAAAGGAATCTGTACCGGAACACATGGCAAACAAAAAACCGCCGCCCGAACAAAAATCCCGGATATCTTTGGCCACTGCCAGCTTCATCTGCGATACTTTTTTAAAGCCTAATTTTTTAGCTAAAGCTTCCTGCCGGTCCTGATCTTCAATATACCAGGCCGCATTATGGAAAGCAGCATAAAACTTGCTGTACTGGCCGGTAAAATCTTCGTGGTGCAGGTGTAGCCAATCGTATTTTGGTAACTCGCCTTTAATAATTTCCTCATCGTACAAAACCGTGTACGGGATTTCGGCATACGTTAAAACCAGCGTTACGGCATCGTCCCAGGGCAGTTTGCTTTTGGGCGAATAAACGGCCATTTTAGGTGCTTTTTCCAGTTTCACCATATCCATATTAACCGACGGATCGGTGATTTCTGTTAAGATAGAAGTTACTTTTGCATCAGCCAAAACTTCATAACTTACTCCCCTGATCTTGCATTCGGATTCTGCCTGCTGGCTATATTTCAGCATAAAACTGCCTCCGCGATAGTTGAGTAACCAATCTACTTCTTCATTATTTTTTAAAACCCAAAACGCAATACCGTAAGATTTTAAATGATCGTGCTGCGTTTCGTCCATCGGAATTAAAATGGAAGCGGCATCAGCATAAAATCGTCCCAAACATAAAATTATAGTGATAAAAACAGTACGGAAAACCCTCATCTTAAATCAATTCTAAAATCTGATATTATCACTAAAATACTAACTTTGCACCTCTTTAAACAAAAAAATGAGCAAAGCAATAATTAAAACCGACAAAGGCAACATGACCGTAGAATTTTACGAGCAGGATGCGCCAAATACTGTAGCCAACTTTTTGAAATTAGCTAAAGATGGCTTTTATGACGGAGTTGAATTTCACCGTGTAATCCCAAATTTTATGGTGCAAACCGGTGATCCGCTTTCTAAAGATCCGTCGACTTCTGCACGTGCAGGCAGCGGTGGCCCGGGTTATAAAATTGATTGCGAGCTGACTGGCGAAAACCAGTATCATGATCGTGGCGTGCTTTCAATGGCTCATGCTGGCCGCAACACCGGTGGTTCTCAGTTTTTTATCTGCCACAGTCGCGCAAATACCGCGCATTTAGATCGTAATCATACTGTTTTTGGTAAAGTAGTGGATAATGTTGATGTTGTTGATCAAATCCGTCAGGGCGATAAAATTACCAGCATTGAAGTGATTGACTAAGAAGGTTTTAAGTGATAAGTTGTACATTTTAAGTATCTGCATAAAACCTTTTTGGTTAGCTGGTATCTAACGTATTACTAAAACTTACAACATAAAAACTCAAGAAAATGAATTTACATGGAATAGTTTCCGTTTCCGGGAAACCAGGCTTGTGGCGGGCGATGGCGCAAAGCAAAACTGGTTTTATTTTGGAAAGTTTGGATGAGCAGAAACTGAAATTAGTGGTGAACCTGAGCACGGCGAAGCTGGCGGCTCTGGATGAGATCACGGTTTTTGGAGAAAATGAAGATTTAAAGCTGACGGATATTTTGGAGCACATGAAAACGCAGCAAAATATTCCGGACGCAAAAAAAGCCGATGGAAAAACGCTGCGCGAATTTTTCCGCGAAGCAGCACCAGACCATGATGAAGAAAAAGTTTATGCTTCGGACATCAAAAAAATTATCAGTTGGTTTGCAATTTTAAAAACCCGGCCGGAGTTTGAAGCAGAGGCAGAAACAGTAGCTGCTACTGAATCAGAAACTGAAACTCCAGCAGAATAATTACAATTTGTCATCTCGACAAAGGAGAAACATTAATAGTAAATGCTTCTTTTATCAGCTTAAATTTAGGATGATAAAAGAAGCATTTTAACAACTTACGTTACTGCAACTTTCTACAGAAAACTCTGGTTCAAAAGTGCTGTGTTGTATGTCCATATGCAACAGTTCGTGCCGTAATTCCTCTTTTATATTGCTAAAAGAAGCAACTGTAGATTGATCGATTACCAAATGTGCAGTCAGCGCATTTTCGGTTGTGCTTAATGCCCAGATATGCACGTGGTGTACATCCAAAACACCTTTTATTTTGAGCATCGCTGCTTTTACTTTTTCCAGATTGAGCTCCTTTGGGATGCCATCCAAAGAAAGCCTTAAACTCTCTTTCAGCAGGTTCCAGGTTCCGCCAATAATCACAACCACGATAATCAAACTCACTAAGCTATCCACCCAAAACCAGTGCGTAAAATAAATAACCACGCCGGAAATCACTACGCCAAAAGAAACAATGGCATCCACCATCATGTGAAGATATGCGCCTCGTACATTTAAATCTTTCTCTTTTCCTTGCATGAAAAGCCAGGCCGTTATTCCGTTTACTAAAATACCGACAGCAGCAATCCAAGCAATCGTAGCACCGGCAATTGGTTCCGGATGCATAAAACGCATCGCTGCTTCGTAAGCAATAACCACCACAGCGGCCAGCAAAACAATTGCATTCAGTAAAGAAACAATAATGGTGGAGCGTTTATAACCATACGTATATTGGCTGTTTGTGGCCACACTGGTGAGCTTGAAAGCAAGCAATGCCAAAGCCAGACTTGCCACATCGCTTAAATTGTGGCCGGCATCGGTAAGCAGCGAAAGTGAATGCGTATATAATCCACCGATAACTTCTGCAATAACAAAAGCAGTGTTCAGAATAATGCCGATGATGAACGCTCTCGTAAGGTGCGTTATTTTCGGTGCATGATCGTGGTGGTGATGTGCGTGATTGTGATCGTGTGCCATGATACAAAGTTACTATTCGGTTATGGGTTTTCAGTTGCGTACCAACAGTTATTGGTCAGTTTTTTATCTGATAAAAACAGCATTCCAAACCTCAGGTCTATTCATGATGGTAAGGCTCGCCTTTCAAAATTGTAAACGTTCTGTAAACCTGTTCCACAAAAAACAAACGCACCATTTGATGCGAAAAAGTGAGCTTGGAAAGCGAAAGTTTATCGTTGGCGCGCTGGTAAACCGAATTATCAAATCCGTACGGGCCACCGATGATAAAAACCAGGTTTTGGGTCGAAGCCAGCATCCGTTTACTGAGTAAATCTGCAAATTGTAAGGAAGAAAGTTCCTGACCGCGTTCATCCAGCAAAACCACAAAATCGGTAACCGTAATTTTTTTCAAAATCAGTTCCGCTTCTTTTGTTTTCTGTTGCTCCTGGCTCAAACCTTTGGTGTTTTTCAGTTCGGGCAATTCTGTAATTTCCAGTTTGATGTAATGTTTCAAACGTTTCAGGTAGATATCAATGCCTTGCAGCAAATACTTTTCTTCGGTTTTTCCAACAGATAAGAGCGTGATTTTCATTTACAGGATCAGAATTAAATAAACAGATGTGCGTTGAATTGGATATTTTCGCCCAAATACAATTCGTACAAAACTATTCAAATCCCGCAGCATGACAGCCAGACAACAGCATATTTTTGAACACTATACACAGGATATTTCCAGGCTTCAAACCCAAATTTTAGCCTATAAAAGAAGCATTAAGCAAACCTCTGTTTACCGCTTGGTTGTGTTTTTTGTTGGTATAGGTTTGATTTATGCCGTTGGAAATGCGGGCTTGGAATATATCATTACCATTGCTTTTCTAATGGTTTTATTGTTTGTCTGGCTGATCAGAAAGCAATCCAAATTGCAAGTAAAACTTGATTTTGATGAAAACCTTTTAACCGTTTTACAAAACGAAACTGAGCATTTATCACATGCTAAAAACAGTTACAATAACGGTGCTGATTTTGTAAATGGTTTGCATCCTTATACTGATGACTTGGATATTTTTGGCGAAAGTTCTTTGTTCCATTATACCAATCGTTGCAATACACAATCCGGAGAAAATATCCTGGCTGATTGGTTCAAATCTCCCGCAGAAAAACATACAATTGAAAACCGGCAACAAGCAGTAACCGAACTAAAAGAACAGATCAAAGAAACATTTGATTTCCGGGCAAAACTGATTGCTTTTAAAGGTACAGAACTGCATGATTTGGCTGTTGCTTTGCAAAAAGGGTTGAAAGAAAGGCTAAGTTTCAGCAACAAAAACTGGCTCAAAACTTATATAAAAATATTACCGTTTTTGATTTTAGCTTTATTAATTGGTGCTATTTTTACCGGTATATTTTTGAAGTTACTTGGATTGCTGGTGCTGCTGAATTTTTTCATCAGCGGAATTTTTGCCAAACAAGTCAACCAGGTTTACGCCGGTTTTAGCAGAAGCAGCAGCCAGTTAACATCATTTGCTTCGATTCTAAATTGGATCGAAACACAACCCTGGAAAAGTAATTACCTGCAAAAATTGGTTGCGAGTTGCAGTTCTTCCAACGGAGAAAAAGCACATTTGCAAATTGCATCTCTGGCCAAAATTCTGCAGCAATTTGATTACCGGTTAAACATGATTGTGGGCGCAATTTTAAACTATTTGTTGCTTTGGGATTTGCGCTGTACGATCCAACTTTCCGATTGGCACGAAAAAGCTTCTGCAAACGTGACTGATAGTTTTGAAGTGATTGCTGCTTTTGAAGCTTTAATTAGCTTAAGTACGCTGCATTACAATCATCCGGATTGGCCGTTTCCGCAAATTTCCGAAAGTTTCCAGGTTGAAACTTTAGCATTGGGCCATCCTTTAATTACAGCAGAAAAACGGATCAGCAATAATTTCAGCATGGAACAAAAAACGGTTGATGTAATTACCGGTTCTAACATGGCCGGCAAAAGCACGTTTTTGCGCACGCTGGGCATCAATTTGGTTTTGACTTATGCCGGTGCACCGGTTTGCGCCGAAAGTTTGACGGTTTCGGTGCTAAAACTGGTGAGTTATATGCGCATTAAAGATTCGCTGAACGAAAGCACTTCTACTTTTAAAGCCGAACTGGACCGTTTGAAAATGATCCTGCTAAAAACAGCATCCGAAAAAGATACGCTGGTTTTGATTGATGAAATGCTGCGCGGCACCAACAGCAAGGATAAATACGCCGGTTCCAAAGCTTTTATCGAACGTTTAGTGAGCCAGCAAACGGCTGCTTTGGTAGCTACGCACGATCTGCAAATTGCTGATTTGGCGGATGATTATCCGAGCAAAGTGCGCAATTTCCACTTCGATATAAAAATGCAAAACCAGGATATGTTTTTTGATTACAAGATTAAAGATGGTGCCTGCAAAACTTTTAACGCAGCTATTTTGCTGCGTGAAATTGGATTGAGCGTGGATTGATGCTTCTTTTATCAACCTAAAACCAGCCGGATCAAAATATAAGCTTAGCCGGACAAGTAGTATTGCCGGACCTGATTAAAATGATACATTAGCAAATAGAATATTAACCAATCCTGAAAGTGGAACAGCTTTAGGTAATGATACTTTTAAAATTCGCATTGTTATAAAAAGTAAAGGAAAAGGTAAGAGTGGTGGTAGTAGAGTTATTACTTATGTTGTAACAAAAAATAAAAAGGCTTATCTACTCACCATCTACGACAAGTCTGAGTTTGATACTTTAGACGATAAATGATTAAGATTATTATTGAAAATCTTAAAATTGTATAAAACTATCTAGCCATTTTGAAAATGGCAATAATGGATGCTGTTTTATACATGTAAAAAAAGAATTATCGGATTTGAAATCCAAAGTTTAGAATATTGTAATTACATATTTCAACTAACAAAAATGCAGAACGAATTTTAAACACTATAAAGAAACTTAACATTGGAAATAATGCCAACTAATACTATAATGATATCTATAATAATTATAACATTGATAGGTTTTAGTAGTGTTGTTTTATTTGCCTTTCGAAGTGGAAATATCGAAAAATTCAGAAAGGCATATGGCTACGCGATAATAAATCTTACTGAACCGTCCGCATGGGATATGCAAAAAGTATATGATAAATTAAATATTATATTTCAAAAATTATTGGAAGTACATCCTATAATGAGAAAGAAATTTAAAAATTCAATCGATTTTTATGAAGACTTTTTATTTTTTATAGAATCGCAACCAATAAACTATGCTTATTTCAATGTAAAATCAATGAATGTTGCTTTAAAAAGTCGCTTATTTGAATTAGCCAATTTAGCAAGAGCAGAAAATCCGTTTGCTTCTATTCCACCTAGAGAAGCTAACCTATTACAGATGTTGAGCAATGCTATAAAAACTGATAATAAAGATTTAGGTACAACAACCTTAAAACAGTTAGTACAACAAATTGAGCTCACTAATAACGATTTAAATTCTCAAAGAAAACGAAATAACATCTCCTATATACTTGCTATAGTAGGCTTTATTCTGACTATCTTCTTTGGAGTAATATCTTTGATTGGTTTTATTAAAGGATAAATCTTATTAACATCAATTGTTCTTTTAACAAAAAAGGTCCAACCTTCTTAGCCGGACTTTTAAATTTCTAATGCTCCTTATCCAAAAATGGATATCCATAATCTTTCGGCGGATCAAAAGTTTCCTTGATCGTTCGTGGCGAAACCCATCGCAATAAATTAATCATTGAACCAGCTTTATCATTCGTACCGGAACCTCTGGCACCGCCAAATGGCTGCTGACCAACTACGGCGCCAGTACATTTATCGTTAACATAAAAGTTTCCGGCTGCATTGCGCAGTTTGTAAGTTGCTTTTTCTATGGCATAACGATCGGTAGAAATAATTGATCCGGTTAAAGCATAAGGCGATGTGGTATCAATAATTTCCATAACCGCATCAAACTCCTCATCTTCATAAACATAAACCGTTAAAACCGGCCCGAACAATTCTTCACACATCGTCACATATTTCGGGTCTTGAGTTTGAATGATCGTTGGCTCTACAAAATAACCAACGGATTTATCATAGTTTCCGCCGGCAATTATCTCTGCTTCGGATGCTGTTTTTACACCATCAATATAAGTGGCCAGTTTATCAAACGAAGCTTCGGTAATAACGGCATTGATAAAATTCTCAAAATCTTCCGTCGGGCCCATTTTAATCGTTGCCAAATCAGTCAGCATCTTTTCTTTAATTGCCGGCCACAAAGATTTAGGCAGATAAGCACGCGAAGCTGCCGAACATTTTTGTCCCTGATATTCAAAAGCACCACGGATTAAAGCTGTAGCCACAATCTCCGGATTCGCACTTTTATGCGCCAAAATAAAATCCTTACCACCGGTTTCACCCACAATGCGCGGGTAGGTTTTGTATTTGTGAATGTTGTTTCCGATGGTTTGCCAGATGTTCTGGAAAACCTTGGTAGATCCGGTAAAATGAATCCCCGCAAAATCAGGATGGTTAAAAATTACTTCTCCGGCAACGGGACCATCCACATAAATCAGGTTAATTACGCCATCCGGCAAACCGGCTTCCTTAAACACCTGCATGATTACGTTGGCCGCAAAAACCTGCGGATAAGCCGGTTTCCAAACCACCACATTGCCCATCATTGCTGCCGAAGCTGGCAGGTTTCCGGCAATGGCGGTAAAATTGAACGGCGTTAACGCAAACACAAATCCTTCCAGCGGGCGTTGCTCCAAACGGTTCCAAACGCCTTTGCCGGATGCCGGTTGTTGTGCGTAAACTTCCGACATATACGCCACGTTAAAACGCAGGAAATCAATAAATTCGCAGGCAGCATCAATTTCCGCCTGGTAAGCATTTTTTGATTGTCCCAGCATTGTAGCCGCATTTATTTTATACCGGTACGGCCCGGCAATTAAATCCGCAGCCTTCAAAAATATGGCTGCACGTTGCTCCCATGCCATATTTTCCCATTGTTCTTTAGCTGCTAACGCCGCTGAAATCGCCTGGTGAACATGGCTCGCATCACCCTCCGAAAAATAACCCAGAACATGTTTATGATCGTGCGGCGGACAGATTGCCAACTTGGTTTCCGTGCGCACTTCCTCGGCCCCAATATACATCGGGATGTCGGCTTCCGTGGCACGCGCCTCGGTTAATGCTTTTTTTAGCAGCGCTCTTTCCACGCTGTGCGGACCGTAATTTAAACCCGGCTCATTTACCGGTTCGGGTATGTTGAAAAAACCTTTAAGCATATTATTTTTTTGTGTGGATTTGCAAAGATAAAGATTACCGGCAAGGCTCGAAATACAACCTAATCACGATGCTTCTTTTACTGGCCTAAATTTGTTAACTGTGTTAGGGTTGATCTCCAGTGCTTTGATTTGGGATTGATAACCGGGCGGTAAAATCAGCTTTTTCACAATTACGTCCAGCTTAAATTTCCGGCTGAATTTATACATCGGCACCATCAGTTTCAGCAGAAAAACAACCTTTAAACCCAATAATTGTCGCACGTATTTGGGCACTAATTGCGCCTGTACTTCTTTTAGCAGGATAAATCTGCCCAAGCCCAAATGCTTTTTATATTGTTTAAAAAGATCAATGGTAAACCTGCTTTTTTCAAGGTTTCTGCGGAGATGATCTTCGCGAACCGGCAGCCAATCGTTATAATTTTGCGGTAAATCCGGAATCTGCATCCGCAAACCCATCCGGTAAAAAGTATTGTAAATTTCTTCCTTTTCTGCAGAGGACAGCCGGTTATACAGCAATTCGTAAGCGCGGATGGAATAATCTACCAGTAAAAACAGCACATCGCGGTAAGCCCAATCCGGAATCTGACCACCACGGTTTTTCTCTACTGCAGAATGAATAGCCGTGATCTGATCGATGGCAGCATTGGCATTTTCTAACGTAGAAAAATTAATTTTTTGTGCATAAGTTACTGTAGAAAACAACCTGCCCAATGGATCAGCCGGCAACTTTCCGGTAAAATACAGCCAATCTACAGCCTTATTTAGCGCAAATTCTGCCGAAGCACCAGCAAAAACGAACAAAATCGTATCGGCATTACTCCATATTTTTCGTACAATCGAACCTTGTTGGACAAATAATTTCATGTTACTGTAACTGAAAAATAATGCTTTTGTGCGAACATTCTCTCTTCCAAGCGAGGAAGAAACTTTTATTAAAGCAAAAGAGCATTTGTTTTTGATAAAATTTTTCTGCTATGCTCAGGGTGCCAAAACGCCTGAAATTCTACCAAAATAAAGAAACTATATGTTGAAATTTTCAACCTAAACAAATACCTTTAACATACTGATCAACAAGCACCCACATGGCAACAGAACTATCTATCCCATTAGATTTCAGCATTGAAAAAAGTACGGTAAAAACAGCATCAGCAGCTGTACAGCCTTACGTTTATGCTTGCGTGTTTTCCTCCATCTGCATTGTAACGGGTTTGATATGGGACATTTCCTGGCACACCAGCATCGGTCGCGATGGGCTTTTTGCGCCACCACATCTGGTAATTTATCTGGGTGCAATTTTGTCCGGATTATTCTCCGGCTTTCAGGTATTAAAAACTTCTTTTTTCAGTTCTGCAGAAGAAAAATCCAAAGCCGTTAATTTCTGGGGCGTTTTCTACGGATCGTTGGGTGCACTTTTTTGCATCTGGGGAGCCATCGCTATGCTTACTTCTGCCCCTTTTGATGACTGGTGGCATGCCACTTACGGCCTCGATGTTACTATTTTATCGCCGCCGCACACGCTGCTGGCCGTTGGTATGATGATGATACAGTTTGGTGCGCTCATTGCTGTTTTGGCTGCTTCTCACGATCAGGAACAGAAAAATAAACTGATTTACAACTGGCTTTTTGCCATTGCAGCAGGCTTGCTACTTACTACTTTCTTTACGTTATTTTCAGAGTTTTTAGGGAAACACCGAATGCACAAGGCTTTATTTTACCAAATTGCGAGTCTGCTTTTTCCGCTTTATTTAATTGCCATAGCACGTGCAGCTAACATGAAATGGGCTGCAACCGCAACGGCTGCAGTTTATTCTATCATGTTGCTGCTTCTGCTTTGGGTTTTGCCCATGTTTCCTGCATCGCCAAGGTTAGGGCCGGTGCTAAACCACATTACGCATTATCAGGCTTTTGATTTCCCGCTGCTTATTATTTTCCCGGCAATAGCAATTGATTGGCTGTTTTACAAACTTCAACCCAAAAACGGATGGCTAAAAACAGTATCGGCAGCGTTGGCTTTTTTGACTATATTTTTTGTGGTGCAGTGGTATTTTGGTACTTTTTTACAAACTTCGGTGCTGGCGAGAGGTGCTTTTTTCGGCGGGTCTTCCTGGTATTTCGGCAGCGATCCTAACTACGAGTACCGTTATGCTTTTCGTCCGGAAAGTGTAGATACCGGTTTTGGGTTGATGAAAGGATTACTGATTGCCGGTATAATTGCTATTATCTCTGGTGCCGTTGGTTACAGATGGGGCAGCTGGATGAAAAGGGTACAACGATGAAAACCCTGAAACCATTTTTAATATTGCTGCTGATTTTGGCCGGCACAAAAACTTTTGCGCATGTGGGCAGTCCTGGTGTGGTTTACGAAGGAAAAGCCGGCCCGTATACCATTATGGTAAATATTATGCCGCCCGACGTGATCCCGGGAACAGCTACCGTTTCGGTTTATATTGAAAATCAGGAGATAAAAACAGTATCCGTACAGCCGGTTTACTGGTATGCCGGCGATAAAGGTTCGCCCAAAGCCGACGAAGGGTTGCCTGTAAAAGGAACGCCCGGCCAATATCAGGCATTGGTTTGGCTGATGCAAAGCGGCACGGCCAGCATGAAAATTACGGTGGCTGGCGCACTTGGACAAGGAACAGCCGTAGTGCCGGTTATGGCGGTTTCTACTGCGCAACGCAACATGCCAAAATCGCTGGGTTGGATTTTGGCCGGCTTAGGTTTGCTATTAATGGTTTTAATGGTTACAATTATCGGGGCGAGCAACAGTGATGGTTTGCTGAAACCGGGCACGGCAGCAGTTAACCTCTACAGAAAAAAACTTGTTGGAATGGGTATTAGCTTAGCTGTTTTAGGGCTGATGCTTTACGGCGGGTTGGCTTGGTGGAACAGCTGGAGCCGCAATTACAACCGCTATTTATACCGCGCACCACAAGCAAAATCGAGCATTTTAAACTATGATCAGCAGCAGATTTTGCATTTTCAGATTGATTCCAACTCGCTTAAAGAACCCCGGAAACTGATGAGTTATGTGGTGCCGGATCATGGCAAACTGATGCACTTGTTTATGATTCGGGAAAATACGCTGGATGTTTTTGCGCATCTGCACCCTTTACGCAAGGATAGTCTGAATTATTTTGTGGATCTGCCCGATCTGCCTGAAGGCCGTTATTTAATTTATGCAGATGTGGTGCGCTGGAATGGCTTTATGGAAACTATTACCGACACAGTGGTCGTTCCCAAAAAAATCTATGTAAAAACAGCATCGGCAGGTTTGTACCAAACCGTATTTCATGATCCGGATGATACTTACATCATCTCCAACACCAGCAACCAAACCGTCAATAATTTCCCCGGGAAAACCGTTTTAGTTTGCGGCAACCCCGGTGAAAGCATGCGCTTGGCGGATGGATCTTCGGCAGTTTGGGAACATGCAACTAACAAGCCTTTTGAAGTCAACAAAGTTTATCCGCTCACTTTTGCCATCCATGATCCAAGCGGTGTAGCCGTTAAATTAGAACCGTATATGGGTATGATGGGCCACGCCGTGGTGCTTAAATATGATGGTTCGGTTTACATGCACCTGCATCCGGTGGGCACATTTTCGATGGCCTCGCAGGAGATTTTGAAGAACCGGATGAAAGGCGGTATCAAAATGCCGGTTGCACCTGATCCGAAACGTTTCCGTGATAGCATCGACCAGGAAATGGTTAAACTGCGGAACATGAGCGAGGATGATCGGAACAGATTTTTAATGGCCGGAATGCCAGAAATGGTGATGCCCGAAAATCATCATAACAAAATGGATGGCATGGTAACGTTTCCGTACGCTTTTCCAAGTGCCGGCAAATACCGGATCTGGGTGCAGATGAAACGCAATGGCAAGATTTTGAATAGTGCTTTTGATGCTACGGTAGAATGATTTATTACAATTTCTTTCTTTTGTCATTTCGGCCAAAGGAAGAAATATTTAGCCAAAATCAATGCTTCTTTTATCGGTATAAAAGCGTTAAAGTTTATGGTAACAGTAATTAGTAGAATTGTCTCAACCTGCTCAATTTTCAACCCGATACTTCTTTTATCGACCAAAAATTAGGAATACCTTTACCAACGTGACGATTTCTCCGGCTACTACTCCGCTCTCCAAAAAAATAATTCGTATTACAGTTGGCGCCATGTTTTTTTTGGCAGGATTAACCTTTGCCAGTTGGGCTTCACGCATTGCGGCCATTCAGCAAAAGTTAAGCTTATCAGATACGGCTCTGGGCGGCATTTTATTTACGCTTCCGGTTGGCTTGATGGTTTCGCTGCCCTTTTCCGGCTGGCTCATTACCCGTATCGGCAGCAGGAAACTACTTCTTTTTGCCTTGCCTTTGTATGCCGTTGCACTGGTTTTTCTGGGCTTTTCTCATAATACTTTGCAATTAATTGCCGGACTTTTTTGTTTCGGATTTTTTAGTAATGCCATGAATATTGCAGTAAATACGCAAGCTGTGGCCACCGAAAAACTATACGATAAACCGATCATGGCCTCCTTTCACGGTCTTTGGAGCCTGGCCGGATTTACCGGTGCGGCCATTGGTACACTGATGATTGGAGAAGGTATTGACCCGGCCGTGCATTTTAGCATTATTTTGGCGGTGGTTTTTATTGGTGTGTTAATTTGTTATCGATACCTGCAAGACGATGCCGGCTCGGTGCAAAACGGCCCGGTTTTCGTAATCCCGGATAACTCGCTGATTAAACTGGGGGCCGTAGCTTTTTGTTCGATGATTTGCGAAGGTGCCATGTTTGATTGGAGCGTAATTTACTTTAAAAAAATTATTCATGCCGAAAATGCCTGGGTGGCAGCAGGTTACACCGCTTTTATGAGCACGATGGCTGGCGGGCGTTTTGTTGCAGATTGGTTTTCGGGAAAGTTTGGCTTAAAAAGAACCTTGCAACTGAGCGGCAGCCTAACTGCCCTCGGCTTGGTTATAGCCGTATTTTTCCCGATGATAGTGCCAGCTATTGCCGGTTTTATGCTGGTTGGTGCAGGTGTTTCGTCTGTAGTACCGCTGGTTTACAGTGCCGCCGGGAAATCCGGAACAATGTCGCCGGGCGTAGCCATTGCTGCTGTTTCTACTATTGGTTTTGTAGGATTTTTGGTTGGGCCGCCGGTTATCGGTTTTGTGGCCGGCGCTTTTAGTTTGCGTGCTTCTTTTATGCTGATTGCTGCCATGGGTATGTGTGTTGTGATCGTATCCAGCAAAGCAAAAATTTAAGATGCTGTTTTTATCAGTATAAACTGGCAGCAAAATTCATTTTACCAAAGCTTATAACAGTTATTGTTGAAGCTGCGGTTTTCTACCCAAACATTTATACCTTTACACTACTTAGCCGGGTTAACCAAACCGCTATCTAAACCTATTTCCAATTTTATAAAAACCGGATGATGCGCAAACGTGCAGCCTTATGGGCTATTAATTTTTGTGTCAACTACCTTTATTACCCGTAAACCTGCTTAAAACAAACCCATTATGAAATATCAATTTAGCTTACTGTTTTTAGCCATGATGATTTCAACTGCAATCATTTCCTCGTGCTCCGGAAAAAAAGATTCGCCGCAACCAACCAATATCAGCACAACCAGTACAGCAACAACGCCGGTGGACAAAGGCTGGACTTTTGAAACCACTCCGTTTTTTGCAGATGAATTTAGTAATACCGGCAAGCCCGATACTGCTAAATGGACGTACGACATTGGTGGCGGCGGCTGGGGTAATAATGAGCTGGAATACTACACTGATTTAGCCAGCAATGCCAGCGTGGCCAACGGAACCTTATCTATCACCACCAAAAAAGAAGCGTATAATAACATGAATTATACTTCAGCCAGGATGATATCTAAAGGAACCGGAAGTTTACTTTATGGCCGGGTTGAAGTAAGTGCGAAAATACCGGCAGGCCGTGGCATGTGGCCAGCCATCTGGATGCTGCCAAACGATTATATTTATGGTAGCTGGCCGAAATCCGGCGAGATTGATATCATGGAAAACGTTGGTTACGATCCAAATCCGGTTTATTTTACCATACATACACAACTGTACAACGGTGCTATCGGAACCCAAAAAGGCAGCAATGAAAGTATACCGGATGCTTCCTCGGCATTCCATAAATATCGGATGGATTGGACGCCTTACGCCGTAAAAGGTTATTATGATGATGTGCTGCTTTTTATCTACATTAACGACGGGCAAGGATCAGCTTCCTGGCCTTTCGACCAAAAATTTCATCTGCTGCTCAATATTGCGGTTGGCGGCAATTGGGGCGGTATTAAAGGTGTGGACGATAGTGCTTTTCCAACCAGCATGCAAATAGATTACGTGCATTTTTATAAAATGATTGATAAGTAACTTTTTAAAAAATCAGTTTTTGGTTGATAAAAGAAGTATTCGTTGCAGCTATCAAAACCAATCATTTATTTAAATAAATTTAGTCAACCTACTATTAATCAGTATAAAACCTTTTTGAATGAAGAAAAATTACAATCGATTTTTGGCAGCCATGCTTTGTTTACCGGGTATTTTTCATCAGGCAAAAGCACAAAATGCTTCTTTTAGCAGCAATAAAACGGCAACGGTTTATACCACTGCCGAAAATACAGATTACCGTTTGGCTAAAACTGCAACGTTAACTTTTGCGCCCAAGCCACAACCGGTAGAAACAGAGATTAGTGTTTTTGTTGATCCTTCCAAAACTTTTCAATCCATTATTGGCATCGGCGGCGCACTGACAGATGCTTCCGCAGAAACCTTTTTTAAATTGCCAAAAAACAAGCAGCAGGAAGTTTTACAGGCTTATTTTAGTACCGATAAAGGAATTGGCTATACGTTGGGGCGGACAAATATCCAGAGCTGCGATTTTTCCAGCGGCAGTTACAGTTATATTACCGAAGGTGATGCCGCGCTGAAAAGTTTTAGTGTGAAGCATGATGAGCAGTTCCGCATTCCGTTTATCAAACAGGTGATGGCTGCTGCGGGCAGCAAACTCCATTTATTTGCCACGCCCTGGAGCCCGCCGGCTTTCATGAAAACCAATAATGATGTGTTGCATGGCGGCCACTTGTTGCCGCAATACCGGCAAGACTGGGCAAATTTTTATGTAAAATTTATCGATGCGTACGAAAAAGAAGGCATCCCAATCTGGGGTTTATCGGTAGAAAACGAACCGATGGCCACGCAATCCTGGGAATCCTGCGTTTATACTGCGGATGAAGAACGCGATTTTATCAAGGTTTTAGGTCCGACTTTGCAGAAAGCAGGATATTCTGGAAAAAAATTAATGGCCTGGGATCATAACCGCGATCTGGTTTATCAGCGGGCCAGTGCAGTTCTGGAAGACCCGGAAGCGGCAAAATATGTTTGGGGAATTGCTTATCACTGGTATGAAACCTGGACCGGCGGCGAACCGCAGTTTGTTAATGTAGAAAGAGTGCATGAAGCTTTCCCAAACACAAACATCATGTTTACAGAAGGTTGTGTAGAAAGATTTGATTATTCGAAAATTAATGATTGGGCTTTAGGTGAGCGGTACGGCCGCTCGCTGGTAAACGATTTCAACGCCGGAACAACCGGTTGGACCGACTGGAACATTTTGCTGGATGAAAAAGGCGGCCCCAACCACGTAGGCAATTATTGCTATGCACCTATCATCGCCGATACTAAAACCGGCGAACTGCATTATAGCAACAGCTTTTATTATTTAGGGCATTTTTCCAAATTTGTTCGTCCTGGTGCCAAGCGCATTATCAGTTCTTCAAGCAGAAGCGTTTTGCAAACCACTGCTTTTATTAATACAGATGGGAAAATTGCAGTGATCGTTTTAAACCTTTCTGATAAAAAAGTGGATTATAACCTTTCCATTTCGGGAAACGCTGTTGAAACGAGCAGTTTGCCGCACTCCATTTCCACCATAATGATTCAGTAGTTTTAGGTTGATATTGATGCTGTTTTTATCATACAAAATTTGGGGTGATAAAAACAGCATTGCAAAAAATCCTGATTTAACACTTAAATAAAAGATGAAGAAATACGTACTGCCATTACTTTTAACCTTAACTTTTTGTGTATTTAAGATTGAAGCACAAAACAGGTTTATTACAGTAAAAGGAAAAGAAATCATCGGTACAGATGGCAAACCGATACTTTTAAAAGGTACTAACCTGGGCAACTGGATGGTGCCGGAAGGTTACATGTTTAAATTTAACGATGTTTCTTCGCCGAGGCTGATTAATGAAGCGATTACAGAAATGATCGGCCCGGACCAGGCAAAAGATTTCTGGCAAAAATACATGGATAATTATGTTACCGAAGCCGATATCCATTATTTGAAAAGCACCGGCATGAATTCGTTGCGCGTACCGTTTAATCACCGTCTTTTCACCAACGAAACTTACCTCGGCACAACCGATGAAAACCGTGGCTTTGTTTTGCTGGATAAATTGATTAAGTGGGCAAAAAAAGAAAATATCTACCTGATTTTGGATATGCACTGCGCACCAGGCGGCCAAACCGGTGATAATATTGATGATGGTTACGGCTATCCGTTTTTGTTTGAAAATGAACAAAGTCAGCAGTTAACTATCAATATATGGAAGAAAATTGCAGCCCGTTATCAAAATGAACCCATCATTATGGGTTATGATTTGCTGAACGAACCGATTGCGCATTACTTTGATGCTGCAAAACTTAACCCGTTGCTGGAACCGCTTTATAAAAAGATTACTTCAGCGATCAGGATGGTTGATCAAAACCACCTGATATTTTTAGGTGGCGCCCAATGGGATGGTAATTTCAGTGTATTTGGTGCGCCATTCGATCCAAAACTGGTTTATACTTTCCACACCTACTGGACCGATGTGAAGCAGGAAGTAATCCAGAAATACATCGATTTCAGCAACCAATATAATGTACCAATTTACATCGGCGAGACCGGAGAAAATAATGACGAATGGATTAAAAATTTCCGCCTGCTATTGGAAAAAAACAACATCGGCTGGAACTACTGGCCATACAAAAAAATGGATGCTAAAAGCAGTATCGTTCAGTTTAAGCAACCTGCTAACTATGCGCTTCTGATCAACTTTACCCAAAAACCAAGAACAACTTTTAAAGAGCTTCGGGAAGCTGCACCGTCAAATCGCCAGCAAATTAAACAAGCACTGGACGAATTGCTGATTAATTGCCGCTTTGAAAACTGCACACCCAATCAAGGTTATGTAGAAGGTTTAGGACTGAAACCTTAATCATTTCAGACATAAGCTATAACTTTTAAATCAAAAAACCCGGAATATCCGGGTTTTTTTAAATATCGCAAGGAGTTTTCAAGCTATTTTTTTACAGGTTCATCTGGTATTCATTGATGGAATCCTTACTTTCAAGTTCGGAGTGTCCCATTAAAAACTCATCAACTTTTCGGGCTGCTTCACGTCCTTCGGAAATTGCCCAAACCACTAAAGATTGTCCGCGGCGCATATCTCCAGCTGTAAAAACTTTGCTCACATTGGTTCGATAAATGCCTTCTTTTGCTTTTACATTTTTGCGTTCGTCCAAGCCAACACCTAACTGCTCCAGCAAACCGTTTTGTTGCGGATGCGAGAAGCCCATTGCTAAAAATGCACGCTGACAAGGTATTTCTCTTGCTGAACCTTCAATTTCCTGAAAGTTTATCCTTCGGCCCAAAGCATCTTTCTCCCATTCTACATCAGCAACCAATACGCCTTTTAAATCCCCGTTTTCATCGCCTACAAATTCTTTTGTTAAGATTCCCCAGAAACGCTCGCAGCCTTCTTCATGAGAGCTGGATGTTTTTAAAAGTTTGGGGAAACTTGGCCACGGCATCGCTAAAGTACGCACTTCGGAAGGTTGGAAGTTGACTTCAAACTGCTTAACAGAACGCGCACCCTGCCTATTGGAAGTGCCCACACAATCAGAACCGGTATCGCCGCCGCCAATAATGACTACATCCTGACCGGCAGTGATAATATTTTCATCGGTAAAAGAAGTATTGCTTACGCGCTTGTTTTGCTGCGTCAGGAAATCCATTGCATAATAAATTCCTTTTAAATCCCGCCCAGGAATATTCAGGTTTCGCGGAATGGTGGCACCGCCGCTCAAAATTACTGCATCAAAATTGCGTATCAATTCCTCAGCTTCCATATCTTTTCCAACTTCTACATTGCATTTAAAGCCGATGCCGTCCTTCTTCATAATCTCCAACCGGCGGTCAATCACGGTTTTTTCAAGCTTAAAATCCGGAATGCCATAACGGAGCAGGCCGCCCGGCTGATCATCCCGCTCAAAAACCGTAACCAAATGCCCGGCTTTATTCAGTTGCGCTGCAGCCGCCATTCCTGCTGGTCCCGAACCGATCACCGCCACTTTTTTTCCGGAACGGATCAGCGGCGCATTAGGTTTAACATAACCTTTGGCAAAAGCAATTTCAATAATGTGTTTTTCAATTTCCTCAATCACCACAGCAGGCTTATTGATACCTAAAACGCAGGCTGACTCGCATGGAGCCGGACAAATTCTTCCTGTAAATTCAGGAAAATTATTGGTGGAGGATAAAATCTGATAAGCTTCTTCCCAGTTTTTTTTGTAAACGGCATCGTTAAATTCCGGGATAATATTGCCCAGCGGACAGCCGGAATGGCAGAACGGAATGCCACAGTTCATGCAGCGTGAGGATTGCTCATGTAGCTTTTCGTCGGAATAATTTCCTACAAATTCCTGATAGTTTTGTACGCGTTCCTGTACGGCAATTTTTGGAGGAAGCTCTCTTCCATAAATTTTAAAGCCGGTTTCTTTTCCCATTAATTTATACTGATCAGATAGTTAAAGGTTCTTTTTGTTGTAATACTTTTTTGTACTCTTTCGGGAATACTTTGATGAACTGGAATGAAACTGCGTGCCAGTTGTTGAGCAGGTTTTGTGCTACGCTGCTATGCGTTAACTGCACATGCTTACGCAGCAGACTGATAATTTCCTCCTCATCTGCAGTATCCAAAGTATCCAGATCTACCATTTCTTTGTTGCAGTTTTCGCGGAAAGAATGATCTTCATCGTAAACCCAGGCAATTCCGCCACTCATACCGGCGGCAAAATTACGTCCGGTTTTGCCGAGGATTAAAGCACGGCCACCTGTCATATATTCGCAACCATGATCACCAATTCCTTCTACAACAGCCGTAGCTCCAGAGTTACGCACTGCAAAACGTTCGCCGGCTTGTCCGCGGATAAACATTTCACCTGAAGTAGCACCGTAAAGCACTACATTACCCACCAGGATATTATTTTCTGCAATGAACGTACTGTTTTTAGGGGGATAAATTGCGATTTGTGCACCGCAAAGTCCTTTTCCAACATAATCATTGGCTTCTCCTTCCAACTCAAAAGAAATTCCTTTAGTGGCAAAAGCACCAAAACTTTGTCCGGCAGAACCAGTGAATTTATAATTGATCAATCCCGCAGGCAAACCAGCAGAACCATAAATTTTAGATATTTCGTTGGATAATAATGTTCCAACGGTACGGTCTGTATTTTTAACGGTAAAAGAAGCATACACCGGCATCAGGTTTTCCAGAGCTGGTTTGGCTTGTTCCAGCAGTTTCCAGTCAATGATGTCATCCATGCCATGATCCTGCTTTTCGCTGTTATATAACGTCAGCTCGCGAGAATTGCTTACCGGATGCAGCAAGGCAGAAAGATCAATTGTTTTAGCTTTCCAGTGACTTAAATTTTCACGAACTTTTAAAAACTGAACCCGGCCAACCATTTCGTTTACGGTTTTAAAGCCTAATTCAGCCATAATTTCACGCAGTTCCTCCGCCAAAAACTGGAATAAATTAACCACGTGTTCCGGTCGGCCACTAAATAATTTCCGCAAATCAGGATCTTGTGTAGCAACTCCAACAGGGCAAGTATTTAAATGGCACTTACGCATCATAATACAACCACCGGCAACCAGGGCAGCTGTGGCTACACCCCATTCTTCGGCACCTAATAAGGCCGCGATAGCTAAATCTTTGCCGGTTTTCATCTGACCATCGGCCTGCAAAATCACACGGCTTCTTAATTTATTCCGAACTAAAGTTTGATGTGCTTCGGATAAACCGAGCTCCCAAGGTAAACCAGCATGTTTTACAGAGCTGATTGGCGAAGCACCTGTTCCGCCGTCACTTCCGGCAATTAAAATTACATCAGCATGAGCTTTAGCTACACCAGCAGCAATTGTACCAACACCAGCTTTAGAAACCAGCTTTACATTGATCCTGGCAGCACGATTTGCATTTTTCAAATCGAAAATTAACTGTGCCAGATCCTCAATCGAATAAATATCATGATGGGGTGGCGGCGAAATCAACCCAACACCAGGCGTGGCGTGGCGTACTTTTGCAATCCAGTCATCCACTTTATGGCCTGGCAATTGCCCGCCTTCACCCGGTTTTGCACCTTGTGCCATTTTAATCTGCAATTCATCAGCATTCGTTAAATAATTGGAAGTCACGCCAAAACGCGCCGAAGCAATTTGTTTAATGGCCGAACGCATGGAATCACCATTTTCCATCGGTACGTAACGGATCTCATCTTCGCCGCCTTCACCGGTATTGCTTTTTCCACCGATACGATTCATGGCAATAGCAATGGTACTGTGTGCTTCGTGGGAAATCGAACCGAAAGACATTGCACCGGTTGCGAACCTTTTCATAATACTTTCGATCGGTTCTACTTCCTCAATAGAAACCGCTTCCCGGTGATGCGCAAAATCCAGTAAACCGCGAATGGTGTACATGCGGTCAGTTTGTTCATTAATCAGTTTAGCGTATTTTTTATAAATATCATAATCCTGGGTTCGCGTAGCGTGTTGCAGCAAATGCACGGTTTCCGGGTTAAACAAATGTGCTTCTCCCCTGCGCGTCCATTGGTAAATACCACCTTCCGGAAGCAGTTGGGTTTCTTTTTTAGAACTGCTGAAACCATTTACATGCTTACATAAGGTTTCGCGGGCAATTTCATCCAAACCCAAACCACCGATACGAGTAATGCCGCCGGTAAAATATTTGTTTACTACTTCTTTGTTAATCCCCAGAATTTCAAAAACCTGCGAGCCATGATAAGATTGCAGCGTAGAAATACCCATTTTAGAGAATATTTTCAGCAACCCATCACAAACGGCTTTGATATAATTTTTAGAAAGGGCCGATACATCCAGTGCGCTTTCCATTTTCCCTTGATGAGACAAAGTATTGATCGTGGCCAGTGCCAGATACGGATTAATTGCCGTTGCGCCAAAGGCCAGCAAACAGGCAAAATGATGCACTTCCCAAATATCACCGGCTTCAACTACCAATCCTACGGCTCCGCGTAAACCTTTTTTAATTAAATGGTGATGAATGGCAGAAACGGCCAGCAAGGAAGGTATCGGCGCATGCTCAGAATCCACTGCACGATCGGATAAAATCAAAACCTCAAAACCATCCTGAACAGCATCTTCTGCATAACGGCAAAGTCTGTTCAAGCCGTTCGCTAAAGAACCTGGCAAATTATCGGCTTTGAAGTAGGTCTGTAAAGTTTTGGCATGAAACAAACCGGTATCAATACTGCGCAGCTTTTCCAGTTCGTAATCATGTAAAATCGGCTGACTGTGTTCTACACAATGACAATGCATTTTGTCTTCATCCAGCAAATTGCCGTTGTTACCAATAAAAGTTACCAGACTCATTACCAAACGTTCCCGAATTGGGTCAATCGGTGGATTGGTAACCTGAGCGAAAAACTGCTTGAAATAGCTGGAAATATGTTGCGGCCGATCTGATAAAACAGCCAGCGGTACATCCGTTCCCATGGAACCAATTGGCTCTTTGCCATCCGTTGCCATCGGTTTGATAATGGTTTCGATATCTTCGCGGGTATAACCAAAAACCTGCTGGTATTTAAAAACAGATTCTTTGGTTAAGTTGGTAAAAGAAACCCGTGGCTCAGCCAGTTCATCCAGCCGGATTTTATAATTTTCTAACCAGTTGCCATAGGGCTGGCGACTGGTGATTTGTTTTTTGATCTCTTCATCCGTAATGATTTTGCCTTGCGTGGTATCCACCAAAAACATTTTACCAGGCTGCAAACGGCCTTTTTCTACCACTGTTTTTTCATCTAATGGTAAAACACCAGCCTCAGAAGCTACAATTACGCGGCCATCATTCGTTACTACGTAACGCAATGGGCGCAAGCCATTTCGGTCCAGCAGCGCACCAATAATTTTTCCATCGGTAAAATTTAACGCGGCTGGGCCGTCCCAGGGCTCCATCAGTGTAGCGTGGTATTCGTAAAATGCTTTTTTTAGCGGGTCCATTTGCTCATTGCCGTCCCAGGCTTCGGGCACCAGCATCATCATGACATGTGGCAGCGAACGGCCTGAGTGCATTAAAACTTCCACAACATTATCTAAACAGGCAGAATCCGATTGATTATTATCAATTACCGGAAATAAAATCTCCATTTCTTCTTTGGTGAAAAACGGAGAAACATAAGATCTTACCCCAGAATAAAACCAGTTTAAATTGCCGGTAAGCGTATTAATTTCGCCATTATGAGCCAGAAAACGAAAGGGCTGGGCCAGTTTCCAGGACGGGAAAGTATTGGTAGAAAACCGCGAATGGATCATCCCAAAACCTGATGTTACGCGTTCATCGCGCAAATCCGCATAATATTGCCGAACCTGATAAGTGGTTAGCTGACCTTTGTAAACAATAACTTTGCAGGAAAACGAAGTAAAATAAAAATGTTCTACCCCGGTTTTAATATTTTCGTTGACTGTTTTGGTAATTAAGCGGCGCAATACATACAACTTACGTTCAAAATCTTCGGGCGTATGTATGTGTAACGGACGAGCAACAAACAATTGCTCCACGCTTGGCTCCGCAGCGCGGGCTGTTTCGCCAATGCAAGATGAATCAACCGGCACTTTACGATAACCCAAAATTTGCATGCCCAGCTTATCACAGGATTGCTGAATAATAGCGCGACATGCTTTTTTTATACCTGAATCTTTGGGTAAAAACAGCATTCCGATTCCGTATTCGCCCGGTTCTTTTAAAGAAATTTCATCCGAAGTGCATTCATCCAACAAAAAACCATGTGGAATCTGAATCAGTAACCCGGCACCATCGCCAGAATCAGGATCACAGCCGCAGGCACCTCTGTGCTCCATGTTTTCCAGCATGGTAAGCGCATCGGCAATGATATTATGTGATTTGTGCCCGTGGATATGGGTAATAAATCCCGTACCGCAGGAATCATGCTCAAATTGTGGGTCATACAATCCTTGCTGGTCAGTTTCAAAGTGTTCCATTGCTTTTTTTAAAGTTAAATAATGGCTTATCAGACGAATATATGCTTAGTGCAGTAAATTCTTACAACCAACTTTGATTTTTTAAGATTCTGTAAAAATCAACTTCTAAACAACATTCTTTTATATTAAAGTTAACAGAATGTGTTAAAATTTATTACATTGATAATACTTATTTCCATTTTACCCATAGCCTTTACAGAAACAGTTCTCCTGCAAATTAGCCTGATGCTGTTTTTAGCACACAAATTTTTCTTTATAAATTAAAATAACAAAACTTTAGATTTAGATATTGGTTTCCATTCCTAACATAATCAGTCAGCCTAAAAAAATTTTGTATTTGCCGTAACCTAATTATTTCTTGTGTAGCAATTTCATAAATTAAATTCTTATAACTATGTCAGGTATCAACAAAGTAATTTTAGTAGGGCATTTAGGAAAAGATCCTGAATACAGGCATTTGGAAGATGGGGTGGCCGTGGCCAGTTTTCCGTTGGCAACTTCGGAAATTATATTAAAAGATGGAAAAAGAACCGAACTAACCGAGTGGCACAACATTGTTTTGTGGCGCGGCCTGGCTGATATTGCCCAGCAAATGCTGAACAAAGGTAAGCTGGTTTATATTGAAGGCAAGCTCAAAACCCGTTCGTTTGAATCCAGGGAAGGGATTAAAAAATATACTACCGAAATAGTAGCAGAAAATTTTAAATTACTTGGACGGAAAACAGATTTTTTTGCCATTGAAGGATTAGAAAACGTCAAATCATAAACTAACCAATAACAGAAAAGGTGCAAATATTTGCACCTTTTCTGTTATTGGTCTTCCTGATCTTTGTTTGGTATCGGTTCTAAATTATCCTCATCCGGTGTTACCGTGGGGATTTCTTTGGCCAATTCTTCATTGTTTTTTTGATCAGTTGCTGTTGTTTCTTCCTTTTCCTGGTTTTCCGGTGCTGTTGTCATATGTTGATTTTTTAAACGGTTATTTAAAAAACACAAATTATCAGTTTTGTTTTGGCCGAAAATAATTACAGCTAAAACATCATTTTTAAATTGTGGAATTATTTAATCAAACCGGGGAATCAGTTATACATTTCCTGATTTTTAGTGTTAAAGAAACGATGTGCAAAAAGTGAAATATCCCGGATTTTGAAAGAGAAAACCGCACCTTCTGCCCGATAGATTTTTAGTTCTTTCATCGAATCGCAAAACAGGCGCACACGATCATCCCAAATTTCAACATCAAAAGTAAAATAATCCTCTTCATGCTGAGGAACAAGCAGTTGCAAAGTTTCATGCGGTGCAGTTACCTCAATTAAATCACCAATTTTAAAGTTGGCAGGATAATGAAAAAGCAGGGAAATGCTGCGGCCGTTTGGCAAAAGTTGTGTAGTCTGGTTGATAATTTTATCGGCGATATTTGCATTCATGAGCTTGATTTTTTAAGTTGTTCAAACTCATTATTGCAAGCATCAAACCAAAAATGCCATACTGTTTTTATCAACTAAAAATCTGGCAGTAATCAACGCAAAAAAACAGGTGCTAAAAGAAGCATTTACTATTTTGAGAATTTAAACAGTTACTGAAACATCATTTTTAATCTGATGAATGAAATCAGGAATTGTTTGCAGATAATCTTTTTCGGAAGCCAGCATTTTTACAAAAGCACTGCCCACAATGGCTCCGTTTGCATAAGCACAAGCCTTTGAAAATGCCGCATAACCAGAAATCCCGAAGCCGATTACTGTTGGATTTTTAAGCTGAAGGTTTTTAATCCGCTCGAAATACAATTCCACCGTATCCGAAACTTCCAGGTTTTTCCCGGTGATGGATGAGGAAGACAACAGGTAGATAAAACTCTGGCTCAGGGCATCAATTTTCCGGATTCTTTCTTCGGAAGTAAGCGGCGTTACCAAAAATATATTACTCAGGTTATTGTTTAAAAAATGTTGTTTATACAAACTTTCATATTCATACATCGGCAAATCCGGGATGATCACGCCATCTACCCCAACTTCCACCGCTTTTTTACAAAAGTTTTCGATACCGAATTGTAAAACCGGATTAAAATATCCCATCAGCAAAATCGGAATCGTAACCCGGTTACGCAAGGTTTTCAGCTGCTCAAACAAAACATTCAGGTTCATGCCAAGATTTAAAGCAGTTTGCGAACTGTTCTGAATTGTTGGCCCGTCTGCCACTGGATCTGAATAAGGGAAACCGATTTCCAGGAAATCGGCACCTGCTTTTTCCAGTGCTTCAGCAATATCTACCGTCGAGTTTAGTTCCGGGAAACCAGCTGTGTAGTAAATTGATAAGAGGTTTTCTTTTTTGGTGGAAAAAAGCTGGTTCAGCCGGTTCATACTATTTGTTTAACGTTGAAAATTTTGTTCGATACTGTTTTTATCGGCATAAAAACAGCACCTGAAATTAAAACCCGAAATGATTAATATAAGTAGTTAAATCTTTATCGCCGCGGCCGGATAAACAAACCACCACATTCTCATCGCCATTAAATTTCATTTTTTTAAGCTGGGCCAAAGCGTGCGCCGTTTCTATCGCCGGAATAATGCCTTCTAAACGGGAACATTCTAATCCGGCATCCATTGCTTCATCATCTGTAATACTCACATATTCAGCACGTTTTATTTTGTACAGATGTGCGTGCTGTGGTCCGATTCCGGGATAATCCAAACCGGCAGAAATAGAATACGGTTCTACCACCTGACCGTCATCGGTTTGCATCAAAATGGTACGGCTACCATGCAAAACGCCTTCTTTACCCAAATAAGTGGTTGCAGCAGATTCACCGGAATCAATTCCCCTACCGGCCGCTTCCACCGCTACCAGTTTTACACTTGGCTCATCCAGAAAATGGTAAAACATGCCCATTGCATTACTGCCTCCGCCCACGCAGGCAACCGCGTAATCCGGCAGTTCTCTACCAGTTTGCTGCAACAATTGTTTACGTGTTTCCTGAGAAATAATCGACTGAAAACGCGCCACCATTTCCGGATACGGATATGGCCCAACTACTGAGCCGATGATATAATGCGTATCTTCTGGGTTGTTGATCCAGTCGCGCATAGCTTCATTCGTCGCATCTTTCAAAGTTTTACTGCCTGATGTTGCCGGAATTACCGTTGCGCCCAGCATTTTCATCCGGGCAACATTCGGTGCTTGCCGCTCAATGTCCACTTCACCCATGTAAACCACGCATTCAATATTTTTGAGCGCACAAACGGTGGCTGTTGCTACGCCGTGCTGACCAGCACCAGTTTCGGCAATAATCCGTTTTTTCCCCAAACGCTGCGCCAGCAAAATCTGGCCGATGGCGTTGTTAATTTTGTGCGAACCGGTATGATTAAGGTCTTCCCGCTTGAAATAAATATTGGCACCATACAAATCCGAAGTACGTTTGGCAAAATACAAAGGCGATGGTCGGCCCACATAATCACGCATCAGCTGGTTAAATTCATCGATAAAAGCAGTATCGGTTGTAATTTCCAGATACTGCTGCCTTAATTGTTCAATATTAGGGTACAGCATTTCGGGGATATAGGCACCACCAAAATCGCCGTAATAACCTTGTTCATCAACACCGTATTTCATTTTTTCGGAAGTTTTATTTTGAAGGAATTTATACGTTTTCGGCTTTAATCAGATCGAAAGCTTCCTTCAGTTTTTCTATATTTTTGAGGCCGGGTTCGTCTTCAAACTGGCTATTCAAGTCAACTCCATAAAAAGCAGGATGTTTAAACTGCAACACAGAACTGATGTTTTCATTGCTTAAACCGCCACTGATAAAAAACGGAACATCCAGCTGATATTTTTCTAAAACATTCCAGTTAAAAACCTTTCCGGAACCACCGTGATCCGTGGTTTTAGTATCAAATAAAAAATAATCAACGTTATCTTTATAAGCATTGAGCAGATCAAAATCAAAATTTTCATCTACGCCAAAAGCTTTAATTACTTCAACGGTTTTTCTTAAAACAGCACAGGTTTCTGCAGATTCATTTCCATGCAGCTGCACTACATCAAAATGATACTTCTGAATGAGGTTTTTGATCGTGCTAAAATCTTTATCCACAAAAACACCTACTTTTTTTGCAGGTAAACGAAGCATTGCCAATTCTTCATTTATCTCATAACCCACAAAACGCGGCGAATGAGGATAAAATATTAAACCCAGATAATCCGGCTGCAAAGCTGCAACCGCCCGGATGTTCTCCGGAAACTTCATACCGCAAACTTTAATTTTCATGTTTTTAATTCTGCAATAATAATTTAAAACTGTTCAATGCATTTTTGTTTTGCAAAGATACGCTTGCTTCTTCAAAACAGGCAGCAAATGATTTTTCCGGACAAATCGTTTTAATCGCCATTGCTGCGTTGCAAAGCACCACATTGGTTTGCGCTTTGGTAGCTTGGTTGTGTAAAACATCAGTAAAAACAGCCGCCGCTTCGGGCACGGTGTGGCCACTGCTAATTTGCGCCGGATTCAATTTTTCAAAACCCAGTTCTTTAATCTGGTAAATCTGCTCGCCCGAATTGGAAAATATTTTAAAATCGGATGTTAACGAAATCTCGTCATAACCATCCAGCGCATGAACGATAGTATAATTTTTATCGGTTTTTTGGTATAAATATGCGTAAACGCGAGCCAGTTCCAAACTAAAAACGCCAACCATTTGATTTTTTGGCTTTGCTGGATTTACCATCGGTCCGAGCATATTAAAAAATGTTTTAACCGCCAGTTCTTTGCGGATCGGCGCAATAATTTTCATGGCCGGGTTGAACAAAGGCGCATGCAAAAAACAAATTCCGGCAGTGCTGATATTTCTTTTAAGCTGATCCTGATCATTGGTAAATTGATAACCCAGATATTCCATTACGTTGGAAGAACCTGAACCGGAGGAAACCCCATAATTACCATGTTTGGCCACCGGATAACCTGCGCCAGCTACCACAAAAGAAGCCAGTGTAGAAATGTTGAACGTATCTTTTCCATCGCCACCGGTTCCGCATAAATCGATCAGGTTTTCTACTTCCAAATCAACAGGCACACAAAGCTCCAGCATAGCATTACGAAAACCCTCCATCTCATCCACTGTGCTGCTGCGCATGCAATAAGCAGTGATAAAAGCAGCCATTTGCGAAGGATTATATTTCCCTCTGGCCATACTGATCAGGATATTTTTTGATTCTTCTTTGGTAAAACTTCTGTTCTCAAATAGATGATTTAAGATGGCTTTCATGTAGATTTTGGTAGATGAAACGGATTGTAAAAGCTAAAAATATGGTCGAATAATTAATACCCGTTTTGCATGCCTTGCTATTTAAGTTATATTTTTGGTGGAGGAAAGCATTTAACAAATATCTGAAAAAATATAGGCAGGGCAAATCTGTTGTCGCTTTTAAAGTCACCAACCTAAAAAATAGTGCTAAAAACAGTATGAATAAATTTAATTAAAATTCATACTTATATTCCGTTATAAAATCCCATCTTCTAAAAAATCTGCTTAATTTGATGTTGTTTTTATATCGATAAAAGAAGTATCCGAACAATATAATGGAAACAACAAAGCCACATGTGCAGGACGATTTAGGATTAGGTTTGCAACCGGTACTGCACAATCAGCGGGTAATTAACCGTGATGGTTCGGCCAATATTCGGCGACTTGGAATGCCTTTTTTCCGTACAGCAGATACGTATAATGCCTTAATTAACCTATCGTGGGGCTATTTTACCCTGTTGGTTTTTATCACCTATGTGTTAATTAACATTTTTTTTGCATTGATTTACTTAAGTTTAGGAATCGAAAACCTGGATGGAATTAAACCTCATACTTCTGATTTTCAGCATTTAATGGATGCCTTTTTCTTTTCGGCACAAACTATTTCTACAGTTGGGTACGGGCACATTAGCCCATCGGGTTTGGCAACCAGTTTTGTAGCTGCTTTAGAATCTCTAATCGGCTTGCTCAGTTTTGCCTTGGCAACCGGTTTGCTTTACGGGCGGTTTTCGCGGCCATCAGCCAAAATAAAATATAGTAAAAACATGGTTATGGCACCTTATAAAAACATTACAGGCTTGATGTTCCGGCTGGCTAACCTTCGCAGCAATCAATTAATTGAGGTAGAAGTTTCTGTTTCTTTAACTTATAATGCCATGATTGATGGCAAATCTGTCCGACAGTTTTTGCCACTTGAATTAGAACGCAAAAGGATAGGTTTACTGACATTAAGCTGGACGATTGTGCACCCGATTACAGAAGATAGTCCGCTAAAAACAATGGACGAACATTTTTTAAAAACCAGTGAAGCCGAGTTTTTAGTGATGCTGAAAGCATTTGATGACAGTTTTTCGCAAACAGTACATTCCCGTACTTCTTACACAGATGAAGAAGAAGTTTGGAACGCAAAATTTATCTCCGCCATTTCCCGCGATGAAAACGGAATAAATCTATTGGAATTACAAAAAATTGATACTTTAGAAGCTCTTTGATTTTTAATAACAGGAAGCACTATCAATAATTAGTAATAATATATATTTTTTATAATACTGATAATCATAGATATAAAAAATAATTTTAATATCTAATATAATAATACTCTATCATAATTATTTTATTTAACTTACCTGATTTAACAGAAATGATGGTTTTTATAGAAGTTCTACAATAATTACCTGTTTTTGTTAAGTTTTTAATAATAAATTCTGATGTTTCCAGTTTACTTGCTAACTTTAACATTATTTAACATCTAAAACTAAACTAACTTAAACAAAACATGAAAAAACTTCTACATGTAAGTGTAGTTTTCTTGCTCTTATTTGCCTCGCAAGTTTTTGCACAGAATCGCACAATTACTGGTACAGTTACAGCAAAGGAGGATGGGTTGCCACTTCCAGGGGTAAGTGTACGGGTTCAGGGAACAACAATCGGAACTGTTACAGGTGGAGATGGAAAATTTTCTATCAGTGCACCATCGAAAAACAGCAGCCTAACCTTCACCTTTATAGGATATGGCGTTGAAACAATACCTGTCGGAACAAGTAATAATCTCACTGTTGCTTTAACCAGCAGTAGTAGGGCATTAGGGGAAGTTGTGGTAACTGGAGCTTTGGGCATTAAGCGTCAGGCCAAAGAGCAGGGTTATGCAGCAACCAACATAACTGCTAAAACTATTACAGAAACTCATCCTACAAACTTTACTAACGGTTTGACTGCTAAAGCTCCAGGTTTAGTTATCAGTACACTGGATAATGGTATCAATCCTACTACGCGTTTTACCTTGCGTGGAAACCGCCATATCAATGGTAATAACTATGCTTTAGTAGTACTAAACGGTGTTCCAATTTCTCCCAATGAGGTAAATGCTATTAACCCGGATGACATTGAAAGTGTAAATATTTTGAATGGTTCTGGTGCAGCTGCTCTTTATGGCTCAGAAGCATCTAATGGTGCATTAATTATCACCACTAAACGTGGTACAAGTAATGGTGCTCCGCAAATTACTTATTCAAATACTTTCCAATTGGAGAAAATATCTTACTTCCCAAAACTCCAAACTCAATTTGGTAGCTATGGAGGTGAAGGTCCCCCATTCCAAGATCCGGTTACAGGTTTTATTACTACACCTGCCGGCTTTGAAAACCAATCATATGGTCCAGCTTATAATGGTGCACTAACCCAACTCGGCATTCCTTTGGCTGATGGAACTGTACAAAAGTATTCTTACAGTACTCCTAAAGTAGACCCTCGTTATGCTTTCTTCAACACTGGATATAGTGAGCAAAACAGTGTAAGTTATGCTGCAGGTGACGCTAATAACAGTATTAATTTTACCGCTAACCGCTTAGATAAAACTGGTGTAGTACCTAATGATACTTATAATCGTTCAGCATTTCGCTTGTCTGGAACTAAAACTGCAGGTATTTTAAAATTAGATGCAACAGCAAGTTATACGCAAGATCAAACTAGTACTTACAATAACGCTCAGGATTTATTATCTACTCTATACAATACTCCGTCATGGGTACCTATAGAGAATTTTAAAAATACCAACCTACCATTTGCGGATGCAAGTACATATTTTAATTCTTATGGTGTAAACCCATATTCTATAATTAATAATGCCAGAAATAATACCCAAACCGACGTATTTACAGGTAATTTCTCAGCAACAGTAACACCAACTAAATGGATAGACGCTACCTATAGGCTTGCAGGCAACTTTGGTACTTATCAAAATCAAACTACACGAGAAGAAATTGATTACTCAGCTTATGCTTTGAGTGATCCAACCGGTGGTTATGGTACTGCTGGTTCATCTTATAAAGCAGCAGTGAATCCAGGAACTATATCTAATTATATGCAATACGGTGACGGTAGTAACTTTACTGGTACAGGTCCTCAGGGATTTTCACGTATTCAGCAGGATATCTTTGTGAATTTACACCATACATTCTATAACGATTTCAAAATTAATTTACTACTAGGTAATACCATTTGGCAAGAATACTTAAATGGAGTTTCTAATGGTTCCAGTAACCTGCTGATTAAAGACTTTTATAACGTAAACTCTATATTAGGTCAGCCGAGTGCTGGGCAGGTTACGGAAAAAATACGTCAGATTGCTTATTTTGGTGATTTAACTATCGGATATAAAGATTATGCATTTTTAGATGCAACCTTAAGAAATGATAATGACTCCAGGCTATCTGCTGCTGTACGTTCATTTTATTATCCTTCATTAAAAGGTTCATTCATTTTTACTCAGGCTATTAATCCTTTAAAAAACAATAAAATATTAAGCTTTGGTAAACTCAGGGCATCATATAGCCAGGTAGGTGATGTAAACGTTTCGCCTTATAGTGGGGTTAATACTTTTGCAGCAACCAGCGGCTTTCCTTATAATAATATTGGTGGTTTAAGTTTAAGCACGGCATTAAATAATCCTGGTTTAAAACCAGAATTGAGCAAAGAAATTGAGTTTGGTTTTGATTTAGGTTTCTTCGACAACAGAATTAATATTAGTGCCACCTACTATGATAATCATACACGTAATCAAACTTTAACTGTAGCAACATCACCTGCTACAGGTTATAATTCTACGCTAATTAATGTGGGCGAAACAGATAACAACGGTTACGAATTTAAATTGGATGCCGATGTGCTAACTAAAAAACAAAACAAAGTAGGTTTAAATTTAGGTGCAAATTTTACTATTCAAAACTCAAACGTATTATCTTTATTTGGGAACATTAACCAACTTGTTTTAGGAGGCTATACTAATGCCCAAACTGTTGCTGCTGTTGGTTTGCCATATACTGCTTTGTTTACTACAGATTTAGTGCGCGATCCGCAAGGGCATCCTATTGTAAACCCAACAACTGGTTATCCTTCTCTTGACCCAACTTTAAAGTATCAAGGTCGTACCACACCAAAATTTATTTTGGGCTTAACTCAAACTGTTAGTTACAGCTTCATATCATTAAATATTACTAGTGAGTTCCGTACTGGTAACGTAATTTATGATCAGTCTCTGCAATCAGCTACGGCTGCAGGTGTATCAGCTTTTTCGGCTCAATCTGGTCGCCAGCGCTTTATTTTCCCTAATTCTGTAATTAATACCGGTACGGCTGCTAACCCAGTTTATACACCAAATACCAGTGTAAGCGTGCAGGATGGTAATTTGGGCTTTTGGGATGCAGGTGCTTACTACAGCGCAGGAAGTACATATGTGTCAAGCGGGGCTTTCTGGAAATTGAGAGAAGCAGATTTAAACTTTGATCTAACCAGATTTATCAACACGACAAGGTTCATTAAAAGGGCATCTTTTTCTCTTAATGGTAGAAATTTAGTGATGCTGCGGCCTAAAACCAATAATTTTGTTGATCCAGAGTTTTCTTATAATCCAGGGAACGGTGGTATTGGTGTAACTAACACCGCTCAGTTGCCGCCAACCCGTTTTTTTGGTGCTAACTTTACCGTAACATTTTAATACAATAATAATGAGAAGATATATATCAGTTTTATTAGCAGCCCTTGTAATTACAAGTACTAGTTGTAAGAAGAACTATTTGGACCTTACTAATAACCCCAACAGCCCAATATCAGCTACGCCTGACTTGCTGTTAGCAGGAGCCTTAAAAACGACTGCAGGTATTATTAATGGTGGTGGCTTTACCCAATACGCGAACTGGATAGGCTATTTAAGCTGGAGTACAGGATACCAGGCAAATGTTGCGCTGGAGCAATACCAGTTTACTTCAGCTAACTATGACGTTTTCACACCATTGTATGGTAATATCACAAACTATACGGCATTGTACAATTCCAGTACAAATCCTTACTATCAAGCTATTGCTAAGACAATGATAGTTTATGATTATCAGGCATTAGTTGATAGCTATAACAACGTGCCATATAGCCAAGCTATCCAAGGCACTAATCAATTAAACCCTGCTTATGATAGCGGTACTGCTATATATGACGATTTGCTTAAGCAGATTGATGCAGCTATTGTTTTAATACAAAAGGCACCTACCACTACATCCAATCCTGGAACTTCCGATATTATGTATGGGGGAAATATGACTAATTGGATTAAATTTGCCAATACACTAAAACTAAAATTAGCTATCCGACAAACTAATGTTAGTGCTAAAACAGCAACTCTTACAGCGGCAATCGCGGCAACATCTTCTATTGGGTATCTTGATGGTACAAATGGAGGTACCGTAAATCCTGGTTATTTAAATAGCGATGCTAATGGCGGCCAGCAAAGTCCTATATGGTTAAATTATGGTACTACACAGGGTGGTGGTGCACAAACTAACAATGCTCAGTATCAGGCAAACAGTTATGCAGTAGCCTTTTTCACTACTAATAACGACCCAAGGCGCAACCAGGTATATCAAACACTTGATTCCAAAGGTACTATTGGTGCTACGCCATTTGGTGGTACTACGCCACCAAGCCCAGCAGCTAGCAAACTTGGTCCTGGTGTTTTAAAATCACCCACGATGAGTGCCAATGTTATTTCATCCGCTTCAGCTTTATTTTTACAGGCGGAAGCTGCTCAACGAGGCTATATTCCTGGTGATCCGAATGCTTTATACAATGCTGGTATTACAGCATCATTTATTGATGATGGCTTGACTGCTGCACAAGCAGCAACCTACTATGGCCAAGCAACGATAGCTTACCCTACAGGTGGTGTTGGTGCTATAAGTACTACCCAGCTACAAGCCATTATTGTCCAAAAATGGGCTGCTTTAGATGTTTATGGATGCTTTGAAGCCTTTAATGAATATCGTAGAACCGGTTATCCAAATAATATTCCGCTTTCTATTTATCCTGGTGCCAACGCGCCAAACCAGGTTACACGCATATTATATCCTACTGTTGAATATTCAACCAATGCAGCCAATGTAGCTGCTCAAGGTACTATCAACATTTTCAGTTCAAAAATATTTTGGGCTAAATAACATTTAAATCATCAAGAAAATGAAAAATAGATTTTATATAAAAAGTGCCTTATCAGTACTTGCCGTAGCTACGCTGTTTAGTTCATGCCTTAAAGATGATACAAGGTATGTGAATTTTGCAGCATCACCTCCTTTAGTAGAACTACCAGCAGCTACAGGTGTTGCTGGTACAGGTATGTTTCAATCAAATTCATATGCTATTACAAGTACACCTACACCGCTAAATGTTCAGGTAAATGTTGCGGCACCAAAACCACTAAGTTCAGCTTTAACAGTAAAATTATCTGTTGATCAGGCAGCTTTAACTACTTATAATACAGCTAATGGCACTAATTATATACTACTACCTGCTGCAGATTATAGCAGCAGTTTAAGTGTAACTATACCAGCTAATCAAAATTCTGCCAATGTTGTAGTAAATATCAACACAAGTTTAATTGACCCATCACAGTCGTATGTTTTACCATTAACTATAACAGATGGTGGTGGCCAACAAATTAGTAATTACAAAACGTTACTTTACAACATACAGGTAAAAAATAAATACGACGGAGTTTATACTGTAACTGGAACGATGGTAGATGCTACTAATGCTGCTTTAACTGCAAATTACCCCCGTACTGTTAACCTAATCACACAAGGTGCGTCAACAGTGGCTTATTTTGATACAGGTATTGGAAATTATGCTCACTCAATTCTGAGTTCAGGAACTGCTAGTTATTATGGCAGCTATGCACCGGTATTCAACTTTGATCCAACTACTAATAAAGTAACGGCTGTAACAAATTATTATGGACAACCTGCAGCCAATGGCCGTTCAGCAGTATTGGATGCAACTGGTACTGTAAATGCAGTTGTTGGAACACCAGGAACGGTAGGTTCAGTTATAAAAGTTAAATACATACTAGTAATGGCAGGTGTTAATCGTACTACTTTTGACGAAACACTTACGTATACAGGTTCACGTTAAAGTAATCTCAAATATTTTTGAAAAGGCTACATAATGGTAGCCTTTTTTATTTTGTTTAAATCGGAAATTAAATTTTAAAGTAAGTTAAAGATGTTTTATAACCTACACAATCAGATGAAACTGCTATATTAACATACTGTTTTTAGCACTATAAATATTGCCTATACATTTTCCGCGGTAATAATTATATTGTTAATAACTAGAATGCTTTTTGAATACAGCTTCCACTAAATTAGTAGTTCAATGAAACAAGGTTACTGTATATTTTTGCTACTCCTGTTAAATTCAGTAAATCTTTTTGCTTATAATTTAAAAGTCGGTAATACTATAAAAAGCTTAGAATCTGCTTCCTTTAGTTGTCCTACACTTGATAATGAAGATATAAACATAATACTCAGTACCTGCAATGGCAGGGATGGACAAATATTGGGTATGCGTGGTACAGGTACTGGCACTTTAAGGTTCACTTGGAAAGATACTAACGGAACCATTGTGGGTACCGAGGCAAATTTAATTGATGTACCCGCTGGCGTATATACTGTAGAGCTGGCTGATGAAAGCAAATGTAAAGCAGTAGTTTCTATGGGATACTATGTGGGCATTAAAAACGAGGTTACAATTGATAATAGAAATATAGTTGTAAATAAACCAACCTGCAATAATGCCGATGGTTCAATTACCGGTATCAACATAACCAATGCAGTACAATATCAATGGATCAATAGCAGCGGAAATACTGTGGCTATTACAGCAGACCTTATCAACTCTATTGCAGATAGCTACACTCTTATTGCTACGAATGCTGCCGGCTGTAGTTCAAAAAATAGTTATACCATTCCTTCTGCAACCTCTGTACCTAAAATATTACATACAGAAGTAATGGATGCAGACTGTAATTCTACGGGTTCGGTAAATGTTACTTTTGATATTAGTGCTACAGACCCACCCTACCGTTATGCTTTGCAACTGGATGGATCAACTAATGACCTTCAATCGGGTTATATTCTTTACAGACCAGATACCGCAACGAAAATAAGACTTACAGGTCTTACTCCCAGCCTGGTTTATAATCTATATTCCCTGGATGGTATTAATTGCCGCACCAAATTAGCTTCATACACCGTTAAGCCATCTCCCGGTTATAGTATAGGTATAGAAAATGTTATAATCCATCCTGATGTTTGCGGGCAACATGTAGGATTTATTTTGGGGCTTTCTATTAATGGAGGTGCAAAACCTAACCCTAAAAAACAGCCAAAAGAAGGTTATTTTTGGAAAGATAGTAAAGAAAATTCGATACCGCAGGGAACATTATACTTAGAAAGCGTTGGTGCAGGCACTTATACCCTCACTGTTAAAAATGCAGATGGTTGTGTTGCTACTCGCTCGTTTGTTATTAAAGATAGCACTACAGTAGCCGTGCCACCACAAGTAGATAATATGGAGCTGTGTTTACCTCAGAATATAGTTATAACTATAAAAAACCCAGGTACTGGCACAGGCTATCGATTGTACAGTGCAGACAGCACCTTATTAAGAGAAAGTAAGTACCCGCAGTTTGCCGAGAAGGTAACTAAAACTTCTGTTTTTTACGTAACCACTTTAAATCATACTTGTGAAAGCCCCAAAACAAAGCTTACTGTTTCTGTTGCCTTATCCGGCCTGATTATACCAAATACCTTTACTCCAAATAATGATGGCATCAACGACAATTGGAATATTGCTGGTATCGACCAGTTTCCAGGTATAGAAATATGGTTATACAATCGTTATGGGCAGGTGGTGTACCATTCCATTAACTATTCGCAGCCGTTTAACGGTATCTATGGTGGAAAGCCGCTGCCATCCGGGGTTTATTATTATATCCTTGATCCGAAAAAAGTTGTTTGCCAGGGTAAAGTATCCGGTAACTTAACATTAATACGCTGAGGTAAGCTGTAAGAAATCTTGCTAAATAATAAGGGATCAGTCTTTTAAAACCCTAAACTTCTTACCTAATAGATGGGCTTTAAATACTACCGAAGGCTAACTCCTCATCAAAAAGTTGAAGCTATTTTATATCAAACCAAATCTTGCTCCTACTGTTCCATTTTTCATGTACAACTCGCCTAATTTCGACGGCAAAGTTTTTGTCAATCCGATTCCTACCCAAACCGGTTTATCTTCCGGATTTTTTAAAGTATTAAAAGAATACCTCAAAGATCATCCAAACCGTACACCACAAATACAGCCCGGCCCATTTTCAGCTGATTTAAAATTGTTGAATCAACTTCCTGCCGATGCTTTACGCATCACCCTAATCGGTCATTCATCAACTTTAATTGAGATCGACGGAAAAAGAATTTTAACAGATCCGGTTTGGGTAGAACGCGCCTCTCCTGTTCAGTTTTTCGGGCCGAAACGTTTTTTTCTGGCTCCGATCACTTTGAATGAGCTGCCTCCGATCGATGCCGTGATTATCTCCCATGATCACTTTGATCACCTCGACAGAAAAACTGTAAAAATACTAGGTAAAAGAAGCATTCCATTTTTCTGCTCACTTGGCGTTGGCAAGATTTTGAACAATTGGGGCATTCCTAAAAACCAAATTACTGAGTTTGACTGGTGGCAGGAAAATGAAATTTGGCCAGGTTTTAAATTGATTGCTGCACCAGCCCGCCATTTTTCGGGCAGAGGATTGCGTAACCGAAACACCACGCTTTGGGCTTCTTACATCATCAAAGGCCCGAAACATAAAGTTTACTTCGGTGCAGACTCCGGCATTCATCCGCTTTTTAAAACCATTGGCGAAAAGTACGGTCCTTTTGATATCGCTATGTTGGAAATTGGTGCTTCCAATGAGCTTTGGAAAGATATCCATATGGGGCCTGACCATGCTTCTGATGCGTTTTTAGCCTTAAATGCCAACCTGATGATGCCAATACACTGGGGATTATTTAACCTCGCTTTTCATGCCTGGACACAACCGATTGAGCGGCTACTGGAACTAGCCAAACAAAAAAATATTAAATTATTAGTACCAAAACCAGGAGAAACTTACATTTATAACGGGCAACCTTACCTGAATAAATGGTGGGAACCTTTTAAATGATAGATAAAAAATTTCTCCAAGCTTATTTTTCAGAATTTGTGGGCACGGCCTTACTGGTTTTAATTGGCTTATCAGTCGTCATCTTTATCAATGGAAAAGGTTCGCCGATTATTAAGCTTATCCCTTATGCGGGAACAAGAAGAGCAATTTCAGGCTTTTTATTCGGCACTACTGGTTGCTTGATTACACTTTCGCCGGTAGGCAAAATCAGCGGCGCACATATCAATCCGGTGGTTAGCCTGGCTTTCTGGTTGCGCAAAAATATGCAGTTTAAAAATATGCTTGGCTTTGTTTTTTCGCAGATGGCCGGAGCTGCCGTAGGTTGTTTACCGCTGCTTTTTTGGGGCGACGAAGGCAAGAGCATGGATTTTGGTGCCACTATTCCTGCCCCAATTGATGCTGCTTTTATCGGCGAAATTTGGACAACATTCGTGTTGATCGCCGTTATTATCTTCTTCACTTCGCACGATAAAATCAAAAACTTTACGCCATTTATGATGCCAATCATCTATTGCATTATGGTTTTTGCAGAAGCGCCCGTTTCTGGTACCAGCACCAATCCGGCACGAAGTTTTGGGCCAGCTTTAGTTAGTTTAATATGGTCTGGCTATTGGCTGTATTGGATTGCGCCGGTAATCGGGATGTTGCTGGCTGTGTTACTTTTTAATGTTGGTTGGTTAAAACATCTTAAAACTGACGTGGCCAAGTTATATCATTTTGAAAGATACCGGCATATCAGTAACAACCTGTAAAGTTTGGATACTGTTTTTACCAGGTATTTTTAGGATTAATGCTTCATTTCGCTTTTTCGCATTGGCATATCATCAATTGTGCGGTACAATTTTTCTTTGCTAATGGGTTGTGTTGAACGCAGTTTTTCACCGCCATCTTTCCCAATCAAAATAAAAGTAAAATTTTGGGTTGAAGCTTTATATTTTTTGAACAAAGCCTGATGAGATTTTGATCCAACAATTTCGTGAACCTGAATGTCCCGCTCATTCAAACCAGTTACATCTGTTAAAGCCAATTTTTGGGTGATAAAAGAAGCATTAGCTGCATCAGAAGTAAAAAGCCAGATTTCACGATAACTTTTTTGTTGTGCCGATAGCTGTAACGTTGAAAGCAACAAAATTACAGGGGATAAAAGAAGCTTGTTCATGCCTGTAAAACAGTAATTTTAGATTTTGTGTTCTGCAGAATTTTGTGTTCTGCAGAATTTTCTATTTTTCCGAAGAAAATTGCATATAAAAAGCCATCATTTGAATCAATCATACGATGGCTTTTTTAACAAAACAACTGCTAATGCTTCTTTTACTGCATAAAAATCTAATTATTTATGCTGATGTTTAGCACGATCATATTGCACCGGCCAAGACAAATCCACACCAAGTTCTTGTGCTGCATGCAGGGGAAAATATGGATCGCGCAGAGATTCGCGTGCAATCAAAATTAAATCAGCTTTACCACTGGCCAAAATTTCTTCCATTTGTTTCGCTTCGGTTAGCAAGCCAACGGCTCCGGTTAATATGCCCGTTTCCTTTTTAATTTGCTCTGCAAAAGGAACCTGAAAACCTGGCCCGGCCGGGATTTTTTGCCAGGAAACCAAGCCTGCTGTAGAACAATCAATCAGATCAACACCTTTTTCTTTTAAAATCGCGGATAATTTAACAGATTCTTCTGCAGTCCAGCCGCCTTCTGCCCAATCAGTAGCCGAAAGCCGAACAAATAAAGGCAAATCAGCAGGCCAGATTTCCTGTACGGCAGCAGTTACTTCCAGCAAAAACCTGATCCTGTTTTCGAAAGAACCGCCATACTGGTCTGTCCTTTCATTTGTTAACGGCGATAAAAACTGGTGCAACAAATAACCATGAGCGGCATGTAGTTCAATCACTTTAAACCCAACTTCAACGGATCGCCGGGTAGCTTCCTTGAAATCCTGGATTACTTTTGCAATTCCTTGTTCATCCAAAGCGACCGGCAATTCGGTACCTTCTTTATACGGAATAGCACTTGGCGCAACGGTTTGCCAGCCTTGCGGCGCGTTGCTGTGAATGAGCTGGCCACCTTTCCAGGGCGATTCGTGACTGGCTTTCCGGCCGGCATGAGCCAGTTGAACACCTGCTACAGAACCATTGTTATGCATAAAAGCAACGATCTTTTTCAGTTCGGCAATGTGCTCATCTTTCCACAAACCCAAATCATCCGGCGTAATTCGTGCTTCCGGAGAAACGGCTGTTGCTTCTAAAATAATCAAACCGGCACCGCCAACTGCGCGGCTGCCGAGATGTACAAAATGCCAGTCGTTGGCAAAACCATCCTCGCTGGAATATTCGCACATGGGCGAAATCACAATACGATTCTTCAGTTCTATACTTTTTATTTTTAAGGGTTTAAATAGTTCAGCCATGATGCTTCTTTTATCGATAGATATTTGTGCAAATAACGCATCTGCTGTTTACTGGTTTGTAACTAAAATCTCCTGAAATAAATAATCGCTTTTGGATGACGAACTGAAAATCCTACAGATCCACCTTTGGATAATGTATTTCATACTTTTCCAGTTCCTGCACAATCTCGTTTAAAAGCGCATAATTTTTATACCACTTTTTATCGGCCGGAATAATTTTCCAGGAAGCAGCTTCGGCACATTCCTCAAAAATATATTCGTAAACTTTAGCAAAATCATCGTGCTTGCTGATGGCCGCAATATCTTCTTTCTGGTATTTCCAGCGCTTATATTCGTTGGTTTTGCGCTCCTGCAACTTTTCTACCTGTTTATCATGCGAAATGTGCAGGTAAAATTTCATCAGGATGGTGTTGTTCCTGACTAAACCAGCTTCAAAAGAATTAATTTCTTCGCAGCGTGCTTTAATCAACTTATCATCAGCTAGTTTTTCTACCGTTGGCACCAAAATATCTTCATATTGCGAACGGTTGAAAATCTGGATCATACCTTTTTCTGGACAGTTTTTACTTACGCGCCACAAAAAATGATGGGCCCGTTCTTCCTCCGTTGGTGCTTTAAAAGATTTTACACGGCAGCCAGCCGGATTCACGCCCGAAAAAACATGCTTCACCGCGCTGTCTTTTCCCGACGCATCCATTCCCTGCAAAATAATCAGCACATCATATTTCTTTTGTGCGAACAGTTTATTTTGGATTTCAGCCAGCTTTTCAGTCAGCTCAATGCTTTCTTTTGCGGCTTCTTCTTTCGTTATTTTTTCTGTGGGAGAAGTAGAAATTTCTTCCAGTTTTATTTTTTTGCTCATATCGATACTTCTTTTATACACTAAATTTTATCCAGCCTTCTCCTTCATAACCAAAAATAAACTGTTTTGGGTTAATTATTTCTGCCAGAATTTCTACCGAATCTACAATACGCGGCCTGGAACGGTTGAAATACTGGTTGCCATCTGCAATGAAAAGTTTATTGTTTTTTACCGCTTGCAAATCCTGAAAATACGATTGTTGCAGCAATATATCCATTTCTTTCAACGTCCGCTCAATGTTAAAACCGCAAGGCATCACCACCATAATTTCAGGGTCAGCCTGTACCAGATCCATCCACTCAATCATCGGCGAATGTTTGCCACTAATGGCTAAAACCGATTGTCCGCCTGCAATATCCACCATTTCCGGTGTCCAGTTTCCAGCCATCATCAGCGGTGATAACCATTCAATACAAGCTACGGTTGGTTTTTGGGTGATGAATTTCAGCTTGTGTTTGATCAGATCCAGCCGTTCGTGCATCCGGTCCAGCACATCTGCGCCACGATCCGGCACGCCTAAAATCTCGGATACTGTTTTTATATCGTTAAAAACAGCATTCAGGTTATCCGGCTCCAGTGAAATTATTTCAACGGAATAATCCAGCAAATTTTCCAGTGCTTTTTCTACATCGCTTAAACTTACCGCACAAACTTCGCATTGGGTTTGGGTGATGATGATATTGGGTTTCAAGGTTTTGATCAGTTCACGGTCGATCTGGTAAAACGATAAAGCATCTGTTAAAACGCCTTTCACCTGCTTGTCTATTTCCAAACTACTGGCCATCGGGTCCAGCATCGCCGAAGAGCAAACCGGCAAATGCAAAATGCTTTTGGGATAATCACACTCGTGCGAACGGCCAACCAGCTGATCTTCCAAACCCAGCTCGCACACAATTTCAGTACCGGCAGCCAGCAGGGAAATGATTCTTTTTTGATTCAATATCATTAAATTATAACTTCACTCGAAAAAAGCGATAAAACAAGCATTAATTTTGAACAAACCTAATAACCAGCAAAATAAAGGATTAGCCCGCAATCTTCGCAATAATTCTACAACGGCAGAAAAGCTACTCATGCTTCTTTTAGCACTCTTTTTTTTGGGCGGATGCACCTCCAAAGAGCAATCCAACAAAACCGTTTTTAATTTAAATATGGATGATTTACTGACCTCGCTTGATCCGGCTTTTGCACGCAACCAGAATGCGCTTTGGTGCGATAACCAGATTTATAACGGCTTGGTTCAGATTGATGACAGCTTAAAAACCAAACCTTGCATTGCCAAAAGCTGGACGGTTTCTACGGATGGTTTGCAGTACACTTTTCATTTACGAAACGATGTTTTTTTTCATGATGCGGCACAATTTAAAAATGGAAAAGGACGGAAAGCTGTAGCAGCGGATTTTGAGTACAGCTTTAAACGGTTGGTTGACCCAAAAGTCGGCTCCTCCGGCTCCTGGATTTTTAGCGATAAAGTAGCGGTAAAAGAAGCATTTGAATCACCAAACGATTCAACCTTTATCATCAATTTAAAAAAACCTTTTCCGCCGATGATGAGCTTGCTAACGGCGCAATATTGCTCGGTGGTGCCGCACGAAGTAGTTGATTTTTATGGAAAGGATTTCCGTAGCCATCCGGTTGGAACCGGTCCGTTCAGGTTTAAATACTGGAAAGAAGGCGAAGTACTGGTGCTCCTTAAAAATGAAAAATACTGGGAAGTTGAAAACGGCCATCGCCTGCCTTATCTGGATGCCGTTCGTGCTTCTTTTATCACCAATAAACAAACGGCTTTTATGGAATTTGTAAAGCATAACCTCGATTTTTTTAATGATGTAGATGGTAGTTATCGGGATGATATCTTAACCAAATCCGGCCAGATCACTAAAAAATATAAAGGCAAGTTTCAGTTTAAAACAAGGCCATACCTCAACACAGAATATTTAGGAATGCTGGTAGATACCAATCTGGTCATCGTTAAAACTTCTCCTTTACGATTTAAAAAAGTACGGCAGGCCATTAATTACGCTATTGATCGAGAAAAAATGGTGAAATATCTGCGCAACAGTATTGGCACGGCTGGCCACGCTGGTTTTGTGCCGGTTGGCATGCCTGGTTTTGAGCAGCAGGTAGTTAAAGGTTATCATTACGATCCCGAAAAAGCGCGTGTTTTACTTGCGGAAGCAGGTTTTAACCCAACACACCCCGTTCCGGAAATCCTTTTAAACACCACCACCACTTACCGCGATTTAATTGAGTTTGTGCAGGGACAATTAAATGCGGTTGGTATAAAAACACGTGTAGAAGTAAGCCAGGGAGCGAGCTTACGAGAAATGATTGCTAAAAACAGCATCAGCTTTTTTAGAGGGAACTGGATTGCTGATTATCCGGATGCAGAGAATTATCTGTCGGTTTTTTATTCGCACAACAAAGTTCCTTTCGGCCCCAATTATACCAGTTTTTATAATGCTGATTTTGATCATTTATTTGAGGCGAGTTATCTGGCCAAAACAGATTCGGCACGCTTTAAACTATACCGGCAAATGGATCAATTGGTAATGGACGAATCGCCGGTTGCCATTTTATATTATTACAAACTGGTCAATTTGTATCAGAATAACATCAGCGGCATTAGCACCAACGGACAGAATTTACTGGTTTTAAAAAGAATTAAAAAAGGAAAAGAATTATGAGTTATAGATCATTGTTGATGGAAAGCAGTTTCTTTATTCGCTTTTAAAACAAAAAATCCGGCTGATTAGGCCGGATTTTAAATGCTTCTTTTATCGGATAAATTTTATTGTGGTCGGCCACCGCCGCTTCCAGATGGTACGCCTGCACCACCATTTCCGTTATCGCCCGGCATCACGTCATCATTGTTAACGCCTTTTTTCTTGCTTTGCTGACCGTAAGTGATCTTACCAAAATTATAGCTAAACGAGATACCAAATGAGCGTATCGGATAAGATATGGTTTGATTTTGAGCGAAGCCATTGCTGCTGATATTGGTATTTAAGTGCAGATACTTTTGAAACGGCGACAAGGTATTTAAACCTAAGGTAAACTTCTTGGCAATAATATCTTTCTTCACGCCAAAACCATAAATGTTGAAAGCTGGCCCGGTACCTTGAATAGTACGCCTTTTTGAGTTGAATACACCAAATAATTCAGCTGCAAAACCACCTTTCAAGGCTAAAGACGCACCTGTAAAAACATTGTACTGCAGATAAGTGCTACCACCACTTTGCTGATTTGCAAGTGCAGTGTTTGCAACAGCATCATAAGTGTAAACGCTTGCGCTACCTCTGATGGTTAAAGGTTTTACAGGATTGATGGAGCCGGAAGCACTAACACCAAACGAATTATTTTTACCAACATTTAAATAGTTGGTTCTGGTAACGGTACGGCCTAAATCAGGATCGCGAACAGTATCAGCGATACCTTCAATCAAATTGTTGGTGTGTTTGTAATAGGTTGACAAAATAATAACCGAACTTTTGATAAAAGCCGTATAACCTAACTCTACCGTTTGTGAAATTTCCGGTGATAAAGTTGGGCTGCCCTGCGTTTGGTTATCTGCGTTGGCCTTATTGATAAACGGATTGATCTGCGTTAAACTTGGCCGTTGAATCCGTTTGGTGTAAGTCAGTTTTACACTGTTTCCACCTTTTAATGATCTGGATAAAGCAAAACTCGGCACAAAACTGGTATACGAATTAGAAAATGGCTTTAAACTTGGTTGCGTACTGTTGGATGGTGTACCGGCAATCTGCGTGTTTTCTACCCTGGCACCAACCTGCAAACTATAGCTTTTAGGCAGTGTGAAAGTAAAAACCGAGTAACCCGCATAAACATTCTGGTTGTAATCATATTTATTTGAGGCTGTATCATTTAATAGATATGGCCCGACATTATTCGTTTGACCGAATACATTGAAATCGCTGTTAATCCTTCTAAAGATCGATTTACCACCAGCTTCAAACTTAATTTTTGTATTGATCGGCAGCGCATAATCAACCTGTGCCGTATATTCATTGTTAGTACCATCATTGGTACCCGTTTGGTTTGGCGTATATCTGATAAAGGCAGCAGGCACATTAAAATATGCTGTTGCATAATCATTGGTAGCCCCTGTATGGCTCCACTGACCGGCAATGGTTAACTCCTCCCCTTGCTTTTTGAATTTATGTGTATAATCCGCACTCCAGTCAAAACCAGCCAAACTGGTTTTGTTGTAGTTAGTGGTGTTATAACCGCCGTAACCGGTAAATAAACTATTGGTATTCAATGCTGTACCGTCATTTTTCATGGCTGTACCATTTAACGTAACACTTGATGTCAGGGAATTAAACTCGTTAAAATCATAACTTCCATTAATAGAACCTCTTACACCTTCACGGGTAGTTTTTGATTGGGAATTCTGCGTACGCGTAGTGGTTCCGCTAACGCTGCTAAAATCAACCAGTGAGGTTTGTGGCCATGCTCCGTTACCACCAATATTCGCTCCCAGGCTCAATCGGTTATGCTTGTAATTCAGGTTAACGTTTCCATTATTCTGGCGCGTACCGATACCACCGCTTACCGAGCCGCTTAAGCCGGAAGCTTTGCTGCTTTTGGTAATGATATTGATGATACCGCCAGAACCTTCTGCATCGTATTTTGCCGATGGAGAAGTAATTACCTCCACGCTTTTAATCTGATCCGCAGGAATAGTACGCAACACGTCGGCCAAACTGGTGGATACCGCACCGGAAGGTTTCCCGTTAATCAACACCCGAACATTCTGATCGCCGCGCAAAGACACGTTACCATCCATATCGACCGATAAAAGCGGCACTTTACGCAACACATCAGTAGCGTTGCCACCGCCTGTCGTGATGTCTTTCTCGGCATTATAAACCAGTTTGTCAATCCGGTTTTCTACAATCGGCGCATCAGCTACAATATTTACACCTTTTAACATGCGGCCGGTTGGCGAAAGCCGCACAATTCCTAAACTAATATCAGGTTTACCGGGCGTTGTAGTAACCGGGTCGATGGTTTTGGTTGGATAACCAATAAAGCTGATGGTAACTTTATATTTTCCGGCAGTGATATTGTTGATGCGGAAAACACCTTTTCCATCCGTAACTACGCCGTTTAACGGGGCTTTTCCACCGCTTCTGTATAAGGTAATCGTTGCATAATCAACAGGTTTTTTAGTAACCGAATCGACAACCGTTCCAGAGATACGACCGGTAACAGACGAGCCACCACCACCGCCAGGAAACTGGGCATGTGCTGCAAACGCGAAAATGGATAAGGAAAAAAGTATAAGTAAACGTTTCATTTCAATAGTTTTATAATTAGGAGGAACAAAATTGATAATTGTTACGGCGAAAAACTTTTTTTGTATGATAAAAGAAGTATTGTAACCCGTTCTTTACATTCCAGCACAAAACGGAATACTTCTTTTACCGGCAATAATTTATTAAGTTTTGTTAAATTTCATTGGCAGAGTTATTTGGAAAATATCAAACTACCATATTTACAATCCGGCCTTTTACCACAATCACTTTTTTAGGCGTTTGTCCGGCCAGATATTTCTGCACATTTTCATCTGCTAAAACCAGTGCTTCTACTTCTTTTGGCTCTAAAGTAAGCGGAATGTTCAAGTTCGTTTTTGTTTTTCCGTTGATAGAAATCGGGTACGAAAAAGCATCTTCCACCAAAAATTCCGGATTGAATTTTGGATAAGCAGCATAAGATAAAGTTCCGGCTTCATTGCCCAGCAGCTTCCACAATTCTTCACAAATATGCGGGGCGTAAGGAGATAAAATTACCACCATATCCTGCAGGATGCTTCTTTTAGCACACTTTAATTCCATCAGTTCATTAACCGCAATCATAAAGCTGGAAACGGAAGTATTGAATGAGAAACGCTCTACATCATCTTCCACTTTTTTAATGATTTTGTGGAGCGATTTCAGTTCGGCTTTTGTTGGTGCTTCGTTTATCACCCTAAAATTGAAGTTATCATCATGAAACAGTTTCCAGAACTTCCTTAGAAATTTAAAAACACCTTCAATACCGTTGGTGTTCCAGGGTTTGGATTGTTCCAGCGGACCTAAAAACATTTCGTACATCCGCAAAGTATCCGCGCCATAACGTTCAATCATTTCATCCGGATTGACAACGTTAAACTTGGATTTAGACATTTTTTCTACTTCAGGTCTTGTTTTGAATTTATCAGAATCACCGCTGGTTTTAGTAAAAATTCCGTTTTGCCAAAATCCACCTTTACAGATAAACTTGTAATCTTTGTACTCTGGATGTTTAATTATAAAATCATTAACGTTTAAGATAGAATTATTAACAATAGATATATCTACACGACTATCGATTATAATTCCAGGGTATATTACTTTAGGATCAAATACATCATCACTTAAAAAGTAATTATAGTCTCCATGTTCAATTGCATTTTGCCATTCTTCATCTGTACCGCTAAAACGAGGTTGAGTCATAATATGGTGATGAATAAATTCCGACGTTCCTGTAATCATTCCCTGATTAATCAGCTTTTTAAAAGGCTCCTCGGCTGTTACCAAACCCAAATCTTTTAAAAACTTGTTCCAGAAACGGCTGTACAGCAAATGCCCGGTTGCATGTTCGCTTCCGCCGATATACAAATCCACATCTTTCCAGTAATCTATAGCTTCTTTTGAGGCAAATTCCTGGTTGTTGTGCGCATCCATATAACGGTACCAGTACCAGCTGCTGCCAGCCCAACCTGGCATCGTGCTTAATTCGTACTCAAATTCGTTCTGGTATTTCCAGTTTTCAGCACGGGCCAAAGGCGGTTCGCCGCTTTCGGTTGGCAGATATTTATCCACTTCCGGCAAAACCAAAGGCAATTCGTTCTGATCAATCAGCTGCGGCAAACCATCTTTAAAATAAACCGGAACAGGTTCACCCCAGTAACGCTGTCGGCCAAAAATAGCATCGCGTTGACGGTAATTGATTTTGGCTTTTCCGGCACCGAGTTCTTCCAGTTTGGCAATTATGGTGGAGGTTGCGGATTGATAAGTCATGCCGTTGATAAAACCAGAATTGATATAATGGCCTTCTTTGGTAGCATCTGCTTCTTTTAGCACCTCTTTTTGCGTGTCCAAAATGGCAACGATCGGCAGGTTAAAATGCGTGGCAAAACGATGATCGCGCGCATCACCGGAAGGTACGCCCATAACGGCGCCAGTTCCGTATCCAGCCAAAACATAATCTGCAATCCAAACCGGAATTTTATTTCCGTCCAAAGGATTAATCACATAACTACCCGTAAAAGCACCGGAAACCGTTTTGGTATCCGCCATCCGGTCCAGCTCAGATTTCTTTTTTGCCTGATCGATGTAGGCATCAATATCTCCCTGCTGATCTGGCGTAGTCAGGTGTTTTACCAGTTCATGTTCCGGGGCGAGGACAACGAAAGTTACGCCAAAAGTAGTATCTACACGTGTTGTAAAAACCGCAATTTTTGCCGGTTCCAGCGGACTATCCTGCGATAATTCAAAGTTGCCCACAACCGGTTCCACATCAAATTCGACCATTGCGCCAACACTTTTTCCGATCCAGTTGCGCTGCATTTCTTTCAGCGGTTCCGGCCAGTCGATGGTGTCCAAACCTTGCAGCAAACGTTCGGCATAAGCGGTGATGCGCATGCTCCACTGCATCATTTTTTTCTGCTCCACGGGATAACCGCCGCGTTCCGAAAAACCGTCTTTCACTTCATCGTTTGCCAGAACGGTTCCCAATGCCGCGCACCAGTTTACAGTGCTTTCGCGGAGATAAGTTAAACGGTATTTCAGCAGTTCTTCCTGCTTTTCTATGTCGGTAAAAGAAGCCCATTCTTCTGCAGAAAAATGCAATACATCTTCATCCGATGCTGCTTTTACCGCATGATTTCCATCAGTCTCAAACTTTTGAATTAAGTTAGAAATCGGTTCCGCTTTGTCCGTTTCCTGATTGTACCAGGAATTGAAAAGCTGCATAAAAATCCACTGCGTCCATTTATAATAATCGGGCGAACTGGTGCGCACTTCGCGGCTCCAATCAAAAGAAAAACCAATCTGGTCAAGCTGACGGCGATATGTGGCAATATTTTGTTCAGTAGTGATAGCCGGATGCTGTCCGGTTTGTATCGCGTATTGTTCTGCCGGCAAACCGAAAGAATCGTAACCCATCGGATGCAGCACGTTAAAGCCTTTCAACCGTTTATAGCGCGCAAAAATATCCGAAGCAATATAACCCAGCGGATGGCCCACATGCAAACCGGCTCCTGAAGGATACGGAAACATGTCCATCACGTAATATTTGGGTTTTTCGGAATGGTTTTCGGCTTTAAAAGTCTGGTTTTCGGCCCAGAATTGTTGCCATTCGCTTTCTATTTTTTTAAACTGATAATCCATTTTCGGTTCTGCGGAGAATTGAACCGCGAAATTAAAAAATTTGCCGGGTAAAAATTTCAAGAATTCTGTTTGCAGATTTTTAGGTGATAAAAGAAGCATCGTCCTCCAAACAAGTTCTGCATAAAATCATCATTCAGTAAAAGTTTCAACATGTACAGCTAAGCGATTCTTTTTTATATTTACCGCAATAAAATTTAACACAATGGAAGACAAAGACTTTAAAATTGGCGACGTGGTATTTCTAAATTCAGGCAGCCCTCAAATGACGATTAATCAACTAACGGAAACCCACGCAACGGTAACTTTCTGGAACACAGATTTATTTAAATTTGAAGAAGGTATCTTTTTGATCGAAACGATTAGTTTGGTGATGTATTGATCAGATAAATAATTTTTTTGTCATCTCGGTCGGGAGAAATCTTCAAGGCAATAAATTTGTTTTCTATTAGGGCATGCTATTTTGTTCAAAATTTATTATAATCATTACTGATATCCCATTGCCTGCAGCTGAAACAACTCTGCATATTTTCCTTCCAACGCCAATAATTCTTGGTGCGAACCAATTTCCAGAATCTGTCCTCGCTCTAAAACCATAATCCGATCGGCCAGGCGGGCGGTGGAAAACCGGTGCGAAATCAATACGGCAGATTTTCCTTTAGTCAACCCGGCAAAACGCTGAAAAACTTCGTATTCTGCACGTGCATCCAGCGCAGCAGTTGGCTCATCCAAAATCAGCAGTTGAGCATCTTTCATATAAGCGCGCGCCAGGGCAACTTTCTGCCATTCGCCGCCCGAAAGTTCTACGCCGTCGTTAAATCTTCTACCCAGCCATTGATTGTATTGTCCGGGCAATTTTTCGGCAAGCGCATCTGCCAGGCTTTCCTGTGCTGCTTTTTTTATGAGGGAAGAATTGTTGATCTCCGCAATGTTTCCAACCGCAATATTCTGAGATAAAGTCATTTGGTAACGCAGATAATCCTGAAAAATCACGCCGATGTTAAAACGTAAATCTTCAATTTTATAAGCTTTCAGGTCGATGCCATCCAGCAAAATCCGGCCTTCAGTTGGATCATATAATCGAGCCAGCAACTTAACCAGCGTGGTTTTTCCGGCACCATTTTCTCCCACCAAAGCCAGTTTTTCTCCGGGATGAAGCGTGAAATTTAAATGCCGGTTGGCCCATTTTTCAGCGTTATGGTATTGAAAACCTACATTTTCAAAAGTAAACCCTCTTTTAATTGGATTTGGAAATGGCAGCGGCTTTTCCGGAATAACAATTTTAGGTTTGATCTCGAAAAACTCCAGGAAATCCGACAGATAAATAGCACCCTGCGAAACGGCTGCAAAACGCGTCAGAATTCCTTCCATCAAAGCGCGCAACTGCCGGAAAGAACCAGCCAGAAAAGTTAAACTGCCAACAGAAATATGGCCGTCTACTGTTTTTATCAGGATAAAAACATAGGCCAAATAATAACCAATGCTTCCCAAAACCGAAAAAAATGTACCCCAGGCAGAACGTTTGATAGACAGTTTGCTGTTATCTGCATAAAACTTATCCGAAAGGGTTTTAAAGCGGTTAATTACAAAATCTGCCAGATTAAACAGCTTGATTTCTTTGGCCGTTTCATCGCTTGCACCCAGGTAACGAAGGTAATCCAGCTCGCGGCGTTCGGGCGTTTGGCTTCGGGTTAAAGTATAATTTTGATTATTGAAATAAGATTCGCCCAAAAACGCCGGAATAATGGCAACCAGCAACAGCAAAATCAGCCAAGGATTAAACGCGATCAACCCGGTGATGAGGAAAGCCATAGAAATAATATCCTGCACCTGGCTCATCACCTGCGAAAGCAAAACCGTGCGGCCAACGGTTTGCTGGCGGGCACGTTCCAGTTTATCATAAAAAACCGAATCTTCAAACTGATCCAGATCCAGCGTGGCCGCGTGGCGCATCAAACGGATGGAAGTATGGTTGGAAAACTGATCGCCCAGCAAACTATCTAGCAGGTTAATCAGCCGGTTCAAAGCATCCGTTAGTAAAGCCAGGCCAAATTCTGCGCCAACCAATTGCCACAAATAGTGATGATTGCTTTGATTGGAGGAATTATGATTAAGTAAAACCACCTGATCTACAATAAGTTTACCAATATAAAGCAAAGCCACCGGCATGGCCGAACGGATCAGCCTCAGCAAAAAACTACACGAAGTTTTCCAGGGGCTGCTTTGCCAAACGAGCTTAAAAAAAGCTGGCAGGTTGCCCAGCGCAGCAAAACGTTTTTTAAAAGTAATATCCTGTTGATTAATCCGGTTGCGTTCTTTGGCCATCAACTACAATAAAACAAAAAATCCGGTCTTTTTCAAAACCGGATTTTTGACATTTAAAATTTATCCTGCTAAAAGAAGCATTGCCTCAATCTTCTTTCGGCGCATCCGTAACCGGCCCAACTGGTTGCTCTTCATTCTGATAATACTCGGCCGGGTTTTCAGTTTTCGCTTCAGCATCGTCGTGATGATAAGTTTTATCTTCCTTGCGAATGATAATGTCGTGCCCTTCATCCACTTTCGAAAAAGTTTTTTCGTCTGATGGCGATGGCTTATTGGTTGAATTTGCTTTTTCCATGATGCTGTTTTTATCCACTTAAAACTACTGTGCCGGCAAATAGTTCTACAAAAAAACAGCTTGCACCAGCTGTTAATAATTGTTAAAACTGATTTGGGCTGCTGCAGAGAAGAAAAATTAAAACAGATATTGTTTTACCTTTGAACAGGCTTTTTCTATTTTCGCAAAAAGGTTCGGATCATGTTGGAAGAATTTGAAGCAAGCACTTCAACCAGAAAAACAAAAACGATATATATTTCAACCGTTATCAGCATTGCCATGGTGCTGCTGATGGTGGGTTTGTTGGGGCTGATTTTGGTTCATGCCCGAAATTTATCGCGTTATGTAAAAGAAAATATTGTGCTGAACATTATTGTGGATGATGCCGCCAAAGAAGCTGATATTTTACAACTACAAAAACAGCTCGATTTAAAACCGCAGGTTAAGCAAACGCAATACATCACCAAAGAGCTGGCTGCCAGGAATTTGCAGAAAGATATGGGCGAGGATTTTGTAAAGTTCCTCGGCTACAATCCGCTGCTTTCTTCCATTGATGTTTACCTAAAAGCGGATTATGCCAACAACGCCAACATCACAAAATTTAAAGCCGAACTCAGCAAAAATCCACTCGTAAAAGAAGTAATTTACCAGCAATCTTTAGTGGATTTGATGAACCAGAAAATTTATTCCATCAGCATCGTGATTTTGGCTTTTGCCGCAATTTTTCTGTTCGTTTCTGTGGCTTTAATCAACAATACTATCAACCTGGCCATTTATTCGCAGCGGTTTTTAATCAAATCCATGCAATTGGTTGGCGCTACAAAAGGGTTTATCCGCTGGCCGTTTGTGGGCTTTGCTTTACTCCACGGTTTGCTGGGCGGTTTTATCGCGATTATTTTACTGGTTGGCTGCCTTTATTTTGGCTACCGCGAAGTGCCCGATTTAATTCTGCTGCGCAATTATTACGAGTTTGGCATCATCTTTTTAGGCATTGTTGGTTTGGGGATGTTCATTTCCGGCTTCAGCACTTTCCTGGCCGTTAACAAGTTTTTACGTTTAAAAATTTACGATTTATACAGATAATTATGGCTTTAAAACCTACAGAAACCAAGCCCCTGCACTTTGTGTTCGGCAAAAGCAATTACCGCTGGATGCTGATTAGCATGGCGGTTGTAATCCTTGGTTTTGTGCTGATGATTGGCGATACCGATATTTACGATTTCCGCAAAATTGTGCTGGCACCCATATTAGTGCTGGCGGGATTTGGATTAGGTTTTTATGCAATCCTGAAAAAGCCTGACCACCGCTCATGAATTTAATCCAAACCATCATCCTGGCCATAATAGAAGGCATTACCGAATTTTTACCCGTTTCGTCAACCGGCCACATGGTAATTGCCAGTGCTTTTATGGGTATCGGCAAAAATGATTTCGTTAAGCTATTTGAAGTTTGTATCCAGCTGGGTGCCATACTTTCTGTGGTTGTTCTTTATTTTAAACGCTTTTTTCGTAGTATAGATTTCTATCTGAAACTGGTTGCAGGTGTAATTCCGGCAGTAATCGTTGGTCTTCTGTTTAAAAAGAAGATTGATATTTTGCTGGAAAGCCCGCTGATAGTAGCCATTATGCTGGTTATTGGTGGTGTGATTTTACTTTTTGTAGATGACTGGTTTAATCGTCCCGCTATAGATAAAGAAAAAGAAATCAACTATCCAACCGCGTTTAAAATCGGACTGTTTCAATGTCTGGCTGTAATTCCGGGCGTTTCCCGTTCTGCGGCTACCATTGTAGGTGGGATGAGTCAGAAACTTTCCCGCAAGGCAGCAGCCGAGTTTTCATTTTTCCTGGCCGTGCCAACCATGTTTGGTGCAACAGTGAAAGAGCTTTGGGATTATCACAAACATCATGCACACATGCTGGAAGGCGAGCAGCTTAAATTTTTGCTGATCGGAAATGTTATTGCATTTATAGTAGCCCTGCTGGCCATCAAAACTTTCATTACTTTTTTAGAAAAAAAAGGCTTTAAGCTGTTTGGCATTTATCGTATTCTGGCAGGTTTGGTATTGATTGCTTTGTATTATACCGGACATTTAACTGCTTAATAAAAACATATTTTGTCCGATAAAAACAGCATTTTCAAAGATTTTAATTTCCCCGAAGGCGAACTTCTTTTAATCAACAAACCTTATAACTGGACGAGTTTTGATGTAGTTGGCAAGATACGCAACTCGATGAAACCGCTAAAACTGAAAGTTGGCCATGCCGGAACTTTAGATCCGCTGGCAACTGGTTTGCTCATCATCTGCACCGGGAAACTTACCAAACAAATCGATACTTTTCAAGCGGAAGAAAAAGAATATACCGGCACCATGGTTTTGGGTGCAACCACACCATCTTATGATCTGGAAACGGAAGTTGACCAGCAATTTCCGTTGGATAACATCTCCGCAGAAAAAATAAACGAAAATGTAAAGCAGTTTTTTGGTGAGATTGACCAGTTTCCGCCGGCACATTCGGCCATCAAAATTAACGGTGAACGGCTGTACGAAAAAGCCCGCCGCGGCGAAGAAGTAGAACGCCGGAGTCGCCAGGTTACCATCAGCGAATTTGAAATTACACGAGTTGAGCTGCCCGAAATTGATTTTCGCGTAGTGTGCAGTAAAGGCACCTACATCCGTTCCTTGGTGCATGATTTTGGTGCGGCCTTGCAAAACGGTGCTTTTTTATCCAGATTAACCCGTACCCGCAGTGGCAATTTCCACCTAAAAGATGCGTACGAGGTAATGGAACTGGTAAATCATATCCGTTCTCAAAAAACTATCGCCGAGCCTACAGGTTAACACTTCTTTTATCACCCTAAAATTTATGTGCTAAAAATAGTATGCAGATTTACCACGATATTCTGGATTTTAAGCCGCTGCAAAATGCTGTTGTAACTATTGGCACGTTTGATGGCGTGCATCTTGGTCACCGAAAAATTATTGATCGGTTGCAAGAAGTTGCCAAACAAACCGGTGGCGAAACCGTAATTTTAACTTTTTTTCCGCATCCGAGATTGATTCTGCATCCGGAAGATCAGCATTTAAAACTCCTCACTACCATCGCCGAAAAAGCAAAGTTGCTGGAAGAATTAGGTATTGATCATCTCATCATCACACCGTTTTCGCGTGATTTTTCCAACCTTTCTGCGGAGGAATATATTCGTGAAATGTTGGTCAACCGCATCGGCACCAAAAAAATTGTGATTGGTTATGATCATCGTTTTGGCAAAGACCGTAGCGGCGGCTTGGCAGAACTGCAAAAATTTGCGCCGCAATATGGTTTTGAGGTGGAAGAAATTCCGGAACAGGATGTAAATGAAGTAGCTGTAAGTTCCAGCAAAATCAGAAAATCTTTATTGAGCGACGAAACGCAGCTGGCCAACCAGTTTTTAGGTTATGCTTTTTTTATCACCGGAAAAGTAATTCGCGGTGATCAAATCGGCCGGACTTTAGGTTATCCAACCGCCAATCTTTTCATAGAAGAAAATTATAAATTGATTCCTGCAGATGGAATTTATGTAGTAACGGTTAAGGTTTTAAGTGCAGCTAACTCACACGGAGACGGCCGTAATGAGGCAATAAAAGCTATGGCTTACATCGGTCACCGGCCAACCATCAATGGTATGACGCGGAATATTGAAGTCAATATTTTTGATTTTAATGAGGATATTTACAACCAAACGCTGCAAATGAACTTCCATGCTTTTATCCGCCATGATGTAAAATTTGCCGGATTGGAAGAGCTTACCAAGCAGCTTGGCCGTGATAAAGAAAGCGTATTGTCGTTTTTTAACCGATAAAAGAAGTATCTTCCATTCCTAAATTATGGCTTTGGAAAAACTGGATATCGATAAGCAGGAAAGCAAATTTCTGGACGAAACCATTTCGCACTGGGAAAAACAGGGTTTGATTGATTCCAATCTCGCTCAAAACCTACGCAATAGCTACGATGTAAAAGGTTTCGATTGGAAACGGTTGGCGCAATACTCCTTTTGGGTGGCTTTATTTTGCGGATTGATTGCCATTGCTTCGTTGATTATTGATGACAAAGTGATCAAATGGCTGCAGCAGTTATACAACACGCCGGATATTTTAATCAGCTTGTTTTCGGGAATTTTAGCTGCTTTTCTGTTCATCCGCGGCCGGAAACTCAAAAAAACCTCACCCCAAAAAGTTTATAGCAATGAAGCGATTATTTTTCTGGGAATTTTGTTTACAGCTAACTGCATCGCCTATCTCGGCAAAACTTTTGATAACGGTTCCGGCCATTATTCGCTGCTGTTTTTACTGTCGGTTTTTGTGTATGGGTTCATCGCCTACAAGCTCAATTCGCACCTGATCTGGCTTTTTGCACTGATTTCTCTGGGAAGCTGGTTTGGCACAGAAACCGGTTACCAAACCGACTGGCGGCACTATTTTCTGGGCATGAATTATCCGTTGCGTTTTGTGGTTTTCGGGGCGATTTTGGTTGCGTTTTGTTTTGTTTTGCGGCGAAAACGTTGGCTGGAATACTTCCGCGAATTTACTTACATCGTGGGCATGGCTTACCTTTTTTGTTCGCTTTGGCTGTTGTCTATTTTTGGCAATTTTGGTACGATAAACGATTGGATGCGCGTAAAGCAAATCAGTTTATATTATTGGGCTTTAATTGCCATTGCCGCTTCTGTAGCGTTTGTTTTATACGGATTAAAAAAGAAAGATGAAGTGGCCCGCGAGTTTGGTATCACCTTTCTGCTCATCAACATTTATACGCGCTACACCGAATATCTGTGGGATAACATCAATAAAACATTGTTCTTTGCCATCCTCGGCATGTCGTTTTGGTTAATTGGGCGAAAAGCGGAGAAGATCTGGAACTTAGATAGTTTGAAAACCAAAACACCAGAAGTATCAAATAGATAAAATATCAGAATTGACTTAATAACTTCTTACATCTGGGTTATCTCCTTTTTCTCCGAAAAAAAACAAAATTTAAATAATAAATTGATTAGGAATTTAACAGCATCAAAAGTATATTAGCTCTAAATTACTATCACCTATCCCGCTTTAAGCCAGTAGCTTAAAACAAGAAAACCTAATTGTAACTCATTTTGGAAAAGTATTTAAGATATTGTTTCTTAATATGTTGGTTATTAAATTCAGTTTTAACAGAGGCGCAGTCTGTACCGGCTGATTATAATGTTTTTAAGCAAAAACCAGATACCGCAATCGTAGCAGACTTCAAGAAATATCCGCAGGAAAAAACGTTTATTCATACTGATTTAAACAGTTACTTAAGTGGAGAAACTATCTGGTATAAAATTTATGCTACCGCTTATGGCAAGCCATCGCAATTAAGTAAAATTGTTTATATACGCCTGACGGATAATACTGGCCAATTAGTTAAGCAGCAGAAATTACCATTAATAAATGGCATAGCACATAGCAATATTACCCTTTCAGATAGTCTTAAAACTGGCTGGTACGAACTACAGGCCTTTACTGCTTGGATGCTTAATTTTAAGGAATACTCTTTTTACAGGCAAAAAATCTATATCCAAAATATACACGAAAAAATTGCTCCCGCTTTAAATGCTCCTGTAGCTAAAGTTTATACTATTAGTTTTTATCCGGAAGGTGGAGATTTAATAGATGCTAATGTTTGCCATGTTGCTTTTAAAGCCACCGATGAAAGCGGGATGCCTGTTAAAGTGCAAGGAATTGTAATGAATAATGACAACAAGATTGTTACTAAATTCACTACTCTGCATGATGGTATGGGTAGTTTTGACTTGGAAGCGTTTGCAAATGTAACTTATATAGCGCAGGTTCATTTCTCTGATCATAGCGTTCAAAATATTACGTTGCCAAAAGTTAAAAAAATGGGCATATTAATGCAGATAAACGACGCATCTGCGGATGAACTGGAAGTAAAGATAGCCAGCACCAGCCAGCAAATACAGCAAAATATTATGGTAGAAGCAGTGCAAAGCAGTGGTTTGGTTGCCTCCTATCCACTGCAATTAAGCCGTGGCATTAATGTTTTTAACTTTAAAAAAAGCGGTTTTACAAGTGGAATTGTGCGCTTAACAGTTTTTAATGGTAATGGCATCCCTGCAGCAGAAAGAATTGTTTTTATTAATCATCACGACCAAGTGAAACTTTCCTGTTCGTCGGATACCTTTTCTTTTCAGCCAAAAAGTAAAAATGTGCTTACTTTAAATTTGAAGGATAATACTCTTAATCCCTTTAACGGAAGCTTTTCTGTTGCTGTAACTGATGCAGATATCAGTACAGAACCTGAAAATAATATTTGCTCTTACCTGTTATTGAGTTCTGAATTGAAAGGCTACATTCATCAGCCTGCCTATTATTTTACCAATAACAGTGATACATTACAAAAACAGCTTGATTTGGTGATGCTGACCAATGGCTGGCGGCATTTTGAATGGAAAAGCATCAGCAGCAACCAACCGCTAACTTTAAGATATCAACCGGAACGTGCCCAATTCATTGCTGGAAAAATTGAGAATTATCAAGAATTAAATGATAAAGTAGTAAAGTTAACTATTACCAATGCTGATTCTACGGTGTATTTTTTGAATGTTAAACCAGATCGCAACGGACAATTTGTATTGAACAATTACGATAAAATTGGAGGAGCAAAGGTTTTTGCAGAAGCAGTAAACAAGCAGAACAAGCAGTACCCTATTAAAGTATCTTTTTACAAATCATTAGTTGATTCTGCCGATATTGCTATAAATCCTTCTTTTACAGTTAATCAAAGCGTTCCTACAATTAGCCAGGCACTTTTAGATAGTATAAATCATGAGCAAAAACTCAAATTTATTGCTAAGGGGATTTTATTAAAAGAAGTAAACATAAAAACACAGCGCAGCAGTGTTACAGATTTAGTTATCCAAACGCATGTGCAGCGCCTTTCTGTGGATAGAGTTTTTGATTTAGATTTGATAAATACACCTTCTTTTTCAACAATAGATATTGTAGAGTATATGCGAGGAAGGTTTCCGGGATTAGAAATTTTTGGATCAAGGGATTCAGCAAAATTTGTATACAGAGGCACAAGTTCATTTCTTGACAGAAAAAATCAATGTTACTTTTATATAGACGAAGCCCGGGTAGAACTTCAAGACATAACAACTATTTCTTTGTTCGATATTGCCTTAATTCGCTTTGCACCTCCACCTGTTTGGTTTGCGCCATTAAACGGAGGGAACAACGGTGCTATCCTGATCTATACTAAAAAACATGGTGATGAAAAAACTGCACATTTGCCGAGCAGAAAACTTTTTGAAACCTATTCTTTTAATGGTTACAGCATCAGCAGAGTGTTTTCAAGTCCTGATTACAGCAAACCACAATTAAGAAACAAACCAGATTATCGTACAACCTTATTTTGGAAACCCGATGTAATGCCGGATGAAAATGGCAATTATAAAATCCAGTTTTACAGTTCCGATAATACAAAAAAAATCAGGCTAGTTGTTCAAGGTTTTACTGCGGATGGAAAGCTGGGATATTTGAATCAGGTTTTCTGACAGGTTACTAATTAGCTGTTAATGAAAATCTTTTATTTTTAATTACTGAATTTAGGTTGATAAAAGCAGTATTAAGATATTAAGTTGATGCTGCTTTTATCAACCCAAAATTATAAGGTTTATTTTTCCTTCGAAGGCAATTCCGGGATAGTTAAACTACCAAAAAGCTGATCGGTTAGCAGCGGTTTTCCTTCTGCATCCATACCTAATGATCTTTGCCATAACAAAAATAGTTCGGTAGCCAGCAGCATCGCAATAATTGGAGACACAAAATATATCCAGAGTTCTTTCCATTTCCAAGCCACTAAAGCACTGGCGAAAGAACGTGCCGGATTCATGCTCATGCCAGAATATGGTAGCTCGATAATCAGGAACAAAGCAATTAATATTCCTGCAATCAGCGCATTATATTTTTCTAATTTTTTAGAACTCAGTACAAATAAAGTGGTAATCACAAAGATGAAACTGATGATAAATTCGGCTATAAAACTTGCACCCAAGCTATGGCCGGGTTTGGGTTTGGTAAGGCTGTAACTGATAAGCGGATGCTGAAAAAGCTTGCCTAAGGTGAGGTTGAGCAGCAAGACTGCAACAATGGCCCCCAAAAATTGCGCTGTCAGGTAGGCGCATAAATTTGCAAAGCTTATTTTTTTAATCCGGAAAAAAGCCCAGGTAATGATTGGGTTGGCGTTTGCACCAGATAATTTGCCGATAGCTGTAACCATTGCCGTAATGTAAATGCCCATTACTACGCCCAAAATAATACTGCGCCAAAGCGGATGAACGGCGAGTTGCGTGTGTGCCAGCGGCGAATCCGGATGCTCTAAAAAAATAGTGGTAAAAGCAGCAATCAGCACAAAACCAGCCAGTGCAAGGGCTTCCATCACATAAAATAGATAGTTATTTTTGATCATCCTAAATAGTTAGCTCTATCGTAAAACTTAATTGATACTTCTTTTACAAGCAGATTTTAAGCGTTGTGTTTAGCAAATCGGCTATCAAACTGGCTTTTAGTCCACTTGTCCTGCTTCAACAATATTTTAATCAGCACCGGCTTGTATAATATTTTAAATTAACAGTCAACAAAATACCGTCGAACTAATAAATATTGTAACCAGCATTTAATCAGTTTCGTAGAAGAAAAGAATTATTAATTAGAAATATGGTATTCAATTTCGATAAAACTGAAAAGAATGCTTTTAATCCGTTTAAAAAAGTATTACAAGCCGATTCTGCGTCTTTGATGTTAGCATTAACAGAACAAGACAAACGATTATATTTTGCATATTGCATTACCCATAAAAAATTTATTTACAAAAATGCTGCTTTCAAATCTTTTTTTGGGCAAACTGATAACGCATCGCCAGAAACATTTTTAAATTTTGTTCATCCGGATGATGTTCAGTATTTAAAACAATGCCTTGCAAAACTGCAGCCAGGCATTGTTAAAAACAATATCGAGTTCAGCATCAGTTTAGCCCATAAAAAAAAGTGCCGTTTAAAATTGAGCCTGCTGTATAACAATCAGCCCTTTGGGGAAAGTACACTCATTGGTTATGCTGAAGAAGTTACCCACCATAAAGTGTGCAATGCGGTTTTAGAAGAATATTACTGCAAGAAAAAAGCAATCTTAAATATTCTGTCGCATGATTTGTTAAGTCCGATGGGTTCCATACATAATTTGGCGGCTTTACTTTCCCGGAAAAGTGCTTTGCAAAAAGACCCGGAAGTTAACAAATGGGTATCGCTGATAGAAGTAATCAGTAAAAAAAGCATCAACATGATCCGTACGTTTGTTGAAAAAGAATTTGTTGAGCCGGAAACTTTACCTGCAAAAAAAGATTGAGTAGTAAATTTACAAGCATAAAAAAAGCATGATAGCAGGTAAACTCCTTCATGCTTCTTTTATCTATATAATTTCAGGCTGATTTAAGCCGTTTGCGGTAAAGTTAACCCTAAAACTTTGCTGGTTTCTTCGCGAAGCTTTACAGCTAATTCTGCTTCTATTCCTAATGATTTTCCGTAGGAAGGAATCATTTTATTCATTTTACTTTTCCATTCGGGCGTATTAATTTTGCTTTTGAAACATCGTTTCAGCAAATCGAGCATAATCGAAACCGCCGTAGATGCACCCGGCGAAGCGCCCAGCAAAGCTGCAATACTGCCATCAGCGGCACTTACCACTTCGGTTCCAAACTCTAAAACGCCCCCTTTTACCGGATCATTTTTGATAACCTGCACGCGCTGGCCGGCAACTTCTAGTTCCCAATCTTCCATTTTTGCCTCCGGAAAATATTCTTTCAACGCATTTAAACGGTCCTGCGGAGATTGTTTAACTTGGTCAATCAAGTATTTAGTCAGCGGAATATTTTTAATTCCGGCAGCCATCATCGGTAAAATATTGGTTGGTTTGATAGACAGAGGCAAATCCAGATAAGAACCGCTTTTTAGAAATTTGGTAGAAAAACCTGCATAAGGACCGAAAAGTAATTCACGTTTGCCATCAATCATCCGGGTATCTAAATGCGGAACAGACATTGGCGGCGAACCAACCGAAGCCTTGCCATAAACCTTGGCCTGATGTTTTTTGATCACTTCCGGATTTACACATTTCAGCCATTGCCCGCTTACCGGAAATCCGCCAAAACCTTTTCCTTCCGGAATATTTGATTTTTCTAAAAGTGGCAATGAACCACCGCCAGCACCAATAAATACAAACTGGGCAGTCACTTTCCGACTCTCACCCGTGCCCAGATTTTTTACTTTTAGCGTCCAGCTTAAATCTTTATTTTGATCCAGGCTACGGATTTCATGGCCAAACTCTAAATCAACGCCATCCATTTTATTTAATTGGGTAAACATAGCTTTGGTTAATGCGCCAAAGTTTACATCCGTGCCAATTTCCATGCGGGTAGCCGATACTTTTTCGTTCGGATCGCGACCATCCATCACCAGTGGCATCCACTCGGCCAGCTGCTTTTTATCATCCGAATAAGTCATCTCCTTAAACAAATGATTTTTGGTGAGTGCCTCGTAACGTTTCCGCAAATATTCTACGTTTTTATCACCCCAAACAAAGCTCATGTGCGGGATACTTTTGATAAAACTTGGCGGATCGACCAAAAATCCCTGCTTTACCAAAAAGCTCCAGAACTGCTTGGATTCTTCAAAAGATTCGGCAATTTTAATCGCTTTCACAATCTCGACTGAGCCGTCCGGCAGTTCAGGTGTGTAGTTCAATTCGCAAAAAGCCGAGTGGCCCGTTCCGGCATTGTTCCATGCGTCAGAACTTTCGGCCGCGGCACTATCCAATCGTTCAAAAATTTGTATCGTCATGTTTGGGTCCAGCTCTTTAAGCATTACGCCAAGCGTAGCACTCATAATACCGGCCCCAATTAAAATTACATCCGCATTTTCAGATTTATTCATCGTTTTTATTGAAGAAAACAAAGATACACGCAAAAATTTAAAGCAAGGTTTTGAAAGTTAAGCGAACTGAATTTGATTTGCAAATGACAGGCGCAATTTTCTCTCTCCTTATAAGCTTCAACAAAATAAAATCACAATTGATTTCCTGCTGATTGGCCAAATACCATACTGTTTTTATCAACCTAAAATTAGTATGCTAAAAAAAGCATTAAAAAATTCAGTTTTTTGGGTTGTTGATCTCCTGATTCAAAACTTTGTAAATCTTAACCAGGATTATATAAAACCGGTTACTTTTTAGAAGCTATTTTTGCAGCAATATGAAAAAACTAAAACTCCCTGTTATATTTATTACGCTGTTACTTTTTTTTATGCTGAAAAAAGTTGAAGCCCAGCAGGATATGGCCGGCATGAAAGGCATGCCAATGAGCGACACTTCTGCCCAAATGAACATGCAGATGAATAGTGGTTACTCGCTCAATCTGCCTATGAACCGGGATGGCTCGGGCACGGCTTGGCTGCCCGATGCTTCGCCGATGTATGGTGTGATGCTGAACTCCGGTAAGTGGATGTATATGTTGCATGGCAATATTGCGCCACGTTTTACCAGTCAGGATTTTACCAATAAAGGTTCCCGCGGGGGAAATGATTTTGATGCGCCGAACTGGTTTATGGCAATGGCGCAGCGGCAAATTGGACAAAAAGGTGTTTTTCATTTTAACGTGATGCTTTCTGCCGATCGTTTTACCGAAGGTGGAAACGGCTATCCGCTACTGTTTCAAACCGGCGAAAGCTGGAAAAACGTGCCTTTAGTTGATCGCCAGCATCCGCATGATTTATTCTCTGAACTGGCTGCCAGCTATTCCTACAGCTTCAATAAAAAAACGGATTTAAGCTTTTACCTGGGTTACCCCGGCGAACCTGCTTTGGGTTCTACCGCTTTTATGCACCGGCCGTCTGCTTTTTCCAACCCGGATGCGCCGATTGGCCACCACTGGAACGACGGCACACACATTACCTTCGGCGTAGCTACTTTGGGGCTGCGTTTGGATAAATTTAAGCTGGAAGGTTCATCTTTTACGGGCAGAGAGCCGGATGAGAACCGATTGGATTTTGATAAACCTCGGTTTGATTCATGGAGCGGCCGTTTATCTTACAATCCAACGCAAAACTGGGCCTTGGAAGTTTCGCATGGTTTTATCAAGAGTCCGGAAATGCTAATGCCAACTGAAAATGTAAACCGCACTATTGCTTCTACCATTTACAGCAAACCGTTTGTTGGAGAACAGTTTTTTAACCTAACGGTACTTTGGGGATTAAATAAATACAAAAATCAGGCAGGCCAGAACACAGCGTTGCTGGAAGCCAGTTACCGTTTGCGCAAACTGGAGTTGTACACGCGCTACGAATGGGTGCAAAAATCTCGCGAGGAACTGAACTTGGATGAGAACTTGTATGGAGAAAACACCTTGTTTCCAGTCAACGCGCTAACTTTAGGCTTGAATTATGACTTGTTTTACATCGGCAAAATTCGTGTAGCAGCCGGCGGACAACTTTCGGCCTACCATACCAATAACCTTTTGGATAATTTATACGGCAAAAACCCGTATGCGGGAGAAGTTTTTTTAAGGATTTATCCTTCGCTGATGAAGATGAAATAATGCAGAACTTTGCCTGATGCACATCGGCAATTATCTCCTACCATTTATCCTGTTAACCGGCGTTTTTCTCAGCGTAAAAGTAAAAAAACTAACACTTCCTGCTGCATTAACTGCTGCATTGCTTGGTATTTGCCTGTATTTGGGTGCTGGCTATTACGGTATATTAATGGCTGCTGTGCTGTTTCTATTATCAGCTTTAGCTACTTCCTGGAAAATAAACCTAAAAGAAGCATTAGGTGCAGCCGAAAAAAATAAAGGCCAGCGCAAAACCGGGCAAGTACTGGCCAACGTTGGCGTTGCTGGATTGATGGGCATGTTATGCTTCTTTTACCCTATCAAAACTGAACTGTTCAGGTTGATGATGGCTGCCAGTTTAGCTTCTGCAGCAGCAGATACCATATCTTCGGAAATGGGCACGGTTTACGGGAAATACTTTTACAACATCATCAGCTTAAAAAAAGATCAGAAAGGTTTGGATGGCGTCGTAAGTTTAGAAGGCACGCTTTTGGGACTGGCTGCCAGCATCGTTATTGCAACAGTTTACAGCTTTAGTTTTGGCTGGAAAATTAGTTTTTGGTGGATCATTTTGGCCGGAACGATTGGCAATGTAACAGATTCTGTGCTCGGTGCCACTTTGGAAAGGAAAGGTTATCTGGGAAATAATCTGGTCAACTTTTTAAACACGGCTATAGCAGCTTTAATTGCCTTTTTTCTGTTTAGCTTTTAAGCAATTATCCGTTTAACTTTTGGTAACAATCCAAATATTTTCTGTCACTTCCGCATTTAGCAAACACTGTTTAAATTCTGCATTATCTGCAAAACTTAATTTTGAAATAAGCCGCGAATCATACCGGATCGTAAATTTTTCCACTTCAAAAGGCCATGGCTTTACGGTTAAAGTTTCCGAATCTAACTCAATTAATTGATTTCCCTGCTGATTTAAGCCAGCACTAATTTCGATACTTCTTTGTTCCGGCTGATACAGTTTCTGGCAAATCAGCAACGAAAAAGCATCGCACCACTCCAGCAAAGCGTAAATTTTTTCGGCTTCTTCCAAGCTGATTTGAAGTTCGTTGAGCCATGTTGCACGCAGCTTTTCCTGCTCCTGCAAAAAAGCTTTGGCCTGTGCATTATGCAGTGCTTCTTTTACATGCAAAAAATTGATGTGCATGGAAGTGAGCAAAGCGATATAACGGCTTTTGCTCAAACTAAAATCGATCATCTGCTGGCAATGCGCCAGTTCAAAAGTTTTCATTTTAAAGTTAACCGGACCGCCTTTTTCGGTTATCAGATCATCCTGCTCCAATTCCGTTTGCGCGTCATCATGCTCGGCAATGGCCAGCAGCGTTTCCGTCCAGCGTTCAGGCCGTTCGGCTGTTTTCCATTGCGCCGCCAATTGTCCAGCTAAATTTCCGTGTGCACGCTGTAAAATAATTTCCCAGCCTGCTTCGGTGTAGGTTACAATCATAGATTGGACGAGAATTTAATATTAAATAATCAATGTTTTGATTTTACTGCAAATAATGATAACGCAAAGAGAGAATGATTGGTGATTTTGATCAATTTGATACATCAAATAGTATTCCTAAAAATTTTAAATCAGGTTATCCACCTTACAGTTTCCGCTCCCCAACCCCATCCTTCGTAATCACCACTGGTTTAATTAGCCCATCCGCATCAAAATACATATGATCAATACAAGTAACGCGGTGATTCGCATCCGTTTCGCCAAGCGGCCGGCGGTGATAAACAATATACCATTCATCCGTTCCGGGAACCTGAATTACGGAATGATGGCCCGCTCCCGTCGCTACTGCCGGATCCTGCTTCAACACCACACCAATCCGCTCAAAAGGGCCATCGATAGAATTAGCCATGGCATAAGCCACGCGATAATTTGGGCCTGTCCAGCCGCCTTCGCTCCACATCAAATAATATTTGTTTTTACGGGTAAAAAGCACTGGGCCTTCCACATAATCTTTTGGGGTGATGGATCTGTAGGTTGTGCCATCGGCAAACGGAATTAAGCCGGTAAAAGAAGCATTCAGTTTAGCGATGTTACAATGCCCCCAGCCACCGTAAATAATGTAATACTGGCCATCATGATCTTTAAACACAAACTGATCAATTGGTTGCGCACCATTTACAATTTTACCGATCAGCGGTTTGCCCAGGTAATCTTTAAATGGCCCTTCGGGCTTATCCGAAACAGCCACGCCAATGCCGCCCGTTTCCTGGTCTTTCTGAATATCGTTCGCCCCAAAAAATAAATAATATTTACCATCTTTTTTGGTGATGGCGGGGGCCCACATCGCTTTTTTCGCCCATTTTACATTGGCCGAGTCTAAAACATGAGCATGTTTCGTCCAATGCACCAGATCTGGCGACGAAAAAGCATCTATAAAAACCTGCTGCTCATAAGGTGCCGAATATGTGGGATAAACCCAGTACTGTTTACCAAAAACGGTAGCCTCCGGATCGGCATACCAGCCCGAAAAAATCGGGTTGCCACTACTGTTTTTACCGGTATTTTTTTGTGCCGATAACTGGCTGCAAATGCCAATCAAACCTAAAAACAACCAAAGTTTTTTCATTCTGAAATCTTTTTATTGATACTGTTTACCTAATATTTTTACTAAAGCTAACCAATTTTTACACACCTAATTCCTTCATCAATTTATCCACCGCTTCTTTTAGCACTGCATAATCCTGCTCCAGTTGTTCCACGCGCGCCTCCAGTTCACTTACCGATTTTCGGGCTGGTTCCTGTGGCGTTTCTTCTTCCTCATACTCAATTTCTCCACCCAACAAATGCATAAAACGAACTTCTTTTTGTCCGCTGCGGCGCGGCAATTGTTTTACAAACGGTGTTTCAGGCTGAGAAAGTTTTTCTAAAACAGTTTGCACTTCTTCTATCGATTCAAATTCATACATCCGACCGGCGTTGGTATTAATTTCGCCCGGCGTTTGCGGCCCGCGTAAAATCAGCAGGCATATCACCGCCACTTCCGCAGGCACAACCGGGAAAACGATGGCAAAGTTATGTTTGTATTTTACGGCGCGGATAGAACCGCCGGTGGCTGTGGAGATCAAACCCTTCTTTTTAAGCGTATCCAAAGCCTGAATCACGGTTGCTTCCTCATAATCCACCACCGGTTTGCGGGAAGATTTCTGGTTGCAAGCCGTTGTTAGGCTGTTCAATGTAAGCGGATAATAATCGGGTGTGGTTTTGCTTTTTTCCATCAAAACGCCCAAAACGCGCAGTTCTTCGGCAGAAAGTACGGGCAAAATAATTGGTGAATCCATTTTTTAAAAGTAAACATCTGTTTGATCGCACAAAATCAAAGTTTCAGTTTTTTTGTGTTGATGAATTTTACCCGATAAAAGAAGTATCACCAATCAAATTTCCATTCCACACAAACAAGCGCTATTTTGTGTTGATTTTGAAAATTGAATAATGTCAATAGAAGATAAAAACATTCCGCAGCAGGAAAAAGGCAATCATGCGGATATTCAGCATGAAACCACTTTAAACGATCACGAAGCAGCAGTGCAGCTTTTTGAGGCGGCCAAAAAACGTTTGATGGATGTTTCCCGCTGGGGAGAAATTGCGGACGGCATCTCGGCAAAATTTCAGTTGGTAAATGCCGAAGGGCTGGAAGTTGACCGGCCAGCGCAGGTGAGCGACTATTTCAAAATCCATATTCCGGGCGCGCCAAGTTCGGAAACCGGCCAGGGCAACGATTGGGTACGCATTGAAAATATACAGGATGAAACGGATGCTGCAACCGATTTACAAATCGTTTCCATCTGCGTGCGCACGGCTTCCAATCCGCAGAAACCGGAAACCGAACCAGCCCATTTTTTTAACGAAGAAGCCACCAGTACGTTTGTGGTAAAGCGCAAAGGCAACACCGTTTCTGCCGAAGTACATGGCCGAAATGAAGTGCCCAACCTGCATGCCGACGGCATTTGGGATACGTTACGCCATGTGGTGGTAGCCATCAGTGCAATCATCGGTTTTTCCAACCAGCAATGGAACAATTTGGTAAAAGGGCTGATCGAACCAAAAAAACAGGGCTAAAAGAAGCATCGGCAAACGCCTATTTTTGCACGCCTTTTTCTTTTTGCGGCTGCTCTTGTACACCTATTTCTACCAGTTCCTGCTTGGCTTCTACAGCTTCGGTTCTGGTGGCGTAATTCAGTTTCCTGAATCGCCATGTAGCAAAAGCAGGTTCCTGATAGCGGTTCAGCAGCTTGAAGTATTTGGGCAGATTATGCACTTCATCCAGCAAAATGCCGGGCACAATGCCATTATTATCTAAAATTTCGCGAACGGTATATTCTTTGTCTTTAGCGATCCAGATTTCAAAATCTTGGCGTATTTCTTCCGCTTTATCGGGGTCGATGGTTGCATCAATACAAATCACTTTATCTCCTGGTCTCATGTTTTTTTGCTTTGGCCGCGCTGCAAAGTTATTGCTTTAAGGCGTTGTTCCGATATTTTTATACCGATTTTAGGTGGATAAAAACAGCATCCGGTTTTACATTCTGTTAACACTTTGCCGAAAATCATTCAGGCAGTTTTTGTCGTATATCGAAACATCAGCAAGAAATACCAGCCGAATCTGTTTTTGAAATTAAAGGAATAAACTAATTAGCACAACGCTTGTCTGAAACGATAATTATATTTTGAGATAAATGTTAAAGCAAAATACTGATTTTGATGCAGTTATTGTTGGCTCCGGGCCGAACGGACTGGCAGCAGCTATTGAATTACAGCAGCAAGGGCTTTCCGTTTTATTGCTGGAAGGCAAGGCGAAGATCGGCGGCGGCCTGCGCACAGAAGAGCTAACTTTGCCCGGTTTTAAGCACGATGTTTGCTCGGCCATCCATCCACTGGCAGCAGGATCGCCATTTTTTAAAACCTTGCCGCTGGCAGATTTTGGCCTGGAATATATTTATCCCTCGGTAGCCGCGGCGCATCCGTTTGATGACGGCCATGCGGCGGCACTATTTGGTTCGGCCCAGCAAACAGCCATTAAACTGGGCATTGATTGCAAACCTTATTTAAAACTGCTGCAACCGCTGGAACAGAACTGGACAAAATTAGCTCCGGATTTACTTGGTCCGCTGCATTTCCCAAAATACCCGGTCAAGTTTGCAAAATTTGGACTGGATGCATTGCCACCAGCTTTGCAGATGGCCAAAAAATTCAGGACAAAAGAAGCACGCGGATTATGGGCAGGCATGGCGGCGCATGGTATTCAGCCGCTTTCTAACTGGGCTACATCAGCAGTTGCGCTGGTTTTGCTGGCCAACGGAAACACCAATGGCTGGCCGCTACCCAAAGGCGGTTCTATAAAAATTGCGGATGCATTGGCCGCCTATTTTGTTTCGCTGGGCGGGAAAATCGAAACTAATTTTGAGGTGAAATCTTTACAGGAGCTACCTTCTTCTAAAACCGTTTTGTTTGATGTTACACCCAAGCAACTTCTCAAAATTGCCGGGCACCGCTTTTCACCGCTTTATAAATGGCAGCTGGAAAAATACCGTTATGGCATGGGCGTTTTTAAAATTGACTGGGCTTTGGATGGGCCAATTCCGTTTACCGCACACGAATGCCTAAAAGCCGGAACCATACATCTCGGCAATACTTTGGAGGAGATTACCTCAGGCGAAAAACAGATTTCTCAAGGAAAAATTGTGGAGAAACCTTTCGTTTTACTGGCGCAACAAAGTCTTTTTGATCCAACCCGTGCGCCCAAAGGCAAGCACACGGCCTGGGCATATTGCCACGTACCTAACGGCAGCACAGCCGATATGACTGAAATTATTGAAAAACAGGTAGAACGTTTTGCACCGGGTTTCCGCGATTTGATTCTGGCTAAAAACACCATGAACACCACGCAAATTGAGGAGTACAATCCAAATTACATTGGCGGCGATATTAATGGTGGTATCCTGGATATCCGGCAATTATTTACGCGCCCGGCTTTGCGCTGGTCGCCGTATAAAACCTCTGCCAAAGGCATTTACATCTGCTCATCTTCTACGCCGCCCGGTGGTGGCGTGCATGGCATGTGCGGTTATTATGCCGCAAAAAGAGCGTTAAAAGAAGTGTTTGGGTTGAAGGCTTCTAAGCTGAGTTATCATTAAATACTGTTTTTAGGATATTAAAATCAGGATAAAAATGCGGATATTGATTTCTCTACAGCCATAAAATCTGTTTTAGGCGCATCACAAGTTGGGCATTGATAAACAGCTAAATCTGCAAAATCAGTCCCGGCAGCAACGCCATTCAATTCATCGCCCCAAACCTGATCATAAACAGTCAAACAGTTTTTACATTGATGAACGACGTATGTTTCTGCAAGTGCTTCTTCAGCAACCACTTCATTCAATACAAAAAGTTCGTTATCTGCTTTCAAACCATAATAATAATTGCAAAGCACAATCAATTCCGCAGCAAGTTCCTCACGAAGCAAACCCGTTTTATAAAGCACAAAATCTTTGGTATTTGGGTTGAAATCCCGCGTATGTTCAATTTCAAAATAGGGATTGGTACTGTTTTTATCGAGTGTTTTTTTGATGATGATCGAGCCAAACAAACCCGATTTCAAGTGCGTTTTAATGGCGAAACAAAGTCGGTAAGTGCGCAGATCGGCGGTTTCAAAAGTTTTTACCAATTCCTGTTTCAAGGCCAAACCATCTGCACAATTATTTTCCAGCTGCCAGTTCATCTCGTTGGAAGCGTGGCGCACATTGATGCGGTACAAATCCAGAATCCGGCCCCAATAACGACGATCGGACGGTTCAATCCCTTTAATCACCAGCGACTTCCAGGGCGTGATATGCAGCTGGCCAACACGCGTTTTTAAGCAAAGCCGGCAAATATCATGCAATAAATCAATGCTGAAAGTTTCGTTCCGCCGATAAATACCAAGCCACAATTTATTGTTTCCGTACCGGTTAAATCCCTCATAATAAGGAAGTTGAAAATCAGGCGTTTTCAGCCCCTGCCGGATCGGCTGGATGGTCATGCTGTTTTTAGCAGCTATTTTTTCATAAAGCAGTTCGGTGCTGATGTTGGGCTGATCATAAAACAGATCCGTATTTTCCAGGATTTCATTCTCGATATTTTTGCTGACAGCCGGAATATCTTCTGAATAAATCAGCGATGGCCAGCAATATAACTGGTTTGTTTTAGGAAAACGGATGTACAAAAACCAATAATTATTCACTTCGGAAGAAATAAAATTAAGATTACCGGTAAAAAACGGCACGAAAGTTTGGTTGCTGCCCACCAGATTAATTTTCAGTCTTGGTCGAAAATCAAACCCGTCTAAAATATCTTTGTAAACACCTTCGCGCAGCCAGTCGCTGTTATCAAAAATATCCTCCGTAACATACGAACTCATGATATTGGGCTGTAAATCCGCATCCTTTTCGTGGTCAATATTGGCCATCAGCAGCTCATGGTTTACATCTTCCAGTGATGCTTCTTTTACCCTGAAAAAAAGTTGCTGCCGGTTACCAAAAACAATATCCGTTGTACCGCTTTTTTTGGCTAAGTTTAAAATTTCCTGCAAATCTCCAGGTGAAACAATCCCCCCGGGCAGGTTTATTTTGATGACAAATTCGGCAGTGTTTTCCATGTTACAGCACTTTTTCCAGCAAGTTGCTTTCCAGGTATTCTTCTAAAATCCGCTTCACTTCCGGCCGGCACGAGCCGCAGCCCATACCTGCACCTGTTGCGGCACTCAGAACTTTTAATTCGGTACAACCTGTTTCAATTTTATTACAGATATTTCCCGCACCCACATTGTTGCAACTGCACACTAACTTACCCAAAATTGGTTCGGCTTTTTTACCGCTCCGAAGCAGTTGCAGGCGTTTATCGCTCAGCTCAGTTTTGTTGGCGATCAACTCTTTGTACTCCAGAAACTCATTTTTATCGCCGATTAAAATCGTTCCAACCAGTTTATCTTCATGGATGATACACTTTTTATAATACTTTTTTGCTTTATCGATAAATACGATTTCTTCATAATTGCCGCCTTCCGGACATTCGGTTATGCCGATGCTGCACAAATCAAAACCATGAATTTTGATAATGTTCATCAGCAAACTGCCCTGGTAAAAAGCCGCAATATCGCCGCTCAAATAGCGGGCAACTACATGCGCCTGCTGTTCTGCCGCAGCCGTTACGCCGTACAGCATGCTTTCAAATTCGGCAATTTCCCCAATCGCAAATACATCAGGATCGCTGGTTTGCAGCCGTTCATTTACCGTAACGCCACGCTTGCAAAACAGTCCGCAATCGCGTGCAAGTTCTAGGTTTGGCGTCGTGCCGATGGCCAGAATAATGGCATCACAATTAATTTTCCGGCCGCTTCTCAACCCAACACCTGTCAGTTTTGAGCGGCCATAAAACAGTTCTATTTCATCATTGTAAAAAATTTCGCAGCCCTGATCGGCCATTTCCTCCTGCAATAACTGGCTGCCTAACGTGTCCAACTGCCGGCTCAAAAACCGGGAAACACGGTGCACAATTGTAATTTTTACACCAGTTTCCCGCAGGGAAGCAGCCATTTCCAATCCCAGCAAACCGCCGCCAACGACAACCACGTGGGCATTTCGGGGAATATGCTGTTTGAAATTATCTGCATCATTACGACTACGCATCGTAAAAATACCTGGTAAAGAAGGCACGTTTTTCGGAATCGATGCGCGGCTGCCAGTGGCCATTATCAGTACATCGTAAGTGGTTTTTACACCGCGGGAATCAAGCACGAATTTGTTGGCACGATCCACTTTTTCCACCGTCACGCCGCGTATCAGACGGATATTGTAACCTGGTTCTTCCTCATCCGTCATCTTCACCAGCTGCTGCCAGGTTTGTTCACCGCTGATGTAATCCGGCAGCATCACGCGGTTGTAAAACGGGTGGTTTTCTTTGCTGAAAATCACAATTTCGTCTTCCTGATTCAGCTCCCGGTAAGATTTGACAAAACCAAAAGCACCAGCACCGGCTCCTACAACTACTATACACTGAACAGGTTTGATGTATTTCTCGACACTAACGGCACAAAATTTGAAATCCGGTTCTTTGGAAACAGGATCAACCAAATCATTGGTGATGTTATTGGCGCGGTTTAAATCGCTGTTCAGAATCTTGCCCCAGTGCATCGGCAGGAAAACCACGCCCTGTTTAATAGCCGTGGTTAGTTTTGCTTTGATACGCACTTCGCCGCGGCGCGATTTGATCACAGCCAAATCCTGCTCTTTCAGGTTTAATCCAGCTGCATCCAACGGATGAATTTCCAGAAAAGATTCAGAAATATGCTTATTCAGTTTGCTTACTTTTCCGGTTTTGCTCATGGTGTGCCATTGATCACGGATGCGGCCGGTTGTGAGCACAAAGGGGAAATCAGGATCAAGTTTTTCACTGATGAAATCCTCCGATACTGTTTTTATCGATGCTTTTTTGGTAAGCGTATAAAATTGATTATCCGTAAATAAACGAGGTGTTCCTTGTGGTGCACCTTTTTTACGGTATGGCCATTGCACGGTTTTTTGTTCCTTTAAGATGCTGTAATCCAGCGTGCTAATGTCAATATTGGTTTTGGATGTGAGCCGCGCATGTTCCTTAAAAATCTCTGATGCATTGTTAAAGCCGAAGCCGGGAAAACCCATTTTACGGGCAAAGCGACAAACAATTTCTGTATCCGGCAATGCCTCGCCGGGCGGCTCCAAAACTTTGGCAAGGTAACTGATACGGCGTTCGGAATTGGTCATTGTTCCTTCTTTTTCCGCCCAAGCCGCAGCCGGGAAAACCACATCTGCAAATTTCAGGGTTTCAGGTTTATTGCTGATTTCCTGCACCACCACAAACTTGGCTTTTTTCAAAGCTTCTTCTGCCAAACGAACATTAGGCATACTGGTCAGCGGGTTGGTGCAAACGATCCAAATGGCTTTCAGGCGGCCATCGTTCAACGCTTCAAAAATTTCTGTTGCCGTAAAACCGGGATTTGGTGAGATAACTGTTCCGCCCCAAAAATCCTGCACTTCCTGCCGGTGCAGCGGATTCGTCATGTCGCGGTGCGCGGGCAGCATATTAGCCATGCCGCCAACTTCGCGGCCGCCCATCGCATTTGGTTGTCCGGTGAGCGAAAACGGACCGGAACCGGGTTTGCCAATTTTTCCGGTGATGAGATTCAGATTGATCAGGCTCAGGTTTTTATTGACGCCAATGGCACTTTGGTTCAAACCCATCGTCCACATCGAAATAAAACCTTTTGCTTCGCCAATGTATTGTGCTGCCAGTTGGATCGATGCTTCTTTTATGCCACAAATTTCGGCGGCTTCGGCAAGTGTCCGGCCAAAAACGCTTTCTTTATATTGCTGAAATCCTTCGGTATGGTTCATCACAAAATCCGAATCAACACAACTGTTTTCAATTAATAACCGGCCGATGGCATGATTTAAAATCACATCCGTGCCGGGGTTAAGCTGCAAATGCAGATCAGCCAATCCGCAGGAATCCGTTGCCCGCGGATCCACCACAATTATTTTAATTTCAGGATGAGCCGCTTTGTGCGCTTCCACTCTCCGCCACAAAATCGGGTGGCACCAGGCTGGGTTTGCTCCGGTAACGTAAAAACAATCAGCCAGCTCGATATCATCATAACAAATTGGCACGCTGTCCTCGCCCAAAGCCATTTTGTAACCAACCACCGCGCTACTCATGCATAAACGCGAGTTGGTATCGATATTATTGCTGCCGATAAAGCCTTTCATCAGTTTGTTCAGCACATAATATTCTTCGGTTAAACATTGCCCGGAAGCATAAAAAGCAACCGAATCCGGGCCATATTTCTCGATAAAAGTTTTGAAAACGGCAGCCGTGCGTTCCATGGCTTCATCCCAAGTTACGCGCTGCAACGGCATGTTTTTGTTGTAGCGCATCTGCGGATACAACAGCCGGTCGCTCTTATCATTTGCCGTATAATGCAGGTTCAAACCTTTACTGCAAAGCATTCCCCTGTTCACAGGATGGTTTTGATCGCCTTCTAAAGTGATCGTGCCATCTTTTTCCTTATTAATCATTACCCCGCAACCTACGCCGCAATAGCAACAGGTGGAGGCGTAACGATTATTCTCTTTATCCTTCGCGGTCATAAGTTTTTTTATGTTGAAAGCATCCGCAGAAACGCTATGCTACTTTTATCCCTGCAAAATTCAGATTGGTTTCTGCTGAAGTTTCCGGCTTGTAAAAGCGTGTAACCAGCACGATCATCGCTACCACAATCACTCCGATACCGATGTAAGTAAAAGCCTGCACATAAGTGATATTTTCTGACTTGAACAGAAAGCCGAAAAGCATCCCGCCCAAATTGCCGCCGGCACCTACAATACCGCTAACCATACCTACATTTTTTGTGTTGATGAACGGAACGATGCCATAAGTTGCACCGTTAGACATTTTGAGGAACAGCGCAAAAGTAAGCATCGTTACAATGGCGATCGCCAGCGTGCCGGATTGTGCAAACAATATCAAACCCAAACCTTCCAGCAGCAGTACGCCAGCCAGCAGCAAACCTTTACCTTTCATGCCGAAACGCGCACCTACTTTATCAGAAGTAAAACCACCCAAAGCACGGGCAAAAATATTCATGAAACCAAACATGCCCGCCCAGAAACCAGCGTGGCTTTGCGACAGATGAAAGTTATCTACAAAATGCAGCGAGGCCACATTATCAAAAGTAACTTCCATACCGAAACACATGGCGTAAGCTAAAGTTAACGCCCACACACGCCAGTCGGCCAGGATAGACCAGTCGGTTTTAGTCGATGCTGTTTTTACATATCCAATTTCATCAAAGTTTCCGTTGGGCGTATCTTTCGTGTATTTCCAGTACAAGAAAGCCATCACCAGCATCATCGTACCCGGAACGATCATGGCATAACGCCAGGCTTCCGGTTTGGTATAACCGAAACCAACGATAGCGGCAAAAATTAAGGGCATAACCATATTGGTTACGCCGCCGCCCAGGTTTCCCCAGCCGCCGGTTACGGCATTGGCCGTGCCTTTAATATTGGGCGCAAACATCATAGAAGTATGATATTGGGTGATGACAAATGAGGCACCGATCATGCCGATAGCCAATCGGAACAACAAAAAAGTGGTGTAATCATGCGCCAAACCCACCAGAAATACTGGCAAACAACCCACCAGCAATAACCTAACAGCCGTTTTCCGCGGGCCCCAACTATCGCAAAGTTTACCCACAATCAACCTGAAAAAAATGGTAGAAGCCACCGATGCAATAATGGTATTGCCCACCTGCGCTTTGGTTAAACCGAGTTCTGCCCGAATAGTTGGCATAAGTGGCGCCAAGCCAAACCAGCCAAAAAAGCAGACAAAAAACATGAGCCACGTGATGTGGAATGTGCGCATCTGGATACCTTTTGCAGAAAAAATATTCAGTTTCGTAAGCTGTTGCTGTGCGTTTGTAAACATGGTTTCTTAATTTTTTGAGTTAATAAATTTTATCAGTGATACTGTTTTTACTTGCTAAAAAAGTCAGGCCGGATATTGATTTGCAGATAGCTCCAGGCGTTGTTTAAATGCGTAGAACCGGGTGTTACATTTTTGGCATATTCCATGCTTCTGGTAGCAGCCATAACCGAAAACCCAGCTTCTACTGAAGTAAATTTATTGAGGCTGTATGTGCTGTAAAGATCAAATTCGCTGCCCAGAAATTTTTTGATAGCATTACCCGATACATCTTTCTGGTTCTCGGCAAGCGAAAAATTATGGTAATCCAAACCGGCATTCAGTCTTTTATTAATGCTGAGGTATTTTATTTTGAAGTACAAATCATTTAAACCACCAGTTGGCGAGCCGGTTCCGGCATAGAAATAATCCATAAACCCGCGGAATCTATGAGCTGTGCCATAAAGCGGATCAAACCGGTGATTGGTTGTTGAGGTTGAAAAAGCATCATTACCCGACAAATATTCCCAGCCTGGCGTAAACGAAAAAAGCTTTTGCTGATAAGTTAAATACAAAGTGGCCGAGTAAGCACTTAAAGAAAGCCCGTCCCGGTCATGGCCACCCTGATAATAATAGGAGCCGTTTACTATAAACGGACTTTTATCTCCCAACGGAGAAACAAGCATTAAACCGGTGGTATAACGTGTATTGATACCCGTTTGGTTAAACCGCCTGCCGTAAACATAACCCACATCTGTACCGGAAATATTTCGTACAGAATCCAGTATATATTTTTCAAACTGATCAGCAAAAAACAATCCGGATATTTTAGTTCGATGAAAGGTTTTTGCGGCATATAGATACGTAAATGATTTGTAATCTTGTGTTGCAGCATTGGTACTCGGAGGATTACTGAAAGAAGGATTCCCGGTTTTAGAACTAATACCTGCAGTGTTAACCAGCGGAATCAGCCCGGCAGGTGTATTTACCAAATTTCCTTTGCTGTCTTTTATAGTAGCCGGAACATTTGCCGGTGTATAATAAGTGCCGTTGTAATTAAAAGCATCGGTGTTTTGGTTATAAGCTGCACCAACATCAACCTGCCAGCCTTTTTCAAGCATTTTCAATACTGCTGCGTCGTGGCGCCGGCCTTGCTGCAGCCAATCCAGGTTGCCTAACAAACGGGCATCATCATAAATCAATTCCTGCCGGCCAATTTTGAAACCCAGATAATCAAAAGGAGATTTTTTAAAGGAATCATCCTTTTTGTTTGATAAAATAATTTCCGCCCAGGCTTCGTGCAGTTCTAGCTTGTTTCCGTCTGTCGCGGTAATGGTGGAAGCATCCTGCCCCCAAACGCGCACATCCTGAAGCGTAGTTTGAAAAATAAGACGGCTGTTTTTATAGTTAAAAATAAGCCGCGAACGCTGTGATACAAAACCCGCTGGTTTAGAAGTTATCGGTTCTAAAGTTCCATAACCATCTCGGTATTCTGCCCGCGGCCGCAGTTGTCCGGTTAAAGATATTTGTGCCGATGTTCGCAAAAAACTCAAAATTAACAGGGTAAAAACAGTAGTGAGAAATAGTAATTTTTTATTCATAATTTAGGTTTTGGCTTGTAAATTAATTATAACTGTTTAGTTTGAAATGAAATGTTTGAAAATTTTGAAATTATATCTGCCGGATTATTATTTAATATTGTATTTACATATTTTGAATTAGCTGGCTTCAATGAAAACAAGTAAAGTAGCATGTGATCTTAAAAGCTGTTTTTTGTGTAAACTCTGTTTAAAAGAATGGTTGCCAGCAGTTGCCAACTCCAGAAAAAACTTTCTGGTTAAAAAAGGTGACATTATTTTTAATGAAGGCGACCCAGTTACAGGCGTTTATTTTGTTTATTCCGGCAATGTTAAAGTCCATAAAAAATGGGGCGAGGATAAAGAGTTAATTATTCGTTTTGTTAAAAATGGGGCAATTTTAGGTCATCGCGGTTTAGGTGGTAACTTACAATATCCGGTAACAGCAACTGCGCTTGAATCTGGTATGATTTGCTTTTTTGACCTTGATTTTTTTACTTCTACCTTAAAAGTAAACCACGATTTTACTTACAACTTGTTAATGTTTTATGCTGATGAACTACAGGTTTCTGAAAGAAAAATGAGAAACCTCGCTCACATGTCTGTTAAAGGACGAGTTGGGCAGGCGTTAATCAATCTCAGCAAACAGTTCGGTTATACCGAAACCGGTTTTATTGATATTGAATTAAGCCGCCAAGATTTAGCTTCCTATATTGGTGCTACTTACGAAACGCTTTTTCGGGTAATGAATGAATTGATACAGGACGGAACGATTGAAATTTCCGGCAAAAGCATCAAAATTTCAAACAGCGAAAAAGTAATTCAATTAACGCAGGATACCTCCTTTTAATCTTTATTCAACGCACACATAAACCCGTCCGTCCTGCACTTTTACCGGATAAGTTTTAATCGCGCATTCCTCCGAATTCAAACATTCACCGGTGATCAGCGAAAATGTTTTTTTATGATACGGGCAAGCTACTTTCGGTTCCGATTCATCTCCTGCACTGCCGATCATTCCGCGCGAAAGGATCATTTGCTGCTTGTGCGGACAAAGATTTTGCGTGGCGAACCACTCTTTTCTTCTGCTAAAATTAAAAATAGCAATTTGCTCGTCGTTATATTTTACACAAGCACCGCCATTTTCCGGCACATCCGAAGTGCGGCAAGCCAAAAACCAGTTGGTTGTTGTTAATAATTCTGCTTCCATAAGCTATACTGTTTTTACCGATGTTTTTTTAGGTTGATGATTTTTAGGTGATAAAAGAAGCATTCTACCATTCCTTCGCCCGCACCTGATCACGCAAAGGCTCAAACTGAACGGTCGGATCTTTTTCTTCCGGTGCGTTCACAAAATGCACGAATTTTTTGCGCAGCTGCGGATCGTTCACCACTTCGCTCCACTCGCAATGATATGTTTTCATCAAGTGTTGAATTTCTGCTTCCAGTTCATCACCAATTCCCAAACTATCATTGATCACCACGTTTTTGAGATATGCAATTCCGCCGTCCATCTTGTTCAGCCAGGTTGCCGTGCGCGTCAACGGATCAGCCGTTTTAATGTAAAACATCAGGAAACGATCCAGGTATTTAATGCAAGTTTCTTTGTCAATATCGCTTGCCAGTAGTTGTGCGTGCTGGGGTTTGGAGCCGCCATTGCCGCAAACGTATAAGTTCCATCCTTTTTCAGTCGCAATAATTCCAAAATCTTTGGCCTGCGCTTCGGCACATTCGCGTACACAACCACTTACACCGCTTTTTAATTTATGCGGAGAACGGATTCCTTTATATCGATGCTCTAATTCGATGGCAAAAGAAACGCTGTCGTGCAAGCCGTAACGGCACCAGGTGCTGCCCACGCAGCTTTTTACGGTACGCAATGATTTACCGTAAGCATGGCCGCTTTCCATACCGGCATTCATTAAATCTTCCCAGATATCCGGCAAATCATTTACGTGTGCGCCGAACATATCAATGCGCTGGCCGCCCGTAATTTTGGTGTACAAACCATATTTTTTAGCCACAGTTCCAATTACGATCAGGGCATCAGGAGAAATTTCTCCACCAGCAATCCTCGGCATGACAGAGTAGGTGCCGTTTTTTTGGATGTTGGCCAGATAACGGTCATTTGTATCCTGAATCGTATCTTGCTTGACAATCAGATCGTTCCAAACACCGGACAAAATGCTGGCTACCGCAGGTTTACAAACTTCGCAACCATCACCGCGGCCCAATAAATCTAAAGCCAGATCATAGCTTTTTATTTTGTGCAGTTTAATCAGATCAAGCAATTCCTGACGCGAATAATCGAAATGTTCACATATTATATTTTTGATGTAAACGCCATTTTCCTTCAGCGTTCCGTTCACCAGATCTTTAATCAGCGGCACGCAACCGCCGCAACCTGTTCCGGCTTTGGTACATTTTTTTATGCCATCTACGGTAGATACTCCTTGAAGATTTACAGCATTGCAAATGTCAATTTTATGGATCGCTTCGCAGGAACAGATCAATGCTTCATCCGGCAACGACATCACGCCTGCACCAGCACTTTCTTCGCCACCGCGGGAACCCAGAATCAAATCTTCCGGGCTTGGCGGCAAAATCAGTTTATTGTTAACCGTTTGCAGCAGCATACTGTAAGCATCCGCATCACCGATTAAAATGCCACCCAACAAATATTTTCCGTCATTGCTGATGTTAATGCGCTTATAAACGCCTTTGTGCGTATCCTCAAAAATGATGGTACGACAATCCGGCTCGGTAATAAAATTATCGCCAAAACTGGCCACATCCACACCAATCAGCTTCAGTTTGGTACTCATGTCAAAGCCATAAAAAGCTTTTGTACCTTCTGTAATCTGATTCACAACCACTTCTGCCATTTCATAACCTGGCGCAACCAAACCATAAATCATATTATCATACAGCGCGCACTCGCCGATGGCATACACAAACTCGTTGCTGGTCTGCATTTTTTCATTCACCAGGATGCCGCCCCGCGTTCCGGTTTGCAGGCCAGCCAGTTTTGCCAGTTCATCACGCGGACGGATACCTGCGGATATTACCAGCATATCAATTTTCAGTTCGGTTTCATCATTAAATTTCAGGGATTCAATTTTATGATCACCGGCGATTTCTAAAGTATTTTTATTGAGATGGATGTTCAGCCCAAGTTCTTTCAGTTTAGTTTGAAGCAGGTTACTGCCGGCAGAATCAATTTGCCTCGGCATTAATCGTGGTGCAAATTCCACCACGTGCGCTTCTTTAATACCCAGATCCATCAAGGCTTTTGCTGCTTCCAAACCTAAAAGGCCACCGCCCATCACGGCGCCATTTTTAGACCTGCTTGCATAATCCTTCATCATATCCAAATCTTCAATGGTGCGGTAAACGAATACGCCTTCCTTTTCCACGCCCGGAATGTTTGGCACAAAAGCGCCGGAACCGGTTGCCATCACCAAATAATCATAACTAAGTTCAATTCCATTGCGGGAATGAATCTTTTTTTCAACCAAATTAATTTCCTGAACCGGATCACTTAAATACAGCTGGATACCGTTTTCTTCGTACCAAGTGGCCGATGACATTGACAAGTCATCAGATGTTTTGCCATTAAAATATTCGCTCAAATGCACGCGGTCGTAAGCGCGGCGCGGCTCTTCGCCAAAAACAATCACCTGGAAAGCATTGGTTTTTTTAATCAGTTTTTCGCAAAACTTGTATCCAACCATTCCATTCCCTATTACTACAATTACCTGCCTGCCAAACCCGTTTTCCATCATTGTACTGATTAAATTTGAGAAATAAATACGTTTTTCAGATCATTCGCAAAAAAACATACATCTATTTATACAATATTAAATAATTATGATTTAAAATATAATAATTTATCAATTTTTAGTATTATTTTAATTAATTATATGATTTAAAGCAATATTTCAAGCTATTTTTAACTTACAGCTTTAAAATTTATTGATTTAACAGATTTATAGCGCTAAAAGAAGCATGATCAGCTATTTGTAATCTTAATTTTTATTAAATAATCTTCTTTTCTCTCTTAAAATTTCAGGTAAAATTTAAAATCATTGTTCAGAAATTTGCCTTAGTATTGCTTGATCAGATTTTACTTCCGATCAAACATTTCTCCTGCCAAAATCTTTAACCGAACATGAACACTACTGCCGAACAAAGCCGATTAACCGAACATTATGCCGGAGCTAAAAACTGGTTGAAATGGGGACCCTATTTATCTGAACGCCAGTGGGGAACTGTCCGCGAAGATTACAGTGCTAATGGTGATGCCTGGAACTACATTACGCATGATATGGCCCGCAGCAAAGCCTACCGTTGGGGCGAGGAAGGAATTGCCGGTTTTAGCGATAATAAACAGCTGCTGTGTTTGGGGCTTGCTTTATGGAATGGTAAAGATGCTATTTTGAAGGAACGCCTTTTCGGACTGACTAATGGCGAAGGAAATCATGGCGAGGATGTAAAAGAGCTGTATTATTATCTCGATAGCACACCTACGCACAGCTACATGAAAATGCTGTATAAGTATGTGCAGAATGCATATCCTTACCAGCAGTTAATTGATGAAAATGGCCGCAGAGGCAAGCTCGATCCTGAATTTGAGTTGATTGATACGGGCTTATTTGACCAGGATAAATACTTTGATGTTTTTACGGAATATACCAAAAATGCTGAAGATGATCTGCTGATCAAATATACCATTTACAACCGCGGCAACGAAGATGCAGAACTACACGTGCTGCCGCAGTTATGGTTTCGAAATACCTGGAGCTGGAACGCTGAATCGGCCAAACCAAAAATTGCGCACCTGGATCAAAATACTTTGCTGCTGCAATCTGAAGCGGGAACTTATTACTGCCATTTACAAGGCGAGGCAGAATTGCTTTTTACCGAAAACGAAACCAATAATGAGCGGCTTTATCAATCGGTTAATAATGCTGGTTTTGTAAAAGATGGCATCAATAATTATGTGGTGAACGGAAATCAGGCGGCTATCAACCCCAAAAAAACAGGCACAAAAACAGCATTGCATTATAAACTGAATGTTGCAGCAAAGCAGCAGGTAGAAATCAGGTTACGGCTTTCTGCCAGCCATCAGGCTGATCCTTTTGATGATTTTGATGTGATCATCAGCAACCGGATTAAAGAAGCGGATGATTTTTACGCGCAAAAGCAGCAATCCATCAGCAATGAAGATGAAAAACTGGTGCAGCGGCAGGCTTTTGCCGGGATGCTTTGGAGCAAACAATACTATTTTTACGATATCTATTCCTGGTTGAACGGTGATCCGGGACAAGTGGCGCCACCCCAAACCAGGTTAAAAGGCCGCAACCACAACTGGAAACATTTTATCGCCGATCAGATTTTGTCGATGCCGGACAAATGGGAATATCCGTGGTTTGCTTCCTGGGATCTGGCTTTTCATTGCCTCACTTTTTCTAAAATTGATCCTGATTTTGCCAAAAACCAGCTAAATATTTTGGTGAGCGCCAGTTACCTGCATCCCAACGGGCAATTGCCTGCTTACGAATGGGACTTTGGAGATGCCAATCCGCCGGTGCACGCGCTGGCCGCCTGGCAATTGTACCAGCTGGACAAGCAGGAAAACGGAAAGGAAGACATCCAGTTTTTAGAGAGTGTTTTTCAGAAACTACTGCTCAATTTTACCTGGTGGGTAAACCAGAAGGATAGCGAAGGCAACAATATTTTTGAAGGCGGTTTTTTGGGATTGGATAATATCGGCGTTTTCAACCGGAGTGCGCCCGTGCCCGGCGGCGGTTTTTTGGAGCAGGCCGATGGCTCCAGCTGGATGGCCATGTATGCTGTTAACATGATGGAAATCAGCTTAGAACTGGCCCTGCACAACCCAGTTTACGAACATATGTCGATCAAATTTGCGGAACATTTTTTATATATCGCTGGCTCTATTGCCGACATGGGTGGCGATTCTTTAGGGCTTTGGGACGATCAGGATGGGTTTTATTATGACCTGTTGCGGAAACCGGATGGCGAAAGTGACCGATTGCGTTTGCGAACGCTGGTTGGCTTGATTCCGATGTTTGCCGTCCTTGTATTTGACGAAAATAAATGGAACAAGCTGCCAGGGCTGAAAGAAAAGCTGGACTGGTTTATGGTGCAGCGGCCCGATCTGGTGAAACTGGTGAGCTATTGGAAGGACACCAAAGGCAGCGAACAACATTTATTTTCGTTGTTGCGCGGACACCGCATGAAGCTGTTGCTGCGCCGGATGTTGGACACAAACGAGTTTCTGTCTGATTACGGCATCCGTTCCATTTCCAAAGAATATGGGGCAAACCCATATCACTATTTTTTAAATGGTGCCGATTACGAAGTGCGCTACAACCCTGCCGAAAGCGATACCGGCATGTTTGGTGGCAACAGCAACTGGCGCGGCCCAATCTGGATGCCAATTAACTACCTGCTGATCCGCTCACTCAATATTTTTCAGGAATATTATACCGATGATTTTAAGGTAGAATATCCAACCGGCTCCGGCACCTATTGCTCGCTTGCAGAAATTGCAACTTCTTTAAGCAAGCGCCTGAAAAATATTTTTCTGCGGAATGAAAAAGGCGAACGTCCGGTGTTTGGCGGTTATGAAAAGTTCAACCATGATCCTCATTTCAAAGATTACATCTTGTTCCACGAATATTTTCATGGCGATAATGGCAAAGGATTAGGCGCCAGCCACCAAACCGGATGGACTGGGTTAGTTGCACTTTTATAAACTATTTTTAAGCGATGCTTCTTTTAGTTAGTAAATTTCATGTGAGAAGTGCGCATAAAACGTGTGCTGGAACAAGAAGAAATAGAACCGGCCAGAGTTAAACCCAAAGCTGCGAAAAGGATAAGTTTTTTCATGATTGCAAAAGTTTTTATTGTGATACACTTGTGCTTTTGCAAGGCTTGTTCCAAAACCGGCTTGTGCTTAATATGTGTAGCTTTAACTTTTACATTACTTAAAACAGGCAACGGATTGCCCAGTTTGGTTTTTTGTTGAGGAAATTTTGCTACAAAATTTTTCCTCCGGCAAAAGTAGAACGCTCTTTTACAGATGCTTCTTTTATCCTATAAAATCCATGGAATTGTGTTAATGAATTTTACAGGATAAAAGAAGCATCAAAAGCTGAGGTATTATAAATCAACTGGAACAGTTTGATTTTGCTTAACAGCAAATAAAATCTCCCGGTCTATTAAATCCATAATTTCGGTATCAACGTTTTCGTCAAACTTTCTGGCAAATAAATCATCTGAAGCGATAATTGCATTCAAATCATTTTTATCCAGAATTTTTGGATGGGCACTATTAGCTTTTGGCCAAATGGTAAAACGTTTTTCGGTATTTTCAATACTTCGAAGCAGCTTTTCGTCTTTACTATTACCAATAATCATTTGCACAAATAATTCATCGGCCACAAAAGTATGTTTGTGAAAATCCATGTATTCTGGATGTTGATCTACATAATCTAAAATGTAATTTACAGCATAACCATCCAGATTCCACCAGGTTTGACCAGTGTAAGGTTTCATTTGGTTTGGAATTTTTCTCCTCAAAAAAGGAATGTAAGTAGATAGAAAGTTCATGGCTTTAGAACAGAATAACTCGTACCACTTTGCTCCGAAGTAATACTTATCTACACGGTACAAACCTCCCCGGTCACTGCCCGGCCATTTTTTTAAATTTGGTATTGGAAAGTAATCTATGAAATTAGAATAAGGAGAATTCTTAAAAAATTCATTGATGTATTCGTTGCTTTTGATAGGATAATCCTGGCCGCTTAGCAACAAGACACGATCAAATTTTTTCGGAAAAGCTTTCACCGATTTAAGAGCACTTAAATAAGGCTTTATCAAACCATAACCACCCCAAGTGGCATCAAAGCGTTCTGTAAACTGCACGGTTTCACCAAATGCGTTTAAACTTAAAAATTGAGAAAAATCTGCTTTTTGATCAATGTGTATAAAAAATGTAGAATGACCATCGTCCAGTCTGGAAACCAGACGATAAATCTGGTTCGGACTTTTATGGGCCATGATGAGGTATGCCTTATTCATTTTGCCAATATTTTATTAATAATTATTTGTAATACAAGTTTCCTTATCGATTATCGAGCCTGTTATTTTATAAAATAAGTTCTGCGTTAATTAAAACACTTAATACCTCTTTTTACGACGGAACTAAAATTTGAGGTGCAGGATGGAGCTTGTATCATTTTATTCAGCGGAAACATAATTAATGGGATTATTTATAATAATAGCTGCAACTGCATACAGTTATATAATAAGTAATCAATCACATTAATAAAGGAAAAATACTGGGCAACAGTTTTTCAAAAATCAACCTATTTTATTATGAATTTGAAAAAATATTAAATAATATCTCCAAAAATCATATATTATATATTTATAAAACAAGTTGTACAGATAGGTTGTACTTAAATCATCTCAGCTCAAATGGCGATCCAAATAAAATTGGAAAAACTATCTATATCAATCCGCAGCCCTTCATTTCTCGTAATAACAGTATTGTATATTATACGAAGTTATTGCCAGAAAAATTTTTCGATAAATAAAAATTTAATTACATATTCATAATTTATGAAAATTACTGCTGTTATTGTTACTTATAACCGCTTAGAATTACTGAAATCTTGTCTTCAATCTGTTCAGAAACAAACCAGAAAGCCAGACGAAATCATCGTAATTAACAATGGCTCTACCGATAACACGAAAGAGTGGCTATCCATCCAAAACGTAACTACTTATACGAAAGAGAATAATGGCGGCGCGGGTGGCTTTTCTTATGGCATAAAAACAGCATACAACAATGGTACAGATTGGATTTGGCTGATGGATGACGATGTTATTCCAGAAAATGATGCTTTGCAGCAACTGGTTAAAACGCTGGAAGATTTGGGCGACCAGCAGGAGAAGGTAGGCTTTTTGGCAAGTAAAGTGCTTTGGACGGATAATAGCGTGCACGAGATGAACAAAACTTATCTGTTGGAAGATCAGAAAAAGCTTGATCAATTATCTTTTCCGGCGAACACAAAATTACCTTTCGTACAGTTCGGCACATTTGTTTCCATGTTGCTTTCTGCAAAAGCTGTAACAAAAGCGGGTTTGCCCATTAAAGAATATTTTATTTGGTGTGATGACATTGAATATTCCAAACGCATTATAGCTAATGGTTTGGCCGGTTTACTGGTTGATAGCAGTGTTGTAATTCATAAATCGCCAACGAATAATCCCAGTAACGTTTTTCACGACCCAAAATCTTCTATCTGGAAGTTTAACCATGGTTTTAGAAATGAAATGTACACCAAACGGTTGCATGAAGGCGAATTTAGCTTTTGGGCTACTTGGGTACACCGCATGTTTCTTTTACCGTTGCGCATTGCCATCACCCGAAAAAATGATCGTTGGCCATTTATGAAAATGGTTTGGAAAACTACCTGGAATTCTTTGTTCTTCCGCCCGGTTATTGAAAAAGCCGGCAAGTCATTAAGTATTTAATTTTCAAGCTGCCGGTTTAGCTAAACTTCTACAATTAATTGCCCTTCCGTATCCCATATTTAACCTAAGCCAATATATAAGTCTGATTTCTCATAATAACAAATTACCTGATAAAGTAATGAGTGTACTTGATCTTAAAATGGAAGGCCGGTCTGGTTGCGAATTGGTAATAGAATATCAAGATAACCACGCTATTATCAGAAAATACTCAAGCTCTTTAAAATACAATCATCGTTTAATTAAACAGGCAGAAAAGCAAAGAAACTTTTATTTATCCAACCATACTCCAGCTTTTTTAACACCGAAAATATTAGAAATAAATTATGAGGTAAACGATGTTGCGTGGTTTACCATGAATTATGTTTTTGCCGAAAAATACAGTGATTACCTGGAACAGATCAATGTTAAACACTTAAAAAAACTGATCCAGACTTTCATACAATATTTAGATAATTCTTTTAAAAATGCTAAAAAAGAATTTATTGATGAGACTATTATTTTAAACAAGTTCAGTGAAATCCGCACAAATATCATTCAAAACCAATTAATAAAAACAACCTACTTTTTGCAAGTTATAACCCGGTTGGAAAATTGTATTCCCCATACACCATTACCTGTTGGAACTTGCCACGGAGATTTTACTTTTTCAAATATTTTGTTTGATGATCATGAAATGTTTCTATTAGATTTCTTGGACTCTTTTATAGAATCTCCAATTATTGATCTGGTAAAGCTAAGGCAGGATACTTGTTACAAATGGTCTATCATGCTTGAAAAGCAAATGCCACAATATAAAGTGAACAAACTTTCGCAGGTGTTTAATTATTTTGATAGAGAATTAGAAAATTATTGTAAAAACTTAGAACTGCAAGAATGGTACATTTTTTTACAAGCTGTAAACCTGTTAAGAATTGTTCCTTATTTAAAAATACAAAGTGAAATTATATTTATTGAAAACGCATTAAAACAACTATTAGAATGAACCTTATAATCCCGATGGCAGGCAAATCTTCACGATTTCCCAACTTAAAACCTAAATGGATGCTTACCCATCCAACAGGAAAGTTTATGGTACTGGAAGCAATTGCCGGCTTGAACTTGTATGATTTTGAAAAAATTTATTTTGTTTACCTGGATGAGCACGAAGCTATGCACCACTTCTTGAAAGGCTTTAAAGAAGAATTACAAGATATGCAATTGTTAGAAAAAGTTGAGTTTGTTGCATTAAAAGAAGCAACTAAAGACCAACCGGAAACTGTTTATAATGCCATTAAACAAGCCAGTATTAGTGGTTCAATTTTTATAAAAGATTCTGATAACCGCTTTACTTATACTTATAAAGGGGAAAATACAATTTGTTATGCAGACTTAAACAATGTTGGTTTGATTAAACCTAAAAACAAAAGTTACATACAAATTAATACAGAAAAAATTGTTCTGAACATTATTGAAAAAAAAGTAATCAGCTCCAGCTTTTGTGTGGGCGGTTATGGTTTTCAAAATGCTGAAGATTATCTTAACGCTTATGATCATTTAAATTTAAACGAAGAAAGATATATCAGCAATATTATTTATGCCGAGATTTTACAGGAAAAGATTTTTAAAGGTGAAATTGTAGAATTTTACGCTGACTGGGGAACAGTAGAAGATTGGGACCGTTTTAAAAGAAGTTACGCAACGTTATTCGTTGATCTGGACGGAACATTAGTACACAATTCCTCCTGGCACTTTCCGCCATACATCGGCGAATCTGCACCGCTGGAGAACAATGTTGGTATCATCAAAAAATTACAGGAATCCGGTAAGTTTGAGATTATTATCACCACCTCAAGACCTTTAAAATTTAAAGATGTAACCGAAAAGCAATTAGAAGAATTAGGTATCAAATACAAGTATATTTTAATGGGTTTAAATCATACCAAAAGAATAATCATTAATGATTACAGTAACAGTAATCCTTATAAAAGTTGTGATGCAATCAACCTTAAAAGAAATTCAAATGATTTAAAAGAAATTTTGAGAGAATCTTTAGGTATTGATTACGAAGAAATATAAAACAGCATACTGTTTTTATCGGTAGTTTTTTATCCAATTTTAAATACCATTATTAAAATTAAATATGAGCTTTTTAACAATTGGCATACCTGCTTTTAACGGTGCTTTTAATTTTAAAGATTTGATGCAATCTATTTCTTTATTAGGATTGGGACAGCATGAATACGAGATTTTAGTAGTGGATAATGCTTCGGATGATAATACAATTGAAGTAATTAAAACTTTAAGTCAGGATATTCCAAACTTGCGGTTTTACCGAAACGAAACCAATATTGGCAGAATCCAAAATTGGAACAAAGTTATAGATGAGGCAAAAGGAGATTATCTAATTTTAATGAATGCTAATGATCGTTTTGTTGAATTTGATGTTAAACCCTGGATCAATTATTTAGATGAAAACCCGGAGATGAGTTTGGTGATGTCTGATATCATTAACGTTCATCCACTGGTAACTTATTCGTATCCGGATTGGAAAGAAAGTGGTGTTTTCAAGTTTGGTGCTTATATTAAAGAAAGCTTTTTAAACCCGGATATATTGGAATTTTATACTCTTGGTGTTTTGCATCAGCATATTTTTCGGTTAGGAACTATCAAAAAACATAACATTAAATTTGATGATCTGATTCCAAGAACTACTGACCGGGTTTTTGTGGCAGAAGTAATTACCAAAGGCAATTCAAAATTTTATTACACTGGCAAACCTATGGTAAAATGGGTTTCAAACGAAAACCGTTACCATTTTGCGGCTCAGCAAAACTTAAAAAACTTTGATTTTAATGCTTTATGGCTGAATGAATATAAAGCTAATTTAGCGCTAACAACGTTAGCAGGCATCTCGTTAAAAGATTTTTTAAAAAGCCAGGCCATGTATGCCAAGTATCTGCACCATGCGTACAAGATAAAACAAGCAGTAGATTTTGTTAAAAGAAAAACACCAAGTGCCGAACTGGAAGAAGTTTCGGCACTGGCTTATTACTACTATATTAAAGTACAATGTGATGTTAATGGTATCAGATTAAACTTTTTAGATACTGATTTTCCTGCCCTAAAAAAGAAAATTATTAAGCCGTTGAGAAGGTTTAAATTGTTGAAAAAAGCGGAGCGATCTATGGGGAAAACATTGGAATTATAAATTAACAATAAGCATATTATTTCTTAAGCTTAGTAAAAATAGTATATTAAAGCCTCTAATGTGAGGCTTTTTTTGTGCCTTAAAAACTGTACTACTTTTAAGAAAATGACTAATAGAAGAAGAAAAACTGAAGAACAAATACATTACGAAAGCCTTGCATCATTTTTAAAATGGTCAGTTAGTATCACAGGTACTTTAATAGTCGTATTGGCCTCCGTTGCTATTTATGTTTCATATAGTGACAGAAATGCCATGAGGGAAGACTATCAAAAAGCGATAACAGATTTTAATACGCAAATTATCAGTTTGAAAAATGAAGAGAAAGAAACTGTTAAAGCAATAAAAAGCGATGCATTGGAATCACTTGGTTCTATAAACTCTGATGCAAAAGAAACAATTATAGCAGTCAAAGGAAATTTAAAAGATGAAATAACCTCTACAAATTACTCTACACAAAATGAATTGTTAAGAATAAAAAAAGAAACAAATAGTCTTGCTTTGACTGAAACTCAAAAACAAGTTGATAATGTTTTTAAATCAACTAAAATTCAAGATATAATAGAAAACTCAGCGATTAAGGAAATAAAGCAAAAGGTAGCAAGCTTAGTAAATACATCTACGCAAAACCTAACAAAAATTAATGACGCAGCATCTAAAATAAGAATTGGACTTCCTCAAGGAATTGACGAATTAAGATCATATTTTATTAAACCCAACAATCCTACTGATTCTTCATACGCAAAAGGTTTATATGACCGAATTTATAATGATTATTATACTATTCGTATGAAGGATACTACATCTATAAAAGAGAACTTTGAATTAATAGCAGGTACAAAGTACACGTCATTTAGAATAATAAATAACAAATTCCCTTCTAATGAAAATGAAAGAAAAACATTAAAATTCTTTATAGATATAATAATTGATAAAGAAAATAAATATGATTTGAATTCTACTGTTATGGCTGCAATATTCCTTTCAAAAATCGCAAATAAAAACTTTAATATTTTTGAGCCAGATGCAATTCTTAAATGGTACAATGGATTGAAAAAGTAGTAATTAATATTCTGTAACATTTTCTCCCCTCCCGGCTCTAACTCAAAAAAACACCGATAAAAGAAGTATCATGCTAAGTATCCGCAACATTGTAAAACAATACGCCGGGCATAGGGCGCTGGATGATGTAAGTTTAGAGGTTGAGCAAGGGAAAATCTTTGGTTTACTTGGACCGAATGGAGCTGGCAAAACTTCGTTGATCCGCATCATTAACCAGATTACAGCTCCGGATTCGGGCGAAATTTTTTTCAATGGAGAAAAGCTCAACCAGTCGCACATTGAACGCATTGGTTACCTGCCGGAAGAGCGTGGTTTGTACAAAAAAATGGAAATTGGCGAGCAACTGGTTTATCTGGCGCAACTAAAAGGTTTGGGCAAAGCGGATGCCGAAAAACGCATTAAAACCTGGTTTGCCAAGCTGGATATGAGCGATTGGTGGAGCAAAAAAATTGAGGAACTTTCTAAAGGCATGCAGCAAAAGGTGCAGTTTGTGAGTACGGTTCTGCATGATCCGGAACTGATTATTCTGGACGAACCTTTCAGCGGTTTTGATCCGGTAAATGCGGAAGTGATTAAAGATGAAATTTTAGAACTGAACCGCAAAGGCGCCACGATTATTTTCTCTACGCACCGCATGGAATCTGTGGAAGAACTATGCGATTCTATTGCGCTGATTGACCGTTCGCACAAAATCCTGGACGGACCGGTGAAAGCCATCCGTAACTCCTACCGAAACAATACTTACAAAGTTGAATTTTCAGGGCATTTAAACTTTGATAGATCAGAACCTTTTGAGCTGCTCCAGTATGTTTCCGAACCGGAAGGCGAGTTGATGAAAATTAAACTCAAAGAAAATGTTACGGTAAACGAAGTATTGCAATATTTAATTCCGAAAGTCAGCATTCAAAAACTGGAAGAAATCATCCCAACGATGAACGAAATTTTTATCGAAAAAGTAAATCAACGCTAAAAATCATGAACAAAACTTTACTCATTATCCAGCGCGAATACCTGTCGCGGGTTAAAAAGAAATCATTTGTACTGATGACTTTCCTGGTTCCGGGATTGATTTTGGCGATGTACGGCGGCATTTACCTAATCGCTAAAAACAGCGACAGCCTGAACAAAGTGCGCCAGATTAAAGTGATTGACGAAAGTGGCGTGTTTGCAGGGAAATTGAAAGACCACAAAAATTTCCATTTCGGTATGCTGAATCAATCGCTTCCCGAAGCTAAAAAAGCAGCCAAAAAGAACGAAGATTTATTTATTCTTTTCATTGCTAAAAATTATACCGGTAAAAACAGTGTTCAGGTTTTCTCCGAAAAGAAACCCAATTTTGCCTTGCTAAACGAAGTAGAATCTCAACTAAATGCCATTGCAACCACCAATAATATGGCTGCAGCTGGCATTGATGTATCTAAATTAAGTGGGTTGAAAACCAATATTTCCGCAGAAACCAAGCAGTTAACGGATGACGGCGAGAAAGACAGCAACCTGGCATCGGCATATGGTATTGGTGTGGCTTCGGCAATATTGATTTATTTGTCGCTGTTTATTTATGGCGCCCAGGTGATGCGCGGCGTGATTGAAGAAAAAACTAACCGCGTAATTGAGGTAATTGTTTCTTCGGTAAAACCTTTTCAGCTGATGCTGGGCAAAATTTTAGGTGTAGGTTTGGTTGGATTAACGCAGTTTTTATTGTGGATTATGCTATCTACCATAGTAACCAATATCGCCGAAAAAGCCTTTACCCAAGACGAAGTCCGTACGGAACAAAGCAGTAATTCAACACAAAAAAGTATCGATAAAAACAGTATCAAACCAGCACAAATGCCGATTGGCAACCCGGTTATGAATTTTTTAAACACTTTAAAAGGCGTTAATTACGGGTATATTCTGGGTTGCTTTATATTTTATTTTCTGTCAGGATATTTGCTGTACAGTGCGCTTTTTGCCGCCGTTGGTTCGGCAGTGGATAGCGAAACGGAAACACAGCAGTTTATGTTCCCGATTACGCTGCCGCTTCTGTTCACCTACATTTTATCATTTGCTTTTTTGGTGAACAATCCGGATAGCACGCTGGCATTCTGGCTTTCGGTAATCCCGTTTACGGCGCCCATTGCCATGATGGTGCGCATTCCGTTTGGCGTGCCCGATTGGCAGCTTGCGTTATCAATGATAATGATGGTAGCCGGTTTTATTTTTACCACCTGGGTTGCCGCCCGTATTTACCGCGTAGGCGTGCTAATGTATGGCAAAAAAACAAGCTATAAAGAACTGGCCAAATGGTTTTTTTATAAAGAATGAGGATGCTGATTTTAGGTGGATAAAAACAGTATTACTTCAACAAATTTTTGATCGATATTTAATGGATGCCTCGCTATTAGCAGGCTTTTTTTTATTTATCTTACTTTGCCAAACTTTTTATTAACTATTTCCATTTTCGAAATTATGAAACAGCGCATCGCCGTGATGGATCTCGGCACTAACACTTTTCATTTACTGATTGCGGAGCCGGTGAAAAACAGTTTTAAGGAAATTTTGCACCTCACAGAAGCTGTAAAACTTGGTGAAGGTGGCATGAAAGATGGTTTGATAAAACCGGAAGCTTTTGCACGCGGCCTTAAAACCATGCAGCTTTTCGCCGAAAAAATAGCGCTAAAAGAAGCATCTCGCATTCGGGCGGTGGCTACGTCGGCGGTGCGGAGCACCAAAAATGGAACAGATTTTATTCGCCAAGTAAAGCAGAAAACCGGGATTGAAATTGAGGTGATTGATGGTTTGGCCGAGGCGGAACTGATTTACAAAGGCGTAAAAAGTTCGGGTATTTTATCTGCGGAGAAAAGCCTGATTCTGGATATTGGCGGCGGCAGCGTGGAGTTTATTTTGTGTGATAAACAAGAGATTTTCTGGAAACACAGCTTTGAAATCGGTGCGCAACGGCTGCGGCAGCTTTTTCATCAAATTGATCCGATTCCGGCGAAAAACATCGATCAACTTAACCAGTATCTGGAAGAACAATTACAACTGCTGTTTTTATCGATAAAAAATCAGGAAGTGCAGCAGCTGATCGGTTCGGCTGGTTCGTTTGAAACTTATGCGGAAATGATTGAGCTTAAAAAAGGCAATGCTTTTGACATCAAAAAAAATAAAACTTACCAGTTTGAAATTACTGATTTTGAACAAGTTACCAAATGGCTGCAACATTCATCCCACCAGGAACGGCTGCAACAAAAAGGCATTATCCCGCTTCGTGTGGATATGATTGTGGTGGCCTCGCTGCTTACTTCTTTTATCATGCAAAAATTGGAAATTCCTAAATTGAGCATGACTACCTTTTCGTTAAAAGAAGGTATTTTGGCGGAAGAAAGCCTATAGCTGTTATCATCCAGCAAAATATTAGCCCTAATTTACCAAAAAATACCATTAAAAACAGCCCAACAAGGCAGCTAAAACCTAACGGCTGATTGCCACCAGCTGCGCATACAATTTCTCCGTAGGCAAACCAACTACATTAGTGTACGAACCTTCAATCCGCTGAATTCCAGTTAGCCCGATCCATTCCTGAATCCCATACGCACCGGCTTTGTCCATCGGACTAAAATTCTCCACATAATAGCGAATTTCCTCCTCCAAAAGCGGACGGAAAAGCACTTCCGAAACATCAAAAAACGTGTTCTGCCGATGTTTATACAGCAAACTTACGCCGGTAATCACTTTGTGTTTTCGGCCGGAAAGCAGTTGCAGCATTGCTACGGCATGTTCCGGCGTTTCGGGTTTGCCGAGAATTTGATCATCAATAGAAACAATCGTATCCGCCGTAATTACAATTTCATCGTCTACCAATTCATCAAAAGCAGCGGCTTTTTTTTGGGCGATAAAAACAGCAATTTCTTCTGGCTGGAGGTTTTCCGGGTAAGATTCGTCCACTTCTTTCAGCACAATCCGAAAGTCGAAATTCATCAGTTTTAATAATTCCTGCCGGCGCGGCGATTTGGAAGCCAGGATAATAGGTGGAAACTTTTGCATAAACTTTTCTTTGAATGCAAACCTAAAAACCAGACTGAATTTAGCAGAATCTAATTTGATATTTATTTTTTATTGCTGAAAATCAGTAATTTATAAATAATTTCTACATAGTCTATAAAATTAGTAGATTATTATAATACTTTTGTTTCAACAAAAATACAAGCACATGCAATCTATTCAAAATCATCGCTTCATCTTTTCCACAACTACCTTAAACAGCCGAATGATGCGAATGTGTATGTGTTGCTGATGCTTCTTTTAGTCACTATTTTTTAGTGTTTTTTTGATTTAGCAGGATTATTCTTAGCAGCTCAAACCCTAATTTTTCAATCCGTTCACCATTTGAACTTTACTACCATGTTTTCTACCACATATCAGTTTCCTGTTTTCGAATTTTTAGAACTAAAGCAACAAGCCAGAACCAACCAAAAATATCAGCCTTTAAAACCGTTGCAAGCCGGGCAATTAACGCCAGATTTAAAACTGATTAACAAAAATGGAACCTGGTTAAACACACGGATTAAAAATTACGAAGGCACTGTTTTTACCCAGCAATTATTAACCAAACCATTAGTTATCAACTTTTATGCTGAAGCCTGGAACCGAAAAGGAACGTTTGTTTTGAAGAAACTAAATGCCATTCAGCATAAAATTAATGCTGCCGGTGGCAATTTGCTGATTATTACTTCCGAAGGCCCGTTTGCACAGGCAGAACTGAACAGCAAACATGGTTTCAACCTTAATTTTTACCACGATGTAAACCATGAAATTGCCCGGAAATTTAAAGTTTATTCGGATGAAGATCCGATCTGGAACAAGTTTTCAGGCATCGATGTAAACGTGCCGTTGCTGGCCACTTACATTTTATCGCCCGGCAGACAAATTATTTACGACCATGTTGATACTGCTTTTAACGGTCATTTTCCATCCGCAGAAATTGTAGATGCCGTGCAAAACGCATCGTAATAGTTCAAAAGCTTTTCTTGATTTTTAGTTTTAAAGCGTTGCCAGTTACAAATTGGCAACGCTTTTTTTGTGCGATAAAAACAGCATCACTCAATTAATAACTCATCGCTGCCTCCACCGGTAAGGCTAAAATTAATCTGATCGCTACCGGCAATTCCTTCAATAGAACCGCTGATAAATGCTGCGTTTAGCAACACTTTTTCCAACTGTTTTTCTCTGGATTTCCACAATTTTTCCATCGCGTTGCGTTCTTGCTGGATGGATTGACGCATACTCATAAAACCTTCCTGCACCGCTTTCCACTGTTCAGAAAACTCGGTGCTGGTTAAATAATTATACAGCAGGTGCATTTTATCACCACGGTTTTCCTGCGATTTCATTACGTTGGAAAGCCGGATCACGCCATCGCGCAACACACTGGCAACCGCTTTGGCTTCCTCAAAAGAACAAATCCAAACCCCGTCGCGCTCGCCAAAACAATCCATGCCTTTCGGGTAACATTGCGAAACAATTACGGCCACATCCACGCCCTGGCTGCGCATATCCTTTTTCAGTTTTTCAATCCAGTCGCCGCCAAAATCTTTCGTCCGCTTGCTTTCATAAATAATCCGGCCGCACTCCTGCCCAAACTGGTTGCGCACGGTTTGCACACAATCCGCGCCACGGATGCCTTTTCCAACTTCGCTGATCACATCAAACGGGAAACTGTTCCGCAGCAGTTCTTCCAAAATCAGTTCCTGCACTTCGCCTTGCAGCTGCATACTGCCTTGCTCAAGCTTACGTTTCATTTCATCGGTCTGCTTTTTCTGCTGATCTAATTTTTCCTCTAACTCTTTTATTTTAAACTGATGTTCGGTTTCTTTTACAGTGTTTTTATCGTTTTCCTGTTTGCGTATTTTCTGCTCCAAATCGCCGCGCTGTTCCTGCAATTTGCGTTGCAAATCCACTTCCATATCCGCTTCTTTTGCTTTAAGCTGATCTTCACGCTTCATAAATTCAAGTTCTTTTTGCCGAGAAATTTTTAGTTTTTCGTCGGATTCTTTCCGTGCATTTTCTGAAAAAATCAACTGATTCTCAAAATCGGAAGCAATGGTTTTTCGTAAATTTTGTTCTACTTGCTGCTGAATTTGTTTTTTCTCGAGTGTTAAACGCTGTTCAAAATCAGTTTGTTGCTGTTTTTCACGGGCTAAAAATTCTTCCTGCTTTTTGCGTAATTCTTCTTCTTTCTGCTTGGTGAAAAGCTGCATTTTTTGTCTTAAATCCTTCTTATATTCCTCGGCCATCACTTCCTCAATCGGGAAACCATGACCACAACCCGGACACTTTACTTCTGTTGCCATTGCTAAGATATTTGGCTGAAAGATAGGCAATCCGCCACAAACCTAAAAATTTGGATTTGGGTTGAATTGAAGCAGAAATTTTACGCCAATGCTTCTTTTATCGATATAAATCTGAGTTTGTTTTACGTAGATTGATGCAGTAATTCCAATCAAAAGATGAACCTGCAACTGCTGGATTTTTTGTTAACCATTTTTCATTTACTCATCATCGGCTTTAACCTTTTTGGCTGGATTTCGCCTAAAACCCGCAAACTGCATTTTATTTTTGTGCTGATTACAGCTACGTGCTGGCTTGGATTAGGTTACTGGTACGGCATTGGTTATTGCCCGGTAACTGATTGGCAATGGCAGGTAAAGGGGCAATTGGGCGAGCACGATTTACCAAACTCCTTTATTAAATATGAGGTTGATAAAATCAGCGGAGCAAATACGAATGCTATTTTTATCGATATAATTACGGCAGTCAGTTTTTTTCTGGCTGCCGTAATTTCGGTGTATGTTAACTTTTTTCGACTTAAACCAAAGCTGTAATTACTTATTTTCTGTATTCAGTTTTTTGATTAAATCCACTTCATCCTGATGATAAGGCGTTCCGTTGCTTCGGAAAATATCATGAAACCACTCAATTGGTTCGCCGCCTTGCGCCATCGGCATGTCCCACGCATAAATTGTGTTGGTTTTTCCGGCCACAAAACCCCAGTTGATCGCGCCTACATTTTCACGTTTCAGCATCGGCATAATGTTAGAAAAACGACTGTTGCGTAGCCTGGCCATATATTCGGTACAAATTAGCGGCCGGCCAAACGTTTTCAGCAGTTGCACTACGCGCAGGTGCATTTCCGGTTCTTCGTAATCGTGATAAGTGAGCACATCAGAATGCGTGATTTGAAACTTGTTCAATTTTTCCAGATCCCACGCCCATATTCCGGCAGAAATCGGTTGATCCGGATTCACTTCCCTCGCCCAGCTAAAAACATGTGTCAGCAGGTTTAAAGATGAATCGCGCTTGTTGGAGTTGCCCGGTTCGTTGTACAAATCCCACAACAAAATCCGTTTATCATGCTTAAAACTTCCCATCACATCCAAAACATACTTTCGCAATTCCGGAAAACGGGTACTATCGGCCGAAGCCGGCTGTCCCGGATCCTGCATCCAGCCCGAATTATGGATGCCGGTTCGGGGCGCAGGTTGCACACCAATTTGCGGCACTTTGTTCCAGCAATCATCAAAAAATACAAACAACGGCTCAATGTGGTGTTTTTGGGCAATGGTTAAAAACTGATTGATACGTTTTTTAAAGCCTTCAGGATCCTGTTTCCAAGCCAAACTGTGCAAAAACACGCGCATCGTATTAAAACCGATTCCTTCGGCCAGGCCCAGTTCTTTATCAATTGTGTTTGGATCAAAGGTGCTCGCCTGCCACATTTCCAGCTGGTTAATAGCCGTTGCCGGGATATAATCTGCACCCGAAAGCCAGCGGTGCTGCGCATACCAAGCGTTCGCTTTCTCTGCAGACCATACCGTTGCCGATGCTGTTTTTACCGCCTTTTTTTGTGCCTGAGAAAACCCGGCAGCAAATAGAAAAGATAAAATCAGGAGAAGTTTTTTAAAGCACATACTGTTTTTATAAGGGTAAATTTAGGTTGATTTAGTTGATTTTAGAAGATTTTTCATCTGAAGGAATTGCCAGTGGCACACCGGCTTTTACCGGCAAACCAAAATCCGGCATTCCGTTTTTGTCCCAGGTAAATTGTTGCGCCCGTGGCGAACGTTCTCTGCCGCAACCCTGTCCGGGTTCTGAGTTGGCATGATACAAAATCCAGTCTTCTGTACCATCCGGCGATTTAAAAAACGAATTATGGCCGGGTGCATAAACGCTATTTTCTGGAGATTGCTTGAACACGGGCTGCGATGATTTTTCCCAAGACTTCGCTTTCAGTGGATTGCTTTTTGCCGAAGCAGTAAGCATTCCTAAAGCATAAAAATCTGTCCAGCAGCCACTTGCAGAATAAATGATGAAAATTTTATTGCCATGCTTTAAAAACTGTGGCCCTTCGTTCACATCCACATGCGCCGGATTACCGGCATCGTGCAAATCACCGTTTCGCTCCCAGGAGTACGTTGGTGTAGATAACATTACGCGCTTTCCGGCTATCGTCCAGGGATTTTTCATTTTGGCAATATAGATGTTCTGGCGGCCGTTTACGTCTCCTTCCCAACCGGCCCAAATCATGTAAAGCTTCCCGTTCTGTTCAAAAACATCACTATCGATAGACCATTTGTCAGACCGCGCAGCTACTTTTCCTTTAAAAACCCATTGTCCTTCAAACGGATCCACAGCAGTATTTTCTAAAACAAACGTGCGGTGATGGTTATTGCTGCCATCATCCGCAGCAAAATAAGCATACCATTTACCTTTGATGAAATGAAACTCGGGTGCCCAGATTTCTTTGGAATAAGCCGTTCCCGCTGGTGGAATCCAAATGGTTTTGTGTTCGGCATTTTTTAAATCAGCCAGGTTTTTGGTTTTCCATAACACCAAACTATCCTGCAAAGTATTGGTGTAATAATAATAACCGTTTTGATAAAAACTGTACGGATCAGCCCCGGATGGCAGCAGCGGATTGGTAAAAGTTTGTTTCTGTGCTGAGCAAACCGAAAAAAATATCGGTAAAAAAAGTATCAGTAATAAAAGCTTTTTCTTCATAATTAAATTAGGTTTCATTCACCTACAGGAATTTCGATTGGGTAAAATGCTTACTGATTATGGGTTGATGGGCATACTGTTTTTACAGGCATAAAAGAAGCATTAGGATTTTAGATTAATAACCCGGATTTTGTTTCAGGGCAGGATCAGTATCCAGATCATAAGTAGGTATTGGCAGCAGCTCGTTTCGGCCTTTGGTGAAGTTTTTGAAGCCGGCATCGCGCGTAGCCAAACCTGGCCCTAAATCTCCCCAACGGGCCAAATCATCCCAACGATGACCTTCGCCGGTGAGCTCTGTAATGCGCTCGTGTTTCAATTGCGCCAGAAACTGATCGTGTGTTAAACCAGGCATCACCGCAGATAAAGCGGCTAAACCGGCGCGGGCACGCACCTGATCCACATATTGATAAGCTTGTGCCGTGGCAGAAGTTTCGTTTAAACATTCGGCATACATCAGCAGTACATCCGCAAAACGCACGTAACGGTAATTATTGGGCGAGTGAAAGCTGTCGCCAGTGGCCGTACCGTTATTATCGTTTAAAAATTTCCTAAACCACACATCAGCATCAGTGGTGCCGTAGCGGGAAGCAAATGTTTGACCATAAATTATAGAGAAATTAGGTCCGCGTACATCGGTAGAATCAAATAAAAACGTTATTGCTAAACGCGGATCGCGGCCAGCGGTTGTGGTTTTTTCTGCTTCAAATTCGGCAACCGGCCATCTTCTCGCCTGGCCATCTGTAAAGCCGATTGGCCGCGGCGCAAAAAATGGCGGCAAAGATGAGCCGTAGTTTAAATTATCAGGAGATTGCGTCAGGCTGGCATCATCATCATGGTTATCATTTGGGTTGAGCGCGTTTTGATACTCAAAAACCGACTCCGAATTATTTTCTGTAGTAGATAAAAAGTTATCCTGATAATTGGTAGTCAACTTATAAATACCACTTTGAATAACAGCCAGCAAAGGTTGCAATGCGGCCTGAAAATTGCGTTGCTGCATATAAGCTTTGGCCAGCATGGCGTTTGCGGCACCTTTGGTTACACGGCCAAGATCATTGTTTACATCTGTATAAGAAACCGGTAAAACGGCTGCCGCATCTGTAAAATCTTTTTCGGCCTGCGCCCAAACCTGGTCTCGCGGTGTGGTTGGCAGCTGGCTGGTGGTGGTTTGCGTGGTTAAAGGCATTGCCACATTGCCCCACAAAGCGGCCAGCTGATACAAAAAGTAACCACGCCAAAACTTGGCTTCGCCTATATACCGCGCTTTTAAAGTTGCATCCATAACAATGTTGGGCACATTATCCAACACCTGGTTTGTTCTGTTCAGGCCAACATATAAATCCTGATACACTACTGTATAGTTGCCATAATTGTAATCATTGTTGATAAACAAGTCGAAGTTATTCTGAACATTGTTATCCGGACTGGTGCTCCAGCCTTCGTCCGCACGAATCATTGTTAAGAAGAAAAAGTATCGGCACAAACCCGGCCGGTGGATGGTGCTGTAAATAGAATTAACACCTTTGTTGGCATCGTCTGCTGTTTTCCAGAATACGGTTGTGGTGGGCGCATTCGGATCCTGCACTTCCAGGCTTTTTTTACAGCTTGAAATACTTACAGTTGCTATTAAAATAATATAGATAAAAAGCTTTTTCATGATTTGAGTATTAGAATTAAAATCCGCAATTGATACCAATAGAAAATATCCGGTTTGGCGGATAGTTACCCACATCCACCCCTCTGGATAAAGTGCCGTTATAGCCATCGTTCAGGTTGCCAAAAATATCAGGATCCAAACCTTTGTATTTGGTTACGGTGAGGAGATTCTGTCCGCTGATGAAAACCCTTGCCTGATCAATCCCAAGCTGTTTTAACGTGTTTTTTGGTAACTGATAGCCAAGTTCGAGATTTCTAATCCGGGCATAAGAACCGTTTTCCAGCCAACGGGAACTCTCGGGTGTATTGTTGCTGGAAATGCCCTGATCATTGGTTGCAATGCCTAACCGCGGATCAGAAGTGTTGGTGTTTGTAGCAGTCCAGGGATTAATATCTGTACGAAAGTTGGTATTTTGATAGCTATCCAAAGCACGACGCACATCGTTGTATATCTTCAATCCAAAAACCCCAACCAGCTGTAGGTTTATGCTGAACTGTTTGTACGTACCGTTAAATTGCATACCGGATTGCAAGGTTGGCCAGGGCGAACCATCAAACACACGATCATTATTATTTACAGTGCCGGTTCCATTTGGATTAGCATAAAATTTAATGTCGCCGGGTTTGGCGTAAGGTTCAATCAAATCGCCATTGCTTCTTTTATAGGCATTAACTTCGGCTTGGGATTGGAAGATGCCCAAATCTTTCAGCACATACCATTGCCCCAGTGAATAACCAACCTGCGACCGCGTGCTGCCTACTTGTATATAATCTACACCACCCTGGTTACCAACGCTAACTACTTTATTTTTGATCGTGGTAAAGTTTCCGGATAAGCTCCATTTAAAAATATGGGCATTGTTGCGGTAAGTAGCTTCAAACTCTAGGCCGCGGTTTCTGATGGAACCTGCATTTACAGGCGGATTGTATTCTAAATTACCCAGATTAAGCGCTAATGGAACGCCCAGTAAAACATCTTTAGATAAAGCATCATAAACAGAAACGGTAACTGCTAAATGATCATTAAAAAAGCTTCCGTCAACCCCTAAATTTTTGACTTGTCTTTTCTCCCAACGCAAATTTGGGTTGGATAAAGTAGCCTGATAAGCACCTACAAAAGGTGTTTGATTAACGCCGAAAATGGCTCTTGTTCCATTATTAATTAAACCAACATTTTGAAATGCACTGATTGTATTGATCCCCAAAACACCATAGGAAGCATTAATTTTAAGATCGCTTACCCAATCCGCTTTAAAAAAATCTTCTTTGCTGATACGCCATGCACCAGCTACAGAAGGGAAAAAACCGGTACGGTAATTGGCTCCGAAGTATGAATCCTGATCTACACGACCGGAAGCAGTTAGCAAATACCGGTCGTTATAACTGTAATTTACCCGGCCCAGGTAACTTTGTATACGATGTATATCCGATTCTGAACCGGTAACCGAAGGACTGCCGATGGCAGAATTAATCTGCGTTAAATATTGTCCATTGTAAATCTGTAATCCGGTTCTTCTAGCGTCAGTTTGCTGCCGGTCATAGCGTTGCTGTGTAAAACCTACCACACCATTAATGCTGTGTTTTGCAAAAGTTTTACTAAAGTTTAGCGTGTGCTCCATCAGTAAATTGGTATAGCGTTCCCGGTCTTCATCAATATAACTCAACTCCTGCTGCTGAGCATACGTTAAAATACCATCTTTCCGCAAATCACGGTTATAATCAAAACTGGCTTCCAAACCGATGTTAAACTTATAATTCAGCCAGTCAAATACCCGCAATTGCGCAAAAGCGTTGCTTAATAATTTCGCGTAGTTATTGTAGCCTTGGCTCAAATCATTGGCCGCAATCATGTTGGTATTGTAACTAACATCTCCGCCATTATCATTAGTACCTGTGCTATAGCCCAATGGATTACGGGAACCAAGTGGTGCATAAGCCGTTGAATTATCAATAAACTTAGCATTTTGAACAGGAACTGTTGGCAAGGATTGCGGTAAATCATAAAAAGGATTGCCGCGGTTTGGGTGATAATTGTTGGAATTGGTAAGCAAAGCATTTTCGCCAAAAGTTAAACGGCCTTTTTTGGTTTCCGTATTTACGCGAAAACTTGCACGGTTAAAAGAATTGGCCAGCAACGTTCCTTTGTTATCAAAATAACTTGCAGAAACTAAATAGTTACTCGCATCTGAACCGCCGGACAAGGATACATTATAATCCTGTGTGGCACCAGTGCGTTCATCCAGTTTTTGCCAGTTGGTATTGATCGAAGGATCAAAAGCAGTGCTGATACTTGCCGGTGCTGTTAATCCGGAGTTGGCATATTCCAGCCGTTTTGTTGCGGCATATTGGCTGGCATCCATCACATCAATTTGTTTGGGTAACCGTTGTGCACCATATTTGGCACTAAATGACAGTTTTGCCGGGCCTTTTTTACCTTTTTTTGTGGTGATAATAACTACGCCGTTTGCTGCCCTCGACCCATAAATTGCAGAAGCAGAGGCATCTTTTAAAACCTGAATAGATTCGATATCATCGTTGTTAACTGTGCTGTTGGCTTCGGTAATCAACCCATCAATCACGTATAACGGATCACGGGAAGAAAAACTCGCCACACCACGAATTTCAATAACAGATGTTGCACCCGGCGCACCACTATTGCGCACGTTTACGCCCGGCGATACACCCTGCAATGCTTCTACCACAGAATTGGCAGTCACTTTTGCCACATTAACCGGATCAACCACGGCTACGGCTCCTGTTAAATCCCGTTTTCGTACCGTTTGGTAACCAATAACCACCACCTCATTTAGCTCTTTGGATTCTTCCAGCAACTGGATATTTATCGGATTAGTTCCGCTAAAACCAACTTCACGGGTTACAAAACCGATAAAAGTAAACACTAGCGTACCACTTGCCTGCGAAGAATTGATAACGAAATGCCCATTCACATCGGTAGCCACACCAATAGTTGTTCCTTTTAACTGCACGCTAACACCCGGCAAAGGCACACCTTTATTATCGGTAACCTGGCCGCTGATGCTTTGCTGCTGCGAAAAAGAATTAACCAAATTACTTTCCTGCTGATTGTCATCAACAGCCGAAGCATTTGGGAGCATGCTGTTTTTATAGAGTAAAATTTTGTTTTTATAAACTTTGTAATTAATGTTTAGCGGCTTGAAAGTATTATCCAACACATCGCTCAGTTTCATTTTTTCTATTTTAACCGACGTTTTCCGACTGGCATCAATCGCCGAAGGACTGTATACAAACACCACATGAATTTGCTGCTGGATTTCCCGCAACACCTCTTTAATTTCCGTTTGATTAAGGTTAAGCGAAACCTCCTGATTTAAAATTTTTTGTGCCGTTACATGTTTTGCAATACCTGCACAAGTAAACAAAGCAAAAAGAAAAATTTGTGTAATTGTAATTCTCATTGTTGTTTTTAAGTAGGCAACAATTCGTTTTTTTTTCATAATTTGTAAAGTTTTGTTCATAAAATGGAAAGATTTACTGGACGGAATAACCTGCAAAGGTTTATCGCCGGCAATGTCCCCACATTGCCGGTTTTTCTTTTTTCAAATTTAAAATGGTAAAAGCTTTAATGCATATTTTCAGGTTTTAAGTGGTTAGTAGATTTTATTTGATGTAGATTTTAGTTCCTGATATCTGGTAAGTAGCATGTATAGATTGACAAATCAGATCGAGCTGGCCATATAAATTCATTTCATCAAGATCACCCGTAAAAGTTGCTTCATTTACTTCTTTTGTACCGATAATTTCTATCCCGTAAGTTTTATTCAAAGCATTTAAAACCGATGCAACCGGCGTTTCATTAAATACAATTTCGGGTTTGCTTAAAGTATTATTTTGCTTGTAAACCGGTAAAGGCAAAGCTACCAACGTAGTTTTAAAATCCTGATTATCGGTGCTGAAAATGGCTTTTTGATTGGGTGTCAAAATCACTTCTGCCGGTTTGTTCCATACTGTTTTTAGCAGGTTTTTTTTAGTGTTTTCCGTTACAATTACTTTCCCGGTTTGTACCGAAACTTCTGTTTGATGCGTTTGCTCATCCACCCGGATCACAAAACTGGTGCCCACTACCCGCGTAATCGTATTGTTATTATACACTAAAAACGGCCTGTCAGGGTTTTTGCTGATTTTGAAATATGCTTCGCCGGTTAAATAAACTTCGCGTTTTGCAGCTTCAAACTGCTTAGGATAAGTTAAAGCCGAACCTGGTTTCAGCACCACAAAACTGCCATCTTCCAAATAAATCTTCTGCGGAGAAGTGGATTGATTGATTTGATAAACCGTTCCTTTATGGTCTGCCGTCAACTTGAAATCAGGCGTTTTTTGCTGATTATAAAACAACAATAAACCGATAGTTATAAAAACTGTTAGTACCGCTGCCCAAGCCAAGATGCTTCTTTTATTAGTATAAAACGGACGAATGGCTAAAGTTTTTGCCGGATCAGGAACTTCGTTCAGCTCAAAATTTATCTTTGTCCACAACCGGTTTTCAACAAATGATAACTCTTTACTGCTTAAGCTTACAGTTTCATCATCAAGCATTTTATACCAATGTTCTACCGTTTCTTTTTCTTCGGCAGTACAATTTCCTTCCAAATATCTGGTTAATAAGTCATGGAAGTTTTGGCGGCTCATAAAAGTTTTTAATTGGTCGGTTTATCTGGAAGTAACCTCTGCTACCACCGATCCCTAACCTTTTAAAAAATAAAATTTCAGCAAAAGCCAACAGAAATTTATATCGATAAAAGAAGCATCAGCAATGCAGCAACCAAGTATTCCTGCAGGTAAATTTTTAACACTTTTAAGGATCGGGTAATGTGATATTCTACCGCTTTTTCGGAAATATTCATGCAGCTGGAAATCTCTTTAACAGATTGATGCTGCATCCTGCTCAACCTGAATACCTGCTGGGTTTTTACGGGTAAAAGCTCGATTCCTTTTTCTATTGCTGCCGATAAATCATGCAACAAAACCTGCTTTTCCGTTGCATTTTCATACGGTTGTTTGCCCTGCTGATAAGCATCCAGGTATTTATTTTTAACCAGTAAAGCTTTATGGTGGTTGATGATACTGTATTTAATAGAGCCAAATAAATAAAAACGTAACTGCTTGATTTCAAGAGCTTTTCGTTTTTCCCAAAGGCTGATAAAAAGTTTTTGAGTAAATTCTTCTGCCAAAGCCTGATCCTGTAGTTTTCGATAAAAAACCAATAAAATTTCCTTCCAGTAACGGCGATAAATTTCTTTAACAGCATCCGCGTGGTCTACTTTTAAAAAAACAATCAACTCCTCATCAGAAAGTAAATGATACTCCATGTTAGTTTAAATAGCCCAATCATTTAAATAATAAAAAGATAGTAAATGATTGAATTTATATTGGTTATAATCGGCAGAAAGCCGACTAATTTAAGGTGCATAATTAGTGATTTGTTTCGCCATCAAAAAAATTATCTGTTTAATTTTTTAAGTGCTTCAAAAATTGGTTGAGATTTCAGGTTGAAAAAGAGTTAAAAGCAAAAACGGCACAATCATGATTGTGCCGTTTTTAAAAAAATATTAAGTTTTGTAGTTTCTAATGATAGAAACAGGAATTTACTTATGGTTGACCGCTTCCGCCGGCAGAACCATAAACCTGCCCAGTTGCATAACTGGCATCGCTTGCAGCAAGTTGTACGTAGATGGAAGCTAATTCTGCTGGCTGCCCTGGCCGGCCCATCGGCGTCTGGCCACCAAACATTTTCAGTTTATCCTGTGTTGCACCGCCGCTAACCTGCAATGGCGTCCAGATTGGTCCCGGTGCCACGCCGTTTACACGGATACCTTTTGGTGCCAGTTGTTTGGCTAATGATTTTACGTAATTCATGGTAGCGGCTTTGGTTTGAGCATAATCATATAAATCCGGCGAAGGATCATAAGCTTGCTCAGAAGTTGTACCAATGATTGCTGATCCTGGTTGCAGATGCGGCAATGCAGCTTTAATGATCCAGAAAGGTGCATAAATATTGGTTTTCATCGTCCAGTCAAACTGTTCCGTTGAAATATCCAAAATTGAAGCATGTGCCTGCTGGCGCCCGGCATTGCTTACCACGATATCCAAACCGCCCAACTGGCGCACAGCTTCCGCTACCAGTGTTTGGCAAAATGCTTCGCTTCGCAAATCTCCAGGAATGGCTACTGCTTTACGGCCTTCTGCTTTAATCAGTGCAATCACTTCGCGTGCATCCGGTTCCTCCGAAGGGAAATAATTAATGGCTACATCTGCACCTTCGCGTGCATAAGCAATTGCTGCGGCACGGCCCATGCCCGAATCGCCACCGGTAATTAAAGCTTTACGACCTGCTAATCTGCCTGAACCTTTATAACTGGTTTCACCATGATCTGGCCGTGGGTCCATCTGGCTCGCCAAACCTGGCCACTGCTGCGACTGGCCTTTAAATGGTGGTT
>JBPBPL010000016.1:0-145407 GCA_050954285.1 Janthinobacterium lividum | reverse complement strand
ATAAAAAATAAACATGAACTTGCAACATTAAAATCAACAGGTAATTAAGCTATTTTTTAAATTGCTAATTATCAAAATTCTGCCGTTAAAGCGAGGAGAGAATGCTCTAAATAGTTAGTCTTAAAGGTCTTACTCCCCTAATCAGTATCAATTCAGGAAAACTTACAACAATTCTGGAGTTACCACGTATTTGTTTCACCAGTTATAAAAGGTGGATTTGTGGAGGCCTAGTTCCCGGCATATTTGAGCATGATCCCTGCCGCCTTCGTACTCCTTGAACGCCTTAATAATCTGTGCCTCACTAATAACCAGATTCTTCATAATCTGACTGTTAAATTTAAAGACTTTTCGCCTTTTAAAAAGTCCAATTTTTAAGAGGGGTTATATACATTCCAATATAGCCAGTCAATTGTTCAAAGGCTGCAAGGAAATATAAAATGCATCTATGTAGCATTCCTATTCTTATTTTTAGTAAAGCTGGTAAAGTAAACAATGAGATTACTGAATTTGAGAAGTATAGTTAGCTTACTCTTAGTTAGTGTGGCTTTCACAGCTTGTAAAAAAAGACAAAACAGCCCAAAGAATGGGCGTTATTCATTATGGTGTCTTATTCACTTGCAGTGGGTACCCAAGTAGTATATATAATATTGTATTCACAAACGATAGTATCCATTACTAGATCGGCAATGATTTAACGCCATTCGGTATTACCACAAGAGATAGTCTCCCGATTGATGTAAATGTTACTTCAAAGTTTGATCGTACGTACCTGCAAATTTTATAGTTATCGCCGCGCTTAAGATCAATAAATAATCGTTTTCGTGGAATCCAGTGTTACTAAACAAAGAGTGCCTATTTCTACCAGTATAATAATTAAGGGTATGTTAAGTAGGGTTTTTACCCTTCTCTCTACTAAACTTTTTTAATAATTAAAGGATCTATAGGACATTTTTTTACTTTTTTCCATCGATGTGCAATGTTTTTTAAAACCTAATTGCAGTGTTCTTCGATTCGCTTATAAATTTTTCTAAGTAATTTTTTATCTAAAGGATTACCTGCTATTTTCTCCCAGTAATAATTGTTTTGTATCTCTGCAACCAATTTTGCCGTCCTTTTTAATTCCAAAAGCGCATTCATTTCAGTTAGCTGGTAGTTATTTCTAGTGCCGTTGACTGCCTCTGTAAATAAATGTAATTCGTCAAGATGATCTGTCAAGATTTTATGGTAATGTAACCTGTTCTTATTTAATTAAATCTAAAAAGTATCCAGTATAAACCCAGCTTTCCATTTCAGTATTATTAAATAAATAACACCTGTTGCATTGTTAAAGCATGTTTAAAATTTGTTCCATCTGGCTACTGCTTTTCTCTATCTACCACAACAGGTCATAGCCGCTTTCCAAATCATGCACGTTGGCAGCAGAAACACTAATTGCCAGCGGCAAACCTAGCTTATCAATAGTCAGATGCCTTTTTCTGCCTTTCATTTTTTTGCCACCGTCTACCCCCATTTGTATCCCTATAAATCCTACTTTCTTTACACTCTGACTATCTATGGCCGCTGTGCTGGCTCTGACGTTCCATTTTCTGGCGTCTCCTTTCACCCATGACCAGTTTCATTGAGCAGGTAACAAAGCGTCTTTTCCCTGTTCCATTTGCTAAAATAGTAATATACAATCTGCCAGTAAGGGGACCTGCTTTCCATATCATGCCACTTGCGTCCGCGTAACCTATAATAACCAGGAGCGGGTATTTTTGCTTCCGCTCTTGTATTTCTAACCTTTTTTCACAATTTCCTATTGTGAATCGTTCAGTTCTGTAAACCTCGTTTGCATCGTTTGATTTATGGTAAAACCAAACTACTGAATGATTCACTCTTTCACAATTTTTACCCGCGGAAATTTAAACATGCTCTGAGTAATGCCTTTTTTTAGGAATTTTGCTATTTTAACATTCAATTCATCATCTGTTACTTATTAAACAGATTTGTTTTAAGTGCCCATTCCGGTCTAAAAATACTTGTCCGCCCTCGTCCTTCAGCTAAAAATTTACGGCCAACACCTGTTGTATTAGTTAAGGTAAAATTAATATCACATTCATCATGTATGATTCGTTTGACAAATTGAATACCTACATCAAGTTGTATTCTATAATTGCCGCTTGATAATTGATTAGCAGGAATGTGAAAACGTTTTGTAAAAGTTTGTGGTCCAATACTTCTTATACCTTCTTCATGGTCATCATATAAGACATAAGCAATTTCGTGTTCATGTTCAGACCACAATGTAAATCCCATAATGAGACCGATAATATTTTTATGAATTTCTCCGCTTACCATTACTTCTAAATCTGAAGTTGTATTAAATCCACTCCCGGGTATTAATGGTTTTATGGAACAGTTGTATATATTTATATGTTCGTCGCCTTCGATACCAGTCCAAGATTCAGACTTTACATGTTTGTTTCCTTCGTTTAGATATCCGGTAACAATGTCATTAATATTACCGAAATTCAACATCTCGCCATTTTTTAAATGCAGCCCTTTGTTGCATAATGCACTGATCGCTGCAATATTGTGGCTTACAAATATCAAAGTCCTGCCTTCCGACTTTGTTGCGGCGTTCATTTTGCCTATACATTTTTTTTGAAATTCAGCATCGCCAACGGCTAATACTTCATCTATTATTAATATTTCGGATTCGAGGTGAGCTGCGACCGCAAACGCCAGACGGATGTACATTCCGCTGGAATATCTTTTAACTGGCGTATCAATATAACGCTCGACACCTGAAAAATCAACGATTTCATCAAATTTATTTCGGATCTCGGCTTTATTCATTCCAAGAATAGCACCATTAAGATATATATTTTCTCTGCCTGTAAGTTCGGGATGAAATCCTGTTCCAACTTCAAGTAAGCTGGCTATTCTGCCAAAGCCTTCCACTTTACCAGTTGTTGGGGAAGTTACCCGTGTGAGAATTTTTAGAAGTGTACTTTTGCCTGCACCGTTACGCCCCAATACGCCTAAAGCATCACCTTCCTCTATTTCAAAATTTATGTCTTTAAGGCTCCAAACAAAATTACTTTTACCTTTAACTGTGCGGTCATTAACATCTCCGATTGTTGAGTATGGATCTTCCTTACCTCGTTTTTTGGCCCACCATTTTTCAAAGTCACGGCTAAATGAACCGCTTCCAAATTCTCCAATCTGATATAATTTGGACAAGTTTTCTACTTTTATTGCAAAATTAGTTTTCCCCATCAAATAAATTCTAAACAGTATCTACAAAGTTTTTTTGTACTTTATTAAATGTTAAAATGCCAATAATTAATATTAATGCAGTTAATACCGTCGTATATCCCAGTAAATTCCATGATAAAGAACCGGCACCTAAAAACCCGACTCTAAAGGCTTCTATTATTGATGTAAGAGGATTAAACTTTATAATGTTAAAAAATTTTAAAGGCGCTGCCGATAGCGGATAGGCAACAGTTGATGAGTACATAATAAGCGGCACACCAAAACTTATGAGATAAGCAAAGTCCCGGTACTTTATAGTTAATGCAGAAATGATGATACCCAACCCCAGACCTAAGCAGGCCATTAAAATTAGTAAAATAGGAAATAATAAAATATACCGGGTGATGTGAAATACGCCACCTGTAAAATAATAATACGCCATTAATATCAGAAACAGTGAAAACTGAACTGCAAAACGTATCAGGTTCGAAAAAATAATACTAAAAGCCATTATCAGCCTTGGAAAATAAACCTTACCAAAAATTGAAGCATTGTCTCTAAAAACAGTAGATGTTTTTATTAAACAATCTGAAAAATAATTCCACAGTATTACGCCAGCCAAATAGAATAGGGGTTTTGGGATACCATCGGTAGGAATGCCGGCAACTCCTCCAAAAATTAATGAGAACATTACTACTGTAAATATTGGCTGTAAAAAAAACCATAACGGGCCAAGGATAGTTTGTTTATAAAACGATACAAAATCACGTTTTACTAACAGCCATAAGAGATCCTGATATTCAATGATTTCTTTCAACCTCAAATCAAATAAAGACGTTTGTGACAAAATTTCCCAGTGCTTTTTTTTCGATTTGTCCATTTGTTAGGGTTTAAAGTAACTATCAGCTGTAGGTAAATTAGTGACGATACTTCTGATAATTTAATTGCATTTTATGGTGATAAATTGATCGGCACGAGGAGGCCTTCTATCGATTTTAAAATGTAGTTGTTTAAATAAACCCGTTAAACTGATTAATTTATTACAACTATATTTTTTATTCAAATGAAGTTGCGGATCAGACTTACAAGGATCAACTGATTTTAAACAATTTTGTAGAATCTGCGCGTTGCCCAATTCCTTATGGTATAGTAATCTTGTATCTCTTTTGTAACAGGCGTATATTCTAAAGTATCTTTAATTTTAAAAAATTCCCTCAACGCAGAAATGTGCAGTGGAAGCATTTTAACACCATCTGTAGAAAGCGTTTTCAGATGATTTAGGAACACCCTGGCGACATATTTTTTGCGGGTGCTTTTGTCAAAAAATTTGTAAACGATGGCCATTTCGTTTCTAATTGAAAAAACTTTAAGCCTTTTGGATGTTCTGTTTATAGAACTTGTTCTATGATTTACATGGCAGTCTTCACAATACCGTATTTTGTAGCCGGCATTTAGACATCGGATCGCGTACTCCCATTCGTGCGTATAAATGAAGAGCCATTCGGCAAAGCCACCAATCTTTTTATAAACGTCCGTTCGTATAATTGCGCCGCACCCTATGAAATCAATACTGTCATTCAAATTAATTAAATAATCAGTTGGAAATGCACCACCAATAATGTTTAAAGCTAAAATGCCTACTTCCGGATTTTTATCTAAAATTTCTATAGCGTTATCCAATCCATCTTCAATATTGCTATCATCATCTAAAACAGCTAAATAGGATCCCCGTGCCAGTGCAAATCCGTCATTCCAGCCCGCAACACCGTTATTAACATGACGTTGCACAACGACAACATCAGGATGAAATGCTTTAACAGATTGCACAGAATGATCCGAAGATGCATTGTCTACTACAATGATCTCAAAATCACTTTTGCCGTGCAAAAGCTTTTTTGTTGCTGATAAAGTTATTAATAAATCGTTTTCACGATTATAATTTAGTATAACAAATGAAATTTTTATTGGTGGCATTGTGTTGAATTAAAAATCAATTATTAAATTCTGTTTAAAATTCGTTGCATGTATTTTAGATGCTTCTTTTATCACCTAAAAAGCATCAGAACTTTACAATTTTGCACTCATTGTCAAATACAAAAGCAAAATTTACCGGCATAAAAGAAGCATTAGTATTTATGCTGATAAAAATTTAAACAGGCTCTTCCTTTTATACATTTTTTGTACCTATCATTTTTGCTAAATCCCTTTTTATGAAGGAGAAAACTGGTCTGGTAGGTTCAAACGACTCTACAAAAAGATTCTGTGTAAGCAGACAAACCGGTTGAATAGTTAAAGAGTTTTTTATTTTAAAAAATTCTTTAACACCCAAAATATGATACCACACTTCTTTAAAATGAAAGCCTCTAATTGGTTTCAAATGATTTAAGAAAATTCGCCATATATATTTTCTTTTATCCGTACTGCAATATTTGTGAACTAAACTCATTTCGTGCTTGGTACAAAATACCCGCAAGCGTTTATTTGATCTGTGGATGTGACTTGTACGGTGTACCACCTTGCAATCTGAAAAGAATGAAACTCTGTATCCGGCATCAAGAACACGAAGTCCTAAATCCCATTCGTTAACATAAAGGAACATCCAATCCGCGTAGCCACCAATTTTATCATAAACAGCCTTTCGATATATGGCACCACAACCGATAAATCCTACTAAATTTTGCCCTTCTTTCCACCCCCAATCTTTACTGGTATAAGGACCCGATAAAATGTTTAACGCCAAAACACCGATGTCTTCATTTTTTTCCATATAGTTAAGTGCATCTTCCAAACCCGATACTACATAACTATCGTCATCTATGATAATAAAATATTTACCAGTTGCTTTTTTAAATCCCAAATTCCAGGCAGGCGCCCCTGTGTTTACATTATTTTGAATTAATATTACATCTGGAAAATTTGCTTGTACTTCTTCCACACTGCCATCCACTGACGCATTATCCACTACTATTATCTCATAATCGGTAGCATTCCCAATAATTTTCTTTGTTCTGGATAATGTGTTTAGCAGTTCGTCTCTCCTGTTGTAATTAACTAGTACAAATGACGCTTTCATTGTATTTATTTAAGGCAATGATATATGGTTTTACACTAAATGAAAATCTCAATCTTTTTTTCTTCATCAGTTTCTTCGTCAAAATTATTAACTTCTACAACGAATTGGTAAGCGCAGATAATTAGGTTCATCCTATCGATTGATAACTTAAATGATTTAATTGGCAAGTACCAGAAAGTAAATCAACAATTAAAAAGTATTGAGAATGACTGATTTTCTCAATCGCTTTTTGAACACGGGCTTCAAAATTTTGATGTTTGCTCAACTTCAACATTCTTAAGACCGAGTTAGCCAATCAGTTCTTGTCATGTAACCTTCCCTATTCCGGACAAGTATTTAAAAGACTATTTGTTTTTCAAAGTTGTGTTTAAGTTGTTTAATCTGCTTAAAGTGAACGGCGTTAACCCACCTAATGCTTCATATGGCATTTTATACCTGTAATCTTCTATCCATTCATCAGCTAATGTAAACTTCCTTAAAAATAGTATAGTTTAAAAGGAGGTTTTTTCTATTTCACTCTGTAATCCTTCCTAAAATTCGGGCTGTTTGAAAGGCAAAAAGTCTTTAATTTTAGTAGTCAGAACATGAAGAATCTGATTACAAACGGTTACGCCGTGTTTATCTATTGCTGGGTATTAATAGGCGCAAAAGAATACAAAGACGGGTACCCGCTAGAATACAAGGTACCGCTTGCAGTACCTAAATGCGGTCTGTAGATTTTATGAGGGATGTGCTGGTGAACAAAAGAAAGTTTAGGACGCTGAACGTTATAGATGATTATAACTGGCGGGCAATTACCGTAGAAGCCGCGCATTCAATGCCAGCTGCGGATACTTTAATAGTCTGTTACCATTTTTATTGATGGCATTTCATATTTGTTTGTACAAAATGTATCCCTGGTTATGCTAATCTTGCCAAAGCAACTTCCTCAAAAAGCTTCCAAATTTATACCGATAAAAACAGCATCCGGTTTTCTCCGAAAAAAACCAGAACCATATGCCACTTTTTTGTAGCTTGTGATCAGAAATATATTTGTTATGAGTTATAAAATTATTTTTACTGCCTTGCTTTCAATTTGTGGCCTTGTTTCCATTGCCCAAAATTATCGGCCTGCTGTTTTTATCGACCCAAATCGGGCAAAAAAAATAGAAGCTACCTTTTCCGTTATCGATCAGATTTATAAAGATTATGCCGAGAAAAACCATTATCCTGCATTGGTTTACGGCATTGTGGTGGATGGAAAACTGGTGCATACCGGCAACACGGGTTATACGGATCTGGAGAAGAAAACGCCGGCCACCGCCAATTCTGATTTCCGGATTGCCTCCATGACTAAAAGTTTTACGGCAATGGCCATTTTAAAGCTGCGCGACGAAGGCAAGCTGAAACTGGATGATCCGGCCAGCAAATACATTCCGGAAATGAAGGGTTTAAAGTATTTAACTTCGGATGCTTCGGAAATCACCATCCGCAATTTGTTGTCGCATTCGGCCGGCTTTCCAGAGGATAATCCCTGGGGCGATCGTCAGCTGGCCGATACAGATCAGCAGTTGCTTGATCTGTATAAAAAAGGTATTTCATTTTCGCATAACCCTGGTTTGGGTTACGAATACAGTAATCTGGGTTTTGCCACGCTGGGTTACATCATCAAAAAAGTTTCGGGCAAAACGTATGAGCAGTACATTACCGATAATATTTTGAAGCCGTTGGGCATGACGCATACTTACTGGGAATATGCCCAAGTGCCGCCCAATCAGCTGGCGCATGGTTACCGCTGGCTGAACGAAAAATGGGTAGAGCAGCCGCTGCTGCACGACGGTTCTTACGGTGCCATGGGCGGCATGATTACCACGATAGAGGATTTTGGCAAGTACATGGCCATTCATCTGGGTGCCTGGCCGCCGCGCGATGGTGCCGAAATTTATCCTGTTAAAAGAAGCTCGATCCGCGAAATGCAGTATCCCTGGGATGTTTCCGCCCTCAGCCCAACCGCAACTTTAACCAACGGCAAGCTTTGTCCAACCGTTTCTGCGTATGCTTACGGTTTGGGCTGGACGAAGGATTGCGAGAATAAAATTTACATCGGTCACAGTGGCGGATTGCCTGGTTTCGGCAGCCAGTGGCGCATTATGCCCGAATATGGCATCGGCGTAGTGGCGTTTGCCAACCTTACCTACGCCAATGCCGGCGCGGCAAATAAAATGGTGCTGGATACTTTGCTGGCCCTTTCGGGGATACAGGTGCGGCAATTGCAAACTGCTGCTATTTTAAATCAGCGTAAAAATGAACTGGTTAAACTGCTGCCTGATTTTAAAGACGTTCAGTCAAGCGGAATTTTTGCAGCTAATTTCTGGCTGGATTATTTCCCCGAAAAACTAAAAACGGAGGCTGCCAGTGCTTTTGCGCAAGCCGGTAAAATTGTTTCCGTTGGAGATTTTGTGCCGGAAAACCAGTTGCGCGGTTATTTTATTTTGCATGGCGAAAAAGCATCGATAAAAATAGCATTCACATTAACGCCGGAAAATCCGGCAAAAATTCAGGAATATCATTTGGATCTGGTGGGAAATGATCATTAGACATTTAGAAAAAGCCGGGCGTCATCTAACTATTGGCCCTTTCATAGAAGCTTTTTTCTCTGATTCGATTTTCAACATCAACAATGGCTTTCATTAAATTATTTTTCCGTATCAATCAGCTCAATGACGGCATCTGTAAGAATTTTCCACACCGGTTGTATCTGATCTACAAGCATATTTCCCTTTTTACTAAGATATAAAAGCCTTTTCCGTTCGTCCGTCTTATGCTATGAGTTTTTGAATTGACCAACTTGACTTTCTCCAGCTCTCTCAGTAACGTAATCGTAGATGGGTGTGCATAACCGATCTCTACTGCCAGTTCAACTACGCTTAAACCGGGCTTTTTGTATGAGGCATAAATCACCGGAAACCATTTTGGCTTAAAATCGATTCCCTGTACCTTTTGTTTTGATGAGTATAGGAAAGCGGAATTCCATGTTTCCTGATTGGGCTTGAATGGCCCTATATGCCACAAAGGCTATGAGCTGAGGTTTCCTTTCTCGCTCTAAGTAGAAAAGTGGGAAGGAAAGTGAGGCAAATAGTTATCAAATTCCATTATTCAGATGCAACCTTCTCATTTTCAAGTGAATAATAGTCTTCTGCATTAGATTTTTTAATTTAGCAAGTATAAAATTTGAGATAAATTCAATCAGGCGTTTTGTTGAAGCCAAAAATTTTAACATTTCTCGTTTTTTTATAATGATCTTGGCTTTGAAGAAACAGCCATTACTCCTACCTTATCACTATTTCTGCATAACAAACTTAGCTTCTATCTTCAGGATTATTACGTAAATTACTGGTTTGAGAATACCAGGCTTTCCCTACTAGTAAATAATATAAACCAGTGCTACGAAGAATTATAAAAGCTTGAGCTTAATAACAAATATCCTGGTGTACAAGTGCATCCAATTAGCCAGAATAGTTGGGGTGCGGAATATGATTATGGAACCGTCAGGTGCGCTTCTAAGATTCACGCAGTTTTACTAAATTCGGTCAATATTTCGTCGTAGATGGCAATCAAGTTGTAATTTTACTACAGTTACAATAGTTTTTACCCCAAGATAAACTAGTAAAGCAATTCAAATACTACATTTTCAGCATTGGGAAAGACGTAATAAATTACGTTCTTTCCCGTTTTTTTTAACTTTTTGTTAATTTAATATTTTGACAAGGCTACTCTATTCAGTCGAGCAGTTCGATATTCATTTTCCATCAAAATAATTTATTTTGGGATATCGAACCAAGCATATCCTATTTTCTCATTATATTCTCTTTTATATATTATAAACAATAGAAGACATAAAAGTTCATCTATTGCACATTGCTCATAACGGTGCCACGCATCTATAAATGCCCTTCCTTTCGTACACGATGCAAACTATACCTTGAATAATTGATCGCAAATGAAATTTATTATACCAACCTTATTAACTATTGATTAATAAGGTTGTATAGTTTTTTAACTGGCTAAGAGGAAAAATCAAGTTTAAAAGAAAACCACTCAAACTTAACTCTTGGTTGTTGGGTTATTTAATAAATTACAACTTACGATGAACGAAGACAATAAAATTACCCGGCGGCAGGTAGTAGCCAGCTTAGGTACGGCTCTAGCGGCTATGGCTACTTCACCGGTACTGGCTGCATCCACTGATGGACTGCAGTTATCAGTTCCTCCTAAATTTGAAGACCCAAGAAATAAATATCCTAAGCCACCCTTCAAAAGCCAGCCTCAGCCCTGGCCGGGTTTACAAAGTAAGATGGATCCGGTACCTGACTGCGGTGAGACGAGTTATAAAGGCTCTGGGAGGCTATCCGGAAGAAAAGCGCTGATTACTGGTGGCGATTCCGGTATGGGACGGGCGGCGGCCATTGCCTACGCCCGTGAAGGAGCAGATGTAGCGATTAACTATTATCCATCTGAAGAGCAGGATGCCCGTGAAGTGATTGCCCTCATTAAAAAAGAAGGCCGTAAAGCGGTGGCCATTCCCGGTGACCTGCGCGACGAAGCTTTTTGTAAACAACTGGTACAAAAAGCGCTTTCAGAATTAGGTGGCTTAGATATTATTGTTAGTAATGCTGGTAGACAACAGGCCATTAGCTCTATTTTGGACATTACCAGCGAAGAATTCGATGCAACTATGAAAACAAATATTTATGCACCTTTTTGGATCATCCGTGAGGCACTACCACACTTACAACCAGGTTCTGCTATTATCGGCACCACTTCTGAGCAGGCCTATAATCCTGATCCCTGGTTGTATGCTTATGGGCAAACAAAAGCTGCTACCATGAATTATGTAAAGTCACTAGCAAAACAACTTGCCCCTAAAGGCATCCGGGTAAATGGCGTTGCACCGGGCCCAATATGGACAGCCTTGCAGATTAGCGGTGGAACCACACCAGATAAGCAGCAACTGTTTGGTAGCTGGGCACCTTTGGGCCGACCTGGGATGCCTGCAGAGCTTGCTTCTATCTATGTACAACTTGCAGCAACTGATGCCAGTTATGCCACCGGACAAATCTACGGCTCATCAGGCGGAGCCGGACAACCTTAATCAATAACAATAAACAAATCATTAATCTATTACTTATGAAAAAGTTAATTTTTTTATTGGCCTTTACGAGTTTAGCATTGCTTAACTCAGCCAAAGCCCAGACAGCAGACCAGGATACTACAACAATTCATTTTATTGAGCAGGCCAGTATCAATGGACTGCAGGAAATTAGCGCAGGAGGCATGGCCGCCCAAAAAGCACTTAGACCGGAAGTTAAAGCATTTGGAAAACGTATGGTTACAGATCATGGCAAAGCTCAGGCAACACTGATGCAACTGGCTAAAACTAAAGGGTATCAGGTTCCTACACAGGCCACCAGCCCGCCAGTGCCTGATCTGATGCTGAGCAAAGCTTCAGGAAAAGATTTTGACAGGCTGTATGTGCATATGATGGTACCCGGCCACAAGCAAACGATTTTACTTTTTCAAACTTATGCCGTTAGTGGAAAAGACCCAGATGTTAAAGCTTTTGCACAGCAAACATTGCCTGTATTGAAGGAACATCTGGCTGCTATTTCTGCTATCGATGACCAAATAAAAGATGTGGCCCCATAGCGGAATCTTGAATTGATTATTCAAAAAGTATTTTAATCCTTCTCAATCATATTGGTGCAACATCATTTAACTACATCCTTCACTAAACCCTACGATCATGGAAAAAACAAAATATGCGCTGGTTACCGGTGCTACCAGCGGAATAGGTTATGAACTGGCAAAACAATTTGCAAAAAATAACTATAATCTGATTATTGTTGCTCGACCTTCAGATAATCTGGAACGTGTTGCAAAGGAACTTTCAGCAGAATACAGTGTTAAAGTTGTACCAATTGGTAAAAACTTATTTAGTGATGGTGCTGCCCTAGAACTGTATAATGAAGTTAAAGCCACTGGTATTACTGTAAATATACTGGTAAACGATGCAGGGCAAGGCATTTACGGTAAGTTTTTTGAAGAAGATTTAGACCGTCAGCTACAAATTATTCATCTGAATGTTGTATCACTCACTACTCTTACCTACCTGTTCTTAAAAGATATGGTTGCCCGTAATGAAGGCAAGATATTACAACTGGCCTCTACCGTATCTATTCTCCCAGCTCCGCTTCAAGCCGTGTATTGTGGAACCAAAGCCTATGTGCTTAATTTTACCGAAGCCATTATTAACGAGGTAAAAGATACCAATGTAACGGTTACAGCATTACAGCCAGGTGTTACTGATACAGATTTCTTTAATAAAGCCGGAGCCCAGAACTCAAAGTTAGTACAGGATAAATCTGCAATGAGCAATCCTGCAGACGTTGCTAAAGATGGTTACGAAGCCTTGATGAAAGGTGAAGAAAAAATTGTATCCGGGTTTAAAAACAAAGTGCAGATAGCCATGGCCAACATTACACCAGACAGTATGCTTGCTGCTACAATACGTAAAGAATCTGAATAACTTCCTCGCATGAGAACAAAACCTATTTCTCCAAAAACACATAGCCTTATTGATTATGCACTGGCCAGCAGCCTGCTTATCCTGCCACCGGTATTAAATTTTAACAGTAAAATAAAAAGACTTTATGCGGTTGAAGGAATCACTTTATTGGTTTACATAGCTTTAACAGATCAGCCTGCTGCCATAAAACCTATTATCCCATTTACGGTTCACGGTAAAATTGATCCTTACAATATAGGTCAATTTGCGCTTCAAACTTTTTTCAAGCCTTTTCGAAAAGATAAGAAAGCGATGATTTTTAATATTTGTTTTACTGCTGTTGCTGGGATAACAGTTCTACTAACCGACTGGAACGGACGAACAAATACGCACCCTTGATACAGTATGCACCGATTGATTTATTAAACAATGTTTATTTGGAACCGGTTTGATAATCTGTCCGGTGTACCAGTAAATATGAATAAGAAATTTATCCGACTATTTAAGCTGATTAAGCGCTATCTGATAAAGCACAACCGATACATGGATATTCCTGGTATCGGTTGTGCCCACGACATTGAGTTTTTATCTGGGCTGAATCGTTTGCTTTATTGATAAAGCTGTGGAAACACTTGTGCTTAAAATTTCCAGTAATTGAATTTTTACCGATACTGGTTTTATCGATGTAAAACCAGTATTAATATCAGTTTTAATGCTTAATGGTGGTTCTTCTGCACTCACAAAATCATCATTTATCAACACGCCTCCTCTACCCGATGAACGGTACTTGCTATTGCTGAACTTAATTTAGACACCGGAATTTGTAGTATCAATATATTTTACAAATTCCCATCCGTTATCTAAATTGGTTGTGGAAGGAATATTTTTTTGTACTTCGGTGGAAAAAACAGCCGCTGGTAAAGGGCAGGCAAAGAAAAGCTTTTTCATTTAAGAATACATTTTGAATTAACGGACATTATATTTTTTGGCGATTTTCGGATATACTTCGATGAATTTATTGGCCTTTCCATTTTTATCAAAAAACGCTTCCCACGTATTGAGCGGTTCCCAGATAAATGTTCCTAAAGCTTTGTTGCCAGGAGCGGTGAAGGCAATGTTGTTAACAGCTTCTTTTAGCTGCGAATATTCTGCAACCATCACATGTTTATGATAGTGTCGCGCTAAATCGGCCATATTGTTTCTCAAATCTTCGGGTGCTCCATGCCATTTAGGATAATAAGACAAACCAATCACATCAAAAGGAACTTTACGGTTCAGCATATTATCCAGAAAAAAATGAGCTTCAGGATTTTGTCCGCCAAGGGCAATATGCAGCATAATCAACGTTTTCGGACTTATTACCTTTACTCCTTTTATGCCAGAAAAAATCAGATTGGCCAAGCTGTCTAAGTTGTTAATCCGGCCAACGGGCCAAAGCATGCCATGATTAATTTCATTCCCAACCTGAACCATATCCGGCACAGTTTCCTGATCTTTAAGGCTTTGCATTACCTGTTTGGTATAAGTGTAAACAGAATCGTTCAGCGTTTTATAATCCAAATCTCTCCATGCCGCTGGAATATCCTGCCGCTGCGGATCGGCCCAGGTATCAGAATAATGAAAGTCGAGTAAAAACTTCATTCCTGCAGCTTTTATACGTTTCGCCATTTGCATGGTATGCGGAAGATCGCAAAAACCTTTGTTGGGCGAATATCCTCTTGCGCCCTCCGGATGATCGAAAATTCTCAAACGGATATAATTAAAACCATGGTCTTTTAAAATTTTTAATACATCTTCCTGCTGTCCGTTTTCATTATAAAACTTCATTCCACGTGCTTCCTGTTGCGGTAAAAAGGAAATATCTGCACCTAATATTTTTTGATTGATGGAACTATTGCCAGCAATTGGTGCAGTTATAGTTACCGGATGCGGATTGCCGGGCTGAACGGTATGTATTTCTGTTGCGCCAGTAATCAGACCGGCACTTTCAGCCTGAAATTTAACAACACTTGTGTCCCGGCCAGATTGTACGTAAACCTCAAGTTCACCATTTTTTAAGTTTGCATTTAGTGTTTTTGCTGAAGTGCTTCTTTTATCGGCATTAATTACGGTTGCATCGCCGGAAACACTGAATCGAACTGGAATGGAAGCATTAGTAACTGTCCGGCCTTGCTTGTCAATCACGCTGATTTTAATGCGCGCTTTACCTTTTCCATCTGCAACAATGGTGGTTTGATAAGGCGTAACTTCAATTTCCGCAGGAATATTTGCCGACTCGGATTTTACCTGTGCTGAAACAGAAAAAAAGGGTGCTAAAAACAGTACGAACAGGAGAACTTGCTTTTTCATTTTACAGTTTTTACAAAATTAACCTATTTAGGTCTGCTTTATTTTCCTGGCCACAACCTGTTCAAACCTTAACAATTATCGGTTGGATTTCTTTTTCAATCAGCAAATTTGTATTAGTTGTGATTTCCAGCTTATTTAAATTATTGATGTGTTTCTATTCGGAAATTTGGGTTAAAGCCTATTTAACCCATGCAATCTTGTACCTGAAACCGGAATAAATATAGCAATACAACTTACAGTGTGTTCCGGATTTTTCGATGCTTCTTTTATCATCTAAAAATTCAGTTTTTTTTCTACAACCATCAATTACTATTTTAGCAGAAATATAACCATCAGCAATCTAAAGCTGAGAACCAATTATTAACCAATTTCAAATCCGATTTATCATTGTAAAAATGAGGAAACTACTGATTAGCTTATTTTTAATTTGCCCAAAACAATCCACAAAACAAATTTACAGGCATAAAAGAAGCATGATGAATTTATTTGACAACCATTAAACCTCTTTATAACATATGAAAAAACTTAACCTCTTATTGTGTATCTATGTGATATGCTTTTTTATGATGCCTGATTGTACAACGGCTCAATCGCCCGGCCCGTGGCATAGTCTTTTTGATGGCAAAACTTTAAATGGCTGGAATCGAACTGCCGGAACGGCCGATTATAAAGTAGAAAACGGCGTGATTGTGGGCACAACGGTTATCAATTCGGGCAACAGTTTTTTGGTGACAAAAGAAGTATACCGCGATTTTGTGCTGGAACTGGATGCCAAAATTGAAAGTACCGAAAGCAATTCTGGCATTCAAATCAGAAGTCATTTTAATGGTGAAGGCCACCAGGGAAAAGTTTACGGCCAGCAAGTCGAAATCGATCCTTCAAACAGAAACTGGTCTGGTGGAGTTTATGACGAAGACCGCCGCCAGTGGTTGTATCCGTTGGATTTGAACGCCAAAGCAAAAACAGCTTTTAAAATCGGACAATACAATCATATCAAAATTGAATGCATTGGCAACGAAACCAAAACCTGGATCAATGAAATTCCGGTGGCTTATGTTGTGGATACTTTGGATCGCGAAGGGTTTGTCGGTTTGCAGGTTCACGCCGTTACAACCCAAGAACAAGCAGGCAAAAAAGTATATTTTAAAAACATCCGCATCCAAACTTCCAGTTTAAAACCCAGTGCTTTTCCTGCGGATATTTATGTGGTAAACAATGTACCCAACTTTTTAACTCCGTATGAAAAGGCGCACGGCTGGAAGTTATTGTTTGATGGAAAAACTGCTGCTGGCTGGAAAAGTGTTAAAGGAGAAACTTTCCCTGCGAAAGGCTGGAAAATAACTGATGGGTTGATAACAGTTTTATCTTCCGAAGGAAAAGAAGCTGCCAACGGAGGCGATATCGTTACCAGAGATTTATACGCTGCATTTGATGTTTCTTTCGATTTTAAGTTAACACCGGGGGCAAACAGCGGTTTAAAATACTTTGTAACGCTGGATGAAAAAACTGCAGGTTCTGCCATTGGCTTGGAATACCAGGTTTTGGATGATGACCTGCATCCGGATGCCAAACTTGGCCGAAACGGCGACCGTACGCTTGCTTCTTTATACGATTTGATTCCGGCTAATAAGCAAAAACGTTTTATTCACCCAATCGGAGAATGGAATACTGGTCGCGTAATCGTTTATCCAAATAACCATGTAGAACATTATTTAAACGGTGTTAAAGTGCTGGAATACGAGCGTGGCTCGAAAGACTTTGAACAGCTGGTGAGCATTAGCAAATACAATGTTTGGCCAAACTTTGGAATGGCAAAAGCTGGTCACATTCTTTTGCAGGATCATGGCAACCAGGTTTCCTTCCGCAGTATCAAAATCAAAGAATTACACTAATTTTTACCTCATAAAAGAAGTATGGAAAATTCTCGTCGTCAGTTTATCAGGCAGGCTGCCTTGGCAGGAGCCGGAGTTATGGTTTCTAAAGTGAGCTGGAGCGCAAAAAGTTACAAGCGTATTATCGGTGCAAATGATCGAGTTCGGGTTGGCGTAGTTGGCTTTTCAGACCGGCACAAAAGCTCGCATGTTCCAAGTTTTATGAACCATTATAAGGAACTGAATTTTGATCTGGTTGCCGTATCGGATATCTGGAATAAAAGAAGAGAAACAGGCGCGGCTTTTTGGAAGGAAAAAATGGGACACGATGTGATTGCCTGCCGCAATAATGAAGAAATGTATGATAAAAAAATGGTGGATGCCGTTTTTGTCAGCACAGCAGATTTTCAGCACGCTTTACATGCGATTGAAGCCGTAAAAGCTGGTTGCGATGTGTATTGCGAAAAGCCTTTTGCAGAAACAATGGAAGATAACCGCGCAGCTTTAAAAGCGATCAAAGCAACGGACCGGATTGTGCAGATTGGTTCGCAGAGAAGAAGCGGCAGCAATTATCAGGCAGCCGCAGATTTTGTGAAATCCGGGAAGTTTGGTCCGATTACCATGGTAGAATTATCTTGGAATGTAAACCAGCCGGGACGATGGCGCAGGCCAGCTCTTGTACCATTATTAAAAGAAGAAGATACCGACTGGAAACGGTTTTTGATGAATCGGCCGCATGATACTTTCGACCCGAAAAAATATCTGGAATTTCGTTTATTCTGGCCGTATTCTTCCGGTTTGCCGGGGCAATGGATGAGCCACCAGATTGACACGGTACATTGGTTTAGCGGTTTGCAACACCCAAGAAGCGTAGTTGCCAACGGTGGGATTTATGCCTGGAAAGATGGCCGGAAAAACTGGGACACGATTTCGGCTGTTTTTGATTATGGACCGATGAATGATCCGGCAAATGGTTTTCAGGTAACTTTTTCTTCGCGAATGCATAACGGTGATGAAAATCCGGCTGAAATTTATTACTCCAACGGCGGTGAATTGAACCTTAACACCAATAAAGTTTCGCCAACTGGCGGATTGACAAAAGCTCATGCAGCAGAAATGGGAATGCAGGCTAATTTACTACCAGAAATTAATCTATCTAATACCGAAAAAGTGGTTGCTTCGGCCAATACCGGCGGCGATGTGCTGACTTCCAACCATATACGCAACTGGATGGAATGCGTGCGCAGCCGCAAGCAACCGCACGCACCGGTGGAAGCTGGGTACAGTCATTCCATTGCAACGATCATGACGAACGCGGCCGTACATACCGGACAAAAAGCTACGTTTGATGAACGGACACAGGAAGTTATGGTTGGCGGCAAAGCCTTTAAATATTAGGGGATAAAAGAAGCATCCACATGAAACTCTATTTAAAATATATAGCTGCTTGTGCGCTTGGTTCTTCATTGTTTTCTGCTGCTTTTGCACAAAGTAATAATCAGGTAAGAATTTTAAAAGAAGTTGGTAAAAATAAGATTGATGTTTTTATCGGCACCAAACCTTTTACCAGTTTTTTGTATCCGGATACGCTGGAAAAACCAGTTTTGTACCCGGTTTTTACGGTGGAAGGAACAGATATAACGAGAGGGTTCCCTCTAAATCCGAAACCAGGCGATGCGACAGATCATCCGCATCATATCGGAATCTGGTTTAATTATGAGAATGTAAACGGACTGGATTTCTGGAACAATTCTTACGCCATTTCTAAAGAGAAAAAAAGCCAGTACGGCTGGATTAAAACGGATAAAATCATCAGCATAAAAAGTGGTATAAAAGGAGTATTGGCTTATCATGCTAACTGGGTAAATCAGCAAAATTCAGTTTTGCTGGAAGAAACAACAACACTGGAATTTAGTCAGGTTGGACATAAACGTGTGATCGACCGTACCACGGTTTTAAAAGCAACTACCGAAGTAACTTTCACCGATGCAAAAGATGGTTTATACGGAATGCGTTTGGCGCACGAACTGCAAATGCCAACCAAAGAAGACCAGAAATTTACAGATAATAAAGGCAATGTAACCGTTGTAAAAGGCGGAACAGATTTGGTTGCAAACGGAAATTACATTACCAGCGAAGGTAAAACAGGAAATGATGCCTGGAGCACGCGGGGAAACTGGTGCAAAGTTTACGGCAAAATGGGCAATGATTCGGTAAGTGTGGTGATGATCGATCATCCTGAAAATCCAAATTACCCAACTTTTTGGCACGCGCGTGGCTACGGATTGTTTGCAGCAAATCCGTTAGGAGAAAAGATTTTCACCAACGGAAAATCTGCAAAAAACCTGAAACTGAAAAAAGGAGAATCTGTTACGTTTCGTTACCGGATTGTGGTTGATGAAGGCAAAAACGCGATCTCAACTGATCAGATTAAAAAATTTACTGCGGAGTTTGCCCAAAAAAAGTAGGGTAAAAGAAGCATCTCCTATTTTAAACGAAACGCTGTTAATTTGATTAACAGCGTTTCGTTTACTTCAACTACAATTTTTTCGCAATCGTCAGTTCTTAAGGATCTTCCCTTTAATAATATAAAGTCCGATATGCACATATCGGACTGTTGTGGTTTTAATGAAGCCTCTCTATCCAATCTTATGTTCAGTAATTTTAAAATAGCTATAGAATTTGCGGTTAGTACAAATAGAAAAAGGATTTTAAGCTACACTAAAATAAATCCTGATTTTATGCCAATAAAAACGGTACGGTTGATAAATGCTTGTTTTATCAGGTAAAATATGTACATAAATGCTCAATCAATTCATCCACAATACTGTTTTTAAAGAATGAAAATCTACCAGCAATCCCTTCAGCTCAAAGCCAGAGCCAGAGGCTTCCATATCATTACTTCTGAAGTGGTATATGCTATACCGCATATCACCGAAATCAAAACCGGGATGATGCAAGTTTTTATTCAGCATACTTCCGCTTCGTTAACCATCAATGAAAATGCTGATCCAACGGTTAGAAAAGATTTCGAACTATTTTTTAATCAGACGGTTCCGGAAGATGATCCCGGTTATTTGCACAACGATGAAGGTTCTGATGATATGCCGGCGCACCTGAAAGCAGCCATGCTGGGTAGTTCTGTAATGATACCGATACGTAACGGACGATTGGGATTAGGCACCTGGCAGGGCATTTATTTATGTGAACACCGCAACCATGGCGGTGCCAGAAATTTGATTATCACGGCTTGGGGAGAATAATTGCTGATGCTTCTTTTATGCTACAAAATTAATTGCTGATATAATTTTGATAAAGTTCCGGCTGCATCTATACACAACCCAGGATGGACTTTAGATGATTGTACAACAGTACTGCGCGTTGCCGTGAGCCAGCGAAAACGGGAAGCAGCATCCAGCTTTCCGATAGAACCGGAGCACGGCTCGCCCAGGCAAATTCGTTCAAAAGCTTTCAGGTTGATATTTATTTCTTCTATATCCAAGCCTGGTGCAAAAACAGCAATTCTTTTTTCATCAATATTGAATAAAACGTGCAGATATTTTAGTTTAGAACAATACAAAATCACGCCTACATTAATAAATTCTTCCCGTTCTACCCTTGGTACCACGCGGATAACAGCATACTCAAATACGTGCATGTTGGGCTTCTTTCACAAAAATTTCTGAACTGGCAATGCGCAATAACAAAAACTGAACATAGACTTGTCGTTTTTCTGCTGCAGATATAGCATCGTTTTCATTGATCAACCATTCATCCGGAATCAAAGCAACGATTGCTTGTATTTTTTCGGCAGTTAAAACAGCACGGAATTCATGATCAACCAAATCCAACTCTGAAGCAAAAGGAAGCAATACATGATCTTTTATCTGCACAAAAGGCCGCAGGGCTTGCTCCTTCCAGTTGTCCCAGGAATGATGAAAGTACAAAGCTGCTCCATGATCAATCAACCACAATTCTTTGTGCCAAATTAACATGTTGGTATTGCGCGGCGTACGGTCAACATTGGTTAGCAAACAATCCAACCATACAATTTGAGAAGCTAATTTTGGTTCGACACTGGTAACAGTTGCATCAAAAGTAATGGCACTGCTGAGGTAATGCAGGGCCAGATTTAAACCAACGCTAAATTTAAGTAAATCCTGTATTTCTTCATCGGCTTCTGTGCGGCCAAAAGCCGGATCAAGCGTGGCAAAAACCAATTCCGGAACTTTTAAACCGAGCAGGCGCGCCATTTCGCCACCAATTAATTCTGCAATCAGTGCTTTTACACCTTGTCCGGCACCCCGAAACTTCAATACGTATAAAAAACCGTCGTCTGCTTCGGCAATAGCGGGCAACGAACCGCCTTCACGCAGTGGTGTAACGTAACGGATAACATTTACGGTTCTTAATTGAAGTTGATTACTCATTCATTGCATTTAAATAAACCCCAGGATTTTCTCTTGGGACAAAGCTAAAAATTAAGACAAAATTGAATACTTACTGCCCTCAATTATGTTAACAATCTTTATTAACAAAAAACGCCGTTAAATTGAATTAACAGCGTTGTTTTTAATGAAAAATAGAATAATGGCTAACGGTTTCCCGTTAGCCAGAACCCAATCAACTCAACTTATCAAACTTTTTGCAAAGCGGGAATAGTACTTAACACCTGAAATTTGACTGCAATAATTTCAAGTTTATACTTTTTTACTTGTTCCTCATCATAAAAACTTCTTGTTTGTATTTTGCCTTCTATATAAAGTAAATCACCTTTTTTTAACTCTTGCGTATTGATGACAGCAACTGCTTTCGGTATTTTTACGTTATGCCATTCTGTTAATTCAAAATCTTCACCATTTTTTTTAATGATTTCATTGGTGATTAACGGGAAACATAAAACCTCTTGCTGATCCTGGAAATTATGTAGTCTTGGATCTTTGCCGATATTGCCAACAAGAAATACTTTATTGATACCTGAATTTGTAAACATAGCTTTGCGGATTTAATTTTATATTAACTTGTATTTTCTTGCTGGTAAGGTAGAGCCAATATTTAACCCTAAATAGTGTATTAATACTCAATTATTGGGGTATTAATACGCATTTTAAATTGTGTTTCAACCAGGTTTTTGATCAGGTCTATCATCTCGGTCAGATCAAAAGGTTTGGCTACGTAGGCATTGCAACCATAATAACCTAACGATTGCAGCACTTTAGAATAAGCCGAAATAATAATAACCGGAAGGTGGCAAGTTGATGAAGTATTTTTTATTTTTTTGCAGAGTTCACCGCCATTGATACCGTTTAAAATGTAATCTGTAATTACCAGATCCGGTTTAAACTTGGTAACCAAGGATATAATATCCTCCGTTTCTTTAAAAGTATTTACGCAAAACCCTTCATAACTTAAAGCTTCTTCCATCACCTCCAAAATACTTGGATCATTGTCCAAGATTAATATGCTCTTTCCCATGCCTTTTTGTTTTATTATTTTACAGTACCTTCAAATTTTTCCGCATCCCGTATTCCGAGATCAACCACAATACTTGTGTTGTGCAGGCCCCAAGCCATTTGCACAGGTTCCTGAATAATGCTGTAATAAGAACTAAAAGGTTTTGGCAATTTTTGAAGTAAAGGATGCTTTTTTACCGGTTTTAACATGATACCGACATATGCACCCTCCTGATCGATACAAGTAGTTTGCGATAAAAAGTATTTGTATCCTTTTTTGATCAAAAAACCTAATAAACGTGGGGTCAGTTTCGTTTTCATATTTTTCCTGATTGACATATTGTAAATGTCCAGATAAGAATTTCTCTTTCTATCAGTACAAATACTGTGTTTACAACGAACTAATACGTGATTATAAATTTTGAATCCGGCGAGTTGTGGACATAATCAGCCAAAAAACTAATTGATCGGAAATATAAGATACGGAAACAAACCAAAACTTAGAATTTGTTTAAAATCCGGTTGTTAAATTTACAATGCTTCTTTTATCGCAGTAAATTTTGTTTTATAATGGATGGCTTGAATAAAACCATCTGAAATTTAAAAAATTTGGTGATAAAAGAAGTATGCAAAAAAGAGCAATGCTTAAACAAGCTCTTAATTTTAAAAGTTTGGGTCAATTAAACACGAATACTTTGGCAGGAGAAATCAGCAGAAATAAATAGAAACGAAAATGCCTGTCAGTTAATTAAACCCGATACGATTGCGTAACGAATCAGGGCGGCGGTATTTCTGGTACTTGTTTTATCGATTAAATTTTGGCGGTGGCCTTCCACGGTACGCTTGCTGGTAAATAATTTATCAGCAATTTCCTGGTTAGTAAATCCTTCTGCAATCAAAATCAATACTTCTACCTCACGTCTGGACAGTTCTATTGCTGGTGTTTCTGTAGCAGTTACGGTTTCAGGCTTCTGCAAAAGCTTATCCAGCAGCCGCAAGGCAAGCTCGCTGCAAATGTATCTTTCATTATTATTGCACACATGCTTTATTGCAAAAATCAGTTCATCAGCGGTTACATTTTTCAGGATATAAGCGCTGGCTCCTTGTTTAAAAGCTTCTAAAATATACTTTTCATGATCAAGCATAGAAAGAATAATCACTTTTACCGTAGGATATTTGTCTTTCACTTCAGTTGCTATCTCAATGCCGCTAACTTCGGGCATATTCAAATCAGCTAAAATTATATCTACCTTCAGCCCTTTGGTTAGCAGGTTTAATGCTTGCTGGCCATTTGTAGCCTCGCCAACAACCTCAAATTTAGTTTCTTTTTCTAAAAGAGATTTGATGCCATTACGAACCACGTTGTGATCTTCCGCAAGTAAAACCTTGATCATGAAGTTATTAATTTATTATGTTGGAATGAAATGGACAAAATGTTATAATTGATGCTACAAGCTTGTAAGATTGTAAACCGAAATTTGTACAAGATAATAAGTAATTTGATAGTTTTTGTTATTAAATATAATGTAACTCAAGTTAAATCCAAGGTTTCCTGTTAAATACTTTAAATTTCGCTTTGATTAGAAAACAAGCCATTCTAAATTATTAAAAATTAAATTTTATGAAAAAAAATAACCGGATACTTCTTTTACTGCCTTTAATTTTTTGTGCAGGTTTCAGCCTTATTTCAAAAGAAAATAACTGGACTACTCTTTTTAACGGCAAAAATTTGCAGGGCTGGGATACGTATATCGGCCCGGATCTGGATGCTGCCGGTAAACCTGTAACCAATATTGCGGTTGGATTGAACCGTGATCCAAAACATGTTTTTACGGTTATTGATCAGCAGGGAGAAAAAGTAATCCGGATTTCCGGAGAAAACTGGGGCGGTATTTCTACCCAAAAAGAATATGAAAACTTTCATTTCCAGCTGCAATTTAAATGGGGAAATTTAAGCTGGGGGCAAAAAAAGAACAAGAAAAAAGACAGCGGCCTGCTCTACTTTGCCGTTGGGCCGAATGGTGCTGATTATGGTGCCTGGATGCGGTCGCAGGAATTTCAGATTGAAGAAGGCAACTGCGGCGATTACTGGGGCGTTGCCGGCGGAACAGAATCTGTAAAAGTTATCCGGAAAAACGACAGCACTTTTGTTTATAACCCAAATGGTGAACTTACAACTTTTAGTGCCACCAGCAAAACCGGGCGCCATTGCCTGAAACAAATGGATGCCGAAAAACCTAACGGCGAATGGAACACGCTGGATCTATATTGCCACGGCGATACCAGCATCCACATGATAAACGGAAAAGTAATGATGGTTTTAGTGGATTCGCGCCAGCAGGAAAACGGTTCGGAGTTGCCGCTTAAAAAAGGAAAGCTGCAAATCCAATCCGAAGGAGCAGAAATTTTTTATAAAGACCTGAAAATACAACCTATTAAAGTTATCCCTTCCGCTCTTTTTCAATAGAAAGCCAAAAGCCAGCTAAAATTTAGCTGGCTTTTGGATAATGCTGTTTTTACCGGTATAAATTACTTGCTCATATCGCTATTGCTGATGAAAGCAATATGCTTACTATCCGGAGACCAGGAAGGTGTGTTGATAGAACCTTGTCCGCCATAAACGTAAGCCAGCACTTTTGGTGCTCCCTGCCCGCTGATAGGCAACATTCTGATATATATATGTTTATAGGGCGGATGAATACCTGGTTCTACCTCTGTTTTCAAAAAAGATAAAAAAACCATCGATTTGCCGTCCGGAGAAATATGTGCAAACCAGTTGTCAAAGTCGTCTTTGGTTACCTGTTCCTGCTCGCTGCCATCAGGCTTCATGCGCCAGATTTGCATTAATCCGGAGCGTACCGAATTAAAATAAATATATTTTCCATCAGGCGTATATTCCGGGCCATCATCCAAACCTTTTGCTGTAGTTAAGCGGATTTCTTTTCCGCCCGCAGCCGGAACTTTATACACATCAAACTCGCCGTCCCGGTCTCCGCAAAAAACCAGACTTTTTCCATCCGGAGACCAGCCGTGCGTGTAGGAAGGACCTTTCGGTGTGATCTGTTTTGGTGTCCCGCCAGTTACGGGCATTGTATAAACAATAGAACCGCCCAGTTCTTTTACCCAGCTGCTCAAACCTATCATTTTACCATCAAAAGAAAGCACATGATCGTTGTTGTTGGCTTTTACTTCGCCTGTATTCAGCAGGGTTGGTTGGCGGCTGGCCAGATTAAAATTGTAAAGCAAACCTTTGCTATCGTTGTAAATCAGGCTTTTACCATCTTTAGTCCAGTTTGGAGCTTGGATAGAATTTGGAACTGTATAAATAACTTCCCGGTTTCCGGTGGCCACTTCCAGCAGTTCCAGGTTGCTGCCCAGCGTCATTTGGGTTGATTGATCTGCAACACCCGGAAAAGGAACAGTAATGCGCACATCTCTGAAAACGCCTGTTTCGGCAACATCCGGGTTATGCGAACCCACAAATAAACCTACGTAAACGTCATCGCCTAAATCCATGGTGGTTTCTTCGGTTACAAAAGGTTCGCCATATTTGGCCACGCGCATGGTGTAAGTATTGCCTTTTCTTTCCAGCTGAATGATGTTGGCATGATTAATTTTAGATTTGATTTCTTCTGTAGTTGCGCCTGCTGTTTTCCGGAATTGCAACGACGTTAAGCCATCGCCATGTTCAACCGCATTAATTTGTGGTGAATTGCCATCCAAACTTTTGCGCACCATCCAGCCAACTTTCCGATGCTCTTCCACCCCGTTCCAACCTACAAATTCGGCTTTGGTGTATAAGATAAAATCGCCTTTCATTTTCTTCCACACAAAATGAAACTCATCATGGTCAGCCCATATATTAGTTCCGGCACCCGAAATTACATATTGCTGCATTTGTGGGATGAAAGTGGCAGCACCAGTTTTTACGTTGTTGCCAACATCGGTTTGACCATCAAAAATGCCGATTTTTTGTGCCGAAACGGAGCCGTACCAAAGCGAGGCCAGGATAAGCAAAGGTGTTGTAAATAAAGATTTTGTTTTCATACTGTTTTTATCGATAAAAAAATGGTGCCATGCTAATACATTTTCATAGCAGGGCACCATCAGTTAATTTTAAGAAACGATTGGACTAAACCAGGTTTTTTTTGATATAAGAAATACTTTGTGTGATACTGTTGAAAGGATCGCCGGGCGTTTTGTCCTGCTCTACAAAAAAGTATTTTAAACCGGCTTTATCTGCATATTTAAATATTTTTTTGAAATCAATCGAACCATTGCCTACTTCAGTAAAAGAATGTTCCGGCGTTTTGTCCATATCTTTTACATGCCACAGTGGGAAACGGCCAGGATGTTCGTTGATCAAAGCAATTGGGTCCTGCCCTGCTTTGTTTACCCAGTATAAATCCATTTCCATTTTTACCAGATTTTTGTCCGTGTTTTCCAACAAAACCTCGTACATAAATTTGCCGTCTTCCTTTTTAAATTCAAAATCGTGGTTGTGGTAGCAAAGCTGGATTCCGGATTTTTTGCAGATTTCGCCAGCTTTGTTAAACTGCTCGGCAATGTGCTTGTACCGATCCGTTCCGCCACGCTCCGCTTCCGATAAATAAGCACAAACCATGTATTTGATGCCAACAGCAGCGGCATCATCTACTGCTTTGCCCCAATCCTGCATAATGGTACCTTTCGGCATTTCGCCGTTCATTTTCTCGTCGCCCAAACGGTAATGGCTGCTTGGCATAACCAATCCGTTTTGTTTCAACAAGCGCGAAAATTCGGCAGCTTCCATACCATAAAACTTTTGCGTACCGGTATAAGTGGCACCTTCAACAGAGTTGTAACCTAATTTTGATACCCGTGCCAAGGTAGCAGCAGGATCACTTTGCATAGCGTCTCTAACCGTATATAGCTGTAAGCCAATATACTTATGATCATAATTAAGCAGTGAAGGCACTACTAATAACCCGGCAGAATAAATTGCTGATGATTTGATGAACGAACGTCTTGTTGTCATAATTTTAGTTTAAATAGGTTTGGTTAGCAATTGGGAAATGCTTTTCAATTATATAAAATTAAACTGACATATTGCAAACCGTTTAATACTGATGCTTTTTATGCCGATAAAAACAGTATCAGTATTAAATTTGGGAATAAGCCGTAGGATTGAGAAAGGTAGAAGTGATACGAGACACAATTTTATCCGGATATTCTGGCATAGAACTGAGCCTTTTCCAATCCGGGTTGCTGCCGAAGGCTTTCCATTTGGCATCATGATCTTCCATACTGTCAAATGTGATCATGTAAGTCAGATTCGGCCGCATCTCTCCTATTAAAGTTTCTGCAAAAAATACGGGGTTGAAGCCCAGCTGCTTGAAAATTTTGGTTTCACCACCCGCATTGAACATTTCAATCTTTTTTTTGCCGAACACTTCGCTGCCGCTTTCATACCTCCGAAGTTCAAAAAAACGTTGCTTTTTTTCTGGAACCACCAATTGTGGCGTAGTTGTAAATGCCTGTAGCAAAGAACTTTCTATTCTTTCATAAGCAGGTTCGGCAATTGGTGCCTGCAAATACGGTGCACCTGCCTGCATGTATTTGGCATCTTTCATCAGGTTATCATGCACTTTTTGATAAGCATCCAAAGAAGCATAAGGAATCAACACAAATATTTTGGTTTGATCGGAAGCGGGTTTCAATTCCGTAAAAACACCAACCGTTTTGCTGCCTAATTTATTTAACGCCGGGATAGCCGCCTGCTGCAGGTAATCTTCTACCAGTTTTTGCTGTTGCTGATTTTTGAGGGTATAAACCTGCAGTTCATAAAATTCCTGATGCTGTTTTTGTAGGCTGTTTTTAATTGCTGAATGCGCAAACGCTGCATTTACAGAAGTTGCGCTACCCGCAATAACTGCTGTTTTTATAAAGGATTTTCTGTTCATCTTGATAATTTAATATTGTGGTTAACTAATACAACAATGGCGAAATGATTTAAATAGATAACTAAATGTTTTACAATTATAGCATGTATAAGCCTAACTAAGTACAGCTTTTTTCAGTAAGTTTTTTATTTACAGCACTTTAAATATAGTTCGTAAATAATTTGTTACTTTTAAAAAAGTTTATATTTTTGAACTCGAAGAACTACTTTTTTTAAACCTATTTTTTTAAAACTTTCTTGAATGGCAGATCCTGTAAAGGGTTACATGGCAATTGTTGCATTGTACTATGTAGGAGGCATAGTTAACCTGTTTTAATTTCCGGTTTATCAAACTTTTGCTGATAAACGTATTCTTTAAACCTACCAAACATTACCTAACCAATTATTTACTCAAAAATTTATCTTATGCGTAACAGTTTACTTATTAAAAGAATTAAATTGTACCTTATGCTCCTGGGCATTTTTTCTACTGTAATTGTTTCAGCCCAAACCAGAATTACCGGTAAAATTATCGGTGCAGACGACAAACAACCGATTATTGGAGCTTCAGTAAAAGTTCAGGGAACATCAACGGGTGCAGTTACTGATGCTAACGGAAATTTTTCTGTTATTGCTTCTCCTAACAATACATTGGTAATTAGCTACCTCGGTTATAATAACAGAAGTGTTGTTGTAGGAAATAACAGGGTAATAAATGTTTCTTTACAACCTGGTACAAACGCTTTAAACGAAGTTGTGGTTACCGGTTATACTACACAGTTAAAAAAGGATATTACCGGTGCAGTAGCTACGGTAAATATGACGGATGCTAAAAAAGTACCGGTAACCAGTTCTGAGCAATTATTACAAGGCCAGGCCTCAGGTGTTACCGTAATTAACCAGGGTGCGCCTGGTGCTAATAGTACAGTTTTTGTACGTGGTATTAGCAACTTTGGTAATACCACACCATTATATGTTATTGATGGTGTGCAAACTAACAGTATGTCTCAAGTAAATCCCAATGATATAGCCAGTATCAGCGTGTTAAAAGATGCCGGTGCAGCTGCAATCTATGGTGTTTCCGGTGGTAACGGTGTTATCGTTGTTACTACCAAAAAAGGGCAGCCTGGCAGAACCACAATCAGTTATGATGCTTTTTATGGAGATCAGGAACCATTAAAAGGTAATGTATGGCATTTAATGACTCCTTCACAACAATCACAACTGGCTTATTTAGCAGGTGATGTTAGCAGCCAAGCACTATATCCAGGTGGTTCTGGCACTTTGCCAACATATGGTTATCATGGTGCGTCTGCAGTAGGTACTTTTGGTAATGCAGGGGTTACTAATGACCCATCTATAACACAGTATTACAAGTTTGATGCTGCTAATCCAGGAAACGATTTTTTAGTTCAAAAATTCAACCAGGCTGGAACAGACTGGTTTCATTCAGTTTTTAAACGCGCTCCAGAACAAAGCCACACAATAACAGCAAGTGGTGGTACCGAAAAAAGCAGTTTCTTATACTCCCTAAATTATTTAAACCAACAAGGAACTTTAGTAAGTACTTACGAAAAACGTTACAGTGCTCGGGTTAACACTACATTTAGTGCTCTCGGTGATAAAATTCGTTTCGGAGAAAATGGTTATGCTTTCTTTCGTCAAAATAATGGAGGAAGTGGTTATAGCCAGCAGCAAGAAGGTGGTTCAATTGCAGAAACTTACCGTGCCTTGCCAATAGTGCCGGTTTATGATATTGCCGGTAATTATGGTGGTGGTTATGCTGGCCCAGGAGGTGAACAGTTAGGAAATGCAACCAACCCTTATGCTACACAAGTAAGAAGCCAAAATGATCAGGGAAAATCCTTAAATGTACAAGGAACGGTATTCGCTGAAGCTGACTTTCTAAAATATTTTACTGCTCGTACAGCATTTGGAGGTAATGTTGGCAATACATTTTATTATAATACTGGCTACAACACGTATGAAAATTACGAAAGTCATTCCAGTCCTAACAATTATACAGAAGTTTCTCAAAACTATTTTAATTATAACTTTACCAATACATTATTTTATAAGCAAGTTATTGGTAAACATAATATTAATGCTTTTGCTGCTTTTGAACTTAAACAGAATGGGGGTCAGCAATTGGGTGCTTATGCAACTAGTTTTTTCACACTGGATCCAAATTACCTTACCGCAAACACTACAACACTTCCAACAAGTATCAGTTTAAGCAACACTTATCTTTATCAGCCTACCTCTACAGAATCTGTTTTTGGCCAGGTGAACTACACTTATAATGATAAATATATTTTAAGCGGAACGATCCGTAGGGATGGTTATTCATCATTTTATCCAGGCAGGCAATGGGGAACTTTCCCATCCGTTTCTTTAGGTTGGAGAATATCCCAAGAAGATTTTCTTAAAAACTCAAAGTATATTAATAACCTAAAAGTACGTGGTAGTTATGGTGCAACAGGTAGTAATGCAAATATTGGCGGTGCAAATACTGTAAATACTTATGGTTCTGCTTTTGGCACGTCTTACTATGGTATCACTGGTGGATTAAATTCTATTACCCCAGGATTTTACCAGTCAAGTATTGGCAATCCAAGAACAACCTGGGAAACAGACAAAATTCTAAATCTCGGTATTGATGCATCATTATTTGGTCATTTGGATTTAGACATTGAATACTATAGAAAATCTATTAGTGGTTTACTGTTTCCGTTGCCATTGCCATCTACAGTTGGTGGTGCAAATGTCCCTACTATTAATGTTGGAGATGTTCAAAATAAAGGTGTTGATATTGCAGCAACATATCATGGAGGAGTTGGTAATGACTTTAAATTTAGCATAGGGGCAAATATCACCACTTACAAAAACAAGATTACCAGCTTGCCGTCACCAGGATATTTTGACACAGGAGCATCTCGCGATAACAACATTGTTCGAAATCAGGTAGGTATGCCAATCGGTTCTTTTTATGGCTACAAAATATTGGGTATCTATCAAAATGCAGCACAACTGGCCAGTGCACCAAGTTATTCTGGTGCAAAAGTTGGTTCTTATATCTATCAGGATACCAATGGTGATGGAAAAGTTGATGCTACAGATCGTACCTTCATTGGAAATCCAAACCCTACTTACACTTACGGTGTAAATTTGAATGCAAGTTATAAAGGATTCGATTTTTCAGCAGTTTTATATGGCTCACAGGGTAATAAGGACTTTAACTATGTGAAATACTGGACTGACTTTTATGGCACCTTTACTGGTGGAAAAAACATAGACCTGTTAACGAAATCTGCTATTGTTTCTAATGGTGTAGTAACAAATCCTGATGCAACATTACCTGTAGCAACTTTTGCTCAACCTTTAGGATCGAGTACCATTAGTTCTTTTTATGTAGAAAATGGTTCTTTCTTAAAATGCCGTGTAGCATCAATTGGTTATACTTTTGGTCCAAGCCTTTTAAAATCAATCGCTGTAACCAGATTACACGTATATATCCAGGCAACCAATTTATTTACCATTACAAAATACACAGGTCTAGATCCTGAAATTGTACCGTCAATATCAAACCAAGGTGGCGGTGTAAACCAAAGTGCAGCCTTTGGTATCGATTATGGTGCTTATCCAAATAATCAAAAACAATACATTTTAGGAGTTAACCTGTCATTTTAATTAATAGATGTAACATGAAAAGATTTAATTATAAAATAATTACATTAGGTTCCTTGTTGTTTATAACAACAGTTTACTCATGTAAAAAAACGTTAGACAAAAGTCCGGCAGGTGTATTAGCAGGTGCAACTTTAGCCAATAAAGCTGGCGTAGATGGTTTATTAATTGGTGCATATTCTATACTTGATGGTTATTATTCTGGTCAGCCCGGCATACAATACGGTTCTGGTATCAGCAATTGGACATACGGAGGTATTGGTTCAGATGATGCCTATAAAGGCTCGAGTACAACAGATCAGCCGGATGCAGCCGCAATAGAAAATCATACTATAAACTCATCAAATGGTTATATATACAGTAAATGGCAGGTTGCTTTTGATGGCATTCAACGAGCCAATGATGTAATTCGTGAAGTTCCATTAGTAACGGACGGCTCTGTAGCAGGATCAATCGGTATACAACAAATAGCCGAAGCGCGTTTTCTACGTGGTATATATCACTTTGAACTTGCCAAAGTATTTAGAAACGTACCCTATGTTGATGAAACGATTACTTATGCTGCTTTGAATTATAATGTAGCTAATACAGGTCCGATATGGGATAAAATAGAAGCTGATTTTGCAGCAGCCATGGCAGTGCTACCTAAAACACAGTCTCAAGCAGGCCGGGCAAACTATTATGCGGCTGAAGCATTTTTAGCAAAAGCATACATGTTTGACCATAAATACTCTACTGCATTGCCATTACTAACAGATTTGATAAGCAATGGAACAACTGCAAGCGGTGCGAAATATGCACTTGGACCATACGAAAACAATTTTAATGCCTTAACTAAAAACGGCCCTGAATCCGTATTTGCGGCTCAAATGACTGCTAACGACGGTTCTAACGGTCAGAATGATAATGGATCAGATGTTTTAAACTTTCCAGGCGGAGGTACATATACAGGCTGTTGCGGATTCTATCAGCCTTCATACACCTTAGCAAATGCTTTTAAGGTTGATGATAGTGGTTTGCCGATGTTTCAAACAGATGCCACAACTGGCTTTCCGAAGTATAATGTAACAAACTTAATAAATGACCATGGAATTGCTTCTACGGCTACTTTTACACCTACAACTGAAGCAGTTGATTCTCGCTTAGATTGGACTGTTGGTAGAAGAGGAATTCCGTATTTAGACTGGGGGATTTGTGCTGGTGAATCATGGACACGTGGTGATCAAGTTCCATATAGTCCGATTAAAAACTCTTTTTACCACTCCAGCCAAGCATCAACAAGTGATAGTTATGGTGGATGGGCTGTTAATCAGGGAAGTGCTAATAATTATGAAATTATCCGTTTTGCAGACATTATATTATGGCGTGCAGAATGTGAAGTAGAAAGCGGAAGTCTTGCTGCAGCAGAAGCTGACGTAAACCTGATACGCGCGCGCGCAGCAAATCCAACCTACTGGGTGCATACTTATGTTGATAATACTAATCCTACTAAGGGTTTTACAACTACCCCTGCCGCAAATTATAAGGTTGGTTTGTATACTGGTCAGTTTACAACTAATGGTCAAACTTATGCTCGTCAGGCTGTTTGGATAGAAAGACAACTGGAATTTGGTATGGAAGGCCATCGTTTCTTTGATTTACAAAGATATGATGGTATCTATGGTGGTCCTGCTGGCACGGGTTATATGGCGGGTGTATTGAATGCTCATATAAAAGCTGATATCCGTATTGCCAATCCTGTTCTTAGCGGAGCAACTTTTACCGCTGGCAAAAATGAAATCTATCCAATTCCACAAAACCAGATTGATATACAAAGTGGTACTTTAAAACAAAATCCAGGTTATTAATTTAATTTAATTATTTTTTAAAGAGGTGAATACTAAGGTCTTCATCTCTTTTTTATTACAAGCAGATTTCTTTATTTTATATCATGCGATACTTCTTTTACCTGCCATTTTTCATGGTGATTTGCTCATTTTATGCTTGTAAAAGAAGCACGCTGTTTGAACAGATTAAGTCGTCACATTCCGGTATCCACTTTAATAATCTCATTACCGAAAACGATTCTATTAACCCTTTGGATCTGGTTAATATATACAATGGAGGTGGCGTTGGTATTGGTGATTTCAACAATGATGGTTTACCGGATATCTATTTTACAGGCAATATGGTTTCAAACAAATTATACCTTAACAAAGGTGATTTTAAATTTGAAGATATTACCGACAAAGCAGGCGTTGGTGGTGCCGGCAGATGGGGGCGCGGCGTTTCCGTTATCGATCTAAATAATGATGGTTTGATGGATATTTACGTTTGCAATACGCTGTTAAAAGATTCGCTGAAAAGACGGAATCTGCTTTATATCAACCAAGGCGGAGATAGAAATGGCATTCCTCATTTTAAAGAAATGGCCAAAGAGTATGGCTTAAATATCCACTTGCAATCTACTATGGCCAGCTTTTTTGATTATGATAATGATGGCGATCTGGATATGTATCTCACTGTAAACGAAGCTTCAGCAAATGATAACCCAAACCGATTTCGTCCGATTATTAAAGATGGTTCACACAGAAGTACAGGAAAACTATATCGTAATGATGGAAATTCTACTTTAAATCATCCAGTATTTCATGATGTATCTATGCAAGCAGGTATTAAAATTGAAGGTTATGGCCATGCAACAACTATAGCAGATATTAATCAGGATGGTTGGAAAGATATTTATGTAACCAATGATTTTTTGTCGAACAATATCCTATACATCAACAATCACGACGGCACTTATACAGATCGTGCAAAAGAGTATTTTAAACACACCTCGGCCAACGCCATGGGCCAAGATATTCAGGACATTAATAATGACGGACTTGCTGATGTATTTGAATTGGATATGAACCCAGAGGATAACTACCGGAAAAAGATGATGCTGAGTTCAAACAGCTATCAAACTTTTCAAAATTTTGATTATTATGGTTATCAGTATCAGTACGTCCGGAATACCTTACAGCTTAATCAAGGCCCGAAGCTTGGGCAAAAAGATTCTATCAGTAGTCCAGCCTTTAGTGAGATCAGCTTTATGAGCGGCGTTGCGCAAACCGATTGGAGCTGGTGCCCGCTGATTACAGATTTTAACAATGATGGCTTCCGCGATATTGTGATCACCAATGGCTATCCAAAGGATGTAACTGATCATGATTTTATAACTTATCGGAATGAAGCTTTCCAGATTGCATCCAAAAAACAAGTGCTTGATCAAATACCAGTTGTCAAATTACACAATTACGCTTTCCAGAATAAAGGAGATCTCACTTTCAGCGATGAAACAAAAAATTGGGGCTTATCGTTGCCAACTTTCTCAAACGGAGCTGTTTATGCCGATTTGAACAACGATGGCGCGATGGATATGATCATCAACAACATCAATGATGAAGCTTTGATCTACAAAAATACTTCCCGTGACAACAATAAAGAAAACGCACATTTTTTACAGATAAAATTTATTGGCAACAACCAGAATATCAATGGGATTGGTGCTTTTGCAAACATTTATTACAATCATGGCAAGCAACAGGTGTATGAAAACAATCCTTATCGTGGCTATTTATCAACGATCCAAAATATTGCACATTTTGGTTTAGGTAATATTAGTTTGATAGATTCTGTTGTCATCCGGTGGCCGAATGGCAAAAAACAGATGCTAAAAGAAGTAAAAGCAGATCAGCTATTGAAGGTAAATTTATCTAATGCACATAAAAATTATTCATGGCAAAAACCGAAGATTGCTAACAAAGCCTTATTCAAAGAAATAACAGATTCCGTTGGTATTCGTTACAAGCATCAGGAAAATGATTTTATAGATTTCAACATCCAAAAACTCCTGCCGCACAAACTTTCTGAATATAGTCCGGCTTTGGCGGTTGGCGATGTGGATGGAAATGGGTTAGACGACATCATTACTGGTGGCAATGCACAGCATCCGGCACAACTGTTTTTGCAGCAAAGCAACGGCAAGTTTCTGCAACGCAATTTTTTACCTGGTAAAAACAGCATCAAGCTTAATTATAAAGATGAAGGGTTGCTCCTATTTGATGCGAATGGCGATGGTAAACCGGATTTATATGTTGCCAGTGGCGGTTACGAAAACGCTCCGCAAGATAAAGCTTACCAGGACAGATTGTACTTGAACGATGGCAAAGGAAATTTCACTTTGGCAGAAGATGTATTACCACAAAATTTCACCAGTAAGTTTTGCGTTCGTGCTTTGGATTATAACCGCGATGGAAAACTCGACCTTTTTGTGTCTGGCCGCGTTGATCCATGGAATTATCCAAAACCGGTTTCAAGCTTTATTTTCAGAAATGACAGCAAAAACGGACAGGCGAAATTTACGGATGTAACGAACCAAGTTGCTCCTTCGTTAAAAAACATTGGTTTGGTTTGCGATGCTTTGTTTACCGACTATAATAATGATGGCTGGCCGGATTTAATTATGGCGGGCGAATGGATGCCGGTTACATTTTTAAAAAACGATAAAGGCGTATTTAAAAATGAAACCGCCGGAACTGGTTTAAAAGATGAATTGGGCTGGTGGAATACCATCGTCGCCGGAGATTTCAGGCACACCGGAAGAATGGATTATATTGTTGGCAACGTAGGTTTGAATACGTTATACCAGGCAAGTGATAAATATCCGGTTTACATTACGGCTAAAGATTTTGATAAAAATGGAAGCTATGCCGCCATACCATCGTTATTTTTACCAGATCAAAATGGCGAGAAAAAGGAGTTTCCGGCACAAATACGTGATGATTTATTGAAGCAGATGATCAGCCTGAAAAAGAAATTTACTAATTATAAATCTTTTGCCACAGCAACTATGGATGATATTTTATCACCAGAACAAAAACAAGGCGCGTTAAGATTGAAGGCGAACATGCTGCAATCCTGTTATTTAAAAAACGAAGGAAACGGAAAGTTCACCATAATTCCGTTGCCAAAAGAAGCACAGCTTTCTACTTTGAACGGGATGGTTGCGGATGATTTTGACGGCGACGGAAACCTGGATGTCGTGATGAATGGAAACGATTATGGCACCGATGTTTCTACCGGAAGATATGATGCTTTTAACGGTTTGATGCTAAAAGGTGATGGCAAAGGAAATTTCAAGCCATTGTCTATTTTACAAAGCGGAATTTATATTCCCGGAAATGGAAAAGCATTGGTAAAATTGCAAAGTAACAATGGGAAGTATTTATTGGCAGCAAGTCAGAATAAAGACAATCTGAAAGTTTTTCAGCTCAATAAAAATGTAAGCTGTATGAAGTTGGAACCATTTGATATCAGTGCTTTGATCACGTATAAAAACAATAGTATTTGCCGGCAAGAGTTTTATTACGGAGCTTCATTTTTATCACAATCAGGAAGATTTTTTAACGTTGATAAAAGCATGAAAAACGTTAAAATTACAGATAATAATGGCCGGACCAGAGTTATCAATTTGAATTAACATTGTTTATGAAATTTTATAAAAATTTATATCTAATACTATTGGCTTTCAGTATGATAACTGCTTGTAAGCAAACTACTAAACCAGTTGCAAAATTAAACGACGCTGATATTTTGCATCAAAACGAAGATCAATTGACGCAGCTGATTATTTACGATGTTTTTTCTCCGCCTGTAGCCAGCCGGATTTATGCTTATTCATCCTTGGCATCTTACGAAGCAATGCGAAATGCTGATCCAAAGTATGTTTCCGTTATTAACCAATTAAAAGGTTTTGATCCTGCTCCTACTCCGCAAAAAGGAAAAAAATACAATTACACTTTAGCAGCAACCAAAGCTTTTTTTACGGTGGTTCACAAATTTACTTTTTCTGTTGATTCGATTAAAAAGTATGAAGATCAGGTTTACGGACAGTTTAAAACTAAAATGGACGATGCTACCTATACGCGTTCAGTTGCTTTTGGTGAGCAGATTGGCAAGAATATTTTAAAACGTGCGGCTACTGATAACTATGCGCAAACCCGCGGCAAACCACGTTTTTTAGGTAGTAATGAACCCGGAAAATGGCACCCAACTGCACCAGATTATATGGATGGCGTGGAATATTGCTGGGGAACAATGAAAACTTTTGTACTTAACTCTTCCTCGCAGTTTTTGCCGCCGCCGCCGCCGCAATTTAGTGCCGATAAAAACAGTACCTATTTTAAGCAAAACCTGGAAGTTTACAATCAAAGTAAAACCCTCAATCAAGCGCAAAAAGACATTGCCCGATATTGGGACGATAACCCGTTTGTGGTAGAACATGCCGGCCACATGACGTTTGCGAACAAAAAAATTACACCCGGTGGCCATTGGATTGGAATTACCGCAATTGCCTGTAAAAAATCTCATGCCAATGCTGTTAAAACAGCTCAGGCTTATGCCTTAACTTCTGTTGCCATGTTTGATGCTTTTGTTTGCTGCTGGCAGGAAAAATATAAAAGCAGCTACATTAGGCCGGTTACGGTTATCAATGAAAAAATTGATCCCGATTGGCTACCGCGACTACAAACACCACCATTCCCAGAATACCCGAGCGGGCATAGTACAATTACACGTTCGGCAGCTGTAATGTTGACGCGCCTTTTTGGTGATAATTTTGCTTTTCAGGATACCAGCGATCTGCATTATATTGGTATGCAACGGCATTTTACCTCATTCGTCCAAGCTGCAAATGAAGCTTCAGTAAGCCGGTATTATGGTGGCATACACTATCTCAACAGTGTAAATGTGGGTGCAAATCAGGGCAAAAAAGTGAGCGATTATATTATTGAAAAATTAAAACTTTAAGTCTAAAAATTCAGAATTATCTTTAGTTTAAAATTGAATACCAGCTTATAAAATCCTAACAGATTGTTAATTTAAATGGTAGTAAGTTAGGATTTAACTTTTCTAACCAATCCATATTACTTCTTTATCATATAAAAATTGGACTATAAACTACAGCAAAGATTTTTTATGCCGATAAAAGAAGTATCATCAATCAGATGGCCTCAGGGTGATTAACCAAACTTATGATCAGACTTCAAAGTAAAAATAAAGCTTATAGCTTGTTTATAATTATATCAGCAGCCATTCTTATTTTCTATAGCTGCCAAAATAAAACCCATTTTTCGCCAGCAGAACAGACTACAATTGATGTAGCAGATGGTAAAGTTTTAGCTCAAAAACATTGTATAAGCTGTCATCAATACCCTGACCCATCTTTAATTGATAAAAATACTTGGGTAAAAGGTGTATTGCCGGCAATGGCTAAACAGTTGGGTCTGGAAGAATATATGGGGCAGGTTTATGCTGTTAAAAACTCAACAGTTTCCACTTCCGACTGGGTCAAAATTGTAACTTTTTATAAAACCTTAGCACCTGCAAAACTTAGTTTTCCGGTAGTTAATAATAATGTAAAAACCGATTGGGCTATTTTTACTTTAAAAAAACCTCTGCACATTAATCAGGAGAAGATGGCTTTAACCACATTTGTCGGCTTCAACCCTAACGATCAAAAAATATACAGTGCTGATGCCGAAAACAATCTATTCGGATGGGATAAATCATTAATTCCTAAACTGTACGCAAAACTTCCATCGCCAGCAACGGATATAATTTGGGGCGATAAAAGAAGCAACGACGCACTTATTACCTGTATCGGAACACTTCCGCCTTTAGATGTTTTGAATGGAAAATTATTATTTGAGCAACTTGACAAAAAACAAAACAAACCTGTTATTTATGCAGATAGCTTGCCTCGTGCAGTGCAAACTGTTACTGCAGATTTTAACAGAGACGGCTTGATTGACTATGCGGTTTGCGGTTTTGGACATGACAGAGGCGGTTTATATTGGGTGAAGCAGTTGCCTAATCAGCATTTTAAAACCTTGCCGATTCGCTTGGTTCCGGGTGCAACTCAACTGATAACCGGCGATTTTAATCTGGATGGCTGGCCCGATCTGATGTGTTTATTTGCCCAAGCAGATGAGGGAATATGGCTTTTTCTAAACGATCATCAAGGCGGTTTTAAAACCAAAAACCTTTTGCATTTTCCTCCTATTTATGGTTCCAGCAGTTTTCAATTTATTGATTTTAACCATGATGGCCAACCTGATATACTCTATACAGCTGGCGATAACAGCGATTATTCCAAAGTTTTAAAGCCTTATCATGGAGTTTACATTTTTATCAATCAGGGAAACTTCCAGTTTAAAAAGAAGTATTTCTATCATATTGACGGCTGTACAAAAGCGGTTGCTGCAGATTTCAGGCACAATGGAAATTTAGACATTGCCGTTATTTCCTTTTTTGCAGATTTCAAGGATGATCCTTCCGAGGGTTTTGAATTTCTGGAACAAACTGATAACCTGAAATTTACTCCATATAAAGTTCCGGTTGAAAAGTATGGACGATGGCTAACTATGAATGTGAGCGATTATAATCAGGATGGCTTTATGGATGTGATACTCGGAAATTTTTCTATAGGAGGAGGCCTGATTAATCAAAAAGATTTTAAGCCGGATTGGGATACACATCAGCCTTTAATCGTATTGGAAAATACAACAAACAGAAAATGATTGCGGCGTTTACACAGAAAAAAGGTTAAATCTCCTGTTTGGATGCTTCTTTTATTACTTGAATTTTGCCTATCGTGCATAAATAACCCTCAAAACCTGATCAATATTAACAGATGTATCCCAATATTTAAGCAATTTGCGATCAGCATTATAGATATATAATGCCGGAAATTGTGCAGGCGTAAATTTTTGTAAAAACTCTCGGTTTGGATCTGCTAAAACTGTTACATTATTCTTCCCCAAGAAAACCTTGCCGTAAGTTGTCATAAAGTTTTGAATCTGTTGTTTCTTATCCATCGATACAAAATAAAAAGAAGTGCTTGTAAAATCTTGATAATGGGCTGCTAACTGTTGCATTTCATATTGGCAACGCGGACAAGTAACATCGAAAAGTAGAAATAAAATTTTACCTTCTTTTTTTAGCTGTTTTTGACCGAAGATGGAACCATCGATTTTATAAAATGTAAAATTAGGAATAACTTGGGCAGGAGAAAGTTGTGCAAAAGCTCGACTTGGATAAAAAAGCAATCCTGTTAAAAAAACAAAAAGTATCAGTTGTAAGTAATGTACTGATACTTTTTTCATAGACATTAATTATTAAATTTTTACAATTCTCTAACCCAGATATTACGGAAACTATCCGGTTCACTTTTATCCCCATGTGCCTGTAGTTTTATTGGGGCACCACCAGAGTACGCTTTGTAAACCGGCTGGCCAACATAACGGGTTTCTCCTTTTAAAACAATATGGTTTTGTACCAGAATACCATTAAAAAAAACTGTAACTATTGCTGGCATATTCACAGAACCATCCGTTTTAAAAGTAGGCGCCTGCCAAATTACATCATAAGTTTGCCAGTCGCCCGGTTTTCTGTTAGCATTTACCAGCGGAATAAACTGTTTATAAATACTACCCGCCTGCCCGTTCACATAGGTTTTATTATTGTAATTATCTAATATCTGTAATTCATAACCATCATCACCTTTACCGGTTGATGCTAAAAACACACCACTGTTACCCCTAAGCTGGCCTTCACCGGTAATAGTTGCAGGAATCTGCCATTCCAGGTGTAACTGGTAATTATTAAATTTTCTTTTGGTTTCAATGTTGCCTGTACCTTTTTTAACGGTAAAAATATTGCCTTCTACTATCCATTGCGCGGGTTTACTATTGTCATCCGTAGAAACCCATTGGTTCAGATTGTTACTATCAAACAAAACAACTGCATCCGAGGGCGGCTCTGTATTGGTTTTGCCAGGCGTAACTATTGCTGGAACTGGTTCATAAAACTCGGTGTCTTCATGTTTTGCCGCTTGTTGGGCATTTGCCATTAAAAAACTTGCTGCTAAAATGACCGTGAAAATAAATGATTTACGCATAATTTGTGTTGATAAAAGAAGTATTGAATAAAATAATTACAGCAGTTTGGTTTTGATATAAGCTGCACTTTGGGCAATGCTTTTGTAAGCATCAATATCGGTAAAATTTTCCTGCTCCATAAAAAGAGATTGTAAACCGGATTTGTGGGCTTTAGTAAAAATCTTTTTAAAATCAATACTTCCGTTGCCAATTTCTGTGTTTAATTCTGGCTTGTTCTTATCCATGTCTTTTATATGCCACATATGAAAACGGCCTGGATGCTGATCAATTAATTGGATTGGATCATGACCGGAGCGTACTACCCAGTAAATATCCATCTCAAAACTCACTAATTTTTTTTCTGTTTCCTTAAGCAACACATCATAAAGCATAGTTCCATCAATTGGTTTAAACTCAAAATCATGGTTATGATAAGCCAGTTTTAAATCAGCTTTTTTACACAATACAGCTGCTTTGTTCATTTTTTCTGCCAGATTTTTAAAATCATCCACAGATTTTCTCAGTTCAGCGCCGATGTAAGGAATCGTCAGGTACTCTTGTCCAGCAGCTTTAGCCACTTCAATATATACTTTTAACACTTCTTCGTTCGCTGTTCCTAAATATGAATCCAAACCGTAATGCCCGCTTGGCGTGCTCATGTCATTAGCAACTAAAGTTTCTTTAAATTCCTTCGGACTCAAACCAAAAAAACCTTTATTAGGATCGTAGCCATAAGTTTCCAGTTCCTGGTAACCTGCTTGGGCAGCTTTAGCAATCACATTTCTAATATTGTTGCCCGTGATCTGATCACGCAAACTATATAGTTGCAAACCAACTTTATAGTTCGGTTTAGCAAATAATGAATTAGGCAACAATAAAGTTCCTGCAGCGGCTAATCCGGTTTGAGTTATAAATTTTCTTCTGGTGGTCATGAATTTAAATTGAAATACAATACTGTTTTTATCGGGCAAAATTATACATCACAAATTTCAATTGCTTTTTTTAAAGATGCTAATTTGTCTTTTTGCTTCGGGATAAATTCCTGTGCAACGTAACCTTTAAAACCTGTTTTAACAATGGCCCTCATAATTGCCGGATAATACAATTCCTGAGTATCATCAATTTCATTACGACCCGGAACACCGCCGGTATGGTAATGTGCAATATACTGATGATAATCGTTGATATTCTGGATAATATCACCTTCGTCTACCTGCATATGATAAATATCAAACAACAATTTAAAGTTCTCAGAACCTAATCTTTTGGCCAGTTCTGCGCCCCATGAAGTACGGTCGCACTGGTAATCTTTGTGGTTCAATTTACTGTTCAACAACTCCATCACTAATACTACTTTGTGTTTTTCGGCTAATCCTATTATTTTTTTTAAGCCTTCCACAGAATTATTCCAGCCAGTTTCATTGTCCATTCCAACGCGGCTTCCACTAAAACAAATAAGATTTCTATATCCGGCTTTTGCCACAAGCGGAATCATCTCCGAATAATTTTTAATTAAAGTTTCGTGGTACTTTTTATTATTGAAGCCCTCGGTGAGACTGATTTCTGCGCCGTTGCACATTGGCGAATCCATACCGTGATTTTTCAAAATTGGCCATTCTTTCGGTCCAATTAAATCAATACCTTTTATGCCGATTTTTTTGGCTTGGATACAAAGTTCATCCAGTGAAAACTCATTATAAGGCCAACGGCATACCGAATGGTTAATGTTACCTTTTAAGGTTAGATTTGAAGGTTCCATTTTGGGTGCGATAAAAGAAGCAAGGCTACCGGTTGCAACAGTTGCAGTCCCGGCAATTAAGGCTTTAATCGCAGAGCGGCGATTATTGTTTTGTAGCATTATACAGTTTTTATTTCAGATTTAGTTTTATCGTTAAATAAAAAAGCAAATAGTAAAAATACAATTGCCGCAATACAAGCTGGAATAATCCAAACCATTTTCCAATCTACAGCTCCTCCTGCTAACTTATAAGTATCGGTTATTAAACCAGCTACAGCAAAACCGATTAACATACCTATACCATAAGTGGCAAGCGTAATTAAACCTTGTGCAGAGCTTCTATACTTTTCTCCGGCTTTTGAATCAGTATATATTTGTCCGGAAACAAAAAAGAAATCATAGCAAACCCCATGCAATGCTATTCCTATTATCAGCATAAAACTAAGGTTAGTTGCATTACCATAGGCAAATAAAGTATAACGGATTGCCCAGGCAAGCATACCTACTAAAATTGTTTTTTTGAAACCAAATCTTGAGAAAAAAACAGGAATAAATAATAAAAACAATACTTCGGAAGCCTGACCAATAGTCATTTTACCAGTAGGATTAGCAACATTTATGTTTGAAAGAAATAGATTTGCATTCTGGTAATAAAATGCTAATGGGATACATATTAAAATTGAAGAAATAAAGAAAATTAAAAAATTCCGATCCTTTAATAATTTTAATGCATCAAGACCTAAAACATCGCTGACAGTTACTTTTTCAGACGAAGATATTTTTGGTGGAGTTTTAGGTAATGTGAAGCTAAATAACCCTAAAACAAGAGAGGCAACTCCAGCCATCAAAAAGGTATTTTTTAAAAAGCCACTTTCTGTATTTTGCTTTGAATCCCAATGAAAAATATAACTTATTAATAAGCCAGCCGCAATCCAACCTAAGGTGCCCCAAATACGAATAGAAGAAAATTCTTTTTCCGGGTCTTGTATTTGATTAAAAGATACAGAATTTACTAATGCCAGCGTTGGCATAAATAAAATCATATATCCTAAAACATACGGGTAAAAAACACTAATATTTGCAGCATTGTACATTTGATACATTAAAATGGCACCAACAATGTGCAATATTCCCAAAATTTTCTCCGCATTGAAATATCTATCCGCAATTAAGCCAACAATAAACGGAGCAACAATTGCACCCCATGACTGAGTTGAAAAAACAGCTCCGCTTTCGGCCCCTGATGCTTTTAAATTACTTCCTAAAAAAGTTCCAAGTGTTACAAACCAGGATCCCCAGATAAAAAACTCCAGGAACATCATGGCTGATAACTTTGTGCGAATGGCAGCGGTCATATTTAATTGGTTTAGGATTTTATTTGAAATTATTTTAGCGACAGGATATATTTTACCATTTCTTTAGTATCATTTAAAGCCAGATTTGGGTGCGGTGTCATTGGCACATCACCCCAAACACCACTGCCGCCCGCAATAACTTTTTTGGCCAACTTATCAATATTTTCTTCTGTTGGAGGATATTTAGCGGCCACATCTTTATAAGCCGGGCCAACTAACTTTTCCTGTTCTTTATGGCAGCCTAAACAATCTGAAGAAGCAATAAACTGAGCGCCCTTTGAGTTAGCATTGCTGAGCCCTGTTGTACCTGTATTGCTTGCGTTAGTATTAGTAGTAGTTTCTGCTGATTTTGTAGTCTGATCTGCAGGAGCAGTAGTTTCGTTATTTACGTTTTGATCTGATTTATTATTACTACATGCGGCTATCACAGTGCAAAGACCGAAGATGATAAATATTTTTTTCATTGGTTTTTTGTTAAATTATAGTCCTAATAAAGTACGGTTAAAAGAAGCATCTGCTCCGGATGCCGCAAAATCGTCAAAGGCTTTATCCGTTACCTTGATGATGTGATTTTTGATAAATTCTGCACCTTCCCGGGCGCCGTCTTCCTGGTTTTTTATGGCACATTCCCACTCTAAAACGGCCCATCCTTTATAATCATAAGCAGCCATTTTACTAAAAACTGCTTTAAAATCAACCTGACCATCACCTAATGAACGGAAGCGACCAGCACGATCTATCCAATTTTGATAACCTCCATAAACACCCTGTTTTCCTGTTGAATTGAACTCTGCATCTTTTACATGAAACATTTTGATGCGTTCGTGATAAATATCAATATAATCCAGATAATTTAAACACTGTAGCACAAAATGTGACGGATCGTAAAGCAAACAAGCCCGAGGATGATTGTTTACTTTTTCGAGAAACATTTCATAACTCACGCCATCATGCAAATCCTCTCCCGGATGGATTTCATAGCACAAATCAATTCCGCAGTTGTCAAACTCGTTCAGAATAGGCAGCCAGCGATTGGCCAACTCTGTAAATCCTGTATCAACTAAACCGGCTGGTCGTTGCGGCCAAGGATAAACCATCGGCCATAATAAGGCACCACTGAATGTAGCATGTGCATTCAGACCCAAGTTTTGAGAAGCTTTTGCAGCATATTTTAATTGCTGAATTGCCCATTCTGTCCTTGCTTTTGGATTATTGTGATATTGTTCGGGTGCAAAAGCATCAAACAAGCTATTATAAGCTGGATTTACTGCAACTAACTGACCCTGTAAATGAGTAGAAAGTTCAGTAATTTGCAAACCATAACTGTTCACTTTTCCCTTCAGATCATCTGCATAAGTTTTACTTTCTGCGGCCAATTTTAAATCGATAAAAGAAGCATTACTGGTAGGCATCTGGATTCCTATGAAACCCAGATCAGCAGCCCATTTGCAAATTGCATCCAAACTGTTAAAAGGAGCTTCGTCACTGATAAACTGGGCTAAAAATATTCCAGGACCTAATAAAGTAGTCATATGATAGCTAAATCAAATTATATGGTAAAGTCAGTCCATTTTTTGTCGGATTTTCCGGAAGCAATTATGTTTTCAATAAAAGCCATTCCTCGAACACCTTCTTCAATTCCAGGAAAATCAAGCCATTCCGATTCTGGTTTTTTTCCTTCTAAATGTGCTTTTACTGTTAAGGCAAAGTTTTTATACAAATTGGCAAAAGCTTCCAAATAACCTTCGGGATGACCAGCGGGCGTACGGGTATTTTGCTGCGCGAAGGAACTGGTATAACCTCCTCCTGTGCGCCAGATTTCTACCGGGTGATCCAGCAAACTTACTTTTAAAGTATTGGCATCGGCTTGCTGCCACTCTATTCCGCCTTTTTCGCCATAAACCCTAATTTTGACATTGTTTTCTTCTCCTGCAGCAACTTGCGTGGCAATTAAAACGCCGCTGGCACCATTGTCAAACTTTAGAAGCGCGGCACCATCGTCATCCAGCTGTCTGCCTTCAACCATAATATTAATATCGGCACAAATCTTCATGATTTTCAAGCCGGAAACATATTCGCACAAATTAAAAGCATGTGTGCCAATATCACCCATGGCACCTGCAATACCGCTTTTAGTTGGATCGGTACGCCAAGATGCCTGCTTGTTCTCTCCTCCTTCTTCAAATTTGCTCAACCAGCCTTGCGGATATTCTACATAAACCTTTCGGATTTTACCTAACTTCCCAGATTTTACAAACTGTTTTGCTTCTTTTACCATTGGATAACCCGTATAAGTATGGGTTAGGCAAAAAAGATTTCCGGTTTGTTTGATTACTTTTTGCAGGTCTTTTGCTTCCTGTAAAGAAAAAGTTGCCGGTTTGTCCAGTATAACATGAAAGCCGTTTTCCAATGCTTTTTTTGCAGGTGCAAAATGAACATGGTTTGGCGTTACAATACTAATTACTTGAACTCTTTTATTTTCAGGCAATTGTTTTTCTTTTTCGAATAACTCCTGCCAAGAATTGTATATCCTATTTTCATCAATATTTAGCAATAAACCACTGGCTTTTGATTTTGCCGGATCGCTACTGAATGCTCCACAAACCAAATCATATTGATCATCCATGCGGGCAGCAATGCGATGTACGGCACCAATAAAAGCACCTTGGCCGCCGCCAATCATCCCTAATCTTAACTTCATATATACAAGATTTAGGATAATGCCCAAGCCTTATCTCCCTTTTTGTAAGGATAATTTCCATCATATTTTCCAGGAATAGGCAGATAGCGTAAAGCTTTTGTAGCACCAACTTCCGAAGTGAAATAGCCTAGCATGGTTAACTCTTTCATCATCCTGAAATAGTGGTTCGGATCTTCTTTTTTCTTATTTTTTTGATAAGCTTTTTGCTCGTTATCCAAATCTATTAAAATAGCAGTCCGTTGTTTAGGATCGCATTCCATAAATTTTTTGCCATTTTTCTTTTTACAGGCGTCCTCAAGTTTTGTTAAACCATCATTAAACGTTTTCTGATCTTCAGGTGTATAACAATCCTTTACCATTACCGCCATAAACTTACCTACACCAGCTGCTTTTGCGCCAGGCGTAGTGGTGGCAGGCAAAATAGTATCTCCAACTTCGTCCATAAACGAAATCTGCTCCTGACCAAATAATTCTTTAGTTTTTTCAGGTCCGGATTTACATCCGCTGATAAAAAACTCGGCACCCAAAACAGTACCGCCCAATATCCAGGCAACTTTTGAAATAGCTTCTCTCCTATCCATATTTTAGGTTATAAAAACAGTATGTAAATTTATAATTTATGCTTTGAGGCTCCAGCCTTGTCGGTAAGTTCGCTTAACATACTGGTTTACCGCATCAAAATTAGTGATGCGCATATTCTGGTTATCCCAAAGCATTTTAATATGTCCACCTTTTAAATCATTTCCGCGCACAGCTAAATTGGCCATCAATAAAGCTTCAGTTAACGGGCCAGCCACTTCAAAAGGTGAACTGACTTCTTTTTTGCCATAACCGGCCAAACACGCTTCTACCCATTGTGCATAATGTCCATTTGCCTGATCAGGTACTCGTGCAATAGTTTGCTTTACTTTTACTTCGTTGGTACGGGAGGTAGGCAGCAACAGCGGATTTTCGGAGTAAGTGCTGGCCATCATTTTACCTTTTGTGCCGATAAACAAAGTACCATTGCCATCATCGCCAAATTTTTCATTTGCACCTAACTCTTCCGGCCGTTCTGGTTGGATACCACCGTCCATCCAATGTAAGGTAATATCACCTTTTGTTTTATTAGTTTTGGGGAAGGTAAGTGTAATATGACTTGACGGCGGGCAGCTATCCGGAAAAATGCCACGTTTAAATTCATCAACATAAACACTGCCTACACTGGCTTGAACATCTTTGGCATATTGCAAACCTAACACTCGGAAAGGTGCTTCAACCAGGTGGCAACCCATATCGCCTAAAGCCCCAGTACCATAATCCCACCAACCACGCCAATTGAAAGGAACTAATTTATCTACATAATCCTTGTAAGGAGCTGTTCCTAACCATAAATCCCAATTTAACTCTTTAGGAATTTCGGACTTAGTAGTTGGCCAAGGAATTCCTTGCGGCCATACGGGGCGATTTGTCCAGCAATAAACGGTATGCACATCTCCAATTTGGCCATCATTATACCATTCAGCAAGCTGCCGGGTTCCATCATTTGAGGCTCCCTGATTGCCCATCTGCGTAACCACTTTATACTTTTTAGCAGCTTCAGTTAGCATGCGCGCTTCGTAAATATCATGTGTTAAGGGCTTTTGCACATACACATGCTTATGGTGCTGCATAGCCGTTAAAGCAATTATAGCATGGTTATGATCTGGTGTGGAAACCGAAACAGCATCGAAATTTTTTGATTCTTTGTCGAAAAGTTCGCGCCAGTCTTTATAATATTTTGCTTTTGGAAAATTGCCAACTGTTTTTGCAGCCCGACGATCATCCACATCACACAAATAAGCAATTTCAGCTTTGCCGCTTTTATAAAAATTGGCAATGTCACTTTCGCCTTTTCCGCCTGCACCAATTCCGGCAATGATTAATCTATCGCTTGGCGCGGTATAACCTTTTCCACCTAAAACAAAACGCGGCACAATAGTAAAAGCTGCCGCTGCCAAGGCTGTGTTTTTAATAAAACTACGCCTGGACTCTGTAGTAGTTTTTAATTCCTGATCTTCCATTTGTTAGTTTTTAATAATTAATTTCAACAAATCTATACCTATAAAAACAGCTTAAATATTCATTTTTTTTAATTCACTTACGGCGTAATCAACTGCTCGGGCAGTAAGTGCCATATAGGTTAGGGAAGGATTTTGACATGCAGCCGAGGTCATGGCTGCACCATCAGTAACGAATACATTTTTTGCATCCCACACTTGGTTCCACTCGTTTAACACGGAGGTTTTAGGATCGCGACCCATTCTTGCTGTTCCCATTTCGTGGATTCCTTTTCCTAAAACTGCTTCGTTGTTATAATCTACCACATCTTTCGCACCGGCTGCTTCCAAAATTTCTTTGGCATCTTGCATCATGTCTAACCGCATCTTCTTTTCATTATCTCTGATGACAGCATCAATGGCAACCACAGGTAAACCCCAGGCATCCTTTTTATTTTTATCCAAAGTAACTTTGTTGTCATGATATGGCAGTGTTTCACCAAACCCTCCCATTCCTATTCTCCAACTACCCGGTTCTGATAAAGCATCTTTAAAATCTCCGCCAATATTCATTTCAGCAATATCTCTGCTCCAACCTTCGCGGCTTGCTCCTCCTTGATAGCCAAAACCGCGAATGTAATCGCGCTTCTCGCCATTGGTATTGCGGAAACGGGGAATATAAAATCCGTTTGCTCTTCTACCATAATAATATTTATCCTCATAACCTTCAATAGCACCGGATGCACCTACATTTAAGTGATGATCCATTAGGTTATGGCCTAACTCACCGCTACTGCTACCTAATCCGCCAGGCCAAATATCTGTGGCAGAATTCATTAAAACCCATGCAGAATTAATGGTAGAAGCATTAACAAAAACGATCTTAGCTTTGTATTCGTAGGTTTGTTTTGTCTCCGCATCTAAAACCTCAACTCCTGTTGCTTTTTTGGTATCCTTATCATACAAAATCCGGGTAACAATTGAAAAAGGGCGAACTGTTAGATTACCTGTTGCCGCTGCTGCCGGTAATGTTGATGATTGTGTACTAAAATAAGCACCAAACGGACAGCCTAACCAGCATTTATTCCGGTACTGGCAATTTGTGCGATTGTTGTGTGGTACTGTAATGTTTGCGGTCCGACCAATAATCATTGGCCGCATACCTTTATAATGTTGCTTTAAACGTGCCGCTACATCTTTTTCAACAATGTTTAATTCCATTGGAGGCATAAAATCTCCGTCAGGCAAAATAGCCAAACCATCACGGTTGCCAGATATGCCTGCAAAACGCTCGGCATAACCATACCATTTCTCTAAATCTTTATAGCGGATAGGCCAATCTACCGCAATACCATCACGCATATTGGCTTCAAAATCAGAGTTTGCCCAACGATAAGATTGTCGCCCCCACATTAGCGAACGCCCGCCTACGTGATAGCCCCGAAACCAATCAAACGGCTTTACTTCTACATAAGGGCTTTCTTTTTCGTTGGTCCAGTAGCCCAAGTTTAGTTCATTGAGCGTGTAATCTCTGTTCAACACCGGATAATTATGGATCATTTCCTGTGTTTTACCGCCGCGATGCGGAAATTCCCAGGGTGCTTTGTTTGCATTCACATAATCTTTAATGTGCTCGATATTTTTACCACGCTCCAAAATTATAGTTTTAAGCCCTTTTTCGGTGAGTTCCTTTGCGGCCCATCCACCAGAAATACCAGAACCAATAACAATCGCGTCATATACATTGCTTGCCATAAATCAGGAAAAATTAAGTTAGGAAACTTGGTTGTGAAAGCTAAAGTAGAAATTACTTTTACAATATTCTTATAAATGTGAAATTGATTGAAATTAATTAAGATTTATGCGTTAGAATGAACATTTTTTGATTTATGATTAATTACTAAATTCTGTAATAAAAGTATTGATGCTTCTTTTATCGGTATAAATTACAGCATCCAAAATACTGTAAAAAGGCACCTGTTTAAATTTTGTATGATAAAAGAAGCAGGTAATTTTTTAAGTTGATCAAGCACAATCATCAAAAATAGTATTACCTAAGCCTGACGGGCCTATTTTAAATATATAAACTCCAACGCTTACCTTTGTGCTTTATTTTTGAAATGAGTAAGCACGGAAGAATTTTGGTGGCCATGAGTGGCGGAGTGGATAGTTCAGTAGCGGCAGTGATGTTGCACGAACAAGGCTACGAAGTGATTGGGCTAACCATGAAAACCTGGGATTATGCTTCTTCTGGTGCCAGCTCCAAAGAAACCGGCTGCTGCAGTTTGGATAGCATTAATGATGCGCGTTCGCTGGCTGTTGGCTATGGTTTTCCGCATTATATCCTGGATATCCGCAGCGAGTTTGGCGGTTCTGTTATTAATAATTTTGTAGATGAATACTTGGCGGGCCGCACGCCCAACCCTTGCGTACTTTGTAATACGCACATTAAGTGGGAAGCTTTGCTAAAACGGGCTGATAAATTAGACTGTGAGTTTATTGCAACTGGCCACTACGCTAACATCCGCAAACAGGAAAATGACCGTTACGTCATTTCCAAAGGGCGTGATGAGCATAAGGATCAATCTTATGTTTTATGGGGAGTGTCACAAAAAAATCTGGCACGCACGCATTTCCCATTGGGATCTTTCACCAAAGCCGAAATTAAAAACATGGCTGTAGAAATGGGTCAGTTTGAACTCGCCAGTAAAAGTGAAAGTTATGAAATTTGCTTTGTACCTGATAATGATTACCGCGCTTTTTTAAAACATCAGGTTGAAGATTTAGAAGAACGCGTAGCTGGTGGTAATTTTGTTTTACGCGATGGAACTGTTGTTGGAAAACACCAGGGCTACCCATTTTATACTATCGGCCAGCGTAAAGGGCTTGGTATTGCTTTGGGTAAACCAATGTTTGTGACTAAAATAGACCCGAATACCAATACGGTAGTTTTAGGGGAACAGGAAGATTTGGAAAGCAGCGAAGCTTGGGTACGGGATTTTAACCTGGTTAAATATGCGCATTTACAGGATGGAATTGAAGCCGTAACAAAAATTCGGTATAAAGATCAAGGCAGTTTGAGCACAGTTACACAGATGAATGATCATTTAAAAATAAATTTTCATCATCAGGTTTCAGGTATTGCACCTGGCCAGTCGGCTGTTTTTTATGAGGGGAATGATCTGCTGGGCGGCGGATTTTTAATTTAATCAGTTTAAAAACTAAGTACTTCTTTTAACAGTATATTTTATATAAACATTGGCCTGCTATAATTTGTAGCAAACAAACATTGTGTTTTTGATATTCTTTGTGTTTTCTTTGCAGAAACTAAGCAATTTTAATGGCAAAAAACTTACTGATAGTAGAATCACCGGCAAAAGCCAAAACGATTGAAGGATATTTGGGCAAAGATTTTACGGTGAAATCAAGCTATGGGCACATCAGGGATTTGGTAAAATCTGACGATGCAATTGATATTGCCAACGGTTTTGTCCAAAAATATGAAGTTCCTGCAGATAAAAAGCAGATAGTAAGTGAGCTAAAGAAATTGGCAAAAGAAGCAGACATTGTATGGCTTGCTTCGGATGAAGACCGTGAAGGCGAAGCCATTTCCTGGCATTTGTTTGAAACTTTAGGTTTAAAAGATGCCAATACGCGTCGTATTGTTTTTCATGAAATTACCAAACCGGCAATTTTAAAAGCAATTGAATCTCCCCGAAAAATAGATTATAATTTAGTTAATGCACAGCAAGCCCGCCGTGTTTTGGATCGTTTAGTAGGTTTTGAGCTTTCTCCTGTGTTGTGGAAAAAAATCAAACCATCTCTTTCGGCTGGCCGTGTGCAATCAGTTGCTGTCCGGTTAATTGTAGAGCGTGAACGTGAAATCAATAAATTTAAACCGGAAGCAGCTTACAGAACAGTTGCTGTTTTTACCACCGGAAAAAATAAAGAAGTTTTTAAGGCGGAATTACCCAACCGTTTTATCCAGCAAAGTGATGCAGAAAATTTTTTGAATGATTGCGCAGATGCTGTATTCAAAATCAGCAGTTTGGAAACGCGGCCATCCAAACGTGCCCCGGCTGCACCATTTACCACTTCTACCTTACAACAGGAAGCAAGCAGGAAGTTAGGTTTCTCCGTTTCCCGTACCATGTCTTTAGCGCAGCGTTTGTATGAAGCAGGAAAGATTACTTATATGCGTACCGATTCGGTCAATTTATCGGATACGGCATTGGACGCGGCTTCCAAAGAGATAAATTCTGCTTATGGAGATAAATATTATCACTTCAGAAAATACAAAACTAAATCTGCAGGCGCCCAGGAAGCGCACGAAGCTATTCGCCCAACCTATTTCAATCAGCATTCTACCGACGGTGATGCTGCAGAAATCCGTTTGTATGAACTGATTTGGAAACGTGCCATCGCTTCGCAAATGAGCGAGGCTTTGTTTGAAAAAACGACTGCTAAAATCAGCACTTCCACTCGAAAAGAAGAATTAGTGGCTAATGGAGAAGTGATGCGTTTTGATGGCTTTTTGAAAGTTTATTTAGAATCTTCTGATGAAGAAGAAGAAAATAAAATGGATGACAGCAGTGATAATGCCATTCTTCCACCATTAACGAAAGGCCAACAGCTAAATCTTCGAGATTTAGATTCGACAGAACGCTTTAGTCGGCCACCTGCCCGAAACACAGAAGCCAGTTTAGTTAAAAAGCTGGAAGAATTGGGAATTGGCCGTCCTTCTACTTATGCGCCTACTATTTCTACCATACAAAATCGTGGGTATGTAGTGAAAGAAGACCGCGAAGGTAAAACCCGAAACTATCAGGTGTTAACACTGCTAAATAAAAAGGTAGTTAAAGAACAGAAATCAGAAATTACAGGGGCAGAAAAATCAAAACTTTTTCCTACGGATATCGGTGCTGTGGTAAACGATTTTCTGGTACAGCATTTTAATGGTATTGTAGACTTTCATTTTACGGCTGGGGTTGAAAAGCAGTTTGATGAGATTGCGCAGGGATTGGAAGACTGGACCAAAATGCTGCAAAAATTTTACACACCTTTTCATCAGGAAGTAGAAGAAACAATTAAAACTGCCGACCGGACACGTGGCGAACGTGAGTTAGGCCTTGACCCAAAAAGTGGTAAAAAAATATCTGTCCGCATTGGTCGTTATGGCCCATTTGTGCAGATTGGCGAAGCAGTGGAAGGAGAAGAAAAACCTGCTTATGCCAGCTTGCGTTCCGGCCAGATGATTGAAACCATAACATTGGAAGAAGCACTGGAACTTTTTAAATTACCTAAAAAAATTGGTGTTTTTGAAGAGAAAGAGATGACGGTTGCTATTGGAAAATTTGGACCATATATTCGTCATAACAGCCAGTTTTTTTCCCTGCCAAAAGGAGTTGATCCTTTAGATGTAGATGAGAAAGCAGGTATAGAAATTATTGAAAATAAACGACAGGCAGATGCGGATAAACTGATCAAATCTTTTAAAGAAGATCCTGAAATGCGTATCGAAAATGGCCGTTGGGGACCATATATCAAGTTTGGAAAGTTGAATGTAAAAATTCCGAAAGGAAAAGAAGCAAACGATCTGACTTACGCTGATTGCAAGGCGCTGGCAGAAACGGCGGAAAAAGAGCCTAAAAAACCAGTCAAAAAATTTGCTAAGAAAAAATAATCTCTGCCTGCTCTGTACCTACAAAACAGGTTCAATTTTAATATTTTAATGCTCAAAGATCTCCCCCAAAATACAGTTGAGGATGTAGCTATTGCAGTGGCTTTGGAAAGCGAAAATCCTGAAAGTCGGGTTTGGTATGTTTACCTCATCAACCTTAAAAATCAGGAAATAAAAAATGCATTGATTACTTCTAAAGGATATGGCTTTAAAGATGGTGAGGATGTAAAAACTTCTACCCTACGCCACGCTTTTGAAAAGGTAGAGCGGCAAAGTTTTGTGTTGATCGAACCAATTGACGAACAAACTTTTGGCTTAAATAACGAATACTGGCTAAGTTATTATATTGAGGATCAAATATTTGACAAGAAGTTTATTTTTTTGCCGGAGAGCATAGTCGAATCTAATTTTATACGGTTGCCGGTTCTGAATAAGCCCGGAGTGATGATTCGGTAAGCTATCAGTTAAACAATTGGCGGTACTTCTTTTAGTGCTATAAATTTGATTTTATAATAAATTTATAGCACTAAAAATATTCCTTCCTATTAATGTAAGTTTATGGTAAGCCCAGATTTTTAAACATTGGCATCCTTATCTTTGATGTATGAATACAGCAGAACTGTTAGACCGTGCTCTCCGTTTTGAATTTTTAACTGTGGAAGAAGGCCTATTTCTTTACAATAATGCTTCTACCGCTGAGCTGATGTTTACAGCTAATGAATTGCGTAAGATTCAAGTGCCGCATGGTAAAGTCACCTGGCAGATTGACCGAAATGTAAACACTACCAACGTTTGTATTGCCAATTGTAAATTTTGTAATTTTTTTCGTCGGCCAGGCCATGAGGATAGTTACATTACGGATATTGAAACTTATAAGCAAAAGATAGAAGAAACTTTTCGTTTAGGCGGAGATCAGCTGCTTTTGCAGGGCGGCCATCATCCGGATTTAGGTTTACAATTTTATGTTGATTTATTCTCTCAATTAAAACAGCTTTACCCAGATTTGAAGTTGCATTCTTTAGGTCCGCCGGAAATAGCACATATTGCTAAACTTGATAAATTAAGCCATTATGAAGTTTTATCTGCCTTAAAAACAGCAGGGCTGGATTCGCTTCCGGGGGCTGGTGCAGAAATTTTGAACGATCGTGTTCGGCGTTTAATTTCAAAAGGTAAATGTGGTGGTAAAGAGTGGTTGGATGTGATGCGTGCAGCTCATCAGCTTAATTTACCAAGTTCTGCTACGATGATGTTCGGGCATGTAGAAACACTGGAAGAACGATTTGAACATTTGGTTTGGATTCGTGAAGTGCAATCAGAAAAACCTACTGAAGCTTATGGTTTTGTGGCGTTTATTCCATGGCCTTTTCAGGATGATGGAACGTTGCTGCGAAAAGTCCGAGGCATCACCAATAATGTAAGTGGAAATGAATATATCAGGATGATTGCCCTGAGCCGGATCATGCTGCCAAATATCAAAAATATTCAGGCATCCTGGTTAACCGTTGGCAAGCAGGTTGCTCAATTGTGTTTACAAGCTGGTGCAAATGATTTTGGTTCGATCATGATTGAAGAAAATGTGGTTTCGGCAGCAGGCGCACCACATCGTTTTACAGCAAAAGGCATTCAGGATGCAATTTTAGAAGCTGGTTTTGAGCCACAGTTACGTAATCAAAAATATCAGTGGAGAGAGATTCCTGAATCATTGGAAGAGCAAGTAATTAATTATTAATACTTCTTTTATAAGCATAAAAAAAGAGCGAAAATTTCGCTCTTTTTTTATTAAAAGTTGTTTGTTGTTATTTGAAGAAAGGAGTTACAATTCCAACTACTGTCATCATATCTAACGGCTCGTCAAAGGCTTGAGTTGCAGTGTCCATTGTAGTTGTTCCACTTACAGCAGCTAAAGTGGTAACATTTACACCACCTTGAGTAACATTATCTTCGCCAGCATAAGAAGCTGCAACTGCAGCAATACCTGTATCATTTGCACCAGTGATCCAAGGTTTAATACTTACACCTCTTGCTCTACGCATCATACGCAAATGTGAAGCGTGACGAGCTTCTACAGAGTGAATATCCAAAGCAGCTGTTAATACTGTTTTGTTACGTAACAAGGCTGGTGCCTGACCTTTGTATGCTCTTACACCCGTATCTTCAAAAGTTTCTGCTACAGCTAACCAAGTATCGCTGCTTGTGTAGACTGTAGGAAAAGTTCCTTTTGCTGTAAAATCAAAATTTGCAGCTGTAAAAGAAACTGGTGTAGCACCCAAAGAGGTAATTACTGTTTGTAAAAAGGTAACATGGTGTGATTCATCAGTAGTAATCAAAGTTAAACCTGCTAATTCAGTTGCACTTAAACCTGCTTTCATTACAGAAAAAGCGGTGCTGTTTAAACCTGCATTGTAAAAATTAGATTCTAAAAATTCTAATTGCAAAGCATAATTTAATACACCAACAATAGTGCTGGTTGATTGCTGTGCATAAGCTTTTTTAAACAATGAACCTAAAGCAAATGGAATAGCTGCAACAGCTACTTTTGATCCAAAGCTGGTAATGTTTTTAATAGCAGCACGGCGGGGGCTGATCTTATCCTGAAATTCAGGATCAACTTTTTCAATTTCTTGAATTATATTTAATAAGTCCATGAGGTTAGTTTTTAAGAAGTAGGTAAATCAGATGCATTGATTGGTGTAGTAATGTAAGCACTTGCTTTTGCTAAAACGGCAGTTGGAGTCATATCATACTCTAAACCATTTCCTGCAATGTTAACTACATCGCTGCCAACAAAAGTGTTAGGTGTAACTAAATCTCTAAAATAAGCTGCATGACGAGCTTCTACAGATACAATCTTGCCAGCTAAAGTTAAATAAGTAGCGCTTTGAATTAAGTAACCAGCGCCGTTGTAAGCAGAAACACCTAAATCTTCAAAAGCTTTTGCAGTAGCCAGAACGCTTGCTCTTTGTGCAAAATTAATTGAACTAAAATTAACCGTTAAAGCTGGAATAGCACTTGTACCTAAGGCAGCTTTAAAAAATTCTCTATGCAATACCTCATGGTTTCGAACATCAGTGATTAATAATTGCTCATCAGCAGAGAACTGAGTAGTAAAAGCAGAATTGGATACAACCTGAATATAAAAAGCTGCTTCTAATTGCTCTAAAGCATAAGCATAATTTAATATACCAATATCACCGCTCCCCAAGTAAACACCTGTGTAAGAGTTCCTATCTTTTTTACAAGCTTCGGCAGCAAATAAACCTACTGCAGCAGTACCAACGCCCGCATAACGCAAGAATTGTCTCCTTTGCATTCCTTTTGATGACTCTGCTTCCGGAGAAGTTAAGAGTTGATCACCTTTTTTTGTGAAAATTTCCATGATAATTGAGTTGATTAGTTTTTATAGTTGATTTTGAATGATATACGGTTAATACTGAGCAGCAGATTTTTAATTATAAAGTTATTTCAAAGTAAAATTTTGGATCGGATTATAATATTACGAAATTTTTCAAATCTCAATTATTGTAATACGTTGCTTAAACGGAAGCTACTTGCTTTTGTTTGTATTAATCTGATTAATTCCAAAAGATGTGCATACTTCTTTTATCAGCAAAAATTATAAGTTCTATTATGGCAGTACAGTTTTTAAACTTAAAAGAAGTTTTATCCTAAATCATATTCGATTTAGTTTACTGGTTATCAATTTCGTTTAATTATTATGTATTAGTAAAATAAGATTTCCATTGCCTACAGTACAATTTTGCTTACTTCAATCCCTGCTTTGTTTATATTTGAATTTTTAATCAATAAGAATGGTTATTACAGAAGTTACTGATAAAAAGAGCAGGAAAGATTTTTTGAATGCAGCAAAAGTGATTTACAAAAACGATCCAAATTGGATTTGCCCGCTGGATGAAAATGTAGAAGCCGTATTTGATCCTAAAAAAAATAATTTTTTTCAGCACGGAACTTGCACCAGGTGGATTGTAAAAAGTAACGATGGCAAGCTAATTGGCCGTGTTGCTGCTTTTATCAATGAAAAAAAAGCTTACCAAAATGAACAGCCAACTGGTGGAATGGGCTTTTTTGAAAGTATTGATGATGAGTCGGTTGCTATTCTTTTGTTCGATACTGCTAAAAACTGGCTAAAAGAACACGGTATGGAAGCGATGGATGGACCGATTAATTTTGGCGAAACAGATAATTTTTGGGGATTGCTAATTGATGGTTTTACTACGCCGTCTTACGGAATGAATTATCATCATCCTTATTACAAGGCTTTTTTTGATCATTACGGATTTGAAGTTCTTTTTGAACAAATCACCAATCATCTGGATGTTTACAGGCCTTTTCCAGATCGTTTTACACAAATTGCTAATTGGGTAGCCAAAAAACCCGGATATGAATTTAAAAGCCTGGATCCGAAAAAGATCAAAGATTTTGCAGAAGATTTTAGAGAAATCTACAATGATGCTTGGCGTGATTTTACTAACTTCACTCCTATTCAACCAGAAACGATTTTAGAAACTTTCGAAAAAATGAAAGTTATTATGGATCCAAAGCTGATCTGGTTTGTTTACATCAATAAAGAACCGGCTGCTTTTATTGTAATTTTACCAGATGCCAACCAGATGATTAAAGGCCTGAACGGCAAACTCAATCTGATTGGCAAACTAAAATTTTTGTATCGTAAACTTCGTGGTGTAAACCGGATGCGTGCAGTTGTAATGGGCACAAAGCAAAAGTTTCAGAAACACGGTTTAGAATCTGCCATATTTATTAAATTAAAGGAATATGTTTATCCTCTAAAACAATACAAGGAACTGGAACTATCCTGGGTTGGAGATTTTAATAACAAAATGCTATCTCTTCATGACGCAATGAACGTAAAGTTTGGAAAAAGACATGTAACGATGCGTTGCATATTCAAATAACAAAGGCACAAGTTATCAGTTTATAAAACCAAATTATGCAATTGCCTTTGGTCTTCTCAGTTCTTCATACAATTCAATTACCTTTTTTTGCAAGTCAATTAATTCAGCTTCTCTTTCTACAAGTTTCTTCTGCATAGATTCAATTTCAGAAGCTGATTTTTGCTCTTGTTCCGTATCGTTAAAAGTTAACAATTGCACAACTGACATTTCATACAACTTGGAAATTTGTTCCAATCTTGATAAGTTAATATCAGTAATTCCTGTTTCAATTTTAGAAAAAGCAGGTATCGATATATCCAATTGTTTGGCCACATCTTCCTGGCTCCAACCTTTTTGATGACGCAACAACCTGATTTTTTTTCCTAATGACTTCATAGCGCTTAATTATTAGTTTAAAGCAATTTATAATAGTTACAATTTATACGACTGCTTTGGTAATTAGTTATTTATTTTTGATAATATTAATTGATCTATAAAATACTTTCTGCAAACTTGACCAAATCTGTTCCGGCAAAAGTACCCGAACTCATCATCAGTAAGTTTGTGTTCTTATAGTTCAAATTTTTGAGGTGCATAAACAATTCTTTTGCCTGATTAAAAAATATTATATCTTCATTCTTAAATGCCTCTTGTACTTGTTGCGCAGAATAAGGTTCCATATTTTTTTGCACGAAAGTATGTTCATCAATAAAAACAATACTTACATCAGCTACATCCATTGTGCTTTTATACTCTTGCAAAAATGATTTGTTCAAACTACTAAAGGTATGCAACTCAATACAAGCCACTAACTTTCGATCAGGAAATTGTTGTTTTACAGCATCAATGGTAGCCGTAAGTTTGGATGGAGAATGTGCAAAATCTTTATAAACATTCGTTTGCAAGTTACTGCCAATCAGTTCTAATCTTTTAGCTGCACCTTTAAAAGTACTGATCGCTTTATAAAAAATTCCATCTTCAATTTTTAAAGCTTTACATACCGCTTTTGCTGCTTCTAAATTAAGTAAATTGTGTTCTCCAAAAACATGTAAAGCATAATCTTCATGTTGGTTAATTACACTTGTAACACCATTTATAATTTGATATTCGGGCAAATGATAAGAAATTTTTTGAAGCTTGGACGAGCTTTGTTCTACCATTTTTTTTAAAACTTCATCCTGTTCACAATAAATCAATTGGCCATTAGGTTTAATTGTATCGATAAAAGCAGCAAACTGTTGCAAGTAAATTTCAAAAGTTGGAAATACGTTGATATGATCCCAGGCAATGCCGCTAATCAATCCAATGTTTGCCTGATACAAGTGAAACTTCGGCCTTCTGTCTATCGGCGAAGCTAAATATTCATCACCTTCAATTACAATTAATGGTGCATCAGTCAGCCTAACCATTGTATCAAAACCTTCCAATTGTGCACCTACTAAATAATCAAAATCAAGTGATGCTTCTTTTAGCACATGTAAAATCATGGAAGTAATAGTGGTTTTACCGTGGCTTCCACCAATTACAACACGAGTTTTATCTTTAGATTGCTCATAAATATACTCGGGATAAGAATATATTTTGATGCCTTTTTGCTGTGCTTCCAGTAGTTCCGGATTATCTGCTTTGGCATGCATTCCTAAAATTACAGCATCCAAGTCTGACGTGATTCTGAATTTATCCCAACCTGATTTTTCCGGCAACAAGCTAAACCGATCCAATCTTGATTTGGATGGTTCTGTAAAAACATCATCAGAACCAGTAACTTCAAATCCTTTTTTATGTAAAGCAATAGCTAAATTGTGCATAGCACTTCCACCCATTGCTATAAAATGTACCTTCATATAGAAATAGCATTATTAATTTATAGTTATAAAAATAAATCAAAAACAGCTTTATTGTTATGACTAAGAAAATTAACGATAGTTTAACGAATAAATTTTGCCGAAACCCATTCCTGACTCTTTTTATGTTCTAAGTACTGGAGTTGTGATTTCGATGCAGCCACCTTTAGGATTTCCAAATCAGGTTGTTCATAAAATCCACTTAAAAATAGCAAACCGCCGGCTTTGAGGGTTTGGGAGTAAGTTTCCAATTGATCGAGCAAAATATTTCTGTTGATATTAGCCAGAATTACATCGAATTCCTCATGCGGAATCAACTCTTTTGATCCACATAAAACCTGAATATTGTTAACGTGATTTAGTATTATATTTTCTGTGGCACTTTCGCAACAAACTGGATCATAATCAATTGCGACAATATCAGTTGCACCTTTTTTAGCTGCCAGAATAGCCAAAATTCCTGTACCGCAACCCATATCCAATACTTTTTTACCGGTAAAAACAGTATCCAACATAAAATCCATCATCATAGATGTGGTTTGATGATGGCCAGTGCCGAAAGCCATTTTCGGATCAATTATAATTTCGAACGGAAAATCAGGCCGAGGTTCATGAAATGTTGCCCTTACCCAAATCTGATCTTTGATTTGAATTGGCTGAAAATTGCTTTCCCAAACCGCGTTCCAGTTTTTCTGCGGAATCAGATTTACTTCATACGAAAACGTTAATAGCTGATGAAAAGGCCCTAACCTGTCGTCCAGTTTTTCCTTGTTAAAAGAAGTAGCAGGCATGTAAGCTTTAAAGCCAAAATCTAAATCTTCAAAAGTATCACAGCCAGCTTCTGCAAGTTCGTTCATCAGCAAATCCTGCTGATATTCTTCCTGAAAAATAGTAGTAAAAAGAAGTTCAATATAATTCATTTTGTAATATTATATAGCCAATATTTAGCATCAAGTATTTGTATAACAGCAATTTGTATCTTGATATTTGCTACTAAATACTAACTGCTTTTAGTAAGCTTTAATAATATCCACAAAATCCCTCGACTTTAAAGAAGCACCACCAATCAATCCACCATCAATATCCAGCTGAGAAAAAAGTTCATGCGCATTTTTAGTATTGCAGCTGCCGCCATACAAAATCGTAGTTTCATCAGCGGTTTCCTGACCATATTTTGCAGCGATTTCCTGGCGGATAAAAGCGTGAATTTCCTGGGCCTGTGCAGAAGATGCGGTTTTTCCGGTTCCGATTGCCCAAACGGGTTCGTATGCAATCACAACTTGTGCAAATTGCTCTTTTTGCAGATGGAATAAACCTTCGCTCAATTGAGATTTAATAACTTCAAAAAACCGATTGCTTTCGCGTTCGTCTAAAGTTTCGCCAATACAAAAAATCGGTTTTAAAGAATTACTCAACACTACATCGGTTTTTTTGGACAGTAGTTCGTTGCTTTCTCCAAAATACTGCCGACGCTCTGAATGACCTAAAATCACGTATTGCGCGCCAACAGAACGGATCATTTTAGCAGAAATCTCGCCTGTAAAAGCACCGGCTTCTTCCTGATGACAGTTTTGTGCACCAACTGAAATTTGGGAATGCCCTTTCACCAGTTGTGCCAAGCTGTGCAAATAAGTATATGGGCAACAAACAATAGCCGTTTGAGGCCCAGTAACTTCATCATTCACCATATTGATCACTTCAGAAAAAATGGCTAAACCTTCATTATATTCTAAGTTCATTTTCCAGTTGCCGGCAACTATTTTTTGTCTCATAAGGTTGTTTTAAGTTGATCTGTAAGATTGAGTAAGTTTAAATATATGTGTTAAAATATCGGATTCAGTTTCGTCAAAAATGCAACTCTTACGTTCAAAAACGAGCTTTGCAGTATTCAATGCTTTGTTTATGGCATAAGTTTCATTGTGTGAAATTCCTCCCCAAGAAAAATCCGGAATGAATTTTGGCGGATAGCCGGCACCAAAAATATTGCTGCTCACACCAGCAATAGTCCCGGTATTAAACATAGTGTTGATGCCGCATTTAGAATGATCGGCCATTACCAAACCACAAAATTGCAAGCCTGTATTCCGCAATTTTTGGGTTGGATAGTCCCAAAGTTTTACCTCTGCATAAGTATTTTTGAGGTTAGAATTATTAGAATCAGCACCGATGTTGCACCATTCGCCCAACACTGAATTGCCCAAATAACCCTCATGGCCTTTGGATGAATAACCCCAAATCACTGCATTTTTAACTTCGCCGCCAACTGTAGAATGCGGGCCAACGGTAGTTCCGCCATAAATTTTAGCGCCCATTTTTACCTGCGAATTTTCACCCAAAAAAAAACTGCCGCGAATGTTAGCGCCTTCAAACACTTCGGAATTTTTGCTGAGGTAAACCGGGCCTAACTTCGTGTTGAATGTAGCACATTCTGCAAAAGCACCTTCCTCTGCAAAAAAATCCTGACCTAAAATAGTGTTGGTAGAGCTGATAGCGGCGCTGGTTTTCCCCTTCGTTAATAAAGCAAAATCCTTACGTAGTTCTGCATCATTCAACGTAAAAATATCTTCTGGATAAGTTATTCGGACAAAATTCGAAGGGTAATTTATGCTGATAAAAGAAGCAATAGCAGTTTCCCAGCTTTTTGCATCCGAACCAGAAATTCGGGCAGCAATTAAAAAATTTTGCTGTTTTAAAGCATAGCCCTCCTGGAGCTGATTGACAGCTTCCAACAACGCTTCGTCCGGGCAAACAGAGCCATTAATTAATAAATTTTGATCAGAAACTTTGAGTGGAAATTTATGCTGAAGATAATTCTGTGTGATAAAAGAAGCATCCTGGTTAAAATGTTTCTGCCATTTTTCAGCGATGGTGAGCATGCCGATGCGCAGATTGGCAACTGGCCGGGTAAAGGTCAGCGGCAACAAGGTTTGCTGCGAAGCACCGTCAAAAAAAATAATTCCCATCGCACAAAAATAAAAAAGTCCCGGTTGTATCAACCGAGACTATTGAATATCTAAAATTCAGCTTATTTTTTGTTATAACGAGTACGAAATTTGTCAATACGGCCAGCAGTATCAACCAGTTTCATTTTACCGGTATAAAACGGATGCGAAGTGTGGGAAATTTCCAGTTTAATCAACGGATATTCTTGTCCGTCTTCCCATTTAACGGTTTCTTTTGAATCTATGCAAGATTTAGTGATAAAAGAATAGTCGTTGGACATATCTTTAAAAACAACTAATCTATAGTTGGATGGGTGAATTTCTTTTTTCATTTCAGTAGAGTTCTTTTCAAAAACAGGCGCAAATATACTGTTTTATCGTTCACAAAAAACACCTCTTTAAAAATAGCATCAACTGGCATTGATTTACATCAAAAACTTTATAGAAAGGCCAGTTTTAAAATTGCAAGTTAATGACTGTAAAACCCGGTTCTTACACACAAATTTGGAGATTTAACTTAAAAGATTTAATATATTTGCATCAACATTAATACTTAATTTATTTAAGACTATGGAGCTTCCTATTTATCTTGATAATAACGCAACCACGCCGATGGACCCACGGGTACTGGAAGCAATGATTCCTTACTTTGTACAAAAATTTGGCAATTCTGCAAGCCGTAACCATGCTTTTGGCTGGGTTGCAGAGGAAGCTGTGGATTATGCACGTGAGCAGGTGGCACAGTTGATCGGCGCAAATGAGAAAGAAATTATTTTTACTTCCGGTGCTACAGAATCTGATAATTTGGCACTGAAAGGTGTTTTTGAAATGTACAAGGAAAAGGGCAATCATATTATCACGATGATTACCGAACATAAAGCTGTGTTGGATGCCTGTAAACATTTGGAAAAGCTGGGTGCCCGCGTAACTTACCTTACTCCAAAAACTGATGGATTAATTGATCTGGAAGAGTTGGTTGCAGCGATGTCTCAAGAAACAATTTTAGTTTCTATCATGTATGGCAATAATGAAATTGGCGTGATCCAGCCAGTGAAAGAAATTGCAGCTATCGCACATCAGTTCGGCGCATTGTTTATGACAGATGCGACACAGGCTGTCGGAAAAATTCCGGTAAACGTGATTGAAGATGGCATTGATTTGCTGGCTTTATCGGCACATAAAATGTACGGCCCAAAAGGTGTTGGTGCTTTATATGTCCGTCGTAAAAACCCGCGGGTTAAAGTTACTGCACAAATGGATGGCGGCGGTCATGAACGCGGTATGCGTTCCGGCACTTTAAACGTTCCTGGAATTGTGGGTTTAGGTAAGGCTTGTGAAATAGCGCGTTTGGAAATGCATCAGGATGCTGTTAGATTATCTGCTTTACGTGATAAATTAGAACATGCTTTATCACAATTGGAAGAATCTTACGTAAACGGTAATATTGAACATCGCTTACCACATACAGCCAATATTTCTTTTAAATATGTAGAAGGTGAAGGCTTGATGATGGCAATGAAAGATCTTGCCGTTTCTTCCGGTTCTGCCTGTACATCAGCATCTTTAGAACCTTCTTATGTTTTGAAAAGCTTAGGTCTGTCTGATGATTTGGCACATTCTTCCATTCGTTTTGGTTTGGGTAGATTTACAACCGAAGAAGAAGTTGACCGCGCTATTGAAGTTACCCGAAATGCAGTAACACACCTTCGCGAACTTTCTCCGTTGTGGGAAATGTTTAAAGAAGGTATCGATCTGGATTCTATTGAATGGGCAGAACACTAATTTATACCCGATAAAAACAGCATTGACAAACTGACTGTTATTTTTTAACAGCAAGATTTTTAAATCAAACATTTAAACTAAAAAATATAAAGCTATGGCTTATTCAGATAAAGTAATCGATCATTATTCAAACCCACGCAATGTTGGAACTTTGGATAAAAGCAGCAACAAAGTTGGAACCGGATTGGTTGGCGCACCAGAATGCGGTGACGTAATGCGTTTGCAAATTGAAGTTGACGAGTTCAACGTGATCAAAGATGCAAAATTTAAAACTTTTGGTTGTGGATCAGCCATTGCTTCTTCTTCTCTGGCAACCGAATGGTTAAAAGGAAAAAGCATTGATGATGCCATGAAAATTGACAATATGGATATTGTAGAAGAATTAGCATTGCCTCCGGTAAAAATCCATTGTTCTGTTTTGGCAGAAGATGCGATTAAGGCAGCAATCAATGATTTCCGTGTTAAAAACGGCCTTGCTCCAATCGAATCAGAGAAAGTGCATCATTAAAATAGTTGTTTTGAAAATTTTAGATTGTAAGTTTTAAGCTGCAATTTTAAATGATCATACTGTTTTTAGCAGGTATTTTTCAATAATTTGCTATTAACTTAAAAACATACAACTTAGAATTAAAAACTAATACAATGATTACAGTAACCGATAAAGCAAAAAGTAAAGTTGAAGAGTTGATTCATTCTTCAAACCTTAACGAATCTTATTTTCTGCGGGTTTCTGTTGCTGGTGGTGGATGTTCTGGTTTATCTTACAAGCTTGATTTTGACAATGAAATTAAACCAGGCGACCAGTTTTTTGAAGACAAAGGAATTAGGATTTCGCTCGATATGAAATCATTCCTCTATTTAGCCGGTACAGAATTAGATTTTTCTGATGGCCTAAATGGTAAAGGTTTTAATTTTCATAATCCAAACGCCAGCCGTACTTGTAGTTGTGGCGACAGTTTTTCCGTATAAAATTTTTACAATCAATATTAAAAAGGGATGCTTCTTTTAGCATCCCTTTTTTTGTTTTAGTAGGTAATTAAATTAATTTTGGGATACCAATTTCCACTTACAAACCTCTTGTTTCATGAATCCGGTAACCGAACATTCAACTATTCCAAGCCTTTTGCAAAATGTTGTGCAGCATATCCATCCGGATAATGCTGTTTTTATGACACATAAAGTGGAGGAAGTTTGGGAAGAAATTACTTACAAACAAGCTTTTGAAAAAATCAACGCCATTTCCGCTTATTTGCTCGATATCGGGATTAAGAAAAATGACCGGCTGGCCTTGATCCTGGATAATAGCCCGGAATATATTTATTATGATCAGGCATTGCAGCAAATTGGTGCTGTGAATACTTCCATCTATCCTACCCTGTCGGAAACAGAAATTGAATATATTCTCAATGATTCTGGTGCCAGAACGATATTGGTTGGAAGCAGTTTTCTTTTTAAAAAGATCCTAAAAATTTCCAATCGTTGTAGTGAGCTAATCCGCATTATACCAAATCTGGACGATTACTGGAAAATCTCCAACAGTTCTAAATATAACGCCGGTATCATTTCGTTGTCCGTTTTATTATCCGAAGGCACACGTTTGTATGAAAAATATAAAAATGATATTAACAGTTGCCGGGAAAGCATTTTGCCAACTGATGTTTCTACGCTGATCTACACTTCTGGTACAACTGGCACGCCAAAAGGCGTAATGCTGACCCATTATAACCTGACGCAAAATGTCCGGGCAAGTTTAGATCAGATTACCAATATTATGCCGGACGATACGTTTTTGTCATTTTTACCGCTTTCGCATGTGTTCGAGCGCACGGCAACTTACCATGTTTGCCTGGCAACAGGTGCTAAAATTGCCTTTGCGCAAAGCCTGGAACTACTGGCTAAAAACATGATGGAAGTGCGGCCAACCGTAATGAATTGCGTGCCGCGGTTGCTGGAACGAATCCATGACCGGGCGATGAAAAACGGACAGGCTGCAGGTGGTATTAAAACCAAGCTTTTTTTATGGTCTTTGAGTAAAGGCCGCAAATTTAGGGAGGTAAAAGAAGCAGGCAAAAATCCGGGGCCAATTTTATCTGCTCAAAATAAGCTGGCCGATAAACTGGTTTTCAGCAAAATCAAAGAAAAAACTGGTGGCCGTTTAAAATTTATGCTTTCTGGCGGAGGTGCTTTGCCGAAAAATATTGGCGAGTTTTTTGGTGATTTAGGCATTAAAATTTTAGAAGGTTTTGGGCTGACGGAAACTTCGCCAGTAATGGCTGTTACAGAAAATGACCGGCAGGTTTACGGAACGGTAGGCCGGATTATTCCGCGTATTGAAGTAGCTATTCAAAATATTGATACGCGTAAAATTTATACCATCCAAACACATGATACTTTTAAACCTGATTTTGAATCAGAAGAAGGGGAAATTATTACACGTGGGCATTGCGTGATGAAAGGTTACTGGAACAAACCGGAAGAAACCCGAAATGTAATTGATGAAGATGGCTGGTTTCATACCGGCGATATTGGCCGTTTTTACAAAGGCAATTTGCAGATTACGGATCGTTTGAAAAACATGCTGGTCAATTCGTTTGGTAAAAACGTTTATCCAACACCGGTGGAAAACACTTATTTAAAAAGTCCGAAAATTGAGCAGGTTTTTTTAATTGGAGATAAGCGTGAATATGTTACCGCTTTCATCATTCCTTCCAAAGAATTGTTGCAAGAAACTTTTAACCTGGATGATGCTTATTTTGAGCAACCGGATGTTTTTATTGAAGATCAACGCATAATAGACTGGATCAATACAGATGTAAAAAAATTATCCAACGAACTTGCCAAGTTTGAACGCATTAAAAACTTCAAAATAAAACGCAATCCTTTCAGCATGGAAGAAGGTGAAATTACGCCAACATTAAAAGCTAAAAGAAAAGTGATTGAAAAGAAATATGCAGGTGATATTGATCAGTTGTATTTGCAAGAGATTGATATGGTTTGATTTTAAGTAATTAAAAGAAGTATTAACAGTTTTTGAACTTCTTATGCTGTTTATACCTCTTTTACCACTTAAAATTTAGCATTAAAACCTATTTTTGCCAGCTACAATTTTTGGTGAAAATATATGAGTACAGCCTTATCAGAACAGGAGATTTTACGCCGCGAGGCACTCCAAAATATACGTAATCTGGGTATCAACCCTTATCCTGCCGAAGCTTATGCGGTAACTGCTACAGCGCAAAGCATTCTTCAAAACTTTCCAAATCAGCCTGAAAAATTTAAAGAAGTGCAGGTAGCCGGAAGAATTATGAGTCGGCGCATCATGGGCAGTGCCTCTTTCGCAGAGTTGCAGGATTCTACCGGGCGGATGCAGATTTATATCAAACGAGATGATATTTGCCCCGGGGAGGACAAAACGTTATACAATACTGTTTTCAAAAAGCTTTTGGATATCGGCGATTTCCTCGGTATAAAAGGTTTTGTTTTTACGACGCAAACGGGCGAAATCTCGGTTCATGTGCAAGAACTAACCATTCTATCCAAATCGCTAAAACCGCTTCCTGTTGTCAAGCGCGACGAAGAAGGCAACATTTACGATAGTTTTACCGATCCGGAAATGCGCTATCGTCAGCGTTATGTCGATCTTACTGTTAATCCTGATTTCAAGGAGATTTTCATCAATCGCTCCAAAGTAATCAAAACCATGCGCAGCTATTTTGATAACCAGGGTTGGATGGAAGTAGAAACGCCAATCCTGCAATCAGTTCATGGCGGCGCGGCGGCACGCCCGTTTAAAACACATCATAATGCTTTGGACGTTCCGCTTTTTCTGCGGATTGCCAATGAATTGTATCTGAAAAAATTAATTGTGGCTGGTTTTGATGGCGTTTACGAGTTCGGGAAAATGTTTCGGAATGAAGGCATGGACCGTACGCATAACCCTGAGTTTACCGGACTGGAAATTTATGTGGCCTACCAGGATTATATCTGGATGATGGGCATGGTAGAAGAATGTTTGGAAAAAGTTGCAGTTGCTATTCAAGGAAAAACGAAAATTACAGTTGGCGGCAATGAAATTGAATTTGCCGGGCCGTATGAAAAATTATCGATGTATGATTCGATTCTGAAATATACCGGCATCAATGTATCAGAAATGGATGAAGCCACTTTGCGCGAAACCTGCAAAACGTTGCAAATTGAAGTTGATCCTTCCATGGGAAAAGGAAAACTGATTGATGAGATTTTCAGTGAAAAAGTGGAAGCAAATCTCATTCAGCCAACTTACATCACCGATTATCCGATTGAGATGACGCCACTTGCCAAGAAGCATCGTACAAAAGATGGTTTAGTAGAACGTTTTGAGTTGTTTGTCAATGGAAAAGAAATTGCAAATGCTTACTCTGAACTGAATGATCCGATTGATCAGCGCGAACGCTTTGAAGGACAACTTTTGTTAGCCAGTCGCGGCGATGAAGAAGCGATGGTGGTGGATGAGGATTTTTTACGGGCTTTGGAATATGGTATGCCGCCAACCGCAGGTTTAGGAATCGGGATTGATCGTTTGGTGATGTTGATGACTAACCAAAGCACCATTCAGGAAGTGTTGTTTTTCCCACAAATGCGACCTGAAAAGAAAGTAAATGTTTCTTCAACAGAGGATTTTGTAGCAATTGGTGTTCCCGAAGAATGGGTTCCGGTTATTCAGAAAATGGGATTTCATACCATTGATGATCTGAAAAAATCGGTGCCAAACAAAGTATTTAATGATTTGGGTGGAATGCGTAAAAAGCTGAAACTCGACATTCCTATTCCTTCCAAAGAAACCGTGATGCAATGGTTTGAATAAAAGTTTGTTCATCAATATTTAACAAAAAATTAAAGACCGGTTAATATCAATTGCCGGTCTTTGTTTTTGAAAAATATTTAATATTGAACTAATGATCAACTCCAGTTTAGAAATAAAAGACAGCGAATATTTAATCAAATTCAGCAAAAACCAGTTCGACTTGGATTTTGTGAAAAGCATTGTGGCTTTCATCAACCAAAAACTATCGGTAAAAGAAGCATTGCCTGCCGGAAATGTTAAAGATGCTGATATGGAAAGCCAGTTTGAAAAAGATGATTATTTCAGTCATCTCGACGAAAAGTAAGCCGTTTAAAACTGCTGCCGATATCCGCCACGCACCACTTGCTGTTTGTCCATTTGCGCCATCTGGCCTTTCATCATTTTGATCTGCTCGGCCAGCAATTTATTTGTATCTGCTTTTTTAGCTTCTGTCAAATACATTTCAGCTTCACGCTTATTGCGTTTTGACATCGATATTCCGGCTAAACTCAATTTTGCCAAAGCAATGTTGTGCGACATTGTCATTCCCAGCGACAATGATTTTTTAAAAAACTTTTCTGATTTTAATGGTGATTTGTTAGATTCGATTAAACCCAGCAGCAGATTGTAATAACCATGCTGGTTGCGGATCAGCTGTTTTTCATAATCTGTAATCCGGGCCAAAAATCCTTCTGCTTTTGGCATATTTTCCTTCCGCATAAAATATTGAGCCAGCAGCATATTTTCATTAAAAAAGAAAGTCAGCAACAAAATTCCGCCAATCAGGAAAACCAAAACTGCCCACCACCAAAAACCAAAAGCGGCCAGGGTAACCGCTGCGCCCAAAATTACGCAGGCTATAATTAATCGAACAATATTTCGCATTTGATGTATATAAATTGAATAGCAAATATCCGCTAATTTGTACGTTAAATCAATTTTTAAGAATATTTTATGTCGATTGCATTAGAGCCATCCTGGCTGGAAATCCTAAAGGACGAATTTGAAAAAGATTATATGATTAAACTAAAAGCTTTTTTGCAGCAGGAGAAACAGGAAGGCCATACTGTTTATCCAAAAAGTAAGGATATTTTTAATGCTTTTGCTAAAACACCTTTTAATGATGTAAAAGTGGTGATTATTGGCCAGGACCCGTATCATGGTGCAAATCAGGCACATGGTTTATCTTTTTCGGTGCAGAAAGGGATTACCGTTCCACCTTCGCTTCAAAATATTTTTAAAGAATTGCAGCAGGAATATCCGGAATACATCATCCCCAAAAATGGCGACCTGACCCATTGGGCTGAACAAGGTGTTTTGATGTTGAATGCTACGCTGACCGTGCGCGCCAACCAAGCAGGTTCACATCAGAAACATGGTTGGGAAATTTTTACAGATAAAGTTATTACCGAAATATCAGCCCGGAAAAAAGACGTTGTTTTTTTGCTTTGGGGGAAATTTGCACAAGCCAAAAGTGCGCTGATAGATCCTGCTAAACATCATTTACTGGAGGCTGCACATCCTTCGCCGTTTGCGGCGCACAATGGTTTTTTTGGTTGTGAGCATTTTTTGGAAGCTAACGTTATTTTAGAAGAGAACGGCATTGAGCCGATTGATTGGCAGATTAACTGATGCTGTTTTTATTGGATAAAATTTTTTCTGTCATTTCAACCGTAGAAAGAAATGTTGGTAAAATTAAGTAAGCGTTGATACTTCTTTTATCATCTAAAAATCAATAATTATTGAAAGAGGATTAATGCTGTTGGTCGAAATAACAATTTACTTCAACTCATCCAAAACCCGGAACATTTTGGCTTTGATGCCGGCAGTTTTACCGTTGTAATTATTTACGATGATAGAAAAACACAAATCTTTTCCGTTTTTAGTTTGGTATCCGGCATAAGCCAGCACGCTGTTGATACTGCCGCTTTTCATCGTCATATCGTTATAAATAGGCAAGCTGTTCAAAAAATCCGGAAACCAGTTTTCTTTTTTAGCCGATAAAAGAACGCGCGCCATTGTTGAAGTGGTTACGCGGTCGCCTGGCGAAAGGCCGCTGCCATCAAAAATATTTAATGTATTTATGTCGATACCTTTTTCTTTCCAAAAATCCTGCAAAACTTCAACGCCATTTGTGGTTGTAACCGGCTTTCCAGCTTTCCAGGCAATGGTTTTCAGCAGTTGTTCAGCGTATAGATTAATGCTCTTTTTGTTCAACCAAAATATGATCTGACTTAATTTAGGGGAAGAAATACTGGCTAATAGGTGTATAGGTTTTGGTGATTCTTGTTGCGAAACCAGTAAGGTTTCAGTGGATTCCGGTGCTCCGCTTACTTCGATACCAATTTTCTTTAAAGTATCAGTTAAACGAAAAGCCACATCAAAAGCCGGATCCGGCAGTGCAGCGGAAATACTTCGCTTTGAAAAGTCGGCAGCATAAGTGCCACGCAAATACATCAGTTTATCTTTTACCGGCAGGTAAGCAAACGATTGATCTCCGGAACCTGAATTTCCCGTTAGTAATTCGTTGGAAAACTGCAGGTAAGGCATTGTGGGAACGGTTTTGATAATTCTGACCGGTTGGCCAATGGGCGTTTGCTGTAATTTAATATCAAAGGTATTTTCGCGCCAGCATAAACCTGAAGTTCCGGCACCATAATAATTTCCCACATCCTGCCAGATCCAGCCATCCGGTATTTTTTGTGTGCCGAAAAGCGAATCATCACCTTCAATCCGGCCTTCAATCTTTTTGATGCCTGCTTTGCGGATTGCTTCAACCCAAATCATTAAAACCGTACTTTCTTTAGATGAATCATAATGCCAGCTGCCCAGCGTTGGATCGCCGCCGCCTGTAATAATGAGATCGCCTTTTAAGGTGCCATCCGCAGCAATCGTTCCATTATAACCCAATGTGGTTTGATATTGAAAATCTTTTCCCAGCAAATTAAAAGCTGTGATAGATGTAATAGTTTTTAAAGTGGAAGCCGTTGCCAAACCCATATTTGGGTTTTTGCTGAAAACTGTTTCGCCCGTTTTAGTATCCAGAACGGTTAATGAAACGGATGCATACTTACATTGCGTATCCTGCTCTAATCTGGCAAAAGCAGTTTGCAATTTTTGGTTCAGCGTTTGGGCATGCAGCAATCCGCAGCAAAAAAACAGGGCTAAAAACAGGATGCTTCTTTTATCGGGCATTTTTTGGGGTTGAGAAAAACGAATTCACAGCCTTCTAAACTATTTAATTTTTTAGTAAAAGCCAGCAATAATTTTATACTGAATATTTTTATAAGATATAAACAGGGTTGGAACTAATATTTTACTAAAATTTCCCATTTGTTTATAGTAAAACAACCAATTTGTCAGAATTTTATCTGATAAAAGAAGTATCCCATTGGAACACAAATACTTTTGGGCAAAATATTGTTTGATACAATACTTAACCTGCTAAAAGAAGTACCAAGGCGGATACATTTCGTTTTTCTCATGAAAAATAATTACGTTTGGAATTACAGAACATATCAAACATCTACATAACTAAAACTACATGAGTCTATTTTTAAAAAAGCCGATCAGCCAGTTAATGGCCGAATCAGCGGAATCTGAGAAAAGCTTGAAACGCACGCTTACTGCCGGTTCTTTGATTGCTTTGGGTATCGGGGCGATTATTGGAGCGGGTTTGTTTGTTCGTACAGCCGCAGCAGCAGCACAAAATGCTGGTCCGTCTGTAACTTATGGTTTTATCGTGGCCGCAATCGGTTGTGCCTTAGCTGGACTTTGTTATGCAGAACTTTCCTCTTCTATACCCATTGCAGGCAGTGCTTACACCTACAGTTACGCAACTATGGGCGAATTGGTGGCCTGGATTATCGGTTGGGATTTAATCCTCGAATATGCCGTTGGTGCCGCTACGGTTGGCATTGCCTGGAGCGAATACCTCAATAGATTATTGTCTGATGTGCTGGGAATCAGTGAGATACCTTATCAATGGTGCCATTCGCCATTTCAACATGCCGGGGCTGTGCACGGTATCATTAATCTGCCTGCTTTGTTTATCGTGATAATTTTGACCATGCTCCTGATTCGCGGCACACAGGAATCAGCTTTGGTAAATGGCATTATCGTGATTACAAAAGTTTCTATTGTAATTTTAATTATTGTTTTAGGCTGGAGCTTTATCAACCCCGCTAATCATACACCTTATATTCCGGCAGCAACCACTTATGTTGATCCCGATGGACTTTCTCATAATTTCGGAGGTTTTTGGGGGATAATCGGAGCAGCCGGCGTGGTGTTTTTTGCCTTCATTGGTTTTGATGCCGTGAGTACCACTGCACAGGAAGCGATTAATCCAAAAAGAGACATGCCCATCGGAATTTTAGGATCATTGGCTATTTGTACCGTCCTGTATATTCTTTTTGCACATGTTCTAACCGGTATGGCTACGGTAGAAGATTTCAGAACTTCTGGAAAAGAAGCTTCCGTAGTTTTCGCCATTAACAAGTACATGATTGGTTACGGCTGGTTGAGTAAACTGGTTACGGTTGCCATTTTAGCTGGTTTTTCGTCTGTAATTTTGGTGATGCTTTTGGGTCAATCCCGTGTATTTTACTCCATGAGCCGTGATGGTTTGCTGCCAAAAGTATTCAGCGATATTCATCCCAAATATAAAACACCTTATAAGGCAAGCTGGTTTATTTTGATTTTAGTTGGCTTGTTTGCAGCGTTTGTTCCGGGAGATATTGTGGGTGATATGACCAGTATTGGTACTTTGTTCGCTTTTATTTTGGTATGTATTGCGGTGATTGTACTGCGTAAAACCGATCCTGATTTAAAACGCGAGTTTAAAACCCCATTGGTTCCGTTTGTTCCTATTCTGGGCGCTGTTGTTTGTGGTTTGATGATTCTAGGCTTAGGCTGGACCAACTGGCTACGATTAATCGTTTGGTTGCTGGTAGGCTTTGTAATATATTTTAGTTACAGTAAAAAACATTCTGTATTACAAAATAAAGGTATTGTTGTACCCGAAATCGATCCTTTGAAACCAAAGTTGTAAAACACAATTAAAAATACTTTGTGTAAAAAGGTTCTGCCAGGCAGAACCTTTTTTGGTTTTAATACTTTCTTTAGCTGTTAATTATATCCGATGAAAAATAATAAAAACTTATGGGTGCTGGTTTTTATATGCGTAATCAACTCTTTAGGTTTTGGCATAATCGTTCCGCTGATTTATCCTTACGGCAAGCAGTTTGGCATCACCGAGCAAACTTTAGGTTTATTAACCGCATCATTTTCCATCGCCCAGTTTTTTGCCACACCGGTCTTAGGCTCGCTGTCGGATAAGTATGGTCGCAAACCAATATTAATTATCAGCCTAATTGGTACCTGCATTTCTTTTGTCCTTTTTGCAGAAGCACGGAGTTTAATTATGCTTTTTGCTGCCAGGATTTTAGACGGCATTACCGGCGGAAACATTTCTGTAGCACAAGCAATGGTTTCAGATAGTTCAACGCCGGAAGACCGCGCCAAAAACTTTGGCATCATCGGTTCGGCTTTTGGCTTTGGTTTTGTTATCGGGCCTGCTATCGGTGGCGTTTTAAGTAAAGTAAGTTTGCAGGCACCGTTTTACTTTTCGGCAGGAATAGCTTTGATCGGCGTATTATGTACCTACTTTTTTTTACAGGAAACCAATCCCGAACACGAACGTAAGAACGAGAGTAAATTCAGCTTCAAATCTCTGGTCACCGTACTAAAAAAACCAGTTGTAGGCAGTGCTATTTTTATCGGCTTTTTATTGACAATGGCGCAGTTCACCATGATTATCGGTTTCCAGACTTTCACAGCAGATGTTTTGAAAATTACGCCTTTTCAAATTGGCGTTTTCTTTGCCGGCTTTGGTATTTCCGGCATTCTTATGCAGCTGGCTGTTCCATATATTACCAAACTGATTTCTTCCCGAACACTAATACTTCTTTTATCACTTGTTTTTTGTTTTGCGGCAATGCTGCTTTCCGGTTTTGCTACCAAACTAATTTTCTTTGCGGCATGCATGTGCGGTTACGGCTTGTTTAATGGTGTGCGAAACCCGATGTTAAATTCCATTATTGCTGACCGGGTTGATCAAAGTGAACAAGGAGAAACTTTGGGTATCAACCAGTCGTATGCTTCCATTGGGCAAATTTTAGGTCCGATCAGTGCAGGTTTGATCTCCGGTTTTTCTGTGCATTATGTTTTCTTTTTATCCGCATTTTTAATTCTGGCTGGTTTTTTATATACCTTTCTTTTAAGATCACAGGAAAAAAGTAATCCGATAAAACCATGCTAACATTCAATCCTAGAGAAATCCTCTCTGTCACCATGATTCTTTTTGCCATCATTGATATTATAGGCACCATCCCGATCATCATTGATTTACGACAAAAAGCTGGAAAAATTGAATCTGAAAAAGCAGCTTTAACCGTTTTGGTGCTGATGATCATTTTTCTTTTTGTAGGAGATCAGCTCCTGGCCATTATCAATCTGGATGTTGCTTCTTTTGCCATCGCCGGTTCGCTGGTTATTTTTGTGATCGCTGTGGAATTAATTTTAGGCATCAGATTATTTAAGGAAGAGGAAATTTCTTCTACCGCTTCTATCGTTCCGTTGGCTTTTCCTTTAATTGCCGGCGCCGGAACCATGACGACCTTGCTTTCTCTAAAATCAGAATATCAGACGCAAAATATTTTAGTTGGAATTACCTTGAATACCATTTTTGTCTATCTGGTATTGAAAAACGTGCAAGTGCTGGAAAGATTATTGGGCAAAACCGGGTTAAGCGTTTTGCGAAAAGCTTTCGGTATTATCCTGCTGGCTATTTCCATCAAACTTTTCAGAAGCAATACGCATTTATAGTTTTGATTGTAAACTGAATTCATCAGTATTTAAAAAGATTTGGTTTGATTTGAACTGAAACATTTTTAAAAATTTATGGATACTGGCTTAAATCGAAATGCTTCTTTTATGCCACAAATTTCTGTTGAAGAATACGAACAACTTTCTCCTGCTCAGGCAATTGAACTGCAGAAACAATTGCGTACCCAAATCAGCATCGAGCCGCTTTCAAAACCAATCCAAACCATCGCCGATGCCGATATTTCTTTTAATAAATATGAAGAAACGGTTTATGCCGGCATCATTGTTTTGAGTTTTCCGGATTTGCAGGAAATTGAAAAATCAACCATCATTAGCAAAACAACCTTTCCATATATTCCTGGCTTGCTTTCTTTCCGCGAAATTCCTTCGTTGCTAAAAGCCTGGAACCAGCTCAAAATAAAACCGGATTTAATGGTTTTGGACGGACAAGGAATTGCGCACCCACGGCGTATGGGCATTGCTACACATTTTGGCTTGATAACAGACAGCCCGACAATGGGTTGTGCCAAAAGTTTACTCACCGGAAAGTTTGAACCTTTGCCGGAAAAAGCTGGTTCAGAAAGTTTAATTTACGACCGCGATGAAGTAATCGGTGCAGCATTGCGTACCAAAAACAAAGTAAATCCCGTTTTCATTTCTCCCGGCCACCGCATCAATCTGGAACAAAGCTTAGCCATCATCAAACAATGCATCACCGGTTACCGCATTCCCGATCCTACGCGCAAAGCACATTTGCTGGTCAACCAAATTCGAACCCAAAATATGGGCGATAAAAACAGTATGCAGTTGGGTTTATTTAAGTATGCTTAATTTAATCAATGCACAAAACCTGGAAACTTATAGTCTTATTTTGGAGACCGTTATTTATTTGGAACCTGTTATTTAGCATAGCTGGATTTGAAGGAATATTGATATATGGACTTGGATTCTCTGGTTTTAGTGTGATGTTCAAATTAATTGGATACGCCTCATCGGTTTACTTCCAACACTATTTTTCCAACAAAACAAATTACTATTACCTCAATGCAGGGTACGCAATTTGGAAGATGTACTTATACGTTTTTACAGCAGATGTTTTTTTGTATGCAATAGCTGTAAGTTTATATTTTGCACGTTGAAAGTTGCGAGATGCTAAAAGTTGATAGTGTAGAATTAAGTTACAATGGACAAAAAGTTTTGCAAGGAATTTACCTGGATTGCAAGCCCAACGAAATTGTAGGTTTGCTGGGTAGAAATGGTTGCGGAAAATCAAGTTTGTTAAAAATTATTTTTGGAACGCTTGAACCAACAGGCAAACATATCAGCATAAATGATAAGATAATTACGAAAGGTTATCTGAATAATAAAATTGCTTATTTGCCTCAGCATCATTATCTACCCAACTCAATGATTATATCCAAGTTGGCAGAAATGTTAATTGATCCGAGTTTATGGAATGAGTTTCAAGAATATCCGATTTACCAAAAGTACCGACAAAAAAAACCGGATCAATTATCAGGCGGAGAACTTCGGCAAATAGAAACTTTACTGATTTTATATACGAAAGCAGAATACATTTTACTGGATGAGCCATTCATTCATCTTTCTCCTATCCAAGCAGAAGAATTTAAAAATATTTTACGTTTGCGTTCCCTGCATAAAGGTATTATTGTAACTGATCATCAGTATAACAGCATTTTAGAAATCAGTGATCGGATAGTGCTTTTGAATAATGGCTATACAAATGCTATTCATAACGCAGAAGAACTGATAACTTATGGCTACATTAATCACCTTATATAATCCAGAATGAATATACAAATTTATCAGGCCGATGCTTTTACCGATCGGCTTTTTAGCGGAAACCCGGCTGCTGTTTGTCCGCTAACAGAATGGCTGCCTGATGAAATCATGCAGCAAATTGCTTTAGAAAATAACCTGGCAGAAACAGCATTCTTCGTTCCTGATGGCGATGGTTTTATGCTGAGATGGTTTACACCAGAACTCGAAATTGACTTGTGCGGACATGCAACTTTAGCATCGGCACATATTCTTTATACAGAATTAAATTATGTGGGCGAAAGCATAAACTTTAAAACCAAGGTTGCCGGTACACTCGTAGTTTCCAAATCCGGTGATCTTTACACGTTGGACTTCCCTTCGCGCCCACCCCAACCTTGTGCCGTACCGGATATTTTGCTGGAAGCTTTGGGCGGAAATGCAACGCCTTCTATCATCCAGAAATCCCGTGATTATTTTGTGGTTTATGAATCCGAAGCAGCTATCATCAACCTGAAACCGGATTTTGCTTTGCTCGGTAAAATAGATGTGATCGGCATTATTGTAACTGCTCCCGGCGAAGAAGTTGATTTCGTTTCCCGCTTTTTTGCGCCGTCTTGCAGTGTTCCCGAAGATCCGGTTACGGGTTCTGCACATTGCACACTTATTCCTTATTGGGCAAAAAGGTTGGATAAAAACAGTATGCACGCTTACCAGCTCTCTGCCCGCAAAGGAGAGATCTGGTGCGAAAATAGCGGCAACCGTGTAAAAATAGCTGGCAAAGCGGTTACTTATCTTAGTGGAAAAATCTACCTACCAGAAGCTTAACCAACCGGCAAATTAAATTTCTCAACATTTAAGCTATCTTTCGGTTAGTTTTTATTTATCGATTATCATTACATGTTTAAAACTCCTTTTCACTCCTACTGGATGGCTGGCTACGAATGCACCGACCAGCAAAATGCTTTTGGCAACCGCGTTGATTTATTAACCACAACCGGTCATTTGCAGATAATTGACAGCGATTATCAGGATTTAGCTCCTTATCAAATTAAAACCGTACGCGAAGGCATCCGCTGGAGCCAGGTAGAAACGCGTCCTTATCAATACAACTGGGAAACGGTAGAGCACATGATCCGCATTGGAAAAGCCAATGGCATACAACAGCTTTGGGACATTTGTCATTTTGGTTTCCCTGATGATTTAACGCCTTTGCACCCCATGTTTGCCCGTCGTTTTGCAGCCGTTTGCCGTGCGTTTGTTACTTTTTACCGCAGCATTTCGCCGGATGATACCTTGATAATTACCCCGATAAACGAAGTAAGCTTTATTTCCTGGCTAGGCGGCGATGCAGCCGGAACTTCGCCATACTGCCATCGCATGGGCTGGGAAGTAAAATATGCGCTGATGCGTGCTTATATTGAAGGCATTGTAGCGATGCGCGAGGTAGATCCAAATGTAAAAATCATGACAACCGAACCACTGATTAACGTGGTGCCACCGCTGAATGCTACGGATAAAGAAGTGATTGATGCAGCCAAGGCACATTTAGATCAGTATCAATCGGTTGATATTCTGACCGGTAAAATCTGTCCGGAACTGGGCGGTTCTCCGGACTACCTGGATATTTTAGGCTTCAATCATTATTACAACAATGAATGGGTAAGCACCACGCATCAGTATTTAAAATGGATTGATCAGCCGCTCGATTTCCGTTTCAAACCGCTGCATTTGTTGATGGAAGAAGCTTATCGCCGCTACAATAAACCTTTTGTGCTAACGGAAACCAGTCATCCGCTGGAAGACCGGCCGCTTTGGATTGATTATATTGCTGATGAATGCGTAATTATGGCACAAAGAAAGCTGCCGATGTGGGGTGTTTGCATCTACCCGATTGTTGACCGGCCGGATTGGGATCATCTGGATTACTGGCATCACTCTGGTTTATGGGACGCCGAGCCGCAACCGGGAGAAATTCCGCAGCGAATTTTACAGGAAGATTATGCACAAGCCTTGATTAACGGACAGGCAAAAGTACAGGCAGCCATGGTTCCGGATGAATTGTACAGTTTTTCCTGATTGTAATTAATTAAAGAGCAAAGTCTGTTTAAATCTCATTCAGGATTTTTTTGATGCTTCTTTTATCGACCTAAAATTGTGAAAGGTATTGTACTTTTTTCTAATGGTATCGGTTACAAACCGAAATTTACAGGTATAAAAGAAGTATAAGCATTTTTTGATGGAAATTAAGCAGGCTTTAGCTTTACTTTAAAAATAATTAATGGTTAAATATCTTTATTGATCTGGCTCAACAAATATTTGACAAAATAAATTTTTGTTTATCAGTAACCGAATACAATACTTCTTTTATCTACTAAAAAACGACGGCTAAATTGTCCGTCGTTTTTTTTATGCGTTAAAAACAGCATTAGCCCAAATGTAAAAAAGTGTTAAAATAAACACGCTTTTGCCCATGCCCGGCGTTAATAGTTATATTTAGCCTTCTTTAAAAAACATTTTTATATATGCGCTTGGCCAGGTTTTTATACTGTACACTTTTTTTATTTGCCGTTTTCAGTTCTACCCTTTTTGCTCAGGATACCGTTAGTTTAAACACTATTATTGCCAAAACGGCCAAGTTTACAGAAGATCATCCAGTCGAAAAAGTTTACCTTCACTTTGATAAGCCTTATTATGCGGTTGGCGATACCATTTGGTTCAAAGCCTACCTTACTGCCGGTTTGCACGAGCCATCCTTACTAAGCAAAATTGTTTATATAGATGTTTATACCAACCGGGATTCATTGATAGAAAGCCTGAAATTGCCTGTTGTCAACAGCATTGCTTCTGCCGATATTACTTTGCAGCCCTTGGTTTACAAACAGGGCAATTATCATATCCGCGCTTATACCAACTATATGCGCAACTACGATCCGGATTATTTCTTTAATAAAAATATTGCTATTGGCGATTTAGTGGAGAATACAGTACTCACCAAAATAGCATTTTCAGGTGCTGCAAAAGATAATCCCGCCAAAGCCAACGCCGGCATTTATTATAAAGATGGAAACGGCACACCTTATGCCAACAAAAAAGTAAGCTGGCATGTAGAAGTGGATTATGAAACCGTAGCAAAAGGCAAAGGCACAACCGATCAAAATGGTTTTTTACCAATCAATATCAATACAAAACCAGGTACAGCACTTGCTACCGGAACTTTATTTACGGTTATTACCAATGATAAAAAAACAACTACCAACACATTTTTTTTACGTACGGCAACGGCCACGCCTGATGTTCAATTTTTCCCGGAAGGCGGTGATCTGATTACCGGCATCAGTACAAAAATTGCTTTTAAAGCTTTAGCTGGCAATGGTTTAGGCATTAGTGCAAAAGGTACGGTGGTTGATAATGATGGCAAAACAGTGGCAGATTTATCAGGTTCCAGTTTAGGAATGGGCACTTTTGCACTGATACCCGAAGCTGGTAAAACCTACCGGGCAAATTTGACTTTTGCAGATGGCTCAAAATCAACCCTTAACCTGCCAAAAGCAATGAGCGAAGGCATCAGTATGGGAATAAATAATACGGATGAGAATAATTTATTCTTGAGAATTTCCACCAATGATACTTTTCTAAAAAAATACCAGAACAAATCTTTTTACATTATTGCACGCAGCAGCGGCATTATTTGTTATGCAGCAAAAACACCTTTACAGGCTTTAGTTTACAGTGCTTCGATTCCGAAAAGTAAATTCCCAACGGGGATTGTGCAACTAACGTTGTTCTCTGCGGATGGGCATCCGGTTTCAGAACGCATTGTCTTCATTCAGCACAACGATCAGTTGGGTATCAATTTAAGTTCGGTAAAAACAGCATACGTTACCCGCGAAAAAGTCAAAATCAACGTAACAGCTAAAAATAAAGCGGTGCCGTCGGAAGCCAACTTATCGGTTGCGGTAATTGATGAGAGTAAGGTTCCATTTGATGAAAATGCAGAAACAACCATCATGACTAATCTTTTGCTCACTTCCGAACTAAAAGGGTATATCGAAAAACCCAATTATTACTTCAAAAACCCACATGAACAAACTGCTGCCGAACTGGATGTGCTCATGCTGACACAAGGGTACCGCAGGTTTAATTACCAGGCCATCCTCGCTGGCACTTCACCGGAAATTACTTTTTACCCGGAGGCTGGTATCGATATCAGCGGTACTTTACGGGATCTTTCCGGTTTGCCGCTGTCACGTGGTGTGGTAAAATTACAGGTGCCTGATCATAATTTTTCTACCCAGGTGGTAACCAATACCAACGGTATTTTTACCTTTCCAAAAGTGCTGGTTCGGGATTCATCTAAAGTAATTCTGACTGCCGGTGGAAGTACAGGAAATAGAAATATGATGATTACGCTTAGCGGAACCGCTGCGCAGGCTGTCAACAAAAATCCGGAGCAGCCGGATGAGGTGCTGAATATAGATAGTACGCTGAACGTTTATCTGCAAAATGGTAAAAAGCAATATTTTAATGGCCGCACGCTTAAAGAGGTAACTATTAAGGGCGTAGTTGAGGTGAAAAAACCGAGCCACGTAGATTACCCGGCTTTAACCGGTTTGAGTATGATCCCCGATCAATTGATCCCTGGAAACAGGCTGATGGATTGTGCCATGTTTTTAACTTGCTTGCAAGGCAGCTTGTTCGGGTTAACTTATGTAGATAATAACCTGTACGTGCGCCGGGATTACCAGGCTGGCAACAAAACGCCGGTTCAGGCTTTTGTAGGTGGAATGCCGGTAGATATTTCTTACTTAAATAGTTTGCAATCAGCTGAAATCGAATCTATTGAAGTATTTTTAAAAGATGATTTAAGCGGCATCAACCGTACTTATGGCACTAATGGCGTACTGGTGGTAAATATGAAAAAAGTAGAGCATAAAAAAGTATCGATGAAAGATATTCAGGATCTGATCCCGAACCCGGGCAAGGTTACTTTTGTGCCGAAAGGCTATACCAGCAGCCGTGTTTTTTATTCGCCCAAATACGAAGTTACCCGCAGCACGATGCAAGGCTTAGATTACCGGAGCACCATTTACTGGAATCCGCGCGTGCTAACAGATGAAAAAGGTAACGCTTCTTTTGAGTTTTACAATGCTGATGGCAAAGGAAATTATCGCGTAATTGCCGAAGGAATTGATAAAGACGGCAATATTGGCCGGATGAATTACCGATACAAAGTACAATAGAAACTGATTTTAGGGTAAATAAAATCTGCTTAAACTTTCCTGTTCGCTTATGGTTAAGTTAGGAAACAGGTTTTTATGATATACTCAGAAGAAAACAAGAAAGAAGCATACGATAAATTTCAGGATTTGGTCAACATGTCGGCTTCAGAAATTGAAAGCTGGTTGAAAAAAGATGAATCAAAAGAAGTTGGACAGGATAGCGGCGATGGCGAATCTATCGGAAGAAAATCTGCAAAACACATTATTGCTATCCTGAAAAGCAAAAAAGATGATTTGAGTGAGGATGATTATCATCACATCCATAAAGTTATTTCCTACATCAGCCGGCACAGCGCGCAAAAACCGAAGGGCGATATCAGTCATACAGACTGGTTATATTCTTTAAAAAACTGGGGACATGATCCTTTGAAAAAATAAACGGTTAAGGTTGATTTTTTGCTTATACTTCTTTTATCGGCATAAAATCAACCGTTTCCAGTAACTTCCAGGGGCCACCAAGGTATTCCCAAAATGATAATCCCAAACCCTGAATTTCGAAAGGTTGAAAGCTCGTGCTCAATTGTTGTTGCGTTTTTAAAGCTGTTGTACGGTCAACTTTATTCTGAATCGTAATATGCGGCCAAAGTGCTTGTTTATCTTGAGGTGTAAGCCATTGCTGCCATTGTTGCTGCAAATTTTTGTGCATTTTTTTAAGCTCTTCGCATTCTATTTTAAAAGCAACCCCTGCACCAATGCTAACTACTTGTGCAACTTGCAGCAATAGTAGTTTTTGCTGCGCACATACTGTTTTTACCAACTCAAATAAAGAGTGCTCAGTGCCCGGTAAATGATGAAACAGCGTTAAATGCGCATCCAGATAATTGCGTTCGGCAGGAAAATATTGCTTGCGCAAATCAGTAAAATAAGCAGCAGCTTCTGCGTTAATTTTGAGGGTAACAATAACCGGGTTTTCTGTAAATATCATTTAATCAGGCTTTAATGTCAATCATTTTAAAAGCTGCTGCAGCAGTTTCTCTGCCTAATATTTCAAATTTCTTACCGGCCTGATTATTATAATTTATAAAAAAGTTTTCGATCTGATCAATCATTCCTTTTGGTATTTGATGTATTTCGTGCACATCTTTATACAACTGAGAAACTTCGGGCACAGCCAAAAACCGATCATTACGCAGCGTTTTGCCATCGCGCTCGGTTTGGTTGGCTTTGATTACGCCAATAATCCGGCAATCCATGCAGCATCCGGGGAAAGTTTGAATTTCTGAAATCACCAATACATCCAGCGGATCATCGTCTTCGCCTTTTGTTTTTACAATAAAACCAAAATCAAACGGAAAAACGAGTCCGGCGGGTAAGATTTTTTTTAGTTTGAAACAATTTAATTCAGGTTCATAATCATACTTGTGGCCCGCACCTTTTGGACTTTCAATAATCACCGTTATCGCATTCATACTGATAATACAATTTTACAGGTAAAAAAGTTGGGATTTTGACAACAAAATGCCATCCTGATATTTAGACTGATAAAAACAGTATATACTTATTTACCTCCATCTACGTTAGCTTTTGCTGAAGATTTGCTTTTAAACCGGCTATCCATTCATCTTTTAAAATACTCAGAACTATACTATCCCGGCGGTTGCCATCCGGCAAAGGCAAATGCTTTCGCAACACGCCCTCTATTGTGCAGCCGATGCTTTGCATAGCGGCAATACTTCTTTTATTGTTGTTATCTGCGCGAAATTCTACCCGTTCCATTTCCATTTTTTCAAAAGCAAAATCAAGTAGTAAAAACTTGCAATGTTTGTTTAAACCGGTTCCCTGAAAATCTTTTCCGTACCAGGTATAGCCCAGTTGCAGGGTTTTATTTTGAAGCTGAATATCATAAAAACGCGTACAGCCGGCATATTTTTGTTGCTTTTTATCGAATACGATAAATGCGTATTCCCGTTTTTCTTTTCGTGCAATTAAAGCAGATTCAATGTATCTTTTCAAGTTTTCTGCCCCGGCTGCAGGTATCAAAGAATATTTCCAGATGTTGGTTTCTTGCAAAGCAAATGGAAGCAACAGCTTGTAATCATCTTGCGTTAGCGGACGAAGTATAGCAGCTTCATCTTCTAAAATATAATCAGTAGAAAAATCGAAAATCATGTGTACTATTTTTGTAAGCAAAATTTACTGATACTTCTTTTATCGCCCTAAATTTATTGAGTTAAATAGGATAACCAATTAAATAAGCAACTTGCAAACCCAGCTTATTTTTTACGCGTCCAGCCTTCCAGATATAATTTTTTGCAGATAAAGATTCTGCTAATTGCAATAATTCTTTTGGCCGATATAACCTCGAAATCGATACACAACCATCCCAAACCGTACAAAAGGGAATAACCGGAACGAGATAAGTGAGCAGTATCCGGGAGATTTTGAAGGGGCGAATAAAAGGCGTAAAAACAAAAAATATCAGTGGTTGAAACAAAATGGCGCCTAATAGCATCCACCAGCTTTTGCTGCCGCCATCAAACAAACCTATTCCTGCTCTTTGAACAACGGCAGCTTCTAAAATTTTGGTTAACTGCGCCGGTTCAAAATGATGAGCTGCCGAAAACAAAGTCCGCACACCTTTTAAAGTATCCGGAACTTGATTAGCATCCACCGGATCAGCATAAAAACCAATCATATGGTTTGTTTTTTGCTCGATGTATTGCCAAGCAGCCGGATTTGGAAATTTATCAGTTAAAGTGATCGTGATTTTTTTGGCTGATAATTTGGTTAGGTTTTGGTGAATTTGCTCGATGGCCCCGCCTCCGCCCGAACCCAAATCAACAATATGATGTTGATTGGTTTTGCTCAGTACTTCAATTAAAAGTGGCGCAATGGGTTGATATACATTCAACAGTTTAATTAGATACCGCAAAAAATCCGTCATCCCGGAACGGATAGTATTTGGGAACCAGCTTTGATCTTCAAACTCAAACAATTTACCGCGCATAGCTAATCTTCAGGACAATTTAAATTTAGTGACTATTGCCGGGTGTTGTACTTTTTCAAAAATTCACGGCTTTTGATACCTGATTCTTTTAAATCACTTTCTTTCCAACTGCCTGTTGCATTAGCACCGGCTTTCAGCACGGAGCAGGTTTCATCTTTATCAGAAACCGACCACGTAATCCAGCTGATTTTATGGTTTTCACACCAATCAATCCAATTTTGCCATTCAGGCATATTAATTGGTCCGTTGCCGCTTGCTTCCATTCCTGCTGATTCTGAAATAAAAATTGGCAAACCTTTTTTTAACGCATAATCGCAACGATCCCGTAAAGATTGTTTGTGCGTAGCGGCGTAAAAATGGCAGGTGTACATTACGTTGCTTACATTGGCGAGCGGATCATCCGCAGCAACGTTTACATCCTGATCCCAGTGTGGATTTCCGATCAAAATCACATTATCCGGATCGATCGCACGAATGGTAGCAACTACCTCCTGTGCATAGGCTTTTACTTCCGGCCAGTTGGTATGATCATCTGGCTCATTAAAAATCTCATAAATCACATTCGGTTGCTTGCCATATTTTTTGGCCATCTCCGTAAAAAATGTTTTGGCTTCCTGGAGATGCACATGATGGCTGTGGAAATCGATCAGTACATAAATCCCTTCTTTGATCGCCGCATCAACTACTTTTTCGATTATTGCTTTAGAACCTTCCGGGTCTTCCATATAACCTTTAGCCGGATCCACGCCCATTGCCGCGCGCAAAACCGTACAATTCCAATCCTGATGCAACCAGTTTACCGTTCCTGCATTGTAATATTGTGGCCAGAAGTTGTGCCAGCCATAACTCATTCCGCGTAAAACGATGGGCTGGCCATGAGCGTCCTGCAATTGCGTGCCCACAACCTGCAATTTGCCATGCTGTTTCACAAACTGCGCATTGGACAGCAAATCGCTAATAACCAGCAGCGCCGTAAATAAAATCTTGGTTTTCATCTGTCCAAAGTAAAGAACGTGTGTTTTCAATTTCTTGTCGCATTTCAGCATAAACTAATCCTTTTATGCTGCTAATTACTCTTTGATAATGGCCTGCCGAATTTGCGCTGCCAGCCATTCCGGTGCTTCTATCGGGCTCAGATGTCCTACTCCTTTTATCGTAACTAATTTAGCATCAGGCAGATGTGGCAAACTTTCTTCCAAAACACTTTCAAAACTGATTGCCGGGTCATCTTCCGAAGCAAGCACCGTAATCGGCAAAAACAAATGTTCATCATCATTGGCGATAGAATGACTGGAACCTTCCAAAACCCACCATTTCCAGGTTTTATCGTCCGCTTCCAGGTTATTTTTGATGATCAGTTCCCGCTGTTCTTCCATAATGGGTTTCAGAGTGATACTTTCCACCGTTTTTTCCGCTTGCTCCCGGTTTGGATGATTAAGCATCTGCTGCTTGCTTTTTTCAGAAATCTGTTCAACAGTTGGCGGAGAAGGTGCAACCAAAATCAATTGTTTGATGCTAAAGTTTGGATCATTGGCCGCCATATCTACCGCAATTTTCCCACTCATGGAATGGCCGACCAACACATAAGATTCCACATTCATTGAATCCAGTTTTTGCATGATAAAAGAAGTAAAGCCTGCAATCGAAGGTTCATCCAACGCTGGTTCTTCACCAAAACCTGGCAAACTCAGCGCAATACAGTTATAATCTTCTTGCAGAAGCGGAACAAGCCATTGCCAGCTTTGCGCTGATCCGCCAAAATAATGTAGAAAAATCAGGGTTTCTTTTGGGTTGATTTCTTCCTTTTGAAAATCAGTATTGGTGATCATATCCATGAAATGCGTTGTTAAAACTGAGGATTCAACAGAAGCAGCCAAAATTTGTGTGGCTGCTATTGGGTTCGTTTTACCAAAATTAATATCCGTTCCTCAAACTCAATTTTCAATTCCGAAATCAAAGTCGGAATATCTTTCCGGTTCAGCCACAATTCATAAATAGCCGAAGTTTTAATTTCCAGCAGCAGCTTTTGCAGTTTACGTTTTTTATCCTGTAAAAACAGCATCATCGCCTGCGGATCATTCACCGTTTCCGGCTGATCTGGCAGATAAGTCAGCGCGTTTCCACTAATAATATGTTCGTGCAAACGGTTCAGTTCTTCCAGATCTCCTCTTTTGTAAACTTCAATCAGTTGACTGGTTACCGCTGTTGCCCGCTCGTTTAAAGCTTCATCCGCATCCACAAACTTATCGGGATGAACTTGTACAATCGCTTCTTTATACAACCGTTTCAATTCCTGCTGCTCATCTGCAGAAACCAAATTTTGTGCGATAAAAGAAGCATTATTCGCCTTCAAACCAACCGGTTCTTGATAATTCTTCCCGCGCTTTTTCTGCTCTAAACGCTTTATTTTTTTTAGCTGCTTTTGATTTTTATAAATGATTGTCAATTCCTGAATACGCAGAATCTGGGGCGATAAAGCAGAACGGATCTGGGCCTGAAAAATATTGATTTCGGTTTCCAGCGCAATTAATTCCGCTTCCAGCGCAGCAATTTCTTTTTCCAGTAGCAGAACTATGTCGTGATTAAAAAGCGGATTTTTATCTGGTAAAAGAAGCATCAGGGTAAAAACAAAAAAAGCCGGAATAAATTATTCCGGCCAGTAAAGTTAAAAATGTTTAAACCGTTTAGCCGTTTACTATTTCCCCACCATTTACATGAATAACTTGTCCGGTAATGTAAGATGCATCCTGCGAAGCCAGAAAAATATATGCCGGTGCAACTTCCGATGGCTGGCCTGCACGACCAAGCGGTACGTCTTTACCAAAACTTTCTATTTTTTCTTCATCAAAAGTTGAAACAATCAAAGGCGTCCAGATCGGACCTGGCGCAACGCCGTTTACGCGAATTTTTTTCTCTGCCAGATTCGTTCCTAATGAGCGGGTGAAAGATACGATCGCGCCTTTAGTAGAAGAATAATCCAGTAAACTGGGCGACGACCGATAAGCCGTAACCGAAGTGGTATTGATGATGCAATCGCCTTCCTGCAAATGCTTTAATGCTTCTTTTGCAAAGTAAAAATGGGCGAAAATATTGGTCTTGAAAACTTTTTCCAACTGCTCATTACTGATGCCGGAAATATCTTTCTGCGGATATTGCTGCCCGGCATTGTTCACCAAAATATTCAATCCGCCAAAAGCATCAACGGTTTGCTGTACCGCTTTTACACTGGTTTCCGGATCAGCAACATCACCTTTTATCAGCAACGCTTTACGGCCTTCTGCTTCAATTAATTTTTTGGTTTTCTCTGCATCCTCATCTTCACCCAAATAAACAATGGCTACATCAGCACCTTCACGCGCAAAATGTATGGCAACTGCACGGCCAATGCCACTATCGCCGCCGGTAATCAACGCTTTTTTACCTTTTAATTTATCCGAACCTTTATAGTTTTCATTGATATATTCTGGTTTTGGATCCATCTGTTCTTCAATTCCCGGTTGAGACTTCTGTTTTTCTTCTCCCGAAAAATCCTTTGGTTTTTGTTCCATTTTAGTAGATTTTGTTTTTTCATTTTAAACAAAAACCTGACCAGTTTTAACTTTAAATAGAATTTTTATCTGAATAATATTTCCTCATGTTGAAAAACTGCGCATAAAAAAGACCGGAGTTTTTGTTCCGATCTTGATTTTATGCCGATAAAAGAAGTATGCTTATTTACTATTCTTCATTTCAGTCAGGTTTTCCTGTGGCGTTAAAGCTTTAGTATCTTTTTCAGCCACTATTTGTTTAGGCAGATTAAAACTTGCAGTTTGCTTAATATTAACAGACGAAGCGCCAATTTTCAGGTTATAATTTCCAGCTTCTGCAACCCAGGAAGAAGTTTTGGTGTCGTAAGAAGCCAGATCCAAGGCTTTTATATTGAAACTTAACGTTTGAGATTCGCCCGGTTGCAGTAATCGGGTTTTGGCAAATGCTTTTAACTCTTCCGACGGTTTGTCCATCATTTTGGCAGGCGCAGTTAAGTAAAGTTGTACCACTTCTTTCCCGGCCACTTTTCCGCTGTTGGTGATGGTAATAGATGCCGAAATATGATCGGTAAAAGAAGCATTACTCAGCTTTAAGTTACTGTAATTGAACGTAGTATAAGATAAACCATAACCAAAATCATAAGCTGGTTTTACGCTGAAAGTGTTGTAATAACGATAGCCAACGTAAATCCCTTCTTCATAAACCACTTTTAACGGTTTATCCGCAGGCGTGCCCGGAAAGTTTTTGGCAGAAGGCACATCCTGGTAACTCATCGGGAAAGTGGTAGCCAGCTTTCCGGATGGGTTTACGTTTCCGGATAAAACATCAGCAATTGCGTTTCCAGCTTCAATTCCGGGCTGCCAAGCTAATAAAATGCCGTCTACCTGATCGCGCCAGCTGCTGACATCGGTTACGCCGCCAATATTCAGCACCACAATTACCTTTTTGTTTACCGCATGAAACGCGGCCGATACTGTTTTTATCAATGTTTTTTCGGCATCAGACAAATAATAATCATTGTCCAATTTCCGGTCTGCGCCTTCGCCGGCATTTCTGCCAATGGTGATGATTGCGGCTTCATCATTTGCGGCACCAGAACCAACGTTCTGGTTATTTTCCAGTTCTGAAATCACGGCCAACGGTTCAAAAAAGCTTTTTGGCTTTGGGCGTTTCGCTTTGGCATCCACCAGATAAGCTTTGTAACTGTTTTCAATACTTCTATCTACCTGATAACCAGCATTGCTCAAACCTTGCAGCAAAGAAATGGTGTACGCTTTATTTACATCCCCACTGCCGGTTCCTCCTGCAATAATATCATAAGAAGTATTGCCAAAAACAGCTACTTTTTTTCCTTTTTGGATTGGAAGCGCCTGACCAGCGTTTTTCAGCAAAATCATCCCTTCTGCGGCTGCCGAACGGGAAACCTGTGCATCGGCACGCAAATCCGGTTTATCATTATACGGATATTTACGGAACGTAGGGGATTTCAGAATGATATTCAAAATCCGTTCTACATTTTCGTCGAGTTGTTTGATGCTGAGTTTACCACTTTTTACAGCTGCAACTATCAAATCGGATTGTTTCGGGCTTCCCGGCATGATCAAATCATTTCCGGCAGCCATTTGTGCTACAGGGTTATTGCCGCCAAACCAGTCCGTCATCACAAAACCTTTAAAGCCCCATTCTTTTTTCAGAATGGTAGTGAGCAAATCCGGCCTTTCGGAAGTGTAAGTTCCGTTTATTTTATTGTAAGATGACATCACTGTCCAGGGATCAGATTCTTTTACAGCGATCTCAAATCCTTTCAGATAAATTTCCCGCATGGTTCTTTCGCTCACCACAGAATTTACGCCGGTCCTGTTGCTTTCCTGATTGTTTGCTGCAAAATGTTTGATCGAAGTTCCTACGCCATTGGATTGGATTCCCTGCACAATAGCTGCCGTAATTTTACCTGCTACCAATGGATCTTCAGAGTAATATTCAAAATTTCGTCCACCCAGTGGATTTCGATGAATATTCAAAGCCGGAGCCAGCAAAATATCTACGCCATAATCGCGCACTTCGCTGCCAAAAGCAACGCCTACTCTTTTTACCAGATCAATATCCCAGGACGAAGCCAGCAACGTACCAACCGGAAAAGCAGTTGCATAATACGTTTTGGAGCTGTCATTATTTCGGATCGCTTCAATGCGTAAACCCGCCGGGCCGTCAGAAACGGTGATACTAGGAATGCCTAACCGCGCAATACCATGCAGTCGGCCAGCTGCACCAGGCACTTTTTCGGGTATATTGTAAGCATCTGGATCGGAAGGCGGCAACTTGAAACCGCCAATATCCATGCTGGTTGTATCGCCTTTTTTGGGTGGAGGCATCCCCGGCATTTTAAAACCCATGCCCACAACCAAACGTGCTTTTTCAGGCAGCGTCATGGCTGCAACTACTTCTTTTACCGTATTTTTTCCGAGTTGCGGCACAGGATTTTTATTTGTTTGTGCCAAAGAAATCATCGGCAGGAAAAAAAACAAGGATAACGGCTTATGGTATCTCATCATAAAGGACTTAAAAATAATTGGTTAGGTAAAGTAAGCTATTAATTTTGAATTAGATACGACATATGCCGACTAAAGGAAACAAAAAAGCCGGAATTAATCCGGCCTTAAAAATGTATGATAAAAGAAGTATGCTGCTTGGTAAAAAATTAGTGCAGCGTTGCTAAAGCTTCTTTAGTGAAACCTTGCAAGTCGGCGGTTCTGCCTTCGGTTACTTTTTTAATCCAGTTTGGATCGGCCAATAAGGCACGGCCAACGGCTACTAAATCAAATTCACCTTTTTCCATGCGGTTTACCAGTTCATCAATAGATTTAGGCTGAGAAGATTCTCCCTGAAAAGAAGCCATAAACTCACCAGAAAGGCCAACAGAACCTACCGTAATGGTTGCTTTACCAGTCAGCTTTTTGGCCCAGCCTGCAAAGTTCAGCTCAGAACCATCAAATTCCGGTTCCCAGAAACGGCGTTGTGAGCAATGGAAAATATCCACGCCAGCATCAGCCATTGGGTTTAGCCAGGCAGCCATTTCATCCGGTGTGGCCGCTAATTTCACATTTAAATTTTGTTGTTTCCATTGTGATAAACGGATGATGATCGCAAAATCCTCACCCACGGCAGCACGTACCGCTTTAACCACTTCTACTGCAAAACGACTTCGTTCTACAATCGTTTTTCCACCGAAATTATCGGTACGTTCGTTAAAAGCATCCCAAAAAAACTGGTCGATCAAATAACCATGTGCTCCATGCAATTCTACCGAATCAAAACCCAAACGTTTGGCATCGGCAGCAGCGCTGGCATAGGCAGCAATGGTATCAGCAATGTCGTTTTCGCTCATGGCCACGCCGCCTTTTTTCCCTTCGGCTACGTAACCGGTAGGTCCTTCAAATGGAGTTGACGGCAACCAATCACCCTGTTGCGGCATCACGCCCATGTGCCAGATCTGCGGAGCCATTGCACCACCGGCCGCATGTACGTCGTCGATCACTTTTTTCCAGCCATTTAAAGCAGCTGTTCCATAAAAATGCGGAATATTGGGATCGTTGGAAGAAGCCACACGATCAATCACAGTTCCTTCAGATAAGATCAATCCGGCTTCACCTTCTGCCCGGCGGCGGTAATAATCGGCTACATTATCTCCCGGAATACCATTTGGCGAAAACGAGCGCGTCATCGGTGCCATCACGATCCGGTTTTTCAGGTTTAAAGATTTTAGTTTGAACGGACGGAACAAGGTATCCAGTCCGGCAATATTTTCTGTTGTGCTCATAGTTGTATGTTGTAACAGCCAAATCTATCAACATCAAACGGAAACCCAAATAGTAAAAGGACAAGTTACTACATTCTGACAGAAATTAATGTGTCTGACAAAATACTGATGTTACCCTAATTTTATACCGATAAAAGAAGCATTCTAATTTTCAGTAATAAAACCGAATTGCTATTTAAAACGAATCGCTTTAACAGGAGAAATAGAACTTACCAGCATAGAAGGAATTAAAAGCACCAAAACGCAAACTACCAGCGTGCCCAGATTAAGCAGCAAAATATCTGATAAGTTGAGCTGGATCGGTACAAAATTCATGTAATAAGAAGCCTGATCAAGCTTAAAAAAATGGGTTTGATTCTGAAAAAAACTGATTCCGATGCCAAATAAATTACCTAGCAATAAACCCGCAGCAATCAGATAAAGCGCATTGAGCAGGAACATTTGCTGAATGCTCCAGTTGGTAGCTCCTAAAGCCTTGAGCATTCCGATCATGCTGGTACGTTCTAAAATCATGATCAGCAGGGCAGATATCATATTGATGACCGCTACAATTAGCATCAAAATCAGGATTACCTGCGTGTTTACATCCAGCAGATCCAGCCATTCAAATATGGTTGGATAAAATTGTTTTACGGTAAAATACTTCAAATCAACCGGCAAAACATTGCTGAGTGCGGTGGTAGATTCTTCCATTTTGTTGAAGTCAGGAATCTTCAATTCATAGCCGCCAACTTCGCCGGCTTTCCAACTGTTCAGGTGGCGGATCAGCGGAAGCGAACCGATCACAAAAGTTTTATCTACTTCTTCTACCCCAATATTAAAAATACCTACAATTTTAAATTTCCGTTTCCGGAGCGGTTGCTGCACGAAATACATCAGGAAATCATTGCCCACTTTCAGGTTCAAACGGTTGGCCGTAAACTGCGAAATCATGATCTGGCCTTCTGCTTTGGCCGAATTCGAAAAATCCAAAACGCGGCCCGAAGCCATGCTTTTTTTAAAAAACGTAAAATCGTAAGTTTTATCAACACCTTTTAAAACCACGCCTTCTATCGCATCATTTGCTTTGATAATGGCTGGTTTGGTAGCAAAAGCTTCAATATGTGAGAAATTTCGGTTAGAAGCAATTTGTTTCACCAAAGCCGGATCAGCCGAAAAGGGAGAATTTTCGTAGGAAGCGTTCAGATCGTATTTCACAATCTGGATATCACCCGAAAAGCCCCTTACTTTTTCGCGGATTTCCTGCTTGAAACCTTTCACAATGGCCAGGCTCAAAATCATCACGCCCAAACCCAGCATAATGCCGGTGATGGCAATGCGTACGATCATTTTAGAAAACGTTCGTTTGCTCCGGAAAGAAATGCGGCCGGCAATAAAGGTGGCAATGTTCAAATTCGGTTTCTGGTTTATTAACTGGGCAAAGATGCAGTTTTAGGCCGAAAATGCAGGAACGATACTTTAAAAGGAAAACAATAATCTAATTTTGAGTTTTTCCGACTTCAATTTTTACTCGATAAAAGAAGCATGGCTGATATGAATTTGATAACAACTTTTACACAAAACCGGAAGATGCTTTTGCTTTGGAGCCTGATGCTTCTTTTATCGGCTAATTTTTGTGTTGCGCAATCCTCCAAAATCAAAACCGGAGCGGATCAAACCGAATTGTATTTGCCTCTTTTACGAGGTAAAAATGTGGCGATGTGTGTTAACCAAACTTCCGTTATCGGCAAAAACCTGGTTCCGAGTGCAGATAGTTTGCTTAAACTGAATATCCATATCAGTAAAATATTCGGGCCGGAACATGGTTTTCGGGGAAACGCCAGTAATGGTGCAAAAGTGACGGATGAAGTGGACGCAAAAACAGGGATCCCGATCATTTCCCTGTATGGACAAAAAAGAAAACCTTCTAAGAAAGACCTGGATTCGATCGATTTAATGATTTTTGATATTCAGGATGTCGGTTGCCGGTTTTATACCAACATCAACACTTTGGCCGATGTGATGGAAGCGTGTGCCGAAAACGGAAAGCAACTGATCATTCTCGATCGCCCAAACCCAAATGATTATGTGGACGGACCGATACTGGATATGAAACTGAAATCGGGCATTGGCAGATTTCCAATCCCAATTATGCATGGCATGACCATTGGCGAATTTGCGCAAATGATTAACGGTGAAGGCTGGTTGCCCAACAATTTGCATTGTAACATCAAAATTATTACCCTGAAAAACTATGTACATGGCATGGAATACACGTTGCCCGTTAATCCTTCACCTAACCTCAATTCGGCGCAATCGGTTTTGCTTTATCCGTCATTGTGCTTGTTTGAAGGCACAACCGTGAGCCAGGGCCGCGGCACGTATATGCCTTTTACGGTTTTGGGCAGCCCGGATTTGAAAGGATTGTATGATTTTTCATTTAAACCAGTCAGTATTGCGGGGAAATCTGAAACGCCTTTGCATCAAAATGAACAATGTTTTGGCTTGGATCTGCGGAATTATAACACAACTAAACTCCGCAGAAACGGAAAACTCAACCTGCAATGGATGATGGAATTGTACAAAGCTTATCCCGATAAAACCAGATTTTTTGACCGGAGCCAAAGCAAACAGATTGGAAATATTGATTATTTATCCGGCGATGCTTCTTTTAAGCAACAAATTTTAGCGGGTGCAAGCGAAAAAGAAATCCGCCAAAGTTGGGAACCAGGTTTGAGCGATTACAAGGCGATGCGACTGAAATACACTTTATATAAATAAACCTGAATGAAAATAATTTTTATGGGCACGCCGGAATTTGCCGTGGCTTCTCTGGATGCTTTAATTAAGGCAGACATGGACGTTATTGCCGTGGTCACTGCTCCGGATAAACCTTCCGGCCGCGGGCAGCAGCTTTCCGAATCCGCAGTAAAAAAATATGCGGTTAAAAACAGTATCAAAGTCCTTCAACCCGAAAAACTAAAAAGCGAGGGTTTTATAAATGAATTGAAAAGTCTGCAAGCTGATTTGCAGTTGGTAGTTGCTTTCAGGATGTTGCCGGAAATTGTTTGGAACATGCCTCCAAAAGGAACGATTAACCTGCACGCTTCTCTTTTGCCACAGTATCGCGGTGCGGCACCAATTAATTGGGCAGTGATTAATGGTGAAAAGGAAACCGGCGTAACCACGTTTTTTTTGAAGCAGGAAATAGATACGGGCGACATTATTTTGACCGATAAAACAAGCATCCTGGAAACTGATAACGCCGGCGATGTGCACGATAAACTGATGCAAATTGGAGCGGAACTGTTGGTGAAAACGGTAAAAATTGTTGCTGATAATCTGTACAAAGAAGTTTCTCAAGCGGAATTGATCAACCAGAATGAAACTACCGAACTGAAACATGCACCAAAAATCTTCAAAAATGATTGTTTGATCGATTGGTTGCAGCCTACGGACCAGGTTTATAATTTTATCCGCGGATTAAGTCCGTATCCTACCGCTTTTACTTACCTCAACGATAAAGTTTTCAAAATTTTTAAGGTCGAAAAAGAACTCCTGGAAACTGAAACTGATCCGGGCTATTATATCACTGATCAAAAAACCATTTTAAAATTCGCTTGCACAGATGGTTTTATAGTGATAAAAGAAGCACAGCTGGAAGGTAAAAAAAAGATGACTATTGAAGATTTTCTGCGGGGCATAAAATTGTAATTACAAAGTCAATCAGTAGAAATAATTAAAACTAAACTTAGGCACCAGTGGTTTTAAATTAATATAATCAATATTATGAAAAAGATAAGTTTAGCAATGATGCTTGGGATGTTTGTTTGGGGATTGCAAAGTGCATCGGCTCAAACCACTCAAACAGGTACCACTGGTACTGTTGGAACACAAACTGGTACGGTTGGAACGCAGACAGGAACCGGAACAACTAATAACGGTACTGTTAGAACTGGAACAACTGGTACAGGTACGATGAGAGGAAACGGTACCATGCGTGGTACTGGAACAACTGGTACAGGAACAATGAGAGGAACTGGTACAACACACGGTACTGGAACAACTGGCACTGGAACTACAAGAGGTACTGGAACCACTCGTGGTACTGGAACTATGGGTAACAGAACAGGATCTGGTGTTCGGACTAATACCGGTACAACCGGTGCTGGTACAACCGGTGCTGGTACAACCGGTGCTGGTACAACGGGTACAGGTACATCTACTGTTCCACCTCAAAAATAATATTGAGGTTTTAAATTAAAAGTGGCTAAATGATTTATAATCATTTAGCCACTTTTTGTATCCGGCGTTTTTTAAAAAGCCTATACTTCTTTTATCAGGTAAAACTTAGCCAGATCTTTTCATACTACCACTTCTACCAATTGCTCCATTACCAGTTCAAATTTTGGTGTTCTGGTCCAATCAATAGTGCGGTGCTTGGTTTGATTTAATGGCGACCATCGCTCTGGTTCTCCATGTAAGCTGATGATTACACTTGGCGTACCGAAAGCGACAGCAATATGTGATACGCCGGTGCAATTGGAAATCAGGGCAAAAGCATCTTTTATTAAAACTGCAACTGCGCCCAAAGTAGTTTTGCCTACCATATTATAAGCTTCGTGCTGCATGTGTTGCATCATTTCTGCTGCCAAATGTTCTTCATCTTTTGTACCAGTGATAACTACATCAAAACCTTGCTCCTGACAGTAATCTGCAAGCTGAGCAAAATACTCCGGCGGCCACTGCCGGTCCAAACTGCGGGAACCAGGATGAATACAAATATATTTCTGCGGGATGATTTGCAGGTTCAGCTGATCAAAAGCATCATAATCATAACTATTCAGCGGAAATTCCAGTTCCGGACCGACAGAAGGAATACCTAAATGGTTCATCAGCAATAAATGGCGCTCAATTTCGGGGATACCTTTCGGGTATTTTAAAAATAGCGGACTTGGGCGATAATCTTCTTCCCGATAAAAACCAGCTGTATAAAAAGCACCAAAAAGCTCCACCAATGGATTAACAATGGAGCCATTTCCTTGCATCTGCAGTGCCAGATCAAAATTCTGAGTCTGTATTTCTTGTAAAAAACCAGTTATTTTCTGCGGATTGATCTCTTGCTCCGGTAATCCCGGATAGCCCGGAAAAGCGATGAAAGCATCAAAATAATCCGGAAAACGAGTTAACAAACTTTCTGCCCAGGGCAACCCAATCAAAGTAATCTTTGCTTCGGGATAAGTGGTGCGTAAAGCGCGAAAAGCAGGTATCGAACATAGCAAATCGCCCAATTGCAAGGCGCGGAAAACAACTATTTTTTGAATGGGATGTGCAGTCAGCATTAGAAATTACGTTTGCTTTGTTAACTTCTAAGCCAAAATTATGTTTCAGGAAAAGAAAAATTTGATACTGTTTTTATCGGCATAAAAACAGTATCAATGGGATTATTCGATATTCTTAAACTTCTCGTCTGAACTGGTAATGTGTGTTTTTCCGTGTGGTTGCGGGTTGCCATCACGATCTACATTTACAAAAACAATTTTATCTATTGTGAGCAAGCTTTTGCGGGTCACTTTGTTCCGCACTTCGCAACAGAGCGTGATCGAAGTTCGGCCGAAACTGGTAGCTCTCACTCCTAATTCGATAATATCACCTTGCCGGGCAGAACTTACAAAGTTAATTTCCGACATAAATTTGGTTACCACATGCGGATTATCCAGCTGGCAAATGGCGTAAATGGCAGCTTCTTCATCAATCCACATCAGCAAACTACCACCAAACAAGGTTCCGTTCGGGTTTAGATCTTCCGGTTTAACCCATTTGCGCGTATGGAAATTCATGTTATTGTTTCAGTTTGCCTTTGTATGTTTTCTTAAATTTTTCAAAACGTTGTTCCGATACATTTTGAATGTAGGGATTATCCCCGTTATGTTTTGCATAATTCTGGTGATATTCTTCGGCACGATAAAACTCTTTTAAAGGAGAAATTTCGGTTACGATTGCCCGCTGAAACATACCTGATTTTAAAGCATTGGTTTTAGCTGTTTCTGCCAATGATTTTTCAGTTGGATCAGCATAAAATATTACAGAACGATATTGCGTGCCCATATCCGGCCCTTGTCCGTTTACCGTTGTAGCATCATGCGAAGCATAAAAAACTTTTAGCAATTCGGGATAAGAAATCTTTTTCGGATCATAATAAACCAGCACTGATTCTGCATAACCGGTAGTGCCGGTACTTACTTTTTCGTAAGTTGGGTTTTGAGTACGGCCACCCGAATAACCTGAAATTACGGAATCTACACCGGCTACATCTTCAAATATTTCTTCGGAACACCAAAAACAGCCCTCTGCAAAAGCAGCAACAGCTTTACCTTTTGGTGCAGTAACAGAAATTTTTCGCACTGCATCTTTTCCTGGACCGTCAGCAGTAGTTAAATTATTAGAAGATGCTTGTCCGCATGCTGCAAATAATATGGAAGCAAATATAAGATTATACATTTTTGAATTAAATTTCATATAGATTGATAGTGTTAATCAATATACGCACAAAAGCAGTTTATGATAAACGAAAAAGGCAAAACTGACATTGGTTTTACAACCTTTTTTGGGAAATGAGTAGCAAAAAAATCGATTATTTAACTAACGTCTTTAAACGTTCCGTTTCATGGTCAGCCAGTTTTTGCAGTGGCGTTTTAGCCAGCATTTTCATCATCATATTCATATCGGCAGAGATGGTAAAGTTGACGGCTGTTTGGGCTGATGCTTCTTTTATCGACCATTTTAACTCCAATGGAAAAGGCGGATTCTCGATGGCATTGATCAAAATTTCGGCTGAATTTCGGCTTGTAACCTGCAAAACCAGTTTTGCCATATTTTGGATCTGAAAACGTGCTTGGTCTTTAGTAGATGTCCAGCCAATGATGTTTTCCGGCATCAGTTGCTGGTGATTATTCAAATCAGCCAAAAAATTATAAACCGATGCAACAGGTGCATCAACAAGAACGTTGCTTTCAATAACAGTCATAACAAAAATTATTCAGTGCTTATTTGCCCCAAACCGATGGATTAGCCCGCCATTGCTGTAAAACTTCAATCTGGTTTTCATTGATATATTGATGGCCAGCTGCATATTTTATCAAAGCTGCATAGTTGGATAAAGTGGCAAACCGGCAGCGCGCATCTTTAAAATTCTGTGTGGCTTCATCCAAGCCATAAGTAAAAATAGCTGCCAATCCGGCCACATCACCGCCAGCTGCACGCAAGGCTTCCACGGCTTGTATGCTGCTTTTACCGGTAGAAATTAAGTCTTCCACTACCACAATACGCTGGCCGCGGTGCAGTTCACCTTCCACCAGGTTGCCGGTTCCATGCTCTTTTGGTTTGGCACGTACATATAAAAATGGCATTCCCAGCTCCTGCGCCACCAAAACGCCCTGTGGTATGCCAGCTGTTGCTACACCGGCGATGCAACTTACAGCACCAAATTCTTCCTGAATCAGGGCTACTAATTGCTGGCGGATATAGGTACGGATGGTAGGGTGCGAAAGCGTTAAACGGTTATCACAATAAATAGGCGATTTCCAGCCCGAAGCCCAGGTAAAAGGCTTGTTGGGTTCCAGTTTAATGGCTTTAATCTGTAGTAAAAACTCCGCAACCTGCTGCTCAACTTCCAATTTATCAAACATAAACTAGTTGATAGATTGAAAAGAAAAACATTTCGTGAATTGGGTATCAGCAATTTCTACTGACAAAAGTTGTTTCTGCTTGGAAGATATAATCATAATCATTTAATGAATTACCGTTTCTGGCTTTAAAAATTGCGTTCTACAGCTTGGCAAAGATAAAGTTCTTGCCTGGTATTATATAAATATTACATTAAAAACAGCACATCCATCGTTTTCTAAAAAAAATAAAAAAACACAACCTTAATAATATTCATACCGTACAAGGCATAATCAATAATCATTTGTGATGGAAATTCAAAACCTGTTAAAAAAATTAAGTGTAGATATAGAAGAAAAAAACTGCTTACTTGCCTCAGCAGAAGCAGAACACCGCGATACTTTCAAAATGAAAATGGAACTCGAAATCGCAATAGAAAATTACAGTACAATATTTAGTGCCTTGCCTATGCTGATGTAATATCAATTTTATTTGCCGAATTGAAGGTTTGTTTTTGTCGGAATTTTCTGGCAAAGCAAACCTTTTTTGTTTTACAGATGTTCAGTATTTTTTTTAACGGTAAAGATAATTCCGTTATTTAGCAATCGGTTTTGAAGATGGATACTTCTTTTATGCCCTAAAAGTTTGCAACCATTTTTAAAGGAAATGAATTAAAATCCGCCGATAAACCTTATTTGTAATCACATGCAAAATAGCACTTATAATATTTATTTCGACGAAAAGCAGCTAATTATTGCGGAAGCTTTGCCGGAAGGACTCGAGAACTACGAGGATATCAGTTCGGAAAATACTGATTTAAAGTTGATTTATAATCTCATTGCAAAATCTGCGTACAAGCAATTTGTGTTTTTGTGCAAAAACGCAAAATCAACTTTAAAAAAGTTTTCTAAAAGCATTAAGCTTATTGAAGCCGCCGGTGGTTTGGTTCGAAATGAACGCAAGGAATGTTTGGTAATTTTTAGAAATGGCATTTGGGATTTACCCAAAGGAAAAATCGAAGCAGGCGAAAAAACCCGGAAGGCAGCCGTACGCGAAGTGGAAGAAGAATGCGGCATCCGCGTAAAAAAAGTTGGTCGCAAAATTTGTAAAACCTATCATGTTTACCCAATGCGCAATCAGGAATTGGCTTTAAAAAAAACGCATTGGTACCGCATGAAAGCTGAAGGACAGGATAAACTAAAACCGCAAAAAGAAGAAGGTATCACAAAAGCTTGCTGGTTTGCTAAAGAAAAATTTAGTGTATTAACAAAAAATACCTATCCATCTATCATCGATGTTTTAGAAAACATGGGTTTGCTTACTGATAAACAGGGAATTGTTTAAAGAAATGGCAAAGCTTCTTTTGGAATAAACTGACTCACATCGCCGTTATATTTCAAAATTTCACGCACAATTGTAGAACTGATGGAGGAATAGCCCGGTTTGCTCACAATAAAAATGCTCTCGATTTCGGGTTCCAGCGCATGGTTCATTTGGGCAATGGCTTTTTCATATTCAAAATCAGAAACAGTACGAATCCCGCGAATCATGTAACCCGCTCCTATCTGCTTACAAAATTCTACAGTTAAGCCTTCATACGCAACTACTTCTATCCGTGGTTCGTCTGCAAAAACCGCTTTCAGCATTTGCACCCGTTTTTCTGAACTGATAAATGGTGCTTTGGTGCTATTTAATCCAATGCCGATAAAAACCTTATCAAACAAACTAATAGAACGTTTTAAAATATCCACGTGTGCCTTGGTAACCGGATCAAACGAACCTGGAAAAAGAGCAGTTTTCATGTATTAAAAGTATTAAATCTATTTGTCCTGACTGTTGTTTGCTACTGAAATCGAACTCCTGAAAAATGAAAAAGCCGTATTGCCATAAATTCGTTTTTCGCTGAAATTAGGTTGATTGCTCAGGTTCTGGTACGACGGATGTTCCACTATCAGCAAACCATCGGGCACCAACAAATTACGGGTAAAAACAGCATTAGGTATTTGCGGGATTTTATCAAGATCGTACGGCGGATCAGCAAAAATCAAATCGTATTGATCGGTTTCCAGCTCCAGAAATTTAAAGACATCGGCTTTAAATGTTGTAATTTCCGGCAGCTTATGTTTGGCAGCCATATCTTTCAAATAGAAAATACATTGCGCTGCCCGATCTATGGCGGTTACTTTTTCTGCGTTTCGAGAAGCAAATTCCATCGCAATATTACCGGTTCCGCTAAACAAATCCAATACTTTTAAACCTTCAAAATCCAGCAAATTGTTCAAAATATTGAACAAAGCTTCCTTAGCCAAATCCGTTGTTGGCCGTACCGGCAAATTGCTTGGCGGATTTAAACGCAATCCTTTTAACCGTCCTCCTATAATCCGCATCAGTTTAAATTTAAAAATTGAACCACTTGGTGCTGATTACGCTGTTTAAAGTTTGGCGTAGTAAATAAAGTAACCTCTTTAAAAAACTCTTTTAAACGTAACTGTTGCTCACTTCCTGCTTCTATTCTGCCGCAAATAACCAGACTGGTTTCTTCCGATTTTAATTTTAACTGATCAGCCACTAATGCTGTGTAATAAACCAGTTCATCGGTTGTTGAACAGGAAAACTGGTTGTAAAAACGAATATTTTCTTGATCCGGAAACAACACTTGCAACTGGTTATCTTCTATCAATAAATATAAATTCTGACCGGTAAGGTTTGCATCAATTACTGTTTTGATCCAGCTTTTTGGTGCAAATTTGAATTTGGTTGCCTGGAACTTTGTTTCTAATTTACGCACTAATTCTTCCGGAAAAGTAAAAATAACTGTGTTTTGGCCGCTTTCTATCTGATCCGTCAAAATTACATCTGCTTCTTTTACCGATAAAAAAGCAGCAAAATCCAATAGATTTTCAGGTGTAAAAACAGCATCCGGAATCAAACAGAAACTTTGGGTTTCTACAGCTATTATGATCTTTTGATAAGATGAACAAAGCACTTCTGTATGGGCAGAAGGTTCAAAAAGTTCGTTTAATGGGTTTCCGCTTGATACATGAACCAGTTTTTGCGTTGCAGGATGACGGACAGCATAACTGAAAGTATCCCGATTTAGCAGGATAAGCAACTCAAAATCAGCCGTAAAAGCAGGGTTAAAACCAGGATCGGAATAGTTTATCGGGACAAAATGCATTGGTAAGCAAAAGTAAAAAATTTTGCCAATAGACTTTAAGCGTTTTTATAGTGATTTTTGAAGATGATGAACGAAGACCTGATCCGCAAAGTTTTTCCGCATACGCCCACTTTACAGCAGATGGAACTTTTTGGTTTGCTGCACCAGTTTTTGATCAGCACCGATGAAGATACCTGTTTCGTTTTGAAAGGTTATGCCGGAACCGGAAAAACCACCGTGCTGGCTGCGCTGGTAAAACTGCTCAGAAACTATAATTTCCAATCTTTTTTGATGGCTCCAACCGGCCGCGCGGCCAAGGTAATGAGCAGTTATTCGGGCCGGAAAGCCTTTACCATACACAAAAAAATATACCGTAAAAAGAGTGCCGTAACGCCGGATATGAATTTTTCCACAGCGGATAATCTCCATGAAAACACGTTGTTTATTGTGGATGAGGCTTCGATGATTTCCGGGGAAAGCGGCGGAAATGGGAACAGTTTGCTGCACGATTTGATCGAATACGTTTACAATTCCCGCAACTGCAAGCTGCTGCTGATTGGCGATACGGCGCAGTTGCCGCCTGTTGGTTCGGAACAAAGCATCGCACTGGAACCAAAAATTTTAAAGGATTTTTTTCATCTGCGGATTTTCAGTTACGAACTGACTGAAGTGATGCGGCAGGAAAAAAATTCGGGTATTCTGGAAAATGTAACGGCGATGCGGAACCTGATCCGAAAAGATGAAGCCGAATATCCGCAAATCATTACCAAAGGTTTTAAAGATATTTACCGCATGACCGGCGAAAAGCTGGAAGAAGGTTTAAACTATGCTTACAATAAATACGGCATGGAAAACACGCTGCTCATCTGCCGCTCCAACAAAAACGCCAATACCTACAACCAGCAGGTGCGCGCCCGGATTTTGTATCGGGAAGAAGAATTAACCGGCGGCGATTTTGTAATGGTGGTGCGCAATAATTATTTCTGGATGAAGGATCAGGAAGAAAACAGCACCGATTTTATTGCCAACGGAGATATCGGGCAAATAAAAAGAGTACGCAACATCCGCGAAATGTACGGCTTTCAGTTTGCCGATGTGCAGCTGGAATTTACTGATTATGCGGAAGGTTTGACGCTGGATTGTACGGTAATGCTGAACACTTTATATACAGAAACACCAAGTTTATCCCAAGCGGAAAGCCAGCGTTTTTATGAAGAAGTAATGAAAGATTACGAGCACATTGCCAGTCGCCAAAAAAAAATGGAAGAATTGAAAGCCAACCCGTATTTTAATGCTTTGCAGATCAAATTTGCATATGCCGTAACCTGCCACAAAGCGCAGGGCGGCCAGTGGGACGCGGTTTTTGTAGATCAGGGTTATCTGACGGAGGAAATGCTGAACACTGATTTTTTGCGTTGGTTTTACACCGCTTGTACACGCGCTTCGAAGGAACTATTTCTGATTAATTTTAGTGAGAAATTTTATCAGGATAAACTGCCTGACAATTTTTAGGTGATAAAAGAAGCATCGGCCTTAACTTTTGAAATTCTTTTCAGCAATACATTCTACCAATTTTTGTATGGTAAAAGAAGCATCAAGCTCAACTCAATACAACTGACTTTTTGTCATCTGAAAATAAAAATACCTGACGGATTTTCAAATTTCCTTTATAAAAAAACATTGGTCATGGATTTGTTATTCTTATCCATATGAACTTAAACAACTATACCATAAAAGCCCAGGAAGCGATTCAGAAAGCCTCTGAAATTACGACTGGAAACCAACAGCAGGCGATTGAAAATGCGCATTTGCTGAAAGGAATGTTGCTGGTGGATGAAAACGTTGTCAACTATTTACTCAAAAAACTCAACATTAATATAAACCGCCTCAATACTTCGCTGGATGAACAGATTGCTTCGTACCCAAAAGTAAGCGGCAGCAACGTTTATCTATCCTCTGATGCCAACTCAACTTTGCAAAAAGCGTTGAGTTATATAAAAGAATTTAAAGATGAATTTGTATCGGTAGAACACCTGTTATTGGCTATTTTATCCGGAAAAGATAAAACTGCCGGTTTACTTAAAGATTTCGGCGCGACAGAAAAAGATCTAAAAAAAGCGATTCTAGAACTCCGCGGAAACAGTAAAGTAACCGATCAGAATGCAGAAGCAACTTATAATTCGTTGAATAAATATGCCCGGAATTTAAATGAATATGCAGAATCCGGCAAGCTGGATCCGGTGATTGGCCGCGATGAAGAAATTCGCCGGGTGATCCAGATTTTATCACGCCGTACTAAAAACAACCCAATTTTAGTCGGCGAACCAGGCGTTGGTAAAACGGCTATTGCCGAAGGAATTGCTTTCCGGATTATCAAAGGCGATGTGCCGGAAAACCTGAAATCAAAAACTGTTTATTCGCTGGATATGGGCGCACTGATTGCCGGCGCGAAATATAAAGGCGAATTTGAAGAACGCCTAAAAGCGGTGATAAAAGAAGTAACGGATGCTGATGGTGAGATCATTATGTTTATTGATGAGATTCACACATTGGTTGGTGCCGGCGGTGGCGAAGGCGCGATGGATGCAGCAAACATCTTAAAACCAGCTTTGGCCCGCGGCGAATTAAGAGCCATCGGAGCCACAACTTTGAACGAATACCAGAAATATTTTGAGAAAGACAAAGCACTGGAACGCCGTTTTCAAAAAGTAACCGTTGATGAGCCAAACACGGCTGATGCAATTTCCATTCTCCGCGGCATCAAAGAAAAATATGAAACACACCATAAAGTCCGCATTAAAGACGAGGCGATTATTGCTTCGGTAGAAATGTCGCAACGGTATATTGCTGATCGTTTTCTGCCCGATAAAGCCATCGATTTAATGGACGAGGCCGCTTCTAAACTGCGTTTGGAAATGGATTCTGTTCCGGAAGTGGTGGATGAACTGGAACGCCGGATCATGCAACTCGAAATTGAACGGGAAGCAATCAAGCGTGAAAACGATGAGAAACGGGTGAAAGAACTGAGTGAGGAAATTGCCAATCTTTCCAACGAACGCGATTCTGTCCGTGCCAAATGGCAGGGCGAAAAAGATCTGGTCGATAACGTCAACACTAAAATTGAGCAGATTGAAAACTTCAAACTCGAAGCTGACCAGGCTGAACGTGCAGGTGATTACGGAAAAGTTGCCGAACTACGTTATGGCAAGATCAAGGAAACTGAAGCGGAAGTTGAAAAGCTAAAAAAGCAGATTGAAGACGAGCAGGGCGATGGCCGGATGCTGAAAGAAGAAGTTACGGCGGATGACATTGCGGGTGTGGTTGCCCGTTGGACGGGTATTCCGGTTTCCAAAATGATCCAGAGTGAGCGTGAAAAATTGCTGAACCTGGAAGATGAACTGCACAAACGCGTTGCTGGTCAGGAAGAAGCGATTGAAGCCATTTCAGATGCCATCCGCCGCAGTCGTGCTGGTTTACAGGATCCGCGAAAGCCAATTGGCTCTTTTATTTTCTTGGGAACAACTGGCGTAGGTAAAACCGAACTGGCTAAAGCTTTGGCAGAATATCTGTTTAATGATGAAGCCGCTTTGGTTCGGATTGATATGAGCGAATACCAGGAACGCCACGCGGTTTCCAGATTAATTGGCGCGCCTCCGGGCTACGTTGGTTATGATGAAGGCGGACAATTAACGGAAGCTGTTCGCAGGAAACCATACAGTGTGGTTTTGCTGGATGAAATTGAAAAAGCGCATCCGGATGTGTTTAATATTTTGTTGCAGGTTTTGGATGATGGCCGTTTAACGGATAACAAAGGCCGTGTGGTGAATTTTAAAAACACGATCATCATCATGACTTCCAATATTGGTTCCAACGTGATTCAGGAAAATTTTAATTACCTGAATGACGAAAACCATGACGAAGTTGTGGCCAAAACCAAAAATGAATTGTTTGAGTTGCTGCGTAAAACCATCCGCCCGGAATTTTTAAACCGGATTGATGAAATCATCATGTTCCAACCGCTTAGCCGGAACGAAATTGGTGCCATTGTAAAACTGCAATTTAAACAATTGCAGGATACCTTAGCCGAAATGGGTATTTCTATTGAAGCAACTGATGCCGCTTTGGATTGGCTGGGACAATTGGGTTACGATCCGCAATTTGGTGCCCGTCCGCTAAAACGGGTTGTTCAAAAAAGAGTGCTCAACGAACTATCGAAACAAATTCTGGCTGGCAAAATCAATAAAGACAGTCATATTAAATTGGATGAGTTTGATCACAATTTTGTGTTTCTGAATTCCTGATACTGAAAAATAGGTGGTAAAAGAAGTATGTGATTTTAAAAGGAGTTTCCGAAGGGAAGCTCCTTTTTTGTATTTTCTGTAAACCATTTGTTTATTTTCGAAATCCCCAGTAGAGCCAAGCGATATAATCTTTGACTAAAACTTCAGCAATTTCTAAAACTTCAATTGTTTGCTCGCGAGAGATTTGAATGCCATGAGCTGCAGCATTTCCAATCCGAAATAAAGTATTCATAAATTCAAATTGTTTAGACGTAATTGCACCATTTTCATATAATAGTGAGACAATTTTTGCTGCAGAATCTTTCTCTTTAATTGATATACTAAATCCTTTTGCAAGATTTCTAAGCATAATTTCCAAGTCTGACCTCAATCCAACAATAGCCAATCTTGGATCTGTTTCACTTATAGATTTATAATAATTTAAATCAAGGCCACTAGGTGAGGGAGTTAATCCTAATTGAAGCATTTTCATATTAGCATCACTTTGGAATCGTACTCCTTTTTCTTTTATAAATTTTTCAATTTCAGGTTTCCTATCTGTTTTAATTTCAGTTGCTAATTCTTTTGCTTGTTGAATATCATTTTCAATTTCAACTGAAAACCCTCCCGGAAGTTCTAATTTTTTTGCTCTTGTAAAGAATTCGCGAATTTGAGTTTTAAACAAAGAAACAAGGATGACAATTATAATAGGCCAAATAACTGTTCCAATAAAATCTAATATGATTTTAAGTAATTCATAATGTTGAATATTATCTGGTTCCTTCGGCATAAGGCTTTCCTCTATTTAATAAACATTGTTTTATTATTATTCTGTTATATCTTCAGCTTTAATTTTTCTAATCACACCGTTTTCAGAAAAAACAAAAGTACCACCGGTTTGACATTTATGTTTTACGAGGTTTTTGAAAGATAATTCTAAACCAATTTTTATCTTTTCCTTCAATTCAACTATAGCTGGATCAATTAATCGTTTCACTTCGATTTTATTATTTTCCATATTTCTGCATCATAAATAATAATTTCAGTAGTAGTTATACCTTCCGCAACTAGTGTATTTAGTTTATGGGAATTATCTAATACAGTCCAGTAATCACTCAATCCTATAAAAGTAGTATGAAGATTGTAAATTCCTTTATAATAACGCCGAACAATTACTTCTTCCGGAATATGATGGCCACCTTCTGCAACTCTCATTTTCACTCTTTCAACAGCTAAATTTACGTCATTCAGCCAAAAAAACAATAAGGTAATATGGTAACCTTTTCGCTTTGCCAATTCAATCGTTTTCTGATAAGAAAGCGTAGTTAAAGTGGTTTCAATTGCAAAATCTACGTTTTGTTCTAAAAGTTCATTTATCCTTTCCAGCATAATTCTTCCGGCTAAAAAAGAAACTTTTTCAGGCTGGAAAGGTGAAATACCTTTGGCAATTTCATCTGCATTTACAAACTCTTTGCAATCGAACATTTCAGGCAAAATAGTGAAAGATGCGGTTGTTCTGCCAGCACCGTTACAACCCGAAATGATATAAAGATTTGGCAATTTCTGATCTATTTATCCTTAAAAGTACAAACATTAATTGAACTAAAACACCAGCAAAAACGCCGTCCCTTCCCCTTCCACCGATTGTACCGAAATATGCGCTTTATGCAGCAGCATAATCTGCTTGCATAAACTCAAACCGATACCGCTACCTGTTTTTTTGGTACTGAAAAACGGAACGAATATTTGTTCCTGCACATCTTCGGACATGCCTGTGCCGTTGTCTGCTATTTTTAGCACTGTTTTTTTATCCTTTAATACCGAAGCCGACAAAACGATTTGTGGTTCGGGCTGATCTTTCACCGCTTCAATCGCGTTGACCAGTAAGTTGATCAGCACCTGTTCCATCAAATTCGGGTCAACTTCAATCGTTATGGCCGGATCTTTCAGGATGATGTCCAGCTCAATATTTTTCTGATTTAAAGTTGGTTCCAGCAAAGTATTCAGGCTCTCGAACAAATCCCGCACAAAAATTTTTTCAACATTTAAAGTGGTGATTTTATTGAGGTTACGATAAGTTTCGGCAAATTTAAGCAGCCCTTCGCTCCTACGCTGAATGGTATCAATGCCCAGTTCCAAATCTTCCAGCAAAGCCGGTTCGGATTTTTGGGTGCTAAAAGAAGCATTGGCTTCCTGCAAACGGTTTTTTAAAGTATGCGCCAAAGAAGAAATCGGCGCGATAGAATTCATAATTTCATGCGTCATCACGCCAAGCAGTTTTTGCCACGCTCGGGATTCGGTTTCATCCAAAGCCTCATCCACATTCTGAAAAGCAATCAGCCGGAAAACTTTTCCTTCCGTTTGAAAAGCTGTAGCCGAAAGCAGCATTTTGAAAGTTGTTTTTTCGGTTCGAGCAGTGGCAATTTTAGTTTCGCTGCTTTTTAAATTGATGATTTCGTGATATAATTCTTCATCTCGTTTTTCCAGAGAATGAATGGTTTTGAGATACGGCAAATGCAGCATATTTTTCAGCGACTCGTTCATCCACTGCACATTACCAGTCAATGCTTCGTAAGAAATAATGCCCGTGCCCACCAGTTCCAGTATTTTTTGCAGGTATTGATATTGCGTTTCCTTCTCCCGCGAAATCGTTTTAAAAGTCGAGTTGATCTCGTTAAAACCCTGGCGCAGCACCTGCAAATTGGCCGAAGTATTTTTGGCATCAAAATGACGCGAAAAATCGCGGTAATGGATCGCTTCTACAAATTGCTGCAACTCTTTGTGGGTTTTATGCTGAAAAAAATACAGATCACTCAGTTGCCAAAAAAACACCGGTAAAAACAGTATTGCATAATGAAAACCGAAATGAAAACCTACGTAAGCCGCCGTGCCAAAAGTAAGCGGCAAAAGCAGTATTCGCCATAAAATATGCCATTGGTAAGGTTTCATTTGGATAATAAAATTACAAACTCAAACGATAAAGGTAATTTTTGAAATGCAATTTTCGATCTAATCGATTCCAAATCCTACGAATAAGCAGAATTATTTAGGCAGAAACCCAGTCGCTCACAATTTTGGCTGACAACAAAGCCAACGGAATACCGCCGCCCGGATGCACGCTTCCACCACAAAAAAACAAATTTTTAACTTTAGAAGATTTGTTGGAATGCCGTAAAAATGCTGCAAACTGATTGTTAGAACTTGTTCCGTACAAAGAACCCTGATAAGATGAGGTTTTGCTTTCGATGCTGCGCGGATCCAAAATACTTTCGCAAACAATTAATTTGCTAATGTCTTCGCCCAAAGCTTTGGAGAGTTTTTTGATGATATTTTCCCGTGCTTCTGCAATCAATTTATCCCAATTCTGGCCCTGGTTTGCCGGAACATTAATCATCGTAAACCAGTTTTCGCAACCTTCAGGAGCATCTTTCACTTCGTATTTAGAACTGATGTTAAGATAAACAGTAGGATCATTACTGATGTTTTTTTGCTGCCAGATATGCTCAAACTCTTGTTGATAATCTCCGCTGAAAAAAATATTATGCAAATCCAGCTGCGGAAAAGTTTTATTAATTCCCCAATAAAAAATCAAGGCGGAACTGCTCCGTTCCTGTTTTAAAATTCGTTTTGGCAACAATTTTGGATGATCTGAAAGCAGCTTTTTATAAGTAAAATAAACATCCGAATTAGAAATAACGATATCAGCCGCAACCGTTTCACCTTTCACTAATACTCCTTTTACCTGCCTTTTTTCGATAATGATTTTTTTTACCGGAGAATTATAATTGAATTTTACGCCCAATCTTTCGGCCAAAGCAATCAAAGAAAGCGTAATCTGATACATGCCGCCATCCGGAAAATAAGCACCAAAATGCTGTTCCAAATGCGGAATAACGTTGAGCGTTGCCGGAGCTTTGTAAGGATTGGAACCATTATAAGTAGCAAACCGATCCGCATATTGCACCATTTTTTCGTCGGTAAAAAAAGTATTGTTGGCGCGGTGCATCGAGCGGAATGCATCAATTTGCCGTAATCTTAAAACTGATTTCAGCGTTTGCCAGTTTAAATAAGTTTTGAGCCGGTGCAATGATTTTTCCAGAAAAACATGATTGGTAATCTGGTAAATGCGCTTGCTGTTTTGAAGATATTTTTTGATCGTTTCCGGCTGATCGTTTGTTTTTCGGCTAATTTCTTCCGCAAAAATATTTTCGTTGTTAAAAGCGTCAAGGCAGGTTCCGTCTTCATAAAAGTAACGGCAAACTAAATCCAATTTTTGGTAGGTAAAAGAAGCATTTGGTTTTTCTCCGGCCAGCCGAAACAATTCATCCACATATTGCGGCATCGTGAACAAACTCGGGCCGGCATCAAACCGATAACCATCCTGATTAATCTCTGCGAGTTTTCCGCCGGGATAATTATTTGCTTCAAAAACCTCTACCGAAAAACCTTTTAATGCCAAACGGATGGAAGTTGCAATTCCGGCAATTCCGGTACCGATAACAATTGCTTTTTTAGGGTTCGACATTGAAGCAAATATAGAGCAACAAAAAAGCAGAACCGTTATTGATCCTGCTTTTTTAATACTGTTTTTATCAATGTTTTTTTAGATTTCCTGTCCCGGAGAATGGTGCACTTCCGGCACATCGTGCTGGCCTTCTAAAATTTCCTCAATCATTTTTTTGTTGAAAGCAGGCAAATCATCCGGTGTACGGCTGGTTATCAAACCCTGATCGGTTACCACTTCCTCGTCAACCCAATTTACACCGGCATTTTTTAAATCCGTTTGTAGAGATGGATAAGAGGTCATTGTTCTGCCGCTAATCATGCCGGTTTCAATCAGCGTTTGCGGCCCGTGGCAAATCGCTGCAACCGGTTTTCCTTCATCTAAAAACGCAGAAACAAAAGCTACCGCATCTTTATCCTGACGCAATTTATCCGGGTTTAAAACGCCGCCTGGCAATACCAAAGCATCGTAATCATCGGGACTCACATCGGTCAGTTTTTTATCGGCGGTAATGGTAATTCCCCAATCTGTTTTGTCCCAGGCTTTAATTTCGCCGCCTTCGGGAGAGATTACGTGCACTGTTGCACCAGCATCTTTCAGTGCCTGCTGCGGGCTTGTTAATTCTACTTGCTCAAAACCTTCTTCGGTTAATATTGCTACTTTTTTATTACTTAAATCAGCCATAACTTTTTATTTTAAATTAAAATCAGCTTTTTTTAAATTGATTAAAATAAATACAGTTGGCCAAAAAGTTAGTTTTAGATATTATTAAATTTAGCTTTTTGGGCGCTCAATAATATTATCAAGGTATTTATAACCAGTTCCGGTATTTAAAATCAGCACTTTTTCATTTGCTGCAATCCAGCCTGTTTTAATTAAATCCTGAGCTGCTTTCCACACGGCAGCACCTTCCGGTGCCAGCAAAACGCCTTTTTCGCGGGCAGCTTTTTTGGTTGTGTTGATAATATCTTCTTCGCTCACCGCAACTGCTGTTCCGTTGGATGCTGTTAAAACTTCCATCATCAAATCCATTCCGAAAGGAAAAGGAACGGCCAAACCATTTGCTACAGAAGCTCCGGGAAGATCATACTCGTTTTTTTGTCCGGTAAAAGAAGCATACGTTTTAACAACTGGCTGGCAAGCTTCAGATTGTACGGCAACCATTCTTGGCAAAGCGCAGTTAATCCAGCCCATTTGCTGCATTTCCTGAAAAGCTTTCCAAATACCAATTAAACCCGTTCCGCCGCCGGTTGGGTAAATAATAACATCAGGAAGCTGCCAGTTAAAATGTTCTGCAATTTCATAACCCATCGTTTTTTTACCTTCAATGCGATAAGGTTCTTTTAAGGTAGAAATATCGTAAGCACCGGTTTGCTGTTTAATTTCGGCTACTTTTTTTCCGCAATCGCTAATCAAACCATCGATTAAAACTACTTCTGCACCGTGCAATTCGCATTCCTGAATAAAAATTGCTGGCGTATGGCTTGGCATTACTACGGTTGCTTTAATGCCGGCTTTTGCACAAAAAACGGCGAGTGCGCCACCCGCATTTCCAGCAGTTGGTACGATGCAATGTGTAATTCCAAATTCTTTTGCTTTAGAAACCGCCATGCCAATTCCACGCGCTTTAAAAGAGCCGGAAGGATTATAGCTTTCGTCTTTTAGATAAAATTTTACGTTTTCAAAAGTTTCAAAAAAACGGGTCGGCGTAAATCCTTCTCCTAAAGAAACGATATTTTCTGGTTCGAAAACAGGTAAGAATTCCTGATAACGCCACATATCCTGGCGGCGATCTTTTAATTCCTCTTTTTCCGGAGCAGCAGAAAGATCATATTCTACCAAAAAAGGTTTGGTGCAGCAGGGAGAAAAAGTATGAAGCTGATGTATATCGTAACTTAATTTACAGTTAGAGCAAATTAAATTAGTAGCAAGGGAAATGCTTTGAAGTGTTGTTTGCATCTACAAAAATAGCTGCCGCATTATTACCAAGCATATATAATTATTGCATGAGCTATAATTAAAAGTTATAATGATTGTTTGCAATAACGAATAAATTGCTTTGTTAAACCATATTCTTCGCTTCCTTTTCTGCGGATAAAATAGAACTCGCGTTTAATTTGTAAACCGACAACCGGAACTTCTACCAGTTCTCCCGAATTTAATTCACGCGAAATAGAAGGACGAGGCAAAAACCCAAGGCATTCATCGGCCAGTAAAAAGTTTTTCAGTGCTTCTGTTCCGCCTAATCGAATTTTAACTTTTAAATCTGATGGTTTGATATGATGATTTGCAAGTTCGTGCAAAAGTGCGTGTAATGTTCCCGAACCACGTTCGCGTAAAGCCAGTGGAACAGCTTTTAATTCTTCTATCGCTAAGCTTTTTCCGGCCAGAGAACTTTTTTTAGAACAAACAGCAATGACTTCATCATTCATAAAATGCTGGTAAGAAACGGTGGTCAGTTTATTTTCCACCTCAATAATACCAACATCAATTTCATGATTCAACAAAGCATTCATTACGTTTTCAGAATTTCGGTTGACCAATTGGATATCGATATTGGGAAATTTTTCCTGAAAACCGGATAGAATTGAAGGCAAAACGTACAGGGCAATAGTTGTGCTTGCACCTAATTTTAAAAAAGCGGAAGCATCCGCTCCTTTACTTAGGGTTAACAGATCAAACTCGATTTTCTTCTCTATTTCACGCGCTTCCAGCAAATACTGGTAAAGCTTTTGTCCGGCTTCGGTAATTAAAATGGAGTTGCCTTTGCGTTCAAATAAAGCCAATTTGTACTGATCTTCCAATATTTTAATCTGCTTGCTTACCGCAGGCTGACTGATAAACAAAGCTTTGGAAGCTTTAGAAAAACTTAAATGCGCGGCAACTTCCAGGAAAATTTGATGCGTGATAGCGATCATGCTGTTTTTATTGACGTAAAAAGGGCGACAAGATTATCTTATCGCCCTTTGCAATTTTGCATACTGTTTTTATCCTTCTATTTCTTGTGGCTCGCCAATTAAATGGTTTGCCATTAAATATTCTGCAATCTGGATGGCATTTGTTGCTGCACCTTTCCGCAAATTATCAGAAACGATCCAGCAATTAAGCGTATTGTCCTGACTTTCATCTCTGCGGATTCTTCCTACAAAAACGTCATCTTTTTCATGTGCATCCAGCGGCATCGGATATTTCAGATTCGCAACATCATCCACCACAACAACGCCTGGCGCTTTTTCCAATAATTCTTTTACTTCGGATAAATCAAAATCCTTTTCAAACTCAATATTTACAGATTCTGAGTGACCGCCCATAACCGGAATCCGAACTGTAGTTGCGGTAACTTTGATACTATCGTCGCCCATGATTTTTTGGGTTTCCAGGATCATTTTCATCTCCTCTTTGGTATAGCCATTCTCTGTAAAAACATCAATTTGAGGCAACACGTTTAAATCGATTTTATATGGATAAGCCATTGGGCCGTCAATCCCTTTGCGCTCGTTCATCAACTGCTCCACTGCTTTTACGCCAGTTCCGGTTACAGATTGATAAGTAGAAACCACCACACGCTTAATTTTGTAAGCATCGTGCAACGGTTTTAATGCCACAACCATTTGTATGGTTGAGCAATTGGGATTCGCAATGATTTTATCTTCTGCAGTTAAAACGTCAGCATTAACTTCGGGAACAACCAGTTTTTTAGTTGGATCCATGCGCCATGCTGATGAATTATCAATTACGGTGATTCCGGCTGCTGCAAAAAGCGGCGCCTGCTGCAATGAAGTGCTTCCGCCGGCAGAAAATAATGCAATATCCGGTTTCTGGCTGATCGCGGTTTCTGCTGAAACTACTTTGTACTGCTTTCCCTTAAACTCAACTTCCTTACCAATACTTTTTTCTGATGCTACAGGAATTAATTCTGTTACGGGGAAGTTGCGTTCTGCCAGAACCTGCAACATTTTCGTTCCCACCAAACCGGTGGCGCCTACTACTGCTACTTTCATTTGTTTAACTATAAATGGATTTTAATTAGCCAAATATGCAAAAGATTTTGCTTTTGTGTAGGCCAAATCAACGGAAACACCAATTTTTAGTCGATAAAAGAAGCATCAGCATTTATTCAAATTAAAACCGTTCAGCACAAATTTTTAACTTTGCTGCAGATCGCGGAAATCTATCAACCATGATCTATAAACTATTAATCCTCAACAATAAAATATAAATGGGAAGAGCATTTGAATTTCGTAAAGAGCGGAAATTTAAAAGATGGGCCAAAATGGCCGTACAATTTACGCGTTTGGGCAAGGAAATTGTGATGGCGGTGAAAGCTGGGGGTGGCAGTCCGGATACCAATTCCAGGTTGCGCACGGCTATGCAAAATGCCAAAGCGGTAAACATGCCGAAAGACCGTGTGGAAGCGGCCATTAAGCGGGCAACCAGCAAAGATGAAACCAACTACGAAGAGATTGTTTACGAAGGTTATGCGCCGCATGGTGTTGCTGTTTTAGTAGAAACCGCTACCGATAATACCAACAGAACAGTGGCCAATGTGCGCAGTTACTTCACCAAAACCAATGGTTCGCTGGGCAAAACAGGTTCCCTAGATTTTATTTTCAGCCGTAAATCTGTTTTTACATTTGAGCCGAAAAACGTTGATCTGGATGATTTGGAACTGGAATTGATTGATGCCGGACTGGAAGATTTATTTGTGGAAACAGATGAAGAAGGAAACGATATTGCCGTTATTCACACCGCTTATGAAGATTTTGGCAAAATGCAGAAAGCACTGGAAGAACAAGGTATTGAAACTAAAAGTGCCAAATTGGAACGCATTGCACAATCGTACCATGACGTAACAGAAGAACAGGTTGCCGATGTGATGAAACTGATTGACAAACTGGAAGAAGACGATGATGTACAGGCTGTTTATCATAACATGGCTGAGTAAATTTGAGGTGATTAAAACAGTATATCCATCAGCTGTTTAAATAAATTATGATGCTAACTTTTGAAGAGTTTTTCCAGAAAAAAAAAATAAACCTGGCACAGTTAAAAATAACAGAACCAGGTTTGTTTGCAGAATTTAGTCAGCACTACCCTTTAATGGGCGAAAAAAGTTTTGATCATACCAAAAAATACCACTTCAATTATTTACGCCGAACCTATCCGCTGTCAATAATTATAAAACCACATCCAGTACAAGCAGAAGATATTTCTAATATGGCTGTGCAGGGAATTGCTGTTGCTGCTGCTCAAAACCTGGATACAGACAACGACAGGCCCAAATTTAAAGAAGATAATCTGGTGCAATTATCAGAGCAGAACATACCAGAAAAGGATATTTCTTTAGCAGAAGCAGAACAAGTTATCCGCGAAACAGGTCTTGAAACTACGGTTTTTAAACCACGTTTCAATCCGAAAATGGCTCCAAAAACAACAGAAGAACCTATTACCGAATCCATAAACGAGAAAGCTGAACCTATAATTGAACCATTTGCTAAACCTGCTTTTAAACCCAGGTTCAACATGCAGCAAATCAAAAAAGAACCGGTAAAAACAGCATCTGATGATGAGTTATCACCTTTAAAACCAGTTCCTGAGAATTTTGACACACCGCAAGAAACCGATCAATCTGTTACCGATGAGATAAAAGAGTTAGTAGATAAGCCAGCTTTTAAACCGCGCTTCAACCCTAAAAACATTCCAAAAATTGTTGTTGAAATGGATGAAGAAAAAAGTGGAGAACCACTATTGGCCGAAGAACCGGAACCAGAAAAACCTGCTTTTAAACCTACATTCAATAGGCAGAGTATCAAAAAAGAACCGGTAAAAACAGTAGCAGATATTAGGGATACAGAAGCTGATCAGCCAAAAACAGAAGTTGTAAAACCAGCTTACAAACCCCGCTTTCAAATGAAAAATATACCAAAACCGCCAGCTGAGTAAGTAATTTACTTTTTGGATGGTTTAAAATACAGATTTCTTCAATTAATATTTTTTAAAACATTATGATTATAGATTTCTTCTGAATCTAAATTCAAACGTACAACGTAAATAGGTTGTACAAGACAAAAAATTAGATAGGATAGAATTTACTAAAATGGACCAGCTTTTAAGTAATTATGCGGGATATGATTTGTTTTCAAAATCATTAGATGATTTACCTAACTTGCCTAAGTTAGTTGTTAATACAATTAACCAGTACTCCTTTTGTCTGGCAGAAAAAGATGCCGAATTTAAAAAGGCATTGTTAGAATCGGATGTATTGTTACCTGATGGTGTTGGAATTGTTGCTGCTGTTAGACTACAAACAGGCGAAAAAATAAAGAAAATTTCTGGTTCTAACCTTCATGTTCATTTACTTAACAAGTTAAATAAAGAATATGGGAGTTGTTTTTACTTAGGTTCTTCCGACAAAACCTTAAAAAAAATAAAAGATAAGTTAGCAGTAGAATATCCAAACATAAGAGTAGGTTGTTATTCACCGCCTTTTAAACCTGTATTTTCTAAATCTGACAATGACAAGATGATTGATGCAGTGAATCAATTTAAACCAGATGTTTTATTTGTTGGAATGACTGCTCCAAAACAAGAAAAATGGGCGGTAGCACATCACGAACAATTAGACACAAAATTAATTGGTTCTATTGGTGCAGTTTTTGATTTTTATGCCGGTACAATGAATCGGCCAAGTAATTTTTGGATTAATGCTGGCTTTGAATGGTTCGGCCGATTAATTAATGAACCACAACGTATGTGGAAACGTTACTTGTATTATGGTCCTGTTTTTTTATATACGTTGCTTAAATATAAACTCAAATACGATTAACGGAAATTTTTATTTCACACCTTCCATTTAGATAATTTAATTGGATGGATGTATAATTTATCGTGTGGAAAATTTTGCATCAACTCAATTAAATTTTGATGATAAGGTTTCATATCTTCTTCATATCTATCAATTTCTGGTTTAGTATATAACCAGTATATTTTCCCTCGTTTGCCAATTTCTTTTTCTGTAATTACTTTTTCCGAGGCCAATAATAATGAAGTTGGAATAGCAAATTCTACAAAAAGTTTATTGGTTGCAAACACTCCGCAATAATGACAAAATCTTTTAATAGCTGCCTTAGAAACAATTACAATGTCAGAATAAGAACCAACGACAGGATAAGTTAGTTGAATTTTTTTGAAATATGAACTTAAATGAGTTGCGTATTTTACAGTTGCAGATGTGAGAGGAAAAACATCGCCATGCAAATCCTGATAAGAAACCGGTTGCACTTCATAACCGTGTTTTTTAATAATTTCTGTAGCTTGAAGATAAGATGGCATTTCATCCGAATTTTCTACTCCATACGCTTTGTGTTCGTAATTATCTACCAATTCCTTAATCTTACACCAATGCCAGCGTGTTTTGCCAGTAATACTTTTTACCGGTAAAAAACGCAAAGTATCATTGTTAGTCAAATTGTGTAATGAATAAATTTCCGGAATATAACTCGCATCCTTAGAAAGATGAAAATATTCATGGTAATTATTTTCGTTGATAGCCGGATTAAGAATCAGATCGTCACCAATAAAAAAATAATGCTCATATTCTTCCTTGAAATATTTTTTATATCCTTGAGCAAGATACCCTTGAAAATGTTGAGAACTCTCGTAAACTGGTATAACATTTTCTTTGTTTCCCTCGTAAAATGGTACCAAATGGTAGATATTAGAAAAACGGTCTTTATATAAATTTTCTAAAATATCTATATTTCGATCATATTTGTGATTAAAAACAAATATGAGTGCAACTTTGCCTTCCATTTTTAAAAATAAGAAAAATAAATAAATAAACAGTATTCTTCTAAGCGATTACGGTATTATAGATATCCACTAATAGCACTAAGTTTCTACTACTTGTATAATTAGAAATAAATGAATTCAGCGCATTTTCACGATAACGATTCTTCTCCTCTTCGCTGAGCTGTATCCATTGATCTAATTTTTGCCTAAAGTCAACCTTATCATTCGCTTCAAAATGCAAACCATTATATTCAGGTGTAATCATGGTTTCCATAGCACCAAGTTTGGATGAAATAACAGGTGTGCCACAGGCAAAAGCTTCTATAATTGTTAAAGGCATGCCTTCAAACCAAACTGAAGGAAAAAGCAGCGCAGAACAACTTTGCAATAAAATAAATACTTCAGCTTTATTTACAATACCTATAAATTCTATATTTGGATATTTAGCAGCATATTGAATAACTTCATTTTTCAGCGGACCATCCCCAGCAATTTTTACCTTGTAAGTACACGAAGAAAAGACCGATAAAAGAAGCATGATTCCTTTTTCTTCCGAAAGCCTGCCTATATACAAAAAATGATTTTCTCGCTTTTGTGGTTGCAACACCGGAACAGAACAAAAATTTGGTTTTACAACCATCTGGTTCTGAGATAAGTTCAACTTTGAATTTAAAAATAATTTTCGGGCATGTTCACTCAAAACAATATACTTGTTACAATTTTTCCAAGTACCTAATTTGTTGTGAATGTACATGGATAAAGCTACCCAGAAAGTAATTAATTTAGAATCTTTATAGACTCCAAGTTCCACTGCTTTCCAAGGAAAACTTTGATATAAAGAATCTAGAAAAAGTTTTCCGTTGTTAAAAAGGATACCCGAAGGACATAGCAACCTAAAATTGTGCAACGTAGTTACAAATGGTGTATTACTTCTTTTAATAGCATAAATTACAGATGGTGATCCTCCAAAATGAAGATTATGAATATGAACAATATCCGGCCTAAAATCTGTTAACTTTTGTTTTGTTTTATAATATGATTGGACATTAAAAGGTAATTGCAAAAGTTTTAATAAGGCGTTTTCATCATTGTTAAATTCTAATAATTCTACATGCATTCCTGCATGCCGAAGTAATTTTATTTCTTCAGCCACAACAGTATCTTCACCTCCACGATACTTGTAACTTGTATGAATTACTAAAACTTTCAAATTTATTTACCTTATAATCAAGCCAGATTCTTACTCAATTCCATTGCTGATTCTATGGCTTTATCCATGTTATAATATTCCCATTCTGCAAATCTGCCCAACAAGTAAATATTATATTTAGCAAGATGCTGTTTTAAGCTATTAATTTTATCTCTGGTTTCTTTGTGTTGAATGATATACGAATTTGGCTCATAATTAAAAGCCAAAGGGGTTAAGTTTCCGGGCAGTTTTTTCAATTCTTCCAGCATCATTTCTTGATCCTGTTTCCCCGAAAATTCTACTACACAAGTTTTTCTACTGCTTCCTTCATTATTTGTTTCGCTAAAGTTGCCGGTATATATAATACGGTGTGCTTTAAATTGATCCTCAGGCAAATACAACCAAGAAATATCATTTTCATCTGTTTCGCACAACACATTAGATGTTCCATTAGATGCAAGTTCAACTACGTTTTCAAGTGCAGCTTTCAATTTAAGATCCTCAATTTGAATGATGTTATGCAATTGTCTTACATCCCCACAATACACAATCAAATCAGTTATAATACTCCCTTTATTGATAGATAATAAACCACCAGATGGATCAACAGAGATATTGGAAACTGTAAATGATAATTGGATATTCTGATTTTCAGAAAGCCGGTTAACAATAAACTGAGAACCATCAACTTTTGGGTAATAAAAAGAAGCATGTACCATCGTACTTTCTTCTTTTTTTACAATGTTACTAATAATTACTTCTTTGATTTGCGGCATTGGCAGCTTACCATCCAGCCATTCCAATGGAACTTTGCTGATATCTGTATGCCAGATTTTAGAATTATATGGACCAAAATAAAGCCGGTATAAGTTCTCTCCAAAATTACCAATCAGAAAATCCCGGAAATTATCATATTTAGCGGTTTGGTCTTTTTTATTAGCCAACATTTGGATCAATTCATCCACAATTGCGCGGGTTTCATATTCTGGCAACTGGTATAAATAATTTTCCAGCGGGTAACCAATCAGTTTTCCGCCAAGCAGAATTTTAGCATTTCTTACCGCTTTTAAAAATTCTTCATCGCGATTAAAGTGTTTCCAGAACCAATCTAAAACAGCCTGATCTTTACTATTAAAAACGTGGCCACCAACCCGATGAAAAAGATTTCCATCAATCCGGTCGCATTTAATTAAGCCACCAGCTTTATCTGCCCGTTCTAAAATCTGAACTTCATATCGATCTGATAACATGCTGGATATGCTTAAACCAGATATTCCGGATCCAATTACAATTGCTTTTTTCATCTATGGTTGATGCGTATTTTGTATGATTGGTACTTCTTTTATCAACCTAAATTTTGTGTGATAAAAGAAGTATCAATCAATTATTTTTTAAATTTCGATCCAAGTTTTATTAAATCATTCATGATCTTTCTTTTTGCCAAAACGGGTAAACTGTATGGCTTTTTAAGCTGCTTTTGTAAAGAAAGTTCGATTACATTAACCGGGCAAAATTTAAAATTTCTGTTTGTGCCTGGATCTTGTGGCGTTTGCAAATAATCAATTCCAAAAGTATTGGTAGATTCCTGATCGAAACCAATATTAGTACCTTTAGAGATGATTGGATAAACTACTTTAAACTGGTTTTCGGAAACATGAACCTGCATTTGTATATCCCAAGTGGAAATGGTACCATCAATTTCCTTTTTCACCATTCGGTACAAATCCATACCCTCTTTGTTTAAACGATTTTTAAAACCAGGCGAAGTATCTAATATTTTTTGTAAACCGGCTTTGTCCCAAACCACATGTTTGACCCGATCCGACCAGCTTCCCCAGCCATATGAACAAAAGCGGTTGGCAATGATCGTATCATAAGGATAACTTCCGATGTTCAACGGAAAAGCAAAGCCAGTTACACAAAAAACCGATTTTTCATTTTTGTAGAAATTCAACGCATCCAATAAATATTTGATATAATTTGGTGTAACCACCAAATCGTCTTCCACGATAATAAAGCGATCGTAATTATTGGAAAGATAAGTTAAGCCAGTATGAAAATTTGGGCCGGTGCTGAAATTTTTATCTCGATAATGTTTGTAAACATTTTTAAACCCGGTTAGCGAATCAATGTATGCTCGCGTTTCCAGCACACCTTGTTTATCTTTTTCGCCTTTATATCCATCAGCAAAAAAAATAATATCCATATCGGCACATTCCGGATTTTTCAACAGAGCTTCCATAGAAGCCTCTAACTTTGCAGCCCGTTTGTAGCAAAAAACTCCTATAATCGTTTTTTCCATTATTTATTTTTGAATTTGTCCCAGATCGCCGGAAACAAAGTTTTTAACCAGAGTTTGGTAAAAGCAGCCGGATATGATTTTGGAAAATGCTCTTTTATGAAACCTAAATATTCGTGATAAGCTAATCCTTTAGGACTTTTGAGATAGGCAACTCGTTCTTGTAAAGTTGTATTGGCCGATTTCCAGTTGTTGCCATGATCATCAATACAAGTGCCTAAAAAGCCAGGTGCTACAACCAAGCCATAGCCTGCTTTTTTTGCTTTTATCGTATAATCGTAATCGGCCAAACCGTGAGTAAAAGCAGTAGATAATATCCCTAAATTGTTTACTACTGCTGCCGGAACCAATAAAATATTTGCATTTGCCACATCACAATTTACAAATTCTGTTTCACTGAATACGAAAGAACCTTCTCTCCAACTGTTTTTATTATGCAATTTTCTACCTCCGTAAGAGATTTTTCCGGTTTCGTCATCAGCTGTGCTTCCAACACAAATTGCCGGTTTTGATCCTTTACTTTTAACATAGTTACTACATTTTAAAAGGGAAGCAATAGCGGTATGAGTTAACAAAGTATCATCATTCAGCAACAGATAATAATCAGCATTAGTAATTAAAGCTTTTTGCCAAGTATTGCGCATCCCTCCGGCCCAAAATAAGGAGCCATTTCCATGATAAACAGTAACTTCAGGAAATGCAGTTGCTACAGCATCAGCCGTTCCATCAGCTGAATTATCATCCGTCAGAAAAATTTTCAAATGTACATCTTCCGGCAAAGCCTGATTATACAAGTTTTGCAAACAGGCCAATGTTTTCTGTTTTCGGTTGAAAGTGGTAAGCAATACGGCAATCGTCATATTCAGGTTGATGATGCTTTATTTAGAAAGTCTTTTGACAAGAGGTACTTTTTTAAATCTTTTTTTCAAAGCTTTAAAATAGCTAACTGCATAATATTTTAATCGCATCCTGAAAGATAAACGCGGAACACTAACTGCTTTTTCTACAATACTAACAAACTGCTGATTGGGAATTTGGAAACCGTAATTGGTTAATTTATGAAAAAACAAATTGTACAAAGTATAGATACCAAATATTTTCTCGGCAGGCAAATGCCAGATAATCAAATTTCTATCAGAGCTTCTTATTTCGCGATAAAAAACGGGATTCGTCCAAATTCTCCTCATAAAAGAAGTATCAGTGCTTGCCCGAAATCCGTTTTTGAAATACAAATAACTTAAAGTATGCGCTTCTTCATTAAATTTCATCAAACCTTTTTCGTTTCTTTCCAGTAATTGAGGCCAGAGGATTTCAAAATCAGCATAAATTTTTCGGATATTCTCAACGCTACAAAGTAAAAACTCTCCTAAATGGTAGGAAGGAATTTCTGGTATTTCAGTTTCAAGTAGTTCCTGATAAATCGTTTTCAGATCGTTTCTGCTTAAACCATTGATCACATAATCTGGCTTAACCGGATCTTCAAAAGAGATAAAACCTTGCGGGCCGGCCGCATCAAACAACCGTTGAATCGGCTTAATGAAAATGCAATCAGAATCAACAATTAAATAATTATCTTGTAAATTCCGATCATTTTGAGCGATATGTTCCAGTATGGAAAATTCGTAAAACTGATTCTGAAATGAACCAAAATAATTACTGGGTGTTTTATATTTAAAATCTGTATAAATTACTTCTACATCCAATTCATGCAACACATTTGCTACGGATTTTCCATCTACATTAGGCAACTGTTTAACGTTGGTAAATAACAAGTGCTTTTCCTGTTTATTAAAACGCTTGCTGGTAACGTAAAACAATAGGATGCAACGCCAGTAAATATTCTGATGTTTTTGGGAGGATGAAAGTTCGCCGGTTTGGAAAAACACGCTTTCTTCACCTTTTTTATCAGCACAAAGCCAGGTACATATATAATTCATACAAAATTTGTATTAATGTGCATCCAATTCAAGAACTTTTCTGCTCTTAAAAATCTGCTTTGGTAATGGTCTATGTTCTTGCTCAAATTCTTCTTCCGGTAAATCTTCTTCGTCATGCTGTTTCAGATCATCTTTTTCTAAGTAATACAAGCACAAACCTACATGTCCCCAAAAAACAGTTTGCGGAACATAACTTAATGAAAATAATAAACCGGACAGGCAGAATGCCATTAAAATAACTGTTTCTTCGGAAAGTTTTCTGCTGAAAGCCCGAAATCCGATATAAAACAGGAATGAATATTTAAACAGCAAACCAACAATGCCATGATAAAAAAGGACTTCCATAAAGCCTTCATGAAAATGCTGACCAGTTTTTTCTGGCCACCAATCGACCAATGGGTTAGGCATTTCAAAGCCTTCAAATGTCCATCCAAAAATAGGCCGATCCAGAAATAAAGTTCCGTAAACTTCACGCTGCTCAATCCTGAAACGACCAGTACTCTCCTGCTGATTAGGATCAAATATTTCGCTAAAACGTTCTCCAAGGAAATCAGTTAATTCCGGGAACATAGTTGAGACAAAGAAATAGGTAAAAAACAAAGCGATTACTCCGCCTACAGCCAAACCCCAAATCCGCGGAATGTTTTCTTTATTTACCCGCATACTAATACCCAAATAAATAAACATTGCTATAATACAACTGCTCCAAACTGACCGGTGCTGGTGAATTAAAATCACTACGAAACAGAATGCCAGTGGGATAACATCTTTTCCTTTCTTCGATTTGATAAATTTATTAAGATACCATAAAAATGGCAGCACCATCATAAAAATAGAGGTGGCGTGGATGATACGGCCATCCCCGGAAAACACACCTAAATCCTCCAGATCCAAACCTTCTAAACTGAAAGAAAAGCCACGGCCATAAATGGACATAAAAATAATATAGGTGTATAAATAGAACTTTGCCATAAATTCCAGCAAATCAAAATCGTAAGTGCGGCAAAGATTTTTGATGAAAACTGTATATACGGCTGGAAACAGCACGTAATACATAGTAAGCTGCTGGAAAAAGGTATTGTAAACGTATAAAGATTCTAATACCAGCCGAAGTAAAATCAATGCAAATATGCCCAGAAACAGCTGTTCATTTGGCTTATATTGTTTGATGTTGACAAGCATATAAGCATATATCACGAAACCAAAAGCTTTTTGATAGGGTTGAATAATGGCAGAAGTTGGTGCAAATAACCAGGAAAATATTTGCTCCATGAACAAATACCCAAAAAACAGAATCAAAAATTCTTTTACAGTAAATCTATAATTAAAAACTTTGATAACTGTATTCATCGTACTTATACTGTTTGAGGCTGACCAATTTTGATAAATGCTTTTTTTACCATACCAAAAACTTTGTTAAAAATTCTGGGCAGTAAGGTTTTCAGTCGGAGATAAGATAAATACCAATTGAGTTTGCGTACTTCCGGACTACTTCTTTTATCGACCCATTTTATCTTTTTTTCATTTTGCAAATACATTTCCTGAAAAGTCTCTTCTTTTTCAGGAATGATGGCACGATAAATATCTGCTTTTCGATCTACAATGGCTTTGTTAATATAACCTAAGTGTTTTATCCTGAAATCTGTGTTGATCTGTATGCCGTTTATACCTTTCACCATTGGTGAATCAATAATGAAATCTTCAAAATAACCTGTTGGAGATTCACGCCAAAGCACACGATCATGCCCTGCAGAATAATGTAGCCTGGCAGGCGAACCTGCAAAGTGTTCCCGATCAATAAAATGAAAACGCCTGAATCGATACTTGTTAACTGCTTTTCTAAGCATTAACCGGTCGAAATCTGCTCTGGTTAATTCTGGCTCAAAAATTTCATCAACATCAATCCAAAGGCACCAATCCGGATTTCGTTTCCTGGCCATGGCATAAACCAGATTTTTATCTCGGCCTTCGTTGAAACCTTCTGTCCGGTCAATATCAACCACTTTTGGGTGCGCTTGTAATAGCTCAAAAGTACCATCAGTAGACCCATTATCCACCACAACAATTTCGTCAACCAATTTTTCTACATTGTTCAGCCATTCCTGAACGAAAAATATCCCGTCTTTGATCCGAAGTAATAAAACCAATTTTGGCATATATATAAAAATGAATAATACTGGTTCTTATCAAATTTGTTCAATAGACGATTCAGTTCTTTTCAGCTTGAAAAAAGGACCAGTTAAAAATTTATCTTTTAAATCTTTTATAGTATTCCGCATTTCTTTATCAAACAATAACACAACTATTGCAAAGAAAACTGTAAAAACAGAACCACTAACTAACAACTTTAACAAGTAAACATTTGCGGCAAACAGATGGCTTGTTAATAAATTACATCCCCAACCTGCTAGCAAACTTAACGGTACAATGATCGTCCAGATACCAAAAATATTTTTAACCACAGCAGCTTTTAAAAATCCAAGTTTAAAAAGCCGGTATGAAAAATAAAAAATATCTGTAAATGAACCAATAAATAGAAACACACAAAGGGTGCCTATGATACCATATTTTTGAGCAACAAAATACATGGTTACACCCAGCAATGCTCCTTTTACCATGTTAATTAAGCTGTTCATTTTTATGTCTCCCAAAGCATAACACATGTTAGACATGAAATATCCTATTAAACCTAAAAAGAAGTTGGCAATCAAAAAGTATAAAATAGTATCACCGGCGAACTTGGAACTACCTGTCCAGGCAGAAATCAGATTTCGGTAAGTAAGCCAGAACATTAATGCTGCGAATAAAACGGCATACGAGTAAATTTTGAACTGACTGCCAATAAATTTAATCACGCTTTCTTCATTACCTGTACCCTTACCATGCGAAATTAAGGGCATTAATGCTACAGAATGACGGCCAATTAAACCTGCAGTCATGTTAATTGGCCGCTTGTTAATTTCATAAACAGTGATCATACCAGGAGGTATAAAACGGGCAAGCATAATCATATCAATGCTTCCGGATAAACCGGTTATGATCCGGGAGATAGAGGTGAAAGAAAATATTTTGATAAACTTTTTGAAAAATGCAAAATCAAATTCCATTTTGAGTTGCTCAAACTTCATGACTTTCATCATAGAAACAAAGTTGTAAATATTGATAAAAACAGACCTTGTTAAATTAGAAAAAGCAATAGATATGACCCCAAAACCTTTGTACAACAGAATAACATTTGTAATAAGAAACAAGACGTTTGCCAGAATAGTAGCAATAGCAACATCAGCAGAATTTTGTAAACCTTGATTAATGCCAGACATACTAAATGATACCAAAGACATACCAATAGCAATAATCGAAAGCATTAGGGCTGTTTGTAAATGCGGATAAATAGACACATCCTTATTGATTATGGTGCCTAAAAGAAAGTAAAAAACAAAACCAACTAGAATAGAAAAAATTAAAATTATAGCTGACGCAAATAAACCAGCTCCAATGGTTAAACCAACTTCTTTATTTAATTTTTTACCTTTAAGTTCTGCGATTTTTTGTTGCAAAACGTCTCCAACTCCGGGATCAGTCAGGGTAATCCAGTTTAACACATTTCCAGTTGCCAACCAAATCCCTAAAGTTGCAGCATCAATATGTTTAACATAAAGCGGAAGTAAAATGATTGAATTAAAAATATTGGTTAAAACATAACCATATTGAAAGACAAAATTCCACCTTAAAACTTTTTTATTCATGAACAAAAATTAAAACTCAACAAATTTAAGTATAAAAGTATATTATAATTTAAGCTCTTATACGGTTATATAAACAATTAGAATCTATAAAATAAAAAAAATAAAATCTTTCGATAAATAAAATTTTCGTGCAAAAGTGCTTTCGATATATAAACATCAGTAAAATCTGCATCTGCTAATATTTCGATGTACGCTAGATGATTTTTTAACTATATAAATCATATATGAACAATAATAGATATAAGACTTTTGTATTTCTTTTATATCAGTTAAATCAGACTCTATTGAACCTATGGTTGACTATTTTGAAAACCTGCTTTACAGATTTGATATCATTATATAGTGCTTCTAAATGTGAAATTTTTAAAGAAGGGGTATCTTATCACTATATATATAAAACGCCATCCAATTACTTTTACTAAACGAAATAGTTATTCTGGATTGTTATGAGTTGATATATAATATCTACTTTATTTATGCAGGTTAATATTAACTAAAAATTAGAGCAGATATTGCCAATTTTCCTTAAACAGATGAAGCATATACTTGTATCAATCGAAAAATAATTCTAAGCTGGATTTATAATAAATTCAAAACGTTATACTTCTTTTATAACCTAAATTTTAAAGAACAGATTACTAGATAAAGCTAAATCCTATTTACTTTTTAGAACTTGTTAAAAATTTATTGCTTTTTTTATCCTCATAAGTATATCCATACCCATAGCCGTACCCATATCCATAACCGTATTTACTTCCAATTCCTCTGCTTGATACGCCATTAAATACTATTGCAGCATTGGTAAGTTTGTTTAACCGGTTATTTTCGTCAATTCTTTCAATAAATACTTTTGGTGTATAACCATGTCTTACGATATAAAGCGTAGCATCACAAAATGGAGATACAATATATGCATCCGAAACCGGTCCAACCGGCGCAATATCAATCACAATATAATCAAATATCCCATCCAAATAATTAAGCAAATCTTCCGCTTTACCATTCATAATTAATTCTGAAGGATTTTTAGGAAGTTTTCCGGTAGAGATAAACGAAAGATTTTCATCAATTTCAGTTGAGCGAATAATTTTATCAGGACTTGCTGTTCCTTGCAAAAATTCTGTAATTCCTAAATGATCAGAATCAATATTAAGCTTATTAGCCAATGAAGGATTGTTCAAATCAAAATCCAACAATACTACTTTTTTACCGGTTAATGCAAGACTGACAGCTAAATTTGCTGCAACAAAGCTTTTTCCTTCCCCAGATATTGCTGATGTAATTAAAATCCGCTTTTGTTTAGCTCCAATTCCTAAATAGTTCAGTGTTGTTCTTAATTTTCGGAACTGTTCAGCGATTAAAGTTTTTTGGTTATTACCAATCACAATCGAATTTTTAGATTTTTCGGCAGTGATTTCTCCAATTACAGGAAGCTGAGTTAAATCTTCAATTTCTTTTTGGAACATTACTTTGCTTCTCAATGTTTCCTTCCCAACAACCACTCCAAAACCGGAGATTAAGGCCATTAAAATAGCACTTAAATAAACAAATCTCTTTTTAGGACTAACCGGGTTTTCTCCCGATTCTGCACGATCAATCACTTTATTACCAAAAACATTGGAAACATAAGATAGCTCTGTTTCTTCTTTTTTGTTTAATAGAAAAGTATATAAATTACTTTTTTCAGTCTGTTCCCGATTAATATCAACCAATTGCCTTTGCGTTTCCGGCATTTCCTGCAAAACAGAACTATAAGAAGTATTGGTAGCAGAAAGGTTTTTTTTACTTGCTTCTAAACTTTGCCTTTGGTTCCTAACATTCTCAAGAATCTGTGGTCTGATTTTTTTTATTTGGTCAGTATATGAGATTATCACTGGATTATTCTCCCCGGTCGTTTTCCTTAAACTTTCAGCTTGAATCTCTAACTCATATAAGTTTTTTACCATCTGAGTTAAACTTGGATCATCTACTCCTGCCATAGAAGGCACAATGCCACCAGACAAATCTTTGGATCGGACAGAATTTTCTACCTGATTTAAAACAGAAAGTTTAGTATTGACTTCGCTAACTTTTTGATCATTACTACTTACATTTTCTAAAAACAATTTGCCTTGTGTATCCACATCCACTGCACCTTTATTTGCTTTGTATGCCTGTTGCTTGTGTTCTATTTTAACAAGGTCATCTCCTACCTGTGCAAGTCTTTCTTCTATAAATTTGGAAGTATTACTTGCCAGGGTATTTTTATCATCAATGATAGATTCATTATAAACTTTAATCAATTCATTTACAATATCTTCTCCCCTGGTAGGATTTTCATCTGTAAAACTAATATTAATAATACTTGACAACTTATTGGCAGCAGTTACTTTAACCCTGGAAGACAATGAGGAAACAACTTGTTTAGGATCGATAATGGAAAAATAAAGCTTTTTATCAGGCTCTAAAACAGAATGGTATTTGTTCGACTTAAATTTTATCCTGCCAAAAGGAGTATTAACCCATTCATTAATCAAATAAGAGTTGTTACCAATTTTTACGTGATTGCTATCCGTTGTAAAATAAACTTTTGCAACTTGCTTTATATTATTTGTATCTGTAACTACTATTATTGGAGAACTTGCATAAGCAGAAATACTATTAAATCTTTTCTCTTCGGTAACAGGTGCATATAAATTAAGATTTTTAACAACTTCATTTAACAATGTTTTGGATTGAATTACCTCCATTTCATTATCAATGATTTTTTTAGGAGAGATTAAATCCAAAGACTCGAGTGTTTTTGAATCTTCAGAACCTTTTTTTTCATCTTTAATTAAAATTCTTGCATTGGTTTCGTAAATAGGAACTGCCATTTTTAAATAAAACCAAGCACCAGCCATTGCAAGCACTGTTAAAAGTAAAAACAAAGGCCAATAAGGTAGGTATCTAAATATGAAACTACTGCTGAAATTAGAATCCTTATTTTCGGAGATTTTTCTATTCATTGTTATTAAATTATCTTCTTATTATATTAGAAACAATAATTGCAATAAAAGACAATCCACTCAGAATGATTGGTAATATAATTACCGTCTGGCCTGAACTTGTTATCCTAGCTTTATTTGCTTCAACATATACAATATCATTGGATTTAAGGTAATAATAAGGCGAATAAAAAAGTTGACTGGAATTCAGATTTAAACGCTTAAACGTCTTTTTTCCGTTTTCCTCTCTGATCACTAAAACATCATCTTTCCTACCATAAACGGTTATGTCGCCAGCCAAACCTAAAGCTTCCAGAAGTGATATTTTCTCACTTGGAACATTTAATACCGTTGGATGAGCAACTTCGCCCAATACACTTACTTTAAAATTTAACTGCCTTACCACTACCACCGGATCAATTAATAATTTTCTGTCCAGCAATTCCTTTGTAATTTGATCTTTTAATTGTGTAGTAGTCAAGCCGGTAACTTTAATATTACCGATAACCGCAAACTGGATGTTACCATCTGTATTCACAAGATAACCAGGAGATTGCAAGTTTACGCCCGAAGCAGAAGAAGAACTAACGTAAGAATTATTTGGCGTATTGAAAATTGCTGTTGCAGCAGGATTCAAACTACTTACTGCTATACTTAACAGATCATTTGGTTGAATGTAAGTTAACGGAGCCTCATTTTTTGAATTGATTGTTGTATCTTTTTGATTAGCAAAATAGATTGTTTTTTTGACATCAACACAGGAAGAAAGTGTTAACTGATAAAGCAGAAACAAGAAGACAAGGCTAAAATTTAACTTCATTTTAAGAATTTTAAAGGTTTTATAGCAAAAACAATATACAAAAATAGTTTAAAAATTTGATAAGAAATAGATGATTATATTAAAATTTTTATCGTTCGATATAAGAACTCCTGATAAATTTTTATTATATCAGGAGTTCATTTAACAAAAATTCAAAATAATTAAATTTAATTACAAATGGACAAACCCGGTTTTGCCTTCAACATAAAACCGAAAATTATATGTTGTTGCTTTTATTGATCAAACTATTTTATTAAGGTAAACACATTTTAATACGATAAAAGAAGCATTAGAGTTCTTATAAAAATTTAATTGACTCAGCAAATGAGGTTTACTTGCTGATTTCCTTTAATTTAATTTCTACTCTCCTATTTTTTTGTCTGCCTTCAGCAGTTTTATTTGTTGCAATGGGTATTGTACTTCCGTAAGGTATAGCTACAATCCGGTCTTTCTTAACGCCTTTTGAAATCAAGTAGTCTTTTACTTCTACGGCTCTTTTTTCTGACAATACCCAGTTCGGTTTGTACTGACCAATAGAATCTGCATGTCCGCGAAGAGATATTACATAATCATCATCAATCACTACTTTTGCCAGCTTATTCAGGTTGTCATAATAGTTTTTTCTAACAGAAGCTTTAGCAAAATCGTATTCGATGTTGCGGGTCACTTCGGCAATCAGCGCACTTTTATCATCAGCAGTAATTTTGGAATAAACTTTTTTGGCCGAGTGAGAATCAATTGCTTTCACACCCAAAAAAAATAAAAATGAAGCTAAAACAGTAGAAAATAATAATTTGGTTTTCATAATATATTGGTTTTAAATAGTTAATGCGAAATATACACAGCTAAATAATATTTGTTTTTAATTAAATGAGTTTTAGTTTAAATAAGTACGAAAGCTTGGGTCAAAAAGATTTTATGAAGACAATCTGTTTTTACAAGCAGATCCTATTTATATATTAACATTTCGCATTTATATACTCATTATGCCTAGCTATTGGTTTAACTAACTTTTGTACAATTAAAAGCACATTTAAATTTTATTTATGATTTCTTCAATGCTTCTTTTATCACTTGAATTTTAAAATTTACTGTGCTTTTTTATGTAAGCATCAATTTTCAAAAACAAAATTTACAGGCATAAAAGAAGCATTTTTAATTTTAATGCAATTAAATAACGCTCCTTAAAAAGTATTTTTTGAAGAATATATTATTTGCCTGTAAGCCCTTTTGCTATGATAATTCTTTATACTGAATAACTTTTTGAGCAAATTAGTCGTTACAAGGATGGTATATATAAAGTAATTAATAAATCAATTTTGCAACAAAAACAATTAAGTTTTACGAAATTATTTGTTTTCTTGCTAAATATTATATAAAATTCAACTAGATTTATTTTTTTGGTTTAATATTATTAGATGAGAATATTTCATTACATATTTATATTGTTAATTATTTCTCCCAAATTAGATGCCCAGCAGGTTAAAAAAATTGATTGTTGTTATAATGTTACCTCAAAAGCAACAATTATTATCAATAACAATACGTTAAATGCAAATTCTGACACCGCTGCAAGTACGATCAATGGTATCTTCAATTTTGAACTAACTAGTTCTGTAAACACTTCTGCCGGTGTATATAATGCAGATGGTAATTTAGTCCGCACCCTGTGGAGTGGTGTAAAATATGATGCAGGATGCTATGTTGGGCAATGGGATGGATATTTAGATGATGGCATTACGATTGCACCATATGGCACCTATACAGTGAAGGCCCTTTTCAATAATGTGCAGTATGACTGGTTGGGTGTGATTGGCAACAGTTCGGACAGTCATATTAATAACCAGATTAATCCCGGAAATGGTTTTTTTGGTATTGCATGTACAGCAAATAATCTATACTTGGCAGAAGGGTATGCAGAACGTGATGAAAAGCACCAGAAAATACCGTTAAGCGATTTGGGCGCAGCTTATAATGTTTTAGAAGGCTCTCAAACTATGGCCGTGAACTGTGTTGCAAAAAATAGCACAATGGTGTTTTGGGGTGGTGCAGACCCTTATTCTGGTAGTGTCCATGATTATCCTGCCCCGAACTTTCTCTTTGCCACAAATATTAGCGATGACAGCGAAGTTATATTTCCAGCAGGTACTACTAAAGCGAGGATCGGAATTGATGGTAGATTGTACAACTCTGTATTCGGTGTAAGTAATAATAATATTGATTGCATTGCCTTAAATGACAGTTATATTTTCGTTGGGAGATCAGATTCTACTATCGAAGTTTATAGTATAACCAATAAAATTTCTCTGATTAAAAAAAACAAATTATCTTTTCGTGCTGCAAGCATTGCCCTTTATCAGAATTATTTATGGATTAGTTTAAATAATCAGGTAACACAGTATGTTACAAGCTCAGATGGCTCTGTAATAATAACCGGAATGAGTTTACCTGTTCAAAGCGATGCAATAGCCATTTCAAATGGTGGTGAGCTTGCTGTAACAGACCGATCAAGCCACCAGATTAAATTTTACAATGCGAGCACGGGTGCGCCAAGCGGTGTTGTTTTAGGTTCAGCTGGTGGTAATGCAACTAATCCAGCCGTAACCGACTATAGGTTTCTGTTCCATAACAAACGTGGGGACAATTCACCGGTAACTCGAAATGCGGCCATTACCTATCAGCCCGATGGTTCTTTTTGGGTGTTCGATCCGGGAAACTACCGCTTGATGCATTATAATACTGGCCGGACATTTATAGAGAAAATCTCCTACGTACCGTTTTGCCGCAGTGTTAATATAGACCCGAACAACCCTGCATCCATGTTTGCCGATGCTTTGGAATATCAGGTAGATTTTAGTAAGGTTACGACTGATATCAACCATAGCTGGGAGCTTAGATATAACTGGTTTTCAACAACCGATCTAGATACTTACGGTCAGTTTGATCAGGTTGTAACGCTAAATAATAACCATCAATATGGTATTGGCGGTGGAAAATTGTACGACTTGCTGCCTACCGGAGCTATTCTCTTTACCGGTATTAATCTCAATAATCAGGTGCTGGAACAAGACGGCAGTTTATGGGCACGCGATTTTGACAATTCCGGTCTTAGCGTCATCCGAAAAGCAAACCTGACGGGTTTTACTTCTAACGCTGACGGTTCGCAAACGCCTGTCTGGGGTACCTATACTACCATTGTAACTACGCCTGCTTTTGCAACAAACCCCGGTCAGCCGGTTTTCTACATCAATAACACTTTTGGGGCCTCAACAAACCCTAACCGGTATTTCTTTTTTGATCAATTTTATGGTCCGGTGTTCAATGGGGTTACAACTGGCAAAGGTTATCATTTAGGTTCTATCAAAACAGGTGATAACAAATGGGAATGGCTGGCCAGCAAGAGCTTGCCGGAAAGTTACGGTGGTGAGTTTTCACGCAATGGCTGGTTTGACTATTCTGGCCAGTCCAATCAATGCCGGGCAGATATTAACGGGGCAAATATTTTTTGGCATGTCAACTGCGAGCTGGGCAGGTTCACGGAAACAACTTACACCAATCACTTTAACGAAGATGGCCTGTTCATCGGCCAGTTCGGAACAGACAATGTCCGGGTTAGCTATACGCAAAATACAAGTTATTGGGCCGGTAATTCTTTCAAAACGCAGCTCGCGAAAGTTGGTAGTGATTTATATTATGTGTATTGTGATGAAAGCAAACACGCAGGCATACATTTGATAAAAGTTAGTAATCTGTCTTCTGTTAAAGAAATGTCTTTGCCATTAAGTGTAAGTGCTCCGGTAACACCAATAGTCGATACAGCAAACCTTCTAAACGCTTTGCCTGTCAACGCAACTAACTTTACTGGAAATAGCATATGGAGTGTTATAACGCAGCCAACAAATTTCAGCACAGGAAATTATGCTTATGAGAAAGGGGATAACTCTGTTTCTATAGGTACATCCAATTACAGCAAAGTAAGATGCAAACTTGCTGATGGAAATAAAGACACTTATACACTATCTGGTCAATTAAGTTTTGATAACAGCCAGCCGACCTTTCACGATGGATCAGCTAACTATTTGGATTTTACCGACCAAGCAGGAAAAGTAATTGCCCGTTTTGAAGAACATGCAGCTGATGCGTATGCCCGGTCGTTGAGGGTAAATGGTGTTACAATTACCGGCAGTGATGGTGGTTATAGCTACGGAGAGCTTAAGCTGTTTACCAGTTTCAGCTATACTTATGCGAACGGCATCTTTACCTTTCAGATCGGAAAGTATGCGCCCGTTGTGGTCAGTTCGCCTTTGGAAGCCGGTGCCGACATGACCAGGCCCGGCTATCTGGTCATTAACCAGCAGGGCGATTACGGCAACCAGTATCACCAGTTTAACTTGAAGGGATTACGGTTCACGGCTCAGTAGTACGGCTTTACTTAGCGATGTACAATAACTAAATACAACGCCTGCAGCTTGAAATAACTAAGCTTTCATTTTTTAAGTAGCTTTTAAAGCAAACGTTTTTTGCTTTTTAGTTATTCTTATTTTGTTTGCATTTAAGCTTACATAAGAAGCAATAATATGTACGACAAAAAAGGCACCCAATATGAAGTCCAATCCTAGAGATTTCCAAAAAGTATAGTGGCAAAAAAATAAATTTAAACAAAAGCCTACTTTGTATTTAAGGGATATTGATTCCCTTCCTGCCACCGTTTTGGGATTAACGAAACAGGATTTTTTGGATTATATGACAAAGGAAAATAAGATAGGATTTAGTTTCATAATAATTGGGGCTACTTCGGCTACTATTACTGGATTGCAGAAATGTAGCGAACAATACTCACTGTTTATTTCAGAAGCTTGAAACCTTACTTACTGAGGTTAGAAATCATATAAAAAACCCTTTGTGGCTGTTGCAGAACTCGAATACAGGGGTATTTTTTCTTTTATTTAGCTAGTAAATTATGTAATTTAAGGGCATGCAAGGCAGAAAGGATTACACCGAAAAGCTGTTCATGAGTTTCCAGTTGTCGAACCGGGTTCCCAAAGAAAATTTCTATCGCAGGTTCCGCGAAACGCTCGATTTGAGTTTTCTTTACAAGGACACCAAAGAACTTTACGGCAAGACGGGTAACCCGTCGATTGACCCAATGGTTTTCTTTAAACTGCTACTGACCGATTACCTGGAGAACATTACTTCTGACCGGAAACTGGTAGAACACTGCTCCATGCGAATGAACGTGCTGTACTTCTTAGGCTTTGATATAGACGAAGAATTGCCCTGGCATTCTACCATTAGCCGGACCAGGCAATTGTATCCTATCATTCTTTTTGAAACACTCTTTAACAAAGTATTTACGCTTTGTGTAACTGCTGGTAGGTCAGTGGGCATACCCAGGCCGTGGATTCAGCACCAGTAAAGGCGAATTTCTCTATGGAAAGCCTGGTTCTAAAGCAACCGAAAGATTCGCTCGCAAATCACCTTCAAAAAATAGAGGAAGAAAACCAGGAACCCGGAAAAAAAATGATCCTCTCAGGGAATCCTATATCAGCGCACCTGACCACCAGTTAAGAAACCTAGAAAGACATCAGTAGAAATTGCGCAATATTCCGCAGGGGTCTCCAGGGTCTGTTCACGAAATGGCGCAGCTAGTAAGTAACAAAACCCATTACAGTCCGCACGATCCGGATACCCGAATATCAGTCAAACCAGGCAAAGCTAGGAAAATGAACTACCGGTGCAGCAGGGCAGTAGATACTGGTCTTCTTAATGAGTTGGTGATTAATGAGCGAAAGCGCAGGCAACTGGAGGCTCATACCAGTGCAGTGGCGATCGACAGCCAAAGTGTGAAGAAGGCAGGCTTTATAGCAATAGAAACAGGCATAGACGGGAACAAGAGGATAAACGGCCGAAAAGACATTTAGCGGTAGATAAGTTAGGTTTGCCGCTGGCAATCAGTGTTTCTCTGGTGATGATGTGCAGGATTCTGTGGTTGGTTATGACTTGTTGTGGCAGGTTGAAAAGAATAGTAACCGGATGGAACTCATCCGTGCTGACGGGGCTTACCGCCGTGAATTCGGTAAAGTGGTTGGACAGTTACATAAATGGAAAACGGAAATTACACAAAAACCTGATTCTTCGCAAGGCTTCGTCCCGCAGAAGGGACGATGGCAGGTGGAAAGGTCCTAAAGACTATGAAAAAACGCCTATAGCTGCTATGGCTTTTATTCAGTTAAGCTTTTTATCTATCATTTTAGCAAGAATATCCTAAGTCAAATTTAAACATGTTCTTAAGTGATAAAAGAAGCTTATAGAATAACTAAAACTGATTTAAAACAGGCTCTATTATTATAGTATTTAATCGTTTGTATAAGTTAACCAGCTAACCATTAAGTATGTTACTAGATTTTAAATGATTTTTAATAATAACCGAAACCTTCTCCCCCCAATTATCCCAATTTAATTTTTTCAAATATAAACTTCTACTTGCAACACTTAATTTTCTATACATCTCCTCGTCTTTACTAATCTTACTAATAACTTCGAAGTATGCCATTTCCGTAGAATCATGTGGCAAACAATACCCATTTATACCGTTTTTGACAATAGAAGAAATTCCACCTACATCCCTGCTAATTACAGGAATACCGTAAGCCGCAGCTTCACAAAAAACAATACCATAAGCTTCTGCTTCTGATGGAACAAATAACAAATGCGTATCAATCAATAGCTGATTAAATATTTCGTAATCTCTTAAGTTGTTCTTATCCAAAAATGGTATAACTGTGATGTCAGTATTTGTAAGATCAATTGGTGGCACGCAACCACATATTGTTAAATGTACATTATAATTATGTTCTTTTAATTTCTGATAAGTTTTAATAACAATATCACCTCCTTTTCTAACCCAGTCAACTCCTAAAAAAAGTATTTCAAGGTTAACAATATTTGCTTTTTCCTCAATATTATAGTTTGGCAAGTAACTGATGTTTGCTCCTAACGGAACAACAAATACTTTGTCCGGCTCTGCCCCATATTTATCTATTGCTGATGCTGCCGCCCACTCTGATGGATACAAACAATAAGTTGCATTTTTGATTGCTAAACTTTCTATATCATCACCTTCTTTAATAGAAAACTTATAGTGGTTATCAAATCCGTATTTACTTTTAATCAAATCAAAAGTAATATCGGATGCATATATAACCGGCGTTTTTAAATTTTTAATCTGACTTAGTTCTCTTGAAGCAATAGGTGCATAGATAAAATCATAATCACCATAAACTTTATCTTTAATTTTTTTTAGATTTAACCTGCCAACAAGTTTTGAATGATTTGTGTCATAGTATTTTTTAAATATTCTATGATTTATTGATGCAAACAACTTAAAAGCAAATCCCCAAAAACCAGATAAATAAGGTATTGGTCCCGTATTTTCTATTTCAAAATATTTACTTAATTGACTATGCATGTGGTACAGTGTACCTGACCATGATTTTTTGTCTAATGGGTCGTACGCTGTTAAAAAAAGTATCTTATATTTTGGTTTATTCATTGTGTTAATTGGATCATTAGATAATTTAGCGAGTTTTGTAATAGATACATAAGTTGTGTTTTTAATTAAAGAGAAAAAATTGAAAATATAATTTCATCTTATATATATAGAAAGTATTTGTACTCAAAAGAAGTAGAACTGAAATCTACAGCTGTTATACAATTGCGAACCTAACTGATGTATGTAAAACTATTTAGTGCAAGGTTATATTATATTTTTAAACTGAATAAAGTAATTTATTTAAGATCAAAAAATCAACAAAAATCAATTTTTACTGAGTGAATCAATTATGAAATTTTTTACGGATTTTTCTAATCCAATTGTGATTTAAATAAAATTCTATAATTCTAATCTTGATGAATTGTTTTAAAATTGTTCTGTTCAATTTAAAGTCTACATACTTTTTTTGATTAGAATGAGGAGATTTTTTTAAATAGTAATAATAGAATGATCTTAACCTGTTTGGATTTAAAAATTTCCAGGGTTTAATTCCGGTGTAATGAAGAATTATAATATTGCTTTTTAAAATTTCTTTTTTTGACAATTCTATAGATATGTCATCCCATGTAAAATTATATCTGTTGGATAATTTGTAATAATTGTCATTCAGCACATGATTCAAAGCATCCTGATCCGGAAATTTTACTAATTCTTCATTTTCTTTTATAAATGAAAATGTTTTTTCAAAAATGTTTTGGCTTTTCCAGTTTTCAGTATTTATAATTAATATGCCAGCATTAAAATAATCTTCCTTTTTTACCCCGAGGGGTACAATTCTTGGATCATCATTTCTAAACATAGCAATATCCGGCACAGCCCCTACAGCATAAGGGGTAATATCAATTTGATAAAGTTCTGCTAAATCACCAAGTACAATAACATCAGTATCAATATATAACAGTTGTTTAATATTAGGATCAATTAAAAAAGGAAAAAACAAACGATAATAAGTTGCTACTGTCCATCCTGTTGATCTTAAATAGGGTGTATTTAATTCTTCTAAATTATATGAACTATCAATTTCATAGAAGTTAATTTCACCATTGTGAGAATTTACAAAATCGATGATTTTGTTTTTTTCCTGATTCGTAACTCCTGTAGCGATAGCATGTATTACAACGTTGTTTTTTTCATTATTAATAAATATTGAAGTAAGTAAAGCATAAAAAGGAGTAAGAAAATTTTCATCAAATGCTAACGCAATATGTATTTTGTGTGTCTGATTTTCCATGTTGTAAATATATCATATGAAATGTAGTTATGTAAAAATTTAAATTTACAATAATATAGAGTATGTTTAAAAATCAGTTCATTATAATGCTATAGGTTTAGATAAGCCGGTCAGGAATGTTCTTTTTGTGTGACCAAACGACAAGAAGATGTACCC
>JBPBPL010000014.1:0-147955 GCA_050954285.1 Janthinobacterium lividum | reverse complement strand
AAATATTTTTTTCATTAATGCTGTTTTTATGCTGATAAAATTAGTGCTTTCAATCAAAAATCCACTTTAATTCAGGCTGATGGCCGTATAACTTTGTAGTTACAATCTTTTCTGTGAAGAAAATTACTTTCTTTTATAAAAAAGTCTATCTGATTACGGTAAAAGATTCAAGTATTGTTTTTATCGTTATAAAATCAGCAACAAATTTTTTTCAATACAAAAAACAGTTAGTTGGCTTACGAATCTGATTTTTGCTTGAATTTCATTAAACAAATATTAAACCTGAATAAACTTTTAAAACTTATTATAGTCTCACTTCTATAAACAGCTTAAAAATTAATACAGTGAAAAAAATAAATTATATCAGGAAGTTTAGCAAGCAACTGTTTTTAGCAGGCTTGGTTATTTTGGCTTCATTCTCTGTTGCTGATGCACAACATGGCGGTGGCGGCAGAGGTGGTTCCGGCGGCGGCGGTAGAAGTTCCGGCGGCGGCGGCAGAAGTTTTGGTGGTGGTGGCCGGAACCTTAGTGGCCCCGGACCCCGGATTAGTGCCGGCCCTCAAGGTGGTATAGGTGGTGGAAACCGTATTGCTGCTGGTCCGCGTTTTGCACCGGGAAGATCTTATGGGGGCGGCATTCGTGGTGGTGTAAACCTTAATTTAAATTACCGCGGCGGTTATGGTTATGGTCGATCTTACCCATATTATCGCGGCGGATTTTATGGTGGCGGTTATGGTCCTTACTATCGTGGCTATTTTCCGCGTATTGGTTTCTATATCAATACTTTGCCTTATGGCTATTATCCGTTTTCTTATGGCGGCTATCCGTATTATTACAACGAAGGCTTGTTTTATCAGCAATATAATGATGGTTACCAGGTAGTTGCGCCGCCAGTTGGTGCCGAAGTACCTCGTTTGCCAAGAGGTGCACAGGATATAACCATTGATGGCAAACAGTATTTTGAAAAAGATGGCATCTATTACTTGCCTATTATTAACGAAAATGGCAAGAAAGTATATCAGGTAGCTGGCAAAGACGGTGTGTTGAATACCGATGGCAACCAGGACGATCAGCAATATAATGATGCTGCGCCGCAAACCAACAACCAGTATCCGCAACAACAGTACAACAATAATTTGCCACGCGTTGGTGATGTTGTTAATTCTATCCCATCAGATAGCCGGAAAGTAAAAATCAATGGCGAAAAGCTTTTTGTTTCGCCAGATGGTGTTTATTATCAGGAAGATAATTCTGGAGACACCCGCATTTTTAAAGTAGTTGGTGTGCCTTCCGAAGATGGCGGAACTGATGCTGTTGCCCCTTAAATAAATTTTAATATATCAACAAAACCCGACTCTGTTTAATCAGGGCCGGGTTTTTTAATTTTAGGTCGATAAAAGAAGCATTACTTTCCACCGAAGCAACTATTTCTTTTTCCCTTTTGTTAGCTCGCTTTCTGATTTTAAAGCTTCGTTGCCATTTTTCTGCTCTACTAAAACGGCTGGTTTTTCTTTGCTGGCATTTCGTTTTACGGTGGCACTTTTAATTTTCTTTTCAACCGGCTCGGTAAACGTTTCTTTCACTATGCCTTCTGCTTCACCTTTGCCAAATTTCCAGGTTACGGTTTCTCCTTTTTTCATATCTTTTATTGGTTTTCTCCTGATAAAAACAGTTGGCCTAAAAAAGGTTTAAAAAAAATGATGCTTCTTTTAACACCTTTTTTTTAGGCTGAGGCTGTAACAAATACTTTCGGACGTGATCTAATAGGTAATTGCTCACCTCAACCTAAAACCGATGAACTGGAGATTCAAAACCAAAAAGCCCGAAAATCAACTTAAAAAAACGAAAGTACGCGAATGGCTGGATGCTGTACTGTTTGCCGTAGTTATTTCCACTATTTTTCGTGGATTGTTATTTTCGGCTTACGCAATTCCGTCCGGCTCGATGGAACGCTCGTTACTGGTAGGCGATTATTTGTTTGTAAGCAAAATCAGTTACGGTCCGCGGATGCCGTTTACGCCAATTGCGGTTCCATTTTTAGAATCCACTTTGACTAACGACAGTATCAAAACTTACTGGGCCGGACTGAAATTGCCCTATTTCCGGTTGCCGGGATTGTCTGAAATTCAAAAAGGTGATGTGGTGGTTTTTAATAAACCCGAAGAAATTGACAAGCCTGTGGATGTGCGTACGTTGCTGATTAAACGTTGCCAGGCCACGCTAGGTGATGTACTTACACTTGTAAACGGACAGGTTTTAATCAATGGAAAACCAAATGCCAATGCCGTGGCAGCACAAACCTCTTATGAAGTTAAAACTGATGGCCGCGATATCAACCCGGATATTTTCAAGGAACTACACATCGAGATCCGTCAGCAATTAGACGAAAACACATTTGAAATGATTATTCCAACGGAAAACCTTTCGGTATTGAAAAGCTATTCCAACGTAAAATCTGTTGTGCCAGTTATCAAACCAAAAGGCGATTTTGATTTACAAATTTTTCCACATAACAATCGTTTTAAATGGAACGAAGACAACTTCGGTCCGCTGGTGCTACCTAAAAAAGGGATGACGATTGCGCTGAACGATTCGACCATGATTTTATACAAACGTGCCATCGAATTTTACGAAAACAACAAAGTGGCGCAAAAAGGCGATGCTGTTTTTATCAATGGAAAATTGGCAAAGCAATATACTTTTAAACTGAATTATTATTGGATGATGGGCGATAACCGCCATAATTCGCTGGATTCGCGCTTTTGGGGCTATGTGCCGGAAGACCATGTGATTGGCAAAGCGATGCTAACTTGGATGAGCGTGGACAGCTCGGCTTCACTTTTAAACAAAATTCGCTGGGACAGGATTGGGCGGGTAATTAACTAATGATTTTATATCCATAAAAAAGCTTCCTGATTTTTAGGAAGCTTCTTTTATGGATGGTTTTTAGCAGAAATTAATGTTTAAGCGTGTCTTTCAAACCGTTGGTGCTGTCTTTCATGGAGCCGGTTTTCAATCCAACAGTATCCGCACGGCCAGATTTGGAACGATCACCATTAGAGCTGTTGCAAGCCTGCATGATGCCGGTTGTGGCAAGAATCAGGACAAAGAATAGGAACTTTTTCATATATAAAATTGGATCTTTGATTAGGTTATTTTGGAGACTTTTGCGTGCTTTTCTGATAAACAGAATCAGCGCCTGTCATGCCCTGTGCGGTTGTTGTTTGGTTGGCATTGGTATTTCCACTGGCTGCAGCACCTTCAGATCCCTTTAATCCGCCTACTTCCTGGCGGCGATTATCGGTAGTATGAGAAGAATCGTTTCCGGAAGTTTGCGATTGGGACGTGGATTGTCCGCTTTGCGAATCAGTAGAGGTTTTGTCACGATTACCATTGCAAGCCGAGAAAGTGCAAGCAGCAAGCACGGTAAGGATAGCTAAAGTTATTTTTTGAGTTTGCATATTGATTTGGTTTAATACCGGGACAACATCATCCGGCAAAATTAGTTTAATTTGATTTCGGAATTTAACAGCTTCAAAACAAAATTTTGTGCTACTTTGTTATCCATGCTATGGAAACTAAACAAACATTTTCGGAAATAATCAAAGGCGACAAACCTGTTTTGGTTGATTTTTTTGCTACCTGGTGCGGCCCATGCAAAACGCAAGCACCAATTTTAGATAGTTTGAAAAACACCTTACATGAAGAGGTAACGATTCTGAAAATTGATGTTGATAAAAATCCCAAAGCTGCTGCAGCTTACCAGGTACAAGGCGTACCCACCTTGATTTTATTTAAAAACGGACAAGTAAAATGGCGACAATCTGGTGTAGTAAGCAGTGTACAATTACAACAGGTAATTAAAAATGCACAGTAAAAACAGCATCAGGCATTTTCATTAAGTTGCTCATTAAGTTTAGCGCTTAACAACCGGCTATATTCATAAAAATATCGTTTCCGGTTGAACCCTAAAACCCATTGAATACCGCGAGTTGCATTGGTTAGAAAAACCTCTTCAGCTTCGTTTAAAACCTGTGGATTAATTTGTGCTTCCGTTACAGGGATGTTGTTTTTCAGGGCTAAATCAATTACCACCTGCCGCATTACACCACGGATACAGCCTTCGCTTAAAGCCGGTGTATATAAAATACCATTATATTTAATGAAAATGTTGGAGCTAATGGATTCACACAAAAACCCGTTTTGGTTGAGGATAAAAGCATCATCCAAACGGTTTTTTTGCTTGTAGATGCCGGCTAAAACGTAAGTTAATGAATTGCAGGTTTTTAGGTTTGCTAATACATTCAGTGGCTTCTGCATCTCCTCATAAATATTCATAATCAGCCCTTTGGTATTAAGCATATATTGCTGATCTTCAAGCGTTTCCCACTCTATACTGTAACCAAATTTCTGATCTTCCGGCGTGTATAAACCGTCCGAATCCCGAAAAATAGTCAACCGCAAGCGGCCATTTTTAGCTTTGTTTCGATTAGACAACTCTTTTGCCTTTTCACGTAAAAACTCAGCATCTAAAATTGCATAATTATCAAATTTCAAGGCTTTCAACCCCAGCTGCAAACGCTTGGCGTGCAAACTGGCAAACTGCAAATTGCCTCGAATCATGCGCATACTTTCAAACAGGCCGTCTCCATAATGGAAAGCGCGGTTGTTCAGCTTAAGCACCTGTTGTTCTGCCGGAATAATTGAACCGTTATAGTTGTAAAATAATAATGCCATTACAATTTAAGACAAGCCATCAGCCATTTCATTACTACCATAAGCAACATACTTTTGCCATTTTTCTAAAGCTAAACGGAAATCATCTGGTAAAGCTGCTTCAAAGTTTACCTGTTTTCGGGTTGCCGGATGGATGAAACCAAGCGTTTGCGCATGTAGTGCCTGCCGGGGCAACAGCTCGAAACAATTTTCTACAAACTGCTTGTATTTGGTAAAAACTGTTCCTTTCAAAATTTTATCTCCTCCATAAATCGCATCATTAAAAAGCGGATGGCCAATATGTTTTAAATGTGCCCTGATTTGATGCGTACGGCCGGTTTCCAGCTGGCATTCTATCAGCGTAACATAATTTAAACGCTGCAAAACTTTGTAATGCGTAACGGCCCACTTCCCTTTTTCTTCCTCATCATAGATAGACATGACGCGACGATCTTTTAAACTCCGGCCGATGTAGCCGGTAATCGTTCCATCTTTTTCCAGATCGCCCCAAACCAACGCCAGGTATTTTCGGGTGATAGAATGATCAAAAAACTGGCGCGCCAGCCAAGCCATTGCGCGTTCATTTTTGCTGATCACGAGCAGGCCGGAAGTATCTTTATCAATCCGGTGCACCAAACCCGGCCGGCCGGTATTGCCCGGCAGTTCTGGCAATTGGTTAAAATGGTACACCAAACCATTTACCAGCGTGCCATCATAATTATTAAACCCCGGATGCACCACCATACCGGCAGCTTTGTTGATAATCAGTACATCATCATCTTCATACATGATGTTTAACGGCAGATTCTCCGGATAAACTTCCGTATCGCGTGGCGGATGCGGCAAAACTACCGAAATTACATCGTGCGGTTTTACTTTATAGCTGGCCTTAATTGGTTTATCGTTTACCAGTACGTTGCCCAGATCAATACCGTTTTGAATACGGCTTCGGGTAACGTTTTCCATCCGGTTCATCAAAAATTTATCGATGCGCAGCAAAGCCTGGCCTTTATCTACCACAATCCGCAGGTGCTCAAAAAGTTCCTGTTCCGGTTCGTTCAGTTCTGTTTCCTCGTTCATCAACCACAAAAGTAGCTTTTTTTCGAGGAACCATTTTCACGGATCAAACGTAAAAATCAGCATGAAAAAAATTTACAAAACGCTGTTTGCCGGGTCGATACTTCTTTTATCGACCAAAATTCAGGCTCAGGATTATGTTTCGGCATTACTCAATTCTGGCCCGGCAGCAGATGCCACCAAGCTGGCAAATGCTTATCTGCAACCATTATTTAAAGGTTTTGGAACCGGCATAAACACTGGCTGGAACAATACAGCTAAAACAAAAAACCTGCTTGGTTTTGATTTGCGTTTCAGCTCTTCAGTAGTATTTATTCCTCAGGCTGATAAAAGTTTTGATTTAACTAAAATTGGCTTGTCCAGCAATGTGCGCCCTGCCGATGCCAGCAAAACAATTACACCAACTATCGCCGGCTCAAAAGACGCTGCTGCGCAAATTGCTATTTACGATAATAATAACAATAAATTAAAAACGGTTACGCTGCCTACTGGCATACTTTCTGTAATTCCTGCACCACAAATCCAGCTAACGGCGGGTTTGATTTATCATACAGAAGCCTCTTTGCGCTACATGCCGTCAGTTAGTTTTGGCAGCAATATTGGTTCTATTTCCGTTATTGGTTTTGGGTTGAAGCACAATATTTTACAGGATTTTGTGGGGAAAACAGCCGATAAAATTATTCCCGTTGATTTGGCTTTAGGTGTAGGTTTTACCCAGTTAAAATACCGTTTGCCAGTAACGGTGCAGCCTGACCAAAGCGCGGAACCAAAAGACAATCAGCAGAGTACAGATTTTAGCAACCAACACGTAGGGGCAACTTTTAACGGTTTTAATGCAGAACTGATCGTATCTAAACAAATCCTTTTTTTTACGCCATTTGCTTCCGTTGGATACATTTCTGGCCATACCAATTTTAATTTGCTGGGCAATTATCCTATTACTACCGGTATTAATAACTATGTAGAGCAACGGCCGGTTTATACTACTTTTACCAACCCGATTTCAATCAAAACAAACAGCGTGAGCAACGTAAAAGCAAGTTTGGGTTTCCAGCTCAACCTGGCATTTTTCCGTTTTTACGCTTCTTATACGGCTTCGCAATATCAGTCGGTTAATGCTGGTATTGGTTTCGGTTTGTAAAATGGTTTTCTTTACAGGATGGATTTTCAGTTCAACAGTCCCGTTCAAAAAATTGAAGATGCTGTTTTTACCGACCAAAAGTTGGAGCTTTATCTCAAACGTGATGACCTGATCCATCCGCTGATTTCGGGCAATAAATGGCGCAAACTCAGGTATGTTTTGCAGGAAGCCAGGAATCAGCACAAAAAGCATCTGGTTACATTTGGCGGCGCGTTTTCCAACCATTTGCTGGCCACAGCTGCGGCCGGTGCCACATTCGGTTTCCAGACAACAGGTTTTGTTCGGGGTGAAAACGTGCAAAATGACACCCTTTTTATGTGCCGTTTACTGGGAATGAAACTGATTTTTACCGATCGAGAAAGCTATCAGCATAAACCCGGATTATTTTCAGAACACTTTCAGAATGATTCTGAAGCTTTTTTTATAGATGAAGGTGGCGCATCGGCAGCAGCAGCTTTGGGTTGCAGCGAATTGGTAGATGAATTTTCGGAAAAATATGACCATTTATTTTGTGCTTGCGGAACCGGAACAACTGCAGCCGGAATCATCAACGGATTAACCAATAACAATTTATCAACCCAGTTTCATGCTGTGTCAGTTTTAAAAAATGCTGGTTGGATGCAGCAGGAGATTGAAAAATACCTGTTAAAAGAAGCATCGTTCCTCAATCATACCCAGTATGATTTTGGCGGATATGCAAAAACTACACCACAACTTTTACAGTTTATCCAACAGTTTATTGCTGCCACAGGCATCCTCATCGATCCGGTTTATACCGGCAAAATGCTATTTGCCATTTACAATCTCGCCAATAAAAAATATTTTCTGCCAGGTTCAAGAATACTGGCTATACATACCGGCGGTGTTTTCGGTTTGCTTGGAATGAAAGGTAAGTTTAGCCTGTAAAATAGCTTATTAAAGCATATTATTTACTTTAGAAATAATTTTAACAGCATTTCCGATATTTTTTTACAATTGGGGCAAGAAAAGTCCTTTTACCACTGATGCCGAGCTTACTAAATGAAGTTTTTTCTGATGAATCTTCTACAGAACCACTTGTTTTAATTAAATCTGATAGCCCTTACTTTACAATTGTTAAATGTAATAATGCATTTCTGGCGGTTAGCCTTATGGCCGGCACAGATATTATCGGTAAAAGTATGACCGAACTGTACGCCTGGAATAGTGAAAATGAGGAAAGTGCGTTATTAATTCATGATTTATTAAACGAAGCAATAACAAAAAAAGAAATTATTACATTGCCAGCTGTGCGGTATGATCTGCCTCCGGAAGCTGGCAAAGAACTAGAAGCAAGCTGGTGGCAAGCTATTTACGAACCAATTTTAGACAATGACGGTAAGGTTGAATTTCTGCTTTGTATTACCCGAAATATTACTGCGCAAATGCAAATCAATTCTTCAGAAAATATATAGTAAAATTTAAAACTGTATTTTTCACTAAGACTTTCACCAAAATTATCATTCCTCGTTCAAAATACCTTTTAACTTAATCAGATTAAGGTTTTTTTGTTGTTGTCCCTTTTCCAGCTGGAGTATTAAAGCGGCCAATGCCATATCAAAAGCTTTTTCCGCGCCGCTTCGGTTTTCATGTGTTACACTCAGCAACAATTCGGGAAAGTTAATTTCATAGTAGCTGTTTTTAACAGAAACCAGGGCTGTTATCTGTTTGCTAAAGGTGTATTTTTTCCCTTTGACATTAATTTTTTGTACCTGATAAGGATAAAGATCATGTTTGGGATTTTCTTTAATCAGTACTTTTTCATACTTCGATCTTTTGCCGAAAAGATCATTCACCTCGCCTGTTTTGATGTATTGATAATAAGTTTCCACCTGTTCTTTAGAAGATTTGACTACATCCGGAATCAGGCTACTTCTTAACATCAAATCATGTTTTCCTAACCAATCCTGATTTACATCCTTTTCTTCGGTACCAAAATAAAAGGTAAATTCCTGCTGATCCGAAAGGTCAAAAATAGGTTTAAAAATATTGATTCTTTCTTTAGCACTGTACCTGTGCGACAATAATTCAATAAAATCCGTATCAAAAAGATCAGGGTTAAAAACAGTAGTGCAATATAGTTCAAACAGTTCTCTCTTCAGTTCCGCAACGTTTTTAATTGTGCGGTAATGCTCGTTTTCAGCAGTCGCATTTAAATCTAAAGCCAAAGTAAAACTGTTGAATGATATGTTTTGAATCAGCATCCTGCATTCTGCAAGCAACTTAAAAATTTCTTTTTTTAAGGCTTGTTTGATGCTGCTGTTGCGGAAAAACATTTCAGCCAAAATAAAGCTCTCAAAAGAAGTATTAAGCACATTCAGCAAGCTGGCCAACATCTTAGTATCTACCTGCACCTGGTTTACCGGCATAATCCTAAGGTACAGCATATTTTTATTTGTTATAAAAATGCCTTTTGTAAAGGCAGAACTAATTTTACAAAGATGCTTGCATTTTCAAAAATCACGATTATATTTTTGTTTAAAATTAACCTTAAAAAATGCTTGATAAAAACAGTATCATCTAAACTGAAAGCCAGTATAGAAAACACTTTTTTTATTTTACGTTGATTGGTATAAGAGCAATAGCAGCTAAAAAAGTATTAATTACAATTCAGGTCACTGTAAATCAGCACTTTACTTTTCGGTACTTTTTAATGCTAAGTAAACCAAAGCTGGCTGAAACAACAATCTGATAAATCTTTTTTTCCTGTCATTCAGCCCAAAAGCGGTACGGTCATGCATATATTGAGAAATATTGCCCGGAAAAACAGCCACAAAAAAACCGGCTGCTACCTTTCCAATCAGCGCCTCCTTGTTTTTGCTGGTGAAGATGAGCGCACTGCCTAAAGCTACTTCGGCAAAGCCGGAGTAGATAACGGTGTCGTCTTTTTTTAATGGAACCCAATCCGGAACCTGCGCCTTAAATGGTTTTCTGGCAAAGGATAAATGACTAACTCCTGCAAAAACTAAACTTGCCCCTAATAAAATCCGTGCACCTCTTTTAATATTTTCTTTTTTCACAATCATTTTGTTTAATAATGCTGCCTGTTGCAATTACTATTCCAAACATTTAATTACAGATCAGAATATAAAATTGAAGAGGTATTTTGTGCTGGTTGGAGAAACCGCTTTAATACATATAGCAAGGCATTTTTATATTGATAGGATTATTTCTGCAAAAAAATCTTTCTCAAACAAAAAACCCTGATAAACTTAAAAAGTATCAGGGTTTTTGGCGGAGAGCTAGGGATTCGAACCCCAGGAACCTTTCACAGTTCAACAGTTTTCAAGACTGCCGCAATCGACCACTCTGCCAGCTCTCCGGGGACAAAAGTACAAATCCAGCCGGAATTGGCAAATCTGATTTTGATTTTTTATTTATCTATATAACTAATTGTTTATCAAATTCTTAAATCAATTTTTATTTAGGATACTGTTTTTAGCACATAAAAAAAGCATGTAAACGCTTTGTTTACATGCTTAAAATCATCTTTTTTAATTGTTTATTTTACAGATAAATCAATACTGCGTTGTATAAAATGCGTTAACTCTGCACCGCTTAACATGCCCTGAGATAGTAAAGCCAAATCATAAGCTTGTTTTGCCAGTTCTTTTTTCACGTTCTCATCACCTGCATTCAATATTTTTCCAATCAGCGGATGGTTTGAATTTACCGTCACGTTCAGCATTTCCGGCATATTGCCCATAAAAGACATACCGCCGCCACCGCCCATCGCTTGCATATCTTTCATACGGCGCATAAACTCCGGCTGGGTAATATTAACCGGCAATTCCTGTGGCGACATTGCCTCTAAAGTTACCTTACGGTCTTTATTGTTAATTGCATTTTCAAAAACCTCCTGCACTATTTTTTCATTATCCGCACTTAGCAGGCTTTCGGTTTTCGTGTCTTTTTCAATCAGTTTATCAGCGGTATCAGCATCTACCCTTTTCAGCGTAAATTTTTCCACTTTACTTTCCAGCATCTGTATGAAATGGCTATCTATCGGATGGTTAAATTCCAATACATCATAGTCTTTTCTTTTAGCAGATTGAATGTAAGTATCCTGTTTGTTTACATCTGTAGCATACAAAGCAATCAAATTGCCTTCTTTATCCTGCTGGTTTACCTGGATGTGTTCTTTATAGGCATCTAAAGTAAAATACTTGCCATCGGTATTTTTGTACAAACAGAAATCCTTAGCTTTTTCATAAAATTTTTCATTGCTAATCATTCCGTATTTCACAAACAAACCAATGTCGTTCCATTTGTCCGCAAAAGCAGCTTCATCTTGCTTGTGCAGATCTGCCAGCTTGTCGGCTACTTTTTTAGTAATGTACGAATCGATTTTTTTCACATTTCCATCCGCCTGTAAAAAGCTCCGGGAAACGTTCAGCGGAATATCCGGCGAATCAATAACACCTTGCAGCAACATCAAAAATTCCGGAACGATATCCTTTACTTCATCTGTAATAAAAACCTGACGAGAGTACAACTGAATTTTGTTCCGCTGAATTTCAAAGTCGTTTTTCAACTTCGGGAAGTATAAAATACCGGTGAGGTTGAACGGATAATCAACATTTAAATGAATCCAGAACAACGGATCTTCAGAAAACGGATATAAATCTTTATAGAAACTGATGTAATCTTCGTCTTTCAGTTCAGATGGAGATTTTGTCCAGGCCGGAACCGTCTGATTGATCACTTCGCCATCAAACTCAATCTCTACCGGCAAAAATTTACAGTATTTTTTGAGAATGGTTTCAATGCGAGATTTTTCCAGAAACTCTTTAGAATCTTCTGCAATATGCAGGATGATATCTGTACCGCGTTCTGCTTTTTCTGTAGTTGAAAGCTCAAATTCAGTGCTGCCATCGCAATCCCAAAGTACGGCTTCGCTGCCTTCTTTGTAAGATAAAGATTTGATTTCAACGTTGGAAGAAACCATAAAAGCCGAGTAAAAACCCAAACCAAAATGGCCGATAATATCTTTTTTGTCGCCTTCTTTATCTTTATATTTTTCAACAAATTCAGTTGCGCCGGAGAAAGCAATCTGGTTGATGTACTTTTTAATTTCTTCACCCGTCATTCCTAAACCATGATCGGAAATGATGATGGTTTGGTCTGCTTCGTTTATCGATACTTTTATTTTGGTATCGCCCAGTTCGCCATTAAACTCGCCCATGCTGGCCAGTCTTTTCAGCTTTTGGGTAGCATCAACTGCGTTGGAAACCAGTTCTCTCAAAAAAATCTCATGGTCTGAATAGAGAAATTTTTTGATAATGGGGAAAATATTTTCGGTGTGTATGGATATTGAACCCTTTTCCTGCATAACTTTTAAATTAAATTATTTTGGAAAAGGGAAATCAACAATGGTTCCAAAGGCTTTTTAAACTTAAACAAATGACAGGATGACAGTTGCCAATGCTTCTTTTATCGCCTAAAAATTGGAGTGCTTCAAATTAATCTTTCAATATTTTCTCTTTCAATTTGCCATCATTATCTTCAACTTTGATATCTACCCGAAGCAAACGATAAAAACTCATGTACATATTGGCAATCCAAACCAAACTAAAACCGGCAATTATATAGCCACGCCAGCCTTCAAAAAGCAATTGGTAATGGGTAGCAATCAGCATTAAAATAGTAACATAATGGCTGAAACAATACTCGCAGGTAAATAAATAGAAAAACTTTCTGGCTGCCAGCGTTTTCTGTTCGTGACTGTTTTTTATACAAAAATCCCGGATTTCTTTAAAAACCTCCTCATGGGTAACCGTCCAGGAAATACAGGCGACCGGGATCGCCAGTAAAAACAGCATTAAAACAGATTGCCCCATGAGATGGATTTTAAAATGAATTTACGCTTAATTATTTACCATTTTCATGGAAGCTTCATAATAACGCTCGCCAACGTTGGGATATGTTTTCAGGATTTCTTCTACTTCCTGTAAATCATCTTTAGATAATTTCACTTCTGCCGCGCCAGCATTTTCTTCCAGATATTTTCGTTTTTTAGTTCCGGGAATTGGGATGATGTTTTCACTTTGCGCCAAAACCCAGGCCAGTGCCAGTTGCGATGGCGTGATTTCTTTGGAAGCCGCAAATTCCTTTAAAGCTGCAGCAAGTTTCTGGTTATTTATGAGGTATTTATCTTCTTTAAAACGAGGTAAAGATTTGCGGAAATCGTTATCTGCCAGATCAGAAGTATCAACAGAAGCTGCAGTAAACAAGCCGCGGGAAAGCGGGCTGAAAGGCACAAATGAAATTGATAATTCGCGGCATACCGGTAATATTTCTTTTTCCGGATCGCGGGTGATGAACGAATATTCCGATTGAATAGCCGAAATTGGATGTTCTGCGTGTGCTTTTCGGATAGATTCTGCAGAAGCTTCCGACAAACCGATAAACCTAACTTTTCCTTCTTTTACCAGTTCTCCCATTGCGCCAACCATTTCTTCTACCGGAATATTCGGATCAACCCGATGTGCATAATACAAATCTATTTCATTTACGCCCAAACGCTTCAAGCTGCCTTCGCAAGCTTGTTTGAGGTATGCCGGAGAACCGTCAAAAACACTCAAGCTTCCTTTTTCACCTGGTCTAAAACCAAATTTTGTAGCAATAAAAACCTTTTTCCGGTTCGGTACCAGCACTTTGGCAATCAGTTCCTCGTTGGTATGCGGCCCGTAAACATCGGCCGTATCCCAAAAATTGATGCCCAAATCCAACGCTAAGTTTAACGTTGCGATAGATTCTTCATCGTTAGTTGTCCCATAGGCATGGCTCATTCCCATACAACCCAACCCGATTACTGATAATTTTTCGCTGGTATTGCCCAGATTTCTATATTTCATGTTGATACTTTTTTATATCTGCAAAACGAAAAACTTGCATAGCTGTTTTTAATTTTTCACCGATAAAAGAAGCATTAAAAAAAGCGTTAAGGTTTTATCAACCTAAACGCTTTAAAATACGTAAAAACAACACAGCAGGAGTTAATCGTTTCCTAATTGTTTAACTAATTTGTTGTAAATACCTAACAGTAAAAATGGTGCAGGCCATTGTCCTACAAAAAGTGCGTTGTGGCGGCTGCCTTTAATTTTTAAAGCTAAAGAAAGTCCGATTGAACCTAATGCTAACCATAAAAAAACATCTGAAGGTATTTTTGCAGTTTGGTTTTCAATTGCGGTTGCTACAGGTCCTTCTTTAAGGTCTGGATTTGGATTTGCCATAATGTTTATAATTTGATGAATAAATTTAGTTGATAATAGGTAAAGGATAATTATCCAGCAAAGTTTTAACATCAAAAAATATTTTAGCGGTAATAAAAATAAATTTTTTAACCGAAAATATGTATTTAAAGTTTTGATGAGAAATTTTTGCTGATAAGAACAAAAAACTGTTCAAACGGAAATACTGTTTTTATCAGCCTAAATTTATCCTGTTTCTTAAAAGCTGTAATAGGCAGCTTTATCTTTCTTTTTTTAAACAAAAAAGGTGTTAATTGCATTTGATTTATAACAAAATTTAAACCCTAATCTGATGATACAAAACGAAGCTTCCGTAGAGATTTTAAATGACCTGATTGAGATCAACAACGACCGTATTGAAGGTTATGATAAGGCTATTAAAGAATCGACCGAAGAAAATGCCGATCTGAAACAACTTTTTGAACACATGATCCGCGAAAGCCACGAATGTAAAATGGCTTTGGCCACCGAAGTTTTGGTTTTAAAAGGAGAAACAACTACCGGAACTACCGTGAGAGGTAAAATTTACCGTGCCTGGATGGACGTTCGCGCTACCTTCAGCGGCCACGACCGTCATTCTATCTTGGCTAATTGCGAGCGTGGTGAAGATGCGGCACAAGATGCTTATAAAAAAGCTTTGGCTGATGAAGATCTGCCAAGATATTTGCATGCTCTGGTTGCTGAGCAACAGGGAAAACTGAAATTTTCTCACGATAAAATTAAAATGCTGCGCGATATGCAGAAGAGTTAATTACTGTTTTAAATTATTTTTGAAAAGCCTCCGGAATTGTTTCGGAGGCTTTTTGTTTTGATAGGGTTTGGGTTATTGCATTGACGGTTGAGTTATAATTCAGTGCTCTTTTTTACAATAAAAACTAGCCTGTTTTTTTGTCTGGTTGTGATTTAATCTGGCCAGACCAGTTTTAACCCGATAAAAACAGCATCCGCAGGTCATAAATTAAAATCCGGTCCAGCCAGCTACTTAACTATCCTGCAAACAAGTATATTTGCGTACAGCCTGCGGGAAATAGCTGCAAGGCACGAATAATTATGGCGATAAAAGTGATCATGAATGATGATGCTTTTTTAAAAAAAGGTTTCCTGATTTCTACCGATAAAACTTTGTTGGATGTACAACTCATTTATCACTTTTTGGATAAGCTTTCTTACTGGGGAAAAGGCATTCGTCTGGAAACTGTTCAAACTTCTATCCAAAACTCCATGTGCTTTGGCGTTTATCATCACCAAAAGCAAGTTGGTTTTGCCCGTGTAGTTACAGACGAGGCTACGTTTGGGTACGTTTGCGATGTGTTTATTTTGCCTGAGCACCGTAAATCCGGCCTGTCTAAATGGCTGGTGCAAACCGTTCGTAATCACTTCAAACTTAAAAATTTGCGCCGCTTGGTTCTGGCTACAGCTGATGCCCAGGGTTTGTATCAGCAGTTTGGTTTTTCGCAGATTAAAAATCATGAACGCTGGATGGAAATTTTTCAGCCCAGACAGGAGGAGCCGGCATGAACATCAAAAGAATGATTATTGAAGGCGAAGGCGTAACCCTCGACTTTAAGAAAACTATTACCAGCTGCGAAAAAATTGCCAAAACGCTGGTTGCTTTTGCCAATAACAAAGGCGGCCGTTTGCTGATTGGGGTTTTGGACGATGGCACGATAAAAGGTGTAAAATCCGAAGACGAAGAAAAATACATGATTACCCGCGCCGCAACTTTTTTTTGCCGACCGGCTTTAGAACCGATTTTTGAGGAGATTTATATTGATGCCAAACTGGTTTTAGTAGCCGAAATTGAAGCCAGCGACATAAAACCGCATTATGCTTTGGGCGATGATGGCAAATGGTGGGTTTACATCCGCACAAACGATAAAAGCATGCTGGCCAGCAAAATTGTAGTAGATGTTTTGAAACGCTCTAACAATGATGATGGCGTGCTGATTGAGTATTCATCCAAAGAAAAAGGTTTGCTGGAATATTTGCACTTAAAAGAACGCATTACCGTAAAAGAATACTGCGATTTGCTGAACCTGAGCCGCCGCCGTGCACAGCGCATTCTGGTTAATTTAGTGCTCTCCGGCGTCATCCGCGTGCATACCACCGAAAAAGAGGAATACTATACGGCTTCCTGATCCAAAGCCATACTTCTTTTATTGTATAAAAATCTTTTACCTTTTTTCAACTCAAAACCTGTTACTGTTTTTGCCGATGAAAAATTTTTACGCCACTCATAAACCTTTTTACCGGGCAAATCTGCAACTGGCTTTTCCAGTCATCATTTCACAATTAGGGCAAGTGCTGGTGCAAACTTCCGATAGCATTATTGTTGGCCAGTTTGCCGGTACTACTTCATTGGCTGCCGTTTCGCTGGTCAACAGTATTTTTATCATGGTTTTGGTGATCGGGATTGGTATTGCTTATGGCCTTACACCGCTGATTGCGCAGGAAAATGGCCGGAAAAATGATGCAGCTTGTGGCAAATTATTTTCGGCAAGTTTGCTGATCAATTTTATTACGGGCCTGATACTGTTTTTACTGATCTATTTTGGCTCTGTGCTGGTTTTGAACCATTTGGGCCAGTCGCCAAAAGTCATCCTTCTGGCCCAACCGTTTTTAGTGCTGATGGGATTTTCCATCATTCCGCTGATGGTTTTCAACACGTTTAAACAGTTTGCAGAAGGTTTGGGTTTTACCAAACAAGCCATGATGGTTTCCATTTGGGGAAATGTGCTGAATATTTGCTTGGGAATTATTTTTGTAAAAGGGCTTTTTGGTATTGCACCAATGGGCGTTCGTGGCGTAGGTTTAAGTACGCTGATTGATCGTTCGGTGATGGCTGCGGTAATGTCACTTTACATTTTCCGCTCTAAACACTTCAAAAAATACCTTTCAAACTTTTCCCTGTTTCAGATCAGGGCCAGCATTTGTAAAAAAATCCTGGCCATTGGTGCGCCCATCGCCATACAATACAGCTGCGAAGTGAGTGCTTTTAGCGGTGCAGCCGTGCTAATCGGTACCATGGGCGATATTCAACTGGCGGCGCACCAGGTAGCAATCAACCTGGCTTCACTAACTTTTATGGCGGCCAGCGGAATTGGTGCAGCAGCGGCCATTAAAGCAGGAAACTTTTTTGGGGCGAAAGACTATTTTAAGCTGAGAACCTCCGCCTTGGCCAGCTATCACACTGTCTTGATTTTTATGAGTATTACCGCGATCATCTTTCTGCTTGCAAACCATTTAATTCCGTGGATTTATACTTCGGATAAAAAAGTTATTAACCTGACCGCGCAACTATTGATCATTGCCGCCGTGTTTCAATTATTTGACGGAACACAGGTCGTCGGATTAGGAATTTTGCGTGGTATCGGCGACGTGAAAATCCCTGCAATCATCACATTTATAGCTTACTGGATGATTGGCCTGCCTGTTGGTTATGTATTGGGCATCCAACTTAAACTCGGCGCTTCCGGCATTTGGTATGGACTAACGGCCGGGTTGATAACCGCTGCATTGCTACTTTATTTCCGCTTTAATTACTTCAGCAAAAAACTACAAAAGCAGCTGATTTAATAATTTTAAATTACGGCCGTTTGCAACTATGCAGCCTGTGCATTTAAATCGATAGATTCACGCTGGCGACTTGCAGCAGGACGTTTGTTTACGCTTTTTAAGTTTTCAATTTGAGTAAGTACAGCTTCTTTTGTAGAAACATTGTATCGAACCAGTGCCTGTTCAATATTGATTAAACTTGCGTTGATTTCGATGGCCATTTTTTGCATTTCCTGCGTTCTGATCAGCGTAGCCATCATATATAAATTTTGCATTTTTTTGATTTTAAATTTGTAATTATTTCAAACTATTTAACTTTTATACGCTAAATACTCAACAAAGTTACCTATTTAATTAAAAAACCAAAATTCTATTAATGTTGTCAGGCGTACATTTATTGATTGGACGGCCTATTTAAAAATTTGTCAGAAATACAGTTCCAAAGCACTTTTATAGGTATTGCAATGCGCATCCACAATATCTTTGATATTTGGAGAATAGCCACCGCCCATACTCACTTGGACAGGAATGCTATTTTTATGACATAAATTTAACACAAACATATCGCGCTCTTTACAGTCAGCTTTTGTTAAAGCGAGCTTGCCCAATTTATCTGTCAGTAAGACATCAACACCTGCGAGATAGAAAATAAAATCAGGCTTTTGCTGATCAATTATTTTAGGCAATGCTTCTTTTAGTAAGGTAAAATACGCCTCGCCTTCCATCCCATCCGGCAATGGAATATCCAGATCCGAGCGTTCTTTGCGATAAGGAAAATTGTTGGCGCCATGCATAGAAAATGTAAAAACCTGTGGCTGATGTTCAAATATCTCAGCCGTTCCGTTTCCCTGGTGCACATCTAGATCAACAATTAAAATGGATTTGGCCAATGCTTCTTTTAGCAGGTAATTTGCGGCAATTGCCTGATCATTGAGCATACAAAAACCTTCGCCCCAGTTGCTGCCTGCATGATGCGTACCGCCGGCAACGTTAAAAGCAATTCCGTTTTTAAAAGCAAAATGGCAGCCATCAATCGTTCCTTGTGCAATCCGGATTTCGCGTTCTACCAATTGTGCCGATAATGGAAAACCGATCCGGCGCTGCTCTTTTGGCGGTAAAGTCAAATCGCGCAATTGCTGCCAGTAGTTTTCATCGTGCGTCCATAAAATCACTTCTTCTTTTACTGGTTTTGGCGAAAAGATATTTTCCGAAGCAATTACACCTTCGTGCAGCAATTGCGCCGGAATCAGCTCATATTTCAGCATCGGGAAACGATGGCCTTCCGGCAAAGGATGTGCGTAAATCGGATCGAAAGCTATTTTCAGCATAAATCTATTACAAGTAGAAAAAAGCAGGATAAAAAAAGCATTTCAAATACACGATACTTCTTTTACCCCATAAAAAAAGGTGAGCAAATTGCCCACCTTTTAAAATTAGTTTTCTTTAATATAATTACAATTGAATTTTTCCATGATCTCCCTGATCATAACGTCCGCCAGTAACAATAGCTTTCAACATTTGGAAACCGACAACCATTTTGCTGGAATTGCTGTCCCAATATTCAGCTTCCTGGGTATCAACTTTTAACAAGGTTAGCTTTGGATCATCCAAACCAGCCGGAAAAAAAGCTTTGATAATCGGGTTCCAGTATTCCTTCATTTTTTCTTTATCATCCACCAAAGAAGCTGTGCCTTTGATACTTAAATAAGTGCTGTTACCAGGATTAGAATACGTTACCACCACTTTATTTTCGTGCGATACTTCGTCAACTTTAGAAGAATATTCGTTGGTAAAAAACCAGATATTTCCTTCTTCATCCACCTTAGCAGTTCCCATCGGGCGGCTATGGATTTCGTGATTCGCATTCACCGTTACCAGCATGGCAATCCGCACATCTTCTATCTTGTCTTTTAAAAATTTTATTTGTTCTGATTTTGATTGTTCGCTCATTATAATTTGTTTTTAGATAAAAGTTTAACCGCAAATATTAGATTTTGATTTATAAATTATCGATTGGGCTTGCTCACAAACGGATTTCCCTTAACATAAAACCGATATGGCAGCAGCGCATCTTCCTTCGCGTAAGCCACGCCAACACGCGGAACGGCTGCAATTTCTTCATCCGGAAAAATTAAATCCCAGTCCTCAATCCAGATTTCATTGTCCTGAAAACTCAATCCATTCATTTTCCTGGAAACGCCTAAAGCTTTGGCTACGGAACCCGGACCAGCCGTCAGATTATTTTTTATACTGATCATTTTCCGGCGTTCCAGCATCAAATCGATTCCTTCCGTTGGATTGATGGCACGAATTAAAACCGCATGTGGTTCGTCCTCAACCGAAGTTACCACATTTAACATTTCGTGGATGCCATAGCACAAATAAACGTAGGCCACGCCGCCAGCCTGATACATGGTTTTGGTTCGATTGGTTAAACGGTTGCCAAAAGCGTGCGAAGCTTTATCGGTAATACCGTTGTAAGCTTCTGTTTCTACAATATAACCGCCGCTGATTTCGCCATTGATATTAGTGAAAAGGTATTTTCCTAGCAGGTTTCGGGCAATTGTAACTACTTCTTTTGAAAGGTAAAATTCTTCGGGAAGTTTCATTTAGAAATTTAAAAGCTGAACAATTCTTTCTAAATATTTAGCATCCGTTTCATCAAATTCATTTAATTCAGAACTATCCGCATCCAGCACGCCAACCACATTTTTACCTTGTAAAAGAGGCACTACAATTTCTGATTTCGATAGAGAACTGCAGGCAATATGTCCGGGGAAATCGTCAACATCAGGCACAATCAGCGTTTCCGCTTTCTCCCAGGAAGTGCCGCAAACCCCTCGTCCTTTACGGATTCGTGTGCAGGCAACCGGACCTTGAAACGGCCCTAAAACCAGCTCTGCTTCTTTTACCAGATAAAATCCAACCCAAAACCAGTTAAACTGCTCTTTTAAAGCGGCTGCAACGTTGGCCAGATTGGCTACCAGATCAGTTTCGCCTTCCAATAAAGCTTTAACCTGCGGGATCAAAGTTTCGTATTGCTCCGCTTTGGTTCCGTTTCGGATGATGTTTAAATCTTCTGCCATGGCGCAAAGTTAAAGAACGGGCTGTCATGCCGATGTCCCAATTAAAAACAATTCAAAAATCAAATCAATTTTAATCGTTATTTAGCTTCAATGATCGTCAGTTTAACCATCGTCCGCTACCGGAAAGCCTGCATTCCCTTTGCTTTAATGGCGATGGGCATACTTCGTTTACCGATGTTTTTTCAGCGTAAATGCTCGTTTTATAAGTTGATGGGAACAGGCAAAAACGGCACTTTCGATTTACATCCCGATTGGCAGCAATGGGCAATGCTGTCTGTTTGGGAAGATGAGGACAGCTTTAATCATTTTGACCAAAAATCTTTTGCTGCCAAATGGTGGAAAACATTTGCTGCGGAGAAATGGACAGTTTTGCTGGAACCGCTGCAAAGTCATGGCAAATGGACGAGCAAAGAACCGTTCGGCAATCCGCAAAAAACAGATTATCAAGGAATTGTTGCCGTATTAACGCGCGCAACACTCAACCTAAACCGGCTAAAACCTTTCTGGCAAAATGCGGCGAAAATTGCAGGAATCATGACGGCTGCTCCAGGCTACATTACCTCGTTTGGTGTGGGCGAAGATCCGTTTATGCACCAGGCAACCATTTCCTTTTGGAAAGATATGGAAGCCGTAAAAAGTTTTGCTTACCGCTCGCCGGAACACATAGAAGTGATTAAAAAAACCAGAAGTGAAAACTGGTACAGCGAGGAACTTTTTGCGCGTTTTATTCCACTGAAATCCTGGGGAATGATTCGCGGGCAGAATCCGCTGGCTGGTTTTGTAGAAGATTCAGCCATGGCAAAGCATACTTCTTTTACCGGATAAATTTTCAGCTTTGCAATTCATTTAAAATCCTTTCCTAAAAATCAATCAAAATGCGTGTAGTAGCCGAATTGCCTCATCCGGAATTTAAAATTTCCATCTTTCATTTCAACGGAAAATTTATTGCTAAATTTGAACAAGGTGCTTTAGAACAAAGTTATAAAGTTGCCGGAATGGACATTACCGATGGCGTGAACAGCGTTTTTGAGTTGCTTGACGAAGCTTTTTTAAAAACTGTTTCTACACGTTTTACAGAGATGCGAAAAGATTTTAGGGAGAGTTATAACCGGTATAATTATTGATGCATATTTAACGACTAAACCGCTTATTATGAACAGCTTCGACGACACAAATCCACAGTTATGGAAATGGGGAATGTTTTACAACAACCCAAATGACAACCGTTTAATTGTTCAAAAACCTTGTCGCTTAGGTTGGACATTTAATTTCGCACATAAAAATTCTTATTGGTTCATGATAGCTTTTGCAGTGATCATTTTCCTGGGAATATATTTTACTAAATAAAGGGCGATTCATATATCGGTTTTACTTTTATACAACATCTCCGCCACTTTTACCACGCCAACTGTTGCTTTTTCTTCTACTTTAATGCTGTTTTTAACAGATGAAATTGCAGGGATTTTCGGGTCAACAATATATTTTGGCGTTTCATCCGGAACATAGTCTATCAAACCTGCAGCCGGATAAACTGCCAACGAAGTGCCAACCAGCATAAAAATATTCGCATTGATACAGATTGTGGCTGCTTTTTCAATCATCGGCACCGCTTCTCCAAACCAAACTACATGCGCGCGCAACTGCGAACCCAACTCGCAAACCTCTCCCATTTTAATTTCCCAACCATTAATTGGATAGGTCAGATTCGGATTTTTACTGGACTGCGATTTTGTAATTACGCCATGCAAATGTACCACGTTGGTAGAACCGGCACGTTCGTGCAAATCATCAATATTTTGCGTAATTATGGTTACGTCGAAGTCTTTTTCCAGTGCTGCCAAAGCAAAATGAGCTGCATTTGGCTGGGCTTCCAAAACTGATTTTCTTCTTTCGTTGTAAAATTGCTGCACCATTTCCGGGTTTTTCCGCCAAGCTTCCGGCGTGGCAACATCTTCAATATTATAACCTTCCCAAAGGCCATCGCTGTCACGAAAGGTTTTCAAGCCGCTTTCGGCACTTATTCCGGCTCCGGTTAAAACCACTAATTTTTTCATGTTTTCAATATACAAAACCGATACTGTTTTTACCGGCATAAAAACAGTATTCATAAAAAAAGAGATAAAGCTTTTACACTTCATCGCTATAAATTAAATTTTAAAATTCTATTTTGGGCGTGCCCCTGCGGGCCGGGCTTTCCGTTACAAGTCCTCGCTGCGCTGCGGGCTTTCCACTGCAATCCCTCACGCTGCAAAGCGTATACTTTTCTATTTTACAACCAGCTGGTTATGCAATTTTAAAACAGGGAATTTACTTTTAACCAGTTCAAATCCGCCAAATAAAATAAAGCCATAAACTAAATTGCCCATCAGCAAGCTTCGTTCAAAAGGGATAGCTGCAATTAAAGATTGAAAATAACCATTAATGCCTTTGGAATATAAAGTTCCGTGCAACCAGGGATCAATATCCGTTAATAACCAATGCGCCGCAACAGCACAAATTGAAGCTACCACTACGTTTGCAACGTTAATTTTCGGAATGATGCTTCCGATATAAACCATTGCTGCAAAACTGAGATAAACCCAGATTGCGCTGCCATAAAACCAAACGAAATGATGGAAGTACAAATAATTGATCAATAAATCACTGAAAAATAAAGTCAGCAAGGGCACTAAATAGGCCTTTTTTTTATCGGTAAAATAAGCACCACCAAATAGCGAAACCGCACCAACCGGTGTAAAATTGGCCCAAACATTTTGGTTATCCAAATGAACAAAACGCATGGCAGCAGCCAAAATAATCATCAGTATTAAAACGCTGTTGCGGATATTGAATTTCTCTAAAGACATGGATGCTTCTTTTATCGTGCAAAAATACAATTCTCAATTAAAGTTAAAACTTACACCCGCATTGAAATTGGTGCCCATGGTATTGTAACCGTAAATTTCCTGGTAGCGTTTATCCAAAATGTTGTTCACGTTTGCAAAAACTTTGATACGGCCATTAATTCCGTATTGCACGTAACCGTCCAGCAATTGGTAGGCTGGCAAAGTAACATTTGTTGGATAACTATAATCGCCGCGCTGGCCATAACTGCGGAAGTTTGCACTTACATACAATTTGCTTGTTGCCTGCACAGCTGCCTGCAAACCAAAAGATTGTTTTGGCCGACGCAGCAAGCCGTAAGTATCAACACCGTTGCGAATTGCGGTTCCATCAACAAAACTGTAAAAACCGGTCAGCGTTAAAATTTTGTATTTGTAGGAAGGTTCAATCTCCAAACCATGATCGTTCTGGCGGTCAAAATTGGTATAACCGTTTGTTAAATAAACAATTGCATCACGCAGTTTTCTACGGAAAAGAGCAACACGTAAATTAAACTGGTTATCCAATAAAGCAGTGCTAAAACCAGCTTCATAATTTAAGGATTTTTGAGGCTTTAAATCTGGATTTGCGCCATACGGACCAAACAGTTCCGTCAATAAAGGTGCTTTAAAAGCGCTGGAAACGGTTCCGAATAAAATCAGTTTATTTTCCAGTAAATTGATGGAAGGCGTTACATCAAATGTAAAATTATGGCCGTATTGGTTATGGTAATTAAACCTTCCACCGCCTTCAATATTCACCAAACCAGCAATTTTGTTAACGGCAAGTGAGGAATACACGCCTAATAAATTGGCTTCCGGCGTTACATTGGCCGAGCCAATTTGCTTGATCTGCGTGTAACGGTTATCAACACCTAACAAAAACTTAATCTGATCGGTAAAATCATGGTTAAAATAAAGATCGGCCAAATGCAAGCGGCCAATGTTGGAAGACGGATAACTGGATTCGTAACTTGCCGTGCTTCCGGTATAACCATAATTGAGGTTGAAACGATTTTTATCATCCAAATTATATTGCGAAGTTAAACCGGTATTGTAAAAACGGTTTAAGCTTTGGTTATTGGCATCTGCAAAAGCGCCGTTATCATATTTATATGAACCGGAAGTGAACCGAAAAAACGGGCTAATGCGCAAGCCACGGGCTGCTTCTACCGAAAAATTAGCGTTTAAAGCAGATTGATTATAACCATCTTTATCAAAAGTTCCGGTGTGGTTTGGATCAGCCGCCTCACTGATACCATCCGTTTGATCATGCGTATAACTTACATTATAGGAAAACTTATTCAGTGATCCGTTGAAACCCACATTCTGCTTTTGCGAACCATAACTGCCGCCGGTCAATGTCCCGTAAACGCCAATTCCTTCGGGGCCGCCTTTTTTGGTAATGATGTTAATTACACCGGCAACCGCATCCGAACCGTACAAAGTGGATTGTCCGCCTTTGATAATTTCAATGCGTTCGATCTGATCAATCGGAAACAAACGAATATCAAAAGCACCGCCCGTAGAGGAAGGATCGCCAACGATAATTCCATCAACCAGCGTAACCGCGAAACCGCTTGCTGCACCACGGATGAAAATACTTTTGTTTAAACCAGGATTGCTGTTTGCACCGCTAACAATGACTCCAGCCTGCTCATTTAACAACTGTGCTAATGATTTGCCTTGGCTGCGTTCGATCTGATCAGCAGTAATCACAGTAATTACTTTACCGGTTTGCAGCTGTTTCTGGTCGGTTTTGGTAGCTGAAACCACAACGTCTTTTAAAACTCTGGTAGAATCCTGGGCAAAAAGTGAAGTGCTGCCCAACACGGAAGATGCAAGCACTAAGCCTGCTGCATTTTTGTAAAAGTTTTTTTTCATTTTTTGTTGTGAAGATGAAACGCGTCTCACAGCAAACAGAAAAATTGATCAATAAAATGAAAATACACCCGTAAAAAGAGCATTCGCATTCCAGCTCCAATCCCCGAAAGCTATGAATTTATTTGCGAAAGGCAGGTCTTCTGGCTTGCTCCCCTTTGCTGCGCCTTCCCGTTTTGGTTACCCAAAATAGTGGCATAAAAACAGCATCGGTTGATAGAGCTTACAGCTGCGGGACAGCTCCGGTTTTACACCGGATTCCCTTTTAATTCCGGTTGTTGAGGCCGGAAACCAATTGCGGCGCAAAGGTAGGATTTGGATTGGCAATTGAAAACAGAGAATTTAATTTGAATGAAAGTTCTATATTTAACATCACATGCTTCGTTTATCTACCCTTTTTATACTTTTCACTTTGCAGGTTTCCGCTCAAAACACCGATACTGTTTTGCTGAAAAAACTACTCGAATCCAAGCCGGAAATATTTGGAAAAATATTGCAACATTCAACCAAAAACGAAGTCCAGATTTTGTACACGCAAATTGATCGTGATAAAAAAAACAGGCCGCATTTTCGTTCGTACAGCTTCAATCTCAACCCAAACCGTTACTTCTATCCGGCCAGCACGGTAAAATTACCAACGCTGATTTTTGCTTTGGAGAAAGCCAATCAGCTCAAAATTAAGGGCATAAAAACAGCATCGATGCAAACCGATAGTGGTTTTGCCGGGCAAACGAAAGTCAGGGTTGATACTTCTGCCGAAAACGGTTTGCCAAGTATTCAAAATTACATCAAAAAGATTTTGCTGGTGAGCGATAACGATGCTTTTAACCGCTTGTACGAGTTTGTAGGTAGAGCAGAAATCAACCGGAAACTAAAAAAATATGGATTAAATCAAACACGGATTATTGGAAGATTATCTGTTGGAGATGCTGGCGAAAGTACCAAACATACCAATCCGATTGAATTTTATGCCGGTAAAAGAAGCATCTATAAACAAGCCGCACAATTTGATCCAAACGATTATCCAATGCAATTAGAAAACATGTTGCAGGGAAAAAGTTACTTGGATAGCAACAATCAGTTGGTACATTCTCCTTTTGATTTTCGGGAGAAAAATGTATTTACAATTCCGGATCAGCAGGAAGTTTTGAAGCGGTTATTGTTCCCGGAAGTTTATCCAACTCAAGAACAATTTCAACTTAAAAAAGAAGATTACCAGTTGATTTACAAGTACATGAGCATGTATCCAACAGAAAGTAGTCATCCCCGATATAATCAGCCTGAATACTGGCCGGCTTACTGCAAGTTTCTGTTTTATGGTTCTGAAAAAGATGCAAGTTTGGATCCAAACATCCGCATATTTAACAAAGTTGGAGATTCATATGGTTATGATATTGACAATGCTTATATCGTGGATTTTAAAAATAAAGTAGAATTTATGCTGACAGTTGTGATCCAATCCAACGAAGATGGAATTTACAACGATAACCAATATGAATACGAAACCGTGTGTTTGCCATTTTTAAAAAACCTGGGACAAGTAATTTATCAACAGGAATTAACCCGGCAAAAGAAGCATTTGCCGGATTTAAAAAAGTTTAAACTGGATAATTAGAAAAAGGATTAATTAATTATTAAACCTTCACCTGATGCGTAACCGAATAGTATTTCAGTTCAATAATATCTCCGGGCAAAGATTTGGTATTCCAGGAACGATGAATAGCAAGCGCTGTTCCTACAGCCGTTGCTTGCGCCATAGAAGCTGCAAAAACTTCGATTTCGGGAAAAGCTTCTGCCAGCAGTTTCATAAAAATGACGTTTTTACTGAAGCCGCCATCTACAAAAATCCGCTTCACATTGGTTCCTTCCAAAACCAGTTGCGTTGATTCTTTTTGCAGTTGGATTAAGTCCAGCATTAATTGGTGATAAGCTTCTTCATCAGTTTTAAAATCAGCCATATCACGCTGTGCAAAAACAGATTCTTTTAGATTGATACTGTTTTTATCGGTATATTTTAATGATGGCTGATCGTGCAATTTTTGAATAATCTCCGCATTAAACGGCATCGTTCTGTAATAATGTGGGTGCTGATTGAAATGCGCGGCAATACGTTTCACCTGTGTTTCCAGTTCGTAACCAGAAAATACACGTGAGGCTTTAACCGGTTTTCCCTGATATTGCAGATAACTGAGACAGTCTTTTTTGAGGTCTTCGGAAGTTAAAGGCGATTGGTTAAACGGGTTTAAACTGATGCACCATGTTCCGGTAGAAAGCAGGATAAAAGGCTCATGAAAGTTAACCAGATAAGGAATCAAAGCGGCAGAACTATCATGCAAACCAATACCAACCGCATAGTTGTTTCCCGGAAAAGCTGCCGGTAAAACTTCTTCTGCAGGCATCAGGGGTGCCAGTTTGCCTAAAATACCTTCTTTAGTTACCCATTCATGATAGGTATCCTTCGTAAAATCCCACAAATTGGTATGGCAACCTACGCTGGTAATGTCTGAAAACATTCGCCCGGAAATTAAAGAACTTAAATATTGAGGCAGATGCAATGCATATTTAATCTCTTTAAACAATTCTGGATTTTGGTATTTAAGTCGGTAAAGCTGCATTCCGGAATTTAAATTTCCTAAAACCGGTGAGGCCGTACGGCTGGAAAAAGCATCCTCGCCGCCATACAAATCATAAAACTGTTTTTTGAGTACTTCCGGATAGGTTTTCAGATAATTGTATAACGGAGCCAGCGGCTGCCCATTTTCATCTACATAAACGAAGCTGGCGCCATAAGTAGAAAAATTGATGGCCCTGATTTCAAATTCTTTTAACCGAAAAACTTCCCGCAACGAATCAAATACGGATAAACGCAAACTTTCCAGGTTTTCGCACGGGTCACCGTCTTCATCGACTGTTTCCTTAAACTGAGCTGATTTCTCGAAAACAATTCGATAGTTCTCATCAAAAAGAAACAGTTTCTTGTTCGTTTTGCCCACATCGAAAATAGCTATTACAGGCGTCTTACTCATTTTAATATCCGTTATTCAGGATCAAGTCTCCAGAAAAAACAGGCATAAAAGAAGCACTTGCTTGCAACTCTTATACTTGCGGTTTGATACTATTTGCTATGCTACAATCCGGTTGCTACAGTATTATAACCGCGTTCGCCAATTAGGTTTTCCCTAACTTTTAAAGAACGGTACAGAGCTAAAGGATCAGCTGCGCCACCTGCGCGTACACGTGCTTCGGCAACCAAAGCGCGAACATCGGTACGGAAAACGTTTTGTAAAATTTCCTGACAACGCACTACATCGCTAACTGCCTGTGCTTCGTTTAAAGCTTTTCGATCAACCAACAATGCTTGTGCATAAGCGATCATGATGGCTTCTACCGATTGCAATAAATCTTCCAGCGGATCTTTTACATTATGAGAAGCATCAATCATCCAGCCCAAACCTGTTGCATGATCCATTTCTTTGGCATCCATTCCTTCTACTAACTCGTTGAATATCAGAAATAACTGGTACGGACGAATGCTGCCGGTTGTTAAATCATCATCAGCATATTTAGAATCATTGAAATGGAAACCGCCCAGTTTCCCTTCCATCAACAACAAAGAAACGATTTGCTCAATATTGGCATTTGGCAAATGGTGACCTAAATCAACCAATGTATAAGCTTTTGGTCCTAATTTATTTACATATAAAAGCGATTGTCCCCAATCGGCAACTGTGGTAGAATAAAAGTTGGGTTCGAAAGCTTTGTACTCCACAAATATTTTCCAACTTTCCGGAAGCGCAGCATAAATTTCCTGCAAACTTTCCAAAGTATTTTGAAACGCTCTGCGGAAATTTAATTGCCCTGGAAAATTAGAACCATCAGAAAGCCAAATGGTTAAAGCATCAGAACCCAATTCAATTCCGTGTTTAATTACTTCAATGTTATGATCGATTGCTTGTTTGCGAACAGCTTTATCTACATTTTGCAGTGAACCGAATTTGTAACTTAATTTTTGATCAGCCTGATCCTGGAAAGTATTTGAATTAACCGCATCAAAACGTAAACCATGTTGTGCAGCCAATGCTTTTATAGCCTGATAATTTTTCGGGATATCCCATGGAATATGTAAAGAAATGGCTCCGCTGGCTTTATTTAAAGCATGCAGTAAACCCACATCTTCAATTTTTTCTTCCAGGCTGCGTGGTTCGCCACTGCCGGAGAAACGACCAAAACGAGTTCCGCCAGTTCCCAATGCCCAGCTTGGAATAGCAATCTGGAAATCTATTAATTTCTGAATAACTGCTTCTGCATTCGGGAATTGATCTCTTACAAAATCAAAATTGTGTTGCTGTTTGGCTGCTAATTGCTGGTTTTGTTCTTCAATTTTATAGGATTCAATCTGCATTTTTTTAAGTTCTATTCCGAAATCCGGATGAATTATAATTGGTTGTTTAGTTTAGTTTAGTTTAAAAAACTTCTCAAACTTCTTACTGATTTTACCATGCTTCTTTTATCGTACAAAAGCCATGGCCACGCCGCCATCAACGTTCAGTATGTTTCCGGTTGATTTTTTTAGCAATCCGCCCACAAAAGCAAAACAAGCATTGGCAATATCTTCCGGCAAAATAATCTGATTTAATAAAGTACGTTTGGCATAATAAGCCGGTAATTCTGCAACCGTAATTCCGTAAGCTTTCGCACGGCCTTCGGCCCATCCGCCTGCCCAGATATTACTATCGCTGATTACCGCATCCGGATTGACTACGTTTACACGGATTCCATCTGCACCTAATTCGGCAGCATTTAACCGACTTAAATGTAATTGTGCCGCTTTTGCAGATCCATAACCGGCATTATTTGGTCCACTTACCAAAGCATTTTTACTCACGATATTAATTATATCACCGCCGATATCCTGCTTGCGCATCACTTCCGTAGCTGCTTGCGTTACAAAAAACTGGCCTTTTACCAAAACATCATACAGTAAATCCCAGTCTTTTTCGGTGTGACCTTCGATGGTTTTGGAGATGGATAAACCGGCATTATTTATCACAATATCAACACCGCCAAAAGTTAAGGCGGCAATATCCATTGCTTCTTCTATATCGGTAGATTTGGTAACGTCCAGAATCGCTGTTCCATAAGAATCTTTTCCGTAAAGGTTTTTAAATTCTTCTCCGGCAGCTTCCAAACGCTCGGCATTCATGTCATTTAAAATAACAACGGCACCTTCATCTACAAACTTCTTGGCGATTGCTTTACCAATTCCACCTGCACTGCCGGTGATTAAAGCGATACGGCTGGAAAGGGCTTTTGGCTTTGGCATCCGTTGCAGTTTTGCTTCTTCCAGCAACCAGTATTCGATATCAAAAGCTTCCTGACGGGGAAGTGAAGTGTATTCGGAAATCGCTTCCGCGCCTTTCATTACGTTGATGGCGTTGGTATAAAATTCGGCAGCAACACGTGTAGTTTGTTTGTCTTTAGAGAAAGTAAACATGCCCACGCCCGGATACAGAATTACAACCGGATTGGTATCACGAATAGCGGGACTATTTGGGTGCTTGCAAGTATTATAATAATCAGTGTACATCTGGCGGTAAGCCTCAAAAGCAGGAGCAAGTTTTTCTTTTAATGATTTAACATCAGAAAGATCATCAGCAGGCGCTAAATTTAATACTAACGGACTGATTTTAGTTCTTAAGAAGTGATCTGGGCAGCTTGTTCCCAATGGCGCCAATCTATCCAAATCATTCGAATTGATAAATTCCAGTACGCGATCATCATCGGTAAAATGCCCGATCATGCTTTGTTTACTCGAACAAAATCCGCGTAAAACGGGCGCTAAAGCGGCAGCTTGTTTTAAGCGGTCTTCTTTAGCTAAACTCTGGATTTTTTGTCCGCCGAAAACCGGGCCTTTTTTACCATAATTTTGTTCCAGGTATTCGGCACATTTCTCAATTACTTCCAAAGTATTGATGTAACTTTCGTAAGCGGTATCGCCCCAGGTAAACAAACCGTGAGAACCCAGCATGATACCACAGATTCCGGGATTAGCATCTAAACAAGCTTTTAACTGCAAGCCGAGCTCGAAACCTGGTTTTTTCCATTCTACCCAACCGATCGTTCCACCAAATAAATCCTGTGTAATTTGCCTGCCATCTTTTGCCGCGGCAATTGCAATAGCAGCATCCGGATGCAAGTGATCGATATGCTTGAACGGCAAAAAGCTATGCAAAGGCGTATCGATAGAAGGCGCTTTAGAATTCAAGTCGAAAATAGAATGATTAAACAACTCCACCATTTCATCTTCATGTTCTACACCGCGATACACATTTTTTAAACTGCGTAAACGATCAACATATAAAGCTGCCAGTCCGCTTTTTTTCAAAGTGCCGATATCACCGCCAGAACCTTTAATCCACATTACTTCGGTTTCTGCGCCTGTCAGCGGGTCTTTAGCCATTACCTTGCAGGAAGTATTGCCGCCGCCATAATTGGTGAGGCGTAAATCTGCTCCCAGCAAATTAGAGCGGTAAATAAGTAAAGCTACTTCATCCCCGGCCAGTTCTGCCGCTTTGGCATCATCCCATAAATAGCTTACATGTTGAAATTGCTGTGTTGTAACTGACATATTTTAAAAAATTGAAATCCGTATTTAATATTAATTAATGTTGAAGTGAATTACCATAACCAACCAAAACAACCGATAAAATAATTACAAAAATACCGGCTAAAACAGTGGCATAAGCTTTTTTGCTAACGCCTTTCCATTCGTTCAAAACCAAGCCCCAGATATTGGCAATCAGGATGATAAAGCCCATATGCAAAATCCAGGAGCTGGCACCATTTCCTAACTTGCTCTCTCCCATTCCATAAAAAAAGAATTGCAGAAACCATGTAGTTCCGGCTAAAGCAGAGAAGATATAATTGCGCAGTAATGGTGTTTTTTTATCGGTATAATCTGAAAACGTTTTATTTCGGGCATTCAAAATCATGCACCAGATAAAGTTGGTAGTCAGCCCTCCCCATAAAATCACCACATAGGTAACATTGTTTTGGTAAAGGAAATTGACGTTGCCCGGATGAGCAGTTTTCCAGATCGCATTGGCTACATCAGCCATAGATTTTCCCGCTTCCAAACCAAAGTTAAAACAGGCACTTAATATACCCGAAACAATTGCAACAGTTATGCCTAAACCAAACCGGTAATCTTTATTATCTTCCACATCCATCATGTGTTTGGCCAGCTCTTTATCTTTCATCGTACCGGCTTTTCCGCAGATGATAATGCCAATTATGGTTAATAAAATACCTGCTAAAACAAGCTGCCCCCAATTACTATGCAGCAAAATGGAGATGGTATCTTTGCCAGCGGTCGGGAAAAAATCATAATAAATGGATGGCAGCAGCGAACCGAAAACCGCGCTTAATCCTAAAATAATTGTACTGCCGAGAGAAACGCCCAAATAACGCACACCCAGACCGTAAGTTAAACCACCAATGCCCCACAGCAAACCGAAGAAAAAAGTTAAACCTAAAATGCCATTGTCGGTCTGCCTAATAATTTCTGCAAAATTCGGGATGGTTAAATAGGCAGCCAGTGGCGGCACAATCAGCCAAGAAAAAATACCGCCAACAATCCAGTAACTTTCCCATGCCCAGCCTTTAACTTTTTTATACGGAATGTAAAAACTACCCGAGGCAAAACCGCCTATAAAATGGAAAATTACGCCAAGGATTACTTGCATGGATATTCTAAAATTAGTACGTTCTCAAAATTGGTTACGTGCTAAAAGTAGCTATGCAACATTAATGTACTGTCATGGAAATTTCAAATGGTTATTTAGATGTGCCACCATCATATTGGCCACTTCCAAACCCGAAACCAGGGCTGCTTCTACCGTTCCTAATTGCTCGCCTTCAAACAAAGCTTCACCAGCAAAATAAATGGTTTGTGCAACTGGTGTTTTCAAAATTTTTCGGGCGGATGCTGTTTTTACCGTGGCATAACTGTAAGAACCGCGCGTAAAAGGATCAGCCGTCCAGTTGTAAACTTTGGCCGATACAATTTTTTGTTCGATAAAAGAAGCATCAACTTTAAAAATATGGGCAAGTGATTGGATAGATTTTTGCAAAATTTCATCATCACTTAAAGCCTGCATTTCATCCTGTGGATTTCCGCCCAGCCAACCCGTAAAAACGTTGGATTTTTGAGGAGTTTGTGCCCACCAGGTTGGTATTTTTTCTTCGGAGAAAAGGAATTGCAGGTTCGTTAATCCTTTGTGTTCCCAAAAAGGATCAGAAAATTCAATCAGAATTTTGATGATTGCACCAAAACCCATATCAGAAGCTGCTTGTCTTTGTTGGGGTAAATCTGGATGAAAAGCGATTGCACCAGTTTCATTTCCACTCAAAACCAAAACGCCCAGCGGAACTGTCAACACCAGTTTTTTGCCGATAAAAACAGTATCATCCGCAGTAATTACTTCCACAGAACCAGCCTGCCAGTTTACTTGCTTCACCACAGTATTTAAATAAATTTCGCTTCCGAAACCTGTAATTTGATCTGCCAGGAAATTCATCAGCTGAACATATCCGCCAGGAATCCGGTATTGCGTTTCCTCTTCGTGATCGCTCAGCCATTCGTCCCGCAAGGAAACCAAACTAACCCGTTTCGGATCAGCTGTATCATAACCGGCAGCAAACTGAATCACGGATTTTCTCAATCCAATATATTTTTCTTCGTGGAAATATTGCTGTAAAAACTCTTCGAGCGACTGATCTTCCTGCACTTCGTTCAAAGCTTTTTCAAACTCGTCCCAATGCTCCATAAAAAATTCCGACGGTTTAATTTCTCCATTTTTTGCTTGAAAATTATCACCCGAAACAGGTTCGTATTTGATGCCTGCTTCTTTTAACAGCTTTAAAGTGAGTGGCAAAGTTCCGTGTACAAACTCGGCTCCCGACTCAATTGGTTGCGTAAAAGTTTGTCCAGAAAAGGTATAGCAACGACCACCAATGCGATTTCTCGCTTCTAGTATGATTACTTTTTGATTGGCTTTGGAGAGTTCATGAGCAGCAATTAATCCGGCTGCACCGGCACCGATGATGATTGTATTTTCTGGGAAATTCATGGAGATATAACAGAGATGATGTAAAAAGGTAATGCTGTTTTTAGGATGGAAATTAGTGTTAATTGATTTGATAATATCCCTCCAATTGTTGGGATAACAAACATATCGTTCAATACCAGCGCAAATTTCCTACCGCACCTGCCCATTTCCCCGCACAATCCATTTTTCCGTAACCAATTTCTCCAACGCAAACGGACCTCGCGCATGTAATTTTTGCGTAGAAATACCAATTTCGGCACCTAAACCAAACTCGCCGCCATCGGTAAAACGTGTGGACGCATTAATGTAAACCGCAGCAGCATCAACTTCATTCAAAAAGTTTTCGCACAGGTTTGAGTCTTCTGAAATGATCGCTTCCGAATGTTTGGAAGAATACTTTTCGATATGTTCCACCGCTTCTTCATAACCGGAAACTACTTTTATGGAGCATTTATAATCCAGAAATTCGCGGCCAAAATCTTCTGGTTTGGCTTCTTTTAAATAAGGATAATTATTGTTTTTAAGGATGGAATAAGCGCGTTCATCTGCAAAAATTTCTACCTGATATTCTTTCAATTGCGATGCTGTTTTTAGCAGTAGTTTTTCGGCAACTTCTGCATCAACCAAAACCGTATCCAACGCATTGCAAACCGACGGACGGGAAACTTTTGCGTTCACCACAATGGCTGCGGCTTTTTCCAAATCGGCTGTTTTTTCTACATACGTATGGCAAACGCCGGCACCAGTTTCTATCACCGGAACTTTGGCGTTATCACGAACATATTCAATGAGTTGCTGTGAACCTCGCGGAATAATTACATCAATGTATTTTACAGCCGTTAGCATTTCCTGGATGAACTTTCGGTCGGTTGGCAACAGTTGCACGATGTTTTTATCCAAACCGAAATCTGCTAAAACATCGCGAATCAGTTCTGCCAAAAAAACATTGGTAAAAGAAGCATCCGTGCCGCCGCGTAGCACGCAAACATTACCGGAACGAATGCAAAGTGCCGCAACATCAATCGTTACGTTCGGGCGCGATTCGTAAATGATGCCCACAACGCCAAGCGGAACGGTTTTTTTCTGAATGAACAATCCGTTTGGCAGTATTTTTTCGGATAGAATCAGATTGGTTGGATCGGTTAACAAAGAGACATCCAACACACTTTCTGCCAGCTGATTAATCCGGTTTTCATTCAAAAGCAAACGGTCTTTTTTCGGATCGGCATCATCCATCCGGATTAAATCTTTCTGATTTTCTCGGATGATTTCTGCTGTACTGAATTTTATTTTATGCGCTAATTTTTCGAGTAAAAGCTTTTTTTCAGGATCAGTTAAGCGACTGATGGAATGCTTTGCTTTTGCGGCGTTTTCTAATAAAGGATGGATATTTTCCATTTTTAATGTTTTATATCTTTGTTTTTGATAGAAGATTATTACCTTCTCCTTTTTTTAAACTGATAAATGAAGCTTAAAAACAGGTTTATGATAAGCAAACCTGCGGTTACTTGGTTTTACGTTCTTTTCCCTTAATGAAAAAGAACCAAAAGATCAAGAATGCCGGATCGCCTCCGGGCGACATTCAGCCCACCGCGCCTGGGTGGCTACCTTTATGGTGATGACCTTTCTTATTCCGACCTTTAATGTGTACATACGATTTCAATTGAAAGCTTTTCAGATCAGCTATATAGAACCACTTACAAAGATATCCACCGAGGTGCGCAGGGCTGACAAAACGCCCGGAGGGATCGGGTTTGTCTTGAATTTTGGTTCTTTTTGTTCAAGCAAAAAGAACGTTAAAAACAGATTCATTTTACAATAACACAATTTCATCGGCGTGCGCAACCGTAACTTTTTCCGTTTTTTGATTTAGGCTGATTTCATCCGAAGATACACGTGCACGTGCAACAGCAATGGCATGGTTTTCTTCATCCACAATCTCAAAAACCTCACCGTTTTCAAACCGCTCGAGGATGTTTTGGATGCCAACGGCGAGCAAACTTTTTCCGTTTTGTAAAGCTTGTTGCGCGCCTGCATCAACCTGCAATCTTCCGGTGACCAAACTGCCGCTGGCCAGCCATTTTTTTCGGGCCGGAATGGTGCAATGTTGTGGTAAACAAAGCGTTCCGGTTTTCTCCTGGATGGCATTGAGGATGCCGTCTTCCGTTCGGATACCGAAAATCACCACTTTTATGCCCATTTGCGTAGCCAACCGGGCGAAAGTTAATTTGGAAACCATTCCGCCTAAACCCAAAGCTGATTTTTCCTGATTGGCCAAAGAAAGTGCATTTTTATCAATCACATCGATCTGCGGAATCACCCTTCCATCGGCATCCAAAACACCGGGAACGGAAGTGCTAAACAGCAACAAAGAAGCGCCAAAACCAACGGCAATTAAAGTTGCGAGTTCATCATTATCAGAAAACTTCAGTTCCAGATCGCTCACCACGTCGTTTTCATTTGCAACCGGAATAATATTGTTCGCCCACAATTCTTCATAAGTTTTTTTCAGTTGTAAAAACTGTTTCCGGTTAGAAAAATGCCTTCGCTCGCACAAACTCTGGGCAATATTGATTTTATAGGGATAAAAACAGTATGCGTATTTGCCAAGCAATAATGGATTGCCAATAGCCGCCGCAGCTTTACGCTCGCTGATGGTTCCGCTGTAATTTTTAATAAAATGTTTGCCCGCGCCAACGGCGCCGGAAGAAACGATCACAATATTATATTGCGCATGTAAACCTGCAACTTGCCGTGCAATTTCTGCAATTACGCTTTCATCCGGTTCGCCATTTTTTTGGGTGATGGATGCCGTGCCGAACTTTAATACGAGAATTGGTTTTGTCAAAACTGAAATATTTAAAAGCCGGAATTTCAATAATGAAAAACTACCGGTAAAAGAAGCATGCTTACTTGCTGCTTCTGTATTTTTCTCTGATTGCTTTAAACTCTGATCCGGTTTTCCATTTTGGAAAAACAGATTCATTGGCCAATGTAGTTCCAACATCAAATAACAAACGCACATCTTCTACCATTCCGGAGAAAACCCAGGTTTTTGGATCATATTCATCAAATGGAGAATGGTAACGATTTTTGGTAAAATCTGCAGCTTTGGCTTTTCCCCAAGCTTCTCCATGACCGATTGCATCAACGCCAGATTCTGGATATAAAGACGGAACACCAACTTTTGCAAAATTAAAATGATCTGAACGATAATACCAGCCACCGGAAGGATCAGGTTCCGGGGTAATGATCCGGCCTTGTTTGGCAGCGGCGCGTTTTGCGTAATCATCCATTTCTGATTGTCCGTAACCTACCACAACCAAATCTTTGGTACGACTGAAATTGTTTAAAACATCCATATTAATATCTGCAACAGTTTGTTTTAAAGGAACTACAGGATGCGTACCATAATATTCTGAACCTAACAAACCTTGTTCTTCAGAAGTTACCGATAAAAACAGTATGGAACGTTCGGGCTTGGTTTTCAGCTTAGAAAAAGCTTCAGCCAAAGTAAGCAGTCCGGCTGTTCCGGTTGCGTTATCTTCGGCACCGTTGTAAATAGAATCACCTTTGATAGCTTCGCCGATACCAAAATGATCCCAGTGTGCCGAGTAAATTAAATATTCATCAGCACGTTTCGTTCCAGGTAAAACGGCCAAAACATTATGCGAGGTTGATTTTTTGGTGGTGCTGTTGAGCGTTAAAGAAGCATCCAAACCCAAACTAACGGCTTTGAAACCGCGCTTTTTTGCTGCTTCCAAAACGTTTTCGGAAATGCCAGCCAGTTTAAAAAGTTTATGGGTTGATTCCTGCGTGATCCAGCCTTCCAGTAAAGCGCGCGATCTGCCATTATCTGCCGTTTGCAGGTATAATTTTGATTTTGATCCGCTGTTGCGCACCACCGTCCACGGGTAACTTGCCGGAGCTGTATCATGAATAATGATTAAAGCTGCTGCACCTTGCCGCGCTGCTTCTTCGTATTTATAAGTCCAGCGACCGTAGTAAGTCATGTTTTTACCTTTAAAAAGCTTGCTGTCGTAAAACCCCGGATCGTTTACCATCACCACAACCGTTTTTCCTTTTACATTTAATCCGGCATAATCATTCCAGTTATATTCCGGTGCTACGATACCGAATCCGGCAAAAACCATTTCCGAATTATTAACCTGCACCTGGCTCTGCACATGCCGTGTGGTAGCCGTAAAATCTTCCAGCGGTGTTAAACTCAATGTTCCGTTTTTGCCTTTGATCAGCATCGGACCGGCAGCTTTGGAAGCAATATCAACCATCGGCACATCCTGAAAATAGCTGTTGCCGTTGCCCGGTTTCAGGCCCATTTGCTGAAACTGTTCTTTTAAGTAATTTATGGTTTTGGTTTCTCCCGCGGTGAAAGGTTTTCTACCCATAAAATCATCGGAAGCCAAAACCTCAATGCGTTTGCCCAAACTGTTTGCGTTGATTGCTTTGATAGCAGCAGAATCCGCAGCAGCAGGTTTGGAAATCTGGCTATACGAGTTTTTAACCGATAAAAACAGTATGCCGGTGGCCAGCAAAGAAATGGAAGCTTTCATAACGGCAATTATAAGTTATTGCAGGAGTTTTTCTGCATACAATATGCAAATGCTGTTTTTATCAACCTAAAATTAAAAATGCCGGATCTTTGCGTTTGGTTTCCCGTTCCATGCTGATTATTTTACATTATTTATATAAATTGCTTCACCAAAATTTAATAGATGATCAAGCCAAAAAATGTAATTTTTACTTTACTAATTGCTGCTGTTGCCGCTATGGGTGCTACTGCGGATTTACAGGAAATGACTCCGCCAAAACATAACCTGAAAGTATTACCCAAAAATATCAGTCATGACGATCTGGACAAAGTGATGGATGAGTGGAAAGTAGCTTTGGGCGTGCACTGTAATTTCTGCCATGCGGCTTCGCCGGATAACCCCAAAAAAATGGACTGGGCAAGTGATGCAAAGCCCGAAAAAGAGATGGCGCGCCAGATGTATACCATGACGGGCAAGATTAACAAGAAATATTTTCATGCCAAAAAAGGAGAAAACGGCATGATAGCGATGGAAGCAGTAAATTGCAATACTTGCCACCACGGCGAAGCGCATCCGGAGATTAAAGAAGGGAAATAAGCCATCATTACGATATTTTGGTCCTGATTTTACACCGGTAAAAGAAGTATCGCCAGGCTTTCCTATTCGACGGTATTAACCACCGAAACTATAACTTTCTTTCGTCTGGAATAGAATAATCCACTAACAACCAGTAAACTACCTGACATGCCGTAAATTGTTATTTTTTCGTGGAGAATAATAACCGCCATAAAATAACCGAAAGCAGGTGTTAAAAAAAGCCATAAACCGGCTTTTACGGCATCTCGCTGAAGCAAAATAAGCCACATGGCGTAGGCGATAATGGAAACCGGAAAGATGAGCCAGGCGATGCTGAGAAAAAAATTCAGATCAGGAATGACGAAATTATTGGCTCGGTTAAAAAAAACAATCGGTAAAAACAGTATGCCGCCCAGCGTTATCTGCCAGGTATTCACCTCCATTTTTTTCAAAGTAAGCCCGGAATTGGCATAATAAATACTGCCTATGGAAAGGGCTGAAATCCCGGCAACCAGTGCCAGCAAGCCGCCCAAAGTAGCATGGCTGTTATACAGGTTTGGAATGGCGGCCAGCACCAAACCGGAAACAGCAATAATGATTCCGGTGATTTCGAAAGAGGAAAGTTTGCGCTTGTAAAACATTGCCGAAAACAAAATCAGCAGTAAAGGATTTACAGCGGTAATCAAACTAATTAATCCGGCAGAAACATATTTTATGGCAATTAAATAGCCTGACATATAGATAGTTACATTCAATACGCCTAAAATAAAAAGTTTTTTAAATTCTGCTTGAGATGGAAACTGACTGCTTTTATTTTTGATGATATAGGTGTAAAAAAGTAGAATTATGCTCACCGTTACAAAACGGATCAGTGTCAGCAAAAACAAATTGCAGGAATGAAAAGCAAATTTGGTAGCCACCGTTGCAGAAGCCCAAAGTAGCGCAAATAGTAATCCTTCGGCAATGTCCATGCTGTTTTTATTGAGGTAATTTTGCGCAAAGATAGAATTTCGGTCAACTTGCAAGGTTCAAATCCGAATCCAATTTTTAGCTGCTAAAAGAAGCATTCAATTCAGGCAAAAACCGAAATTTGAGTTCGATTTGATCTCAATAACGCGTATCTTTGCAGCAAAATAGTACAACATGATTACGGTATCCAATTTATCGCTTCGTTACGGCAAACGCATCCTTTTTGAAGATGTCAACCTCAAGTTTACACAAGGAAATTGCTACGGCATTATCGGTGCAAACGGCGCAGGAAAATCTACTTTTTTAAAAATACTTTCTAAAGAGATTGATCCAACCAGCGGTTCATTCAGTTTTTCGCCAGGCGAGCGCATGGCTGTCCTCAAACAAAATCACTATGAGTTTGACGAATTTTCGGTGATAGAAACAGTATTGATCGGCCACCAGGAAATGTATGCGGTGATGAAGGAAAAAGATGCCATTTACATGAAGGAAGATTTTACCGATAAAGACGGCGAACGTGCCGGCGAACTGGAAAACCTGTTTGCTGAAATGGATGGCTGGAACGCGGAAAGCAACGCCGCAACTTTATTGAGCAACCTCGGCATCAAAGAAGAATTGCATTATAAGCAGCTGAAAGAGCTGGACGGAAACCAGAAAGTTCGGGTTTTATTGGCGCAAGCTTTGTTCGGCAGTCCGGATATTTTGCTGCTGGATGAACCAACCAATGATCTGGATATCACTACGATTGCCTGGTTGGAAGATTTTTTGGCAACTTATGAAGCCATAGTTCTGGTGGTTTCGCACGACAGGCACTTTCTGGATACGGTTTGCACGCACATTGTGGATATTGATTTTGCCAAGATGAGCATTTACACCGGCAATTATTCTTTCTGGTACGAATCCAGTCAGCTGGCTTTGAAACAACGTTCTGATCAGAATAAAAAGACGGAAGACCGTGTGAAGGAATTACAGGAATTTATTCGTCGTTTCAGTGCCAATGCTTCCAAATCCAAACAGGCAACCAGCCGGAAAAAGGCTTTGGATAAAATCAATTTAGATGAAATCAAGCCTTCCAACCGAAAATATCCGGCTATTTTATTTAATAATCTGGGCAGAGAAGCTGGCGATCAAATCCTGCAGATTGAAAACTTGAGCAAAACCTTACATGGCGAAGTGCTATTTTCAGGTGTAAATCTGATGGTTAATAAAGGCGACAAGATTGCGGTGATTTCGCAAAATAGCTTGGCTACTTCTGCTTTTTACGATATTCTGACTGGCCGCGACACGGATTATACCGGCAGTTTCAAATGGGGAATTACGATCAAAACTGCTGATATTCCGATGGATAACATGGAATATTTTAAAGGAAAAGATGACAATTTAATCGATTGGCTGCGTGATTATTCTGAAGGCGAAAAAGATGATCAGTTCATCCGTGGCTTTTTAGGCAGAATGCTGTTTTCGGGAGAAGAAGTGCTGAAAAAATCAACTGTACTTTCCGGAGGCGAAAAAATGCGCTGCATGTTTTCCCGTATGATGCTGCAACATGCCAACGTTTTGCTGTTTGATGAACCAACCAATCACTTGGATCTGGAATCTATTACGGCTTTAAATAACGGCATGAAAGATTTCCGTGGAACGATTTTGTTCACTTCCCGAGATCATGAACTAACCCAAACTGTTGCCAATAGAATTGTAGAATTAACCCCTGGCGGAATGATTGACAAACTGATGAATTATGATGATTTTATCAATAGCGATACGGTGAAAAAGCAACAGGAAGAAATGTATGCAATAGCATAAAAATAATATCACCAAAAAACTTTTATACAAAAAAAGGGATGCTGTTTTTAGCATCCTTTTTTTGTAAGATAGGAATTATTACTGGCCAGAACCTGGTTCGTGATCTGTCATGCGGCCAGTGGTACGGCCTGTTGGCCGATCTGCAAAAGAAGATGATCCCATGCCTGATGTGGTGCTTCCTTTGTCATCATCGTCAGACAAATCATCATCATCAATTACATCGGCATCATCGTCGTCATCTATTTTATCCAGTTCATCTGCATCCGGAAATGCGTCATCATCTTCATCATAAAGATCATCTTCATCAGGATCAGGGATTGTTGCATCCAGATCGTCGTCGTCATCATCTTCTGCAACTGCATTTTTTGGTGCATTAAAAATTGCATTCAAAGTTTCATTTGCAAAAGCATGATCATTGGCGTTTAAATAGTCTGCCTGATCATTTAAACTGCTGGCATGGGTAAGTGTCATAAGTTTGATATTTAACGTTAGTGTGTATTATTACCGAAACCAATTAATTCAGTGCATTGTTTTTCACTAATTGATTTTTTAGAGAAAAATATGCTGATAAAAACAGCATGAATGAAAAACGACAAAAACTATGCCTGCACTTTTGATGCACAAATCTCTTTCAACTTAGCAATCGTATAATCAATTTCTTCTTTTGTGTTGAATTTGGAAAACGAAAACCGGATTGCCGGCCGGTCCGGACTGGCACCAATTCCGGTCAAAACATGCGAACCGATATCCGTTCCGGAGCTGCAGGCACTGCCACCGGAAGCAGAAATACCGGCAATATCCAAGCTAAATAATAACATATCGCCCATTTCCATCTCCGGGAAAGAAACGTTTAAAACGGTGTATAAACTTTTTTCCGGATCAGTTTCTCCATTAAACGCAACGCCGGGAATAGTTTCAAGCAGTTGCTGCATCATGTAGGCTTTTAAATCGAGTAGATAATTTTTGTGGATTTCCATTTCTGCATATGCCAGTTGCAAAGCTTTGGCAAAACCTACAATCCCGTAAACGTTCTCTGTACCGCCACGCATGTTCCGCTCCTGCGAACCGCCATGAATCAAAGGCTTTATTTTGATTTTATGGTTGATGTAGATGAATCCGATCCCTTTTGGGCCATGCAATTTGTGTGCAGCACCAACCAAAAAGTGGACTTTCAGTTTGGTTACGTCATGCGGAAAATGGCCCATCGTTTGCACCGTATCACAATGAAAAACAGCGTTATACTGTTCGCACAAATCACCAACTTTTTCAATATCGGTTATCGTACCAATTTCATTATTGGCGTGCATCAGCGATACAAAACTGCGCTTATTTTCCTGTAATAATTGTTCCAGCTGGTTTAGGTTAATGTTGCCTCGCTCATCAACCTTCACAAAACTTAATTTTATGGCACCAGATTTTTCCAGCGCTTTTAAAGTATGCAAAACCGCGTGATGTTCAATTTCCGTAGTAATAGCGTGTTTAATGTTCAGATCATGGATGGCGCAACGAATGGCCATATTGTCCGCTTCCGTTCCACCCGAGGTAAAAAATATTTCTGAAGGCGAAGCATGCAGAAGCCCGGCAATTGTTCTACGCGCTTTTTCAACAATCGTTCTGGCTTCGCGACCAAAAGAATGAATGGATGATGGATTGCCATAACAAGTTTCCATCACCTGATAAACTTCTTTTAAAACTTCCTGATCAATTGGCGTAGTCGCGGCATTATCTAAGTAAACACGCATATGTTTTATTGTATTGAAATTAGTAGGGTAAAAGAAGCATCAGCCTTGCAGTTGCAATACTTCTTTTATATCAGATATTATTTTGTTTGATAAGCTGTTGGCTACCTGTTCCGAATTTCCTTCCGAATAAATACGGATAATCGGTTCGGTATTGGATCTGCGGAGATGCACCCAATCGCTGCCAAATTCAATTTTTAAACCATCAATTGTGGAATGCGGCTGCCGCTGATATTTTTCCCGCACACTTTCCAGCAAGGCATCAATATCCATTTCCGGTGTGAGCGTAATTTTATTTTTGGAGATGTAATAACTTGGATAAGTGCTGCGCAGAACTGAAACCGAACGCCCAAACTTAGCCAGATGCGTCAAAAATAAAGCGATGCCAGCCAGCGCATCGCGGCCATAGTGCAGTTCCGGATAGATGACACCGCCATTACCCTCGCCCCCAATTACCGCGTCAACTTCTTTCATTTTGTTCACCACATTCACCTCTCCCACAGCAGAAGCAAAATATTTACCTTTTGCTTTTTCCGTAACATCCTGCAAGGCACGTGTGGAAGAAAGATTGGAAACCGTATTGCCGGAAGTATTTTTTAGCACATAATCTGCTACGGCAACCAGCGTATATTCTTCGCCAAAAACATTTCCATCCTCGGAGATAAAACACAACCGGTCCACATCAGGATCTACGGCAATACCCAAATCAGCATTTTTGGCCAAAACTTCTTTTGATAATGCAGTCAGGTTTTCGGGCAAAGGTTCAGGATTATGCGGAAAATTCCCGTCAGGTTCGCAAAATAACTCATGGATAATCTCGACGCCCAATGCCCGTAGCAAAGCCGGTACAAAAATCCCGCCGGTAGAATTTACGGCATCAACCACTATTTTAAAATTGGCATTCCGGATAACTTCTGCATCAACCAAAGGCAAGGCCAGGATCAAATCAATATGTTTTTGCAGGTAAGAATCATCGCGAGTAACTTTGCCTAACTGCCCAACTTCTGCAAATATCATTTTACCGCTTTCAGCCAGTTCCAGCACTTCGGCACCATCAGTTTCACTGATAAATTCGCCATCATGGTTCAACAGTTTCAGCGCATTCCATTGTTTTGGATTATGGCTTGCCGTGATGATAATGCCACCACCAGCCTGTTCTGCCGGAACCGCGATTTCTACCGTTGGCGTGGTGGAAAGGCCAAGATCGATCACCTCAATTCCTAAACCCTGCAATGTACCGGTTACTAAATTCAAAACCATAGGCCCGGAAATACGTGCATCCCGGCCAACCACTACTTTTTTTATACCTGTTTTTTTAATGATCCAGCTACCAAAAGCAGCCGTAAATTTTACAATATCTGCTGGTGTAAGCGCATTGCCTGATTGGCCGCCAATAGTGCCCCGGATACCGGAAATCGATTTGATCAGTGTCAAGAATATCTGTTTTAGACTGCAAAAATACGAATAATTGGCGTAGGCTTTATACGCAATTGTGGTTGTTTATTGGATGATTAGCTATATTCGCGACCATTAAAAAATTGCTAAAAGATTTAAGTTTGATGCCAGTTCGATTAAAGCCAACAAAACCATGACTTATTTCTGGATGCAGTTTGATCAGCACTGGTTCCATCAGATTAACCACGATTGGAGCAATCCGCTTTTTGACGTGCTGATGCCCATATTCCGCAACCCAAAAACCTGGATACCACTTTATCTTTTCATCATTGGTTTTAGCATTTTCCGTTACCGGAAAGTCGCCATCTTAATTATTGCACTGCTGGCTGCAACTGCAGGTACGGCAGATTTTGTTTGTGTCCGGGTGATAAAAGCCTACGTAAAAAGAGTACGGCCCTGCAACGATCCGAAGTTTGAACCAACTGTGATTAACCGTGTTCCATGCGGAACAGGGTTGAGTTTTCCTTCTGCCCATGCCAGTGATCATTTTGCAATTGCCATTTTTCTGTGCATGGCTTTTGGGCAAAACTGGCGCTGGATCTGGTTTTTTGCAGTTTTTTGGGCCGCCCTGATCTGTTATGCTCAAGTTTACGTGGGTGTGCATTATCCCATTGATGTGCTTACGGGAGCAGCTTTTGGTGCTTTGGTTGGCTTGCTGTATGGTTTGGTTTACAAGCGCTTTTACCTCAAATTTTCATGAATTACTGGATCATTTTTCCACTTTTTTTCAGTGCTTTTTTTGGAGGAGCAAGCATTTTTTTGTTCAAGAAAGACATTGGCAAAAACCTGAAACTCATCCTTTCCTTCAGCGGAGCTTATTTATTTGCAATTACCGTTTTGCATTTGATCCCGAATGCTTATAAAAGCGGCGACCATTATGTAGGCATTTTTATCATGATCGGGTTTCTGTTTCAACTGATCCTGGAATTGTTTTCGGATGGTGTAGAACATGGCCATATTCACCACAATCATCAGCACAACGAAGCTGCTTTTCCTTCCGGGATTATGATCAGCCTTTGTTTACACGCTTTTCTGGAGGGAATGCCGTTGGCGCAAGGCCATCAGCAGGAACTGGTTTTTGGTATCGCTTTGCATCATATTCCGGCGGCTTTTGCGTTGGGAAGTGTGCTGATGCAAAATAAGTTGCATAAAAGAAGCATACTGTTTTTACTGGTTATTTTTGCGATGATGACACCCGCAGGATTTTTTGCAAGTCACCTGTTAAGTACAACTTTGGCCGGTTTACAGCAATATTTTTCCCGGATTATGGGCATCGTAATCGGAATTTTCCTGCATATTTCTACCACCATTTTATTTGAATCCAGCTCCGATCACAAATTTAATTTGCGTAAAATGGTTGCTGTATTAACTGGTTCCGGCATTGCTTTGATCACATTTTTTGCAGAAGCCTAAACAAATTTTAACCGCGGAGTTTATCCAGCAAAGTACATAAAACCTGTGCTTCTTCTTCCGTAATATTATGATTTAATAAATCGCTCATTTTAAGTTGACAATCAATCTGGGATAATATCTGCAATCCTTTATCACTGATCCGAATATCCACCGCCCGCCTATCTTTAGAATTTGTGCAGCGCGTTACCAGTTCTTTTTGTACCAGCCGGTCCACAATCCGCGAAGCATCACACATTTTATCCAGCATCCGTTCTTTCAGCAAATTTACCGTAGCCGGATTAGGGAACTGTCCGCGTAAAATCCGCAGAATATTAAACTGCTGATGTGTAATCTGGTGTTTTTCAAGCCGTTCACGCACAATTGTGGTTATCCAGCTATAAGTATAAGAAATATTAACCACTGCTTTGTGGTAATTATCTTCAAACTTACTGCTTTGAATTTCCTTTTCCAGTTCCATAATCAATCTTCCTAATACCGTAAATTTATAATAATTTATTTTCCGACAATGTTTTTTGTTTGTCGCGACCGAAATTCCAAGGGCAATGCCTGCATTTATTTTTGCAGCAATAACCTCTTTTCAGATGAAATTGGGCAGTAAAAACAGTATTACCGTTTTCATCTTCATAAAAATCTTCTTTTGCCAATTCCATCAATTCAGGATTTTAACCCTCATTTTCCCGGCAAAATACTGTTGCAGATGCAGACCGTTCCCGTGCAAAGTCCAGATTTGAGCCGGCTTTACTTTACTGATCAGCAGCAAAATATCATCCCAATCAGCATGATCTGAAATGTAAAGCGAATCCTGTGTATTGGTTTGCAGGTTTTTCCAGCCGGAAGCAAATATCCGTCGCAAACCCGTTGCCCGGATATAACTGTGAAAAGTAAACGGCGGAACCATATAAATGAAATTACTTTGGGTTTTGATGGCTTTACGGTCGTACAGTTTGTATTTTGCAGATAAATAACCAAATTTTTCATAAATCCGGTTGATGGGTTCGATGTTGCGGTGAACCAGGATTTGTTTCTGCGGACAAAACTGGTTGATCAATTGAATCAACCGCTGACTTTTGCCCAAAGCATACGCGCCAAGCAAAATATTGGAAGGGATTTGATTGAGTTTTTCAATCTCCAAAACCTGATCGGGATGTTTGATATTCGGGTTGGCAAACGTGGTTTCCGTAATCAAAACATCTGCCTCAACCCATTCCAGCATTTCACAGGTAGCATCGGGTTGTAGTTTAAAATCGCCGGTATACAAATATTTTACGCCTTCAAACTCCATCAAAACCTGCGCAGAACCTAAAACATGTCCGGCCGGAACCAGCGTAACTGATACTTCTTTTATCGATACTTTTTCATGATAATCAACTGTTTGCTTGTCCTTTCCGGCATTTTTTCCGTAGCGCAAATCCATAAAAGCAAGTGTAGCGGCCGTAGCAAAAACCTGCTGATGGCCGCCTATGGCATGATCTGCATGAGCGTGCGAAATCACGGCGGTTTGCACGGGCTTTAACGGATCCAGATAAAAATCTCCGACCGCGCAATACAAACCATTGGCAGTCAGCTCTAAAAAATATTCCAGAATCATATCGTTTTCGCCAGTTCCAGCAGTTGTTCGTGGATTTTTAAAACCTGCGGAATTACAAGCACTTTAGCATCATTTTGAATAATATAATCTGCTTTGGCTTCTTTTTCTGCTTGCGGCATCTGCTTTTCTTCTCTGCGGAGCACTTCCATTTCCATAATTTGATCGCGTACCATTACCCGCCGAACGCGTTCCTCCAGCGCAGCCGAAACTACAATCGTATAATCACATTGTTGGTTCGATCCGCTTTCAAACAACAACGCTGCTTCTTTTAGCACATATTTTTTATGCTGATAATCTTCGGCCCAAACATCAAAAGCACGGAAAACGGCCGGATGAACAAGTGCATTTAGCTTTTGCAATTCAATTTCATTATTAAAAACAATCCCCGAAATGTATTTACGGTTCAAACTACCGTTTTCCAAATAAGCTTCGGCACCAAAATTTTTTCGGATGGATTTCACTAATACTGCATCTTCTGTCATTACTTTTTTAGCATGGAAATCAGCATAAAAAACAGGAATTCCCAACAGTTCAAAAACTTTTGAAACTGTAGTTTTTCCGCTGCCAATATTGCCTGTAATTCCTACTTTCAGCATTATTTGCGAACGATAAAATTAACAGCTGATGGTTCTATACGTACAATATTACAGTAATCCGGTCGCTGTTTTAGCTTTATGGGCAGGTTTTGCATACCATTTATTTGCCAGGCATTCAAATCAGCCACCACTTCAAAAAAATCAGCATTTACATCCGCATAATTGTTCAGCGAAACCATAAACGTGATTTTTATTTTTTTGGGAAACAAGCTGACTTCGCTATAAATCTTATTGTTCAACAGCTTCACCGGTATCTCCAGCGTCTTCTCCGTAAATTCATCCACCGGAATATTCACAGTTACGGTTTTTGGGTAAATGTTCACGTTATTTTCCTGCGGAGAAGGCAGTCTCAACGTTGTATTAATATCATTACTTGCTTTTCTTGCCACCAAAAAGTCTGTAGGCCAGCTTTTTATAGAATCGATGTAAGCCGCCGGGCCGCTAATAGTTACAAAATTCGGTTTTAATAATACATCACCCGAACGGGCATACTGCTGCTGGTAATTAATGTCAGCATTAAGTTTAATTGGTACGCGCTTTTCCTTCCTCGCTGTAAAATCAAAATAAACCGTATCCGGACTGAAAGCTATAATCTGCTGGCCTTTATCTGGTTTCCGGTTAATAACCGGCAACTGGCTGCTCAGCACAATAAAATTTTGTGTTTCTAACTTTTTTAAATCGATGCTGACACTTCTATTTTTGGTTGGATTAACATTGGAAAACAGCTTTTGCCAACCAGTGCCGCCCACCATTGCCAAAACCGTATCGGGCTGTAACGCATAAAAAGCCTTGCGTATGGGGTGATTCTTGAAATTTAAAGCTACTTTAACTGGAAAAGTATAATTTTTTGACATCATTACAAATATCCAAGCCAACGTTGCCAAAATGAGGCAAGTAAAAAAAGCGGAAATCCGCTTGCGCTCTGCTTTGGATAATTTGAAAATCGCCATATCTTTCCTGCAAATATGTGAATAAAAGAAGCATCAGATTTTTTGCCAATGCTTCTTTTATAAGCCTAAACTTTAGCAGCAGCTACCGGCTGATTCAATAACCGGGAAGCTTCCAGAGAAATCGAAGCTTTATCAAAACGAATTTTAACGTTGTTGTCTACTTCAATCAAAATAGTAACATCGCCCACTTCCACAATTTTGCCGTGGATGCCTGCAGAAGTAACCACTTTATCACCTTTTTTTAGTTCCTCCACATATTTTTTCTGATCTTTTTGTTTTTTAACCTGCGGACGAATCATGAAAAAATAAAACACCACGATAATCAGCACCAGTGGAAGAAATTGGCCGTAAGCGCCTAAACCACCCGGAATTTGTAAAAGAATAGTCGAAATCATATTATTATTGTATGTTAAAAATGGAAATTATTTTGTTGCTACTTCGCCAATTAAATGTACCAGCGTTTGCGCCGGCGCAGTATTGGCCGTAATAGTAATTTGTTTATCGATCAAACCGGATTTGCCAGCACTATTAAAAACCACTTTAATCATGTCTTTCTGGCCGGGATTGATTGGTTTTTTTGGCCAGCTCGGGATGGTGCAGCCGCAACTTGCTACCGCATCGGTAATAATCAAAGGCGATTTTCCCGTGTTTACAAAAGTATAATCGTAGTTTACTTTATCGCCAGCTTTGATCTTACCAAAATCGTAAATTTCTTTATCAAACTTTAAAACCGGATTAGCACCGGCCATATTTTTTTCTGTTGCTGCGGAGCTTTTTGTACTGTTATTTTGGTTACAGGCAGCAAGCAAACTACTGATTGCCAGAATGATCAGATATTTCTTCATATGAATTAATCTACTAATCCGCGACCGGATTTTCTAAGTTTATTATTACTTTTTAAGTCTGATAAAACCTTGTCCAAGATACCGTTTATAAACGAATTGCTTTTGGGTGTACTAAATTCTTTGGATATTTCCAGGTATTCGTTGATGGTTACTTTCACCGGAATCGATGGGAAACCCAAAAACTCGCAAATGGCCATTTTCATCAGCATCGTATCCATCATCGCAATTCGTTCGGCTTCCCAGTTTTGGGTTTTATCACCAATCAGCTGCTGATATTCTTTATCATATCGAATAGTTTGCTGAAAAAGCGTAACCAAAAATTCGCGGTCTTCCACCCAATCCAAACTCAGTTCGGCCAACTTGTTTTTGCCAGATTCCTCATGCGAAAAGTTTTTAAAAGTTTTAGCAATCAGTGCCTGCAAGGTGTCTTTATCCACTGGCCAGCTTAAAAAACGCTCTTCAAAAAACTGTTCGGCCGTTACCGATTTTAAAATTAGTTTTTTGAAGATGAATTTGATAATGTCTTTATCAGCCTGAATCGTATTTGTTTCATTATTAAGATAATCCTGATATTCTGGTGCTTCTTTTAAGGCATAAAAAATAGATCTCGCCAACTCTGGGTCAAAGCTCCACTCTACTTTATACTTCTTCAAGCCAGCCAGATATTCCTGGTTTTGAAGCAGCGAAATGATAAATTTATTTTGAAGAATTTTAAGGTTCGGGGCAAGATCCGCCTCCGTTGGCAAGTGCAAATTGGCACGGTCTTCGGCATCAACAGAAGTGTATTGCACCACTTCATCAATCAGGGAAAGCATCCAGATGTACATTTCGAAAACCTTGTCCACACTTTGCAGCAGCAATTTTTCGTGTGCATTAATTTCCTTGTTTTCAGATTGATTGTAAGCGTATAATCCTTGTAAAACCTTTACCCTGAGTTGCCTTCTGTTTAACATATTTTGATAAGAACGAGCTGCAGAAATAATCTTTCTGCATAAAATTTGTATAATTTACTAGTTTTTCTGTTAAAACTAGCTTTGCAATTGTTGGCGCAAAAGTAGTTTTTTTGAGCAACCGAAGCAAATGTTTCCGCAGTGTTTCCAGATACAATCTTGTTTCCGGCTGATTTTTAGGCGATAAAAACAGTATCATGACAGAGATTTATTTTGAAAGACAATTCTGCCGCTGCGTTTTTTTAACTTTGCCTTACTGCATGAAACATCTCGCTTATCTCAATAAATATTTTTGGAAATACCGCTGGCAATTGATTCCCGGAATCCTGTTTGTTATTATTTCCAACGTTTTCGGCGTGCTGCCAGCGCCTGTCATCCGGCTTTCTTTTGATCTGGTGACAGAAAATATCGGCATTTATCACCTTTATAATGGTTTTGAAAGACAAAGCATCATTTATAATTTACTCGGCCAGAGCCTGCTTTTATTTGGTGCGATTGTGTTGCTGATGGCTATTTTGCGCGGTTTGTTCCTGTTTTTTATGCGGCAAACCATCATTTTAATGTCGCGCCACATTGAGTATGACCTCAAAAACGAAATCTATGCACATTACCAGCAATTGTCTTTAGCATTTTATCGACGCAACAATACCGGTGATTTGATGAACCGCGTAACCGAAGATGTGAGCCGCGTGCGCATGTATCTCGGTCCAAGCATTATGTACGCTATAAATACGGCCGTATTGTTTGTAATGGTAATTTATGCGATGCTTACAGTAAATGTGCGGCTGGCTGTATTCAGTTTATTGCCTTTGCCAGTACTTGCTTTGGCTATTTATTTGGTTAATACCGAAATCAACCATCGCAGCGAACGCATCCAGGAAAGGCTTTCCGGCTTGTCCAGTTTTGTGCAGGAAAGTTTTTCGGGAATCCGCGTGATCAAATCTTACGTCCGCGAAAATTTCATCAATCAAAGTTTTCGTGCCGAAAGCGAATTGTACAAAACTGATTCACTTTCGCTGGTGAAAGTACAGGCATTATTTTATCCAGTTATGCTTTTGCTGGCCGGAATGAGCACTTTAATTACCGTTTATGTAGGCGGAATTGAAGTAATGAAAGGCAATATCACTGCCGGAAATATTGCCGAATTTATTGTGTACGTCAACCTGCTCACCTTCCCTGTTTTGAGTTTGGGCTGGGTTACTTCGCTCATCCAGCGGGCGGCAGCTTCCCAAAAAAGGATTAATGAATATCTGCAAATGGCTTCCGAAATTGATCAGCCAGATGCTCCTGCAATCGATATAAAAGGAAGCATTGAGTTCAAAAATGTAAGTTTCGTTTATCCTGATACCGGAATTACTGCCTTAAAAGAAGTATCGTTTTCGGTTGCGCCCGGAGAACTGATTGCGATCATTGGACGAACCGGTTCTGGAAAATCCACGATTGCCAACCTGCTAATGCGTATGTATGATTGTACTTCGGGCGAGATTTTGATCGATGGCAAACGAATAGAACAACTTAATTTAGAAAATTACCGTGCACAAACCGGTTTTGTGCCACAGGAAGTTTTTCTGTTTTCGGATACAATTGCCAATAATATTGCTTTTAGCGTGGATAAAATGGATATGAACCGGGTAGAAAATGCAGCAAAATCCGCAGCGGTTTATGATAACATTATTGCTTTTGATGAAGGTTTTACTACGATGATTGGCGAGCGCGGCGTTACACTTTCGGGCGGACAAAAACAGCGGGTTTCTATTGCGCGTGCTGTTTTTAAGCAACCAAAAATTTTGATTTTTGATGATTGTTTGTCGGCTGTAGATACCAAGACAGAAGAAGAAATCCTGAATAATTTGGGTGAAGTAATGATCGGCAGAACCAGCTTGCTAATCGCCCACCGCATTTCTACCATTAAAAATGCAGATAAAATTGTGGTTTTAGATGATGGAAAAATAGTTGAGCAGGGAACGCATCAGCAATTGCTGCAACTGAAAGGAAGTTATTTTGAATTGTATGAAAAACAGCTTCTGGAAGAATCAGAAAGTGCATAAACAACGATTGGAAACTTTGTTAAGTATTTGTCCGTAAAAATAATTATTCACAAACAGTGCTTTTTTCTTTTGTGTTTTTAAAAAAGCATTATATTTATCGCAATCATATTAAATGTAAACTATTGCAAATGGGAGATTTTGATAGCAGAGACCGCGAAGAGGTCTATTCCAGAAAAGTTAGAGCCGGTAAAAGAACTTATTTTTTTGATGTAAAAGCCACACGTTCCAACGATTATTACATCACCATAACGGAAAGCAAAAAACGGTTGGAAGACGGTGTTTTTGTGAAACACAAGATTTTTTTGTACAAAGAGGATTTTGAAAAATTTGCAGAAGGTTTAAAAGAAACCTCAGATTATATTAAATCAAACCAGGAAGTGATCGAGAAACGTTACGAATTTGCAGAAATTGGTGAACAAAATAACTCCAAAGTTACAGATGATTTCTCGTTCGACATATAAAAAATGCCTACACCTAAACTTTATCAATAACAAAAATCCTGCTTTTAGCAGGATTTTTAGTTTTAAAGGTTTTTTTCTTCTTTCTACATTTTCAAGCCGCCGCCTGCAACTGCAGCAATCAGTACCATCACATAAAACACGATTATAGAAATAATTAAAATCCCCCAAAACCGGAAATAGGATTTTAACCTCATAAAAGCAGCATTTACGCTGGACTGTTCGCCATAATTAAAACCGTTTTTTAAGCCTGCTGCAAACTGAAAAAGATTTAAAGAAGGTATAAAAATAAGTACACCAAAAGCGAAATACAAAAGACTCAGCCCACTGCTCAAGGCTTTGGCATCCATACCAGCACCATAAGTTTGCTGTAATTTGCTCACAATTGCGCTCACCGAAAACGCACTGATGATTGTTAAAAAGCTAAACACAAAACCGGCAACGCCTAAAAAGTGCGCCCATTTACCGGTTTCCCGCAAAAAGTTTTCTGCTTCAAAAGTGATGAGCATTTCGGATGCTTCTCCTGTTTCTTCTGTATTTTCAATTGGTTCCATGCTAATATTTAGTTCGATGATATAACAATTATTAGCAATACTGTTTTTACCCTATAAAAGTTTGTCGTGCATAATCCAACCGGCAATAGAAAAATAAATTACTAAACCAGTTACATCTACTAGTGTGGCCACAAATGGTGCGGAAGAAGAAGCCGGATCGGCACCCAGTTTTTTAAGCAGTAAAGGAAGCATGGATCCAGCTAAGGATCCCCATAAAACTACACCAATTAAGGCACAGCCGACGGTAAAGGCAATTAACATCCACTGTGCACCATAAATATCAGTAAAAAATGTCCAAGCATAAATACGGAAAAACCCCAAAACTCCTAAAATCAGGCCAAGCATTAATCCGGATAATATTTCCCGTCGCATTACTTTCCACCAATTTGCTACAGTAACTTCACCTAAAGCCATTGCCTGTATAATTAAGGTTGATGCCTGCGAACCGCTATTTCCTCCACTTGACATAATCAGTGGTACAAATAAAGCGAGCATGATTGTTGTCTTGAGCAGATTTTCGTAATGTGCCATAGCGGTAGCAGTAAGCATTTCGCTTAAAAATAACACCACAAGCCAACTGGCACGTTTTCGCACCAGTTTCAATAATGGCATATCCAGGTAAGGCTCGTCCAAAGCTTCCGTACCACCAATTTTTTGAATATTTTCGGTATATTCTTCATTGGCGATCCATAAAATATCATCAACGGTAACAATGCCCAGCAAAATATTTTCCTGATCGGTCACTGGTAAAGCCACGCGGTTGTTCATCCGGAAAACGTTAATCGCTTCTTCTTGCGGATCGTGTACGTGCAGTGAAATCAACCGGTCATCCATCAAATCGCTGATCGGCGTTTCTGGATCAACCAGCAAAATATCCCGGATACGGATATCATCCAGCAAAACTCCTTGATTATCAATTACATAAATTACATCAATCGTTTCTGAGTTTTTACCATAACGCCGAATATGCGCCAGCACTCGGTTCACGTTCCAATGCGCTTTTACGGCAATGTAATCGGGTGTCATCAACCGGCCGATACTATATTCCTCATAACCAAGCAAAGCCAAAGCTTCTTTTCGCTCGGCAGGCGGCAGTTCGTTGATCAGCTTTTTTACGGTATCGCCGTGCAGTTCTCCAAACAAAGAAGTCCGATCATCCGGCGGCAATTCGGTAATAAGTTCGGTTACTTTTGGTCCGGAAAGTTTTTTGATGATCCGTTCCTGCGTAGGAAAATCCAGAATACGGAAAACATTTACGGCCCGGTTAATCGATAAAGTTTCGATAAAAGTAGCCGCATGTTCCGGCAGCTCATCAATCAGCTGCTCCACATTCGAAATATTTAAATCGTCTAAATATTCTTTCAAAGCTCCTTCTTTGCCGTTTTCCAGCAGTTGTTCAATTTCCGCTATGTTTTCCTCCATTTAACAATATTTTTTTTGATGACACCTACCGGAAACTTCCGCAAAAATCGTTTAATTTTTTGAATTAAAAAGCTTAAATCCTGCTATCTTTGCCGCAAATTTTACAGTAATAGTATCCGTAAAAATTTAGTGAACTGATACTGTTTTTATACGATAAAAATCAATAAAATATGGGATTACAATGCGGAATTGTTGGGTTGCCGAACGTAGGAAAATCAACATTATTCAACTGCTTATCCAACGCAAAAGCACAAGCGGCCAACTTTCCTTTTTGCACAATTGAGCCGAATGTGGGCGTGATTACTGTACCGGACGAGCGAATAACAAAACTCGCAGAACTGGTTAATCCTCAACGTGTTGTGCCTAACGTAATTGAAATTGTGGATATTGCCGGGCTGGTAAAAGGTGCCAGCAAGGGCGAAGGTTTGGGCAACCAGTTTTTAGGGAATATCCGTGCTACCAATGCCATTATCCATGTTTTAAGATGTTTTGATGATGACAACGTGATCCATGTGGATGGTTCTGTGGATCCGATCCGCGACAAAGAAATTATCGATACTGAATTACAGTTGAAAGATCTGGAATCCATCGAAAAGAAGCTTCAAAAAGTAGAACGTGCTGCTAAAACCGGTGATAAAGACGCTAAAAAAGCTTTTGAAGTTTTAACTACCTACAAACAGCATTTGCTTGCCGGAAAATCTGCGCGTACAGCAACTGTTTCTTTGGAAGATCAGGAGCATGTGGAAGATTTGTTTTTGCTAACGCTGAAACCGGTCATGTATGTTTGCAATGTGGATGAAGCCGCTGTAAATACGGGAAACGCGTATGTTGAAAAAGTGAAAGCATCGGTTGCCGATGAAAATGCGCAGGTTTTAATTATTTCGGCACAAATAGAATCTGAAATTGCGCAGCTGGAAAGCTATGAAGAGCGCCAAATGTTTCTGGAAGATCTGGGTTTGACCAATTCCGGCGTTAGTCAATTGATAAAAGCGGCTTATAGCTTGCTTAAACTGGCCACTTATTTTACGGCTGGTGTGCAGGAAGTTCGGGCCTGGACGATTACAGCTGGTTTTACCGCACCGCAGGCAGCTGGCGTAATCCATACCGATTTTGAGAAAGGTTTTATTCGTGCCGAGGTAATTAAATATGATGATTTTGTGAAATTAGGATCGGAAGCGGCCTGTAAGGAAGCTGGAAAACTGAGTGTGGAAGGTAAAACTTATATTGTGCAGGATGGCGATATCATGCACTTCCGTTTTAATGTTTAAGCGGTTGCCGCCTTCCAAAGGAAAATAATATATTTGCAGCCTAATGCTGTTTTTATCGGCATAAAAACAGCACTCGTAGTTCAATGGATAGAATGTGAGATTCCGGTTCTCATGATATAGGTTCGATTCCTATCGAGTGCACGCTAAACAAATCCTTTTTAATCCATGATTAAAAAGGATTTGTTATTTAAAGCTATCTTAAAAACCGGTTTCCAATCTCCAGGCCCAATGCTTCATCTTTGTACAAAAAATACACCACTCCGGCAGAAATACTGCTGTCGCTTGCAATAAATTCTACAGAAGCTCCCCAAAAAGTTAAACCCAGAATATTGGTATTAATGATGTTGAGTACGTTTAAAACTGTACAATATTGATCCGGATTCATAGTTAATTTTTACCTGATGGTTCAGATAATATTGCTTTCTACGAATGTTTTTTGGGTAGGTTTAAACTATTTCTCTTTTACCTAAACAAATTTTACCTGGTAAAAGAAGCATTTGTATTAAAGGTTAAGGCTTGTGCAAGCCGCTTGCCCGAAGCACAGATTTGTCGCCAAAACGATTACGGATTTGATCTAAAGCTGCATACAATTTGGTATTTTCTGCTTTTTCAGAGAACATATCCAACTGATATTCGCCTTTTATCAAATGACTTAGCTTTACACCAATCAATCGCACTTGAAGATTTGGATGATAAGATTTTTTGAAAAGTTCTTTTACAGCAGCTAAAATAATATGATCAGCTGCGGTATAGCCGATTACAGCTTGTTTGGTTTCGGTAGAAAAATCAGCATAACGGATTTTGACTGCCACGCAGCCGCTCAGTTTTTGTTGTTGCCGAAGCAGAAATGCAATTTTCTCTGTCATCCGCACCAGCTCACTTTGCAAAAAATCAACATTGAGCGTATCGCTTTCAAACGTATTTTCTGTGCTGATACTTTTCCGCTCCGAATAAGGCACCACCGGCGAATCATCAATACCGTTTGCTCTTCGGATCAAATCAAAACCTCCTTTTCCAAAGCGCAATTCCATTAAAGCAGGGTTAGATTCACTTAGTTCCTTTAATGTAAAAATGCCCATTTGCCTGAGTGTTGCCGCCGTTTTTTCGCCGATTCCGGGCATCCGGTCTATTTTTAAGGTCGATAAAAACAGCTTTTCACCCCCATGTTTTACTTCGATCTGGCCATCGGGCTTAATTTCGTTGGTCGCAATTTTGGAGATCAGTTTGTTGGATGCCAGCGCGTAGGAAATTGGCAAACCGGTTTCTTTAATGATAGCTTGTTTGAGTTCTCTGGTAAACTGACTGCATCCGAAAAAGCGATCCATGCCAGTGAGGTCAACATAAAACTCATCGATACTGGCTTTCTCCAAAACTGGAACGCGATCGCGCAATACCGAAGTAACTAAACGAGAATAATGACTGTAACTTTCAAAATCGCCGCGAACACCAATGGCTTCCGGACAAAGCTTGCGTGCCTGCCTGATTGGCATGGCACTGTGTACACCAAAAGCGCGGGTTTCATAGCTGCATGCTGCTACCACGCCGCGATCGCCGGAACCGCCCACGATCACGGGTTTGCCAATTAATGAACTGTCTTTCAAACGTTCTACACTCACGAAGAACGAATCCAGATCAAAATGAGCAATAAATCTTTGGTTAGCATCAGCCATATTAGTATTCAATACAGCTAATTTACTAAATAATTTAGTGAGTTAAAACTCCTTTTTTTAGACGATGAATTGCTTCCAGCATAGCTCGTGAATTATGATAGGGGCATTTCCATAATCCGGCTTTATCTTCATCCGGCATCATCATGTAATCTTCGTTCAAGCCCCAAATCCATTCACCTTTATCGGTACTGATGATGCGTTGTTGAATAAAGGTCCAAACCTGTGCAAACTGATCATAAAACAACTGTTCACCGGTGAGCTGCCAGGCATTCAAAAAGCCGACCATAGCTTCTGCTTGTACCCACCAATGCCGTTGTTTAATTAAGTGATCATGATCTGGTTCATATTCATAATACATGGATCCGTCTGCATCCAATCCGTTGGCAACTGCACGTGCCATCGCTATGGATACTTCTTTTACCGATGAAATTATGGCTTCATTGCCTAAAGCCTCTGCTGCTTCGAGCAATAACCAAGAACCTTCAATATCATGTCCATAAGAAATAATACTGGATTTTGGCTGCCAGTTTTCATCCAGAAACAAAATCAAACGATTCGTTTTTGAGTCGATTATATGTTTTAGAAAATCACTGATTAAACCATGGATTTGCTTTTCTAACACTTCATCTTTCCAAATGCGGTACAGGTTGGTGTAAGCTTCCAGAACATGCAAATGCGTGTTCATGGTTTTTTTTTCGTTAAAGTCTTTATCGCTCAAACGCAAATCCGGCAGTTCTTTCCAGTTGCGGGAAAAAGCTTCCAGATAGCCGCCCTGATGCTGATCGTAACTGTACTTTTCTATATCAGCAAAAAGTTTTTTTGCCAGTGATAATGCCAGTACATCTTCACAAGCCCGATAATATTCTGTAAGGCCGTAAATGGTAAAAGACAGCGCATAAATCTGTTTTTTTGTATCCAGGGGTAGGCCCAGATAATCTACCGTCCAAAAAACACCACCATAAATTTCATCAATAAAATAATTACGGATATAATCAAAACTGCGTTTGGCAAGTTCTAAGTATTCCGGTTTCGGGTTATGATTATAAGCCGCAGAAAAACTCCACAGTATACGTGCATTTAGCACAGAACCTTTTGGAGCTTGTGTATAAACTTGATTATTATGATCAATTTTACCGAAAAAACCACCATACCTTCTATCTGGTGTGTGTGTTATCCAGTAGTTTAAAATACTTTCCAACTCGCTTTCAAAGTCAGTAATATCAGGTGTAAGCATTATATTTTTTTAGTGTAGATGGATGGCTTCAGTTTATTTTGAAAAATCATTTTCGGATCAGCATAAAACTTTTTAAAATCTTCAGCACTTGCCTGGCCCGGATACGGCGCAAAATAATGGTCTTCTTTCCAGTTTCTCCAGGTTAGCACATAAGCAGTTTTGTACTGTTTTAAAGCCGGAAGCAGCACTTGTGTCCACCAGTTAGGATCAGGGATCAGCTGGTATCCTGTTTCCGTTAACGCCGGAAGTTTGTGATGTTCTACAGCTACTTTTTCTAAAATTTGATAGCGATTATTTAAATCCTTTTTAAAGTAATCCGCATCTTTAGCCATGTATGCATCAAAACCGATAATATCCACATAATTATCTCCGGGATAACGCTCCAGGTAATCCTGCTCCGTTGCATAATCAGCAGCGGAATAACCGATAATCAGGTTGTGCAATTTTTTGTTTTTGCGGAGGTAATCAATCGTAAAACGCCAAAGTGTAGTATATTCTTCAGGGGTGCATTCCTTATTTCCCCACCAAAACCAACCACCAGTATGCTCGTGCAGCGGACGAAAGATTATAGGGATCATCTCTCCTTTTGATCCTTTCAACTGATTTACAAATACAGCGAATTTATCTAAGTATTGTACATAAGCCATATGATGATCGCCGCCCGGGATTAGCTGTTTTACAGTAGTGGTAGGCGTGCTCCATGCCGTTTTTCCGGTTACCGGATCATCAAAATGCCAGCTAAACTCATTAATTCCACCATTATTATATACTGTTTTTACGTAGGAAATTATGTTTTTAAAAGGTACACCATCCAAGTTTTTGGCACTATCTAACTCTAAATGCCCCAGCTCCCAGCCATACAAACCCGGATAGGCACCGGTAACACTTTTAATGTCCGATCGTCCTTTTTCATAAGCCCAGCCCATGCCATAAGCCAAATCATCCTGATGACCGAAAATGACATTGGTTTGTGCCAATTTCTGCATATTGCTATACAAAATCTGCGTTTCTTTTGTACCTGCCTTATCGCTAAGTGAAGTATTTTGAGCAGATATTATTTCGGTAGCAGCAGTCAGATCTAAAAATAATATACTACTGATTACGGTTTGCTTAAGTAAATTCATATTGTATTAAGATATACTTTTTAAATGATTATTAAGACAATTACAGATAAAAATATATCATATCTTATAAGTCTTATAGCATTTTTTTAACATCCTTTAAACATAATATTATTTTAAAAAACTAAAAAAATATTTTCTCGTACATGATTAATACTATTTTAACAACTTTATAAATAATTTTTAACAGTGTAAATTTTATACATTAGTATTAATGCATACAAATGTTATCAGAGAAATAACTCCACTTACGCAAAACGATTGCTTTACACTGTTTTCGAGAGTGAAGAAAAAGTTTGATTTTCCGCTTCATTACCATGAAGAATATGAATTAAACCTGATTTTAAACGCAAAAGGTGCCAAACGGATTGTGGGCGATCATATTGATTTGATTGATGATCTGGAACTGGTTTTTATTGGGCCAAACCAATATCATGCCTGGTTCACTCATCAATGTACGAGCGAGGAAATTACAGAAGTAACTATCCAGTTTCATAAAGATCTTTTTGATGATAAATTCCTGAAAAAGAATCAGTTAAGTTTTGTCAGAAATATGTTTGAGCGTTCGCAGCGTGGTATTTTGTTCTCTAAAAGTACCATTCAACGGTTAAAACCACGTATTATTGGGCTAACTCAAAAAAGTGGCTTTGATTCTGTACTCGAACTCTTTTCGATTTTGCACGATCTTTCTACTTCCAGGAACATGCAAACCCTATCTGATGCTACTTTTAACAACGAAAAATCACATTACAACAGCCGCAGGATTGAGAAGGCATTTGAATTTATGAACGCCAATTTTAACCGGGAAATCAGCCTGGCAGAAGTATCAAAAATTGCCAATATGCCTGAGGCTTCTTTCAGTCGGTTTATTAAAAAACGAACCGGCATTACTTTTATTGATAGTTTAAACGAAATCCGGCTGGGCCATGCTTCGCGTATGCTGATTGATACCACGCAAACCATTGCAGAAATTGCATACAAATGCGGGTTCAACAATATTTCCCATTTTAACCGAATTTTCAAAAAAAAGAAAGCATGTACACCACGAGAATTTCGGGAAAATTATTCTGGCAACCGTATTTTTATTTAATGAATTTGGGTCGATAAAAGAAGCATCGTTTTAAAACTGCTGTTTTAAAGAAACGCCAAAAGTTCGGGGATTGCCCAAATGCGCCGCACCAAAATCATATGCATAATCAATGTACTTTTTTCCGCTGATGTTTCGCTCCCAGAAACTGATATTCGTCTTTTTAAATGAAACCCCAATTGTTCCATTAAAAAGATGATATGGTTTTTGCTCAATGGTGTTTGCCAGATCAAAAAACTGGTCGCCAATGTATAGCCATTCTCCCCTCAAAATTAATTGTAGTTTTTGATCATGGCTGATTGGCCGGTTGTATTGAACAGCTGTCATCGAAGTAGCATTCGGCGAAAAAACTGGTCGGTTCTGGTTACTGTTAACTGCTTCTCCGTTAATCGGCAAAATCAAATCCGTGTATCGGGCATGGGTTAAACCAGTGCTGTTGCTAATTTCTAAACCATCAAAAGGCTTGGCGGCAATCTCAACTTCTAAACCTTTACTATATAATTTACCCACATTTTTTGTGATGGTAATAGCATCTGGCAAAATCAAAGTGGGTACCTGCGCGTGGTTTACCAAAGTGTAAAATGCAGCTAAATTTATCCGCAAACGGTTATCAAAAAATGTATTTTTAGAACCGATTTCAAAATTATTGCTGTATTCGGGCTGATAAACTAACAAAGGTGGCTGGGATGGGTCGGAAGAAAGCTGACTGATGCCGCCCGTTCTGAAACCTCGGCTGTAAGTTCCATATAATATATTTGTTTCGCTAACGTGATAATTTAACCCTGCTTTTGGCGAGAACGCATGAAATGCCGCTGTAGCAGCTGTATCTGCCTGGGTTACGATTGCAGCTTGCCCATCCGGTTGAAATTCGCCTTTAATACTTTGCTTTTCATGCTCGTAATCATAGCGCAAGCCTATGGTCAGGTCTAATTTTTGGGTTAGCGAATACGTTCCTTGCCCGTAAAAAGCGATACCAAAATTTTTTCCGTAATTGGTATTGATGCTGGTAAAATCACTAATTGGCGAACCTACTAATGCGGCATCATTGCCAAAATGTGTGCCTTGCCGCACTGGATTGTCTTGATAATAGGCATAAATTCCGCTTGCCCATTTAAACTTCGAATCGATTTTTGCTGGAGAAGTAAAGCGAAACTCCTGCGTTAAAACCTGCACTTTGTTCCAATTGCCACCATAATTATTAATAATCGAAACAGCATCAGCAGGAGAAAAATCGCCATCAATAGGCTGCTCATAATAGCGGCGGTTGGATTGATAAGCGCTTTGAGAAGAAAAATTGAAATTTTCCCCGGAGTAGTTTACAGATAATGAAGCGTTAAATAAATTATCAATCATGCGGGTAACAGCATTCTGGTTTAATTTATAAGGATCAGCCAAAGCTGCTTCAGGACTTAAAGCTAATGGAAAAGTGCCGTTGTTCCGGTTTTCATTATGCTTTGCATTTAGTGTGATTTGCCAATTTTTTCCAGCTATGTATTTCAGAAAATAATTGCCTTCAAAAGTGTGCTGTCTGTCAAATTTGGTTTGATTAAAAAGGTTTTCATAATACCCATCCAAATGCGAATACAAACCGGAAACCCCAAAAAACAATTTGTCTTTAATCAATGGTGTCCGCAAGCCAAAACTATAACGTTGCTCGCCATAATTTCCAAATTCAATCCCGCCAAACCCACTGGTTTGGTTGCCTGGTTCTTTGGTGATGATGTTAATTACGCCGCCCATCGCATTCCTTCCGTATAAGGTTCCCTGCGGCCCGCGCAGAACTTCAATCCGCTCAACATCAAGTAATTGAGCAATATAAGTATCTAAACCAAACTGTGAAACGCCATCGATATAAGTGCTCACCGCCGGATCGTAAGACGTGGTAGAGATACCACGGATAGAAGTAACGTTGCGGTTATCACCCGGATTTGACGAATATAAATTTGGCACAACTGCCGTTAAATCTTTGCTGTTTTGCAACCGCAAATCTTCAATGGCTTTTGCAGAAATTGTGGTAATACTTAACGGAACGTTCTGCTCTTTTTCTGCTTGTTTTTGTGCAGTAATCACTACTTCGTTTAGCTGCCTTTTTTCATCAACCAAAACTATTTTTAAGTTTTTTGAAGATTGATTCAGTTTGATTTTTTGCATTTGAGAAGCAAAACCAACAGCACTGATCTGTAAAATACATTCTCCGGAAAAATTAACCAAAAGTTGAAACCTGCCTGTTGCATCGCTGCTTCTGGCAACCGCTGAATTTAAAATGCCAATTGTTGCATTGGGTATTGGTTTGGAGGTTGCATCCAAAACTTGTCCCTGCAAAATCAGCGTGCTTTGCGCTTGTACAGGCAATGCAAAAACAAGCAAAATAGCATTTATCAAAATCCACCGGAAAACACTTTTAGTAGCTGTCATATCCGCCAAAGATATTGCTGAGCAGCGAAATCTGTCTGCTCAATAAAAATAAAAAAGCCCGGAACGTATATTCCAGGCTCAATTTTATGCCGATAAAAGAAGCATTGCTGTTTTTATCCTATAAAAACTGTTGATTTTGCTGCACTTGGTGGCTGATAGATTTTACGGTTTCTGCGGAAGTAAATTTATCTTCCGGTGTCTTGATCACATAATCTACCAGCTGATCGATCGTACTGGTTGCTACGTGCATCCGCGTATCCGAAGAAGCATAATAGATAAAAACTTTACCATCTTCATCTGCAATCCATCCGTTGCTAAAAACCACGTTAGATACATCACCAATGCGCTCCTCGCCTTCCGGCGCAATAAAATAACCGTTTGGTTTGTGGGTAACTTTGGTTAGATCGTTTAAATCTGTCATGAACATATACAAAACGTATCGCAAACCAGCCGCCGTGTTTCGCACGCCATGCGCTAAATGCAACCAGCCTTTTTCAGTTTTAATCGGAGCCGGACCTAAGCCGTTTTTGGCTTCATAAACCGTGTGGTACATCTTTTTATCAACCACAATTTCCTCTGCAACTATAGCCGGATTCATGGATTCTGAAACTCCGAAACCAATTCCGCCACCGCTCCCGGCTTCGATAAAACTATCCTGCGGACGGGTATAAAAAGCATATTTCCCATCCACAAACTCCGGGTGCAAAACCACATTTCTTTGTTGTGGTGATGGCGTTTTTAAATCAGGCAAACGTTCCCAAATTTTTAAATCATGCGTACGAACAATACCGCATTGCGCCACGGCAGAAGATTGATCGCCAGGTGTAGCTGATGGATCGCGGCGTTCAGTACAAAACAAACCGTAAATCCAGCCGTCTTCGTGCTGCACCAAACGCATATCGTACAAGTTGGTATCAACCGGGTTTGTACCTTGTGGCATGGTGACCGGATATTCCCAGAAACGAAAATTATCTGTGCCGTTTGGACTTTCGGCAATGGCAAAAAATGATTTCCGGTCTGCCCCTTCTACACGAACGGCCAATACATATTTTCCTTCAAATTTAATGGCACCGGCATTGAAAGCTGCGTTAATACCAATCCGCTCCATTAAAAATGGATTGGTTTCCGGGTTAAGATCGTACTTCCAAAAATATGGCGCATGCGCAGCCGTTAAAACCGGATATTGATAGCGATCAAAAATACCGTTTCCGGCTTCGGCTTTTTCGTTCTGACGAGCAATCAACTGCTCATAATTATTTTTTACAGCAGTTAATCTTGCCTCGAAATCTGTTGTCATTGTTAGCATTTAATGTTTTTATAATAAAATTTAGTTTTCTAATTTATCCCACCAGGTTTTTTTCAAGATCAGCATAATTACTGCAATTAAAGCGATGGTAATCATCAGCGGCAGTTTCATCCACAAGATAAAATACATTGGCAATATGGTGAAACAGAGTTGTGCAATCACACCCAAAACCACGTTAAACATATCCAGTTTGAACCTTTTATTACCGATAAAAGAAGCATCATCAGCCACAACCAACTCGTGTATTGGTTTCCAAAAACCCCAAGGGCGTACTGTTCTATAGAATTTTTTGAGCACTTCAGTATCTGTTGGCGGTGCAGCGTAAGTACCTGCAATACAGCCAATAATAGAGATTACAAAAAGCATTGGCCAGTTGTACAAATCCAGATTGAAGAAGATCGACGGGAACCAGATTTTAACATAAGGCAGAAAAAGTGCCGAAGCAATACCGCTGGCCATTCCCCAGAAAAAACCGTTGGCATTAAAGCGCCACCAATACCATTTCAGCACGTTAGCTGCAATGTAACCGCCATACAATCCGCCTACAATCCATTGTAAAATACTGTTGACATCTTTGGCAAAAAACCCAAGCGTGACACCTAAAACCACCACCACAACCCCAACCAGATAATTCATGGAAATAATGGTTTTTGTGGGCGCATTCGGGTTAATGTATTTCAGGTAGATATCGTTTACCACATAAGCTTGCGCTGCATTTAACGTTCCGGAAAAAGTACCCATAAAAGCACCAAGCAAGCCAGTTAAAACAATCCCTAAAATGCCGACGGGTAAAAACTGGTTGATGGCGCCGGGCAAAATCCGTTCAAAATCGGTTCCGCCGCCTGGCGCAGCTAAATCTAATTGGTTGTAATAAAGCAAGGCTAAAACCGTCAGCCCAATTACCATTGAATAACGAATGGGTAGCAACATGATCGATACAAAACCTGTCATCTTTGAAGCATCTTTTGGTGATTGCGTGGAAAGCATTTTTTGCATATCATAATTTGGTGCCGGGCCGGCCCAGCTTGCAAAAATGCCTTTGAACAGCATCATCATAAAGAAAATGCCGAATAAACCATAACCATCGTCTTTAATTTTTTGATTGGCGGCAGGTACAATGCTCGACCAGTTCATGTTTAAATGCCAGCCAAAAAACGGATTATTCCAACCTGCCGGAACATGCAATAACTTGCCGCCATGACTGTGTAAATTCATCATCGCGATAACCGCAATAGCAATACAGCCCACCGTCATGATCACGTATTTGATCACATCGCCCAAAACGATACTGTGCATTCCACCCAAAATAGAATAAAACATGGCGAAAAGCGTGAAAATGATACCGTAAAAATGCGCCACATATTCTGGAGCCACATGAAACGGCACGTATGCTTCTACCAAATTCCAGGGAACAAAAATTTCGATAAACTTCCCCAGCCCAATAAAGCCGTAAGCCAGAAAACCCAGACAACCGATCAGCGCAAAAGCAACCGTTACATTATGCGATGCTTTTACATTTTTGCCAATAGTACCGAAGCGCGTGGCAAGCCACTCTGCACCGGTATCCGCGTTGGAACGGCGCAGCCACTTGGCCAGAAACATCATGTTAAAAACCTGATTAAAAACCGGCCACAGCCACGGGATCCAGATAGATTTTAGCCCATAAACGAAGCATAAGGCCACCATCCACATTGTTCCGCTGATATCAAACATATCGGAAGCATCACTTAAACCGAGCATGTACCAGGGCAGTTTTTTACCACCCATCAGGTAGCTTTCTTTATCCTGACTTGCTTTTTTACGCATGTACCAGCCAATCATCAGCATGAGTACGAGGTAGGCAATCAGGATCGAAACATCCAGTAATCTTAATTTCATCTATTTTTTATCGGCTTTAAATTAATTTTCGGAATATTTTTGAATGATGTTCCAGGTAGATTTATCAGTGGTAAAAACAGCATTCAAGCCCTGTTCTTCCTGTGGCGGATCGCCCATAAAATCATCGCCTTCTTTCCAGAAAACTTGTCCAGATATTGGTCTCGCCGTACCGCCAAAAGCCCAGAAATTACAACCGGCAATCGGTCCGTTTTGGTTTTTACTGCGTTTCCATTCGGCAAAAACAGCATTGTAATATTGATTTCTGGAAATGGTATTGGCATTTGGATCGAAAGATTGTTTATCTCTCGGCAAGCCAAATTCTTCTAAAACCAGTGGTTTATTAATGGTTTTGGCGATAGCTTCGTGCTGCTTGATATATTCTACCGATTTGGAAATCACCGTTGGCAAATCAGCCACAATACTGGTATCTTTAAACCAGCCCCAGTTTTTTGGCCAGATGTGAATAGTTAGATAATCGATCGTTTTAAAAGAATGAATGGCTGAAAAAAGTTCTGCAGAACCTTCCGTTCCCTGCGTTCCTTCGGTACCGATGGTAACTAAATGGTTTTTATCCAGAGTTTTGATTAAAGTTGAAGCAGATAAAATCCATTTTTTATAAGCGTTAACCGCATCAGCTTTCATTGGCCGGGGTTCATTCGCTAATTCCCAACTCATAATTGTTGGATCATTTGAATATTTTAGATTATTATACTTGTTTACGTGCGTGATGATCAGCTTTGCCTGCTTTTCGTAATCCTGCATACAGCTTTCACAAGTGTAAAATTTACTGGTTTCATTGCGCTGTTCATTCCAGTTCATTTTTTTACGCATGGTAGAATCAGCCAGCTTTCCGTTCCAGTTCAAGTATTGCAGAAAACCTCCGCTCCACTCCCAGTTATTACTTAAAAAAAGCACCGCGCGCATGTTGCGTGTGTGCATTTCGTTCAGCAAAAAATCCAGGCTTTCCAAAATTTCCGGTTTAAAAATACCTTGCTGTGGCTGCAAGGGCGGATTAACTCTTTGAACACCGTTTTCTTCACCCAAACCTTCCGACCCAGCCAAAACCCGTAAATTTGTAACGCCTTTCTCTTTTAAAAAATCCAGCTCCTGCTTCAACCTTGCCCGGCCTTTTTCACCTTTTACCGCTTCCAATAAACCGCCGTACCAGTAGTTAGTACCAATATAATAGTAAGGTTTGCCCGAAATAATAAATTGATCACCTTTTGTTGTGACAAAACTTTGTGCCGAAACAGAAAATCCCATTATCCAAATACACAAAAAGACGATACTGTTTTTAGGGCTGTTTTTTTTAAATAACATAGGATTTGAATAGTTCAAGATTCCTCTCAAAACTAAATGCACTTACGTAAGCTTAGTAATAGTGTTTTAACATTTATTAAAGCATTTTTGTAAACGCTAATTTTGCACGATAAAAGAAGCATCCATATCAGTTAGGTGCTTACCATTTTTTTAACTTTTTGATGTAATTAGCAACTTCCATCGCCATTACCTGATGCTCGGCTAAATCTGGATGTGTGCCGCAACCATGCATAAATCGCTTGGAAAAGAAGTAGCTAGACACGTTTTCATCGCCAGTTTTATTTACAGCTTTTACGATGCCGGTAAGATAATTTTTCAGTGCTTTAGTCAGCGTAAAATCGCCCATTGGGCTGGTTAAACAAACAATCGAAGCGGCCGGATAATGGCTACGGATATTTTTAATAAAACCAACATAAGCGTTTGTAAATTTTACTGAATCCTGCACACCATCGTTCTGCCCCAAACAAATCGTAACCACATCCGGCTGGTATTTGCTAAAATTCCATTTGATAGAATCCTGGCGCAAATCAACCTTATCCAGAACCTGCGGCATCTCAATTTTCATATCGCAGCAACTGTGTATCAGGCCGATACCTGAAACCGCCGTGAGCTGCCATTGCGCATTAAGCAACCTGGCCGAAGCCGGACCATAACTCATGTAAGCATTATGCTGATCGTACCACTGGCCTTTATCGCAATCAACTACCGATAAATCACTGCCGGTTCCGCAAGTAATTGAATCGCCGATGTATTCAATTTTGTGTTTTGGTTTTGCGGGAAGTGGCAGCAGTTCATCACAAATCAAACCACCGAATTGCAAGTAACCGATGCCACTTTCGGTATCTTTGCAAATGGTTAAAACATGTGCACCGGCATCCAGATTTTTGGAAATATTGATCGTATCCGTTTTGCCTTTTAACTGTAATCGATATGGCTTTTGGTTATCCACCGCTACCTCAATGTAGTTATGATTATTGCCGTACAAAACTTCATCGTGCAAAATAACCTTACAAATAGTGCCTTTAAATTTTGCCTGAACATATACGCCCGGCGACCAGTATTTTGGCAGTTTTGGGTTCGAGAAATCCACCCGGCCTGTATATTGAATTTTAGCATTATCCGCAGCAAAAAACTTTGGGTCGGTACTGCTTTTAGCCCATAAATTTTGGTTTAAAAACAACATCCACAAAACAACAGCACCTCGTTTAATCAGGTTCATAAGCACAAATTAATTTTTACGGTGTAAACGAAGCATCAGCACATCATGGACAGGAACTTCGGATTTTAAAGGTGATTTGGTTGTCCCGGCGTCTTTCATCGTTTCCAGATTTCTTAAAGAATAAGTCTGATTTTGAGCATTCAGCACCGCTTTGGAAAGTGTGTCGGTGATCACTTCCTTTTTCCAATCAAAATCAACATGCTGCACTTTTGATCCACGGTTTAAAAAACAAATCGCCCAATCGCCGTTTTGCAAAGGCTTCAGCCAAGTTTCCAAACTGTCTTTCACCGAATATTGATAGCCCTGCACGCCCATCACATCCTGGTTTACGGCAATTACTTCTTTATTAGCCAAAATACTTTTGGTTGCAGCAGACATGTTGCGGATATCATTTCCGGCAATCAGCGGAGCAGCAATCATACACCACATGGCAAAATGCGCGCGGTCTTCGTTCACCAACATTCCATTGCCCACTTCCAGCATATCCGGATCGTTCCAATGACCTGGGCCAGCGTATTGACGTAAACCTTTCTGCATATCCAAAATTTTCATCACACCATTGGCATGCCAGCTTCCATTATCTTTAATACAGTCAAAGCAGTTGTAAATATCGCCGGTTGTGCGCCAAAGTTCGCCAACGCCTGGTCCCCAAATCCAAGGTTTGTCGGTTCCCCATTCGCAAATGCTTAAAACCATTGGCCGGCCAGCTCTTTTTAAGGCAGCGGCAATTGTTTTGTAGGCACCTTCGCCATGTAACCCTTCTGTATTACACCAGTCATATTTCAAATAATCAACACCCCATTTAGCATAAGTCATGGCATCCTGAAATTCATAACCACGGCTTCCCGGCCGGCCACCGCAGGTTTGCGAACCGGCGTCAGAATAAATACCCATTTTTAAACCTTTAGAATGAATATAATCTGCTAAAGCCTTCATTCCCGAAGGAAAACGTTTTGGATCCGGGTGGATAAAACCCAAACTATCACGATCGCCGTGCCAGCAGTCATCAATGTTAATATATTCATAACCAGCAGCTTTCATCCCCGAAGAAACCATGGCATCAGCCGTTTGCTTAATCAAATTTTCATCTACATTACAGGCAAATTTGTTCCAGCTGTTCCAGCCCATCGGCGGCGTTAAGGCCAAACCTTTATATTTGGTATAATCCTGCGTATAGTTATTTCCCTGACTGTATGCTGTTACCGACAACGCCAGTGCGGCCAATACTAATTTTAATTTTTTCATAATTTTAGGTTGATGTAATGCTGCTATTTCCATTGATCTGTACGGAACGGGAACGCAGGCAAATTTTCACTATTAATTAGGTTCGCATCGCCCGGATTATCTTCCCAGGCGTAACGCACTGCTTCCGGATTCGGTACTTCTTTTGACGATACTTTTATAGAATTTTTATTGATGACTTCTGCTTTTGCCCAGTGAAAAACATGATCGGCACCAGCTATTTGAAAACCAGCCAACGTAAAACGATCATTAATTTTCAAACCAGTTCCCACTTCCGAAAAATGTACGATAAAAGAAGTATCCTGTTTTTGCGCTGATTCAAAATGAGGCCCGTTTCCAATTACGGGCAAATTATAAACTTTTTCTTCGGCAGCCAAAGCCAGACGCCGCCCTACTTCCTGTTTATTTTTTGGGTGAATATTTGCCGAATCTCCCAAATCCATCGCCGTAACCATAGCCGTATTTTTTAAACTCAAAGCCATATCCTGTGCTTCCCGCAGTTCGGCCCAAGAAGAATTCAGTTGTGGTTGCTTCAGTTTTTTGTTCAATCCGGCCAGTTGCACGTATAGAAATGGAAAATCTCCTTCATCAAATTTGTTGCGCCAATCGGTAATTAAACGTTTAAAAAGGTCTCGGTATTGAAACCCTCTGCCCGTGTTTGATTCGCCCTGATACCAAATTACACCTTTGATAGACGAATTGATGATGGGGTTGATCATGGAATTGTACAAAACCGATGGCGCAGTATTTGGTCCGAATTCCTTTTCCGGGCGATCAAATGTGGTTAGTCGATAACCGATTTTATAGTTCCAGGTACCAACCAAGGAAACCTGACGAGAAGCAGTTTTTAGAAAAAATTCAGCAGGTTTTGCCCGAAAACCGGCATCACCACCATAATTGCTAATGCGCACGGTGATACTGTTTTTACCTGCCTTAAATACTGATGCCGGAATTTGATAAGCCCGAAACTTCCAGATATCAGGTGTAAAACCAACTTCCGTACCGTTTACAAAAACGTGGTCGCTGTTTTGGATAATGCCTAAACTCAATGTCAGGTTTCCGGCCAGATCCGCAGCTGAAAGCTCTACCTCTTTTCGGAAATAGACAATCCCGTTCATCTGCCAGAAGGCATCAATCCCGGTAAAACCCCATATTTTTGGCATTTCAACCGGCTTAAAATCTTTGGTATCAAAATCACTGGCAGCCCACAAATATTTTCCATCTTTCAAACCAGCATCTGAATTTTCAAACCGGTTAATCCAGGCGGCAGCTTGCGGCCGATGATTTTGATTGAAAGATAAAGTATCAAAAGCAGGAGTTTGCTTAGCTTTCTCACCAAAAGTGGCTTCTCCCGATAAACCTTCTGCACTAATCCAGGTTTCGGCAACCGTGCCGCCCCAACTTGCACTGATTAATCCAATCGGAACATGCAGTTTCTGGCTTAAATCACGACCAAAAAAATAACCTACCGCACTAAAATACTGGGCAGTTTGCGGTGTGCAAGCCAACCAGTTTCCTTTGGTATCGTCTTGTAGTTGGAGGTGTACTTTTTTCTCTACCGAAAACAACCTGATCTGCGGATAATCAGCATTTTTAACTTCAGTTTCAGCGTTGATCGCATCGTTAAGCGCAAATTCCATGTTGGATTGTCCGGAACAAACCCATACATCGCCCAGCAAAATATCTTCCAGCGTGATGCTGTTTTTACCGTGCAAAATCATTTGGTACGGTCCGCCGGCTTTCATTTTTGGGATTTGCGCTTTCCATTTGCCATCAGCTCCAGCTTTAGTTTTAAAGGTTTTGTGGTTGAAAATGATTGTTACGCTTTCATCTGCATCTGCATAGCCCCAAATGCGGACCGGCTGATTGCGTTGCAAAACCATATGGCTGCCCACCAGCGCAGGCAAACGGATGTCAGCCCGCAGTTTGAAAACCATCAATATTAATAATGAAAACAAAAATATTTTTTTCATGAGCAAATTTTCATTTCCAAAAAAACACTGATAAAAGAAGCATTACTGTAAACGCTTTTCATGTCGAATGCAGATAAATTAGTATTGAAAATTAACTCCTAAATCGCCGATGGCTACTTTAAATTCGCCCGGTTCGGTTACGCGTTTCAGATCATAATTGATAAAAGATAATTTCTCTTTGCTGATCTGGAAAGTAACGGTTTTAGTTTGATTGGGCTGCAAATCAATTTTTTCAAACCCGCGCAAACGTTTAACTTCCGGGGTAATGGAAGCCACTAAATCGCTCACATACATCAACACTGATTCTTTTCCAGCTACTTTCCCGGTGTTGGTTACATCAACTGAAACGCTGATGTTTCCGGTTTCAGGAAGTTTGCTGCTGCTGATTTTCAGGTTGCTGTATTTGAAAGTGGTGTAGCTTAAACCGGTACCAAACTCCCACTGCGGATCGTATCCTGCCACTTCGCTTGCTTCTTTATTTTCAGTGTATTTTCGGTAATAATTAATTAAGCTATTGGTAGAACGCGGGTAAGTGTAAGGTAAGCGGCCACTTGGATTAATTTTGCCAATCATTGCATCTGCAACTACATTTCCACCTTCGTTTCCCAATAAATAAGTATGTAAAACGGATGTTACGCCTGGCTCAATAGCAGAAATAATGCGCGGCCGACCTTCAGCCAAAACCAAAACAATTGGTTTACCTGTTTTTGCCAAAGCAGTTGCCAAAGCAATTTGTGGTGCAGAAATAGTTAAATCGCCAATATTTCCAGGCGTTTCAGTATAAGAATTCTCCCCTAAACAAAGTACGATCACATCAGCACGCGTGGCTTTATCAACCGTTTCTTCTATGTTGATTTGTTTATCGAAAGAAACACCTTCACTGTAATCAACCTTGTTTTTGCCAAATACATTTTGGATGGCTTCTAAAATCGTGTTCTTGTCTTTTTCAGTTTCGTTGCTGTTATCGCCTTGCCAGTTGCGGCTCCAGCCACCATCTAAAGAACGCATAGTGTTAGCAGTCGGGCCGGTTACCAATAGTTTTTTTCCTGCGGAAATTGGCAGTAAATTATTGGTGTTTTTTAACAGCGTGATGCACTCGGCAGCGGCATCATAATTAACTTTATTATGTGCTTCACTATTCACATCCGGATAATCAGCAGCGTTGCCAACCGGATTATTGAAAAGGTCAACTTCATACTTCACTTTCAAAATCCGGCTAACTGCGTCGTTAATACGTGCCATCGATACTTTGCCTTCTTTCACATCCTGCAATAAATCTTCTGTAAAAGTATAATCGGTTGGTACCATACTCATATCAATACCAGCATTGATAGCAATGGCTATGGCATCTTTATCGTCTTTTGCTACGTGGTGACGGAGATATAAATACTGAATATCCTGCCAGTCGCTTACCGTAAAACCTTTAAAACCAAGCTCGCCTTTTAAAATATCCGTTAAAATATGATGACTGGCATGAACTGGAACACCATTAATTTCTGAACTGTTTACCATTACTGTTTTTGCACCTGCTTTTACAGCAGCTGCAAACTGCGGCAAAAAGTATTCGCGCATTTCGCGTTCCGGGATCCAAGCCGGCGTACGATCGTGTCCGCTTAACGGGTTACTGTAACCCATATAATGTTTCAAGCAGGCAGCTACGTGATATTTATCTTCGATCAGCTCTTTTCCCTGGAAACCATCAATGGTGGCTAACCCCATTTGTGTACCTAAGTAGGGGTCTTCGCCAAAAGTTTCCCAGATACGCGGCCACATCGGCTGCCGGCCTAAATCCAGCACCGGACTAAAAGTCCATGGGATAAAAGAAGCTCTAGTTTCGTAAGCGGAAATTTGTGAAGCTTTACGTGAAATTTCGGGGTTAAAAGAAGCTGCCTGAGCAATTTCCTGCGGAAATAAAACAGTACTTAAAGTATAATTATTGCCACGAATAGCATCGATTCCATACAAAACCGGAATTTTTAACCGTTCCTGTAAAGCCATTTTTTGTACAGCTTCAATCAATGCATGCCAGTTTTCTTTTGTTTGAGCATTGCCTCCAACATTTAGCATTGAACCGACTTTGTATTTTTTTATACAAATTGCCAGCTTATCCATGTCAATTTGGTGCGGTTCAATTACATTACCGTTTTCAGTTTTCAATAAAACTTCGATAGAAATTTGGGTCATCTGGCCTATTTTTTCTTCCAGAGTCATTTGAGAAACAAGTGCTTTTACCTTTTGATCGATAATGGTAGGTGTAAGTTTTGTTTGAGCAAAAATTTTAGGTGTAGTAAAAGCTAATATTGAAACAAGGAGGATTTTTTTCATATAAATTTGTTATGAAGTTTGATGTAGTATTAGCAACATCAAAAATTACTAATAAAAGAAGTATCTAAGCAAATAAAAAAGCCACCTTTCCTTATAAATTAAAGAAAGATGACTTATAAAATGATAAAAATTATATAAACCCTATATCATCAACATAAATCGTACTTGGTGAAGCAACACCAAGACCTTGAAGAACAATTTCTGTTATCGTTGTTGGATTACCTACTGAACTTAAAGGAATTGTAAAATCAGTATAGCTACCAGCTGTTAAGGTAATTGCATAAGCACTTCCGTAGCTTCCATTAACAACTAACTGAACTTTCTGGCCGGATGGTATGCCTGCACCGCCATATATAGAAAATTTAATACTGGTTAAACCTAATTTTTTCACATCAATAGTGGTTGCACCACCATAACCCAATTGCAAAGCACCGTAAGCATTAGTATAAATTACTGATATGGCATTAGTACCCCTTTTTGGCTGTGAAGTACTTGCGAAATTAAGGGTACTGTTATAGCCTGAATATCCTCCGCTTCCTTGTCCACCCCACCCTGTTGCCAAAGCATCATCGTAAACGGTGTATTTGAAACCAAAGGCTGTAGGTGATTTGGTAGTACCACCGGGTGTTATTACATAAATATATGCTGATGCGACTCCGGCAGGTACTTGTACTTGTATTGAAGTTGTTGTTGGTGTACCCACTATTACAGCGGGGGTAGTATCAAACCTAACTGCTGAAACTGAATTAAATACACTTCCCGTTATGGTAACAATATCACCAGCATTTCCAGATAAAGGCGTAAAGTTGGTAATAACAGGAGCAGGCTGTTGTATTGGAAAAGTATAACTAACAGTACCATGTGCAGTAACAATAGTAAGTTTATTGATTTGACTTGGACCGAAAGGAACCTGAGCAGCAGTAGATGTGCTTGACGGAATAGTAACAATAATGCTGTTGTCTGTAAGCAAAGCCGGATTGAAATATACCGAAACACCATTGAAAGACACTGAGCTAGTGGTAAGCAAGTTTGTTCCAATAATTCCATACTGTGTTCCTAAACGACCCGATGTTACAGTTGAATCAAAAGCGACAACTCTTGTATCATTATAAATGCTACTTGAGTCTAAAGTAATCCGGTGAACAACATTTTTTATTGTATCTGTTTTACTTAATAAGCGAACCCTTGTTACTGTTGGTGCTCCTGTGCCACCCTGATCAGTTTTTTTGCAGGAAACTATATTGAATACCATCAACACCGACAATATCCCGTAATAAATATTTAAATTTATTTTCATTTTTTAAAATTATTTAATATTATTTAAAAACATATGGTACTGGTGGTTTTGCTAACATAGGGTCAGCCGCAATTTCTGTAGCTGGGATTGGGAATGTTAAATTAGCATCAGTAGCTCTTAAATATTGATTACCATAACGAACCGGAGGGGTGCTGTTATCGGAAGTACCCCTATCCTGCTGAGCCATATATTGAAGTGCTTTTGGATGAGCTGTTACATTGTAACCATCTAAACGCATTAAGTCAAAAAAGAAATCATCTTCAAAAGCAAACTCTCTTCTTCGCTCATCTAAAATATCATCCTTAATTAAACTTTTAGGGACATTAGCGTTAGGGGTTGGGCCATATTTAGAATAGTTCGGATTTGCAACTGTGTACCATCTGGTTATTACGCTTAGAGCTCCTAAACCTGCTCTTTTACGTATCGTATTAAGTGCATTTAATGCTATAGGGTCTGAACTAGTAGTTGCACCGGCCATCACCGCTTCGGCTTCAATTAAATAAATATCAGCATAACGTAGCATATAAGTATTGTTTGCAGATGCTTGTCTGCCACCAACACCGCCATTATCTGCTGGTGTACCTACTACATATTTTTTCACCTGAGCATGTGTTCCTTGACTATTAGCATCAGCAGGAAGTGTATAACCACCCGCAGCCTGAGTAATTTCAGCATAATGATCGCCTGGCAGCATGTAGGTTGGCTTTCTTCTGGCATCAGCTGGATCATACTCATCCTGCAAATCAAAAGTAGGTCCGGCTTGTCCGTAACCGTCACCTGTACCAGTAATAACACCACTATAAGCTACTGCAGCCTGAAACGGATTCCCTAAACCATAAGTACCGGTTGTTGCCCATTGCAATTGAATAATAGATTCTTCGTTGTTGTTATTAGCAGTTAAAAATAAATCTGCGAATGTTTTACCTGCAATTTCACCACCATACAATTTAAACTCTCCGCTGGCAATAACTTTTTCTGCCTCTGCTCGTGCATTTGTATAATCTTGCATGTATAGATAAACCTTGGCTAAAAATGCTGATGCAGAACCACTTGAAACGTGTGCGTTTGCAGAACCTGTTCCTGTTCTAATTTTTTTGTAGCAGTTGATTTCTGCAAATTTCAAATCGTTAACAATAAATTTATAAACATCTGTAATTGGGTTTCTGGGTACAGATTGATAATTAGTAGTATAGTCCAATGTATTTTCTATAATTGGTACTGCCCCAAATACTCTTACCAAATGGAAGTAAGCCATAGCACGCCACAAACGCGCTTCACCTAATGCATTATTTACAACTGCTTTATCTACTGATGCAGGAACTTTTAGTGGTAAATTGTTTATAATAGCATTTGCTTGTGATACTTCAATATATAAAGAGTTCCAAGCTGCTGCTATTTCAAAATTTGCACCGGTCACTGTAAAATCTTGAAAATTGATGATATCGCTGGAGTAAGTACGCGCATTACCACTACTTAAATCAGCTATCGACCAACCTGCTTTACCACAATAGCCAAACCAAGGGGCAGAATACAAAGCGTTTGTACTTGCATTAACTTGATCGGTAGTTTGATAAAAATTATCTAAAGTTATCTGACTGAGCGGTGCCCGGTCAAAGTATGCTTTCTTGCAACTGGTAGCTACCATGCTGGTTATAGCTGCTACCGTTACTATATATTTTTGATATTTTTTCATTTTTTCGAAGTGTAAAAAATTAAAATTCTGCGTTGATACCAAAAGTTAAAGTACGTGGACTTGGGTATCTGCCCAAATCAACATTTGATAAAAATACATTCTGGTTAACAGAACCTATTTCGGGATCAAGACCTTTATATGGTGTAAACACATAAACATTCTGGCAAGATGCATAAACCCTTAAACGATTAAGTTTTACACGTCTGCTGATAGCTGTTGGAACATTATACCCTATAGAAGTATTTTGTATTCTTAAAAAAGAGCCACTTTCGATAAAACGATTGGAGTTCAACAAATTTGGATTATCACCCGCAGAAACTCTTGGAATATCTGAAGTTGGATTACTTGGTGTCCAGAAATTTGCAACAGAAGCTAACTGATTTTGATACAAAGTTGTTAATCCAGCAACTTGATAATTTAATACATTGAAGATTTTGGCACCGTAAGAACCATTTAGAAAGATGGACAAATCAAAACTTTTAAAGTTAAAAGTATTGGTAATACCATATGTGAATTTAGGATTTGGATTGCCTAAAGATGTTTGGTCATTGATATCAATTTTACCATCGTGATTGATATCCTCATATTGAATATCTCCTAACCAAGTACCACCGGCAGCAGATGTTTTAGGACGACCAAATTGAACTGGCGCATTTCTTAATTGTGCATCCGTTTTAAATATACCTAAAACTTTGTAACCATAAAATTCTCCAATTGGACCTCCAACTTGCGTTCTTGTAACCGGAAGGTTAAGGAAGCTTGTTGTAACGTTTGTTTGCAGATAAGGAATACCATTATATAATGATTCTACCTTATTATTATAACGGCTAAAAATTACAGAAGTAGTCCATTTAAAGTTTTTTCCAATAAAATTTCTACTGGTAATGTTAAAATCGATACCTCTGTTAGATACCTTACCGCCATTTACATAAGGAGGACTAATAACACCAGTACCTGAATATTCAGCACTTTGACCTAACAAAAAAGCAGGTAATGGATTTTGAAAAAGGAAATTTTTTGAGCTTTTGTCATAAATATCCACAGAACCGTCAATTCTGTTAAATAAGGTAAAGTCTAAACCAAGATTTGTTTGTATAGCTGTTTCCCAGGTAAGATTTGGGTTAGCAACTTTGTCAACAGTAAAGCCTGTTCCAATACCAGTCGCTACGGAGTTTAAAGCAGAACCATACAAATAACTTTGAACCTGTTGGTTACCAATTTGGCCATAACCTAATCTAATTTTTAGATTATCAGCAACTTTTTTTATGCTGGCTAAAAATGGCTCCTCAGATAATCTCCAAGATACGGCAGCAGAGGGGAAATATCCGGTTTGATGCCCCTGTGCAAATTTTGATGACCTATCCGCCCGCATCGTTGCTGTTAAACTGTATTTGTTACTAAAAGTATAAATAGCACGTCCAAATTCAGATTCTATAATATCATTATTACCAATATACTCACCAACCGTTGCAGTTGAAGCTGTACCTAAATTCAATGATTGTAAACTATTAGATAAGAAATTGGAAATACCTGCACTGTTACTATGATAAACAGAATTAATCAACTCGTGGCCAGCTTGCAATTGCAAATAATGCTTTTTAGCAAATGTATGTGTATAAGTTAAATACTCTTTCCAGCTCCAAAAAGTAGAATTACCATAGTATTCTGACAAAGTTGCTGTAGGGTTGATATGCAAAGCATCATAATTGTACGTAGGCTGGAAATATTTAGCAGCAGAATATCCTAAATAAGTATCAAATTCTGAATGCAAAACTAAATCCTTGATAAAACTGATATCTCCATAGAGACTCCCGTTGAAGTTATCCTGAGCTAAATTATTAGTAATAGACAATGCTTGGGCAACTGGGTTAATTTGAGCACCGATCTGTCCTGGCTGTGCACCTGCAAAAGATCCGTCTGCATTATACACTGCCTGATCTGGCGCACTAAGCAAAGCTGTATAAATAATACCTGTATTATTACTTAATGAAGTATTTTGAAAACTCCGGCTACCAGTTAAACTTGTTCCGACTTTTAACCATGGTTTTATTTGAGAATTGATATTAGAACGGAAAGTATAGCGATCATAATTATTACCTAAAACAGTACCATCCTGGTTTAAATAACTACCGGATACGTAATAATCCAATCCATCTTTACCACCGGAAACAGAAATTTGATGACTTTGCATTGGTGCAGTTTTAAAAATAGCTTTTTGCCAATTGGTTCCGGAGCCTAATAAACTTGGGTTTACAAATTCACCTCTTCTGGTTTGACCAGTAGCATCAGCAATGGCGTTTTGCAAGCTTGCATACTGTTGCAAATTCATCATTGGTAATGTCCGACCTTGATCCTGCACACCATAATAGCCATCATAACTTACTCTTGCTGTACCGTTCCGACCATGTTTAGTGGTAATGATGATTACACCATTTGACGCACGACTACCATAAATAGCTGCTGCAGATGCATCTTTTAATACATCAATTGATTCAATATCAGACGGATTTAAAAATGCTAACGGGCTGGTTCCAGTTTCACCATTGTTAGGCGAAATACCAGGAGCACGACCGCTTGTAGTTCTATTTTGTGCATCACCGGAAATCGCTACACCGTCAATAACGTACAAAGGCTCATTAGATCCGCTTAAAGACGTTATACCACGTATACGAACCGAAGTTGCACTTCCCGGGCCTCCGGAGTTTTGAGAAATAGTAACGCCGGCAGCTTTACCTTGCAACAATTGGTCAACACTAACCTGCGGAATGTTTGCAATATCCGAAGCTTTAACTGATGAAATAGCTCCGTTTATGTCTTCCCTTCTTTGTGTACCATAACCAATTACTACAACTTCATTTAATGCCGTAGAGGTAGATTTTAAAGTTACATTTACGGTTGTCCTGTTGCCAATAACAATTTCTTGGCTGGTACTTCCGATAAAAGAAAATACCAACGTTGTGGAACCAGCCGGAACCGCAATTGTATACTTTCCGTTTACATCTGTTCCAGCACTAATTTTTGTGCTTTTTACAGTTACAGAAGCCCCTGGAAGACTTACCCCTTTGTCATCATAAACAGTACCTGTTACCGTTCTGCCTTGGGCAAAAAGGCTAGAAGTACTGAACACAATAATTGCAAAAAGCACTACTGCTTGTAGAATTTTACGCATAATTTTATTAAGTTTATATTAGGTAATTGGTATTATTACTTTATCAAAAGTAATAATCTGTTATAACAGGATGTAGTATTTTTTTATCAATTTCATGCTATAATTTGCTTGAAACTTGCTATTTTATAGCTGTTTTTAACTATACTTTATAAATAAAAGGCTTTATTTTTTAAAATTATTTTAACAAAATTTTAACAATTTTGATAAAATCATAACTCAATTATAATTTGATTAATAAAGTAGTATTTCCAGTTCTATTAAATAGGGTTTTTAATGATTAATAGTTTGCGTCCTTGAATACACTTCTTTTACCCTATCTTTTGTGTTATCTGTCCACAACCAGCTTGTCCAAACCATAAACCAAGCCCATTTGGGTTGTGCCTGCAAAATTTCAAGTTTAGGCAGTTCGCCGACTTCTGTTAAAGCAATTATTTTTCCTTTGGATAAATCTACTAATTCGTTATAATCCTTCTGTTCATAATCAAAATGGTAAATATCTGTTCCCAGAATATCTACATAACTTACTCCCGGATAAAAATCCTTATAAGCATAAGCTTCGTCCTGAGGAATATCCCGCGGACCATTAGCTCCCCAAACCCACAACAAATTATTTAAATGATGAAAATTAACAAAACGGTTATACATCATTTTCCATAACTTGGTTATACCATCTTCGCCCGGTCTGTTTCCCCACCAAAACCAAACGCCGTTCATTTCATGGTATGGCCGCCATAAAACTGGCACGTGTGCATCCTGCAACTGCTTTAAGTAGGAAGCAATTTGATCTACCTGAATCAACCACCTTTTATTAAGCACGGTGTTTGGCGTGGTTAACTCTTTCCATTGGGCATCGGTGAGTTTTCCCTGAATGCTTTCTTTCCAACCATAAGGTGGATTGTCTGTTGGCCGGCCTTCATGCCACATCAAAGTGATTAGGTAACCTGCTTTATTTTTTTTAATGGCTTCATCTACAATAGCTTGCCCGTTATCTTTTGTTCCGTTCCAGATAAAATCAGTTCCCCACAATGCAGGATATTTTCCGGTAATCGCTTTAACACTATCCGAAAAAACATTCATGCTCTGGTTATAATTATGCTGACCGGATAAAATACTTTTACCACTGATATCATATAAATAATTAAGCACCTTTTTTACTTCGGGTGAAGCATTCGAATTTACCGGAATAAAGCGTTGTGCATCAGCATTAAAAGCAATTAGTAGGGCGATAATAAAATAAACGTGTTTCATAAACGATACTTTTTTTACCACTATAATTTACTATAAACAATACTGAAGTAGGAAGAAAGTGTATAAGGATAATTTGTGCCGGCAGTATAAGGCTGGAAATTTTGCGAAAGCATATTCATTGCCAGATGAATGCCATCGCCACCATCGCCTGCCCAGCTCCAGGCCATTACTGTCCAGGATTTTGATTTGGCATAATCTACCAATCCGCTCCAATCAACTGTACCGTTTGTTCCATTTCCAAATTCTCCAACCAAACAGGTTCTGCCGGAAGTCGCCATGTAATCCAGATCAGCAGTAACCATATTTCCACCGGAAGCAAACGTTGCACCCGTACTATTTACATGCTGGCCAACATAATTTCCCGGATAAATATGAGTGGATAAAGCAATATTAGTATCTGTAATTTTGATACCGCCAGTGCCTACACCTAAAACAGCATTGGTGGCGACGTAAGCTTCCTGGCCATAACCCGGAATATCAATAATTATGGTTCCACTATAAACGGTGCGGACAATTGTAATGGCCTGATTGTAATCAGTAGCATAATTTGTGGCGGAAAGGTTATGGTTTCCCCACTCGTTCATTAAGTTGATATAAAATTTGCCGGAAGCACTTAAAGCAGCATAATTGGTTTTCCACCAGTTGGCGCCATCCAGTAAATCTGAAAGCTGATCTGAACCTAAAACCGTTGCTTTATGGTATGTGCAAATAATGGTATAGCCATTATCCGATGCTTCTTTTATCCACCTAATTGCATTGGTTACTTGCGTTGGCTCAATTTCGATCCGAACAGTTTTAATGTTAGTTTGCTGCTTCATCAGCGGAAAACCTAAATCTGCATTGCCGCCGTTGTAATAAGATGGTTGTAAATTAACGCCATTGCCAGCCAAAGTTAGCACAGCTGGTGTGGTGGTAGTTGTGGTGGTAGTAGTAGTTGTTGCAGCGGTGGTTGCGGGAGTTGGGTCTGCTGATTTTTTAGAACAGCAGACCAGCAGTAATGCGCAAAATACATTGGTATAAGTAAATACTTTACTTTTAGAAAAGTAATAATTAAGAATTTCCATTAGGTTGGTAGGTAAAATTGGTTCTGATACAAACCTATCCAACCTTGTTTATCCGGTTATAATACAATTTTTTCAAATGATGGGCTGTTTTGATACTTATCCGTTATAAACAAAACTGTATCAAAAACTTTACGATTACATTTATTAAAATTTCATTTGTAAAGCCTCAACCGCATTAATTAGGTAGGTAAAAGGAGCATTCCAGTTGATCGCAATTTCGTTCGCTGCATAAGCGCGGTCATCATCAATATAAGCACGATCCGGAATGGCCGACGGGTATTTTACACCATCCTGCATGCCGGGATTTGCGCCGCCAACCAGCATTCCCGGAACCGGATCAACCACACCATCCGAAACCGAAGGCCGGTGATGCGGATGCATTGGTGTTTTGCTGCCATAACCGGTTAAAAAGCTGTAACCTGTGGCATTTCTTCCCAATAAATAATCCAGATTTGTTAAGGCCGCATCCAGATATTTCGGATTTTTGGTAAGCACGTAAGCCTGAATCAAAGCAATTCCCTGGTTGGCTGCCGATGAATTGCTGCCCCAGTTATATTCTCTGGCGGTTTTGCCAAAAACGGTATGGTAAGCCGTTGCATCTGCGCCTTGTATCAACTGATCTGCAAAAGCAATCAAACGCCTTTTAATTTCAGGAAAATCTGCTTTTACTTTGCCGGTTAATTTGTTTTGATTTTGGGCGAGGGAATAAAAACCCAGCAATTTTACCTGCGACCAGCCTGGAAGCGGCATCGCCGGATCGGCCAGCGCATTTACGGATTGATAATATTGATTATCGCCAGTGGTAATTGTTAATTCGGAAGCCGCCCATAAAAACTCATCGGTAAAAGAAGCATCGCCATAACCGCCGGTAGTAATTTTCGGACTGAAATTTTGATTCATCCTATCCTGATCATAAATCATATCCGGATTTTTTTGCGCCCATTGCCAGGCTTTTTTTGAAGCCGATAAACAGGAGTCGGCCAAACCAGGAAACTGCTGCGGAAAAGCCCTGAAAATCCGTGCGGCCTGTGCCGTTACAGCAGCAAAATCCAGTGTGGCGGCCGTACCTTTTTGCACCACATATCTGGGCATTTTATCTTTGTCTGGCATTTCCATCGCATCAAAACTGGCGTTGGTGAGCTTGTTGTAAACGCCGCCATCTGCCGGGTCTTGCATGGCCAGCATCCAGCGCAGATTCCATAAAACTTCGTTCAAAACATCCGGAACATGGTTGCCGCTTTCCGGAATATTGGTTTGTACCGAAGCCATGTGCTGCGGAAAATCCTCGTATAAAGAAAGCAGCGTACCGGTTGAAATGCCTGAGTTTACTACATATTTATTATAATCGCCTGCATCATACCAGCCTCGCGAAGCCGAAATTTTCGTTCCCGCAGGCCGGTTTTCGCTTGCTGCGGAAGGATGAATCAGCACAGCCGAATCCGGATGACCTTCCGCACGATGCCATTTTCCAGCATATTTTTCGGGTAAATCGGTTGAGGCACGCATAAAATAATACGCTTTGATCGAGGCTTTTGCTGCATCCGCATAAATATTTGGCTGGATGCTGATTGGATACGAATTTGCCAAACCATCAACCGCAACCACAAAATTTCCGGCCTGATGCAAAGCGCTGAAATCTGCCGATGCTGTTTTTATGCCACTAAAATCAGGCTGCTCCGAAGGTTTCAGTTTCCCGGTAAAAACAACCTTTCCGGCTGCAGTTTGCACTGAAAATGCACCTGTTGTTTTACCGGAAACGATAGCAATTTTTGGCGCATCTGGAAAAAAGCCCAGTTGGTTTAAAGCAATGCTGCTCTGATTTTGTGCCGATAAACTGTTGCAGGCTAATCCCACTATAAGCAGTATCCACCCAGATTTTAGGATGCTGTTTTTACCCATATAAAAATTCATTTGTAATATAATTGGTATTGTTGTTAAAGAACAAATCTGCATATTGTTCTCTTAATTCAACATAAATCAATTGTAACATGGAAGATATTTTTCAAAGTTTCAGCAACATCCCAACCAAAACCATTGCACCGGGCTACTCGGCAAAACTCATCCACACGGCCACCAATACTTTAAATTTTCTGGAGGTGAAGGCAGGCAGCACCATCGGCACCCACCATCACCACCATGAGCAACTGGCTTTTGTGTTTGAAGGAAAATTTGAACTGATTGTGAACGGCGAAGCCCGGATTTTAGAACCTGGTATTTTTGCCATCATCCCGCCAAACGTAGAACATAGCGGCACGGCTGTAACGGATTGCAAGTTACTGGATGTATTCAGCCCAGTTCGGGAGGATTTTAGGGCGTTGTAAATTATTTGACTATTATAGTTTACTCTTATAATTCAAGCAATCATAAAAACTAAATTCAACTGTAAATTAAAAATCTCAAATCAAATGCCACAAGATAACAACCTGAACCGTTTCCTCGACGCCCAAAAATCTTCTTACCAAACTGCCTTAACTGAAATTAAAAACGGCCGCAAACGCAGCCATTGGATGTGGTACATTTTCCCGCAGATACAAGGTTTGGGTTTTAGCGAAACCTCCAAATTTTATGCGATAAAAGATGTATCCGAAGCGGAAGCGTATTTGCAACATGCGGTTTTAGGCAGCCGTTTGATAGAAATCTGCAATGCAGCACTTGGCTTGGCTTCCAGCAATGCAAACAGTATTTTTGGTAGTCCGGATGATATGAAACTGAAATCTTCCATGACTTTGTTTGCAGCGCTGGATAATGCCAATCCGGTTTTTCAATCGGTGCTGGATAAGTTTTTTGGCGGTAAAACTGATAGCCAGACTTTGCAGATCATCCGTAAATAAGATCCGAATTTAACACTAAAAAAACATCGATAAAAGAAGCATCGCTCTATCTAATGCTTCTTTTATCAACCTAAATTCAGGCTGGCACTTCCGCTGCAAAACCTGCCAGTAAAATGCGTACTTCCTGCACATTATTTAAATAATACTTGGCTGCGGAGCTGTTGTTGCCCACTTTTATCGTGGCAGAATTATCAGGCATGGCTTTAAAAGTATCTTCGTCGGTATGGTCATCGCCAATGGCCATCGCAAAATCGTAATCCTGACTGTGCAGCAAGGCCGTAACACTTTTACCTTTATTAATTTCGATGTTTTTTACCTCGATTACTTTGTTGCCGGGCAAAATTTGCAGGCCTTTATCAGCTGTTACAAAACGCAGGTTACTTATCAGTTCGCCTGCGCGCAAATCACCTAAACCGGTTCCTACATTGCGGTAATGCCAGGCCAGCGAGTAAGTTTTTTCTTCGATAAAAGAACCCGGCGTTCGATCAGCAAAAGTTTCTAAAACCGGCTGAATCTGCTTTTTCCAGCTGGCATCCAGTGCCGGAATTCGCTCCCAATCACCGTTTAGTTTTTGCCAAGCACCATGATCGGCCACCAAAGTAATGCGCAAATGGCCAAACCATTTTTCCAGTGTTTCATAATCTCTTCCGCTGATAATCACCACTTTATTTAAAGGATCAGCGGTTAGATTTTGCAGTATCTGATACAGCTTTTCATCTGGAGAAGCTTTTTTCGGATCTGCATGAAAACCAACCAGCGTGCCGTCATAATCCAAAAAGAAAATGCGCTTGCTTGTTTTGGCGTAAATTTTATAGATGGCTTTGCGCGTTACCTCACCCACATAACGCGTGTGCAACGATTGCTGCATCTCTTTTACTTCGCGCAGGCGGTCCATAAAAATTTTAACCCAATGTTTTACGTTGAATTTAGATACGTTTTGCCGAAGCTTGACCATGCGGTTTTCCTGTTCGTCGGCAGGCATTTCCAAAGCTTGTTCAATAGCGGCCTTCATCATGTTGATGTCGTTTGGGTTCACAATCAGCGCATCAATCAGCTCGCGCGAAGAACCAGCCATTTCACTCAAAATCAAAACGCCATTATTTTGGATTCTGCTGGCCACATATTCCTTGCTCACCAAATTCATGCCATCACGCATCGGCGTAACCAAGGCCACATCGGCAGTTGCGTACAAAGCAGATAATGTTTCGATTGGAAAAGAACGATAAAAATACTGCACCGGACTCCATTCCATTGTCCGGAACAACGAATTGATGTTGCCCACGCGCTTATCAATCTCGTTGCGCAGGTTTTTATACTGCGGAACGGTATCGCGCGAGGGCACCACAATCATGTATAAAACCACTTTTTCCAGGTATTCGGGTTTGGTTCGAAGCAACTCTTCAAAGGCCTGCAAACGCTGCAAAATGCCTTTGCTGTAATCCAGCCGATCAACCGACAATACTGTTTTTATGCCCCTAAAATTTTCTTTAAAGTGGCTGATTTCCTGTTGCACGGCTGCACTTTGTGCGAGAGAAGCGTATTTCTGCTCATCAATTCCCATCGGAAAAGCTTCGGCCACCACCAACCGATCCGGCAAAGAAATAATGTTGGACGACAGATTTACATGCAGCAGCCGCGCGCAAGCCTGTGTAAAATGCTGCACATCGTCAAAGGTGTGGAAACCTACCAGACCTGCACCCAGCAATCCTTCCAAAAGCTCTGTTCGCCACGGAATTAAATGAAAAAGCTGGAACGACGGGAACGGAATATGCAGGAAAAAACCGATGGAAACATCCGGCAGTTTGGCCCGAATTAAGGCCGGTAAAAGCAGCAACTGGTAATCGTGTATCCAGATTTTATCGCCGGGCTGAGCAATGCTTAAAATCTCGTCAGCAAATTTCTGGTTTACCTGCTGATAAAACTCCCAGTTGGACTGCTTGTAATTGCTGTAAGTGGAAGCATAATAATGAAAAACCGGCCAAAGCACTTCATTAGAAAAACCTTCATAATATTCGCTGATTTCCTGCTGATTTAAAAAAACGGGGTGTAAACTCAACGCTGCCAGCTGCGCTATAATTTCCGGCCGCTTCTCTTCCGTAATTTCTGCGCCCGGCCATCCTATCCAAACATTATCTCCTTCCTGGTAAATGGCGCCTAAACCGGTTGCCAGTCCGCCTTCACTTGCTGAAGAAGTGTATTCACCATTATTTTCCTGTATTTTTACCGGCAACCTGTTGGAAACAATTATCGTTTTACCTGTCATAAAGTATAGTTCTTGGCTTTATAAGCCACCAAAAAAGCAATAAGTTTTTAAAATGATGCTTTTTTTAGGTCGATAAAAGAAGCATCGGCAATTCTTTCCTTCTTAAGAGCAACATTTTTTTTAATTTGCAGGATTGAATAAACGATGCCATGCTGTTTTTATCCATATAAATTCATGATGGGCTTCTATGATAATACACTTTTCAGCATGACTGATTATCTCCAAAACCTTTCCAACCGTGTGCCGCCTTACCTCTGGAACCTGATTATCCTGCTGGCTGCTGTTTTAATCGGCCTGCTGCTCAAATTCATCATCATCCGGCTGATGGTTTTTTACCAAAGCCGTTCTGATTATTCTACTTTTAAATCCATCATCACGCATCTGGGCAAGCCGGCCACCTGGTTTATTCCGCTGCTGGTACTCAATTTGCTGCTTTCCGGGCTGATAATTGATGCTAAGTTTATGCCTGTCATCAGCAAAATACTGCAAATTGCGCTCACTATTTCGCTGTCTGTGCTGCTTATCCGTACCATTTCTGTGTTTGAAGATTACGTTTATCATGCCTTTGATATCCAGAAAACGGATAACCTGAAAGAACGCAAAATACGCACGCAGCTACAGTTTCTGCGGAAAATGGGCATCGCGCTGATCGTCATTTTAACCGTTGCTGCCATCTTGCTCAGCTTTGAAAACATGCGCCGCATCGGTTCTTATCTCATCACCAGTGTGGGCATCGGTGGAATTATTGTTGGTTTTGCCGCGCAGAAATCACTGGGTAATTTGTTTGCCGGTTTCCAGATTGCTTTTACCCAACCCATCCGCATGGATGATGTGCTGGTGGTGGAAGGCGAATGGGGCCGCGTGGAGGAAATTACGCTGACGTACGTGGTTGTCCGCATCTGGGATCAGCGCCGGCTGATCCTGCCGATTACCTATTTTATCGAAAAACCGTTTCAAAACTGGACCAGGATTTCTGCGGATATTCTCGGTACTGTTTTTATCTATGTAGATTATACGCTGCCAATAGAACCTATCCGGGCTGAGTTAACACGTTTGCTGGAAAGCAGCCCGCACTGGGATAAACGCGTAAATACTTTGCAGGTAACTGATTCTAAAGAACATACGATAGAATTACGTGCGCTGATGAGTGCTTCGGATTCTTCCAATGCTTTTGATCTGCGCTGTTTTATACGAGAAAACCTGGTTACATTTATCCAGCAAAACTATCCGGAAAGTCTGCCTAAAACACGCGCCATCATCGCAGGTTCTGATCAGCAAAACCGGTAAAACAATCCGCTCTCACTTCCGAAGAACTGAAAGCGGATGCTTCTTTTATCGGTCTAAATTCAGGCATCTTTGCCCATATCCGAAATCAGGTTGGCCACCAGCGAACTCCAGCCCGTTTGATGACTTGCACCTACCCCGCGGCTGTTATCGCCATGAAAATATTCGTAAAATAACACCAGATGTGCGTTTTCCGGTTTCTGATAAAAAGCCACATCGCTGCCATTACCATTCACCGGCCTTTTTCCGGTTTTATCCTGCGCAAAAATTTTGATCAGCCGGCGCGATATTTCATCCGCAGCTTCTTTCAGGTTGATGGTTTTGCCCGAACCTTTTGGAAACTCCAGCTGAAATTCATCTCCATAAAAATCGTGGTATTTGCGTAAAGCCCTAATCAGCATATAATTAATCGGGATCCAGATTGGCCCGCGCCAGTTGGAATTTCCTCCAAACATATCCGAAGTGGATTCACCCGGATCATACTGAATAGTGTAGGTACGGCCTTCAATATCAACCGAATACGGTTGGTCTTTATAAGCTTTGGATAGTGCCCGGATACCTCCTTCAGCCAAAAACTCGTCTTCATCAAAAACCCGGGTCAGCAAATTGGTCAGCTTTTCTTTATCGACGATAGAGAGCAGCACTTTACCTGTTTTGTTGTTATCAGTAATAGGCAAAAACTGCTGGTTTTTTTCGCGGGACTGATTGAGCCAAGTTGCCCTTTTCCGAAAATCACGCAGTTTTTCCAAGTTATGGTAACTGAAAATAGACACGGCAAAAATGGAAGTCAGCCCCACAATAGAGCGCACTTTGAGGTGGTAAGCATGGTTGCTTTGCAGGCGCAGGGTATCATAAAAAAACTTGTCTTCCTCGCTCCACAAACCCATACCGTTAAGTGCATCGGCAATCAGCACAAAATGCTCATAAAACTTTACCGCCGAATCCTCAAAAGCATCATCGTGCATGGCAATTTCCAAAGCCATATCCATCATGTTCAGCGCATACATGCCCATCCAGCTGGTGCCGTCCACTTGTTCCAGCTCCAGATCGCCGTGCAGTTTACTGTTACGATCGAACACGCCAATGTTATCCAAACCCAAAAAACCACCGGCAAAAATATTCTTGCCTTCCACATCCACGCGGTTAGTCCACCAGGTAAAATTGATGATGAGTTTCTGAAAAACACGTTTCAAAAACCGCACATCACCTTGTCCTTTTTTCTCTTTTTCGATTCGGTAAACTTCCAGTGCTGCCCAGGCCTGCACCGGCGGATTGACATCGCTGTAATTCCATTCATAAGCCGGAATTTGTCCTTCTGGGTTCATATACCATTCCCGCATGATCAGAATCAGCTGGTTTTTGGCAAAATTCGGGTCGATCATGGCCATCGGCACACAATGAAACGCTAAATCCCAGGCCGCATACCACGGATATTCCCACTTATCCGGCATCGAAATCACATCCTGATTTTTCAAATATTTCCAGCTGCTGTTGCGGCCGTTTAACCGGTTTTCCACCACCGGCGAAATACCGTCGCTGGTTGTCAACCAGCGTTGCGTATCATAATGGTAATATTGCTTGCTCCACAGCAAACCTGCAAAAGCCTGCCGCTGAATTCGCCTTTCGTCTTCTGTACTGTTTTTACCGGCCAAATTTTGGTAAAAATCATCTGCTTCTTTTTTTCGGTCGATAAAAACAGCATCGAACTTTTCATCAAACGGATTTTTTACCCTTCCTTTTGATAATCTTAACTTGATAGTTTGAGAGGATTTGGCTTTGATCTGCAACTCGTAAACCGGAGAAAACTTGGTGCCGGAATTTAGATTCTTCAATTTCTCCAAATCTGTACCGCTGATAACGGCATCATGAAAAGCATCTTTTACAAACGGAACATCATTTGGCGTGCCAAACAAGCGTTCTTTGTTGGTTTCGTTTTCGGTGAACAAAGTATAATCCGGCTCATCATAATACAAATGATAGCTGCCCAAAGGCACATGCGTGGCGCGGACCGAACCATCATCTTCGTGCTCAATAATAGGTTTTGGCTTGGATGGTTCGTACTGCCAGCGATTATAAAACCATAGCGTTGGCAGCAGCCAAACCGGCGCATCTTCGTCTCCGCGATTGGTTATTTCGATGCGGATATGAATATCTTCCGAATTCTTTTTGGCGTATTCTACCGTTACATCAAAGTATTTATCATCATCAAAAACACCGGTATCCAGCAGTTCATATTCTGGTTCTGATTTTGACCGTTGTCCGTTTTTCCGGTTCATATCCTGATAAGGAAAAGCCTGCTGCGGATATTTGTACAGATATTTCATGTAATAATGCGTGGGCACATTATCCAGATAATAATACAGCTCCTTCACATCCTCACCGTGGTTGCCCTGGTAATTGGTTAAGCCGTAAAGCCGTTCTTTCAGGATTTTATCCTGCCCGTTCCACAAAGCTATCGAAAAGCAAAGCTGCTGGTAATAATCAGAAATACCGGCCAAACCGTCTTCTCCCCAGCGGTAAACGCGGCTACGGGCATGATCATGCGGAAAATAGTTCCAGGCATCACCATTCTGGCTGTAATCCTCACGAACGGTGCCCCACTGGCGTTCGCTTAAATATGGGCCCCATTTTTCTAACGGAATTTCCTTGGCTTCGTTTTCAAGTATGCGCAGCTGTTCTGCATTGGTAATCGTTTCTTCATCAAACATCATGGAAGTTTATTCTGGGGGCTGAAAATATTAGGGTAAAAACAGCATTTGATCAGCAATATCAAAACGTTGTTTACAATGCACAAATTTGCGTAAAGTTAAATTAATCTGCTTAATCAATACCCGGTTATGAAAGCGTTAATACTGTTTTTAACGACATAAATTTTACCTTACCAAATACGGATGCCGGCTTAAATCAGTTTCAACAAATGCTTTTTTGGGCAAACATTACAAAAGGTATTTTTATTTATAGGGCATGAACTTGAAACAATTTCCCGGAAAACCCTATCCTTTAGGGGCAACCTGGGATGGTAATGGCGTAAACTTTGCACTATATGCTAATTATGCAACCGCTGTTGAACTATGCCTGTTTGATGATAACCAGGAAACCAAAATTAAAATTACCGAACGCACGCATTACATCTGGCATATTTATTTACCCAATATTTCCCACGGGCAATTTTACGGTTACCGCGTGCACGGGCCGTACGAACCACAAAACGGTTTGCGTTTCAACCCAAATAAATTATTGATTGATCCTTACGCAAAATCTATTGCCGGCCATGTTAACTGGCACGATTCGGTTTTTGGTTTTAATTTGAATGATGAGGCAAAAGATATGAGTTTCAGTACCACGGATAGCGGCCCGTATATTCCAAAAAGTGTAGTCATCAACCCAAATTTCGATTGGGAAGAAGACTTTCGGCCCGATATTTCGTTGCACGAAACCATTATTTATGAAACCCACATTAAAGGATTTACAAAGCTTTGTTCTACAATTCCGGAAGAAATCCGGGGCACTTATGCAGCGCTTTCTCATCCGGCTACCATTAAGCATCTCAAAAAGCTGGGTGTTACCACGGTAGAACTGATGCCGGTTCATCATTTTATCATCGATGAACACCTGCTTAAAAATGGCCTTTCCAACTATTGGGGCTATAATACCATCGGTTTTTTTGCGCCGGATGTACGTTATTCCAGCAGTGGCGTGCACGGTGAACAGGTGATCGAGTTTAAGCAGATGGTGAAAACCTTGCACAAGGCTGGTTTGGAAGTGATTATCGACGTGGTTTACAATCATACTGCTGAAGGCAATGAACTCGGCCCCACACTTTCTTTCCGAGGCATCGATAATCCTTGTTACTACCGCTTGAAGGAGGAGGATAACCGCTTTTATATGGATTTTACCGGCACCGGAAATACGCTAAATGCCCATTTGCCTAACGTGCTCCGTTTGATTATGGATAGTTTGCGGTACTGGATTTTGGAAATGCACGTAGATGGTTTCCGTTTTGATCTGGCGGCTACGCTGGCCCGCGAACTGCATGATGTGAATATGTTGAGCGGTTTTTTTGATATTATTTATCAGGATCCGATTATTTCCCAGGTCAAATTAATTGCAGAACCCTGGGACGTGGGCGAAAATGGTTATCAAGTAGGAAATTTCCCTGCCGAATGGGCCGAATGGAACGGCAAATACCGCGATTGCATGCGCGACTACTGGCGCGGAGCAGATAGTATGCTGGGCGAGTTTGCAGAACGCCTGACCGGCAGCCCGGATTTGTACAAAGAGAATTCGCGCAAACCCACCGCAAGTGTAAATTTCATCACCGCGCATGATGGTTTTACTCTGCATGATTTGGTTTCTTATAATGAAAAACACAACGAAGCCAACGGAGAAGATAATAAGGATGGAGAAAGCCACAACCGCTCTTTCAATTATGGTACAGAAGGGCCAACTGATGATCCGGAAATCAACAAATTAAGAGATCAGCAGAAACGCAATATGCTGACTACTTTATTTTTATCGCAAGGCGTACCGATGCTGGTTGCCGGTGATGAGTTTGGCCGTACACAAAGCGGAAATAACAATGCTTACTGCCAGGACAATGAAATTTCGTGGTTGAACTGGGAAAATGCGGATAACAGCCTGCTTAAATTTACACAAAAGCTGATTGCATTCAGAAAAAAACATTCAGTTTTTGCAAAGCGTAGTTGGTTTAAAGGACATTCTATTAAAGTTGACGGGCTGAATGATATTGCCTGGTTTTTGCCGGAAGGCAAAGAAATGTCTGAGGAAAACTGGTCGCATGATTTTGCAAAATCGCTTGCCGTTTACTTTAATGGCAATGAAATAAATGCTGTTGATTTGGAAGGCAAAAAAGTGGTTGATGATAACTTTTACGTGATTTTTAATGCTTACCATGAACCACTGGATTACATGCTTCCGCCCGAAAAATACGGTGATACCTGGGTTAAAGTTTTGGATACGACCGAAGATTGTATATCAGAAAACGGAACAACGTTTAAAGCTACAGAAAATATTAACGTGGCCGGGCGTTCCATCGTCGTTCTCAAACATCAAAAAGATTAATCATGGCTGATCTCAACCTGAAAAAACGGACAATCGGTGTCAACTTTAACGTGGATAAAGCCGAAATAAAGCTATGGGCACCTTTGGCAAAATCGGTGGAATTATTATTAATCAGCAACAACAAAAAATACCCGTTAAAAGAAGCATTGTACGGCTACTGGGAACTGGAAACCAAAGCTTTAAAACCCGGCGATTTATACAAATTTGTTTTAAACGGAGACAAAGAACTGCCCGATCCGGCTTCTTTATCGCAACCGGAAAGTGTGCACGGACCTTCGCAAGTAATTGATCTTCAGTTTGATTGGACAGATCAGGACTGGGAAAACCATCCGCTGGCAGATTACATTTTTTACGAATTACATGCGGGTACTTTTACGTCCGAAGGCACTTTTGCTTCGCTGGAAAGCAAGCTGAATTACCTGAAAGATTTGGGCGTTACAGCGATAGAGATTATGCCGGTTACGCAGTTTCCGGGAGAACGGAACTGGGGTTACGACGGCGTGTTTCCGTTTGCGGTTCAAAATTCTTACGGAGGCGCAAAAGCCTTGCAGCACCTCATAAATTTATGCCATAAAAACAGCATCGCCGTGGTGCTGGATGTCGTTTACAATCACTTCGGCCCGGAAGGAAATTATTTTAGCGAATTTGGCCAGTACTTTACCCAAAAATACCAGACGCCCTGGGGTGATGCCGTTAATTTTGATGATGAATACTGCGATGCCGTGCGCCAGTTTTACATTGAAAATGTGCTGATGTGGTTCCGGGATTTTCATGTGGATGCGTTGCGGATGGATGCCGTACATGCCATCAAAGATTTTAGTCCGAAGCATATTTTGCAGGAAATCAGGCAAGCTGTTAACCAGTTTTCCGCAGAAACCAGCCGTAAACATTATTTAATTACGGAGCTGGATTTGAATGATCCGCGCTTCATCAATCCGCTGGAAAAAGATGGTTTTGGCATGGACGGACAATGGATTGACGAGTTTCATCATGCGTTGCGCGTAACGGCTGGTGAGGAAAAAAGCGGTTATTACGAAGATTTTGAAGGTATCCGGCACCTGGAAAAATCTTACCGCGATGCTTACGTTTATGATGGTTTATATTCTCCGCACCGCAAAAAAACTTTCGGCACAAAAACACAAAATGCGGGCGAACAGTTTGTGGTATTCTCTCAAAATCATGATCAGGTTGGAAACAGAATGCTGGGCGAACGCAGCAGCCGGCTTTTCAGCTTTGAAATGCAAAAGCTGATGGCGGGCGCTGTGCTGGTTTCGCCGTTTTTGCCAATGCTTTTTATGGGCGAAGAATACAGCGAACCCAATCCGTTTCTGTATTTCATCAGTCATACTGATCCTGAAATTATTGAAAAAGTACGCAAAGGTCGAAAGGAAGAATTTGCCGAATTTCAGGATAAAGGCCAAGCACCCGATCCACAGGACGAAGCTACGTTTAACCTCTCTAAATTAAACTGGAGTTTACTTGAAAAAGAGCCGCACGCTACCCTGCTTCGCTATTATAAAACGCTGATTGCTTTGCGCAAAAAACTGCCCGCACTGCATCATTTAAACCGGCAGCACCTGGAAGTTTCTTCGGATGAAAAATCACAAACACTCATGTTGCACCGCTGGCATGAAGGAAGTCAGGTGCTTTGTTTAATGAACTTTTCTAACATGCAACAAACTGTGCAACTTCCCCATAATCATATCCAGTGGATAAAAATTCTGGCTTCTGCCGATCCGGAATGGAACGGGCCGGCGGCGGCTCCGCAACGGGCTGATGCTGCTGCGCCGGTTATTCTTCAACCCCAATCCATCACGATTTATAGTAATTGATTCATGTACAATCCAGTTTCTACTTACCGGGTTCAATTTCACAAAAATTTCAATTTTGATGATTTTGAAAAGGTCATTCCCTACTTACAAAAACTGGGCATAACTACCATTTATGCCTCGCCAATTTTTGAATCTGTTTCGGGAAGCTCGCACGGTTATGATGGCCTGAATCCGCTCCGCATCAACCCGGAAATTGGTACGGAAGAACAGCTAAAAAGCATCAGCAAAAAACTACGGAATGCCAAAATTGGCTGGCTGCAGGATGTGGTGCCCAATCACCTGGCTTTCAGCCCAAAAAATCCGTGGCTGTATGATGTGTTGGAAAAAGGTGCACGCTCGGATTACGCCACTTTTTTTGATGCTTCTTTTACCGGTGATTTTTTTAGCGGCCGCATAATGGTGCCGTTTTTGGGCAGTTCGCTGGAAGAAACAATTGGCAAAAACGAACTGAAATTAGCTTTTGAAACAGATGGTTTTGCATTGAATTATGCAGATACCAGCTACCCGATTAATCCCCGCTCCTACGCCGCAGTGCTTCTTTTACCGGGTAAAAATTTGGATGAAACTATCCGGCAATTGTTAAATCAGCTGGAAGATTTGGAGCTTGTGGATGAGCCGAAATCTTACGCCTTACGTTGGAAAGAGATCAAATTACAGCTGGCCTCGATGCTGAAAAATAAAGGATTACGGCCATTAATTGAACGCAATCTTCAAAAAATTAACCAGAATCCGCAACTGCTTTTAGAGCTTTGCGAGGCGCAGCATTACCGTTTGTGTTCTTACCAGGAAACGGACAGCCAGATCAATTTTCGTCGTTTTTTTACGGTGGATAGCCTGATTTGTCTGAACATCCAGCATCCGGAAGTTTTTGAAATTTATCACCAGAAAATCAAAGAATTAATTAATGAGGACGTGTTCCAGGGTTTGCGGATTGACCATGTGGACGGTTTATACGATCCAGCTTTGTATCTGCAGCAATTACGGAATCTGGTTGGCGAGGAAACGTATATTATAGTTGAAAAAATACTGGAAGAAGGAGAAAAACTGCCGCATTGGCCCGTTCAGGGAACTTCTGGTTATGATTTTCTGGCTTTGGTAAATAACCTTTTCACCAATAAAAACGCTAAGAAAGCATTCGATGATTTTTATCAAGCATTAGTTGGCGATCAGCAAAAGGTTTACAGCCAAATCCGCAGCAAAAAGGATTTGATTTTGCAGGAGCACATGCGTGGCGAACTGGATAATTTGTATCATTATTTTCTGAACCTGAATCTGGCGGATAAAAAGTTTTTGAAAAAAGTAAAGCCGGAAGATTTGAAAAAGGCTATTGGCGAGATGCTTATTCAATGTCCGGTTTATCGGTTTTACGGGAACGAATTTCCGTTGGATGACACCAATTTTAAGCAGGTAAAAGAAGTATTGACGAGTATCCGCAAAAACCAGCCCGAACTGGAACTTGCTTTGGATGTGCTGGAAAATACGCTCCTTCACCCTTCTCCCAAAAACAAAAACGATTACAATATCCGGGCATTAAAATTTTACCAGCGGCTAATGCAATTTACCGGTCCGCTGATGGCAAAAGGTGTGGAAGACACGCTGATGTACACGTACAATCGCTTTATTGGCCACAGCGAAGTGGGTGATGCACCGGATGCTTTTGGACTTTCTGCCGAAAGCTTTCATACCCAAATGCAGGAAAAACAGGAGAAATGGCCACTTTCCATCAACGCAACTTCCACGCACGATACCAAACGCGGCGAAGGTGCACGGGCACGGCTGAATGTGCTGGCAGATGTGGCTGAAGATTGGTTTGAAGTGGTAAAAAACTGGCAACAGCTAAATGCGCCGCTGAAAACCGATAATCAGCCAGATGCCAACGACGAATATTTTATTTATGAAACGCTGGTTGCCACTTTCCCGATGCCGGATGAAGACGAGATGGATTACCAGAACCGCTTGCAGGAATATATGCTGAAAGCGTTGCGCGAAGGAAAAAGAAATTCGGACTGGGCCAATAAAAATGAAAAATATGAGCAGGCCACTGCTTCTTTTATCGATGGAATTTTAGATCAATCTACAGCTTTTTGGCAAAATTTTAAGATTTTTCATCAAAAAGTTGCCGATTTCGGTATCGTCAATTCGCTGGCACAAGTGTTGCTGAAATTTACTTGTCCGGGCGTTCCGGATGTTTATCAGGGCTGCGAAACCTGGGATTTCAGCATGGTTGACCCCGATAACCGCCGACCGGTAGATTACGAAAAACGTTCGGAAGCTTTGGATTTCATCAGCGGAAAGCATGCCTTAAATTCAGATCAGCTTTGGGAAACACGGTACAATGGAAACATCAAACTCAACCTGATTCATCAGCTTTTTACCGAGCGAAAAGCTGCTCCGGAAGTATTTTTAGATGGAAAATATCTGCCATTACAAATCAAAGGAAAGTACAAAAACAATGTGCTGGCTTTTGCGAGGCAGCTAAACAAAGTATGGTACATTACAGTTGTGCCGCTGGGCTTGGCTTCCATTTGTAAAATACAAAATACTGATTTAAAGAAGATTAACTGGAAGCATACCAGAATTATCCTGCCAAAAGAAGCACCATCAGAATGGAAAAACTTATTGAATAATTCGACCGGCTCTCCAAAGAATAACGAAATTGAATTAGGCGAAATATTTAGTTCCCAGCCTTTTACTTTACTAAAAATGGAGCAAAAATATTCGTCTCGAAATGCTGGCATTTTAATGCACATCACGTCGCTGCCGTCAGCTTTTGGCATTGGTGATCTGGGTCCGGAAGCCAAAAAATTTGCTGATTTTTTGTACAAAAGCAAGCAACAGTTCTGGCAGATGCTGCCGCTCAACCCTACCGAATTGGAACAGAGTTATTCGCCTTACAGTTCCATTTCCAGTATTGCGGGAAATATCATGCTAATCAGCCCGGAGTTACTGCAAAAAGAGGATTTGCTGGAGAAAAAAGAACTGAAAAAGTTACAGCTGCTGCAAACAGAAAAAGTAAATTTTGCAGAAGCCAAACAGGTAAAAGATTTACTTTTTGAACAGGCTTATGAAAATTTTTGCAATAGTAATTTTGATGATTTACAGCATAAATTTACTGGTTTTGTAGAAAAACAAGCATTTTGGCTAGATGATTTTGCGCTTTATTCAGTATTGAAAAACCACCATCAGCACAAGGCTTGGTTTGAGTGGCCAGACCAGTTTAAAAAGCGTGATGCGGCTGTTTTAAAAGAATTTTCCGCAGCAAACCAAAATCTGATCCGTAAGGAAAAATGGCTGCAGTTTATCTTTTTCCGGCAGTGGCAGTCGCTCCAAATTTACTGTCATAAAAGAAGCATCCGGCTGCTGGGCGATTTGCCGTTTTATATCAGTTACGATTCGGCTGATGTTTGGGCAAATTCCGAACTATTTTCGCTCGATAAAAACAGCAATAGAATTGGCGTAGCTGGGGTGCCACCAGATTATTTTAATGCCGACGGGCAACTTTGGGGTATGCCGGTTTTCCGCTGGGAAGTATTGAAACAAACCAATTATGCTTGGTGGGTGCAGCGCATCCGCAAAAATCTGGAGCTTTTTGATGTATTGCGGCTGGATCATTTTCGGGCTTTTGCTAATTACTGGGAGGTGCCTGCAAGCGAAAAAACGGCTATCAATGGCCAATGGAAAGCGGGCCCGGGAAGTGAATTTTTTAAAGTTCTGCAAAAAGAAATCGGAAATTTACCTTTCGTAGCCGAAGATCTGGGTGAAATTACACCGGAAGTTTACGCTTTACGTGACGAATTTGAACTGCCCGGAATGAAGGTTTTACAGTTTGCTTTTGGTGATAACTGGGCGCAATCCATCCATATTCCGCATAATTATCCGCTAAATTGTTTTGCCTATACGGGTACGCATGATAATAATACAAGTGTTGGCTGGTTTGGAAAAGATGCTGATAAAAAAAGCATTAAACAATTGAAGCTGTATGCCAATACAAAAATCACAGCAGGAAATGTGAACTGGGAACTGATTCGGCTGGCTTATGCATCTGTTGCCAAAACAGTAATTGTGCCGATGCAGGACGTTTTGGGCGAAGATGAAAAATCGCGCATGAATACGCCAGCTTCTACCGATCAAAACTGGAGCTGGCGGATGCTGCCGGGAAAAGCAGACAAGCTGCTGCAAAAAAAGATTAAAAAAATGGCCCTGCTGTTTAACAGGGCCTGATGGTAATCATCATCCTGAACTTGTTTTAGAATTCCCTTTTAGATGATAAAATCTTTTTAATGGAATATTGAAACAGGTTTAGGAGAATTTATAAATGTTAATTAGCCATTGGTAGAAAAACCGGGATAAAGTGTCATGCCACCATCCATAAAAATAGTGGTGCCGGTAATGTAATCAGATTCATCACAAGCTAACCATGCGGCCAACATACCGATATCTTCTGGCTGCCCAATGCGGCCGTAAGGAATTAAAGTAAGCAAACTATTTAAAGCCTGCGGCGTTTCCCAGGCTTGTTTATTAATTGGAGTTTGGATAGCCCCAGGCCCGATGCTGTTTACACGGATTTTGTGCGGAGCCAGTTCCTGCGCCATACTTTGCATCAGCATATTGATACCGCCTTTGCTGCTGGCATAATTAACGTGGCCTGCCCAGGGGATTACCTGATGCACACTGCTCATGCAGATAATTTTGCCGGCAGCCTTACTTCTGTCTGCTACCACACCTCTTTTAATAAACTCTTTCGCAGCTTCACGGGCGCATAAAAACTGACCGGTTAAATTAATGTTGATAACTAATTGCCAGTCGGCCAGGCTCATTTCCGTTAGCGGCGAATCTTTTTGCAAGCCGGCATTGTTTACTAAAATATCAATTGTTCCAAAAGCTTTGTACAGCTCCTGATACATGTTTAATACCTGTTCTTCATTGCTTACATCAGCTTGCAGCGCGATGGCATTGCCGCCGTTGCTTTTTATTTCGTTCACTACCTCCTCGGCAGTTTCGGGGTGAGTTACATAATTTACGGCTACGTTTGCGCCTTCATTGCCCAGCGCAATAGCAACAGCTTTGCCTATGCCGCTGTTTGCACCAGTTACCAAGGCGGTTTGTCCTTTTAATTTTGGATTGGGATTCATCTGATTGTTGTTTGATTGTGAGCATAACTTATCATCCAACAATAAGTTTCAAAAGGAACAAATTTGTTATATTAACTCATAGATTTTTGAATTGAAAATACAAGACTAAATTTTGTCTGCTAAAAGAAGCACCCGGTTAATGTTAATTTTACAACATTTTTTAATTATATTTAATAAAAGCTTAAGCGCTGATAACCATAATTTTGCAGCCTGATAAATAAAACAAATCAAATAAAAGCTGAAACTTAGCTTAGCAACATAACCGCGGTGCTGAAATAATAATTATTTTAGCATCGATGATTTCTTTTCAATCCAAACTCCCGCAAACGGGAACTACCATTTTTTCTGTTATGTCGTCGCTGGCGCAGCAAGCTGGTGCCATCAATTTATCGCAGGGTTTTCCTGATTTTGATTGCCCGCCAGAACTGGTTAAATTGGTAAACCAGGCCATGCAGCACGGCCACAATCAATATGCGCCGATGCCGGGCGTTATGGCTTTGCGGGAAGCCATTTGCGCCAAAACCGAATCGCTTTACGGCCACGTTTATCATCCCGAAAACGAAATCACGATTACCGCGGGCGGCACGCAAGCCATTTTTACAGCCATTTGCGCCACCATCAACCCAAACGATGAAGTGATTATTTTTGAACCGGCTTATGATTGTTACGCACCGGCCATCCAACTGATGGGCGGCGTTGTGAAACGGATGGAACTGGAACCACCGGATTATCGCATTAACTGGAACATGGTGCGGCGGCTAATTTCTTCGCGAACTAAAATGATCATCCTTAATTCGCCGCACAATCCCACTGGCACGGTTTTGCAGGAGGCTGATATTAAGGAATTAATCACGCTCACACACAACACGGATATTTTGATTTTGAGTGATGAAGTGTATGAGCATATTATTTTTGACGGGCAGCAGCACCGCAGCATGGCACGCTATCCGGAGCTGGCCGAACGCAGCTTGATCTGTGCTTCTTTTGGCAAGCTTTTTCATGTAACCGGCTGGAAGGTAGGCTATTGCATGGCTCCGGCCTGGCTGATGAACGAGTTCAGGAAGATCCATCAGTTTAATGTTTTTTCGGTGAACACACCGGTACAAATAGCTCTTGCCGAATTTTTGCAGGTAAAAGAAGCATACCTCGGACTGGCAGATTTTTATCAGCAGAAACGGGATTTTTTTCGTGCCGGACTGGAAAGTTCGCGCCTGAAACTGCTGCCTTGCGCCGGATCTTATTTTCAATCCGTTAATTACAGCCACTTATCCGAAGAAAACGACCTGTTTTTTGCCAAGCGGCTCATTAGTGAAGTTGGCGTGGCAGCTGTCCCTAATTCTGCTTTCTATTCTAAAAAAAACGATTTTGGCATCGTTCGATTTTGTTTCGCCAAAAAACAAGAAACTTTGGAAAAAGCCGTTGAACAATTGTTAAAAGTTTGATCCTCAACTAGATAATTCAACTAAAAGTTATGAAAAATTATGGAAAACTTAAAAGTAACTACTTTCCAGGGATATTTATTTTGGGAAAACATTGACCAGAACCTGAAAAACATTGCATTACGGCTATCTTCAGGCATCCGTGAAAATACGGAACTGATTATTTTGCCAGAAATGTTTAACACAGGTTTTACCATGAATACTTCGCTGGCCGAGGAAATGAATGGCAAAACGATGGTTTGGATGGAACAGATTGCCCAAAAATATAACTGTGTGGTAACGGGTAGTTTAATGATTACCGAAAATGGCAACTTTTATAACCGCCTGATTTGGATGCTGCCCGACGGAACTTTTTCTCAATATAACAAACGCCACTTGTTTGCGATGGGTAAGGAACATGAAACTTTTACAGCTGGATCAGACCGCTTGATCGTGGAGCTGAAAGGCTGGAAAATCTGTCCGATGATTTGTTATGATCTGCGTTTTCCGGTATGGACGAGAAATCTGGATGCCGCTTACGATTTATTGATTATTGTAGCCAATTGGCCCGAAAAACGCGCTTTGCACTGGCGAACGTTAATTCCGGCACGAGCGGTAGAAAACCAGGCTTATGTAATTGCTGTGAACCGGGTGGGCTATGATGGTCATGAAGTTTATCACTCCGGAGATTCCTCCTGCATCGACCCAAATGGTAAAGTAATATATTATAAGCGCGATGAAGAAGATGTTTACACATTTTCGGTTTCTGCGGAAGAACTGATTAAAAACCGCCGTTACTTTCCGTTTTTACGGGATGCGGATGAGTTCGAGCTGAAAGATATGCCACGGCTTTCTACAAAACACGAATAAAGCCTTACCTAAAAATACTCGATAAAAGAAGTATCATCATAAATGATGATTACCGTAAAACTTGTTTCGGGAAAGCCCCGTAAACGTTATCAGCAAAAATTAAACTTGCAACGCTGCTTAAAAACAATGTAAGTTTACGGCCTAAATGGAAATTGATCACCTTAATTTAACTACTACTTCATACAAACAAAAATGGGTGGCCGAATGGAAACTGCCGGCTTTTAGAAAACGCCTTTTCACGGTACTTTTTACGTTGCTGCTGGTGGTGCTGATTAATCCGTTTTTTTTTAATCATATCCAGCAAAGAAATGGCATCGAACTGAACGATTGGCTGCTCAATTTTATACCGCAATACGATGTATCGGTACCGATTTTCTGCATCTTATGGAGCGTTGTAGTTTTGGCTTTATGGCGAGCCGTACAAGAACCCCGATTTTTGATCGTTTTTGGTTGGACATACCTGCTGTTGGCCGTTTCCCGCATTATCAGCATCAGTTTGGTTCCACTTAATTTACCTAAAGGATTAATCAGTCTGCATGACCCGATTACCAATATTTTTTACGGTAACCATTTGATTACCAAAGATTTGTTTTATTCCGGCCATACGGCTACCATGTTTCTCATATTTTTATGCCTCAAAAACAAGTACGATAAAGCGTATGCCTTGTTTGCAACGGTTGCCATAGCGGTATTACTGTTGGTGCAGCACGCACATTATACCATAGATGTGGTGGCAGCACCGTTTTTTACGTATCTGCTTTTTATGCTATCTAAAAAAATTACTGCTTACTGAGTTGATTTTTGCAGAAATCATTTCAAAGATGAATGTAAAAATAATGTAATCGAAATACAGACTTAACACAGTAATTCAAATTTAAGTAGATTTGAATCTTTAAATAAACTGATTAGGGTTTAAACGATATACAATATTTTCGTTCTAAAACTCGTATGTTGTTTAACCATATCTAACACGAACAAAATGATCAAACTTGCATGTCCGGTTTTTACGCTTGGAGAAAAATTAACGCCAGAGCAGTTGAGTTTTTTTGACAAGAATGGTGTTATCGTTTTCAGAAATTTTATCACTAAAAGAACTGTTGAAGATCTTTTAAAAGAAATAAATATTTTACAACAAACCTGGATTGCAGAAGGACGTGAGAAAGTGAATGGTACGCCATTAAAGTTTGGTAAAGACGAAAACGGTAATAAAATAATCCAGCGATTGTGTTTTTCTTCGATGTATAATCATGTTTTGCACGAGTTTTTGCAAGACCCACGTTTTCAGGCTTTACCAGCACTGGTAGCACCTTACGAAGGCAGGATTGGAGAAAATGAAAAAGATGGACTGGTGATTAATCAATACATCAGAACGCCCGACAGCAGTTTTTCGCAGATGGGCTGGCATACTGATAGTCCGCGGGATATATTTTTAGGACAAAAAATTATGCCAATGCTAAATGTGGGTATTCACCTGGATGATTGTCCTGCAGAAAATGGTGGCCTACGATTTTTAACCGGTACACACAAACAGGGAATTTTAAAACTTTTGTTTGCAAAAAAATATTTTGTGGATAATAATCCTGATCCGCAGGAAACCGGGCTGGACATTAAAGCCGGCGATTTAACTATTCATGATGGCCGGCTTTGGCACCGCGTGCAGCAATCACCTAATACCGGGCTTAAAAGCAGGCGACGGGTAATGTATATTCCGATTATCACCGGCAAAACCATTTTGAAACACGAAAACAGTAAAACGCCTTTCTATCATCACTTTATTTCTAAAGTGAAGTTTTAATTTTTTACATTGATGGCGGCTCCTTAAACTAGCCATTTTTAATTCTACAAGATGGCTTACGCATTAATAACCGGCGCCAGCAAAGGCATTGGCAAAGCAATAGCAACCGAACTTGCTTCGCGCAAAATAGATTTATTATTAGTTGCCCGTTCTGCCGAAAATTTGAAGCAGCTTGCAGATGACCTCAGTAAAAAACATGGGGTAAAAACAGCATACTTCGCCATGGATCTTTCCACAGAAAACGCAGCACAACAAGTTTTTAACTGGTGTTTGAAAGAAGCCTTCAGCATTAACATTCTGGTTAATAATGCCGGCTATGGTTTAAGCGGAAAATTTGACAAATACACGCTGGAGGAAGATCTGAACATGCTACAGTTAAACATGATCGTGCCGGTGGCCCTTACACAGCTGTTTTTGCCGCAATTAAAAACTCAACCTCAAGCTTATATTTTAAATACGGCAAGTTCGGCAGCGTACCAATCGGTACCGGGTTTGACTTTGTATGCAGCCAGTAAATCGTTTTTGCTGAGTTTTAGCCGTGGTTTGCATCAGGAATTAAGGCTATCCAACGTATCGGTTACCTGCCATTCTCCCGGTGCCACGGATACCGATTTTGTGGTTCGTGCGCAACTTGGCGCAAAAGGATTAAAAGCAGCCAATCAGGTAAATATGACACCGGAAGCTGTTGCAAAAATCGCCGTAAAAGCTATGTTCCGCAAAAAACCAGAAGTGATTGCAGGCACCATCAACAAATTAAGTACGTTGATGGCGTGGTTGTTGCCCAAAAATTTGGTAGAACGTACAGCAATGAAAATTTACCAGTAGTGAAAAATTATTAGTTTGAATTGCGAGCTTTCAGCTTTTTGTTTTCATGTTTTAATAACTTTTCTACTTCTTTTATAGTATATTTTTTAGAAACAAGTTTTAGGTTGATGCGTTCTCCTCAAACATAATCAAAAAAGACTTTTATGAGCCAATATGAGAACGATACTTTAAATCATCAACAGGATGATTTGAATAAAACATCCAATCAGAACAAAGTAGTTTGGGATGGCGGAACTTACAGCAATAAGCCAACAACTGAACGTGATGTTGCACAAAATGATAATTCATCTGACGCAGAGGGTGGTATCCGATCGATGACACCGACTAACAATTCTTCAGATAATACTGAAAGCAGTAGTTTTGATGCTGATGACGATGAGGATTTTGATGATACAGTTGGCGAAGATGATTTGGATGATGCTGATGGTTTTAATGCCAACAGCGATGACCCAACAGAACGTGAACTGACAAAAACCTGGATGGGTAATGAAAAATCTGTTCACGAAGCAGAAGTAAAAGGCCTGGAAGGCGAGCCAATGGGCGGCCACAATTTTGGTACGACAGAATTGGAGCAAAAAAATAACCACGATGCAAGCAGCAGTGAGCATCATAGTTTAGGTTTAGGAAGTTCTGCCTTGAACCAACCAAGCGAAGAAATTTCTAATCCACCAGAAATTGAAGATGGCGGAGAGCATCCGGATCGGAAAAAAACATACGATTAATTGGTTGGTGTAACTAACCGCTATTTAAAAAGCAATGCTAAAAGAAGCATTGCTTTTTGCTTTTATAACTTTTGTCACTCTACTTCTTCAAAAAAAGAACAATTTATTTTTCCCAATTGTCAAGCAGCCTGCGAATCAAAACAATCTGACCTGTGTGATAGCTTAAATGATCAATAATTAAAACGGCTTCCCGTAATAAATTCTGGCCATCGCCATGCGCAAAAGGTCGCAGTAAATCATTATCTGGAGTTACAATCAAAGCTGTAAAATCTGCTAAACTTTTTCTAATTCCAGCTAAATTATTTTCCCATTCCGGCTCGTTTGCCGGCGCAGTTTCTTTTGGCCAGTACTCATTTGGCCAGTTAAGTGGCTGGTAATTTTTATTTTCGGAGAAATCCAAAATATCCTGTTGCGTAATTTGCAAATGTTTTACCAATTGCCAAATAGTATAAGGCAGATGCGGCAGTTTAATACCTCTGCTTTTGGCATCAAGTCCGTCCAAAGCAGTTTCTAAATCTGCGTGAGCATTACTTTTTTGAAGTAGCTGAGCAAGGTTTTGTTTGAATGATTGCGTGTCCATTTGCTTTTTATTATGCTTCTTTTATAAGGTATAATTTTAAAACAATGATAAAGGTTTTGGGATAAATCTTGGCCGTTTCACCTCCAAACCAAATTCCGTATTTAACCGGTTAATAAAATAATCAACCATTTTTGGTTCAACAATGCTTTGCTGCAGATGCACAAATAAATATAAGGACTGCAAGCCTTGCTGCTGCCAGGATTTTATCCGTTCAATCCAAGCATCTGCACGCTGATAACTGATAGCAGGAAATTCATGGCTGCCTACAAAACGAATAAAAGCTGATGGAACCGTTAAATACATATGTGCTACATCGCGCCGGCCGGCAACATCTGTAATAATGGCACCGATATTTAAACTACGCAGCATCAAAAAAACCTTTTCCTGCATTTGTTTATCCGAAAACCAACCTTCGTGCCGTAATTCTACGAAAACCGGAATATCTTGTGGCAGTTGCTTTAAATAAGTTTCCAGTTCGGTAAAGCGATCTGGCCCAAAGTAATCACTTAGCTGTAAAAAAAGCGGACCTAATTTCTCTCCAAAAGCTAAAATATTTTCATAAAAAACAGTGGTCAGTTCCTGGGTGCCGTACAAAGATTGCACATGACTAATCTGTTTTGGAAACTTCGGACAAAATAAAAAATCTGGATTTATTGCTACACGCTCTTTCCATTTGGCAATTGTTTCTGGCGGATAAATCTGGTAAAATGTAGCATTTAGTTCCATCAGGTTAAACTGCCGGGCATAGGCTTCCCAATACTTGCTTTCTTTAGTACCTTCGGGATAAACTTCTCCCAACCAATCTTTGTTGCCCCAACCTACGCAACCTACATGTACTTTTAATTTCTGCGGATAAGAACTGCGCTGTAAGGTATCTTTTGTGAAAACCGGATCAGCAGGCAAACTAAAATCCGATGTTGCAACCTCGTGCAACGCTATCTTTCCAAATTCCATACTTCAAAATAAGCAAATGCTTCTTTTATCGGGTAAATTTTGGTGTAATAATTAACAAACTCTCTCTCCTATTATAACCGAAGCTTTATAAAGATTTTCGCAATGTTAAGGTAAAAGGAACCTCTACATGCCGGCGCGAATTTTCATTTAATGCCTTTTTGATCCATATCACGGATACGGTTGGCCATCAGATTTGCCACTTCAACCTTGATGGTATTTGTTCCGGCATGTAATAATTTCCCGATTCTTACTTCAAACGGATTTGCCCACAAAATGCCTGCATCTTTTCCGTTAATCCAGACATGGGCGTTTTCTGCAACTTTCCCTAAGTTTAATATATATTCTTTTGCTGTTTTTACCGGTAAATTTATGGTTGATGTGTACACTCCGCTTCCCGAAAAAGCCGTTGCTTTCAGGTCTGCTAATTCTGTCCAGGAAATCAGTTTGGCTAATTGTTGATCCGCCATTTTCCAGCTTGTACTCACCTTTAACCATTTTAATTTGCTGCGCAGTTTTAGTGTTGAAGCTTTTTGCAGATATATTGAGCCAGCCGGAGGATACTGTTTTTACATCACTTTTTATGCTGATTTTGATGTGGGTCAACTTGTTTTTCAGATCAGGATAAACCTGAATATTATCCAGATAAAACTGCGAACGTGCGGTTAGCAGCATTTTTCCCTGTACTCTACTGCCAAAGCTTTAAGGATTAATTAACTGTTTCATAATCAAAAAATTACGCTGTTTTTATCCGCTTAAAAACCACCTGTAATTTTCGGGTTACCCGAATTTGGACATGGGGAAAATTATCACCATAACTTGCTTTCACAAAACACGTACAACCATATTTAGACTTTTTAAGCCGATAATGGATGGAAATATTTTACTATAAGCTGCAAAAAGTATTATTCCTGATGGCGTTTTTCACGCTGTTTTCTACCTTATCCAAAGCCCAAACTTTAACGCTTAGCAGTATTGATGCGGGGCCATATACGCCAGGTTCCAGCATTGCCGTGCCATTTAATATCAACACCAGCAGTGGCTGCATTAATACAGATAACGTTTTTAAACTGTATATTTCATCTGTTCCGGGCGGCACACCGGATACGGAAATTGGCTCTTATACCGGTTTTTATACTGCTTTTTTAAATGGCACAATCCCTTCCGGTTTGGCTGCCGGTAGTTATAACCTGGCTGTTAAATCATCTGATCCGGTTGTAACTTCGGCCACAGCTTCCATCAATATTGTAGCCGGTACTGCGGTGCAAGCCGGGCTTGACGGATCGAGCATCAACAGTGATAATCCGCAGATTTTTGGCAATTGTTCCGGCACCAATCAGCCTTACGATTTCATTAATACTTCTACTTCCGGCGCAAGCGCAACGGCCGATTTTTATAATGAATACAGCCAGAATGATGAAGGAACTTTTACCTTAAACCCAAGTAAATCGTTCAGTGCGGCTTATGCCAATTATACTATTTTGGTAAAGGCAATTAAAAACGGAACCGAAGCAACTAAAGCTTATCAGCTGATTAACAATAAGTTAAATACCAGCTTTGGTACAACCGGCACCAATACCGTTTGCTTAAACAATGGTATGGGACAGTTGAGTTATACGGTTGATTATACTTCGCCAAACGGCATTCAGTTCAATTATCCGGGCAATTTATACATTGTGGATTGGGGCGATGGCAGCCCGCAAAGTATTTACACTTTATGCGACATTAAAAACATGGGCGGTGTACTTTCGCATAGTTATACGCAAAGTTCCTGCGGCAGTACAAGCGGAAATCAAGCAAACAGTTTCCAGGTAAATGCGCAAGTAAGCAGCAGGGTTTGTGGTACACTGGGTTCGCCGATTACGAGTTACGCCAAGGTAGTGCGGCCGCCAACCAACAGCTTTACTGCTCCGCTAAGTGCCTGTTTAAACGAGCCGGTTACTTTTAACAATACTTCCGATCCCGGCCAGGATGCTTCCAGTGCCAATTGCGTAAATAACAACGCCAAATATTCGTGGTATATTGATGGCAGCTTAGTAGCCGTTAATCAGCCGGCCGGTACTTCTTTTACCTATACTTTTACCACCTCCGGCCAGCATACGGTTAAGCTGGTTTTACAATCGCAAAGCGGCAGTGTTTGCAGTGCTTCCGATGTGATTAAAAATATCTGTGTGCTGGCCAAGCCACAGCCGGCGTTTACCGTATCATCGGCCACTATTTGCAGTAACAGCTCGATTACCATTACAGATAACTCGGTAACCGATCAGGCATGCCCGAACATCCCGCAAAACAATGCTTATACCTGGAGCGTAACAGGGCCGGGAAACACCGTATTCATCAACGGAACAACCGCTTCCAGTCATCAGCCACAAATCCAGTTTACTACTCCCGGACCTTATACCATTACGTTGTCCATCGGAACGGAATCCTGCGGAGCGGTAACCACCAGCCAAAATATTGTTGTTAATACTACCCCAACGGTTTCGTTATCGCCAGATAAGAATTACTGCGGAACCAACATAACGCTGTCTTTCAGCAGCAGTGCCGGACCAACGCAAACTATATTTTCAGGAACAACATCGCAACAAACCAATACTTACACCTGGAACGTGAGCGGCGGCAATTACAGCTATCAGAACGGCACTACGGCCAACTCGCAGTATCCGGTAATTTTATTCAGCGATTTTGCTACTTATACCATCACGGCCACGCATCAAAACAATTGTGGTACAGCAACGGCTACACAAAACATTAGTTTTAAACAATCACCTACTATTAGTGCTGGTCCGGATCAAACTGTTTGTCCGGATGTAAACGTACAACTGGCCGGAACCATCACCGGCCCAACGCCGCAAAGTTACCAGTGGACAGGCGGAACAGGCACCTTTTCTCCAGATAGAAATACATTGAACGCGGTTTATACGCCAAGCAATGCAGAAACGAATGCCGGGATGGTAACTTTAACTTTGGTAGTTGCGACCGGAAATCCATCTCCTTGCGACCAGCTGACGGATGACGTAGTGATTACCATCAACCCAAGAAATGGTGTAACCAGTTCATCTGCCAAAAGCATCTGTACCGGAAATTCGGTTGGCTATCATCCCACGGCACAACAAACGGGCAGTACTTTTACCTGGACTTCCACCGTAATCAATGGCAGCATCAGCGGTAACAGCGCCAGTGGTTCGGGTGATATTACCGATGTACTGACAGATAATGATCCGCAGAACAGCGGAACGGTAACTTATACCATTACGCCGGTGAGCAACGGTTGCCCTGGTACTGCTTTTGCACTTACAGTTACCGTTACGCCACGGCCAATCATCACTGTAAACTCAACTACCAACACGATTTGCAGCGGACAAGGAGCTGGAATAACCTTCAGTTCTAATTTAAGCGGAACCACTTTTAAATGGACCACTACCGCAACATCCAACGTTTATGGCAACAACAGTCAATCGGCCGGCAATTTTACCGGCATAAACGAAGTATTAACCAATACCTCAGCCACCACTTCCGGCACGGTAACTTATACCATTACGCCGATCAGTTCTTCGGGTTGTGAAGGAACGCCGGTGACGGTTACCATTACCGTGCAGCCTTTGCCGGTGCAGGCCGATGCAGGTCCCGACCAACAGATTTGTAGTGTTACCACAACAACCTTAAGTGGAAATTCGCCAGGCGTTTCTACCGGTTTATGGACGTTGCGTTCAGGCCAATCCGGCGTAAGTTTTACAGATGCAACGCAATACAATACGGTGGTAAACGGTGTGCAGGCCGGACAGATTTATACTTTCCGCTGGACGATTACTGGTGCGGCGCAATGTAACTCAACTTTTGATGAAGTTACCGTTACGGATTTATCACCGCTAACCAACAATATCAGTTTTGGTAACCCGGCTGTTTGCTACGGCCAAACGATTACGATTATTGGCGATCAGCCATCCGGAGGCACCGGAACGTATGTGTACAGCTGGCAAAGCAGCACCGATAATGTTAATTGGACAACCATCAGCGGGCAAAGTGGCCGCGATTATTCTTTTACCGGAACACAAAGCACCACGATCAGACGGATAGTAACTTCTGGGGCTTGCAGCAGCAGCAGTTCGCCGGTTAGTATTGTGGTGCAGCCAGCCATCGCTAATAATACCATTGCTGCAAACCAAGTAATCTGCTACAGCACAGCTCCAGCACAATTAACAGGAAGCACGCCAACCGGAGCCGATAATAATTACATCTACCAATGGCAAAGCAGTACAGATAACGGCACTACCTGGCTTGGCATCAGCGGCAGCAATACGCAAAATTATCAGCCTACAGCGTTAACGGCCGCTACCCAATTCCGCCGTGTGGTTACTTCGGCCTTGTGTAATGGTGCGCAGCAAAACATCAGCAATGTGGTTACAATTACAGTAAATGCGCAAAACACCAATACTGTTACCAGCGATGCCAGCCGCGTCATTTGCACCAATACTACCTTAAATTATCAGCCAACGGCACAACAAACCGGTACTGTTTTTACCTGGGTTTCTTCAGCATCAGCCAATGTTACCGGAAACACCGCCAGTGGAAGCGGCAACATCAGCGATTTACTCATCAATTCCGATCCAAGCAACAACGGAACCGTAACTTATACCATTACCCCGATTAACAATGCTTGTCCCGGCACGCCTTTTACGCTCACCGTTACCGTTACGCCGATTCCACGGGTGATTATAACGCACAGCGGCGGACAGATTTGCAGCGGACAACCAACCGGCATTACTTTTACTACGAATGTTCCGGGGGTTTTGCTAAAGTGGACTTCGGATGATATGCCCGGAATTTATGGCAACAATGATCAGGTAACACCGGTAATTGCTACCCGTGTTGATGATGTGCTATCTTCCGGAATCACTACTCCAGCTACCATTGTTTATCACATTACACCGGTTAGTCCGGGCGGCTGCACCGGCCCAACCGTGGATGCCAGCGTAACCGTGCTACCGATACCGGTTACTGCCAACGCCGGTGCCGATGCGCAAATTTGTAACGCCTCTACTTATACTTTAAATGGAAACAATGCCGCTCCTTCTACCGGGAAATGGACACTAATCTCCGGGCAAACAAGTGTGGTTTTTGCAGATGATACTCAAAGCAACACTGCCGTAAGCGGCTTGCAGCCCGGCCAGAATTACACTTTCCGCTGGACAATTACCAGCACCGGTGGCTGCGCTACTTCTACAGATGATGTTACAATTTCGGATTTAGCAGACCTCACCAACAACATCAGCTTTAGCAGTCCGGCAGTTTGCTATGGCCAAATGGTTACCATTGCAGGTGATCAGCCAACCGGCGGAACAGGCAGCTTCGTTTATACCTGGGAAAGTAGTACGGATGGAAATACCTGGACAAGCATCACCGGACAAAGCAGCCGTTTTTACACTTTCACCGCTACACAAAATATTTATTTAAGGCGGATTGTAACTTCCGGGCCTTGTACCAAAATCAGCAATGTGATCCAGCTTTTGGTGCAGCCGCCAATTGCCAATAATACAATTGCTGCCGATCAAACCATTTGTTACAACAACACGCCGGTTGTATTATCCGGAAGCACACCAACAGGCGGCGACGGCAATTTTATTTATCAATGGCAGCAAAGCAATGATAACGGTGCCAGCTGGAACACTATCAGTGGTGCAAACAGCATTAATTATCAACCTGTTGCGTTGATGACGACCATGCAGTTCCGCCGCATTGTAACTACAGGATTATGCACTGGCGATCAGCAGAACATCAGCAACTTAGTAACCATCACCGTTACGCCGCAGAACACCAACACCGTAACCAGTGCCAACAGCGTGGCTATTTGCACCGGCACTTCAGTGGCATACCATCCAACGGCGCAGGCGGCCGATACTGTTTTTACCTGGGTTTCTTCGGCATCGGCTTCTGTTAGCGGAAACGCGGCAAGTGGTATGGGCGATATTAATGATGTTCTGGTAAACGCAGATCCAACAGCCAACGGCACAGTAACTTATACCATCACCCCGATTAACAACAACTGCCCAGGTGCGCCATTTATACTGATGGTAAACGTTACACCGCGACCAATTCTCAGCGTAAACACTACCGCCAATACAATTTGCAGCGGACAACCAATTGGCATTACTTTCAGTGCTAATTTAAGCGGAACTACTTTTAAATGGACGAGCAATGCATCCGCAGGAATTTATGGTAACAACAACCAGCAACCGGTTTTTGCCAGCCGGATTGATGACGTACTGACCAACACCTCTGCCACAACCGCCGGCACGGCAACTTATGTGATTACGCCAATTGGCCCATCCGGCTGCGAAGGCACGCCGGTAACCGTAACCATTACTGTACAACCGGCTGCCGTACAAGCTAATGCTGGTCCGGATGCACAGATTTGCAGCGCCACCGAATATATTTTAAAGGGAAATGACCCGGGAATTGCAGCAGGCAGATGGATCACTACTTCCGGTCAAACGGTTATTTTTGCTGATCCAACCCGATACAATACCACCGTAAGCGGTTTGTTGCCGGGCCAGCAATATACTTTCCGCTGGACGATTACCGGCGCAGCGCAGTGTACTGCAACTTCGGATGATGTAGTGATTACCGATCTGGAAAGCTTAACCAACAACGTCAGTTTTGCAGGGCCGGTTTGCTACGGACAAACGGTAACCATTACCGGAGATCAATCTGCCGGCGGAACCGGAAGCTTCGTTTATGCCTGGGAAATCAGCACCGATAACAACACCTGGACAGTTGTTACCGGGCAAACCAGCCGCAATTATACCTTCACCGGCATACAAACGGTTTATGTGCGCCGCACGGTAACTTCCGGTCCTTGTACCAATGTGAGCCAGCCGGTTTTAGTAACTGTACAACCCGCACTCTCCAATAATTCGGTTTCTGCGGATCAGGTAATTTGCTACAACAACATGCCAGCTGCTTTAAATGGAAGCACACCTGCCGGAGCCGATGGCAACTTTATTTACCAATGGCAGCAAAGTATGGACGGCGGTTCTACCTGGTCAAATATAAATGGTGCAAACGGCGTTAATTATCAGCCAAATGCTTTATCGGCCACAACGCAGTTTCGCCGCGTGGTTACTTCGGCGCTTTGTACTGGTTCGCAGCAAAGCATTAGTAATGGTGTAATTATCAACGTAACGCCTCAAAATACCAACACTGTCACCAGCGATGCCAGCCGTGTAATTTGTACCGGCACCACGTTCAGCTATCATCCAACGGCGCAACAAGGCAATACTGTTTTTACCTGGGTTTCTTCGGCAACGGCTACGATCAGTGGTAATTCGGCCAGCGGTTCTGGTGATATCCATGAAGTGCTTACTAATTCTGACCCGAATAATAACGGAACGGTTACTTATACCATCACCCCAATCAATAATAACTGTCCGGGCATTCCTTTCACTTTAACCGTTACCGTAACGCCAACTCCAACGGTAACCATCACCCACGATGGCAACCGCATTTGCAGCGGCAACCCAACGGGTATTACTTTTATTACAAATAATCCGGATGTTTTGTTGAAGTGGACTTTTGATCGCGTGCAGGGGATCAAAGGTGCAAACGATCAGTATCCGGTTAAGGCTACACGGATTGATGATATTTTAAGTTCTGAATTGACAACGGAAGCCACAATCATTTACCACATCACGCCAATTAGTCCGGGTGGCTGCGCAGGGCAAACTGTGGATGCAACCGTTACTGTTTTACCGCTGCCGATAACTGCCAACGCCGGCCCGGACGAGCAGATTTGCAGCACCAATAATTATACGTTTAAAGGGAATAACCCTGCTCCTTCTACCGGAGCTTGGACGGTTACTTCTGGTCAGTTAGGCGTTGGTTTTGCAGATGCCAGCCAATACAATACCACAGTGAACGGTTTGCAGCCGGGCCAGACTTATACTTTCCGCTGGACGATTACCAGTCCGGGAAACTGTAATTCCACGACGGACGAAGTAACTATTGCTGATTTAAAAGCCATCACCAACAACATCAGTTATGCTAACCCGGCGGTTTGTTACGGACAAACGGTTACCATCACTGGCGACCAGCCAACCGGCGGAACCGGAAGCTTCGTTTATGCCTGGGAAATTAGTGTCGATAACAGCAGCTGGACAACCGTTGTTGGTGAAGCCGGGGCTTCGTATTCCTTCACCGGAACGCAAAGTGTTTATATACGTCGCGTAATCACTTCCGGCCCTTGTACCAGCATCAGTGCGCCGGTTTTTATCACTGTGCAACAACCAATTACCAATAACACAGTTGCTACCGATCAGCAGGTTTGCTACAACAGCGCGCCTGCTTTGATGACTGGAAGTGCACCTGCCGGAGCTGATAGCCGCTACGTTTACCAATGGCAAAGCAGTACGGATAACAGTGCTACCTGGACAAATATTTCCGGTGCAAACCTGCAGGTTTACCAATCTGGCAGCCTAATAGTTAGCACCTGGTTCCGCCGTGTAGTTAGTTCCATTTTGTGCACCGGCCCGCAGCAAAGCATCAGCAACATTATCAAAATGACGGTAAACCCGCTGCCGGTTGCCGCTTATACTTTTACCAATGATCTGGCCTGTATTCCGTTTACTATCACAGCGCAAAATATTAAAGCAACCGCTTCGGATGCCAACAATACTTATGCCTGGTATGCCGATGGAACCTTGATCGGAACCGGCCTCACCTTCCCTGGCTACACCATTACCACGGATGATGCACATGTGGAAATTAAATTGGTAGCCACCAGCAAATACGGTTGCCCGGATGCTGTTTTTACCCATGTTTTTTCTACGATAAAAGAAGTAAAAGCTGGGTTCACCCAAAACCAAACTAAAGGCTGCGGCCCGCTGACGGTTACGTTCAGCAATGCTTCCAGTCCGCAAAACCTGGCCACTTATTCCTGGAATTTCGGTAACGGAAGCACTTCAACCCAAGTCAATCCAGGCCCGGTTACTTACGTAGCGCGTACGGATGGCAAAGACACCACGTACACCATTACGCTGAAAGCGATGACCACTTGTGGCATCCGCACGGCTACTTCTACCGTATTGGTGCGGCCAAAACCGATTTCTATTTTCACGCCAGACAAAACTACGGGCTGCTCTCCCCTAACAGTAAATTTCAATAATACCTCGCCTGGAACCGGCAACACTTATACCTATGATTTTGGTGATGGCACAACGCTGGTTACCCAGGATAATCAGCCGGTTAACCACACTTACATTGCTGCAAACAACAAAACTTTCACCGTGAAAATGACGGCGCAAAACGAGTGCGGCATCAGCGTAACCTCCTACAAAATCAGCATTTCGCCAAACACGGTGCTTCCGCAGCTGATTGTGAACGGTGACCAAAAAGCAGGCTGTGCACCGTGGACAGTCAATTTTTACAACAACACCAAAGGCGGCAATTATTTTACGTATGATTTTGGTGATGGCACGAAACTTTCATCTGTAAGTGCACCGGAAGTGGTGAGCCACACCTTCCTGAAAGATGGCACTTACAACGTTATCATGCGGGCTACCAACGGCTGTTCGGATACTTCTGCATCGCAATCCATCACGGTTTATCCGCAGCCGGTGGTTGCTTTTGTGGCCGATGTTCGGAACGGATGTACGCAGCTTACGGTCAACTTCACCAATAAAACGGCCGGCAACAACACGTATTTGTGGGATTTTGGAGATGGCAGCACTTCGGTAACGGCCAATCCAGCGCATACGTTTCAGTCCAGGAGCACGCCTTATACCATCAGTCTGATTGCCAAAAACCTGCTTGGCTGTCCGGATACGCTGGTAATGAAAGACTATATCTCGGTTACCATTCCGCCAAAAGCGGCATTTCGGGCCAATCCAGATAGCGTGATTGTGTATCCGCATTACAGTTTCTCATTTAAAGATCAAAGTACCAACTTGCCGATTTTGTGGAAATGGAACTTTGGCGATGGCAGCAATTCATCCAAACAAAACCCTGAACATACGTATGCCGATACTGGCCGCTACAAAGTAAAACTGGTGGTTTATAACTTGCAGGGATGCGCAGATACCATTACCCACATCGTCCAGATTACCGGCATACCAGGACAGCTTTTTGTGCCGAATGCCTTTATGCCAACCAGTAAATTTGAAGAACTAAGAACATTTAAAGTGAAAGGATCGGGCATTAAAACCTGGCGGATGCGCGTGTTTAACAAATGGGGACAAGTTATCTGGGAATCTACCAAACTAACCGAACGCGGCGAACCGGCCGAAGGCTGGGACGGGATGATGGGCGGTGCACCTGCCCCGCAAGGTGTGTATTTTTGGCAGGTTGAAGCCAAGTATCTGAATGGCGGCGACTGGGAAGGCATGAGCTACAATGGCAGCACTCCAAGCCGAACGGGCGTTATCCATTTAATACAGTAAAGTAGTAATTTGGACTGCTGAATTATTGGGTTTCAGGTTAATGAATTTAGGTTGATAAAAGAAGCATGATTTGGTAGTGATGCTTCTTTTATCAACCTAAATTTTAATATAAATAACAGTATCTAATTACATTTTCCTAAATCCGAACTAACCTTTTCTAAGCCATAAACGCCCTGCTTGTTGCCAAAAGAATTGGTGATATAGGTTAGCACTTCCGCAATTTCAATTGGTGCCAATTGTGCTTGTGACGGCATTTTACTATTGTAAAACTTTCCATTTACCACAACCAAACCTTGCTGACCATTTTGGATGATACAAGCCAGCTTGGTTTTGTTTTTTGTAAGATAATCCGCCTTTTGCAAACCCGGAATCAAGCTGCCCAAACCTTCGCCGTTTTCGGCGTGGCAGTTTTGACACTGTTTTTGATAAACACTTTTTCCGATGGTAAAATAATGCTGATATTCAATTTCAGCTTCACTCTGGCAGGAAAAAAACACGGATAAAAACAGTATGCCACAAGTGGCCAAACAAACCGAAATCAGCTTCATGCTTTCGCATTTTCTTCATCCATCAAAACCTGCACATCAACTATTAATTGCTGCACCTGTTTTTTATCCGTTCCGTCATATGCACCGCGAACCCGGCCTTTTTTATCCACCAAAACCAGCCAGCCCTGGTGTACAAATCCGCCCGGCGCATCCTTGCTTTGAGATACAGAAACCAAATAATTTTTCTCGGCCAACTGATAAACTTCCTCTTTTTTTCCAAGCAAAAAATACCATTGATCTGCTTTTGCACCCAGTTTCTCGGCATAAGTTTTTAAAACCGGAATGGTATCATGGCGCGGATCAATTGTAAAAGAAACCAATTTAAAATCAGGTTTTCCGGCATAAGCTTTAAAAACCGTGAGCATGTTGCGTTGCATTGTTGGACAAATAGACGGGCAGGAAGTGAAGAAAAAATCTGCTACATAAATTTTACCATCCAGGTTTTTGTCGGTAATGGTTTGCCGTTCCTGGTCTACAAAACTAAACGGCGGAATGGTGGCATAAACCGTATCCGTTACCTGTTTGCCATCAACCGTTTTGGTAATGGGTTGGCGGTCGCCATAAATTGGTAGTTTACTTACCGTATTTTTTTGATTGCAAGCTGTAAAAGCCATTATGGCCAGCAATGGCAAAATTATTTTTTTCATTTCTTTTTAAATTTTAACAAGTATTGGTTAGATGCATAAATGACGGAATCATATTGCCTATTTATCAAACTAACCTTCTTTTTTTGCTGATCCAAGTAATCCAGAATATGCTGGTGCGATTTGCCGCTAAAATCAGGATTATAATTGTGCATCCAATCACTCATGGCATCATCAGCTTTTAAAATCTGCTTACTTAAATGGCGCATGTTTCTGTTTTCTCCGGAAGTATCTAAACTGGGATATACTGTTTTTATGCTATCTTTTTTAAGAATCAGAGTATCCATTTTCATTTTGTTTTGCATGGCAGTTTCACCATCAGCCATCACTTTTTCATGCAAATCCATCACCTGTTTTTCCAATGTTTTTTCTTCCTTTTTGGGATCTTTGCAGGCGGCAAAAATCAAGATCAAAACAACAATCAACAGCTTATCTTTCATTTATATTATTATATAATTGGATTTATTTTTTTACCAATCCCATTCTCCATTTCAAACAAACACCTGTTTTTTTTACAATACCCACCCCCCTGGGCAAACATATTTAATGCTTTTTTTACCAATAGAAATTGCACTTAACTTTTACTTTGAATTGAATTTTTAAACTAATTACCAGCCGAAATTAACACCATCAAAGCAAAGTTATAAGCCAATTTTATTATGCTGAAAAGAATAGTTTTTTTTAAACAATTTTATCCGGCTAAAAGAAGCATTGCAGAAAAAAGAAAGCGCGTACCGCAACCTCATCGGCGCAAAGGTAAGTGGCAAGGCTTTAGGTATCAAGCCGGCCCAAAAACATTTTTTTGTGCTGTTTTTGCACCGATAAAAATGTATTTTCGGATTTTGTGTGATCTTATCCGTTCAAAAAATCGTAAAACGCCGCATGTTCTTCCTCCTGTCCAAATTATTGATTTATTTTTTACTCCCTTTTAACTGGATTTTGGCCCTGCTGCTTATTGCTTATTTTATCAAAAACAAGCAATACCAACGCCGCACTTATATGGCCGCACTTATTGTTTTCTTGCTGTTTTCCAATGGTTTTTTGCTGAATTGGTTTTCTGCTAATTGGGATATCCAGCCGGTTGCTTTAAAACCCAATCAAACCTACAGTTGCGCGTTGATTTTGGGCGGATATATTTCTGAAGATGAAAATAAACACGGCTTTTTCAACGGTGCTGCAGATCGTTTTATCCAAGCCCTCAAACTGAAAGAAACCGGTACAACTTCGCATTTGCTTTTCACCGGCGGCAATGCAAGTTTAACGCCGGATGGGTTTATAGAAGGCAGCTGGCTGCGGCAGGAATTGCATCCTTATCATTTTGCAGACAGCACTTTGCTTTTTGAAACCCAATCCCGGAATACCATAGAAAACATTCGTTTCTCAAAATCCATCTTACAAGTTAAGCATTTGCCTCCTCCCTATCTGCTGGTTACTTCGGCTTTTCATATGCGCCGGGCGTTACTTATTTGCAAAAAGGCAGGTTTACAAGTTGTACCTTTTTCATGCAATCTTTCACCTGCAAAAACCAAATTTTCTTTAGATGATTTTATTCCTTCCGGCGATACACTAAACGGTTGGAATAGTTACCTCAAAGAACTGGTTGGCTATATGGTTACTTCTTTTAAGAGCTAAATTTCACAAGTTACATTCATCAGTAATATAGATAAAAATTTAAATCATAAACCAGCCTATGCTTTTTAACTCTTACCCATTTCTGGTTTTTTTTATTGTTGTCACTTCGCTGTATTTCATCTTTCCTTATCACAAAAGATGGCTTTTACTTTTACTTGCAAGTTGTTATTTTTACATGGCTTTTGTGCCGGTTTACATCCTGATACTTGGATTTACAATTGTGATCGATTACATCGCCGGGATACAAATTGAAAAAGCACAAGGACGACAAAGAAAGCTATTTTTAATCCTGAGTTTGATTGCCAACATTGGCGTTTTGGTTTTTTTTAAATATTTCAATTTCCTCAACTTCAACCTGACTTTTTTGTTTAAAAGTTTCAGTTTTAACAATCCGCTTCCCTATCTTTCTATCTTGTTGCCCATTGGTTTATCGTTCCATACTTTCCAGGCCATGAGCTATACCATCGAGGTTTATCGGGGCAACCACCCGGCCGAAAAGCATTTTGGTATTTATGCTTTGTATGTAATGTTTTATCCGCAGTTGGTGGCCGGCCCGATTGAAAGGCCACAAAATATCCTGTATCAGTTCCGGCAAAAACATAATTTTAATTACCAGTTGGTTACCAGCGGATTAAAGCTGGCCACCTGGGGTTTATTTAAAAAAGTAGTAATTGCCGATCGGCTTTCTGTAGTGGTAGATTCGGTTTACAACCATCCGCAAAACTTCAATAGTTTGGGTTTAATTATTGCAACCGTGTTTTTTGCTTTTCAAATTTACTGCGATTTTTCTGGCTATTCAGATATGGCCATTGGTATTGCCCGGGTGATGGGTTTTAAACTGATGACCAATTTTAACAAGCCTTATCAGGCCAAAAGTTTAAATGAGTTTTGGCAACGCTGGCATATTTCGCTTTCATCCTGGTTCCGCGATTACTTGTATATTCCGTTGGGTGGAAACCGCGTAAGCATTCCCAGATGGTATTTAAACCTGTTTATTGTATTCTTAATCAGTGGTTTATGGCACGGCGCCAGCTGGACATACGTCATATGGGGAGCTTTGCACGGCTTTTATCTAATCTTTGCTCTGATTACCAAAAACTTCCGGAACAAATTGAGTCATGCTGTTTTTATCGATAGATTTTCATTCCTACCCGTGCTCACAACTTTTTTATTAGTGTGCTTTGCCTGGATTTTTTTTCGTGCCGATAACTTACAAACGGCTTTTTACATCGCCGAAAATATTTTTACAGGATTTCCAAGTCTGCTAAAAAATCCGCATCATTTAATTCAGGATTATGGTTTGAACAACAAGGAAATGATTTTTTCCATCCTTTTAATTGTATTTCTGGAAGGCTTTAATTATCTGCAAAGCCATAAAAACTTTTTACAGGTATTCGCCCAAAAACCAGTTTACATTCGCTGGGCCGCGTATTATGCCCTGCTGATTATGATTTTAGTTTTTGGCGAATTTTCCAACAGACAATTTATTTACTTTCAGTTTTAAAAATCATGAAACAGTTTTTTATAAAAGCATTGATCCTGATTTTAACGTTATCCGCTTTGTTGGTTGGAGCTGTTTTTTTATCTCCTAAACAAAGCAAGCAAAACATGCTTTACACACAAATTGATAAAAATGAATTGTTAAAAAACACACCAAGTCCGAGAATTATTTTTGTGGGAGGATCCAATTTGGCTTTTGGTTTGGATTGTAAAACGATCCAAGATTCGTTGCCTATTCATCCGGTTAATACGGGTATCCATATCAATATCGGTTTAAAATACATGCTGGAAAATACTTTGCCGTACATTAAACAAGGTGATATAATTGTGATTTCTGCCGAATACCAGCAGTTTTATGGTGATTTAGCAGATGGAGAAGCAGAACTTTTTTCGCTGGTGACGGATATTGTACCGCAATCCCGAAAGTTATTAGATTACAAACAGTACTTTAAGCTGATTCAGCTTTTGCCGCAGTTTGCGCAAACCAAGTTGCAACCCCGGTTTTTATTTTTAAAATATCCTTTGGATACTATTGTTGGCAGATATGACCGTAAAGCTTTTAACCACTTTGGAGATGCCACCGCACATTGGAAATTACCGGCAGAAAACCCGAAACCTTATGCTACCATTACAGCAAGTTTTAATAATGATATTTTGCAGAAACTGATCCAATTTAAAGATGCAATCCGGCAGAAGAAAGCACAATTGTACATTACTTTTCCGGGATACCAGGCTTCATCCTACAAAAATAATATTACCCAGATTAAACAAGTTCAGCAAAAATTAAAAGACAATTCTTTTATCCTGATTTCTACTCCGGAAGAATACATGATTCCGGATAGTTTAATTTTTGATACGCCTTATCATCTCACCAAAAAAGGTGTCGATTTACGTACAAACCTGCTGATCAAGGATCTAAAAAAAGTAATTTAAAGTAAAGCAATCTATACAGATTTCTGTTCAACATAAATTCAAACAGTAATTTTTACAGGCTAAAAACAGCATTGCTTTTAACAACGAAATAGATTATTCTAAAACATTATACCTGGAGGAACCTTTTTATAAATAAATAGGAATATGAAAAATGCGGGTAGGATTTTGATTGTGCTTGGGTTGATCTTTATGATTGGCGGAAGTTTTTTATTCAATCACATGAAAGTAGATAATGCAGTGGATTCTCATGTCCGGGGCATTTATATCAATGGTTATTTATCTTTTCCGTGGCCGGTTTTTGCCGGTTTTGTAATGCTGATTATAGGTATTGTTTTTACCATTGCCGGTCGTAAAACCGTTGGTCACCGCATTAGTTAAAAAAAGCTTACAAAGCTGTATTGGGTAAACTAAAAAACCTTTTTTATCTGTAGAAGCGGATAAAAAAGGTTTTTAGCAGTTAACACCAACTTGGCAAGATGCTGTTTTTACCACCCTAAATTTAAGGCAACTTAGATAAAACGCCCCAGCCAGTGCAGGCATCCCAGCCTGTTCCAGCAGTAAAACCGGTATTGGTTTTAGTGGTTTTGTTATCGCCTTCGGTAATATCACGGCACAGATTTGGATTTGCATACAAAGCTGGGTTGATAAAACCTGCGGCCGTGCCTTTCTGCTGATTAATCAGCGCAAGCAAACCGGCCATCAGCGGTGCAACGGCACTGGTGCCGCCAATTACAAACTGCTGCCCATCCACCAAAACTTTATAACCGGTGCTTGGGTCGGCATCGGCTGCTACATCCGGCACACCTCGACCTTTAAATTTTGCATTAAGTGAAGCAGGAACGTTGGCTTTGGCCTGATAATCCGGAATCGGAAAAAAATCACTCACGCCACCACCCGTTGCCGAATCGCTGGCTGCGTGCCAAACCGTTTCGGAAGTGATTGTGCCTGTACCGTCGGTTACCAATTTGGTTCCGCCGCAAGCTAAAGCGTATGGACTGGAAGCCGGAAAATCCACATGCGTTTTACCATCGGTTGCGCCATCACTGGAGCCATTATCGCCGGCGGCAACACAAATGGTTACGCCCAGCAAAGCCGCTGCTTTAAAAGATTCGTTAAAATTAGTCATCGCTTGCTGCGTCCAATTCATTTCAGCAGAACCCCAACTGATAGAAATAACAGTAGGTTTATTGGTGTTATCGTGCACCGCTTGTGTAATGGCATCCAAAAAACCCTGATCGGTATTTGGCGCAAAGTAAATCACAATTGTAGCTTCCGGTGCCACCGCGCCGGCCACTTCTATATCCAGCAAAACCTCGCCATCGGCACTGTTGGCCGTGGTTGGCGCGTTTTTGCCGCCATCTACCGATACTGCTTTTACCGTTGGTTTTTTAATGCCCAAACTTTTAAAATAGTTGGTAATATCGGCCGTTTTATAGCCGCCGCCCAGTTCAATAATACCAATGCACTGGCCTTTGCCCGTTACGCCGGTTGGAAAACCGTAAATTTTTGCCAGCTGATCTGCTGTGTAAGATTGTGCAGCAGCTGCATGGTTAACAATTTTGGTATCCGGTTTGTAAACCTGAAACATTGGCCTTGCTGCCTGGCGTTCATCAAAACCGAAAATACCGGTAACAATATCTTTTAAATTTTCCGGAAGATGGATTTCCCCCGTCCGAATCCGAAACTGCATCTCTTTTTCTTTTGCTTCATGCAGCTCAACGCCGAAAGCTTCTTCAAAATCACTTATTTTACCTTTTAAAATCACGCTTCTACGCGCTTTTTCAACAGCAACAGTGGTTAGGTGATGATCGTGCGCATAACTTTCTACCGCATCCGTATCTTCCTGCGAAGCGCCAAATTCTTTTTCATAATCTTCCCTGCTGATGCGTTCACCGGCGGCTAATGCTTCATCCAAAGATTTTTTTCTGCGGATCCGGACGGTTACTTCTATAAAAGTATCCGGATCAGCTTTTTGAAGTGTTGCAGCAGCTGGCGCCATCCGGCTGCTTCCCTTTATAACAACTTTTTTTTGAGTTTTCATGCTGGTCAATTTTTTGTTAAAGGTAGAGATTAATTTCAGTTTTTACTAAAAATATTAGTAATTATATTGATTATGGTTGATGAATTTTAGTCGATAAAAACAGCATCAACCTTAAAACTTTGAAACGCTGTTTTCGGCAACTTTCATATCTGCAATAAAACTAATTAACAAAGAAAACCGGATTTCCCCAGAAAACAAATAATGTTTTTGAAGGAAAATCCGGTTTATGTAAGGCGATTCATGAATTGCCTGTGCTGTTTTTATCGACCTAAAATTACGGCCTACATTTTCTTGTTATTAGCATCGTTTTTCTGGTTGAGCGAATTATCCAGCGCTTCGGCTGCGGATAAATGCATTTTTAACGTTGGCAAAGTTTTTACTGCAAAAGCCTTTAAATCAGGGTCTTTTAACGTGGTGGTTGCTTTTTCAAAATCAGCCACATCTTTTTTGTGGGCAGCCACCATAATATCCATAAACCTCAAATCAAAAGCGACACTATTTTTCAAACTGATAGAATCTACCCGATCCTGCATTTCTTTGCCCAAAGCTGGTGGCACGCCCAGCTTTTTGCCCGAAGCAATACCTTTCAATTCTCCATCGGCTTTTTGGTGGTCTTTCACCATCATCGCCCCAAATTCTTTTACTTTTTGGTTTAAAGCATTGCGTTCTGCAAGCTGGCCCATCTGCACTTCCAACATACCGCCTTGTGTAGCATCATTAACAAAACCGGCATCGGCAGTATTAACCTGCAAAATATCGGTGGTTTTAGTGGTATCGGCCAGCGCAACTTTTTGGGCAGCTTCTTTTTTGGCATCACTTTGTCCGCAGGAAACCACGAACAACGAAGCAGCAATTAATAAGTAATGGTTGTATTTTTTCATAACTTTTTTATCGGATTAAAAATTATAACCCTGATGAAATTGATTTGTTTGGGAAAGCTTTTAACCGTTTACAAATGCTTAAAAGCTGAGTGCTTATGGCTAAAAGCAAATTCTTATCTTCGCCCCAAGCAAAACGTTCTGCCGCTCCGTTAGGTTTTCCTTCGGGGAGGAAAGTCCGGGCAGCATAGGGCATCCTGCTTCCTAACGGGAAGGCGCCATCCGGATGGGCGACAGCAAGTGCCACAGAAAATAAACCGCCGCCAGCAATGCCGGTAAGGGTGAAAACGTGCGGTAAGAGCGCACGGCCTGGTATGGCAACATGCCTTGCGGTAAACCTCAGGAGCTGAAAGGCCAAATAAGTTCCGGTAATTACAAAAAGCGGCCCGCTTTTGTTGCAACGCAACGCCGGAATGGGTAGGCCGATGGAGGTGACCAGTGATGATCATCCAAGATAAATGGCAGAAACCTGCGCAGGCAGGCACAGAACCCGGCTTACAGGTTTGCTATCCGGATTTTTTTACACCAAACCCTTTGCTGCAAGCTGGCAAAGGGTTTGTCTTTTCGTGGGCAAAACCTATCTTAGCAGCAAAAATCACCATACTCCTTTTAAGCAACAAAAATTAATGTCGAAGATTCTGATTATAGATGATGAGCGTGCTATCCGTAGTACCCTCCGGGAGATTTTGGAGTACGAGGATTATCAGGTAGATGATGTGGACAATGGTGCGGATGGATTGAACCTGATTAAAAGAGGCGATTATAACCTGGTGCTCTGCGATATAAAAATGAACCGGATGGATGGGCTGGAGGTGCTTACCGATGCCTTAACCTACAAACCGGATTTGCCTTTTATCATGATTTCCGGCCACGGAACAGTAGAAACTGCCGTAGAAGCAAGCCGGAAAGGTGCCTTTGATTTCATCAGCAAACCACCGGATTTAAACCGTTTGCTGATTACCGTACGAAATGCTTTAGACCGCGGTTCGTTAGTTTCTGAAACCAAAGTTTTAAAGAAAAAGGTTTCTAAAACACGCGAGATTTTGGGCGAATCCCAGGCGATTGGGAAAATAAAAGAAACAATAGATCGCGTAGCACCTACCGAAGCACGCGTATTGATAACCGGCGACAACGGCAGCGGTAAAGAACTGGTGGCACGCTGGCTACACGAAAAATCCAATCGGTCCAATGCTCCTTTAATCGAGGTAAATTGTGCTGCTATTCCTTCAGAACTAATTGAAAGTGAATTATTTGGGCACGAAAAAGGTTCTTTCACTTCCGCAGTAAAGCAACGCATTGGCAAGTTTGAATCTGCCACCGGCGGTACGTTGTTTTTGGATGAGATCGGTGATATGAGCCTTTCTGCCCAAGCCAAAGTGCTGCGTGCCTTGCAGGAAAATAAAATTGCCCGCGTTGGCGGCGAAAAGGAAATTGATGTGGATGTGCGCGTAATTGCAGCAACCAACAAAGATTTGCAGAAAGAGATTGAAGCTGGTAATTTCCGGATGGATTTGTACCACCGTTTGAGTGTAATTTTGATTCATGTGCCGCCGCTTTGTGATCGGCGGGATGATATTCCGCTGCTCACCAGGAGTTTTCTGGAAGAGATTTGTACCGAATACGGGATGCCGGTTAAAAAAATATCTGAAACCGGAATGGACGCGTTAAGGGCTTTGCCCTGGAGCGGCAATATCCGCGAGCTGCGCAACATGATTGAGCGTTTGATTATTTTAAGCGATAAAGTAATTACCGATGCTGAGGTAAAGGCGTTTGCCAATCCAGCCGGACCGGTTGCGGTGCTTGTACAACCCGCGGACAACCATCAGCCCGACTTCGATAATTTCAAGAATTTTCAGGAATATAAAGATTTTGCCGAGCGCGAATACATCAAATTCAAGCTTGAAAAAAACGGCTGGAATGTATCCAAAACAGCGGATGACATTGATATTCAACGCAGTCACCTGTACAGCAAAATTGAAAAATTTGGTTTGAAGCGGGGCGAGAATTAGAATATTCAGCTACTTCTTTTAGCAGGTAAATTTATGGTGCCGTAAAAGTTTCTTCGGCATATTTTCTGCGGATAAAAACAGTCTTTTTAAAAATTTGTCTTTTCAATATAAACCAAATTAAAATGAACATTAACTTAGAACAGGCAGAAGCTATATCAGCGGCTGCAAAACAGAAAGCACAGGAAATTGGCGTACCCATGAATATTGCTGTGGTGGATGGCGGTGCCAATTTAAAATCATTTCACCGGATGGATAACGCTTGGTTAGGTTCAGTGGATATTGCTATTAAGAAAGCTAAAACCGCTCGTTTTTTTGATATGGAATCAGGTTCTATCGGGCAGTTTTCGCAACCGGGTGGCTCCTTGTACAATATTGAAGTTTCCAATGGCGGGTTAATTTCTTTTCCCGGCGGCATTCCAATCAAAAATACAAACGGCGAAATTATAGGTGCAATTGGTGTTTCCGGCGGTTTGGTAGAGCAAGACCGCGAAGTTGCCCAAGCTGGCGTTGCTGCTTTTAAATAAAATTTGTGCCATAAAAACAGTATGCTGAATATTAATCAGCTTAAAACTTATTGAAGCCGGGGATGCTACCCGGCTTTTTTTATGAAAGAATTTGAGGCACCTGTTCAAAATATTGTATATTTCAACATCTTAAACTTTATCTGATTAACTATGCTGTTGCATTTTATTATTGAATTACTGGTTAATGCAGGCATGATTTTGCTGTTATCCCATTTTTTGCCAACTATCATCATTCGTAATTTTGGTACGGCAGTTTTGGTGGCTTTGGTAATTGGTTTGCTTAACGCTACTATTGGGGCCGTTATCCGTTTCCCGTTAAACCTGGCTACACTTTGGTTACTGTCTTTTTTCGTACGGTTAATTGTTACCGCTGTAGTTATTAAAATTGTGGATTGGCTTTTTGATGGTTTTGAAATTAAAGGTTTCTCCCCTGCCCTAATCCTGGCACTGGCGCTGGCTATTGATGGCAGCTTTTTATCGTTTGCTTTGCAGCACGGCGCACGGTAAAACTAAAATCAATTGTTTTTCTTGTACAGTTTATGGTTTCAGTTAAAACTTCTCCGGCAGTAAAATTCAGTTTAATCTCGCTTGCAATTGGTGGTTTCAGCATCGGCATGACAGAGTTTTTAATGATGGGGGTACTGCCCGATCTGTCCAGTTCGCTTCATGTATCCATCCCAACCGCCGGGCACCTCATTTCTATTTACGCACTGGGCGTGGTAATTGGTGCACCCATTATGGTTGGCTTAACCAGCCATCTTCCTCCCAAAAAAGTATTAATAGGCTTAATGCTGATGGTATTTGTGTTTAACGGTGCTTTTGCATTAGCTCCAAATTATCCTTTATTAATGCTGACACGCTTGCTGGCCGGGCTGCCACATGGCGCTTTTTTTGGGATAGGCGCCGTAGTAGCCAGCAAACTGGCCGAACCAGGCCGGGAAGCGCGCGCCGTCTCTGTGATGTTTGCCGGTTTAACAGTTGCCAATATCATCGGCGTTCCGTTGGGTACCTATATTGGTCATAATTTAAGCTGGCGCTTATCTTTTATGCTGATTGCTGCTGTTGCTTTAATAGCTGTTGGTGCAGTAAAAATCTGGCTGCCGGTTATCAAAGCAGAATCAGAAGCCAGTTTTGCTAAAAGCCTTAAAATATTTTCGCAGCCTGGTTTATGGCTGATTATCGGCATTTCTTCCATCGGTACCGGCGGCATGTTTGCCTGGATCAGTTACATTGCCCCTTTGATGACTAACGTAGCCGGTTTCAGCAGCAACAGCATCACCATGATTATGGTTATTGCAGGTTTAGGTATGGCCGCCGGAAATTTTATCAGTGGTCGTTTGGCTGATCGTTTTTCACCCTTAATCACCACTACCGCACTGTTAACCAGTATGGTAATCATGCTGCTGCTCACCACCATTTTGGTCCATTTTAAAGTTACGGCCATCGGCATGACTTTTATAACCGGTGCCGTTGGTTTCAGCGTAATTGCACCCATGCAACTACTGATTATGCGCGAAGCAAAAGGTGCAGAAATGTTAGCTTCATCCGTTTTGCAGGCTACTTCCAACATGGGCAACGCGCTGGGTGCTTTTTTAGGCGGATTGCCAATTATCGCCGGTTATGGTTACACTTCCCCAGAATATGTTGGCGCAGGTTTGGCTTTTTTCGGCTTTGTTTTGTGTTTGATTTTGATGGCTTTATACCGAAAAAAAGCACCTGCAGAACCTGCATTGCAATAATGAACCTGTTTTAACTGATGCTTCTTTTAGCAGGTAAAATTCAGTATAAAAAACCTGCAAATCCATTTTAAAAAGTTCAGCATTAAACAATAATCTTTATACTTTTATCACGGCTTTAGGGGTGTCCTTTTTCGGACTGAGACCATACCCTTTGAACCTGATCCGGATCATGCCGGCGAAGGGAAAAGTAACCGGTACTGCATCTTTTATTCAAAAAGAGCTCTTCAGCCAATATTTTAAAATTATCTGGTATAATGAAAGATCAAATCTGGCAAAAAATTTTATTAGTTCGATTGCAATCACCTCTGGTTCAAAGCATTACTAATTATGTAGTCATGAATAATACGGCCAATGCCTTGCTGGCGGCCGGTGCATCGCCCATTATGGCCCATGCGCATCCGGAAATGCAGGATATGGTTTCTATCGTGGGCGCCCTGGTGATCAACATTGGCACGCTGGATGAATACTGGGTGCAAAGTATGCACCTGGCCATTAACCAGGCCAACACATTACAAAAACCCTGGGTGCTTGATCCGGTTGGCGCCGGCGCAACACCTTATCGAAATGCGGTATTGAAGGAATTGTTATCGCTGCGGCCAAATATTATCCGGGGTAATGCTTCCGAAATCATGTCCCTTGCCCAAAAAAGCGTTGCTGCAACCAAAGGTGTGGATAGCACGCAGCAAAGCACCGATGCCATTTTTGCAGCAAAAGCGTTGAACCAACAATTTGGAAGCGTGGTTTGCATTTCTGGTGCGGATGATTTTTTGGTCGATAAAAACAGCATCGTCAAAATTTCCAATGGTCATCCCATGATGTCACGCGTAACCGGTTTGGGCTGCACGGCCACAGCTTTAACGGGTGCATTCGCAGCAGTTTGTCCGGATGATTTTTTACTGGCAGCCACAGCTGCAATGGCCTTGCTGGGCGTTTGCGGTCAGCTGGCTGCAGCGCGTTCTGCCGGACCAGGAAGTTTACAGCTCAATTTGTTGGATCTGCTGTACACGCTTACCGAGGAGCAGTTTATGGAAATGATCCAGGTTGAAGAAAATCTGCTCCATGATTAATCCCCAATTTCCTTACCGCTTATATTTGGTAACCGACGAAGCTGCGTGTTTAGGCAGAGATTTTTTTGGGGTAATTGAAGATGCTGTAAAAGGTGGTGTAGATGTGGTTCAGTTACGGGAAAAAACCCTTGTAAAAGAAGCATTTCTGGAAAAAGCACTACGCTTGAAAACGATTTTAGATCGATACCATGTTCCGCTAATTATCAATGATAACGTTTGGGTGGCCAGCCAATGCCAGGCAGCAGGTTTGCATGTAGGCAACTCGGATGCGCAACCGGAAATGATCAGAAGGCAACATCCAACCATCAAAATTTTGGGATATTCCATCGAACATGAAAGCCAGTTGCAAAGCGAAAACGCAGCTTTATCGGATTATCTGGCTTTGAGTCCGATTTTTTCCACTCCAACTAAAACAGATACAATTACCGAATGGAAACTGGAAGGCATTGCCCGCATCAGAAAATTAACCCAAAAACCATTAGTAGCTATTGGGGCGATAAATGAAGCCAATGCAGCAGCGGTAATTGCTGCCGGTGCGGATTGCCTGGCAGTAGTTTCGGCAGTTTGTGCTGCCAAAAACCCTGCGCTGGCTGCCGAAAGATTAAGAAATCAGATCGAAAAAGCAATTGCTCATCAGCATGAAAAAATATAAATATCCGGCCGTACTTACCATTGCCGGCTCGGATAGCGGTGGCGGCGCCGGCATTCAGGCAGATTTGAAAACGTTTGCCGCGCTGGGCTGCTTCGGCACGTCGGCCATTACGGCGGTTACGGTGCAAAATACGCTTGGTGTAACCGGTATCCACAGCATTCCGCCGGAAATTGTAGCCGCACAAATCCGTGCGGTAATGGATGATATCAAACCATCGGCCATTAAAATTGGCATGGTGCACAGCCCAGAACTGGCGTTTACCATTGCTGAGGTTTTACGCAGTTATCCAACCGTACCCATTATTTTAGATCCGGTAATGGTGGCTACCAGCGGCGATCGGCTGATCGAGACCGAAACCGTGGAAACTTTGCAGAAAGAGCTTTTTCCGCTGGCCACAATTGTAACGCCGAACCTGGACGAAACTCAAATCCTAACGAATAATGCTGTATCCAATTTGAGCGACATGCAATCCGCAGCAACCCAAATTTTGCAAACCGGCTGCTTTGCCGTGCTGGTAAAAGGTGGCCATCTGCCCGGCAAAAAGCTTTACAATTTTTACCTCGATAAAAACAGCATCAGCCAGATAATCACTTCAGAAGCAATCGATACCAACAATACGCATGGCACGGGCTGTTCGCTTTCGTCGGCAATTGCGGCTTTGATGGCGCGTGGTTTTGGGTTGAAAGATGCTGTAAATGAAGCATGTACCTATATTCACCAGGCTATTTTGCATGGCAGTGATGTAAAAACCGGAGAAGGAAATGGCCCGGTCAATCATTTTTTTAACCCTTTAGCTTTGATCAAAAATGAAATGGAGTGAAACCGCCTGGCAGCAATCAGCAGCTATTTTTGAGCAGATTATTGAGATGCCTTTTAATCAGGAACTGATGGCCGGCACTTTGGATATCGAAAAATTTAAATTTTACATCAGTCAGGATTCTAATTACCTGGAGCATTTTGGCCGGGGTTTGGCGTTGATTGCAGCCCGAACGCAAACCAGTTACGTGCTGGATTATCTCCGTTTTGCAGAAGGAGCCATTGTGGTGGAAAATGCTTTGCATGCCAATTATTTTGCAACATTCAACATCAGCCAAAAAGCAGAACTATCGCCGGCTTGCCATCATTACATAAATTACCTGCTAAAAGAAGCATCGCTTTCGCAGGTAGAAGTTGCCATGGCGGCTGTGCTGCCCTGTTTCTGGATTTATAAAAAAGTTGGCGATTATATTTATGCCAATCAAACTAAAAATAACAATCCATACCAAAGTTGGATTGATACTTATGCAGGAGAAGATTTTGGCAAATTAGTGGATAAAGCCATCCGGATTTGCGATGAAGCTGCCTTAAATTGTTCGCCCCAACAACAACAAACCATGACTGCAGCTTTTATAACCGGCTGCCGGCTGGAATGGCTGTTTTGGGATAGTGCCTGGCTCATGGAAACCTGGCCGGGCTAAAATTTTATTTCGGCCTGATGATAGATGACCGGTTTTTATACGGCAAAAAGTAGTACGAAGCCGATACGCCAAAAAACGTGTTTGATGTTGCCGTGTACCGTCCGCTATAATAAAATTGTCCGAAGTTGATGTTGAGGTGCAGCCTGTCTGTTGCCGTATACTCAATACCGGAGGTCAATTCTGTCAGAAAATTATTTGGGGCAGCAATAATATAACCTACGCCCACCGTAAGCGTATTGGTAAATCTGCCCTGCTGGAAGATGTTAAGATTGGGCCTGATTTCAAAATAAACCGAAGTATCGCGCCCGGTAATGCGCTCCAGCGTAGTTTTGCCCACATCCAAACCTAAACTAAACACGTTCCACTGCTTGCCCACTTCTACCGATAGGTTCGATTTGCCGCCAAGCGTGCCTGCCGTATTGGTAAGCGAATAGTAAACCTGTATGTACGTTTGCGGTTTTTGGGTAGAATCGGATTGTGCCCGTGCTTCAAAAGTAAAAATCAGGCAAAAAAACAACAGTAAAATTTTAGGTAGATGTTTAAGCATACAAAGTTTTTAAGGAAAGAAAAATCAGTATAAATTTAAGGTGGTAAAAGAAGCAATAAAATAATTGCCTTGCATTAAATTAGCATTAGAAACCTACAAATCAATTGCAATAATTTTTCGGGCAACGGGTTTTTCTTCTTAATTTTCCTTCAACCTAAAATTCAATGAAAAAACTAACCAACCTACTTTCTGCAAGTATTTTTTTGCTGATTACTACTTCTTTTCAACCACAAAAAGAGTGGACAAATTTACTGGATAAGAACCTGTCTAAATGGGATATTTACCAAAGTTACCGGCATAAAGTTGGTTATAAAGGCGAAATTTTACTGGATAAAAACAGTATGCCTGTTCCGCCAATCGGTACGAACAAAAATGAAGCAAACGTATTTTCTGTGGTGATGCAAAACGGTGAACCGGTGCTGCGCATTAGTGGCGAAATTTACGGCTGCATTTATACCAAGCAGGATTTTGAAAACTACGATTTAAAGCTGAAAGTAAAATGGGGAAATAAAAAATGGGTTCCCAGATTAAACGAACCAATGGATTCTGGCATCCTGTATAATTCGCAGGGAAAACCCGGTGTGGATTACTGGCATTCCTGGATGCTGAGCCAGGAATTTCAGGTTTCGCAACACGAAACCGGCAATTCAATGGGCGATTACTGGTGCATTGCTAACTCGCAGGCTGACGTCCGTATTGATTATTCGCCCAAAAAAGATTCTTTAAAATTTGATCCGAAAGGGGAACTAATTACGACTGGCAGCGGCAAAAACTTTGTACAAGCCAGCGGCAATTATGAAAGCCCGCAAGGCCAATGGAACGAACTGGAACTAATTAGTTTTGGCGGAAAAAGTTTGCACATTGTAAACGGACATGTGGTCATGGCGCTTTCCAATTCAAGCTACAAGGATGGCGATCAGCGCAAACCATTAACACATGGCAAAATACAGTTGCAAAGCGAAGCGGCAGAGCTGTTTTATAAAGATATTATGATTCAGCAAATTTCGGCAATTCCTGCTAAGTATGCGGCTTATTTTGATTGAAAGCTTTATAGTTAATGCTTCTTTTATCAAGTAAAATTATACATCATAATGAAATCTGCATTGAATGATAGAACATTTTTGGTTCTCACCTTTAGTACCAGAAATTTGGTAAACCAATCGATGTTCACCAGTTATTCTTCTTGACCAGAAACCTTTTAATCCATGCTTTAAAGGCTCGGGTTTTCCCAAACCTTTAAATGGTGTTTGTTTAATCGATTTTACTAAATCTCTAATTTTATCTGCCGTTTCTTTGTCATTCTCCAACCAATATTCAAAATCCTCCCAGCCATCAGGAGTAAATTCAGTATTCATATCAGTGTGCTACAATTTTATCATCAAAAGAATAAGCTATGATATTTCCGGATTGAAGCTGATTAATTGATTCTTCCAGTCGTTTACGGTTAGCAGAAGTGGACAATAAATGGCCTGTTTCATTCAGCGCGTTATATTCTTTGATGGAGATAATAACTACTGCATCTTCTTCATCATTATTTCTCGGTATAATCAAAACATCTTGTGATTTGCTTACGCCATCAAAATAAGCTTTCATTTTTGTCCTCAAAGAAGAAATAGTTATTGCTTTCATACTTTTTGTACATTTACTTGTACAATCAAATGTACAACTTATTCGTCAAAATCAGGATTCATAAAAAAATACTGCAACAGGATAATCGTTTTGGCATCCTTAAATTCGCCCTGCTGTAACTTGGTCTTGGCTTCTGTAAAATCCATTTCCACTGCGGTTACATCTTCACCTTCTTGTTCCAAACCGCCGCCTTTTCCAACTTTCATATTTGGGTGATATTCGGCAATGAAAAAATGTGCCAATTCAACATCTCCGCCCGGCGAAAGATAAGCTTCATACACTTTTTTTACCGCATTCAATTCGTAACCCAATTCTTCTTTTACTTCGCGGATGGCTCCTTCTTCTACCGTTTCGCCTTCATCGGTAAGGCCGGCGCAAACTTCAATCAAATCACCGGATTCATTGCCGTTAAAATAGGTTGGTAAACGAAGTTGCCGGGTAAGCAATAATTTTTCCCTTGCCCGATCATACAACAAGATAACGGCACCAGACGGACGGTGGTAAATTTCGCACTCGTTTTGTGTTGGCTTTCCATCTTTTCCAGGGGTTTCGTAGGTAACGTTTTCAAGTTTGTATTTACTTGGACCTAAAGTTTTACGGTCGATAATTTTAATTGCTGACATGTTTTGCTGTTTTTAGGGTAACAAAATGAATATAATCAGGTTTCAAGAAAAGAACAAAAACAGCTTTTTGTCCAACTGAAAAATTGAACTTTCAGAAACGCTTGCAAGGTATGCGTCCAGGAGCGGTGGGCTGAACGGGTGCGCGGACGAGCGATCAGCCGTTCTTGATTTTTTGGTTCTTTTTGTTCAAGTAAAAAGAATGAAAATAAGGGTTGAAAAGCCCGTTTGAATAATTGTGCGGTAAAAGAAGTACGCTTTATAAAGCAAACCTGCGGTTGCTTGGTATTACGTTCTTTTTGCTTGAACAAAAAGAACCAAAAATTCAAGAATGCCGGATCGCCTCCGGGTGGCATTCAGCCCAACACACCTGGGTGGCAACTTTTATAGTTTGCTATCTTTATAACAGTAGATTGATCGGCAATTGTTATGTTAATTTTGTCAAAGCGTCTTCATCAATGTTTTTCTAATTGCGCCACAATCCGTTCGCAAATTTCATGGGTAAACAAAGCATCACGAGCCGAAATCTGCGTTGTTTTATTGCTCACAACAGCTTGCAAAAAATCGTCCGTCATCTGTTCAAAGCCGCGTTTATGCAGCGTTGATTCCCAATCGTTTGTTCCAAGTTTAATAGTATTTTTATTTTCTTCGGAGATTAAATCCGAAACATTGTAAACCGTTTTCTTTTGCGTGGCCGTCATCACTTCCAGTTTTTCTTCTGTAGTTGCGGTATCCCGGTTCATAATTCCAATCGCAACTTCGCCAGACTTGGATACAAACTGGATAACCAACTGATGCAACATTGTATCTTTTTTGATGCCATTAACAATCAGATTTTCAATTGGATAGGGAAACAAATAGCGCAAAGTATCAACTACATGGATAAAATCTTCCACCACAAAACGGCGCACTAAATCGGGCAAACTTTTGCGGTTTTTTTGCAGGATAATCAGCATTGGATTTTCCAGTTTCAGGTGCTGATAAACAGGCGCATACCTCCGGTTAAAACCAACCATTAGCAATAAATTCCGCGCTTCGGCCAACTCTACCAATTGCTTGGATTGCTGATAATTCATCGAAATCGGTTTATCTACAAAAACCGCAATATCGGCTTCCAAAAGCTGTTTTACAATGTTAAAATGCGCTTCGGTAGCAGCGTTTACAAAAGCTGCTTTAATGCCAGCTGCAATTAAACCGGCTATGGTTTTATGCTGATTTGGGAAACGGTATTTGTCGCCCAGTTCCTGCAAACGCTTCTCATTTCGGGAACATAAATGAAACTCGAAACCAATTTTACTGCTGAGCACGGGCAAATAAGCTTTGGCGGCAATATCGCCTAAACCGATAATTCCAATTTTAATCATGAGTTGTTGTGAATAAACTGCTAATTAAGCAACAATTTTTAGGCGATAAAAACAGTATCGGCTTAAATTTTTTCAAAATAAATCTTTCCACAACACACTTAATTGCTAAAAATATTAGCATATTTGGTTCCATGAACCAGAATTCGATTAAAGTACAAACCGAGCCGCGCGTGCTTTTTGTGGATATGAACAGCTTTTTTGCCCGTTGCGAGCAGCAGGATAATTACTGGCTGCGCGGCCGCCCAGTGGCGGTTTGCGTTTATACCGGCAAGTTTGGTTTTGCGATTGCGCTTTCGGTGGAAGCGAAACGGATGGGCGTAAAAACCGGGATGCGGCTGAACGAAGCCATGAAAATTTGTCCGGAGCTGATTCCGGTAGAAAGTCATCCGGAACGTTACCGGCAGTTTCACACCAAAATCATCCATGTTTTAAAGCGATATTGCCCGGAAGTGATCCCGAAAAGTATTGATGAAGCCATCGTCAATCTCACTAATTACAAAATGGTTTACCCGGATCCAGTTTTTATCGCACAAAAAATAAAGGAAGATATTAAGCGCGAAGTTGGCGACTGGCTGACGTGTTCCATCGGCATTGCCCCAAATGCTTTTCTGGCCAAACTGGGTTCTGATATTGGAGGTTTTGATGGTTTGCAAATCATCACTTCACAAAATATTGATGAAAAACTGATCAACCTAAAACTGTCTGATCTGCCTGGAATAGGTAAAAATATGGCGTACCGACTGGAGCGCGCCGGCATTGTTACGCCGCTGCAAATGCGCTACACGGCGCCGGAACGTTTAAAAGCTATCTTTAAAAGCATTGAAGGTGTATACTGGCATTACCGTTTGAACTTTATTGAAACCGGCATGGCCGTAACGGATTACAAAGGAATGCAGGCGATGCGCCAAATTTCTGCCGATAAAAGAAGCAATCTGGAATATATTAATCAGCTGTTTTTAACGCTTTGCACTACGCTGGAACGGCGTATGGTGCATCACAGTTTTTATTGCCGGAACGTAGCTTTTGTGGTGAAATATGTGGATGAAAGTTGCTGGCAGGATGGGTTTTCGATCACCAACCCGATTCAGGATGCGATCAGTTTGATGCGTATGATCAAAATCAGAGTGGCCAAATTTGAAGAAACCACGCAATCGCCGCCGGTTTTAAACGATAAAATCAGTGGTTTGCGCATAATGGTAACCGATTTTGTAAACAACGGCAAAATGCTGTACAGTTTGTTTGAAGATGTGAACCGCGGCGAAACGGCACGTAAAGCCATGTATGCCATTCAGCAAAAATTTGGTGCCGATAAACTAAAACGCGCCGTAGAAATTACGGAAGGCAAAGTGGTTGCCGATGTGATCGGTTTTGGCTGTGTAAAAGATTTGACGGATCTGGATTATATGATGGATGAAAATTGACTATTTTTTAAAAAAATTATAATTTAAATAACTTAAGGTAGCATCGATTTACAAGCGGAAAATGCTTTTTTAATATAATTATTTGCTAAAAATTGGCATTACTTCCGTACGAAAATATATTCTTAAATGGCGAGTTATATAAGATTCTAAAGAGTCATTATCACTATCAGAAATTGCATTCTTTAGTGACCAATATTTATGAAAACTTTCATCATTATAAGAACTAAAATTACATTCAAGAACTTCGAAAAATATTTCCGTGAATTTTTCAATAGGAAATCGGTTTGTTGTACATTCTATTTTTGCATAATTTCCTTTATCTATAATAGAGATTTGAAAATTCTTAGACGATTCTTTAATGCTATTGTTATTCATAGAAATTTTTTATAATTATAATGTGTAAAATTCATATGATTAATTTTTGCGGATACTGATAATTTACTTGTTTAATCACCGCCCGGATGGCACTGTAAGAAACACCTTCGCCCAAAGCATTTTTTGCTTCGTTTAAGTTTTCCGGCTGCTTTTTGCTGAAGTAATTTTGAATCTTCTCAATCATTTTCTGCGGGAAAATTTCTGTAATTTCCAGTTCGTCCAGTTCTACAAAATACAATAAATGATTTTCGATTGTTCCGGCTGTAAACGAACGTTCGGCAGCAATTTCTTCAATTGTTTTTCCGGCTTTAAACAGATCGAAAGAAACTTGTTTAGTATCAATTTTAACAACAGTTGGCTGTACTGTTTTTACCGGTGTTTTTTTAGATGCAGAATTAAGTTTAAATGGTTCCCGCAGGATGTTTTTATTTTTACAATAAGCATTGATATAAGCTAAAATTTCTTCGCCGTATTGTTGCACTTTACTTGTGCCAATACCTTTTATCGTTTCCAGTTCTGCCAAAGTGGAAGGCAACGTTTCAACCAAACTGTCTAAAACTTTTTGATGTAAAATAACATAAGCAGGCATGTTTTTTTCCTCTGCCAGCCGGTTTCTCCAGTTTCGTAAAGCATTGTGAAGATCCGGAAAATCATATTTCTCTATGTCTGATTCCTGCTCGGTTGTTTTTGAAGAAACGTTATTTTTAGCCGAAGAAACTGTGCCGAAATCAATAGCTACATTGGCTTTATTTTGAAGATAGGCCAGCGCAACAAAACCATTTGCAGAAGCATTTTTCATCAGGTTAAATTTGATAGCTATCTCTTGTTTTAAACCATTTAATGCAGCAAGCACAAGTTTTCGGATGGCTTTATTATCAGTTTCCACAGCCAGATTTTGTACCGGTAAAAGAAGCATCGGCTCCAGTTTGGAAACAAAATAAGTGCTTGCTTTTTTAATGCGTTCCTGCAAAACTTCGTGGTTTTCCGGCAGATGTGGCTGCTGCAATAACTGGTTTAGTTCCTGCTGAAACTTATCGGCTACGGTATAAATCTGTTTTTCTGAATCCGCTTTAATTTGATGCAATGTTTCTGCAAACTTTCCGGCCAGCAGATGATCGTTTTCTTCCGCAACTTTCAGAAACGCAAAAAACTTGTATTTAACCGGACTGAAATCAAAGAGTTCGCGCAGCAAAACCTCCTGAAAAGTTTTTTTGGCTTCCGTCAGGCTGTTTTCTGTTGGCGCGTTGCGTTCACTTTCCAACGTATAAGTGGCCACTGTTTGATCGGTAATCACGCTTTTTCCTTTCAGCGGAGAACTTAAAACCATACCTTCCAGCGTTTTACATCTGCTTAAAGCGACGTAAACCTGACCATGCGTAAAAGCATCTTCCGCATCAATTATCGCTTTTTCAAACGTTAAACCCTGACTTTTATGGATGGTGATGGCCCAGGCCAGCCGCAGCGGATATTGCGTAAAACTGCCGGCAACATTTTCCTGTATTTCTTTTGTAGATACATTTAAAGCGTATTTAATATTCTGCCAAATCATCGGGCTGACTCCTATTTCATCGTCATCGCCCGGACATTTTACGTAAATCACTTCATCCGTCACGCGCAGCACTTTGCCAATTTTTCCATTGTAAAAAAGCTTATCGCGCGAGCTGTCATTTTTCACAAACATCACTTGCGCGCCAGCTTTTAGTTCCAGGTCAGAAACCGTTGGATAGGCATATTCCGGAAAATCACCCTGAATAACAGCTTTAAACCGATGAACGGGCTGCTTAATTTCCGCCAGTTTGCCTGCATTCAAATGCTGCGCAGCATTATTGTGCGTCGTCAGCGTGATATATCCTTCACGTTCATCGGGCTTAAAATTTGGAATATATCGTTTGTTCAGATCGTTCAAAACCTGCTGCGCAATCCTGTTTTCGCGGATGGCATTTAAAAGGTCGATAAAAGAAGTATCAGACTGCCGGTAAATGTGTTTAAGTTCGATATTAACCAGCGGCGTTTGCTTTAGCGCGTGGCTGCTGAAAAAATACATCGTATCATAATACGGTTTCAATAGCTGAGCTTCTTCCCGCTTCACAATTGGCGAAAGCTGGTGCAAATCGCCAATCATCAGCAACTGTACGCCACCAAAAGGTTTGCTGCGGTTGCGGTAACGGCGCAGCACATCGTCCATGGCATCCAAAACATCAGCGCGCACCATACTGATCTCATCAATCACCAGCAAATCCAGACTTTTAATCAGGTTAATTTTCTCACGGTTAAACTGCTTTTTAAAAGTTGTATTTTGATCTGAATTTTCCTGCGGAATGTAAGGCCCAAACGGCAGCTGAAACAGCGAATGAATGGTGACGCCGCCCGCATTAATGGCCGCCACGCCGGTTGGTGCCACCACCGCAATGCGTTTGTTGGAAGTTTTTTTTAGCTGATGCAGGAAGGTAGTTTTGCCAGTACCAGCCTTGCCGGTCAGAAAAATATTGCGGTTGGTATGCTGTACAAAGTTGTTGGCGAGATCAAGTTGCGGATTTTGCTGCATTATACAATGATAAGAAAATTAGTATTCATTTAAAATTTTGGTGAATCGAAAGCAGAAGCTTTGGCCAACTTGCAGGAAGCTTTAGAATTGTATTTTGAATATCAAAGAAACTTCCGTAATCCAGACTTCACCTGCCCTAAATAACTTAACCCAAACACATTTAAATGCATCAGCAATGGATACAAATTCCATAAATCTATGCGTTGCTGCCAATCGGATTGTAACGGAAATGCTTCCTGATAAGCCTGATAAAAATCATTACTAAAGCCACCAAAAAGCTTCGTCATGGCCAGATCGAACTCCCGGAAACCATAACTTACGGCTGGATCAATCAGATAAGGTTTTCCTTCGCTGCTGATCAGATAATTACCGCTCCACAAATCACCATGAATTAAAGAAGGTTTTTCTTCATCGTAAAGTTCGCCCAACTTTTGATACAGTTTTTCAAAATCCGATACTAATTTTTGATCGATAAAAGAAGCATCTGACGCAGGCTTAACCATCGGCTTTAAACGCTCTTCTACAAAAAACGATTTCCAAGTTTCGTGTTTCCGGTTGGATTGCGGCAGCGAACCCATGTAATTGTCTTTTTCAAAACCGAAATTATCCGCCGTATTTTGGTGCATTTCAGCCAGTTGCGAACCTAATTTTTGTATTGAAGTTTTTGTTTTTGTGCCGGTTTTGATGTTTTCCAGCAGTAAAAAGCTTTGGTTTCCGGCAATTCCTGTTGCAATAACTTCAGGTACGGCAATCGTTTTGGTTTGACGGATGGCAGCCAAACCTTCGGCTTCCAATTCAAACATTTTTGGAAATTTAGCAGCGTCATTCAACTTTACAATAAAATCTTTTGCTTGTGTTTGTAAGCGGAAAACTTTATTAATGCTGCCACCAGATACTGGCTGAATTGTAGTGATACTGTTTTTATCACCTGAATTTTGGTACAGCACCAATTCGATTTCCTGTTTTAATTCCGGTTCAAAAACGGTCATATAATCTCCATAAAATCAACCCAAATAATAACAAAATTTTGTCCCTTCAAAACGCTATTTTTGCAGGATAAATGAAGCACATCCGCAATTTCTGTATCATCGCACACATCGATCATGGTAAAAGTACCCTGGCCGATCGTCTGCTCGAATATACCAATACCGTTACCAAACGCGAATCTCAGGCTCAATTGCTGGACGATATGGATCTGGAGCGCGAGCGTGGCATCACCATCAAAAGCCACGCCATCCAGATGGATTATGTGCTGGACGGTCAGCCGTACGTTTTAAACCTGATTGATACGCCCGGACACGTTGATTTTTCGTACGAAGTTTCCCGTTCGATTGCGGCCTGCGAAGGTGCTTTGCTGATTGTGGATGCTTCGCAAGGCATCCAGGCACAAACGATTTCCAATTTGTATCTGGCTTTGGAAAACGATCTGGAAATTATTCCGATTTTGAATAAAATGGATTTGCCCGGTGCCATGCCGGAGGAAGTGAAAGATCAGATTGTGGATTTGATTGGCTGCAAACGCGAAGATATTCTGGCTGCTTCCGGCAAAACCGGTTTGGGTGTTCTGGAGATTTTAAAAGCCATAATTGACCGTGTTCCGGCTCCGGTTGGCGATCCGGATGCACCTTTGCAGGCATTGATTTTTGATTCGGTTTACAATTCTTTCCGCGGAATCATCGCTTATTATAAAGTTGTAAACGGTGAGATACGGAAAAATACTAAAGTAAAATTTATGGCCACCGGCAAAGAATATATTGCCGATGAAGTTGGGACATTGAAACTGACGCAGCTGCCAAAAGATGTGATTAAAACCGGTGATGTTGGCTACATAATTTCGGGCATAAAAGAAGCACGCGAAGTTAAAGTTGGTGATACGATTACGCTGATTGAACGACCGGCAGCCGTAGGAATCCAGGGATTTGAAGAAGTAAAACCAATGGTTTTTGCCGGAATTTATCCGGTGGATACTGATGATTACGAAGAACTGCGCGAAAGCATGGCCAAATTGCAGCTGAACGATGCGTCGTTGGTTTTTGAGCCGGAATCATCCGCCGCTTTGGGTTTTGGTTTCCGCTGTGGTTTCCTCGGAATGCTGCATATGGAAATTATCCAGGAGCGATTGGAGCGCGAGTTCGATATGACGGTGATCACCACCGTTCCCAACGTTTCTTACCTGGCTTACACCACAAAAGGTGATGAATTACAGGTTCATAATCCATCTGATTTGCCTGATCCGAGTAAACTGGATTTTGTGGAAGAACCTTATATCAAAGCAAACATCATCACGAAATCAGAATTTGTTGGTCCGGTGATGTCGCTTTGTATCCAGAAACGCGGAACGATCGTCAATCAATCTTACCTGACTGCTGATCGTGTGGAACTGATTTTTGAGTTGCCGATGGGCGAAATTGTATTTGATTTTTACGATAAACTCAAAACGATTTCCAAAGGTTATGCTTCTTTTGATTATACACAAATTGGTTACCGCCAGTCGGATCTGGTACGTTTGGATATCCGCTTAAACGCAGAACCGGTGGATGCTTTATCTTCCCTGATTCACCGAAGTAATTCTTATGATTTTGGTAAGAAGATCTGTGAAAAACTGAAAGAACTGATTCCGCGCCAGCAGTTTGAAATTATCATTCAGGCTTCTATCGGTGCCAAAA
>JBPBPL010000017.1:0-148519 GCA_050954285.1 Janthinobacterium lividum | reverse complement strand
GTCCTTTCAGCCATCCGCTCTTGGGCGCATATCTGGCAGCAGGCTCTGTATTAAATAAAAAATAACCTATTTAACTTGGAGGCGTTATTACAATTGCAGACAAAAGAACGTAATACCAGCAACCGTAGGTTTGCTTCTTTTTAAAATATCGAATGTTTAAAACATCACTTTATCCTACTACCCGATCATCCGCCACCTTCCCTTCCGCTTTAGCTAGAGTATCCTCCCGGCCTACCATATCCGCAATACTGGTATCGCCCAGAATCTTCAACGTAGCATCACGTACATTGGACATTACATCGCGAATGCCGCAATAATGTTCATCCACGCATTCGGCACATTTCTCGTAAAAGTTCAGGCTTACACAGGGTAGCAACGCAATCGGCCCGTCAATCACTCGAATAATAGAAGAAAGCTTAATTTCATCAGCTGTTTTTAACAGGTAATAGCCACCGCCGGCACCTTTTTTACTGCTTAAAAATCCGCCGCGCTTCAGTTCCAGCAAAATAGCTTCGAGAAATTTCTTGGGTAGTTGATCGCCTTTGGCAATATCGGCAATCAGCATCGGCTTGTTTTCTGTATTCCTGGCTAATGCCATCAGGGCTTTTACAGCGTATTTAGTTTTTTTAGTGAGCAAGGCAATGCGTGTTTAAATCAGGAACGATTAAACAAAAGTAAAATTTTTTGTCAAGCTGTTTATTTGTAAAATAAAGTAGCCACAATATTCAGCGATACTAAAATTACAACTACGCCCACAAACAGCATTAATGTTTTTACCGGCAATTTATTGGAGATACGTACGGCAATTGGCGCAGCAATCATTCCGCCTAAAACCAACCCTAAAATTACCTGGAAGTGGTGCAGACCAATCAGTATAATAAAAGTAACCGCACTGGTAAATGCCACGCATCCTTTGGTTAAAGTTGAAGTGCCGATGGTATAACGTACGTTCCGGCCACCGGCAATCAATCCGGTTGTTACAATTGGTCCCCAGCCGCCGCCGCCGATAGCATCCAGTAAACCTCCAAATCCGGCCAACCATCCTATTTTTTTAATTTTAGAAGTTGGACGCGTTTTGTTTAAAGCTTTGCGGATAATCAGCACACCTAAAAAAAGCGTATAACAACCAACAACAGGTTTTAAATAATGGCCATATTGATGCAGGGAAGATAAAATTGTTGCCCCGGTAACAGCACCGATTATTCCGGGAAGCAAAAGTTTTTTAAATAATTTAAAGTTGACATTACCTGATTTCCAGTGCATTAAACCGGAAGCACCATTATTAAATACTTCGGAAGCGTGTACGCTTGCACTTGCTGCTGCCGGCGGAATGCCTAATGAAAGCAAAAATGTAGTAGAAGTTACACCGTATGCCATGCCGCAGGCTCCATCAATCAGCGAAGCGGTAAAACCACCCAGCATGTATAATAAAAGTTGCTTGTTAAATTGTTCGCCCAGCCAGTATTGTGCGTTTAAAATACGCTCATAATTGAGGTAAGTAAAAAGTACATGACCTAAAATCATCAGGCTAATAGCGGACAGAATAGCTAAAGTGATTGTAACTGGCCGGGTAATTTTAACTTTCGCTGGTTGCTGCTGGTCGTTTACCAAATTGGAAGTGATCTCATTCAACTGTTTTACTTTGTCGGAAAAATCACCATTGAGTTTATGACGAATTTGCGTCATATTAGTCAACACCTGATCAATCTCCGCAGGAAAAGTTTCATTCAAAACTTCTTTAACGCGTTTAGCTACTGTTGGAGATTTTCCGTTGGTAGAAATTGCAATTTTTAAATTACCTTTTTGCACAACAGAACTTAGATAGAAATCGCATAAATCCGGTGTATCTGCAACATTAACCAACAGGTTTCTGGATTTGCAAAGCTGGTAAATTTGTCGGCTAACCTGCTTGTCATCAATGGCTACAATCACCATATCTTTCTCCAGCAAATCAGTTTCAGCAAAAGCACGCTCCTCAAACGGAATGCTTCTTTTACCGGCATATTCTTTGATCTCCGCAGAAATTACCCGGCCAACAATTTTCACGTTCGCAGCCGGACTATTACCAAAAATAGCCTGCAACTTTTCCATTGCCACGTAACCGCCGCCAATCAGCAAAGTCTCCAGCTTGTCCGGCTTTAAAAAAACCGGAAAAAGCGTGTTCACTTCAACTGCCTTTGCGATAACTGCTTCGTCGGTGGTCATGCTGTTTTTAGCAGGGTTAAATTGTTGCTTTCTCCGTTAACTGCGCATTGCGAAAATCTGCTGCCTTTTGCTTGAATAATTTTGACTGTTCGATGTAATAAGCCGCAAAATCTTCGCTGGGTTCCTGCTGATTGATCTGGTAAACCAAATCTTCAAAGCTTAAAGCCAGATCAATTTTTCCGTTTTCAACAAAATTCAGATTGAAATCAGTTACAATTCCGGCTTGCGTGTTCGTTTTGATATTTTCCGAAATCAACAAGGCTTTGGCGGAGTGAACAAAAGCGGAATAAGCATAATAAATGCTGTCAGCAAAATCCATTGTCTTAAAAGAAGCATCCGCCTGATCCAGTTTCTCTTCAGATTCCAGCAAAAGCGTTGCCACCAAATCAATCATTACGCCCGCACATTCGCCAACGCCGATTTCCGTTTTGTAGGGTTCAGAATGTTCCCAGTCGATAAAATCATCCGGTGTTACGGTTTTGGTATCGCCCAAAGGATTCAACAAATCATAAAAATATATTTTGCCCTGACGATTATAATATTGATTGAAAAGCTCGCCTTCAATAGAATTTTCCTGATAATCAAACAGCAACTCGCGTAATACCTGCGGGCCACGTTTACTGGGCACTTTAATCACTTTATCCGCAGCCGCACCGGCACCGTTTCCAGTCGGTCCGCCGCCTAAAAGTACTTGCAAGGCAGGCGCAACCATTTTGTCAATTTTCATGCTCGAACCATGGAAACCAATGCTGGCCATCGCATGTTGCGCACAGGAGTTAATGCAACCGCTGATCTTGATTTTGATATCGGTATTATAAATCAGATCAGGAAACTCGTTTTTCATTACTTTTTCCAGTTCGCGGGTGATACCTGTGCTGTTGGAAATCCCCAGATTACAGGTATCCGTTCCCGGGCAGGAAGTAATATCAGCCATGCTTTCAAAACCTGGCTCGGCCAAATTTAGCTTATTCAGTTCTTCAAAAACATAAGGCAGGTTTTCTTCGCGAACGAATTTCAATAAAATTCCCTGTGTGTTGGTTAAGCGAATATCATCTGCCGCTGCTGTTTTTACCAGCATAATTAATTTGCGCGCAACAGGCGTTTTAATATCGCCGTTTTGAATACGCAAACCAATCGCCACAAATCCGGCTTGTTTCTGCGGAAAAACATTCGTTTTTAACCATTGCTCATATTTCAACGGATCAGTAATTTCAGCACTAAAAATTTCCTGCTGAGGCGCAATGGTTTCATGCTCAAACGTGCTGATTTCGTAGGTTTTGCTTTTTAATGCCAAGCGTTCTGCTTCGGCCAAACGAATCAATTCTTCTGCACCAATTTCCTGCACCAGATATTTCATCCGTGCTTTATGGCGTTTATTGCGCTCGCCGTAACGGTCGAAAACACGCAATACAGATTCTGTAAAAGGAATAATCTGGTTAACCGGCATAAAATCAGTTACCGCATCTGCCATATAAGGCTGCGAACCTAATCCGCCACCAATTACCACCCTGAAACCTCTGATTTCTACGCCGTTTTCAATTTTTACCTTCGGGATAAAACCCAGGTCGTGCATAAAAGCAAACGCGGAATCATCTTCGGAAGAAGAAAAAGCGATTTTGAACTTCCTGCCCATTTCCTGACAGATCGGATTCCGCAGAAAGTAGGCAAAAACAGCATGTGCATATGGCGAAACATCAAAAGCTTCTTTCGGATCAATGCCAGCCATTGCCGAAGCGGTTACATTTCTAACCGTATTTCCACAAGCCTCACGCAAAGTAATATCATCTTCTTCCAGTTCTGACCAAAGTTGTGGGGTACGATCAAGACTTACAAAGTGAATCTGAATATCCTGACGCGTGGTAATGTGCAGATTACCAGTTGCATACTCATCAGAAACATCACTGATTTTGCTCAGTTGCTGCGCGGTAATTTTGCCATAAGGCAATTTAATGCGCACCATTTGCACGCCTTGCTGCCGCTGACCGTAAACGCCGCGCGCCAAACGCAGACTGCGAAACTTCTCGTCATCTATTTTTCCTTCGCGAAAAAAACGGATTTTTTTCTCTAAATCCAGAATATCTTTCTCAACAATCGGGTTCTCTAACTCAGTTCTGAAACTTTGCATTATACTCTATAGAATTAATATACAATGATAACATTATATTTTAGGTGCTAAAAACAGCATCAACGTTAATGCTTCTTTTAGCACCTAATTTTACCTTAGTTTGAAGCTTCTAAAATTGTCGGTACAGAAGCTTCCAGCGCCTGCTCAATATCCTGCAAAATATCATCTACATGCTCCAGTCCGATGGATAAACGGATGGTTCCCTGCTGAATGCCAACTTCATTCCGTTGTTCTTCCGTTAATTTAGAATGTGTACTGCTTGCCGGATGTGTGGCGATAGAACGGGAATCCCCAAGATTGGCCGAAATGGAAAACATTTTCAACGAATCCAGGAAATTACGAGCGCGTTCTAATCCGCCTTTTGGCACAAAAGTGATGATGCCGCCGCCCTGTTTCATTTGTTTTTTGGCGATTGCATACTGCGGATGCGAAGGCAGAAACGGATATTTTACCAGTTCTACTTCCGGATTTCCTTCTAAAGCTGTTGCTACTTTTAAAGCACTTTCACAATGGCGATCCATCCGCACAGCTAAAGTTTCCAGACTTTTGCTTAAAATCCAGGAATTAAAAGGCGATAAAGCCGGACCGGAATGGCGTGCAAAACCTTCAATTTCTCGGATTAATTCATTTCGGCCTAAAATTATGCCGCCCATTGCGCGGCCTTGCCCGTCAATAAATTTTGTTGCCGAATGGATCGATAAATCTGCACCATATTTAATCGGTTGCTGCAAATAAGGCGTGGCAAAGCAGTTATCAACCACCAGCATCGCGCCATGTTTTTTAGCGAAATTGCCCACCCATTCCAGATCAATAATATCAATTCCGGGATTGGAAGGCGTTTCTACAAAAATCATTTTGGTATTCGGTTGAATGAGTTTCTCCCATTCCTCCGTTTTATCCAGATCAGCATAAGTATAAGTAATGCCCCATTTTGGCAGAATATTGTGCAGCAACTGGTGCGTAGAACCAAAAACCGAACGACTGGAAAGTACATGATCGCCCTGCTTTAAAAACGTTGCGAACGTGGTAAAAATAGCAGCCATGCCAGTTGCGGTTGCCCAGCCGTCTTCCGCGCCTTCCAAAATGGCCATTTTGGTGATGAACTCGTCCACATTTGGGTTGGCGTAACGGCTGTAAATATTGCCTTCCTGCTCGCCGGTAAATAACGCGCGCATTTCTTCTGCATCATCAAACTTGTAGCTGGAAGTCATGTAGATGGGTGCCGAATGCTCTTTATGCTGACTGCGTTCGATTTGCGTACGGACGGCTTGTGTTTCAAAATGCTGACTCATGGATATTAGTTGAGTTTGTAGGAAAAATTAATTTTTGCTGTTTTATTCAGGATCATGGCAACAGAACAATACTTCTCGAAAGTAAGTTCAAGCGCACGCTGGATTTTTGCTTCGTTTACCTGCCCAAAAACATGAAATTCAATGTCGATAGTTTCAAACAAAGCTGGTTCCTGGCCTTCAAAACGATTACCGTTGATGCTGATTTTTAAATCTTCAATCGGTTCTTTTTGTTTTTTCAGGATAGAAATCATGTCAATTGCACTGCATCCGCCCAAACCGGCAAGGACCGTTTCCATCGGTCGAAAACCTTGATTTTCGCCACCAATTGCCGGATTGGCATCCATGTTTAGCGTGTTGCCCTGCTCATTTTCGGCCTCAAAATGATAAGCATTATTTTTTCTGCTGAGATTAATCTGCATTTTTTATCATTTTATTTTTAAACAATAATACCGGCCGCAACCGTATTTTTTGTTTGTTCGTTAATCAAAATAAAAGAACCGTTTGCCTGATTCTGCTCGTAAGCATCAAAGAAAAGTGGTTGCGCTGTTTTAATTTTCACCCGTGCAATATCATTCAGCTTGATGGTTTTCGTCTCCGTATCTTTATTTAAAGTGCTCGTATGAACAATATAATCCACTTCGCGCACAATCGCTTTGATTAGGTTATGACTATGTTCGATCATGTATTTTCCACCGGGAACCAACGGCTGCGTATCCATCCAGCAAATATCTGCGGTAATTTCTTTATCAATTTGTGGTTGATTTGCTGTTTTTACCAGCATATTTCCGCGGGTAATATCCACTTCATCTTCCAGCAATAAGGTAACAGATGAATTGGTTTCCGCAGTTTCCAGATCACCATCGAACGTAACCACTTGTTTTATGGTAGATTTTTGAAGTGAAGGCAAAACGGTAACTTCTTCACCCACAGCAAATTCGCCGCTGATTACCCGTCCGGCATAACCGCGGTAATCATGAAATCCTTCGGAATGCGGACGGATGACATATTGTACCGGAAAACGTGCATCCTGAAAGTTTACCTTGCTGTTTACATCCACATTTTCCAGATAATGCAGCAAGGATTTACCTGTGTACCAACTCATATTGGTTGATTCGTTTACCACATTATCACCTTTTAAAGAGGAAATTGGGATGAAAGTAATGTTCTGTTTAAACTTCGGAAAACCTTCCGCAAATTGCAGGAATGCTGTTTTTATCGCCTCAAAAGTTGCTTCCTGATAATCCACCAGATCCATTTTATTCACGGCAACTACAATTTCAGGTATCTGCAATAAATTATCAATAAAAAAGTGACGTTGCGTTTGTTCGATCACGCCTTTTCGCGCATCAATCAGGATAATAGAAAGCTGGGAATCGGATGCGCCGGTAACCATATTACGCGTATATTCTACGTGTCCGGGCGTATCCGCAATAATAAATTTACGGTTTGCCGTAGCAAAATAAATATGCGCCACATCAATGGTGATGCCTTGCTCGCGTTCAGCACTTAAACCATCGGTCAGCAAAGAAAGATCCAAGTAATCATAGCCTTTGCGTTTGCTGGCTGCTTCTACCGCTTCCAGTTGATCTTCGGTTAATGAGCCGGTATCGTACAACAACCTGCCAATCAGCGTACTTTTACCATCGTCCACACTACCGGCGGTTGAGAATTTTAAGAGTTCCATGTTAATTTTATCGGGGTAAAAACAGTATCTAGTTTGCCATCAGATCACTTATTATAACGAAAAAGATTAGCTATTGGACTGATTTCAGTTTCTAATAGAGACAACATTAAATGGATTATAAGTCCAGAAATAACTTTCTCCATTATTGCGTGATACCTTATAAAACGTTATTTCGTATTCATGTCCACGACACTCTACATTTTTCTTTAGATAAAAGCTTGAATCAATATTTGGAAGATCTATACCTTCTAATATCTCTTTTGCTAAATCATCTATTTCTTTATATATATCGTTTTTTGATTGACTCATCTTAATGAAAATTATTTACAGCAAATTTTAGTTTTTCCTTAAAAATACCCCGCCAACTTGCGTTTCTCCATTGCCGCTTCCGAACGTTTATCATCCATCCTCGCTCCTCGCTCAGATATTCTGGAAGATTTAATTTCCGAAATAATATCATCCAAAGTTCCGGCTGTTGAAGAAACAGCAGCGGTACAAGTCATATCGCCAACGGTGCGGAAACGCACATCCTGCGTGGTAATTTCCTCGCCGTCCATATTCAAAAATTCCGAATACGGAAAAATTTGTCCATCACGAATTAGAACTTCGCGCTGGTGTGTGAAATAAATACTTGGCAGATCCAGTTTTTCCTGTTTAATGTAATTCCAGACATCCAGTTCCGTCCAGTTACTGATCGGGAAACAACGCACATTTTCGCCATAATTAATCATGCCGTTTAAATGTCCCCACAATTCCGGGCGCTGGCGTTTCGGTTCCCAGGAACCAAATTCATCACGAACCGAGAAAATACGTTCTTTGGCACGTGCTTTTTCTTCGTCGCGCCGCGCACCGCCAATGCAGGCATCAAACTTAAATTCTTCAATCGTATCCAACAGCGTTACCGTTTGCAGGCTGTTTCTGCTGGCATATTTTCCGGTTTCTTCGGTTGCTTTTTTCTGGTTGATGCTATCCTGAACGTAACGAACGATCAGTTGCGCACCGATTTTTTCTGTTAGCTGATCACGAAAAGTGATCGTTTCTGGGAAATTATGGCCGGTATCAATATGCACCAACGGAAACGGAAATTTGGCCGGATAAAAAGCTTTACGCGCCAGGTGAACCAGCGTAATCGAGTCTTTTCCGCCCGAAAACAATAAAGCTGGCCGCTCAAACTGCGCAGCCACTTCGCGCATAATATAAATGGATTCTTCTTCCAGTTCTTTTAAATGATTGGAATTACTCATGAATGTAGATCGTTTTGTGTTAATTCTGGATCGGTAATATCGGCTAATACTTTGGTTTCGTGCAGTCCGCATTCTTTTTTAGAATCTTCCCACCACCATCTTCCGGCACGTGCATCTTCGCCAAACTGAATAGCGCGCGTGCAAGGCGCACAGCCAATACTTAAAAAGCCCTGATCGTGTAATTTGTTGTAAGGTGTATGATTTTGGTGGATAAAATCGGCAACGTCCTGATCGCTCCAGTGCAGTAGCGGATTAAATTTGATGAGCTGAAAAGCTTCGTCCCACTCAAACATTTTAAAGTTCTGCCGATTTGCGGATTGTGCCGCACGAACGCCGGTAACCCAAATGGCTACGCCTTGCAATGCTCTTTTTAACGGCTCAATTTTGCGGATACGGCAGCATTCTTTGCGGTTTTCTACTGATAAATACATACTGTTGATGCCGCGCTCGTTTACAAAATGCTGGATTTCCTGCGCATCAGGATAAAAAGGATCAATCGCTAAATCAAAAATGTTTGCTGTGGATTGCCAAACTTCGTAAGTTTCGTTAAACATGCGGCCGGTATCCAAAGTAAAAACTTTCATCGGAATTTTATTTTTTCCGATAATATGCGAAATTACCTGATCTTCCATCCCGAAGGAAGTTGAAAAAGCAACTTTCCCTGCAAAGCGTACTCCAATCAACTGCAATGCTTCTTTTAGGGGTAGTTTTTCAAATTCCTGTTCCAGCTGCTGGAGTTGGCTTTCTTCCATTTTAATCTATCGGTTTTATAGAATTATGTCTTTAAACAATTTTAAAATCATCTTTTAGTTTTTCTTCAGCAATAAATACCGTTAAAAAAACTAATCTTTGGCCTTTGCATAAAAGCCGTGCAATAAAAAGTAAAAGTATTATTTTTCATATTTAATTTATAGTTCTCCTTGCGGAGCAGGATTTGGCACCTTGCTTCACATATTGCGGGTTGCCAGAGGGTTGCAGAGCCTGATCTCTCGCCTCTTCTGTATAAACCAAACTTTTTTAAGGTGCGGAATGCTGCAAATATAGCAGTTTTGAATAGTGCTGCAAATGAGAAGTTGTGAAGAGAAAGTAAAAAAATATCGGAATTTAGTCCAAAATAAATAGCTCACAACGTTATCGTAACAAATTTGTTAAATGGTAACATACTAAATGATTAAGAGTTAATACCGCATAGCAGATCAAAAATGAACAAGAAAAAATGAGAGATTTAATCCGGCAATTCAAACTTATTTTGTATCATTTTGATGAAAAAAAAATCACGTTTGCTATCCTAATATACTTTGCCACAGCACTTTCACTTCGTGCGCAAAACACGCGTACTAATGATACTACTCAAAATTTTACGTTGCAGCAGTGTGTGGATTATGCTTTGCAGCATCAGCCTGGCTTACAACAAGCAATTGTAAATGTATCAATTGCACGCGCCACAAATGCGATTAATCTGGCAGCCTGGCTACCACAGGTTAGTGCTGCGGGTAGTTTTAGCCATTATCTGGAATTACCTACAACTTATGTAACTACTGCAGCCGGCGGAGCACCGGTTAGGCAACAAAGCGGCGTATCCAACAGCTTTGCGCCTGGAGTAACTGCATCGCAAGCTTTGTTTAGCCCTAATCTTTTGTTTATTGCCAGAAGTGCGCCTTTATATATTAAAGAGGCCAAACAAGTAACTGATAGTACCAAAATAAATGTGGTTGCTACCGTTAGCAAATCCTTTTATAATCTGCTACTCACGCTTGAGCAGATTAATGTTTTGAAGGAAGATACTGCTCGATTAGGCAAAAATGTTCGGGATGCTTACCACCAATATGTGGGCGGAATTGTGGATGAAACAGATTACGAGCAGGCTACAATTACGCTCAGCAATTCAAAAGTTCAATTAAAACAGGCTACAGAAAACGTAGTTCCGCAATATGCTACTTTGAAACAATTAATGGGCTATCAGCCTGAAAAACAGTTTAATGTGAATTTTGATACGCTGAAAATGATTCAGAATATCAACATGGATACCACACAGCAGCTGCAATATGAAAAACGCATTGAATATCAGGTTTTAAATACAGAGAGGAGTATCCAGAATCAAAATATTAATTACTATCGCTTTTCGTTTTTGCCCAGTTTATCTGCATTTTACAATTATAACTTGGCGTTTTATAATAATAGTTTTTCTAACCTTTTTAGCACTTCGTATCCGAATTCCAGTGTCGGATTATCAATCAGCGTACCTATTTTTACCGGTTTTGCCAGATTGCAAAGTGTGCGCCGGGCAAAATTGCAACAGCAGCAACTCAATCTAACTGAAGTAAATTTAAAATCGCAGATTTATACCGAATATACCACTGCGCTGGCTAATTACAAAAGCGATTTGTACAACCTGCACGAACTGCAAAAAAACGTTAATTTGGCCAAAAGAGTCTATTTTGTAGTTGATTTGCAATATAAACAAGGCGTAGTAGCTTATTTAAATGTAATTACTGCCGAATCTAATTTAATAACATCCGAAATAGGTTATATTAATGCCTTGTTCCAGCTATTGTCGAGCAAAATTGATCTGCAAAAAGCAATGGGTAATATATCTTATTAAAAACTAAATTAACAGACCTTTATGAACAGGCCTACCTCGTTTATCATTTTTACCCTTTGCTTGGCGTTTTTATCTTGCAAAAAGAAGCAACCGCCTGTTGATCCTACAGTGCCAGTTAACTTGCTGACTACCAAGCGTGAACCAGTTTTATATTATGATAAATATCCATCTACTACTGCTGCTTTAAGTCAGGTAAATTTATTGCCACAGGTACCAGGTGCGATTACCGGAATATTTTTTAAAGAGGGAAGCCATGTAAGAAAAGGACAAAAACTTTATGAGATTGATAAACGCTTGTACCAAGAAAATTATGAAGCAGCTATTGCGAACACAAAAGTGCAGCAGGGGAATTTGGTACAGGCTAAACAAGATGAAGACCGTTACGCCTATTTGAACAAATACAACGCTGTGGCCAAACAGTTATATGACCATGCCGTAATTGCTTATCAGAATGCAGCAAACACCGTTAAATCTTCAGAAGAAGCTGCAAAAACAGCACGCACCAACTTGGGGTATGCGGTGATTTATGCTCCGTTTGATGGTACAATTGGTTTTAGTCAGGTTAAATTAGGCAACGTGGTTACTGCTGGTTCTACCTTATTAAACACGATTTCTACGGATAACCCGATGGCAGTGGATTTCCTGATCAACGAAAAACAGATTTCGCATTTTGATGAGCTTAAAAACGGTAAAATTTCACACGATTCTTTGTTCACGATTCTGCTGCCAAATAATGCCCTTTATCCGCATATCGGAAAAATTTCGGTGATAGACCGCGCAGTTGATCCACAAACTGGTGCAGTACGGATCCGATTGGTTTTTAATAATCCGAATAATTATTTAATTGCTGGGATGAGTTGTATTGTCCGGGTGCGTAATCAGGAAAACGGGCCGCAGATTGTAATTCCAAATAAAGCGGTTACCGAGCAAATGGGTGAATATTTTGTTTTTACCGCGAAAGATAGCTTGGTGAATGATACGGCAAAAGATGAAAACGGCAAACCTGGTAAAAACATTCAGAAAAAGAAAAAACTTTTAGCAGTCCAAAAAAAGGTTCAAGTTGGCCAAACCATCGGCCCAAATATTATTATTAAAAGCGGACTTAATCAGGGTGATAAAATTGTAACTGATGGTGTACAATCCCTGCATGATGGCGTGCCGATTACCACTGCTAATAAAATGCCGCCATCAGCAAGTAAAGGAAAAAGCAAGGGTGCTTAAAATTACAGAGAAATTGGTCATGCTTCTTTTATCACTATAAATTTTGTTGGTTGAAATAATACTACGGATAAAATAAAAAAGCACTAATTTCTAGGTGATAAAAGAAGTATCAACAATAAATTAAATATGGGTTCAGAAACCCTTAATATTTTGTTATTTTTTAGGTGATGAATAATTTATGATTGCCAATACATTTATAAAAAGGCCGGTTTCAGCCATTGTAATCTCTATTGTGCTGGTTTTAACGGGTGCAATCAGCATACTGAATTTGCCAATTGACCAATATCCTGATATTACACCACCAATTGTGCAGGTAAATGCACAGTTTACCGGTGCCGATGCACAAACGGTAGAGCAAACGGTTGCCACCCCAATTGAGGAACAGGTAAACGGCACGCCCGGCATGGAGTACATGCAAAGCAACAGTACCAATAACGGGCTAATGAACATGAATGTTACCTTTAAAATAGGTACCAATGTTGATGTGGCTGCTTTGGATGTGCAAAATCGGGTTAGTATTGCTACACCTTTACTACCAACTGTAGTAAGCCGGCTTGGTTTAACGGTGCGTGCCGTAAACCCAAGTATGCTGATGATGGTGGCGATTTACGCACCTAAAAGCACGCACAACATTACTTTTCTGGATAATTACACCAATATTTATGTGCAGGATGCCTTGTTGCGGGTACCGGGTGTAGGCAGCATCAACCGCTTTACAGATGATTTTAGTATGCGGATCTGGATGAATCCGGATAAAATGGCTTCCTATAGTTTAACACCTTCCGATGTTATTGCAGCGCTTAACGCACAAAATGTCCAAGTTGCTGCAGGTACGGCAGGCGTGCCTCCACAGGCATCAACGCAAACGTATGAATTAGGTATATTGGTAAATGGCCGTTTAAGTAAGCCTTCTGAATTTGAAAACATTATCGTAAAAACAGTGCCGGCAACTGGCGAGCTGGTTTACATGAAAGATATAGCCAGGGTTGAATTGGGCAAATTCACATTCTCCAGTAATTCTTTTGTGGATGGAAAACGGGCATCGTATTTGCAAATTTATCAGGCACCAGGCAGCAACGCGTTGGAAACGGCAAAAGGCATTTATACTACTTTGGCTAAATTGAAGCAAACTTTCCCGTCAGATGTGGCCTATAGTGTTCCTTTTGAATCGGTTACGGTGGTAAAAGTTTCGATGGAAGATGTGGTCTGGACCTTGTTAAAAACATTAGGATTGGTTGCTGTGGTGGTGTTTTTATTCCTGCAAAACTGGCGTTCTACGCTGATCCCTGTTCTGGCAATCCCAGTATCGATATTTGGTACTTTCTGCTTTTTTATTCCGCTTGGCTTCACCATCAATACCTTAACCATGTTCGGTTTTGTGCTAGCAATTGGGATTGTAGTGGATGATGCCATTATTGTGGTAGAAGCCGTGCAGCATTATATCGACCATGATAAAATGTCGCCAAAAGAAGCAACCTACCAAGCCATGAAAGATATTTCGGCGCCCGTTATCGCCATTGCCTTAATTCTGGCGGCGGTGTTTGTTCCGGTAGGTTTTATTCCGGGAATTGTAGGTCGATTGTACCAACAGTTTGCTATCACGATTGCCATTTCTGTAATCATTTCGGCTTTTATCGCACTTTCTTTAACACCGGCATTGTGTTCCTTACTGCTTAAACCAACCGATCCAACTAAACAAAGAAAAGGCTTAAATAAACTTTTCGATAAATTTAATGCCTGGTTTGATCGGATAACAGCCAGTTATACTAACGGCGTAAAAAAGAGCATTCAGGGAGCAAGGTACATTTTCATCTTGTTGGTATGCCTTTGCGTGGGTACCTACTTTATGTTTCAGGGCAAACCTTCAGGCTTTATTCCTTCAGAAGATGATGGCAATTTGTACGTTACTTTTCAATTGCCGCCAGCATCCTCAACGGCTCAATCTGTTGATGTGATGTCCAGAGTGATGAAAGTTGTTGGCTCTACGCCTGGCGTAGCTCATTATGCGGCGTTATCTGGTTTAAACGTGGTAACCAATGCCAGTAACTCCAACAATGGTACGATTTACTGCCAGCTGGCACCTTGGGAACAACGCAGCAAATCTGAGGAACAAGTACCTGGAATTGTGAGTGTTTTGCAAAAACGCATTTCTGATGCAGGCATTAAAAATGCGGATATTGAAGTGATCCAGCCATCGCCCCTACCGGGTGTAGGTACAACCGTTGGTTTTAGTATGCAGATAGAGCAGCGCAGCACCACGGATGATATACATAAATTTGAAAATGTGGTAAACAAATTTGTGGCCGAAGCAAATAAAAATCCCGCTATCACTAAATCATTTACCTTTTTTACGGCACATACGCCCAATTACAATTTAACGGTTGATCGCCAGAAATGCGAAAAACTAGGCGTCAACGTTGCAGATGTGTTTACCACCATACAAGCTTTTATGGGCAGTTTGTATATCAACGACTTTACCACTTACAACCGTACTTTCCACGTGGTGGTACAGGCCGATACTGCTTTTAGGTCTAATATTTCAGCAATGGATAAATACTACGTGCGCAACCAGGCCGGCACGATGGTACCTTTAGGAACGCTTATTAGTTATTCTCCTACAGAAGCTGCACCATTGATTTCTCACTTCAATATTTTCCGTACTGCCGAAATCGACGGCTCATCCGCGCCCGGCTACAGCAGTACCGATGCTTTAAATGCGCTGCAAAAACTGGCTGCAAAAAACCTGCCCGAAGGTTATACTTATGAATTTTCTGGTTTGAGTTATGAAGAAGTAAAAGCCGGTTCTACCACCATTTATATTTTTATGTTCTCCATCACCTTTGTGTTTTTGTTCTTGGCTGCACTGTACGAAAGCTGGTCGGTACCATTATCTGTTTTGCTTGCCGTACCTATCGGTGCTTTTGGGGCGATTTTGGCCTTGATACTGGTGCCAAGTTTAACAAATAACGTGTACGCACAAATTGGTTTAATTACGTTGATCGGTTTGGCCGCTAAAAACGCAATCCTGATTGTAGAGTTTGCCAAAGTCAGGGTTGATCGTGGAGAAGATCTTTTACAATCAACTTTAGATGCGGTAAGCTTGCGTTTGCGACCAATCATCATGACTTCCCTTGCTTTTATCCTGGGTGTTTTACCGCTTGTTTTGGCAACCGGTGCTGGTGCAGTTGCCCGCCGAACCATTGGTTTTACTGTTTTAGGCGGAATGCTGGCAGCTTCTACCATTGCTATTTTTGTAGTGCCGGTGCTTTATGTAGTAATCACCAAGTTTTCTTACGGAAAAGAAAGACTGGATTATTTGAAAGCCCATCATGATGAATTGATGGAAAAAGAGCGAAAAGTAGAAGAGCAAAATATCGATCCGGAATTAGAATTTGAGATCCAGAAATCCCGTGAACTGAATAATCCAAATCCGGCATGATTTCCAACACCTTTATTAAACGGCCTATCTCCGCCATTGTTATTTCTTTAGTGTTGATGATTGCCGGTACGATTTGCCTTTTAAATCTGGCGGTAGATCAATACCCGAATATTTCTCCGCCAAGCGTTTCTGTAAACGGTTCCTATACTGGTGCCGATGCTCAAACGGTTGAACAAACGGTGGCCATCCCCATTGAAGAACAGGTAAACGGTACGCCCGGCATGGAATATATGCAAAGCACCAACACCAACAGCGGCGGGATGGGCATCCGGGTGACGTTTAAAATTGGCACCAACGTACAAATTGCCGCTTTGAATGTGCAAAATCGGGTGGGTATTGCTTCGCCTTTATTGCCTTCGGTGGTAAGCAAAATCGGCCTTACTGTGCGGGCAAGTAATCCGGATCAGTTAATGCTGATTGCCATTTATTCGCCAAAACACACGCATAACATTACTTTTTTAGATAATTATACCAGCACCTTTATTCAAGATGCAATTTTACGTGTGCCAGGTGTAGGTGATGTAAGTGCGCGGACCGATAATTTTAGTATGCGCATCTGGATGAACCCAGATAAAATGGCATCGTATGGTTTAACACCTTCGGACGTTTCCGCGGCTTTAAATGCACAAAACGTTTATGTTGCTGCAGGTTCGGTTGGTGCACCTCCGCAATATACTTCCCAATCAAAAGAAGTTGGCATTCTGGTAAATGGTATGTTGAACAAAGCAGCCGACTATGAAAAAATAGTGGTAAAAACAGTACCGGCAACCGGAGAGCTGGTTTATTTGAAAGACGTTGCCAGAGTTGAATTGGGTAAATTCACCTTTTCCAGCAATGCTTTTGTAGATGGAAACCGCGCTTCCACCATTCAGGTATATCAATCGCCGGGCAGTAATGCGCTTCAAACGGCTGAAAACGTATATGCAGCGCTGGCCAAGTTGAAAAAAACTTTTCCGGCAGATGTGGATTACAATGTTCCTTTTGAATCGGTAACCATCATTAAAGTTTCCATTCAGGAAGTAGTTGGTACGCTGTTAAAAGCTTTAGGTTTGGTGGCAATTGTCGTGTTTTTATTCTTGCAAAACTGGCGCTCTACCATTATTCCAATTCTGGCTATTCCGGTATCAATATTGGCCACCTTCTGCTTCTTTATACCGCTTGGCTTCACCATTAATACCTTAACCATGTTTGGTTTTGTGCTAGCGATCGGGATTGTGGTGGATGATGCCATTATTGTGGTAGAGGCTGTGCAGCAGTATATTGACGAAGAAAAAATGTCTGCAAAAGAAGCAACCTATAAGGCAATGAAAGAGATTTCGGCACCGGTAATTGCAATTGCACTCATTCTGGCTGCCGTGTTTGTACCAGTAGGTTTTATTCCGGGAATTGTAGGCCGATTGTACCAGCAGTTTGCCATTACCATTGCCATATCCGTTATTATTTCGGCTTTTACCGCACTCTCTTTAACACCTGCACTTTGCACATTACTGTTGAGGCCAACTCCTCCTTATACCGAAAAATCAAATTTCATTGCTAAGTTTTTCCATGGCTTCAACCATTTTTTTGAAAATTTAACCACCAGATACACCGGCACTGTTGATAAAAGCATCAAGCACTCCAAATTGATTGTAGTGATACTGGTTTGCATTTGTGCAGGCACATTTTTATTATTTAAAACTAAGCCCTCAGGTTTTGTTCCTTCAGATGATGGAGGCCGTTTGTTCGTCACCTATCAGCTGCCAGAAGCTTCTGCAACGATACAATCAGTTAAGGTAATGGCCAAGTTGATGAAGGTTGTTGGCTCAACACCCGGAATACTTCATTATACTGCTATTTCTGGCTTCAATATTTTAAACGGCGGCGCAAATTCCAACAACGGCTCCATGTTTTGTATGCTCACGCCTTGGGATGAACGCACCACGCCTACTACAAAAATTGAGGGCTTAACCAAAGAACTCAAAAAGCGGATTGCCAAAGCAGGCATCAAAAATGCAAACGTGGTGGTGATCCAACCGCCACCAATCAGGGGTATTGGTTTGGCTGCCGGTTTTAGCATGCAGCTTGAACAAGGCAGCTCCACAGATGACATTCATACTTTTGAAAAAGTAGTTAAAAAGTTTGTTGCAGCAGCACAGAAAAATCCCGCAACTTCAACCGCTTTCAGTTACTTTTCGGCACATACACCAAGTTATGATTTAACCGTAGATCGGGAAAAGTGCGAAAAACTGGGCGTAAATATTACCGATGTTTTTTCGACCATGCAATCTTACATGGGTAGCCTTTTTGTTAATAATTTTACACTTTACAACCGTACTTACCACGTAGTTATCCAAGCTGATACAGCTTATCGCGCCCTGGTATCAGATATTAATAAGTATTATGTGCGCAATCAAGCTGGGCAAATGCTGCCGCTGAGCACCTTAATTAGCTATAAACCCATTGTAGCTGCGCCGTTAATTACCCATTTTAATATTTTTCGTTCTGCAGAAGTTGACGGGGCTATTCCGCCAGGCTACAGTTCTGGCCAGGCCATCGATGGCTTAAAAACGCTAGCAGAAACAACTTTGCCGCGAGGCTATACTTATGAATTTTCGGGCCTGAGTTATGAAGAGTTAAAGGCTGGATCAACCACTATTTATATTTTCCTGTTTTCCATCACCTTTGTATTTCTTTTTTTGGCTGCTTTGTATGAAAGCTGGTCGGTACCGTTTTCCGTGCTACTGGCTGTACCTATCAGTGCTTTTGGTGCGATTTTGGCACTCACAATCGATCCGAAATTAACCAACAATGTTTATGCACAAATTGGGTTGATCACCCTAATCGGTCTATCTGCCAAAAACGCTATTTTGATTGTAGAATTTGCCAAGATCAGGGTTGATCGTGGTGAAGAACTCATTAAATCTACCTTAGAAGCAGTAAAGCTGCGTTTACGGCCTATTATCATGACTTCACTGGCATTTATCCTCGGCGTGTTGCCGCTTGCTCTAGCCACTGGAGCCGGTGCAGAATCCAGAAACACTATTGGGTTTACGGTTTTAGGTGGGATGATTGCTTCTTCCACCATTTCCATCTTTATCGTTCCAGTACTTTTTGTGTTGTTCACGCGGTTTTCTTACGGTAAAAAACAGTTGGACTGGCTCATCGCTCATCATGATGAACTCATGGAAAAAGCGAAAAGAGTAGAAGAACAAAACATCGATCCTGAACTGGAATATGAAATAGCACAAGCAAAAGCTGAGCATGAAGCGGAGAAATAAATATGAGTATACCTTTTAAAAGAGGTTTTAATTGAATTACTTCTTTTATCGTGTATTTTTTGACTTCATTCTAAAAAATACACGATAAAAGAAGTAAAATTTACTTTTGAAAATAAGGTTCAAAAAAAGTTAAATCAACTTCATAAATAGTTTTGGGCTTTACGCCTAACTGTACTTTTTCAAACATTTTGACTATTTTTTCGCCGTTAACTAATTCAACTTTTGGCGCACCTTCCCGGTTTGCTTCTTTAATGGCATCCTGAGAAAAAACTCCGGTAGTTATGATAATTCCTTTTTCTGCACGGCCAAGCATTGCATTTCTAAAATCGCCAACTTGCGCCCTTGAAACTGTTCCTTTGTATCGTTTACATTGAAACAGCACTTTAAAAGAAACAAAAGGATTAATTTCTAAAGTTCCAAAACCATCAATTCCACCATCATGTGAACGGCCTGTAACTTCAACATTTTCAAAACCAGATTCTCTAAGCAGTAAAGCACAAATCTGTTCAAAACCAGAACTGGTTACTTGTTGCAAAACTTCTAACAAATCTGGTGTATGTTCAACTTCAAATTTTTCTGGTTCTTCTTGTTGCTGGATGTTTAAAACTTCATCTAAAGGTTTGTTATTTTTTTTAGCTTTTTGATGAACCTCAACCCACTTTGCAGAAATGTTTCTTGCGTCTTGATCTGAAATCTTTGCTTTCCAACCTTCTTTTGTTAAAGCCCAAGTTCCACGGGCAGAGGAATCCAGGTAATTTTCCCAAACCAAATATTGCCTTGCCCAGCATACCTGATTATGGAACTTTGGAATTCCTGTCTTCGTTATTTCACTAAGAATTTTATCGCTAAGCTTCAGCTTTTCAGCAATTTTTGCAGAAACTTCTCTTGGTTTACCAGATCCGCCCAAATCTTTCAAAGCATCCAAAGTGGGTTGGAACCATTTCAAAAATTCGGATTGCTTTTTAGATTCTACAGTTTGTTTCATTTTATATTAACCCTAAACTAAACTTAAACTCCACTTCCCTTCTTCCCCATCTCACCCAAAATCGCGCGTTCCAGTTCATTAGGATGCAGCGAACCGATAATGTAAATCAAACCATCACGATCAGTTAAATGCACGGCGCAATTACCGCCGGTGTAAAAGCGGATGGTTCCTTTTTTATGCAGATTATAAACCGGATTGTTTAAAAAATATCGGCTGTAAGGTTTTTGTTCCACATGTGTAATGCTGTTTAGGTCTATTTTAACCAGTTGTGTAGTCCACAAACCGTCAATCAGCAGGCTTTTATTCATCACCCGGATGCGATAATGCAGTATAAAACCCATCACCATAGAAATTATCAGGATACCAAAACCCACAATCAGCAGCAAATCCCCTTTGCGTTCCCGCTCAATTGTAAAGAAATAAATGGCGAAACAAAGTATGGATAAAGCCAGCCGAATGGTGATTGGGATGAACTCGCGGCCCAAGTATTGCTTTTCTGTAAAAGCCGGTTTTGTACTCATAAAATAGTGTTGAACAGTTCGAAGATAACAACTTTTTTGGTGCCGGAATTTACTTTATAACGGTTATCCAACCGGAAACCTGCTATCCAGATAATTTCCTGATTGCCATTTACCAGCACCGGAATTTTGGATTTTTGATGCAGCGGAACTTTTTGCTGCACGAAAAAATCACTCAGTTTCTGCCGGTTTTGCATCCCAAGCGGATAAAAATAATCGCCGGTTTGCCAGTTTCGGATCAGGAGCGGGAAAATCAGTTTTTCGGCAGCTACAGAAGTTGCCATCGGGTTATTTTTCACAATCAGCGCGCTTTCATCGTGCAAAAGTTTCAGGTTAAAATTTTGAAAAGTAATTTCATACTGATCTTCATTAATCAGCAATGCTTCTTTTATCGGTGTTTTTTTAGGCTGAATAATGATTTCCGTTCGATCTAAAATAAGCTGGTGCGAAGGTGATTCAAAGGTTCTGCCCGAATGTTTTTCCAACGAAAGCAGCAAATCAGTAACAACCGGTTCGCTAAAATTAAATTCGCGCAGCAAACCAAAAGTTAATAATTGCTGCGGATGAAGCATTTTCAAATCTGAAATTTTAATCCGCGTTTCCAATTTTAAGTGGATAAAAACAGTATCTCGCAAATGTTGTAAAGTTTGTTCCAGCAATTGCTCCAGCTGCCGGAAATGTTGCAGGTTTTGCTCAAAAGTTTTTTCGAGATTGGGGTTGAGTTCTTTCAGCTTCGGCACCACTTCCAGCCGGATTTTGTTGCGCGCATATTTTACGGAAGCGTTGGAACTGTCTTCCACAAAATCCAGGTTTTCTTCGGTACAAACATCATCTATATTTTCCCTCGATAAAAACAGCATCGGCCGAACCAATCTTCCATTTTTCGGCAGGATTCCGTGCATTCCGGCAATTCCGGTTCCGCGCGTCAGGTTCAGCAATATGGTTTCTATGGCATCATTTTGATGATGTGCTGTTGCAATCACGTCGAAGTTTTGTTCAGCACAAATTTTTTCAAACCAATGATAACGCAGTTCCCGAGCCGCCATCTGGATCGAAATATGATTTTCGGCAGCAAAATCCGCAGTGTTAAATTCTGTTAAAAAAAACGGAACCTGCAGTTGCTGTGCTAAATTTGCGGTAAAAACCTGATCGCGTTTGGCTTCCTGTCCGCGCAGCTGAAAATTGCAGTGCGCCAAAGCAAAATTATAGCCCGAACTTTTAAGCAGATGTGCCAGTAAAACAGAATCTTTGCCACCGCTCACAGCTGCCAGCACCGTTTTTTGTGCAGTAAAAAGAGCATGGCGCGCTATAAATTCCTGAAATTGTGGTACGGGCAGCATCGGGCTAAAATAAATGATTTAATTACCCAACCAAAAAATTAATTTTGTACGTGCATAAACTCTGGATTACGTTTTGTTTTTTACTGATGACGGTTTTGGTTTCGGCACAAAAAAAACCGTCGGTTGTGCATTTGCTTTCATCTGCCCGAACCGTTGGAATAAAATCCAATGGCGTTGATTTTTTTAAAGTTTACAATGGTACTTTTCAGCACGAAAACACAACACTGCAATCCGACAGTGCTTATTTTTATCCTCAGAAAAACGCGTTTGATGCTTTTGGCCATGTCATTATCCATCAGGCGGATACGTTAAATGTGTATTCGGATTTGCTGAATTACAACGGAAATACGCACATTGCCATTCTGACCAACAACGTGCGATTGGTTGATAAAGATGCGGTTTTAACCACCAATCACCTCAATTACAATACTTTAACCCGTTATGGTACTTATACCGATGGCGGGAAACTCACCCAAAACGAAAATAATCTGGTGAGCAAAAACGGCTATTATTTTGCCGTTTCGCGCGATGCTTTTTTCCGTTACGATGTGGTTTTGACCGGAAAAGATGCGATCGTAAAATCGGATACGATGCGTTATAATTCCAATTCCAAGATTGCATATTTTTACGGGCCAACGCATATTTACCAGAAAACCGATACACTTTATACCGAAAACGGCACGTACAACACAATTACGCGGCAAGCTTTGGGAACGAAGAATAACCGTTATCAGCAAGGCTCGAAAACGATGGTGGGCGATACGTTGTTTTTTGATGATATTGCCGGTTTGGGCCGTGCCACACATCACGTTGTTTTCGTGGATCGGGAGCAACGGACAACTTTATACAGTGATTTGGCCAATTATGTCAAAAGTCAGGATCGTGTGGTGGCTACCAAAAACGCATATGTGGTTTTGATTACCGAGCAGCGTGATTCTGTTAATAAAGATTCGCTGAAACACCCGGACAAATATGTAATTAAAAAGAAACCAGCAACCGCAGCAACAACAACTGCATCTACCAAAAAAAGTACGGTAAAAACAGCATCGCCAGCAAAGCAATCGCCCCAAAAACCAGCCATAGAAAAACCTGTTGCACGTTTACGCAGAGATACCATGATTGTGCGCCGGGATTCTACGTATTTGGCTGGCGATACTTTGGATACTTACATCACCACATTCAAAGCTCATAAATTTAGGCAGGAGCAGCTGCGTTTAGCGGGCTTGGTGGATAGTGCACTCCGCGGAAAACCTCGGCCAAAACCAAAAATTAAAGGCAAAAATGACCTGGAAGCACTGGATCTGGATTTGCGGAACCTGAAAGATACAACGTATCTGCACCGCGAATTTTTTGGAAAGATGATTTTGCCAAAACCAGAAAAAAAACGCGTGGTAGATACTTTGGCACTGAAAGCGATTAAAAAAGCCCAACAGGATTCGATCCGGAAAGCGCTGGAAAATGATCCGGTTTATGCTTCGCGAAAAGTGCTGCTGAGCGATACTTCCCGCATCCGGGTGATTAATGCCTGGCCGCATGGTAAAATTTTTAAGTCGGATTTGCAGGCCGTGGCCGATTCCATCACATTCAGCAATAGTGATTCGCTGGTACGCTGTTATGTGAAACCAATTATCTGGACGCAAGGTTCGCAACTGACGGCCGACACGATTTTTTTGCAGATGAAAAATAGGAAGCTGGATAATATGGATTTGATCCGGCATTCATTTGTGGTAAATACGCAGGGCGATTCAACTAATTTTAACCAGGTTTCGGGCAAAAAAATTCGTGGTATTTTCAGCAATAATAAACTGAACACGTTGTATGTAGATGGCAATGCGGAAAGTTTGTATTTTGATTACGAAAAAGAAAAAGCTTCAAAAATGAACCATTCGCTGAGCAGCCGGATCCGTATCCAGTTAAAAGAAAACAAGCCCAGTAAAATCGTTTTTTTGAGCAAGGCTGATGCGCAGCTTTATCCGGTTGAAGGTTTAAAAGATGACCAGAAAATTTTGAAAGGCTTTATATGGAAGCCGAAAGACCGGCCAGTTTCTAAGGAATCAATCATCAACAGGCAAAAAAATAAGCCGGTAAAAACAGTATCTCCGCAGAAACCAAAACCCATAACGCCAGTTATAAAAGAGAAAAACGATCTGGCTAAGCAACCGGTTGGTTCTTAATTTTTCAACCCAAATTTTGGGCGATAAAAGAAGCATTATATTTTCAGCATGAATTTAACCGCCGTCAGGGCTTTAAAATATTCAAATTTCAGGTTGTATTTTTCTGGGCAGGCCATTTCTTTAATTGGCACCTGGATGCAGCGTATGGCCGTGAGCTGGCTGGTTTTCAGACTCACCCATTCTGAACTGATGCTTGGATTAGTAGTTTTTGCCGGACAAATCCCGATCATGTTATTATCGCCTTATGGCGGCGCGCTAACAGATCGGCACAGCCGTTATAAAGTACTGTTTTACACGCAGATAGCTTCCATGGTTCAGGCCGGCCTGTTAACATTGGTTGTGCTTACGCATCATTATGACATCACGATTATTATTGTTTTAAGCGTGATTTTGGGGATCATCAATGCGTTTGATACGCCGGCGCGGCAATCACTGATGATCTTACTTATCGATGATAAAAAGGATTTACCGAATGCTATTGCGCTCAATTCGTCTATGGTTACGCTGGCGCGCTTGCTGGGGCCGGTTGCTGCCGGTTTTATACTGAGTAGTTTTGGCGAAGGCGTATGTTTTGCCGTCAACTTTTTAAGTTTCGTTGCTGTGATTGCTTCATTACTGCTGATGAAAATTCCGCCACAAACAAAGCAAATAATCAAACAGGATATTTGGCAGGGTTTGCGTGAAGGCTACAACTATTTGCAGCAGCATGCCGGTTTGCGTTCGGTTATTTTGCTAATGGCCTGTACAAGTTTTTTTGTGATGCCATATTCTACTTTGCTGCCTGTTTTTGCTACGGATATTTTTCATGGCAACGTAACCACATTTAGCTGGCTAAACGCAGTATCGGGTTTGGGCGCATTGGGTGGCGCAGTTTATATGGCCACTTTAAAACCTGGCAAAAGCCTGCTTAAAGTAATCGGGTATGGTTGCGCACAATTTGCTATCAGTTTATTTTTATTTTCCGTAACTAAATTTTTTTCGCTGGCATTATGCTTTATCATGGCCGCAGAATTTGGCATGATGTCGCAAATTGCTGCTTCAAACACTTACATCCAAACGCATGTGGATGAGAATATGCGCGGCCGCGTTATCAGTTATTATGTGATGGCTTTTCAGGGCATGGCACCCATTGGCAGTTTAGTTATCGGTTTTATGGCGCACTATTTTGGAGCTTCACTTATTGTTTCTGCGGAAGGAATTGCGGGTGTTATTTCCGTCATTTGTTTCATTCCATACCTTAAAAAAGCCGGAACAGCTACCCGCCGCGAGCTCCGGCAACGGGTGCTTACGTCCAGTAAAGGATTGAAGCCTGCGGAAAACGCATAGCAATCTGCTGCTCAAAAAAGCTTTTCAGTTCTTTCATCACATCTTTTTGATAAACGTACTTCGTTCCACCAAATTTATTGGTTTTAGTAGCGCGGGAAGCTTCGTCCATTTCCAGGCTGGTATTTGGATACCATTCCATTAAAACATCTTTGGAACCTGGCGTAAAACGATGACTTATTAATTCAAAAGTTAAATTACAATTGAAGTTCAAATTAGCTGAAAGTTGCTCGAACAAGGCAGTGTAATGTTCTTTCCAATCTGGTATCGGCATAATCGGTGCCAGCACAATGCCAATTGGATAATTGCCGCCACCCTGTTCTTTTGGCTGCGCTAATTTGCGCAAAGCTTTAATCCTTGCCGGAACAGAGGCCGTGCCGCCTTCCAAACGTTTAGCTACAGGTTCTGCATTTAAACTGAGCCTGAAACGCGTATGGCCATGGTGCGGGATATTTAACAGCGGTTGAATCGCATCAAATTTGGTAACAAAACGCAGAAAACTATTTTCCCGCTCGCCAAAAAACTTAATAGTTTTTTCCAATCCACCAGTTAAATGTTCTAAACTTAAAGGATCAGTATAACAACTGGCTTCAAAAGTTGTGGGCTGATTGAGACGTTCAAACCGATGTAAACTATCCAAAATAGAAGGCAGATTGGCAAAAACCCGGATTGCTGGCGGGCCAGATAAACTGCCAGCCAGATAACAATACTGACAATGCGCCGGGCAACCTTCGGCAAGGTGAAACTGCCAATCAGCAGAAGGCGGAATCGGCCTTAAATTAAATGCACTTGGCGGCGCATTTACAATGGCTAAAGTATTTTTGGCAATTTTATACGTTTCTCGTTCCGTTGCACCACGCAAACCTGTGATGCGGTTATTTTTCATAATCTCTATGGATAAACCCTGACGGGTAATCCGCTCATAAAGCTCTTGTCCGTAAGGTTCATTCAAAGCATCCGGAGTGATGACAACCCGTTTTGGCATCCACAATTTATAGGGTTTGTAGTCGCTTTCGGGTAGTATTGCTTCTTTTATATCCTCAAAAATTTCGCTGATTTCCATGATTAAAAATACAAAGAATAGCCCGTTTTAACCCGGTTTAATAGCTAAGATGACGCAGGTTTAACACATAAAATCAACTTGAAAAAGCCCTGAAAATTTTGAAATTTATAGGATAAAAGAAGCACCTTGCAACGCAATCATATCTTCCACGGCACCGATAGTTGGATCGGTTACGGTAGAACTTTCCACAATTTTTTTCCGAAGCAAATAAGAACCGAAAGTAGCTGCAACGGCAACCGTTCCGCCTAAAATAGCACCACCGATTGCGCTTCCGTTTCTGGATTTGTAAAGCGCTGCACCAATTACTGCACCCGTCAATCCCCGACTGATTAAACCCGCTTTTACAATTCTGGCCGGTGTATCAGGCGCTTTATCACCCGCCATTTCTACCAGTGTTAAAGCCTGCAGACCAATAGCTACGTATTTTTTCTGTAAAAATCCAAATGGAAAGCCAGCCAGTAATGGCAACGGTGCTTTAGAAAGATAACTGCTTAATGCGGATAGTGGTGCCATAGTGCGCATACCGGCTACAATTGCCAAACCCGTAGTAGGCCAAAAGCGGTTTAATTTTTTTGGTTCAGACATAAATATTAATTGTGTATTTAGTTAAATTAAATATGCTTAATGGGTGGAAACTTGATTAACAATGTTTTCCAGTTCTTCCAGATCAAAAGGTTTTGCCAGGAACGAATCAGCACCTGCTTGTTGTGCCAACGTTTTGATATCGTTATTGGCCGAAAAATAAATTACCGGAATGTGCTTCAAGCGTTCCTGCTGCTTAATAGCCTGAGTGGCAACAATGCCTCCTGAATCAGGTATCCAGTTGTCCATCAAAATTACGTCTGGCATGATGCTTTCTACCTTTTCGATGATATTGTTACAGTTAGAAAATGTATTTACTTCCCATCCCTGTTCCTCCAAGATATAGGTACAGATGGCCAATATATCCTCATCATCGTCAAAAATCAGAACTTTCTTAGTCATGTTATATTATCATTTAAATCAGCCATAAAAGAAGCTGTTCACTTCATTCGCACTTATACGGCGCCTGCATCAATCCGGTGTAACTTATCAAAATCAGTAAAACGCAATCCCCCACATTCACTTCGCTCAAAATCACAATAAATGGATTTTTATTTTTGAACAGTAGATTTTTAAAAATGTTTATCCAGCATTTTTTCAGAAACTAAATTTTCAAACTTCAATGCTTCTTTTAGCACCTATATTTGTGTGTTGGCCCGTGTTTTTCAATCCCCAACTATTATTTATCTTTGTAAATTATTAGAAGCATTTGCCTGATATTTTGTGTTCCTACTGCTTCTATCACAATAAATTTAACCCGAAACTGAATGCCAAACCACAGGCATCAGCACTTATATATGGATTATCCCGAAATTGAAAAACGAAAAACCTTTGCCATTATCAGTCACCCCGATGCCGGTAAAACTACTTTAACAGAAAAATTTTTATTGTTTGGCGGTGCAATTAACACGGCCGGAACCATCAAACGGAATAAAGCCAGCCAAAGCAATACATCTGATTTTATGGAGATTGAAAAGCAGCGTGGTATCTCTGTAGCCACCTCGGTGATGGGTTTTGAATATAAAAACAAGCGCATCAACATTTTGGATACGCCCGGCCACAAAGATTTTGCGGAGGATACTTACCGCACGCTTTCTGCTGTGGACAGCGTAATTTTGGTGGTAGACAGCGTAAAAGGTGTGGAAGAGCAAACCGAAAAGCTGATGGGCGTTTGCCGGATGCGCAATACTCCGGTGATTATTTTCATCAATAAAATGGACCGCGAAGGCAAGGATAGTTTTGATTTGCTGGATGAGATTGAGAAAAAACTGAGCCTGAGTTTGTGCCCGCTTTCCTGGCCGATTGGGCAAGGCTATACTTTTAAAGGCGTTTACAATATTTTTAACAAACAACTTAATCTGTTTCAGCCAGACAAATCTAAAGTAACCAAACCGATTATCCAGGCTGATAATCTGGAGGATGAAACGTTGACAGAATTCCTTCAACCCAAAGAAATAAGCGGCTTAAAAGATGATCTGGAACTGATTAATGGTGTTTACGGCAAATTAGACGAAGAACTATACTTAGATGGATTATTGGCGCCCGTATTTTTTGGCAGTGCTGTAAACAATTTTGGTATTCGCGAACTGCTGGATACGTTTATCAACATTGCACCAAGTCCAAAAAGCCGCGAAGCCGTAGAACGCGAAGTTTTGGCAACCGAAAAACCTTTTACCGGTTTTGTGTTTAAAATTCATGCGAACCTCGATCCAAACCACCGCGACCGGATTGCTTTTCTGCGAATCTGCTCCGGAAAGTTTGAACGAAACAAGTTTTATTATCATACGCGTTTAGGTAAAAAATTAAAATTCAGTAACCCAATGGATTTTATGGCCAACGAAAAAAGCCTGGTAGAAGAAGCTTGGCCGGGAGATGTGGTTGGTTTGTATGACAGTGGAAATTTTAAAATTGGCGATACGCTGACCGAAGGCGAAATACTGCAGTTTAAAGGCATCCCAAGTTTTTCTCCGGAAATTTTTAAGGAAGTAGAAAACGCTGATCCGATGAAAACCAAGCAGTTGGAAAAAGGCATCCAGCAATTAACAGAAGAAGGCGTTGCACAGCTTTTTGTGCAGCAGCCCGGGAACCGAAAAATTGTAGGAACTGTTGGCGAATTACAGTTTGAAGTAATCAGTTTCCGTTTAGAGCACGAATATGGTGCGAAATGCCATTTCCGTCCGCTTACTTTTAAACGTTCCAGCTGGTTAACTTCTACAGACAAAAAGAAAATGGAAGAAATCATGTACCGCAAACAACATCAAATCGGAATTGATAAAGATGGCAATACTGTTTTTCTGGCAGATAATGATTATATGATTGGTTTGGCTAAACGTGATTTTCCGGAGATAGAATTTCATACTACTTCGGAATTTAAGCAAAATTAGGTGGCGTAATTTATTTTTAATGTCGATCGAATCCAAACAACCCATTCAGGAAGTAAAAGAAAAACTGCATCCGCGGAACAAACACAAATTCAGGTATAATTTCCCAGAACTGCTAACAAGTTTGCCAGAGCTGGGCAGTTTTGTTTCGCGCAACCAATTTGAGGATTTGTCGATTGATTTTAAAAATCCGGATGCCGTAAAAACGCTGAACAAAGCTTTGCTGAAACATTTTTACGCTATTAACTGGTGGGAAATTCCGGTAGGTTATTTATCGCCGCCAATTCCCGGCCGGGCAGATTATATCCATTATGTGGCCGATTTGCTGGCTTCGGGCAACAACGAAATCATTCCGCGCGGCAAAGCGGTAAAAGTGCTCGATATTGGCGTGGGTGCAAACTGTATTTATCCGTTAATTGGTAATCGGGAATACGGTTGGAACTTTGTAGGATCAGAAATTGATGCAACTGCCATTCGTTCTGCAAAAAAAATTGTGCATAGCAATTTGCTGTCTAAAGCGATTGAAATCCGAAAACAAAACTCGCCCAAACATATTTTTGCAGATTTAATTTTGCCCGCAGAAACCTTTGATTTAACCATTTGCAATCCACCATTTCACGCTTCGTTAGCAGAAGCAAATGCCGGAACAATTCGTAAATGGAAAAATCTCGGCGCACCTAAAAAAGCGGCTTCAATGTTGAATTTTGGTGGAAATTACAAAGAACTTTGGTACGAAGGCGGAGAAGAAAGCTTTGTGCGCCAGATGATTACAGAAAGTGCCGATTTTGCCAGATGCTTTTGGTTTACTTCACTGATTTCTAAAAAAGAAACTTTGCCTGCATGTTATCGTGCTTTAGAAAAAGTTAAAGCGGTGGAAGTTAAAACGATCAGTATGGCGCAGGGACAAAAAGTTAGCCGTTTATTAGCCTGGACATTTCTGGATCAGGAAGCGCAGCAAGCTTGGAAGTTAAATCATTGGAAGTGAAATAGTTGAAATTTGTAAACTAGTAAAGCTTCTTTTATCAATCCTACTGGTCGGATTTGAAATTCCGTTCACCTGAACTAAAGATTTCTAATCAAGTTAAAAATGCAGATGATACTTAAATTTCATCTGCATTTTTATTTACTTGTAACAATGAAACGGAACCAGAAAATGTTTATTCGGCAGCGTGTTCGCCTTTTTCACCTAAATCAACAATGTCGCCCGCCTGAAATAAAATAGCCTGCACGGTAGCGCGCCAAAGTGGTTTCTGACGAAGCAAAAACTCCAGATCCATACCAAAATGCTTAAATTCTTCTTTTTGCGCATTTTCCATGATAGCTTTTGCCTGATCATCTTTTTCTACGGCAATACGCTGCTCGTACCAGTTGATAGCTTCGGCTTCTTCAGATAATGAAGCAATCATGCGCGCAAAAGTCCTTGTTTTTTCTGGCAATTCATGTGCCGGTTCATGATACTGATCAAATCCCATTATATTAATTTTAATTATTTGGATAGTACAAAGTAGATATTAATTGATTTGGTTTACAAGTTTTATATCGATAAAAACAGCATCCATACTTTTTATTTTTACCCAAACATGTTTTGCCTTCAACATTAATTTTAAGCAGTTTATTATTTCAACCAAATGAAAAAAATTAACCAAAACCTACAATAAAATTCAAAACCATACGTATATTCACAAAAACTTAACACCGTAAAATTTGGATTCTATAGTAAATAGGTTACGCAGGTTTACAAACAACCTGATGACGTTTTTTTACGTATAGAAATTTCAAAACAAGAAATAACATGAACAAAAATTTTTTTAAAAAATCAATTTTACTTTCTGTTGCACTTTCTGTTACAATTATCGGTTCCGATCCAAAATCTATGCTGGGAAATTTTCAGCAGGAAAATATTATAACGCCTGTTAAAAGCAGCAAAATTTTATCGCCATCAGCAGTTTTGTATTCGTCTTACCTCAGTAACATTTATGAAACGGCCAATTTGTATGCTTCCGGTTTAAAAGCGGATGTTTTTGCTAAAGCGGTTACCGGTTATCTCAATCTTAAAAAATTTAAAAATATTAATCAGGATAAATTCATCCTTACCATTGTGGATTTTAATCAATCAAGCTGCACCAAGCGCCTGTGGATTATTGATTTGCAAAATGCAACTTTACTGCTGAACACTTGGGTTGCGCATGGACAAGGAAGTGGCGATGATATGCCGAGCCAATTTTCAAACATCGATAGTTCACATCAAAGCAGCTTGGGTTTTTATCTAACAGGAGAAATTTATAACGGCAAACATGGCCGTTCGCTTCGTTTAGATGGAATGGATAACGGCTTTAACTCCAATGCACGTTCCCGGGATATTGTGGTTCACGCAGCAGATTATGTAAGTCAGCAGGTGATAAGCAGCACTGGCCGTTTAGGCAGAAGCTTTGGCTGTCCGGCGGTTTCTCCGGAACTGGCTCCTCAAATCATCAATCTACTTAAAGATAAAACTGTTTTGTTTATTAACGGTTTGGATAACCGATACGAATCCAAATATTTAGATCAGGATTTTGCAGCCAATTCCTTATTTCCAAACGCTGATTTTCAGGAGCCTCAACAAGTAATTTTGTAAAGCAATACTGTTTTTACGATAACATTTTTTGGATGTGCGTGTATAGCACCGTATCCAAACCATAAACATCAGGCCGGTAAATTAACCTGCCATTTTCTGCCCAGCAGGTAATGTACGTAATGTATACCGGTACTTTTTTAGGCAGCGAAAGATTTCTGGCCGTTGGGTCAGTTTCCTGCATATCTTTCTCAATTTGCTCATATTGACTGCCATCGCCAAACAAAGTATGCGCCAGTTCCAAAGGATGTTCCAAACGCACGCAACCGTGACTCACTGCACGCATAGTTTGACCGAAAGCTGCTTTCGCGGGTGTGTCGTGTAAATAAACACTGCTTTTATTAGGGAATAAAAATTTGATTTTGCCCAACGCATTTCCTTCGCCAGATTGCTGTTTAAAGGCGTATTTGCCACTTGTTTTTGATTCGGCGGACCAATTAATCGTTTCCGGATTTTCTACTTTTTTACCCTTTTCATACACGTCAATATTTTTGTTTGACAAATAATACGGATCAGCGGCAGCTTGCACCATAATTTCGTTAGAGGCAATACTTTGCGGAATGTTCCAGATAGGATTTACCTGCACACTGTTAATTTCACTGTTCAGTTGCGGCGTTTCGCGGCTAAAAGGCACGTCGCGCACTTTGTCATCTTCACTGTATTCGGCCAGCTTTTTATCGGTATTGGTTTTATTGCGGCCCTCTCCTACGCAAACTTTCATACTCAAAACCACCGAATCATGATCCATCACCTGCAAGCCAAAATTTGGAATATTCACCATAACGTAACGATCTTCGGTCGGCTTGTTTTTCCAGCGCAGCCGTTCCAGGTTCACTTTCAGGATGCGTTCAGTTTCTTCTTTTGTCTTTCCCGGAGCTGTTTCACCATCTGCCAAAGCTTTTTGCAAGGCTATATATTGTGTATTTTTAGGCTGAATGCTATCGAGAAAACTTTTCACATCTTTCACTTCCAAAACATGGGTCATGCTCAAACTATCCGGCCGTTTGGTCTCCGTAAAATAGCGGGCATAAATTTTTTTCGGACTGATTACCCCAAACTGCAACGCATTACTATAATTGATCAGCGAGTTGGCGGTTACTATTTCCAGTTCGGCAATGGTTTTATAGGCATCTTCTTTGGTTTTGATACTGTTTTTATCGGCTATTTTTTGAAGCAGTGCTTCCACTTCCGCTGCCTGAAACATTTTTGGATCCAGCCCATGTTCTCCTGCCTTTAAATAATAGGATTCGGCCAGCTGGATATCTTCTTTTGGCAGATGCTGCAATACAAAAACAGGTTCAAAATCGTTCTGCTGATAGTAGGCCGAAATTAGCTTCGGGTTCGTCATCAAAGATTTTTTTTCGATCAGCATTTGCTGAAAAACTGCCGAAAACTCATCCGGATCCATCTGGTTAAAAACCAGGTTTTTATACTTGTTGCTCAGCACTTTCCCCATATCAGAATGTTTCTTTTTTTTCACGCAGGCATTGAATCCAATCAACACCAGCAAAGAAAAAAATAGCAGTAAGAAGCGGCTGTTTTTAAGTATCATCGTTTTTATAAACTTATATAATCTGTATTCGTTTTGATTAATTTAAACAAAATCCTGCTGTAAATATACTTATTTTCCTAAAAAAATTAGCTTTTTACAGTTATTTAGCGGCAAATTTATACTGATAAAAACAGCATCACCTATCTCTGTCGTTTTAATTTTGGTGTACCGCCGTAACGCGTAACTTCTATCGAATCCTGCACGGCAACCGGCAAACTGGAAAACAGATTGTAGCCCGTATTTTTCTCAATATCCCGTACTGTACACACATATTGCTGCCAATTTGGGTTGATACTGTTGTCATTCGGCGTATCAATAGCAATTAATGTAGCACTGCTGTTAATCCGCTGCAAATCATTGTTGCCGTTAGGAATAATTACCACCACTTTCCAAATATGCGCAGGCACATTTACGCGGCCCTGGTCAATTGTTTCTGCATAACCTTTAGAACCTGTGCCGCCGGTGCCGTAACTGCCCATTATTACGTAAACTTCATTACCCAGCTGCACCTGGCTGCGGCAATAACTTTCCAGATGCTCCCAAGTGCGCTGGTTGTTATATGGAGCCTGCGGCACGATATTATCCATTAAAAACGTGGCGGAATTAGCATCGGTGGTACTGGTTCGATCTCCAGACGGGCAGTTGTGGCCCTTATCAAAACCAGAACTTTTATAGCTGTAATCCTGCACTTCGTACCAGCCGGCGGGAAGTTTGGTATCAGCCCGGAAATTGTTCAAACGGTCCGTCGAACCTAAATCTGTAGCACCCAAATGCCAGCAAACCCAGTTCGGGCCGCACCTGTCGCGACTATAACTTTCCGCGTAATATTGCTGGTTAATGAGGTAATTGTTATAGTTGGCTTCATTTGCCGTGGCACCGCTTGGGTTCCCGCAAAGCAGGTTACTATTATCACCGGCAACAACAGAATCTGTGCCGATAGGCGGGTTTGGGGCAATTACCGTATCGCCTGTACTAACCGAAATGCCACCGCCACTCTGCACATCCTGCGTGCCACTGATAGTGAAATCATCAATGTCGATTCGGTTTTTACCACCCGAAAGCTTCCGGATTTCAAAACGCAAACGACCAGTTTTATTGACATTGAAAGTAGCAGTTTGTAAATCCGAATTGCTGCTGGTGATTTTGGAACCAATTTGTAAAAAATCATGATCACCATTTACTGCTATAAACAAAGCCCAATCGGACGGGCTATCCTTCCCATAAACAGCATGTTTCACTGTAACCGAGGCTGCACCATTCACCTCAAAAAGCATCGATAACTTTCCGTTATTCCGGATACGGATGGCTTGTTTTCCTGCCTTACGATCTTGTTGGCTACTTCCAACTAAAGCATCTTCCAGCAACCAGGCACCAGTTTTAAAAGCTACATTACCAACCGCATATGCCGTTTTATGGCCTTGCTCAAAATCTTCGGTCAGGTTTTGGGCGATACTATAATTGCCGCCATAACTTACTGATGTTGGATTGGCGGGCGGCGTATTGCTGCGGTTGTTATTTCCGCAGGAGTTGAACAAAAAAACAGTTGTTAATACAACCGCAACAACCCGACAGTAATTGAGTATAAAGTGCATATTCGGACTAAAAATTCCGGGACAAAATTACCGCTAAAAGAAGCATTTATCAAAAAAGCTCAATCTGAATACTAAGAATACAAGCAATCATCGCACAAATTTAACCCGAAACTGGTGCGGCGGCCGTTTCCGTTCACATGCAGTTCATTGCTGCAATTGCTACAATTTTTTACTTCAATAATCGGACAAAGAACTGCAGGAGCAGCAGCATCAATGACAATATCTTGGATAGCTGTGTTCATAATTAGAGTTTAAATTGTGTTACAAAATAAGATTAATCAAACTTTGATCCGAAACTTAAATCACCTTTAAACACGTGTTAGGAGCATGATTATTGTAGAAAAACATGCCATAAAAGAAGCATCGGCTTTTTGTGATATGTAGAGAATTTTCATCATTTTAACCCCAATCAAAACCAAAACTTACTTTACAAGTAGGGATGCTGTTTTTACCACATAAAATTTGCCTGGGGGAAACTTTTTGTTAGTTTTGCACCATCGGGGGATTAGCTCAGCTGGCTAGAGCGCTTGCATGGCATGCAAGAGGTCATCGGTTCGACTCCGATATTCTCCACAAACATAAAACCCCCTTAAATGAGATGATTTTAAGGGGTTTTTTATGAAAAACAGGTGGTTTTTGAGGTTTTTCATTACGAATAATATCAATAAATTTACTTGATTTAGATGTAGTTGTGAAAGTCATTCTACAGCTATTTGATAACTGTTTCCCGGAAAGTTTTTTCTTTTTGCTGTATTTCTATTGTCAAGTACATCAGGTTAGGGTCATCTAAACCGATTGAAGACGTTGCGAATTATTTTACTTACTTTGAGGAAGGAATTTTTTTATCAAAAATTTAAAATATGAAATCAGTATTTAAACCAATTATAATCACTTTGTCTTTTGCTTTTAGCACTGCAGCTTATGCACAGTCCGGTACACCGGACGATCGGGCATTTGTTGCCAAAGTGTCGCAAGGCGGAATGTTTGAGGTTGCTGCCGGCCGTCTGGCAATGACTAAAGGCTCGGCCCAGGATGTCCGCGATTTCGCTACTGCTGAGGTACATGACCATACGCTGGTTGGAGCCAAATTGAAAAAAATATCAGCACAAACCAAAATTTCGATTGCGCCTACACTCAATGCTGAGTTTTCATCAAAGTTGCAGCACCTGTCTTCGCTATCCGGATCAATGTTTGACCAGGCATATCTGTCTGAGATGGGTACACTGCATGATATGGATGGAGCCGCGTTCGAAAAGGAAAGTTCTAAAGGCGGAACTTCCGACTTTCGGGCTTTTGGTGCGGAAACTCACCGGATTGTTCAGCGTCATATCGGTGCGATCAGGGCAGTTCCGGCAAAATAATTTTTGAAAATTGATAGTTGAAAAAGTGCCAATCTAATTAGCATCTTAAATCAGACCTAATTACATTCGTTTTATCGTAACAGCGGAAATTACACGAGCAAGGCAAACCAAACTATTTTACCGGGTAAGGTATTTAGGCGGAGAATATAGATTGACTATATTTTTTGCAGTAAACGGGCCTGTCTTGGCTTTCAACTATAAAGCACTTTGAATACGCTCCTCTTACTATGTTGCTAACCATCCGGTAAAACAGAAAAATACTGGTAAAAGCAGTTCCATCAAAACCACTTTTACCAGCCTGATTAAAAGCAATGCTTCTTTTAGCCCCTATTATTTACAAATACTTTTTTACAAGATCATCCCATCAGAAACTTCAATGCGTTTGTCTGTTAATCAATCCGGCATCATCAGTACATAAAAATGTAACTACGCTGTCAATATCATCTGGCAACTCGGCGATTGCCACAACCTTGTCTGCTTCTTCTTTGTTGCTGTTATAAGTCAGCACCACATCAATACCTTTTTGGCCATATTTCTGCTTAAAGAGAATTAGCAGACATTCTTACCCTGCAATTTTTTGCGCAAACACAAGCTTTGCCTGCACATTTGTTGTTTTGCCAGGCATTTAATTGGTTGATTGTTTTTGCAGCGATTTCCTGTAGAGCCTCATTGGTTAAAAAGCCCTGATGCGGTGTAATAATGACGTTTGGCAAGGCCATCAGTTCTTTTAATAGGGGATTTTGAACCGTGTCTGCGCGATGATCCTCAAAGAAAAGACCTTTTTCATCTTCAAAAACGTCCATTCCCAAATAACCGATGTTACCATTTTTAAGTGCTTCCAGTATATCTGTTGTGTTGATTAGTGCGCCGCGTGCCGTATTAATCAGCATTACGCCTTTTTTCATCAAAGCGATGCTTCTTTTATCCACCAAATATTTGGTTTGCGGCGTTAGCGGTGCATGTAAAGAAATGATATCTGATTGCGTAAAAAGTGTTTTCAGATTAACCTGCTTTACTCCGGTTACTACCTGATCGGCAACATCATAGCCTAAAACTTCACATCCCAATCCCTTATAAATAGCTGCTGTTGCACGGCCAATCATGCCTAAACCTACAATGCCAACCGTTTTTCCATGGAAGTTAAAACCAACGTGGTTATCAATTCTAAAATCGAAGTTTCGGCTTTGGTTTACCGTTTCTACCAGCTTTCTGTTTAAAGCCATGGCCAGCGCAACACCTTGTTCTGCAATGGCGTAAGGCGAATACGAGGGAATATTAGCCACTTTAATACCGAAACGGGCAGCGGCATTTAAATCGATCTGGTCTGTTCCGGTTGATCGTGTGATCAGAAATTTAACCCCGAAACCAGTCAGTTTTTCTAACACTGGCGCAGAGGCATCGTCGTTGGTAAAAATCAGCACCGCATCTTTGCCTTCGGCATAAATGGCAGTTTGTAAATTAAGCGGATTTGAAATGAAAGTGATGTCGTGTGTTTTTTGGTTGGCCAATGCCAATGGTTCTTTTTCAAAAGAACGAATACTATAGGCTACTGCTTTCATCTGCTTCGAATTAATAAACTCAAAGGTATCGGTGGGCGTTTTTATCTTAGATGAGCAAAATCAAACAAAAAAATGATCTCCGTCAGTTTTTCATGTGCTGAAGTTTGTGCAAATCCAGAATAATAATCTGATTGCCTTTTTTTTCGATCAAACCCTCCTCTTTAAAATCACTTAATGTTCGGCTCACCGTTTCGGACGCCATGCCAGCCATAGCAGCTAAATCTTCCCGCGAGGCTTTTACATTGATTTCCGAATCTGGATTTTTTGCCGATAAACGAAGCAACACTTCGGCCATTCTTTTCCGTACCGAATGATAAGCCAGTTGCAGCAATTGTTCTTCTTTTTCACGCAGATTATTGGAAAGTATTTTGATAAACTGACGGCCAACATCCGGGTATTTATTCAGCAGATCTTCTACCAGATTTTTAGGCAGTAAACAAAGCGCTGCGTCTTCCAAAACTTCCGCCGTTTCGTGGTTCGTACTGTTTAGCAGCAAAGCGTGGATGCCGAAATATTCATCCGGACCGTAAATTGCAGTTAACAGTTCCCGGCCATCTTTGCTGATGATGAATGTTTTTACTTTGCCGGAAAGCACCAGATAAATCCTGGAAACGGCATCACCATTGTAATAAATAACCTGTTTCTTTTTTACCTGGCGGATTTTGCGTTCGGCAATCAGCTTTTTCAGTTCTGATAGTCCATCAGCATGATTAACCAAACTGCTTAAATTTTCTAACGATTTGCTGTAAAAAGCCTGTTGTTTTTCCTTCTTTTTCAGGCGGCTTTCAATCGCGTTCATCAGTTCCACATCGTCAAAAGGTTTGGTCAGGTAATCATCGGCACCCATTTCCATGCCTTTTCGCATATCCGGCCGCTCGGCTTTTGCAGTGAGAAAAATAAACGGAATAGCAGCTGTTTCCGGGTTTTTATTCAGCATAAACAAAACGCCGTAACCATCCAGCTCTGGCATCATGATATCGCACAAAATTAAATCCGGCTGGTGCTGCTGCGCCAGTTCTACACCTGCTTTGCCGTTATCTGCCGTTAAAACCTCATAATCAGCAAGTTCTAAAATTTCGGCTGTGCTTTCCCTGATGTCTTCATTATCTTCAATTAATAAAATGCTTGTTTTTTTCATCAGGTTAAATTTTGTTTGGAGAAGATACCGGTTCGGTTGGCATACTGTTTTTACCACCTAAAAATGAGAGTGTAAACTGCGTTCCTTTATTTTGTATGCTCTCAAAATCAATTTTGCCATTCATCAACCCAACATAGCGCTGCACAATGTTTAAACCCAAACCCGTACCGGAAATATTGCCGGTATTATGCGCCCGGAAAAACGGCTGGAACAAATGTTTCTGGTCAGCTTCCGGTATGCCAATGCCATTATCTTTGATGGTGATGTGGTAAGTTTCGGCACTTATTTCTGTATTAAATTCAATCAGCGTATTTTCTCCGGAATATTTGATAGCATTGGATATGAGGTTGATAATGCAGTTTTTAAGCAAATTTTGGTCTGATGTTACTTCGCTTTTATCGCCCGTATGCTGATAGATGATGTTCTGGTTTTGCTTGGCAATCAGCTGCATCTCTTCCGTAATTTCTTCGGAGAATTTTACCAGGTCAAAAGAAGTATTGTTCAGTTCTACTTTGCCGGCCTCCAGTCTTTCCAATGATAAAAAATCATTCAGGATATTGGTTAAGTTACCAACCGCATTTTTAATTTTATTAACGTGTTTGGTAATGTTAACATTTTCCATCGGCTGCGCATACTTTTCAATCAGCGAAGCCGAAAGCTGTACAGAACTTAATGGCGTACGAAACTCGTGCGAGGCCATCGATACAAACCTGGTTTTTAACTGGTTCAGTTCTTTTTCTTTTTCTAGTGATATGCTCACTTCTTCTTTGGCCAACTCCAGTTCTGCTACCGTTTTAACCAGATCGAGCGTGCGTTCTTTAATTTTTTCTTCCAGTGATTCAGTATAAGTCATCAGTTTTTCTTCAGCTTCTTTTTGCCGGGATAAATCATGGATAAAACCAGTATAAATTTTACGGTTTTCGTACTGCACCTCGCTCACGGCAAGCCGGAAAGGGAAAGTTGTACCATCTTTCCGCAACCCTGAAACTTCGCGGCCAATGCCAATAATGTGTTTTTCTCCGATTTGCTGATACCGTTCGATGTAATGATCGTGCTGGCTTTTATACGGCTGCGGCATCAGCACAGCAATATTTTTTCCGGCCGCTTCTTCCATTTCGTACCCAAAAAGCCTGAGTGCCGCCGGGTTCATGGTTTCTATAATTCCCCTGCTGTCAATAGTGATGATGCCATCAATCGCATTTTCTATAATGGCATTTAACAGCCGGGCGTTTTCCATATCAGAACTTTAATAGTGCAAACTTAAAATATTGGGGTAAAAACAGCATTGCGATAATAAACCAAAAGCGGCCTCTGTTAAGAAGCCGCTTTTAGTTTATATAGGAATGAATACTTAATTAAAAAAGCATAATGGCAGCCATGGTAAAGTGTATAGCGGCACTAATTGCAAAGCATAAAATGGTTGTGCGAATGCCGGAACCGCCCATATTGGCGATCAAACTGGTAAAGAAACAAATTAAGCTGGTTGCTAAAAAAAACGGACCAGCCACGCCGGTATAAAAGTAAGTTAGTACGCCAATCATCGGTACCAAAAAAATACCATGGATCATTAGAGAAAGTAAAAATAAGAAGACGTGATCACTTTTATGGCTATCGGCAAAAGTATTGTATCTGTTCAGAATAGCAGTATGGAAGAAAGTATGTTCAGTAGCGTTCCAGGTTGCAGGTGCGGTTGTTTTTAAAGTTGTCATGATTGAAATATTTTTTATTTATAGAGTTGTTTTATTTTCTGATACAAATTTGCAACAGAAAATACCAAGTGGCCATGATAGCCATCAGCTGGAAAAATGATTGTAATCACTTTTTTTAAAGCAGCTTCTTAAATACAGTTTTTTAACAACGCAATTCCTTTTAACCAGCTAAGAAAAGCAGATTGGCTGGCCGGATCAATGTATTCAAAGCGAGGCACTTTTAGCATTTTAAAACCGGCTTTAATGTTTGTTATAATGCTTCTTTTAGCAACTAAAAATAATTCCCCGAAACCTATTAAACGCGCATTTGTAGTTTAAAAAACAATCAATATGGACTACGTAAAATTTGGCAATACCGGCATGATGGTTTCCAGGCTGTGCCTAGGTACCATGACCTATGGAAAACCTACAGACCGCTGGCCCTGGGCGCTTGACGAACAGCAGAGCAGGCCTTTTATTCAGAAAGCACTTGAACTGGGCATTAATTTTTTTGATACCGCAGATGTTTATTCTGCCGGCGCAAGCGAGGAAGTTGTGGGTAAAGCTTTACGGGATTTTGCCAAACGGGATGAGGTGGTACTGGCTACAAAAGTTTTTAACCCGATGGGACCCGGGCAAAATGATAAAGGACTTTCCCGAAAGCATATCATGAGTGCCATTGATGCCAGTTTGAAACGGTTAGGAACTGATTATGTGGACCTGTACCAGATTCACCGTTGGGATTACAACACCCCGATTGAAGAAACCATGGAAGCACTGCATGATGTGGTTAAAGCAGGTAAAGCGCGTTACATCGGTGCCTCGTCCATGCACAGCTGGCAGTTTGCACAGGCTTTATATACGGCCGACCTGCACGGATGGACCAGGTTTGTATCCATGCAGCCGCATTATAACTTGATTTACCGGGAAGAAGAACGGGAGATGATTCCTTTTTGCCAGGATCAGAAGATAGCGGTTATTCCTTGGTCTCCACTTGCCCGCGGATTATTAACCGGTAAAAGAAGCAAGGAAAGAAACGAAACCGAACGGTCAAAAACGGATGCTTTCGGCAAAAGCTTATACAGCCAGGATACGGACTTTGATATTGTAAACCGTTTGTCTGCCCTAGCAGACCAGAAGGGATTGCCTAACGCACAGGTTGCCTTGGCTTGGATGCTGAGTAAATCGGCCATTACTGCTCCTATCATTGGCGCAAGCAAGCCGGGGCATTTAGAAGATGCTGTAGCAGCTTTATCAGTAAAACTTTCGGATGAGGAAATCCAGCAGCTAGAAGCACTGTATCAGCCGCATCCGGTACTCGGATTTGAATAATAGCCAAAGCAATTTATATTAGTGGTAGTAGGAATACTCTCAAATAATACCTTTTGAGATGATTAAATTTTGAAAGTTAGCTATGCCGGTGATTTTGACCAACTTATTTTCTAACGCTAAAAAAATGAGGCTTTATAGTTAGTAAAGAAATGTTAGATCATCGGCATTTTCAAGTTTTAGTATTTTGGGTAATGACACTGATAAACTTAATTAAAAAATAATCATTTTTCGGTATGAATTATCTATACGTGTGAGGCTTAATGAGCGTGACACCTTTTAAATTTTACCTTATAATTTTACAAGAAAAAAAACATGTCTATTGAATCAGAAAGCGACCTTAATGGTATGCGCCAAGCAAGCGAAGCTGTTGCGATCACCTTGAAAAGAATGAGAGAATATGCAAAACCAGGCATAAGTACTTATGAGCTGGATCAATATGGCGCTTCTATTCTTAAATCTTTTGGTGCCAGATCCGCTCCTAAATTAGCTTATAATTTCCCTGGCTATGCTTGCATCTGTGTAAATCATGAAGCTGCACATGGCATACCGTCTAAAAAACGTATTTTACAGGAAGGCGATCTGGTCAACATTGATGTTTCTGCGGAATTAAATGGTTTCTTTTCAGATAACGGAGGTTCATTTGTTCTGGGACAGGACCTTCAGGCGCTTATTCCACTGGTACAGGCATCAAAAGAAATTTTACAAAAAGCTATTTATCAGATTAAAGGCGGAATTAAGATCAATGAGATTGGTCGTTTAATCGATGATGAAGCGAAGAAACGAGGTTTCAAGGTTATTAAAAACCTGTGCGGACACGGAATCGGACGTAAATTACATGAAGCGCCAAGCCATGTTGCTAATTATCATGACAGCCAGAATCTGTCCAGGTTTAAAAAAAACTCGGTTGTGGCCATAGAGACTTTTATTTCCACCAAAGCCCACTACACAACTCCTCATGCAGATGGCTGGACCGAAATGACTACCGGGTTTGTTGCGCAACATGAACATACAATCGTGGTGACCGATAAGGAACCTGTTATCTTAACACATGAAAATGGAATCTGGAATTAACGTATGGGCAATATAACCATAGGGTTAACCAATCCGTGTTCAAGTTTTCTTCTGAAAACTTTGACTTAAACGAAATACCTCAGTATATTAACCGGAAACTATACTATTTAATAAAAGAAGTATTGCGGCAATAAAAAAACCAAACCAGAAGTGAAAATTTATTAAAATAACAGAAACAATAAATATAGCAAGATCAACCAGCCGTTCACCAATAAACACACCCGTGTAACATACTTCTTTTATCGACACAATTCTTTAGTCTGCCGATACTTTTTCCTGAAACTAAACAGCTTGTAGAAATTTGGAAAATGAATCAGGATTTTAAAAATTGCTTTATGGAATTGTTAAACGCTCAAAAAAGAATATTGGTGCTGGATAAAGATAATCGCATACAATCCGTGGTAGATGAAATCAGTGATTATGGTGATTACAATATTCAGGTTTTGTACGATCCAAATTCGGTTTACGATCAGGCTAAAATCTTCAAGCCCGATTTGATTATCCTGGATTATTTATTGCTGGATGGTGATTGTGCGCTGATTTGCCAGGATTTTAAGGATGATCAAAAACTGCAATCGGTACCAATTATTGTAATTACGGCTTACAAAACCAAAAAAGCCAATGCAGATTTTTACAATTGTGATGCCTTGTTTATTAAACCGTTGGATATGCAGGTGCTGGCTTCCAGAATGTTGTACCTGCTGGCTTCCTAAAAATCTGTTTAAAAGTTTAAAAACACCGTTTTTAACAATAAATAGTTTATAATTTTCTACAAAAGCAATAATTAGCTAAACATTATTTAACTTGGTTCTATCGATTCATAATATAGCTGATTTTTAAGCTATTAAACTGAATGTAAGCTGAGTTTTTTGTAAACGTTTATTAACTGATTAAGGATGGAATTTTTAATTAACGCCCCACTAACAAAAAAACAATATCATTTAGTTAATCAGTTATCGATTTCTAAAGAACAGATTCAACGTATCATTGGTCGGGATTTTAACAAATCTGTAGCTAATATTCTGGGTTTAATTTCTTTGTTGCATGCAGGTTTTAATTCTGATCAGGACCTGGAAGACATCCATCATTATTTAGCTACAGAAGCCAATAATCTGCATCTGATGGTTAAAAAAATCTGTGCCTGAAACAGTATCAAGTAGCAGATACTGTTTTTATCGGTATAAATTTAATGCTAACCTATAACTATTTATTTGGCCGAACTCCACTGTTCAGCCTTATCAATCTGTTCGCCTATCTCCTCCACCTGAGAATCGTGAAGCCACTGTTCTTTTTCACAGATCCAGCCAGATTCCAAACGGCGTAACTCAATATTTACTAATACATTTTTCCCGATAAACCGGTACATATCCTCATTCTCTGTAATAACCCTGCCATAAATCTGCCCAAGAATCGGGCTGGTAAAATATACTTCCATTTCGTTTTTCATGCCGCTGCCTTTTCAATATCCTGATCTGCAAAACGTTTGTGTTAATTACTTTTACAGCAGATTACGCTTGAAAGTTGCATCAAAATGCTTCTTTTATCAGCTATTTTTTGGGTTGATTATTTTTGAACAAATTTTCTTTTCAAAAATAATCAACCTAAAAATACAAGCATTTTATTTTAACACGATTAATTTTTTCGTCAGCATATTGTTTCCGCTGATTAAATGGATCAGATAAACGCCGTTTTGCAACTGCCCAACATTCAGCATAAAACTGTTTTGTGTATTTGCGGAAGTTGCTTCATCAAATAACTTGCTGATTATCTGACCTTTAGCATTATACATCGTTACAGTAGTTTGCCCGGCATCCGGCAAAGCAAATGTTACATTGGTTTGCTGTACAGCCGGATTTGGATAGATAAACAAGCCTATTTTAACTGTTTCAGTTGCCAATCCGTTAATTGTAATTGCTGATGTAACGCTACTGTTAGCTTTCACAAAAAGCGTACTTGCAGCAGATGCATTATATGGCGAAAGATATTTTCCGGGTAGCGGACTCTCAATTGTTCCGCCAGGCAGCTGCCACTGTACCGATAAATTATCGCCACCGCCACCTTGCTTTTGAATGGCTTCGATATAATATTTATTGCCCGCTACTAAATTGATGGAGGCGGACTGTTGAGAAGCAAATTTTGTCCATTCTCGGAAATTTGTCCAGCTAAGTAAATTTGCAATCCGAACTTTATTGGCTGGATTATCATCTGAGGAAAGGTACAATTCAGCAGCATCATCACCAGCAATCCAGAAAACGTAACTGCCGGTTTGCGGGGCGCAAATATAACCGCGAATACGGGAAGCATAATTATCGCCCTGATTTGTGGGCCCTTCAAATGTGCTTAGCTGACTGCTTGAAGTAGGGGTGGTTTGAAAAGAAAAATCTGAAATGTTATTACCCGGAACATTTCGCCATTCTTCCCGCAAAATTGTTCCAGTAGCAGAGCAAGTAGTTGGAGCCGGAGACACTACAAAACTTTGTGATACTGTATTTGCTGCATTAAAAGAAGCATTGCCCGCCTGCGAAGCCTGTACTACAACAGTACCATCGCCGGTTATGGTTAATGTACTGCCCGAGATAGTTGCCGGGCCGGAAACCACACTGAAGCTAACGGCTAGACCGGACGAAGCTGTTGCAGCTAAAGCAACAGGCGCATCGCCAACAGTTTTTGCACTGATAGCAGCAAAAGTAATGGTTTGATCAACAGCGGTGGAAATGTAAGGTGATAAATGGGTTCCGGCAATTGGCGTTTCGGTTGTTCCGTCCGGCAGCTGCCATTGCACCGATAAATTATCGCCGCCGCCACCTTCTTTTTGCAAAGCTTCAATATAATATTTTTTGCCTGCCTGTAATGTAATGGTAACAGATTTTTGGGTTGAATATTTGCCAAACTCGCGGAAGCTTGTCCAGCTATCCACATAAGCAATCTGGGTTTTGTTGGCAGGGCTGTCATCCGAAGAAAGCCACAACTGGCCAGCATCATCCGCAGCAATCCAAAATGTGTAGCTGCCAGTTTGCGGTGCGAAAATATAGCCGCGAATACGTGAACCGTAATTATCAGCCACATCTTTTGGCCCTTCAAAAGATGTAATCTGCCCGGTTGAAGTTGGTGTGTTTTGAAGTGGAATATTTGCGATAGTATTTCCACCTATATTATCCCACTCATCCCTTGTAATCGAACCGGAACCTGAGGCCACAACCGTAGCTGTAGTAGTGTCTACATAAGGCGAAAGATGATTACCAGCAATTGGTGTTTCCATCGTTGCATCCGGCAACTGCCATTGCACGGATAGGTTATCGCCACCGCCGCCTTCTTTTTGCAAGGCTTCTACATAATACTTTTTACCTGCCTGCAAGGTGATGGCAACTGATTTTTGTGTTGAATATTTACCAAATTCCCGATAATTCGTCCAACCATCCACATTAGCAATCCTCACTTTATTAGCTGGCTGGTCATCTGTAGAAAGCCATAATTCTCCGGCATCATCTGTAGCCAGCCAAAATGTGTAACTACCGGTTTGCGGTGCACAAATGTAGCCGCGGATACGCGAGCCGTAATTATCCGCTATATCTTTTGGCCCCTCAAAAGCAGTAAGTTGGCTGGTAGATGTGGGTGTTTTTTGAAGTGGAATATCAGCAATACCGGTACCGCCTACATTATCCCATTCTTCCCTTAAAATTGTTCCGGTAGCCGTACAACTCACGGCAGCAACACTACCGGTGGTATTTGTTGCTGCCGTATCCTGGACCAATACTGCCGAAGAATAAGGACCCAGTTTGATACTGCTGGCGTAACTATTTCCGGCGGCATCATAACTTTGACCCCCAGTGTTGAAGGTTTGGGTAGAAGAATTTGTGTTGTAAAAGAAGCTGATGTACTGATCAGGATTGGTGGCCGTAGCCGTAACCTGCTCCAACCGGAGGTTATCTAAATACAGTGCTGCAGACTGCTCGGGCACATCAAATACCACGCTGGCATTACTTTCGTTTGCCGTAGCGGTAAACAAAAATTCTTTTTCTGTTCTGCTGCTGGTAATGGTGGCTGCTAACCTGGCCGACAAATCTGCATAACCCCCTGTGCTCTGGCGCAGGTAAGTAGTAATTGCCTGCCCGGTATTGCCACCCAGCATGCTAAATTTTATGCGATAGCTTTTCCCAGCGGTAACATTGCCTACACCAATAATTACCGACCCATAATTTGTGCTGCTCGTGATGGATGAAAATGAAACTTTTAATGAGCCGCCATCCAGAGTGCCCGTGCTCCAGCTTGCCGTGCAGTTATTGGCCGATGCATAGGCATACAAGCCACCCGTATTACTATCAAAAGTACCGTTGGCATACTGGTTGCTGCCTGTAACTGCGCTGACCGTATAAGCCGGGACTTTATGCGTAGGCGCAACAGCGTTAGCATCTTTACCATACAATAGTTTCCAGCTGGCCACGCTTAGTGTGCGGTAACTGTAAACGCCGTTTACCTGCTGTAGCACACCAATTACCAGATCATTATCCAGCGGGCGATAATAATAATTTTGATCAAAGGTGCCGAAATTGGCAATATCGTTGTCCTTCGTTTTATATTCTGCAGCCAGTTGCGAAGCCAGTTTAGCCACCAATATATTGCCCGTTACCGTGCAATTGTAAATAGGTTTATCGGCTGCCACATTATCATGCTCCATTACTAACTGTGTAGTGCCATTGTTATAAAGTGTATTTTGTTTAATTACCAGATCATGCGCATTGTGCACATAAATTCCGTAGGTGGCGCAATTAGCTACCGTATTGCTAGAGATTTCAACCTGCCCGGCGTTGTCATCTATGTAAATTCCGTGTGCATAAGCTTTGCTGGTATTGTCCGTTCCGGCTGGTGCACCTATACCGTTCAGAACGATATTTCCCGAAACTACTCGCCCGGTGTTTTGAGGTGCGTTTGAGCCGTTGTTCCAAGTGTAAATACCACCGCCATCATCTTTAACCAAATCAAAATTGCTGATGATGTTATTTTTAATTGTTACATTATTTCCGCTAAAGCTCAACGGAATATAGCCAGTACTATCGATAGTATTACCGCTAATCAAATTATTGTCGCCGCCAATCGTGATACCTTCATAAGTACCATCGCCTCCATCACCTAAACCAGCGTTAGTAGCAGTACTTTTAATCCGGTTATTTCTCAAAATGGTACCGTTGCCAACATTTACGCTAATGGCATTGTTACCGGTATTAGTAATAAGCGTATTTTCTACTGTGAGGCTTTGCGTATTGGTAGCATTGATAGCATTTTTACCCGAAAACAGCACTTCGCAATTATTTATATCGATATTTTGAGAAGCACTGATCTCGAAAGCGCTCACCATTGCTCCGCTTAACCGTAAATTTTGAAAAGACAAGTTGTTTTGACTAGAAATTTTGATTAGTGTTTCTGCTACACTGGCGCGCACCTGATAATTAGCAGGATTGCTACCTGAATATATACCTAGCTTACCATTTTGATAATACCACTCTCCTTCTATATCCAATGTGCCCGGGTGATTCTGAATAAAATAGCCATATCCCGTAGCACCCCAATAACCTGAAGCAGAAGTGTAATTCAGCATAGTACCTGCCTGCGAACTAATTTCACTATGATCTATAATCCAGCGTGTTTTACGCATTACGATCTGTCCGCCTGCCCAGTTTTGCCCGGCCAGCTTACTATCTGTAATAGAAACGTTGGTATTAAAGCTGTCATACGTTAAATAACCACTGTTAGAAGCAGTAACATTTGGGTATCTGCCTACTGCTTTTGCTGCTCCGTTTACAGTTACAGTATTCAGATAAGACAGGCCACCTGAAACCGTAGCTTCCCACACATTGCCACCTTTTGATTGCCAGCCACTCAGCGTTACAAAGCCTGTAAGCTCCGGTAAGGCACCATCTCCATATGCCCCAAAAACAATTGGATTTCCAGCCGCGCCCGAAGCATTGATGGTAAGTGTACCGCTAAAAACTTCTCCCTTTTTAAAGAGTATTTGGTCGCCACCTTGCAGCTGACTACTAATAGCAGTCAGTTTTGCCAAACTTTGCCAAGGCGTTGCCACATTTTGAGCTTGCTGGGCGGTGCGATTATCATCACCCGTACTCGTAGAAACGTAATACGTGGTAGCAAAAACCGGAAAATGATAAAATAAAATAACTGAAACTAATAAAACAAATTTAGAACTGAATCGGTTGTAAAAATTTCCCATAAATAACATTTTGTGTAATTAATTGTGCAATGCCAGTAGCTGTCTTTAATATCTATACTCCTTACGTTCAATAACATGCGCGGTTACAATTAAGTACACTTGTTACAATCAGCAATGTAAAAAAATCAAAGCAAAAAGCTTCAATAGTGGTTAAAACCAGTTGATTTAACTTTAGATATCATTTTTAATTGTTTCTATTGGAAATTTTAATTTTGAATAAATGATATTTATCAAAAACAACTATTTTTCAACTCATTCAAAAAAATTTAAAGTATCAGCAATAGGATTATTATTTTTATGGGATAAAAACAGCCATAAATTTTTAATAAAAGCGTCTTTTCAGGTAAACGCGATGATATTAATATAAAATTTTACAATTAATTAGCAAAACCGGAGCAGTAGCAGTGGAAAAGAGCTTCTTTTATCTACTAAAAAACCACTAATGTGGCTTAAATAAATTTTAATTAAACAGTGATTTATTTCAAGGCTAAAGTCCATTTCGGCACGTAACCAATACTGTTTTCAAATTGCACTTTGTAATAAACACTACCTTTTTCCAACACAAAAACTTTTGATCCGGTTGGGATCACCTGGATAATATCAGCATTGTAACTGCCTGTTTTCCTGAGGTTTATTTTCCCGGTTTCATTTGCTTTTAAATCCGTAGTATATAAATAACCGGCATTATCATCCGCTTTATGATCATTATTTACGTTATCTGGAGCGCTGGTGTTTTTATCAAGGTTGAGATCATTCCCGCTCTCTGAATTTTTATTGTCGGATATGGCTTGATCAATAATTGGTGGTTCCATAATTGAATCAGTTTTTACAACATGCGAACTAATATTGGCAGTATAATCAAGTGTTTTTGTTTTGGCCAACTGTCCTTTTTTGTGCAGTTTTAATTGATGTAAAGCCGCTACTTTAACTGCCGCTTTATGTGTTTTGGCAGCTTTGGCCTGATGAATGGAAGTGAACACATAATCACCAAAAACGATGGTAAAAAATATCAAAACGATGGTAAAAGTCAGGTCAATAGCTTTGGTATAATACTGCTGCTTGGGCTGATGGATTTTTTTGAATTGCTGATCGTATTGCCGCCGCTTTTCGGGGTCGCTCAATACTTCGTAAGCTTGGCGGATATCTTTAAACTGGTTTTTAAATTGTCGGCTATTTTGGCCGGAAACAGCAGGAAAAGTTTTCAAAAAGCTTTCATAAGCTTCCTGTATTTCAACCTGATTACAGTTTACATCTGTGGCCAGCATAGCATAAAAATCCTTCATGTTTCGTTAACCTTTGGCATTTAATGAACAATCAGATGATTTTTTGGAGGTATCGTTTAATTCAAAAAATTATAATCCGTTTAAACTTTACATTAAACTACAATACTCCTTTTATTGCCTAAAAATCACTGCCGAAATTTATAATGATAAAAGAAGCATCAGCTTTCAAAGCATTATCTGGCCAGCCAAACAGATTCTACAACCAGACTTTTAGGCTGATCAGCATTTGTTTCGGATGAATTTTCGTTAAGCATTATTTCCAATTTATCTAACTGATCCAGCCTAAACGCACCGAAAGAATTAGCTTTGAACCAAAGCGGCTGAAACGATGGATATGGCCTCGGCAGCAGCAAAGCAGAATCCGGGCGCAAACTGTTTAACGAAACTTCAATATCTCTAAACCGTTCATCAACAGCAACATAGGCAGCATAAGAAGCTGCATTCACATCTATTAAAGCAATTTTAATTTTGATAGGCTGATGATCGGTTTTGGCTCTGATAATTAGCTTAGTAAACGCAGTAGCTTCAGACTTAAAATTCTTCAATCGATCTCCCACAAACAATTGCCAGCCACAGGTTTTGTTAATTTCGGATGAAATTTTGATAGCCAGTTTGCCAGTCTCTTCCGCAGCTACTAACGCTGTTTTTTGATGGTGATAATCAGGCAAATAAAATATCAGCTTTGACAAATCTTGATCTGCCTGAAATAATTTGACAGCTGTTTGCGGTGAGGCCACAAAAACAGACCATGTTTCATGATGAAAATTATCCCAAGCGTAAGGATCACCAATAAAATTTCCCGGAAATGCAATCGTTTCCTGACCAGTTTTTTTAATGAAAACCTGATAGTTTAACAAACCCGGACTAAGCAATTCGAAAGGCAATTTGGCTTCATAATCATACGCTGATTTTCGCGCCATTGCAATGGTGCGGTATTGCCCGAAAATCTGATTGATTTGCAGTACAACCCGATGGGAAGTATCTACTCCGACCACTTTAATTTTTAAAGTAAAAGGCTGATTTGCTGGAATATTTATTTCTCCTGGATCAACAACAAACGGCGCAGTTGCTATTGGTTTTGGCGCTACAAATTCGCCCAGATGCAAATTTTGGAAGGTACTTTGTGCCGACCAGTGCTTGTTTTGCACACCTTTTTTAGTAATTAAATAAGTGCCCGGCTCAATATTAAATACTGAATTTTGTGTGCTAAAAGAAGCATTGCCTTCTTTATTCAGCTGTTCGATGTGAAAAACCTGACTTAAATCCGGCAGCAAAATTTGCATCTGCTGGCTTTCATATTGGATGCGGGTAACTTCTTTTTTTAATGATGCCTGTGCAAACGGATCGCGTATGGAAATCGCATCCGGCATCACTTCCAACCGCCAGATACCGTTTTCGAGCCGATCTAAAAAATACGCGCCGTAACCACTGTATTGTACTATCGCCGAACTACCTACACCAGCAATATGCTGTAATTTTGCCACATCAACTGGTTTTACAGTGGTATTGTTAGAGTAAGCAAATTCGTGGCTGGTATTCATCAAACTCAAATTTTGCTTGTAACTCACGCGGTAAGCATCAAAAATACTATCAGCAGGAAAATCTGTATTTTTTTGATTTTCAGGCAATTGATGAAATACTTTAGAAGCAATTAACAAACTGATGGCTTTAGAAGGCGTGTAAGCCAGATTCAGATAATGTGTTTGGTATTCGGTGTTGGCATAAGCGGTAGCCAGCGGATCATAAGCAAACTGCGTAGCCCATTGAATGCCGGCTTTTTTAAAACTTCTGGCCATTGCCGGATACATGCATGATTGCAGTAAGTCTCCGGTATCAAACTCATAAATTAGGCGCGCTTTGTTTTTAAACTCGGGGATGGTATCCAGAAAAGGAATTTTATAATGATCTACATTTGGTAAAAAGTTACCAAAGTTTTCATGTCTTGCAACCAAGCCAACCGGATACCATTGAAAACTAAAACCATTAACATTGGATTTTGCAACCGCATCTGCATAAGTAAAAGACTCGCTGATATTGTAAAAAAGCGGCTTTTTCCAGCCGGCATTTTGGGCTGCTGCAACCAAACGATTTACATATTCGGTTACTTTGTTTTTCGGCCCACTATGTTTGGGTTCATTGTTTAATTCGGCAGCAATAATATTAGGATCATCCCGATAAGCTAAACGATTGTATGGATTGGTATGCTGCAAAAACTGCTTTAAATAATTTTCCTGCGCCCGGATGGCAGTTTCATTTATGGTAACCTGCCCTTTATCATAAATGCTGGAAAACCCTGCTGTATGTTTATCCTTTTCCGGGTAGCCGTTTCCCCAAAAAGCAAGCGGCGTAAGCAGTATTTTGATGTGCCGTTTTTCCAGCTGGGCAACCAGATAATCAAACAATTGCAGGTGCTCATTTTGCAGCAGGTTGCCGGCAGCATCCGTTATTTCGGTATCCCAAACATGCACGCGGAAAGCATCAATGCCCATCCGTGCCAGGTGGTAAACATCGGCATCAATTTCTTTTTTCCTATCAATTCCTAAAACACCCAAAGCACGGTAACCGTATGCAAAAGGGGCCGTATAATTAACCCCAAAAAAGTAAGCTTTTTGATGGTTAGCAGAATACCGGATAATGCCTTTTTTATCGATATAAATATAGTTTTTTACAACTGATTTTGGGGCTTGTGCGTGTGCTGAAGTACCGATAACCAGAAGTAAAAAAAACAGATATTTAATTTTCGACTGCATCATTTAAACTGATTAATATTCTGATTAAAAGGAAATTGTAATCAGAACATTATTGTTCTTGATTATATTAAACTTTCTACCTCAATATTTAAGGTAGAAAGTTCAAATTACAATACTTCTTTTATGAGGTAAAAATTGACGAACCCAGAAATATAGAACTAATAAAATATTTGTCTATTTCTGGGTTGAATTTAAATTTTCAGAAACAGTCAAAGCATTTTTTGGCAGTGATTTTACTGCTTTAATGCTGTTGTGCTGTACACGTGATATTCGCCCGGAGCCAAAGTTATGGAATATGGAAGTGCAGTTACATTGATACTCGTTCCGCTGATGTTATCATACCAGGTTCCTGTAGCCGGAAAACCCACATAAGCTGTTTGCGCAACTACATCGAAATTACCAACCACTTCCACATTTGTGCCGTCTGTTCCGTTTAGCTGAACTGTTTTAACCGCATTTGCCAAATCGTACTTAAAATTTGTGGTGGTAAAAACAGCATTCTTGGTTTTCATCTTGATCATCTTTGCATAGATGCTGTATAAATGCTTTCTGTTTACATCACTGGTATAATTCCACAAGATAGGCTTGTCTCCTACTCGTCCATTTTGATTGATGGGTATATCATAGCCCAGTTCTCCAAACTGCCATAACATTTTTGGTCCAGGAGAGGAAAACAGAAATGCCGCAGCCATTTCCTCCCGGCTTAATCCTGTAGCCAAATCTTTGATATTGTAGCTTCCAGAACTATTACCATACTGCTCGTTTTTGTACATCAGCCGTTCCTCGTCATGGCTTTCAAAGTAGGCAACTAAATTATAAGGCTGAGTAAAGGTATATTGATCGTAAAACAATCCTGATAAATCCCAACCGGTGGTGTAACCCATAGTTGCTTGATTAGCATTATAATTTAGGTTAGTCCACATAATCATACCCTGGTTGGCTAATTCGGCTTCCTCCTGGTTAACAGCAAAATATTCTAAGATGACATAAAAATTAGGATCAAGGCTTTTCATGTATGTGTTGTATTTTTTCCAGATAGCAACACGACTGGCATCATAAGCGGCCCAGGCACTTTCATCTGAGCCTGAGTTAGTTTGGGTAAATCCTTTGGCTTCATCAAACCTGTATCCGTCAATATGATATTCCTGCATCCAGTACTTCATTACATTTTCCGTAAAATACTGGGTAGCTGCGCTTTGATGATTTAATTGATAACCAACCGCATCAGGATGCATATTTGTTTGGTCAAACCAAGGATTGGAGGCTGATGGCGAACCGGTAGATGTTGCATACATCTGCACCATTGGTGAAGAGGCAAACTGATCTTCCAGCACAATATCCTGTATTACGGCTATCCCCCTGGCATGGCAGGCATCTACAAAAGCTTTATAAGCATTTGGTGTACCATAATATTTATCTAAAGCAAACATAAAGTTGCTATTATAACCCCAGGAATCATTGCCTTCAAATTCATTAATTGGCATCAGCTCGATAGCATTTACACCTAAATTGGCAAGATAACTTAAGGTATCCGTAAGAGTCTGGTAACTATGAGTAGCCACAAAATCGCGTACCAGCAACTCATAAACAACCAGATTTTTAGGTTCTGGCCTGGTAAAGGTTGGGATTTTCCAGGTATAAGTTACAGGAGTACCTTGTATTACGCTTACAATACCGGTTGTTGATCCTGTAGGATATGCTTTTAAGCTTGGATATACACTTGCAGGAATCGCGGAATCATTGGCAGGATCAAGTATTTTATTAGCATACGGATCTGCAACTTTAATAGAATTGTCAATATAATATTGATAGGCATATTCTTTTGTAGGATCCAGGTTATCTATCTGCACCCAAAAACGTGTACCATCGCTGGTTTTCGTCATAACTGTAGGTTGCCAGTTATTAAACTCGCCGATTACACTAACCGAAGTTTTACCTGGCGCATACAAGTTAAAAATAGCTGATTTGCCAGAATTAATAAAAGTTGCACCATCACCTGCGCCCGAAGGAATACTTGTACTGGTTGTAGTTGTTGCAGTTGTGCCTGTATTACTATTTGCGGATTCTTTTTTGCAAGTAGTTAAACATAAGGCGAAGAAACTAAGCAACAACAATTGAAGATTCCATTTCATAATTATTAAATATTACGCAAGTTTTGTAGAAAAAACACAATGGCATTACAGCACAAGCAATAGCTTGCTGTTATTAAATTTAGCCCTAAATCAGTTAAAAATTTAACTGATTTAGGGCTTATCAACAAAATTTGCTTTAATGCAATCTTTGTCTTGTTATTGCTTTACAACAGCGTAAGTAGCTGTTACAGAAGGCGTAGCGCCTATTGCACTAATTGGAATGGCAAATGTAACCTTATAATTGCCTGCTGCTGCGACATTGATGTTTCCGCCGTTTGCATCCGTTGCATCTTTACCATCAGCAGGAGAAATATCTCCCCAAGCAAATGTCCAATCATGGTTTTGCCGAATTTTGAATGCACCTGCAGTCATAGCAATCGTGCTCATCCAGCCAGTGTTGCCATCATTTACATATTTTGTTAAATCAACATCTGTACTAAAGTTTCCGCCTGCCGTTGTTGATCCTATAACACTATAAGTATTTGCCAATGCAAACGAAATAGTATTGGTATTTAAATTAAGTGTGATGATATATTGACCCGGTGTTGCTGGCGCAAATAAATTGTTACTGGCATTATAAGCTACTGTTGTGCTGGTAGAACCCGTAGCATTGTTAGTGGCATATTTATTATTAAAATTTTTTGCAGGTAATATTAAAAACTGATTTTTCCCTGCAGGAAAATTAATAATGCCTGTATATATGCCGTTACTTGTTGCTGATAACAGACTATCAGGAGAAGATGTACTATAACCTTGAAAATCTCCAACCACATACAACCATGAAGTTAGGTAAAACGGTGTAGCTGTGATAGAAACCACATTGGAGTAAACAGGAGTTACATTGCTGGAAATAGAATGCATAACGCGCGCCTGCACTTGTGTTGCAACACTACCTGTAAGTCCTAATTTTAGCAGTAAAGCGTCAAAATCCGCCGTTGAATATCCTTGCGTAAGAATGTTTGTACCTAAGGTAACAGATGTTGGATTTGCCCAGTTATCTCCCAGCTTATCAATTTGCAGCGTATTGGTAACAGCTGCACTATAACCGTAATTTGGTTTGGTAAAGTTAAAGTTGATAACTTTTGTTGTATCAGTAAGGCTGGCTCTTTGTAAAACCAGAGTTGAGGATGAAACACTAAGCGTACCTGCTGTTCCGCCGTTACTGGTAGCTATAGCACCGTCTTTTTTGCAAGATTGAGACAATAATGCAATTGCGCCAAATGCAAGTAAGTTTACTAAAATTTTTTTCATTTTTAATTGAGTCAATATAAATGAGAATCTGTTCAAATTGGAGTCAGTTTATTTCTAATACTTCTTTTATCACCTAAAAAATAGCAAAGTGTAATACTTCTTTTATCGGTATAAAATCAGCTTTAAAAATTACATGGTTAAAAGAAGCATCTGAATTTTGCTGATACCAATTTAAACAGACTTATGAGTTAATTTTTTAATATCCAGGATTTTGTTTTAAGTTGGAATTAACGCTAAGATCAGAAGTAGGCAAAGGATAAATGGTGCGGTAGGAAGCAACTGAAGTTCCGCCTTTAACGCCACCTTTATACGGCCACAAATAAGTACTTTCTACAAATCTGCCATAACGGATTAAATCTGTACGGCGGAATCCTTCCCAAAACAGTTCTCTTGCTCTTTCATTCAAAATAAAATCAGTAGTTAAATCAGTTGCTGCAATATTTCCGCTAGCACTGCCACCATAAGCACGGGTTCTTATTTTGTTCATATAAGTTAATGCAGTTCCTGCATCGCCTCCTGTACCGCCGCGCAATACAGATTCGGCATAAATAAAATACATTTCCGGCAAACGGAAAATTGGCATATCTACATCAGAATAACCGATGTTTGAACCTGCTGCACCTGCACTGGTAACATTTCTGTATTTGGTTACTGCATAACCATCAGTAAACGAAGTAACATCATTTATAACGAGGTTTTGTCCATTGGTCCAAAACTCTGCACGTTTATCGGGGTTTCCATTGTTTGGAAATACGGTAGAAGTATTTGCCGGAAACAGATTAACCAGGCTGCTGGTAGTCCTTAACCCTGCCCAACCACCAGTGATACCAAAATCAGAAGAAGGCATTGAACCGCCAACAGGAGCATGCGTTAAAAACGTAGTTCCACCGTAGCTTTGGGTATTGTTTCCATCGTAATTGATAGTCAGGATAAACTCATTGGTGTTGTTGTTGTTATCTGCAAGCATCAGGTTATCATAATTGCCGATTAACGAATAACCAGCATTGATAACCTTTTGCGAGTAAGTAATAGCATCTGTATAACGTGTAGTACCTGTATATACGCCCGCATTTAGATAAATACGTGCCAATAAAGCCCATTCTGCAGCTTGATCTGCCCGGCCATATTCATTTTGTTTCGGTGCAACTAAGCTTCCGTCAATAGCTTTCAGTTCACTTTCTATATAAGCAAACAACGTTTTTCTATCTGTTTGTGGAGGAGTTGTTGTACCAATTGCATCAGCATCAGTTGCAAATGGAGGATTGGCAAACAAATCCATCAATACCGCATATTGGTAAGCTCTTAAAAAACGTGCTTCGGCCCGGTAATAACGAATATTTGTTGCATCTGTACCTGTAATGCCACGGGTACTTAAGTTTGCATCAGATGACTGACGGATAAATTCATTACAAAGTGTAATCTGGTAAGTACTTCGATAGTATAATCCCTGAAGGAAAAGATTGGAAGAAGACCAGCTCATATTATGAAAATCTGGCAAACCAGCATCTCCCCAACCTACAACGGCTTCATCTGTAGGCAATTCCTGGGCTTCCCAATATTCACGAAAAAAATCAGAGCTACCTTCATCAATTCCTGCAATATCTGGACTTCCTGCAGGGCCATTATTTCCTGTTAAAGCAAAAGCGGCATAAACTTTTGCTAACGCCATTTTATATCCGGCTGGGGTGCTATATACTGCTGTGGAAGTTACCTGATCATTTGGTGTAAGAATCAAATTTTTCTTACAGGATACCAGTGTTGTTCCAGCGAACAAACCGGTTATCAGCAACATTTTTATGGAGTTTTTTTTCATTTTAATTTTTTTATCGCAAGAACCCGTTTAAATTTATTCAATATATTTTGATGCTTCTTTTACTTTATAAAAATTGTATCAGTTTAATTGTGAATGATTTATAAAAATACAAACACCAGTTTTTAGGTGATAAAAGAAGCACTAATATTTTAGTAATAGATATCTAAAAAGGCCCTAATTATGATACAATGACTATAAAGCAAGATTTAAACCTAACACGTAAGTTCTTGGTCTTGGGTAAAAATTGTTATCAATTCCATTCGCAACTTCAGGATCAACCCCTTTATATTTGGTGATGATAAATACGTTCTGCACATTAAAAGAGATTGTCAGGTTACCCGAATTTTGAAATACTTTACCGAAATTATAACCGACATGCGTATTATCCATCCGCAGGAAAGCCGCATTTTCTAACCAGTAATCAGATAATACCTGTCTGTCGCTACTACCAATCAGGCCACTGGCCAAAACCGTTGATGAACCATTGTTCAGAATACCGATCGGGTTAAGAAAATTACGCTGAACACCAGTACTGGAAGCTACGTTATTATATACATAGTTGCCTAAATTTGCCCTGGCTACTAACCCTGCGCTCCAGTTTTTGTATCGCAAATCTGTGCTGAAACCAAAATATTCTTTAGGGTCCGGGCTTTTGCTGATGTACAAATCATTTTGGTTGATAATTCCATCTCCATTTCTATCTACAAATACGCCATCAAGTGGCTTTCCATTAGCCCCATATACCTGCTGATAGGTGTAGAAGGAGTATTTAGTATAACCAACAGAATTGGTTTGTATCGTGTTTCCTGTACCACCTGAAATAGAACCGGTAAGCAAACCGGATGAACTGCCAGTACCGGCCAATGTTAAATTAGTGATCTTATTTTGGTTATAAGTAACATTAAACCCTGCAGTCCAGTTGAGATCTTTACTTTTGATAATTTGTGCGTTAACATTAAATTCAACACCTTGATCGCGCATATTACCAACGTTTCCAACAATTTGGTTAGTAAAGTTAGTTAAAGCAGGCTGATTGATCAGCGCAAGCAGGTTTTTGGTTTTCCGGTAATAATAATCAACACTACCAGTAATGCGGTCATCCAAAAAACCGAAATCAAAAGCAGCATTGCTGGTAGCAGTGGTTTCCCAGGTTCTGCCTGGATAATACCCGCCCGGACGATATAGAGAATAATAAGTGCTTCCAAACTGGTAACGGGCAGTAGCGGTACTCTGGCTATAATTAGATAAGTACTGATAATTGCCAATACCTTCCTGATTACCGGTAACACCATAACCTAAGCGTAATTTCAAGCTGGAAAGCGTTTTGTTGTCTTTCAGAAAATCTTCATCATGAATTCTCCAGGCAAAAGCACCAGAAGGAAATACACCACTCCGGTCTCCAGGCGCAAAACGTGTAGAGTAATCATTACGGATGGTACCGGTAAGTATGTATTTGTTATTATATACATAATTTACCCTCGCATATATGGAAGTTAATTCATATTCAGCAATATCATTATAATATGTTGGTACGGAGTTAGGGTTAATTGTGCCATCAGCAAAATAAGATGAGTAGTTGTAATTATTGGTACTAAATTTCTGATCTGAATAACCAGCCACCGCATCAATCCTACTGTTAATTGCTTTAATTTCTTTGTTATAACTTAAAAATCCTTCAAAAAGTTTATTGCCATTGGTTTGCTTATACTGGTGGTTATAACCGCTATAAAAAGTACCATTAGAGGGGTAAGAATCTAAGTTAGAAGCAGCATAACCTGGGACAGATTGAGAACCTGTACCTCTTGATCCATCATAAGAGATATTAATATTGGCGTGCAGATCAGGAAAAAAGTGCAGCTTGTAATCCAAAGCCAAACTACTGATTACTCTGTAAACTTTACTGGTATTGTTATTTTCCATTAATAAGCCCAAAGGATTTAATGGCGATAATGCTTTTAAGCCACTTGGTGTATTACTGGCATCCGTATATTCATAATAACCACCATACAAACTGCTGTTGCCAGAGTAAACCGGAACTGTAGGATTAAAATCTACAGCAGAACTGATAGCACTTTCATTTGCAAAACGTTGATTAACATCGGCCCCTTTTACATTAAAATTAATTTTAATGTGATCTGTAAACAGCGATGGGCTAAGGTTAATAGCCGTGGTATATCGTTCTAAAGATGAAGTTTTTAAAATACCGTCTTGATTCGTATAACCAACCGAAACACGATAAGGTAACTTACCTGCTGATCCTGAAATACTCAGATTATTATCACTTGTATAAGCAGTTTGATAAATTTGCTTCTGCCAGTCGGTATTGGCGGTTCCTAATAAAGCTTTGTACTTACCGGAAGTTGTTGTATCATTTGCATTAATATAGTCGCGAAACTGGCTGGCCGATAGTACCGATGCTTCTTTTGGCAGCTTAGAAGCAGAAAACTGCGTACTGAAATTAATTACCGGCTTGCCACTCTTTCCTTTTTTAGTGGTGATAATAATTACACCGTTAGATGCCCGGTTACCATAAATTGCTGCGGCAGAAGCATCTTTTAAAACCGAAAAAGTTTCAATATCGTTTGGGTTAATTAAACTTAAAGGATCAGCAACACCAGAAATACTGGGTGTTCCGTCAGGATTATGATTTGGAGCCAAAGGTACGCCGTCAATTACAATTAAAGGATCATTACTACCATTAACTGATGCGCCGCCGCGGATACGGATCTGACTGCCTGCACCTGGTGCACCACCGTTTGAAGTAATGGATACACCTGCAACTTTACCTGCAATCAATTGTTCCGGGGTAGTTACAATACCTTGTTGAAAATCTTTAGAATTTACTGTAGCAATTGAGCCGGATAAATCTTTTTTTCTTTCCGAACCATAACCGATTACTACTACTTCATTTAGTGATTGTGCCGAAGAAACCATTTGAAAATCGGCCACAATAGTTCCACTGCTGTTAACTGTTACTGTTTTTTTTAAGGCGTTATAACCCACAAACTGAGCAGTTAAAGTAACGCTTCCGGCTTTTACACCGTTTATTTTATAATTACCGTCCAAATCTGTTGTAGAACCCAACGTGGTCCCGTCAACAGTTACGCTGGCTCCCGGTAAAGACAGCCGCTTTTCATCTACTATTCTGCCGGAAATACTACCGGTTTGAGCAAAAGCCCAACCAGAAAGCATTAGAAATGAGCTTAATAGTACAAACTTTTTAAAATACAGTATTCTCATTAATTTATAATTTTAGGTGTTAAAAGAAGTATGTTGTATAAGTATGAATAGCTTGATAGTTGTAATTGGTTTATTTTGTAATACTGCATCTCAGAATTATCAAAGCCTAATCAATCATTTTTATAGTGATAAAAGAAGCATGAATGGGGCTTCAGCTTTTTTGTTAAGTTGGATAGCGAGCCGTCATAATTTAATTGATATTAATTTTAATGTGATTTTATAAATTGATTATAATACTGAATTCACTCCATCATGATTATGGTGACTTATATAAAAAGTAAGCCGTTGTAGCAGGTAACACAATAGTTGAAGCAGTTACTTTTTGAATTCCTTTTTCATCAATCTTATATCCATTGCCAACTAAAATCCAGTTTCCGGTTGGCAAGGTTATGCTTACATCCTTTCGGTTTCCATTTAGGCAAACTAAAATATCTTTCCATTGATCGCCATTAGCATGGTTGGATAGCTGGTATTCAATCAGGTTAGGATCATTATTTGCTATAAATTTTAAATGTTGCTGAATCATAGCTGTAGATGGCATCCTGAATGCCGGATGATTTTTTCTTAAAGCAATCAGTTCTTTATAGTAGTTAAATACAGCTTTATATTTTTTCTTTCTACTCCAGTCCAGTTCATTTATTGAATCCGGAGAATTGTAAGAATTGGCAATTCCTTGTTTAGTTCGTAACATTTCAGAACCAGCATGTAAAAAAGCAACACCTTGAGATGTAAGCACAACTGCCTCACTCAATTTATCCATTTTGATTAAATCATCTTCGGAAGCTTCGGGATTGGCAATTTTTAAACGATCAAACAATGTATTATCATCGTGGCAGGAAGCATAATTAATAGCTTGGGAAGGCTCGTTTGCCCAAAAATTTTTAGAATGATTAACATCCTGATAGTTAATTTGCGGATGTTGGGTTGAGGCTACGATTCCGAATTTTACACTTTCGGCCAAACCTGTTGCTCCGCTAACAAAACCTTTTGTTTTTACATCACTAAAATCTCCCCTTAATCCATCACGTATATCATCACTAAAAGCAGCTATTTTTGTTAGCTTGATTACGTTTTTTTTAACAGCCCTTTGATCTTCTGGTAAGGGACTTGATCCTGCTGCCCACCCTTCGCCATAAATAAAAATAGTTGGATCAATTTTATGGAGCGTATCGCTAATGGCATTCATCGTTTTAATATCATGTACGCCCATCAGATCAAAGCGAAAGCCATCCAGGTGATATTCCTTTGCCCAGTAAGCTACTGATTCCACCATAAACTTCCGCATCATGCTTTGTTCTGATGCAGTTTCGTTACCGCAGCCTGTACCATTGGAGTAGCTTCCATCCAAGTTGTGCCTGTAAAAATAACCAGGTGCAAATTGTGTGAAATTAGAGTTATTGATATCGCTAGTATGATTATACACAACATCTAAAATTACTCTTAATCCTTTAGCGTGCAGTGCTTGTACCATTTGCTTAAACTCATGTATACGGATATTACCATCGTAAGGATTAGTAGAATAACTTCCCTCTGGAACATTATAATTTAAAGGATCATAGCCCCAGTTGTATTGATTTAATTCGGGTTTACTTTCATCGATAGAGTTAAAATCGAAAACAGGCAACAGATGAACATGTGTAACACCTAATTCTTTAATATGATCCAGGCCGGTTAATTCTCCGTCAGGACTTTTGGTGCCTGTTTCTGTTAATCCTAAAAATTTTCCTTTGTGTTGTATGCCAGAATTTCTGCTGATGGATAAATCACGAATATGAAGCTCGTAAATAATAATATCAGTAAAGTTTTTAAGCAGTGGCTTTTTGTCCTGCTCCCAGTTTTTTGGGTTGGTAGCAGCTAAATCCATTATCATGCCTCTTTGGCCATTAACACCTACAGCTTTGGCATAAATATCAGGTTTCTCCAGCAGCCATTTACCGCTTTCATTTACCTGGAAAGTATAATATTGGTTCTTGATGTTTTGGTTGATTACTGTTTCCCAAATGCCTTGATTCGCTTTAGTTAAATTAATAATACGCAAAGGGTTACCACTGTTTCCTGTTAAATATAATCTTAGTTTTACAGCAGTCGCCTTTGGTGCCCAAACCTTAAATACTGTTTTTACAGGTGAATAATTTACCCCCAGATCTTTTCCTGTATATAAAGGATAATCCTGGAAAGGCTTGTTAAACAACAAAGCCTTGAACGAAACAAGTGTTAAACCTGTAGATAGCAATAAAAAATACTTTAAAATTTTCATTGCTTAACAGTTTAAATAAGTAGAAAAACTATTGCTTCTGATACCTATTACTTTGCTTAACCCTTTTTTCAAAACTTTAACAGCAGTACAAAAAGTATGGAAAATAGAAATACGGGTATAAATAAGCATATAGATATAATCAATAATGGTTATCTGGAAAATGGTTTAATTGGTACTACTTTCATTTACAACAATTAATCAATTTTATAACTAACTATTGCATTCAAGTTATCAAAACCTGCACTTCTCATTTTGCAGAAATTGTAACTACTTATTGTAAAAAACAAAATACGATAGATTATAAATGGTAATTGTTGATATTTTCGGATTTTAAAAAAAATACCAATTTATTTAAACTTAAATTTCTGATTATTAATGTATTCCAATACAAAACCTTTAAAAAATTTAATACTGTTATTAGTTGTTTTTATCAAAATGAACCAATATTAAGGAGTAGTGATTTTTATGTCTTTTTCATCATGTATAAATAAAACAGAAACTGCTGCACAAAACATAAAAATACCGGCTAGTACAATAGCATAAATTGCCTGACCGCCAAAAATATTTTTTACCATCAATCCGCCAAACAAACCATTGATAATTTGGGGCAGCGTAATAAAAAAATTAAAAATACCCATATATACGCCCATCTTTTGAGCAGGGATAGAACCGGATAAAATAGCATAAGGCATAGCCAGAATACTGCCCCACGCCAAGCCAATGCCAACCATAGAAATGATCAGCAGTTTAGGATCTCGAATAAAAAAAATGGATAACAAACCTGCGCCACCGGCAATCAGGGATAAAGCATGTGTAGTTTTCCGACTGGTAATCTTTGCAATAGCCGGAAGAAATAGTGCATAAATAGCCGAAACACCATTGTAAATGCCAAACAAAATACCGACCCAGTTACCAGAATCAGCAAATTTGGTAGATGTTGTATCATTTGGTGCTACATGATAAATGTGTTGTGCAATTGCCGGCGCCGCAAAAACCCACATTGAAAACAAGGCGAACCAGGAAAAAAACTGAACCAAGCCCAGCTGACGCATCGTTTGCGGCATGTTTGCAAAATCTTTAAAAATAGTTAAAATGCCACTTGTTTCTTCTTTCGGTTCATCATTATGGAAATCAGCATATTGTTCTGGCGGATATTCTTTAGTAGTAAAAATTGTCCAAAGTAGACTTCCAACTAAAACAGCTGCACCGGTATAAAAAGAGAAAAGAACGTTGTTTGGAATGTGATTTTGATCTGCTGTTTTGGAAATGCCCAAATATTCAGAAAAAATATAAGGCAGCCAAGAACCTGCTACTGCACCAATTCCAATTAAAAAAGTTTGTGTTGAAAAACCTAAACCCCGCTGACTATCAGGCAATTTATCTGCAATTAAAGCGCGGAAAGGCTCCATTGCTACATTAAAAGAGGCATCCATAATCATCAACATTCCTGCTCCAACTAATATCGGCGGTAAAATAAAGGCCATAAAAGAAGCATTAGGCAAAAAAATCAAAGCCAACGCAGCCAGTAAACCACCTGTTAAAAAATATGGTTTGCGCCTGCCTAAGCTTGTCCAAGTTTTGTCACTATAATGCCCGATGATGGGTTGCACAATCATGCCGGTTATAGGTGCTGCCAGCCAGAAAAGGGATAAATGTTCTACATCAGCACCAAAAGTTTGCAGGATGCGGGAAGCATTGCCGTTTTGTAAGGCAAAACCAAACTGAATCCCCAGGAAACCGAAATTCATGTTCAATATTTGCCAAAAACTTAACCTTGGCCGCTCTAAAATTTTTCTCATTAAATAATTTATAATTGGTTAACTATAAATGGCTTTGGTTTAGATTTTTTATTTTAATTCCAGTATGGTTACTGATTTTGCAGGCAAACTTAGCTTGCTGATGGTATCCAAACCCTGACTGGTCATCACGTTTACGGCTGTTGTAAAACCTACTGTTCGTTCTGCAAAACGTTCTGTTTGAATATCTTTGGCCGTTTCGTTGCTGTTGTAAGCAATCATTACTGTTTTTTGCTGATCATACCTGAAATACACATAAATCCCATTTTCAGGAATGTATTGCATCAGTTTACCGGTTTGCAGAGCGGTTGTGTTTTTGCGGTAATTGGCTAATTTTGACACAAAATTAAAAGCTTCGTTTTCTTTTTCGCTGCGATCTGAAGCTCTAAATTTATCAATTTTATCGCCCGACCAGCCGCCCGGAAAATCCAAACGCACCAAGCCATCCGGATTGGAAAAATTTTTCATTAAAATTTCATCACCATAATACAATTGCGGGATGCCGCGCATGGTTAACAAAAGCGCCATTCCTGCTTTATATTTACTAAAATCTTCACCAACAATAGAGTAAAACCTGCTCATATCGTGGTTATCCAAAAAAATTACATTTCTGGTTGCATCCTGGTATAAAAAATCCTGCGCCAGAACAGAATACAAGCGGCCAACACCATCCGTCCAGCCAGATTTTCCATTCAATGCTTCGTTTATGGCATCTTTTATTTGCCCATCTGTAATACCTGGCAAATGTGTATCAAAGCCTCTATTTACAGTATTTCCCTGTGTAAAATAAGCCTGATTGGCTACCGACCAAACCAGCGTTTCGCCATAAATAGAAAAATGAGGGAATTCAGCTTTAACTTTCTGTGCCCAATCAGCCATATAACTGGCATCGTTATAAGGATAAGTATCTAACCGAAAACCGTCTAAACCGGCATACTCTATCCACCAGATGTGATTTTGGGTGAGGTAATTTTGCACGTATGGATTATTTTCGTTCATATCGGCCATGCTGTGATCAAACCAGCCATCCAGCATCACTTTTTTATCGATAAAAGAAGCATGAGGGTCCATCACGGCCGCATCCCGAAAATTAGAGTTGGTATATTTAGGCCATTGATGCACCCAGCTTTTCATCGGCATATCCCGGATCAGCCAGGATTCTGTACCTATGTGGTTGTGAACCAGATCTTTAATTACTTTTAATCCCATTGCATGGCATTTCTCTACATAAGCTTTATACAGTTCGTTGGAACCAAACCGTGGGTCAATTTTATAATAATCCGTAACGGCATAACCGTGATAGGAAGCGTGCGGCTCATCGTTTTCGATTTCTGGTGTCATCCAAACAGCAGTAACACCTAAATCTTTTAAATAATCAAGGTGGTTCATCAAACCTTGGATATCTCCTCCATGCCGGCTATAAATAGAATCGCGGTTTAACCCGGTTTCACGCATGGTTTTAACCACATCGTTATTTTTGTCGCCGTTGGAAAACCGGTCCGGCATCAGCAGATAAATCAAATCTTTATTGGTAACGCCCTGCGCGCGGTTTGCAGCAAAATTTCGTGCTTTCAGTTCGTACTTAAACTGCAGCTCTTTTTGGCCGGCTGATGAAAAACTGATAATGAAAGCACCAGGCTTTGCAGTAGCAGCAATCTCTATATCTATAAACAGATAATTTTGATTTTCAACATTGTTAACTTTTATCAGTTTTATGCCGGGATACTGGAAACTGACTTTACGTGCAGCAATATTTTTACCATGAACCAATAGTTGCAGCTTCGGGTTTTTCATACCTGTCCACCAGAAAGCAGGTTCTACCCGTTCCATATCAGGAATTTGAGCAAAGATTCTACCCGATAAAAAAAGAAAAAACAGTGTTGTAATAAATTTAGATTTCATCTTCTAAAAACAGCAATAGTTAATAAATTGGTTGGCCGGTTTCCGGCGGCTATATAAATTGGTTTTTACTGAACACCAGCAACTGCAATTTTTTGCAGAAACAATTATTCATACCCTTAATCTTTAGCAAAGATTGCCTTTATCTAAAGCATTTTTAGTGCTTTAGGACAGTTATCAAAAAAATATTATAATTTTTAGAATATTATTGCTGATTTACAATAAGTTGCAGGAATTTGAGCTTTAAAAAATTTAAGATATTTCAACCAATTTTAGTCGATAAAAGAAGTATCAACCGGACTAACTGCTTTGATAGACATTAAGCGCTGCTCAAATTCATCACCATGAATCAGGGATTTGGCCTTCATGCGCATCTTGTAAACATAAATTGTTTTTGCTGAATATTCCAGAATTTTAGCGATGGTTTCATTATCAGTAATTCCCAACCGGATCAGAGCAAAAATCCGTAAATCCGTGGTTAAAACCTCATGTTCTTTTGGCCAAATCTGGTCTTCCTTGCGAAAAAGAGCGTTAAAAGAAGTAATAAAATTGGGGAAAATCCGGATAAAAACCTGATCAAACGTGTGAAACAAAGCTTCCCGTTCTTTTTTAATCTGGATGGAATTAATGATGGCCGGAATATCGTCATATTTTTTGACCGACAATTTCATATCCACCGATCGTTTTAGTTTTTCCAGTTTAAGGATATAACCCGAAATCAGATCAAAAAAATAACCGATATATTCTTCTTTAATATGCGTGTCTTCCTCCAGTTTATGGTTAAAAATTTCCAGTTCTGCATTTTTATCGGCTATAATTTTTTCTTTAATGCGAAGATCTTTTAGTTGCCTAAACAGTTGGATCGAAACCCAAATAATCAATAGCATTAAAAAGCCCGTAGAAAGCAGATAAATAAGAAAACGGGTTTTTTCTTTTTCAATTAACTGCAGGTTTTGTGCGTCGATGATAGGTAAAATCGTACTGATTTGCACCTGCCGCTGCCTGGCACCGTAAAACTCAGCATCAGCCATGGCTTGCTGGATGTATTGATAAGCATTTTTAACATCTCCATTTTTATACAGCTTTTCTGCCAGCCAAAATAAAGCAATGGTTTCTTTAGTAGAGGCTTGTATATCATTGATTACTGCTTTTACCAGCATATTATTACCTTGCTGCCGCCGGTTGGTGGCAAAATAAACGTTGCTTAAAGTTGAGGCTACAATGGCCGTTTGATGTTTTGTTAAGCGCTGGTTTAATAATTTTATAAAACCGATTTCGGCAGCGTGGAAATTCCCGGTTTTAAACAGTCGGTAATTAGTATAATAATCACGCTCATAAGAACCCGGCTTACCAATAGCAATGGCAGAATCTAAATAACTCGCTGCCAAACGTTTATATTGCGGTGTAAAGTATTTATCATGATTAAAGGAAGCCAGATCATCATTTGCACGGGCAAGCAAGGCATCATATTCAAAGCGGGAACTATCAGTAAGTATTTTCGCATCAACTAAATTTAAAACCTCAAAAGTTTCGCGGAACATGCCGGCAGAAAGCAAGATAAAACCCAGTTTTACTTTTGCATCTGCCATCTGGCTGCGGTTATGCTGTAATTGGCTTAACTGGTAAAGCTTATCTGCATAAACAAAAGCTGAATCGTACTGATAAGATTTGTATTGATCGTACAGCTGTGCGCAAAATTTAAACTGATCCTCATAATTAGAGGAAGCTGTGGTCTGAAAATTTGTACGCAATTTCCGGATCAGGATTTCTTTCTGCTGATCGTACACATTTTTTTCGGCCAGTTGCGCATTTAATTGCTCAAAATCATTTTCGCTTTGAATTTGCGAAAAACCCGAAAAAGCTGCACCGATGAGTAATATCAGCAGAAACAGGCTTCGCATAAAGTATCTTTTAAATAATGGCCAATCTGCTTCACGCCTATCAAAATTATCAACACAAAAATTTGTAACTGTTTAAACGGTAATTTCTGCTTTTAATGTTATTGGCAGCTGTTTATTAAAGCAGAAACATGCTTCTTTTACCGTACAAAAATCAGGAAAGTTCCGGGATATGTAAATAATATTAACCGATCAAACGTTCTACCTTGTTAATCATGGCGTTCATTTCAAATGGTTTTTCCAGAAAATCATCTGCACCGGCATCCAAAGCAGATTGTTTAACTTCACGGCTGGCGGAAATCATTAGTATAGGAATATTTTTAGTACTAACGTTGGCCTTTAAAGTTTTGCAGATTTCGCGCCCGTCATGGCCCGACATCCAAATATCCAGTAAAATCAAATCGGCGTGGCCTTTAGCTACTTCAGCCGGAACAACCGCGCCATCATGGGTAAAAGCAACATCATAACCCATCATTTCCAAAATCATAGAAATAGAATCTACAATACCCGGATCATCATCAGCAATTAATATTTTTTTAGCAGCAATTTTCATCAACAAAATACGCTCAGTTCATCAGTAGGAAGCCGAAGAACTTCAATTTGTTTTATTTATCAATACAAATCAATTTCAGATGGATGATTTTAAAGGCAATGAGAAGCAAAATGTAGAGCCTTTTCCCTCTACAGAGGTTACCCAAATACGCCCATGCAACCGTTTTATGATTTCTGAGGAGATGTATAAACCCAACCCTAAACCCGGAAATGTATGCTCTTTGCTGCCGCTAACACGATAAAACTGTTCAAAAACCATATCTTTTTTGTGCGTGTTAATGCCGATGCCAAAATCCTGTACGCAAAGCTGCACTTGCCCGGCTACTTGTTTTGTATAGATAATGATCTCGTTGGCATCCGGCGAGTATTTGATAGCATTAGTTAATAAGTTGGTAATTACCTGACTGATCCGTTCGGTATTGCCAACAATCATTCCTTCAAAGTTAAGCTGTTTTTTAAGCTGATGTTTGATAGAAGTATGCTGCACATCTTCAATTACTTCTTCTACCAGTTTGTTGAAATTGAACTCGGTTTCGTTAAACTGCAACCTGCCGGTATGGATTTTGGTTACATCCAGCAAATCGCCAATAAGGCTGCTTAACCGGTTTACCTGCTTATCCAGCTTACCCAGCATGTCGGCTTTTTTGGTATCGCCGTCGCGCCGGAACATCATTTCTAAAACCTGCGCATACGCTTTAATGCTGGTTACCGGCGTTTTTAATTCATGACTGGCTACACCCAAAAAATTATCTTTTTGCCGTTGCAATTGTTTTTGTTCGGTAATGTCAACACAAGCACCGATATAACCTTTAAATTTTTGCTGATTATCAAACTGCGGGTTACCGGTACAAACCAGCGAGCGCTCCTGCCCGTTTGTATGCAAGATGCGAAAATGGCTTTCATGATACCGTTGCAGCAAAAAATCATGATTAAAAACAGTACAGGCTTCCTCAACATCCTCTACAAAAACAGAATCGAGCCAGCCCTTACCTAAGTGGCTTGTCAAGGGCTTGCCCGTCCACCCAATCCAGGTTTCGTTTACATAAGTCATGTTACCGGCTTCATCCGTAATCCATAAAGCTGTTGGTGATGCCGCAGTAATCCCTCTGAAAAGAGCCTCACTTTCCTGTAATTTTTTCTGTGTTTTAAATCTTTCTGTTACTTCGAAAGCAACGATCATGATGCCGGTAATCTGCTCGTCTTCTACCAGCGGCGAATAAGAAAAATTGAAATATATTTGTTCTATAACACCTTTTCTTTGTAGGGATATAGGCATATCGTAGGCATAATACGGCTTACCTGTTTTATATACGTTGTTTAAAATGCTAAAAATCTGGTGCCCTGTTATTTCCGGAATTGCATCTGATAGTTTCTTGCCAATTATCTCCTCACCTCTACCAATCAACTCCATCATTTCTTTGTTGAACTTAGAGAAAACCATTCCTTCTCCTCTAAAAACAGCAATTGCAACCGGTGCCTGGTCTATCATACTGCGAAAACGGTTTTCGCTTTCTATAATACGCTGTTTGTTTTTCTGTTCCTGTACATAGGAATAGCCTTTGCTAATGGCTGCAGCAATATAAGTAGCAACCGATTCAACAAAATTCTGGTAATCACGGTCTAATTTTTTGCCTGAAGAAATACCGGCAATCAAACAACCCATGGTTTTTGTTTCGCTGATATTAAGCGGCACCAGCAGTGCTTCCGTACATCCTTTTGATCCGCAACCCTCGACCGGAATTTTAATATAGCTGCCTAAATTATCTATATGCATTGCTTTTCCGGATGCAAATACCTGCTCAAAAGGCCAGCTGATGTTTGAAGCATCATTAAGAGCCATGCCGCTTGCCGCGGTTAAAGTAATTATGTCCGCATTATTTCCCGGGGCGATATATAACAGGCTGAAAGGTAAATCAGCCTTTCCTGTTTCCAAAATTTCCACGGCTGTTTTTACACCTTCTGCAAAGCTTTTTATGTTGTATAACTGTAAAAGAGAATGCAAAAGTTTATTTCGCCGCTCATTGATTACACGGTATGAGGTTTCTATCACGGCATTAAAAACGCCGCCAAAACTGCCATCGGCAGCAATAATGGGCGATAAAGTATAATCGAAATAACATTCTTCCAAATAACCGAAGCGATGCATGGGCAGCAACGCATTATCCGAACGAAAAGATTCGCCATTTATTAAAACGCGTTGAAATTCTGCTTTTAAGCCATCCCAGATTTCAGACCAGGCTACGGCACCGCTTTTGCCTAATGCCCACGGATGTTTATCACCCAAAATACTACTGTAAGCATCGTTATAAAACAGGTTAAAATCTGCGCCCCAGTAAATAGCAATCGGGAAACCGGAATTTAAAGAAATGCTTAGTGCGGATTTTAAACTGTCGGACCAGGTAACAGGGTCGCCCAGTGCGCTTTGTGACCAATCCGTAGTCCGGATCAGTTCGCCCATTTTACCTCCTCCTTGCAGAAATTTATCAGTATGCATTAGCTAAATGTTTTATAAACACACGCAAAAATGTATAACATTTGGAAGACTTTAACTATAGTATCGGTATCTGCACGGATTTTAACAATACATTAACAAGACGTGCAGATGTTAACATGACCAGCGCGATACTTCTTTTAACGGGTAAATTTAAGCATTGGTTTTGCTCAATTTTAAAGCTTGCAACAAATCAGGCTTGCTTTGGCGAATGAATTTCCAGGGATTTTCCCGTTCTTTCAACAATTCCGGAACATTTTTCAGGTTGAAGTTTATAAGCTGCAATTCGGCATTCACTTCCTTCCAAAACAGCGGCATCGAAACCGTAGCACCAGGTTTAGGCCGAACAGAATAAGGCGCCGCAACCGTTTGCCCGCGTCGGTTTTGCAGGTAATCGAGGTAAATCAAACCTTTCCGCTTGTCTGTACTGCGCTCCAAACTGGTTATTTCCGGTTGTTCCTGCTGAACCAGTTGCGCTACATAATTGGCAAATTTCTTCACAAAATCATAATCATATTCTGCAGCGAGATAAATGTAGATGTGCATCCCGCGCGAACCGGAAGTTTTGACGAATGACGGAATTTCCATCCGGTCAAAAACCTTTTTAACCGATAGCGCTACTTCTTTTACCTCACTAAAATCATTACCGTCGGGATCCAGATCAATCACCATAAATTCCGGGTTTTCAGGCGTTTGATAACTGCTAAGCCAGGGATTTATTTCGATGCAACCCAGGTTCACCATGTACAAAAGCGATTCCAGATCGTTGCAAAGCAGGTAATCAATCTCCTTATCCGTACTTTCCGAATGCAGGGAAACCGTTTTTAGCCATTTCGGGATTTCACCTACGTTCACATCTTTTTGAAAAAATCCTGGCTGGTCAAAACCGTTTGGCTGCCGGTTCAGCGACAATGGTTTATCCTGAATAAACGGCAACAAATAATCCGAAACCTGCGCATAATAATGGAGCAAATCACCTTTAGAAATACCTTCGTTTTTCCAGTACAATTTATCCAGATTGCTTAGTTTCACATTTTTATCCGGTAAAAACAGCAGTGGTTTTTTAGTTTCTGCTGAGGAATAAATGGCTTCCCGCATAATTTCCCGCGCATCTTTATCCGTTCGCAAACCTTTGTAAACCGGATGGCGGAGGTTGTTATCTTCGGTCCATTCGGTAAAATTTACTTCGCAAACCAACTCGGGTTTTACCCACGTTACGCTTCTTTGCTGGTTCACCACAACCGATTTCTGAAAAGGTTTTTCGCTGATCAAACCTTGCATCTGCCCATATAAATCCTTCAGCGTCTGCTGGTTAAACCCTGTTCCGCAGTTGCCAATGTATTTCAGTTCGCCTTGCTCATACATGCCTAAAACCAGCGCACCAAAATATTTGCGCGCTCCGGCTGGCTCTGTAAAACCGCAAATAATGGCTTCCTGACTGTTCACCTGCTTAAATTTTAACCACGCATCGCTTCTTTTGCCGATGTAATATTCGCTGTCGGCTTTTTTGCCGATCACACCTTCCCAGCCATTATTCACAGCTTCGGCAAACAGTTCTTTTCCTTTTTCGGCGAGGTGTTCATGGTAAATGATTTTGCCGGAATGCTGTTTTTGCAATAGTTTTTTCAGTATTTCCTTTCGTTGGATCAACGGCATTTGCAGCAAATCGTGTCCGTTCAGATACAATAAATCGAATACATAATATTTTAAAATATGCTGCGCATCGTCCGAACCAAAGTTTTGCAACGATTGAAAAGCTTCTTTTCCTTCTGCATTTTCAACCGTAACTTCTCCATCCAAAACCGCATTGTCTTCAATTTCTTCCAACGCTTTAGCAATCGCCTGATAGTTTCCGGTATAATCCTGGCCTTTCCGGGTAATCAATTTCACCATTTCCCCGGTTGTTGCGATAATGCGGTAACCATCTAGTTTGCGCTCAAAAACCCATTTTGGGTCGTTAAAAACAGCATCAGCAGGTTCGGCCAGCATCGGGCTATACGGAAAAACTTCCGTTTTTGGGTCGATTGTTTTTTCGGGAGAAACTATTGCAATTTCGGATTTTTCAAAAGATTTTTTTGCTGAATCTGAAACCAGTTTTTCAATATCAAACTTATCATCCGTAGCAAAATCATCGCGGTGTTTAATCAGCAGCCAGGCATTCTGCTCATCGTTTTTTATTTTGACCAGCGCAAATTCTCCCTGCAATTTTTCACCATTCAGCCGGAATTTCAGGTTTCCATCTTGCAAACCTTTTCGCAAGGCTGCTACATCTTCATTTCTATCAGCAGCTAAAGATTGATACGTGCCTTCATCAAAAATAGTAACCGTGCCCGCACCATAATTTCCTTTTGGAATTTCGCCTTCAAACGTGCGGTAATCAAAAGGATGATCTTCTACCATCATCGCCAGCCGCTTGTCTTTCGGGTTTAGCGACGGCCCCTTCGGCACTGCCCAGCTTTTTAAAACGCCATCCAGTTCCAGCCGGAAATCATAATGCAAGTGCGAAGCCTGATGCCGCTGCACCACAAAACGCAAGCTGTTTTTATCGGTGTTTTTTCCGGCTTGCGGCTCGGGCGTTTGCTCAAATTTGCGTTTGCTGTTATACTTTTCTAACGACATAGATGCTGTTTTTATGCACCTTTTTTGTTTAAACTTTCCATCAGCTGCTCGTACAAATCATCACTTTTTGGTTTTGGCGGCGTCAATTTTTTAATCGTTGTCCGCTTACCTTTTGCTTTGGCTTTGATAATTTTCAGCAGATCATCGGTGTAAGTATCCTTGTATTCCTCAATGTCAAAATCAGTTGTGTATTGCTTGATTAAAGCCATCGCCACATCCATTTCTTTTTTGTTAATGTTGATCTCGTGATCCACATCAACATCTGAACTATCCCGAAGTTCCTGCGCAAACCGGATGCGGGAAATCACAATTACTTCATTTTGTGCATAAATCACACACAAATGTTCTTTCTGGCGCAGCACAAACTGACCCAAACCAGCCATTTTAGATTTTTTCAAAGCTTCCAGCAGCAGCATATAAGCTTTTTGTCCGGCTTTGCTTGGCTCCGCATAATACGAAGTTTCAAAAAGCATCGGGTTGATGTCGGCCACTTTTACAAAGTTTTCAATATCAATGCTTTTGCTTTTTTCCGGCGCCGCATCTGCAAAATCCTGGTCATCCAGAATCACGTATTCATCATTCAGCTTGTAACCTTTTACGATTTTCTCGTAAGGCACTTCCTCTTTTGTTTTCTCGTTTACCCGCATAAAATGGATTCGGGCATGATCGCGGCCGTCCAGCATATCCAGATCCAGCGCACTATCCTGTATCGCCGAATATAATTTAATCGGGATACTTACCAGCCCGAAGGAAATTGCACCATTCCAGATTGATCTCATTGTTTGTGTAGAACTTTATTGATGATAAAAAGATTCAAGTATATAAAAGACCATAAAAGAAAGCCTTGTCAAGCATGACTTAAAAAAAGAACCTTATAAAAAAAGCAAGAGATAAATAAATTATTTCTTGCTTTTTTTCGCTTCCTCTAAGTCGGGCTTAGTTTTTTCTCTTTTACGTGTTTTTTTAGGCTTTTTTAACCACTGTGAAAATTCTTCGTGTGGTATTCCTGCGGATGCGAGATTTGTATGTATGTGAAGTAGTGGTATTTCTTTATGTTTTATACGGACTATTAAAGGCCGATCTAATTGTGGCTTATCAGGTGGATTATTAAACACATAATGGCTTGATTCGTGTCGTTCACACACCATACCAATAGACTCTAAAAATTCTATAAATAGTTTTGTTTCTATTTGTCTAATTCCCATTAATTAAAATTAAAAAATTAATAAACAGGAATTGCTACTCTTTCTCTAAATCTATTTTGTACTGGCTTACTGTAAGGATTATAATCCACATCTGGTGGCAAGAAAGATACATTTGGCAATTTTCTTAAAGCCCAACCTAAATTTAAAAGAACTTTTTCTAACGTGCCTTTTTTCTGAATATCGTCTAAAAAAATTGTTAAAGCTTCATCAAATGCTTCTTTTGCGTCTTGTTCACTATCTCCAAATGATGAAAGGTTTAATGCTGGACAAAATGAAACAATGTAATCACCTTCTTTTATTAATAATACATCTAATGAAACATCCACTGTATTGCTACCTGTAGTTTTGATGTAATTTGTCATGTTTTGTGCCTCCTGGCTTGATTTTAGTAACAGGTTTCTACAAACCTCTTTACGCTTTATTTTCGTATAGGTTGTAGCCTTTCCTAATTGGACAATTAGGATTAATTATAGTTTAAAATTCATAAATGAATAAAATTTGCCGGAATTGGCATAATCATTATTGTCGCTTAAAGCGATTTATCAATGGTTGGTTTTTCATGTCGCAGATTGATTTAAAGGGCTGTTTCAAAAGTATATAATGTATTACATATAAAACACACTATTGTGTAAATAATTTGCAAAATATTTACAAGAACTTTGTTATTTAAGAAGATAGCATAAAATTTGAAACTGGTTATAAAGAATATTGGGTATATCCAAATCTATTATTGCTTAAATTTAAAAGCTTCCTCAAAACACTTTTTCAAATACCAAAGAATAAAATCGTTATAACTCGTTTTCATTCCGTGGGCTAAATCAAAGCCGTTTCCAATAAGTATTAGTCTGTTCATTTTTAGGTTGATAATTGAAATCAAGCTAAACATTTCCACCCTTTCCCTTATTATTTCCATAACTAAAAACACTATAATGGAAAACCAAAAATATCAAGACCTCATCCAAAAATTATTAAACTGCACTTTAGCCTGTGAAAACTGTGCAACCGCTTGCTTAGACGAAGAAGATGTAAAAATGATGGTTGCCTGCATCAAATTAGATCGCGATTGTGCGGATATATGTTCGCTGGCGGCTCGTTTATTACAACGCGATTCGGATATTGCTTTGCAGTTTTTATTACTATGCGAAGAAATTTGCCGAAAATGTGCCGCCGAATGTACCCAGCACGAACATGAACATTGCCAAAAATGTGCCGAAGCCTGCAACACTTGCGCCGATGCTTGCCACGCGCACCATCAGCAAATTACACAGCAATAATCAATACTAAACAGCAACCAAATTATTTAACCTGGTTGCTGTTTTTATCACTTGAAAATTATTTTACCTCCATCAACTTTTCCAACTCCAATTTTGATATGGTAAAAACAGTACCATGCCGGATGCTGTTTGGTAAACTGATTTTGTTGGAAATATCCGTCCAGTTCGTTAAATCTGCAGACGTAATGGCAACTGCCTAAGCATAAACAGAAAAGATACAACACTCTTTTTATCATGGTTTTTTGGATGATGGCTTGGAACAGAAACAGCTGTTTTCAAGCTTACATATTTTGCGCTTGATTTGCAAAACTGCACCATCATGCTTCTTTTATCGACTTAAAATACAAGCGATAAAAAGTATTTTAAATGCGCATTTTCGACCGAAACATCTTTATTTTTACAGCAATCTATGCCAGCACAATTTCTCCAATACATCAATCATTACGGCTATCTGGCTATTTTTGTGCTGGTGCTGATTCAAGAAATTGGCATTCCAACGCCGCTTCCAAACGAGCTGCTGATGCTGTTTTCCGGTTATCTGGCTTTCAGCGGCACACTCAAATTGTACCTGGTTTTGTTATGCATTATCACTGCGGATTTTCTGGGAGCCAACATGCTGTTTACCACATTTTACTTTTTCGGGCCGTACATCCTCAGCCACAAACCCAAATGGTTCCCGCTTTCTACCCAAAAAATAAATAATCTGTCGGCCAAAGTTTCTAACGGTGGCTTGTGGACAATTTTTTTAGGCCGGGTTACACCGTTTATCCGGGGTTATATTTCGGTTATTGTTGGTCTGCTGCACATCAAACCAAAAACTTATGTGCCCATTACGTTGATCACGGCCTGTTTGGTTACCTGCACTTACGTTATAAGTGGCTATTTTCTTGGTCCGTATTGGGCGCAAGTAGCAGGCAAATTAGAAACGGTAAAATATGTGGTGCTTGCGGTAGTATTGCTGGTTGCGGCGTTTTTTATCATCCGTTATTTCCGGAATAAAAAAGCCAGAAATGTTGCAGCAAATAGTCAAGCTTTAAATTGATCCTGATTTTTATTCTATGCTGAAAATTCATGTGGTATCCGAAACTCCTTTTGTGATGAAAGGCCAGGGCGTGCATACCGCTTTTGTGGAACAGATAGAATTACTCCGAGAAAAGTCTGATATACAGGTAGTTGTAAATGAAGAAGGCTGGGGCGATCTGATGCACTGCCATACGTACGGCCCGTATTACTTTTGGAAAGGCCGCAGATATAAAAAACGCCGCATCCATACGGCACACGTGATTCCGGATTCTATTAAAGGCTCGCTGCCGATGTGGAAACAGCTTTTTCCGTTTGTAAACTGGTATTTTAAAAAGGTTTTTTCTTATGCCGATGTCGTGATTGCGCTATCTCCGATGGTAGAGGAAGCGATTTTAAAGCTTGGCGTAAAAAGCAGGATTGTTAAAATTTACAACCCAGTTTTGATCAGCAAATGGAAACGTACCGAAGAAAACCGGCAAAAAGGAAGGCAATTATTAATGCTTTCCGGTGATCGAAAAATAATTCTGGGCGTGGGGCAATTGCAAAGGCGCAAAGGTTTGGAGGATTTTATAGACATTGCCGAAGCTATGCCCGAAGCTGATTTTGTGTGGGTTGGCGGCCGGCCTTTTGGCAAACTTACCGAAGGCATTGAACGCATAAACAACCGCATAAAAACAGCATCGCCGCATATTCATTTTGCCGGAATGCTTGATCTGGCCGCTATGCCAGCCATTTATGCCGCTGCAGATTTGCTGTTGTTTACATCTTACCAGGAAAACTGCCCGCTGGCACCACTGGAAGCTGCCGCCTGCGGGATGCCGGTTGTTTACCGTGATATCCGTGAATATGAATTGCTGTACGAGCAACCTTATCTCAAAGCAAAAACGACGGATACTTTCATTCAAATCATCAAAAAACTGTTAAACGATCAGGAATTTTATGCGGAAGGTTTAGCTATCTCTGCGGAATTGATCAAACAGTTTAATCAGGAAAAAATCAGAAAAGAACTGATTGATTTGTATAAAAGCGTAGTTGATCAGTCTAAATAGTTACAACAAAAAAAGGTTGATAAAAGAAGCATCATAGATACAATGCTTCTTTTATCAACCTAATTTCCCGAGAAATTATTCTAATGTTAGTATTCTAATTCTACCGGTTTTTCCAGACCCAAAACTTTATCTAAAGTGATTGGTAACTGGCGAACCCGTTTACCTGTTGCATGGAAAACTGCATTGGTTACCGCACCGGCAACGCCTACAATACCAATTTCGCCCAAACCTTTAATTCCTAATGAATTAATGACATCGTCTTTTTCTTCTACAAAAATTACGTCGATATCGTTGATGTCTTTATTTACGGCTACGTGATATTCGGCCAGGTTATGGTTCATAAACCGGCCAAAATTGTTATCAATTACTGATTCTTCTTCCAAAGCCATACTGATGCCCCAAACTACAGCACCTAAAATCTGGCTGCGGGCAGTTTTTGGGTTGAGGATTTTTCCGGCAGCAATTGCACTAACTACACGTGAAACTACTACGGTTCCTAAATCTTCGTCCACCCTAACTTCCACAAAAACAGCACTATGCGAATTAAAAGAGTACTCCAGCATGTGCAGCATATTGGGTGTGGTGGTAGCTTCTTCTTCAATACTCACCTCGCCGCTTTGCTTCATCACGGTAACAATGCCTATTGTTTTAGAAGGATCCAGCTTGAGGGAAATCTGGCCGCCATCAAAGTTAACTTCCTTCAATTCCGCATCTGCAAAAGGAGAATTATCCATCTTTTTGGCCAGCTTGAAAACTTTTTCCTTGATAGTTGTACAAACTTCCTGCACGGCCGTACCTACGGAAGTTGCCGTCCAAGAACCGCCTTCCAGCGGTGCTTCCGGCAAAGAAGTGTCGCCTAGTTTAAACGTTACATCATGGATCGGCAGTCCTAAAGTTTCAGCTGCAATCTGCGTCATGATGGTATAAGTTCCGGTACCAATATCGGAAGTTCCGCTGCCAACCAGCAGCTTTCCATCTGAGGTTAAAACGGCTTTTGCTGACGCTTTCATCTGTCCGGCATCCCAGGATCCGGTTGCCATTCCCCAGCCAATCAGCACATTGCCATCACGCATGGAACGCGGCTCGATGCTTCTTTTATCCCATCCAAATTTGGCTGCACCTTCCTGATAACAGGCGCGCAAGGCTTTGCTGGAAAATGGTTTTTTATCATTCTGATCACGTTCCGCATAGTTTTTCAGCCGCAAAGCCAAAGGATCCATTTTCAAAGCATAAGCCAGCTCATCCATGGCAGATTCTAAAACCGGGATGCCTGTTGCCGCACCCGGTGCACGCATATCCAGTGGTGTGTAAGTATTCAGCTTCACCAAGTCATATTCCTGTTTTACGTTTTCGCATTGATACAGTAAACCCGACCAGTTAACTACCACTTCGGTATAATCCTCAAATGTGGAAGTTTCTCCGTAGGCTTTATGATAAATAGATTTTAAAGTACCATCTGCATCAGCACTCAAAGCAATTTTTTGCACGCTTGCCGGCCGGTGTCCAAACGAAAACATTTGCTGCCGTGTTAACGATACCCGAACAGAACGTTTTAAATTGAGCGAAGCCATAACCGCCATAAATAATTGATACTGAGGGCGCAAACCAGAACCAAAACCTCCGCCCATAAAAGGAGACATTACACGGACTTCTTTTTGCGACAAGCCGAAAACCTTGGTTACATAAGTTAAAACGTTGCTTACGCCCTGAGTTTTATCATAAATAATCAGTTTGCCATCAGGCTCCACCTCCACTGTGGTGGCATAAATTTCCATCGGATTGTGGTGCTCCGCACTGTGGATGTACTCTGCTTCAATCTTAAACGGTGCTTTGGCAAAAGCTTCGTCCGCATCACCTCTGGAAACGGGCGGTTTAAAACCTGTTTTACCTTTTGGTGCGGTTTTAGATTTAGAAAGATTGTTTTCCAGCGAAGTGTTATGCTCATCTATTTTATAATCAACCTTGATGATGGAAGCAGCATATCGGGCCAACTCAAAAGTTTCGGCCACAACCAATGCAACCGGCTGCATACTATACCTGACTTTAGCATCATGGAACGGCCTGAATGGTGATCCGCCTACAGAATCCTCATCTTTATAACTCCTATCAAACCAGGCCAATCCGCTTACGTTTTCGTGCGTAAAAACCTGCAAAACACCGTCTAAATCCAATGCTTCTTTTACATCTATATTTTTGATGGTACCATTGGCAATCGTGCTTGAAACCACATAACCGTAAGTTAAGCCATCAACAGGATATTCTGCTGCATATTTGGCTTGTCCGGTTACCTTTAACGGGCCGTCAACGCGTGTGGTTGGTTTTCCTATATAATCAGTTTTCATTTTTTAATTTTAAGATAGATGCTTCTTTTATCTACTATTTTTTAAGCCATTTTAACTGCCTCGGTAAACGCACGCACAATGGCTCGTTTGGCCAGTTCAATTTTAAAGGTGTTATCGCCAAAACCTTTTGCACCTGCCAGCACTGTTTCGGCAAGCATTTTAAAGTTTTCTGCGGAAGCCTGTTTCCCAATCAGCTGGCTTTCTGCTTCTTTGTTTCTCCATGGCTTGTGCGCTACACCACCTAAAGCCAAGCGGATATCTTTAATCGTATCACCTTCCAGCTCTAAAGCTGCGGCCACCGAAACCAGGGCAAAAGCATACGACTGCCTATCGCGCAGTTTTAAATAATTAAAGTGTTTAGTCAGGTTATTTTTGGGTAGATCGATGGACGTTACCACATCATCCGGCTGTAAATTGTTATCAAATTGCGGTTCCTCTCTCGGCAAACGATGAAAATCTGCAAATTCCACTACACGGTCGCCATTTTTGCCCGTTACATTTACTTTTGCATCCAGCGCAGCCAAAGCCACACACATATCAGACGGATGCGTAGCAATACAAGCTTCACTCGTACCCAAAATAGCATGGATACGATTATAGCCATTAATGGCCGAACAGCCACTGCCTGGTTCGCGCTTGTTGCAAGGCGTTGCCAGATCATAAAAATAATAACAACGTGTGCGCTGAAACAGGTTGCCGCCATTGGTAGCCATGTTTCTAAGTTGCGGAGAAGCACCAGCCAGGATCGCTTTGGAAAGTAAAGGATAACGGGTTTCTACCTTTTCGTTCCAAGCCGTAGTGGCATTAGTTGCCAGCGCGCCTAAACGTAAACCGCCATTTTCAATATCTTCAATTTCTTTTAACGTAATACGGCTTAAATCAACCAAATGATCCGGCCGTTCTACGTTTTCTTTCATCAAATCCAGCAAATTAGTGCCGCCGGCAATAAATTTTGAATTGGTGTTTTGGCTGATGTCTACTACCGCTTCGGCAACATCTCCTGCTCTTTTGTAGGAAAAACTATTCATGTGATGCTCCTTTCACGTCTAAAATTGCTGCATTGATGTTGGTATAAGCACCACAACGGCAAATATTACCACTCATCATTTCTTTAATTTCGTCAAGCGTATTGGCTTTACCTTCGTTCATCATGCCCACGGCAGAACAAATTTGGCCCGGCGTGCAATAACCGCACTGGAAAGCATCGTGCTCAATAAATGCTTTTTGCATCGGGTGCAATTCCTGACTGTGCGATAAACCTTCAATAGTTGTAATTTCCTGTCCATCGCGCATTACGGCCAGCGTCATGCAAGAATTAATCCGTACACCATCTACCAAAACGGTACAAGCACCACACTGCCCGTGGTCACAGCCTTTTTTAGTTCCTGTAAAACCAACGTACTCGCGCAGGGCATCCAGCAAACTTACCCAAGGTGCAATTTTAAGTACATGCTCCTGTCCGTTTATTTTTAAACGAACCTCCATAGTTTCTGCAGGCGCAGGTGCCAGTGCGGTTGCATAGCTGCCAGACCCTTGTTTAAAAATTTCTAACATGTTTTTATCAATAATTTAAATAGTAATTAAGTTGATTTAGGCTGAAATAAGCTTTAAAGATGCTTTGATCGGAAAAAATGATTGCTTCTAAAAAACAACCAACATGAACTTTAAATACATCAATAACAGTTACGCTAAGTATGTTTAATTTATGTTTTATTTAGAAATAATCCAGTTAAAAAACACCTGTAAAAGAAGCATTAAACAATAATCTGGTAACGCAGTTTGGCTGATCTTTTAAAACTTAAAACATATTTTTTAAAACCAAAAAAAATTTAATAAGTTATTTATTTAATCAATAATTGAAAAATGAATAAACCAATCAGCAGAAAAGCGCATGGCTTTACAGATTATAGTTACATTCCTTTAGCACTAACTTCTCCTATACTATTTGATTTTGAGGCTGAAGAGCAAGCAAAAATTGCCAGTAAAATACAAGCCGGAAGCATTTTAATATCCAGCTTGTTAACCCGCGCCGAGTGGGGATTATTTAAAGTAATACCTTACAAAACGCATTTAATACTGGATGTTGCCGTTGGTGCTTTCTCCTTATCTGCACCGTGGCTTTTTGGTTTTTCTAAAAACCGAAAAGCGCGCAATGCGTTTTTGCTGATGGGCATGTTCGGTATTTCGGCCGGATTATTATCCAAACCAGAAGAAATGACAACCATCGATCTAATTGAAAACAAATTTTAACCTCATAAAAACAGTATGTCTATTAACCAAAAATATGCGCTGATTACCGGCGCAACCAGCGGTATCGGGTACGAGCTGGCCAAATTATTTGCAAAAGATCAATACAATTTAGTGATTGTTGCAAGAAACACTGAAGAACTGGAGAAAACTTCCAACGAACTGAAACAGTCTGGAATTGAAGTTATCACGATTGCTAAAGATTTATCTAAACTTGAAGCTCCGCTTGAAGTTTATGAAGAAATTAAATCTAAAGGTATCCAGATTGATGTTTTGGTGAATGATGCCGGACAAGGCCAATACGGTTTATTTTCTGAAACGGATATTAACCGCGAGCTGGAAATTATCCACCTGAACATTGGTGCAACCATCTCTTTAACAAAACCTTTTTTAAAGGAAATGATTGCCCGCAAAGAGGGTAAAATTTTAAACCTGTCATCCGTTGCCAGCAAAATCCCTGGCCCATACCAATCTGTTTATCACGGAACGAAAGCTTTTGTACAATCTTTTACAGAAGCGATTCGTGCAGAAAATGCTGATTCTGGCGTTACCATCACCGCTTTATTGCCAGGTGCCACGGCGACCGACTTTTTTAACAAAGCAGAAATGCAGGATTCTAAAATTGTGCAAGACGGAGGAATGTCAACTGCGGCAGATGTTGCCAAAGATGGTTACGAAGCTTTAATGTCTGGCGATGATAAAGTGATTTCTGGCTGGAAAAACAAAATCCAGGTTGCCGGAAGTAACCTGATGACTGATAGCATGGTTGCAGAAAGCGTTAAAAAACAACAAGGTCCGGCTGATCAAAATTAAGCCAATGCTTCTTTTAGCACCTAAAAAATCCCCAAACCTGCATCCAGGTTTGGGGGTTTTTATTTTAAGTTTAATTACTTTTTTTGATCTCGATATAAAATTTGCTGCCTTTATTTTCTTCGCTTTCAAACCATATTTTGCCTTCATGCCAATCTACAATGGTTTTAATGATCGACATGCCTAAACCTACAGATGGTTCGCCTTTTAATCCTGTCCGGCGGGCATTGTTAAATTTATCAAAAAGACCTTTATGAAACTTTTTTGGAATACCGATACCGGTATCTGCAACAACTATCGCAACTAGGTCTTCTTTTTCTTCCAAAACAATAGTAATCGTCCCGCCGTCTGGCGTAAATTTAATGGCATTGGAAATCAGATTATTAATTGCCTGCAAAAACTTAGCCTCATCTATCTCCACAAAAATTGGCTCGGTATTAAGCTTAAACTCAAAATTCAGGTTTAAGTCGTTTTCTGATTGCTGATATTCCTGTAACATCGTATTCAAGGCCAATACCAGATCGGTTCTCTTTTTTAACAGCGCAGCTCCTGCCGATTCAATAAATTCCTGTTTAACAAATTCCTGTATCAGGTGAATGCTTTTTTTACTGATCTTTTCAATCAAAGAAACCCATTTAGCAACTTCCTGATCTTCAAGCAATTTCGTTTTTCTGGATAACAATGCAGATAAATTTTGAATAGAGCCTAAAGGCCCGGCCAAATCATGAGAAAGAATATTTAAGACAGCATTTTTTTTGTTGGAATATTCGTTCAACGTGTCTTCATGTTCTTTATCAGCGGTATAATCTTCCAGATAACCCGTTAATGTATGTTCCTCACTTTGCAGGTGCTGATCGGTATAAATCAGGCTTAAGCGTAAAAAACATTCTTTCCGGCCTGGCAGCTGCATTCTAAATTCTACGTTGTTTTTAAAAATACCGGGTTTTAAGCTGGCAAAGCCTTCTTTTAAGTATTCCAGATCCTGAGGATGAACCATTGCTAAAAGTGATGCTGCAGAAGTTTGGCTATGCTTCATCTGAAAAAAAGCTTCAAAAGCAGGGTTTGCGTAAATAAACCGCTTGTTACTAATGTCAAAAGCAAAACAAAGCCGAGGGTCATGCTCTGCTAACGTTGACAGTAAGGATGAAGGATCTACCATAAATTATCAAGTACCAAAAAAAGCCAAGTGGTTATTAATTTAGCCACTTGCAACTAATGGAACCAAAATTAGAAATTGATAAAACTACCCTTTCAGTATAAATACTGTATTTTGGAATAGATAAATACGTGTTTTTGCTAAAAGATAAGCTATGGGTTTTAACTGCTAAACTTTCTTTTTTTACAGGTGTTTTATGGGTTTACAAATCATAAAAAATGCAGCCTATTTTTTTTACTGTTGGAGCAAAGCTCCGCTTAATGGTTATCCCGGATAGTCAGGCACACGCGGACGGGCATCCGGTTTTAACTTATACTTACAGCATTTATCGGGATAAAACCCCTGCCAGCCAAGAACAAATTGACAGCAGAGTGAGTGAGCTTTTGCTGGAAAAAAAACATGACCCGGATTATATGGGAACCATAACGTTTGAGTTACCGGGAAGATTGTTTAATTATGAAGCTGGTGAAGGACAAGAATTAACTTCGGACGAAGTAGAAGAAGCAATTGAGCAAATAACGCATTACAGGGAAACGCCTGGCATGTGGCAACTTTAATTTGTTACAAGGTAGCGTTGCTTCTTTTATCGTACTAAATATTTGGTCTGATATTTTTCAAAACTGGTGTTTTGGTAAGTTGCTTGATCACCATCCGAAGCAGATAAATAATTAATCCGATAACGGCGATGATGATTAATCCGAAAATCAGCCCGGCTTTAAAAGCACCTTCTACTAAACCACAACCAGAAAGTGCCAGACAAAAAATTGCAGAAAATATAGGTAAAACTAATTTTTTCATATTGGTGATTTTTGAAATAAAGGTAATTTATTTTTTCAGTTTTGATGGTTCTGAAACAAATATTACTTCTTTTATCGCATAAAAATCCCCTGAACATAAACCAATATTCAGGGGATCTTTTTCGAGACCAGTAATTATAATTATGGCGTTAAAACAACTTTTACGCAGTCATCTTCTTTGTTTTTAAAGATATCGTACGCATGGGAAACCTCGCTTAAAGGTAAGCGGTGGGAAATAATATCATCCAGAACCACTTTTTCAGTCGTAACCAGCTCAATTAAATGATCGATATAATTTAAAACCGGTGCTTGGCCTTGTTTAATGGTGATTCCCTTATCAAACATGCGGCCTAACGGAAAGTTATCGAAAGGCGTACCATAAACACCAACGACGGTAACGGTTCCGGCACGGCGCACCGCACGGAAGCACATTTCCAGCACTTTCATGGTGCCTTTTTCAAAATTAACAGTAGCTTTTACTTTATCCAGAAAAGAACGCTCGGCTTCAAAACCTACGGCATCCACGCAAACATCAGCACCGCGGCCGCCTGTCATTTCGCGGATGGCTTCTATTACATCCACATCATGCGGATTCAGCGTTTCTACTTTGTTAACGTCTTTTGCTCTTTTTAAACGGTAATTTTCAGGATCGATGGCAATAACGCGGCCTGCACCGTTTATCCATGCTGCTTTTTGCGCCATCAAACCAACCGGACCGGAACCGAAAATGGCTACTGTTTCTCCACCTTTTAATTGCGCCCAATCTATTGCAGACCAGCCTGTTGGAAAAATATCCGTTAAAAACAGCACCTGCTCATCCGTCATGTTATCAGGCACTTTGCGCGGGCTGATATCTGCATAAGGCACACGCACATACTCAGCTTGCCCGCCAGAATAACCGCCGTATAAATCGGTATAACCAAACAAAGCACCGCCTTTTTGATCCAGCAAATCACCATCCGGGCCGTAGTGTTCGTAATTAGAATTTTCGCAATGCGGCGTTGCACCATGCTGACAGAAGAAACAATGACCGCAGGCTATTGGGAAAGGAACCACCACGCGATCACCTTTTTTCAGGTTTTTTACACTTGGCCCAACTTCTTCCACAATTCCCATAAACTCGTGGCCAACAATCATATCTTTCAATTGCGGGATTCCGCCGTCCAAAATATGCAAATCAGAACCGCAGATAGCGGTAGAAGTAACTCTCAAAATAATATCACCCGCATCTTCAATTTTTGGATCGGGAACGGTATCGTAACTGATATCGCCTGGTTTGTGAAAAACTGCTGCCTTCATAATTGTTTTTTGTTTGTTTATGATGGAAAGAACAGTTACGATTAGCCGATAGTTTTTTAAAAGCTGAAAAAAATCCTTTAAAGTATTTTGGGTTTTATATCAGGATACTTTCCAGTTTATTTAAATATTCCTGGTCTACATCAGCTCCGATTCCCGGTGTATCATCCAGTATCAACTCCATGATATTATACTGGCATCCACCAATTACCGGATCAACCAAATGCCCCAATAAGCAAGTATCCAAATCAAAAAAACAGATATTTTTAAAAGCCATTGCAAAATGGGCATTGGTTGTTAAAGCCAGCCGGCTTTCCAACATTCCTCCTTGCATACATTGCATGTTATTTTGCTCTGCAATCTGGTTGATCTTGATAGCTTCGTTTATGCCACCACTTTTGGCAAACTTGATGTTGATGTATTTTGCGGCTTTGTTCCGGATGATCCGTTCGGCATCCCAATGCGTATAAACACTTTCATCAGCCATAATCGGGATAGGCGAAAGCTGGCATAATTTAGGCAAAAGTTCATCGTTGTAAGTACGCATCGGCTGCTCGCAAAATTCGATTTGATAAGGTGCTAAATTTTGCAGAATAAAAACAGCATCGTCAAAATTCCAGCCTTGGTTGGCATCTAATTGCAGTTTAATTTCCGGTCCGATAGCGTTTCTAATTTGTTTGATCCGTTCTATATCTTCATGCGGTTGTTTGCCCAGTTTTACTTTGATCTTCTGATAACCTTGTGCTTTAAATTTAACGGCCGAAGCCGCCATCTCTTCTGGCGCCGCAATTCCGATGGTAATATCGGTTTCGATCTTTCTTTTTTCTCCACCCAAAAACTGGTACAATGGCTGGTTGGCATGTTTGGCTGCCAAATCATACAAAAGCATATCGAATGCACTTTTTACCGTATAATTTTTGGCGGTGTACAGATGCAGTTCGGCCAATCTTGCTTCAATATCCAGCACATCTTTGTTTTTCCACAAAGCAGCAAAATCCTTGGCCATTTCGTAGCAGGTAGCCTGAGTTTCGCCCACAATCATCGGGAAGGCAGAACATTCGCCTACACCGGTTAAACCTGCATCGGTATGTGCCCGCACAAACAGGTTTTGCGCAAATTTCATTGTGCCTGTTGCAATGGTAAACGGTTCAATCGGGATGGAATACTTGTAGATTTCGAAGGCGGTAAATTTCATAGCAACATAATAATGATTGGGGTAGATAATATCAGCAAAATATTTGTATTATTATCAAACGCCTTGCAATCAGCAAAAATAATACAGCCTAATTTAGTTAAAGGAAGGCTACTTTTGATTTGATATATGAAATTAAACAATTACGCTCTTTGCAATGTGTCAAAACTTATTCAACATAGCCGCTCGTTGTGTTTTATTCTTGTTTTGATTTTTACTTTTACTAACCTCAATACTGTTTTTGCACAGGTAAAACTGACCGTTAACGGTGTGGTTAAAGATGCCACGACTGGCGAAACGCTGATTGGTGCCAGCATTCGCCTTCAGGAAATTTCGGGCAGCGGCACGTCCAGCAATAGTTATGGTTTTTACTCGTTATCGGCTCCGGCGGGCGTTTACCAGTTGCAGATTAGTTATACCGGTTATGAAACGCAGACTAAAAGCATTGATTTACATAAAAATTTGAGGTTAAATATTACCTTAAATTCCGGCTCTACTTTAAATGAAGTAGTAATCAGCGACCGGTCAAATAAAAATGAACAAATCAGCAATCCGCAAATGGGCATGCAAGCCATCAGCATCAATGAAATTAAAAATGTACCGGTGCTTTTGGGCGAAAAAGATGTGCTCAAAACATTGCAGTTACTTCCCGGAGTAAAGTCTGCCGGCGAAGGAAACAGCGGTTTTTATGTGCGCGGCGGTGCTTCTGACCAAAATCTGATTTTGCTGGATGAAGCCACGGTTTACAACGCATCGCATTTGCTGGGCTTTTTTTCAACGTTTAATTCTGATGCCATCAAAGATGTTAACCTGTACAAAGGCAACATGCCGGCGCAATATGGCGGTCGGCTGGCTTCGGTAGTAGATATTAAAATGAACGATGGCAACCAGAAAGAATACACAGCAGAAGGCGGAATTGGTCTGATTGCCTCGCGACTAAAAATAGAAGGGCCGATTGTGAAAGACCGCGGTTCTTTTATGATTAGCGGCCGAAGAACTTATGCCGATGTTTTTTTGGGACTTTCGCACGATAGTACACTGAAACAAAGCTCTCTGTATTTTTATGATCTCAATCTCAAAGCAAACTACCGATTGGATGATAAAAACACAGTTTACCTATCCGGCTACAGCGGCAAAGATGCGCTTGGCCTCGGCAGTACGTTCAATCTTAATTGGGGCAACCAAACCGGCACGCTTCGTTTAAACCATCTTTTTAGTGATAAATTATTTTCTAATACCACGCTCATCTATAGCAATTACAATTACACTATTCAAAATTCCACTAATAACCAAGATTTTAAAGTAACTTCTAAAATTCAGGATGAGGAGCTGAAAGAAGATTTCCAATACTTTGCCAATGATCAGCATTTATTGCGTTTTGGTTTAGATGCCATTTATCATACCATTGCGCCGGGAGAAATTACCACTTCAGCTACTTCCAGCTTCAACACCAAGTCCATCGAAAACCGATTCGGCGCAGAACTTTCTGCCTATATTTCTGATGAATGGCGCGCCAGCAACCGTTTAAATTTAGTTTATGGTATCCGCTTAAATACTTTTACCCTGCTTGGGCCGGGCACTTTCAATACGTATAATCCTGATGCAACAATCAAAACATCAAATACTTATGGTTCAGGGAAATTTGTAAAAACTTACATCAATCCAGAACCGCGTGTATCGGCCAGCTACCGGCTGGATTCTGTTAGTTCGCTCAAAGCCAGTTATTCGCGTAATACGCAGAATTTGCATTTATTGTCTAATTCTACCTCAACCCTACCAACAGATTTATGGGTGATGAGCAGCAATAACATCAAAACTGAAATTGCAGACCAGGAAGCTTTGGGTTATTACCGCAACCTGAAAGATGGCGTTTATGAGTTTTCTTCGGAAGTTTACTACAAAGGAATGCAGAACCAGATTGATTATAAAAATGCGGCCGAACTGCGTGCCAATGACAATGTAGAATCGCAGTTACTGTACGGAACTGGCAGAGCTTACGGAATCGAATTTTTTCTGAAAAAGAAAACCGGAATTTTTACTGGTTGGCTGGGTTATACCTTATCTCGTACGGAAAGAAAGTTTGACGGTATCAATAACGGTAATTATTTCCCTTCCAAACAAGATCGTACGCACGATATTTCTGCCGTTGGAATTTATAAATTTAATAAGCGCTGGACTTTTTCCGGAACTTTTGTTTACAGCACTGGCAACGCCATCACTTTTCCAAGCGGCAAATACACGCTGAATGGCGAAACTACTTTCTATTATTCGGAGCGAAACGGCTACCGCATGCCGGCTTATCATCGTTTGGATTTGGGCGCTACACTGGAAGGAAAACCTCACCCAAAATACCACTCCAGCTGGACTTTCGGCTTTTACAATGCTTACGATCATCATAATGCTTATGTGATTGAATTTAAAGACAACCCAAAACATCCCGGTCAAACAGAAGCGGAACAAACAGCTTTATTTGGCATTATCCCATCCATCACCTGGAATTTTAAGTTTTAATTATGAAATTATATCAAACTCAATCTATACTTTTTATTTTACTGGTTTCGGCCATGCTTCTTTTATCATGCAAAAAAGTAATTCATATTGATTTTAAAGATGCTGGCCAGCAGTTGGTTGTAGAAGGAAATGTAACCAACAGCGGCAGCATGCAAACCGTTAAACTCTCAAAAACGGTTGCCATTACCGATGTCAGTAATTTTCCAACGGTAAGTGGTGCAACAGTTACCATCAGCAGTGATGGAAACGTGTATCCGTTGCAGGAAACAGTTGCAGGAACGTATGTTACGAACAGTTTAAAAGGACAGCCTACAAAAACGTATCAGTTAAACATCACTGCTGATGGCCAAACTTATACAGCTACTTCTACCATGCCCAGTCAGGTTAAACTGGATTCTTTGGGGTTAGACGTAACGTCCATCGTTGGCAAAGAATTTCAATCCATCATTGTTTATTATACTGATCCCGCTGCGGTTACCAATTACTATCGCTTTGTGTTAACGGTAAATAATGTGGCCTCTAATAACTACTTTGTTTACAATGATGAACTGACTAACGGCCGCACTGTTAACCATAGTTTAAGGGATAATGATTTGAATTTAGTGAAAGGCGACCATGCGGCTGTAGAAATGCAATGTATCGACAAAAATATTTACCAGTATTTAACCGGCCTTGACCAAAATGAAAACCGCGGCGCTGCTTCAACTACACCTGCAAACCCAACATCTAATGTTAGCAACGGTGCACTTGGTTATTTTAGTGCTCATACTGTTCAGGATGCTACCATTACCATTAAATAAAGGTGATAAAAACAGTATGGCTTATTTTTTCCAGATAGATTGAATCGGTGCAAAACTCAACTGATCAACCTGGAAATTTCCAGGAGTTTTAATGCTGATATGATTATAAGGTTGCTTCGGAAAAAATATAGTGGTTAAACAAGTCAGCCCGTTATCAGCAAATAATTCTGCCGAAGTATGATCAACCAGTAGCGTTAGTGAAGCAGCCGGGCCGGTTGCAATCCTCGGCGCGTAATGTTTTTGAGCGAAGCCTTTTTCAAAATCAACTTTTCCGGATTTGGTTCGATCTGTATAATATTGATTGGTTTTTTTATCATAGCCGATCAAAAAATGTTCCTGCGCATCATTGGCCAGCACAATACTGAAATCATCTAGGTTTTTACTCGAAAATTGCAGCTTGTATAAACCAGAACTGGCATCCACTTTTGAAGTTAAATCAAAATTATTCTTTACCGCACCCTGATCTAAAGTAATCGTTTTACCCATAATTTTATTCAGCTGATCAACCGGTTCCGAAACCACGTAATCCGTGTTGCTTACTGTTTTTATTGATAGTTTTCTGGGGATAGTCATCGTGCCGCGCCAGGTTGCAGTTGGCACCAATTGCCCGTATTGCCAGTTGCTCATCCAACCCAAAAAAATTGGTGCACCACTGCTATTAGACCAAGTAACGCCAGCATAATTATCGGTGCCATAGTCAATCCATTTGGTTTTATTATCTGCTGAAACAAACGTTTTTCCATCAAAATTTCCGGTAAAATACTGCGTTGCCGAACCTCCATTCGGGCCACCCGGATTGATGCTGACCAGCAAAACCCATTCTTTTTTACCCTGATGATCCATTTCAATCAGGTCAGGGCATTCCCAAACGCCACCATGATTGCCTTTATCCACACCAAACTCACTTTCTTTAACCCAATTTTTCAAATTTTTGGAGGAATAAAAATGCACTCTATCTTTTACCGCTAAAGCCATCACCCATTTTTGCTGCGGCTCGTACCAACGCACTTTCGGGTCTCGAAAATCTTTGATACCAGGGTTTTTCAGCACTGGATTATTGGCAAATTTCGTCCAGGTTTTACCTTTATCCAAAGTGTAAGCCATACTCTGGTTTTCGTAAGTTGTTTTTCCATCTTTCTCCCCTTTCGGATTGTGACTCGTAAATAAAGCCACTAAAGCTGTTTTTCCATCCTTGTTAAATCCTGCTGTATTTTTTACATCGGCCACAGCACTTCCCGAAAAAATATAACCTAAACTATCCGGGTACAAAGCCGTAGGCTGTTGCTGCCAGTGCACCAAATCAGTACTGGTTGCATGCCCCCAATGGATAGCTCCCATCACGTTTTTGACCGGATTTTGCTGAAAAAACAAGTGATAAGTTCCCTCAAAATAAACCATGCCGTTTGGATCATTCATCCAGTTTTTTTGGGGCGAAAAATGAAATTGCGGGCGATAGTGCTCGGAATAAACACTACCATGATCAGCAACTTTGGTACTGTTTTTACATCTGATAAATATAGAAAGGACTATAAAGTAAAAGAAAAACTTAATCTGGAAAAGCATTTTTGAAAGTAAATATGTATTAGTTTTCAAAGTTCATTCAAATCATATTGTTTGTATGCGGAGCACAGATTTGAACTATAGTATTTGAAATGATTAAAGTTTAGAGTGAGTTAAAATAATTCAATACACACAGAGCGGCAAGAAATATAAAAACAGGTGATAAAAGAAGTATCATAATGAAATAGCTTAAATTCCATGCATTTAAGAGCTGCTTTCTGAGTTCTTCTCGGGCAACATACTATATACCTAAAAATTTCCCTCAAAAGCTGGCTTTAAAGCCGACTTTTAACAAATTATGTTTGAGCATAAATTATTATTTATGAAAAAAATAATACTGCTTTGTTTACTACTGATATTTAGTTCCCGGATATTTGCCTAGAAACAGACTCAATCAGGATTAAAAACACAGCAATAAAAGATGCTGATAAATATTGTAAAATCAACAAAACCACCCGTAAAGTTTATGAGCAAAAACAGTTTCACAGCACATCAGATTATTTAAAACCAAATTACAATACAACGAACGACCCGGAAGTATTAAATGACTCTAACTATATTAGTTTTACAGGCATACAGCTTTTGAAAACACTGTTAACCAAAATTAGATCAAATCATACAAAAATTGTGATTGTTGAAGCTGTATTTGCAGGCGTGGCGGCAGTTGTTATTATTGTTAAAATTACGGGAGTCATTGCGAATGGCTTTGTGAAACGCTTTCAGTTCCCATCTGAGATTTTTAAACTACCACGTTTTTCATTAGCTGCAGAATAGAATCTACGTATTCGCGGTTATTAGCCAAGCGAGGCACTTTATGCTGACCACCCAATTTTCCTTTCATTTTCAACCAATTATAAAAAGTTCCATCAGCGGCAAAATGAACCAGCGGTGGTTTTAAAGCCATATCTTTAAAACGTTTGGCATCGTAATCAGAGTTTATTTTGCGCAAGGTTTCATCCAGAATCAGTTTAAAACTTTCTTTATTATTAGGTGGCTGCTCAAATTCTATAATCCATTCGTGCCCGCCAGAATTGTTTCCTTCAAAATAAATTGGTGCGGCAGTATATTCCCGGATGATGGCATCAGTTTGCCGGCATGCTTCTTTTAAGGCACGTTCGCTGTTATCTACAATTATTTCTTCTCCAAAAGCGTTGATAAAATGCTTTGTCCGGCCTGTAATCCTGATCCGAAACGGTGATAACGAGGTAAACTGCACAGTATCCCCAATCATATACCGCCACAAACCGGAGTTGGTGGAAATGATTAAAGCGTAGTTGATACTAATTTTCACTTCATCCAGCAGTTTGGTTTGCGGGTCATCATCAAACAGATTTTCCAACGGAAGAAATTCGTAAAAAACGCCGTAATCGAGCATCAGCAGCATTTCTTCAGAATCAGCCAGATCTTGTATGCCAAAAAATCCTTCGGAAGCATTATACGTTTCCATATAATACATGTCATCACTTGGAATCAGCTTTTTAAAATGATCCCGATAAGGTGTGAAGGAAACTGCGCCATGAACATAAAGCTCCAGATTTGGCCAGATTTCCAGCAAGTTATCTTTTTGAGTAAGTTCTAACAAACGTTTGGCCAGCACGATGTTCCAGGTTGGCACGCCGCTGATGCCTGTAACGTTAACATGCTGCGTTATCTGTGCAATTTTTTCAATCTTCTCTTCGTAGTTTTCGAGTAAAGTAACGGCTAATTCCGGTGTACGATAAAACTCAGCCCAAAGCGGTAAATTTTTGAGCAGCACCGCTGAAAGATCACCATAATAAGTGTCGGGATTTAACTGGCTGATCTGATGGCTTCCACCCAAAACCAGCGTTTTACCGGTAAAAAGTTTAGATTCCGGCCGATTATTGCAATACAGCGTAATCATATCTTTGCCACCTTTAAAATGGCATTCTTCCATCGCTTCCTCGCTCACCGGAATAAATTTACTGCGGTCGCTGGTAGTTCCGGATGATTTAGCAAACCATCTAATTTCTGATGGCCAGAGTACATTTTGCTCGCCCTGCATCATGCGCTCTATGTAGGGTTTTAAAGTATCGTAAGTTTGAATCGGGAAACGCTGCCGAAATTGATCTACGTTTTCAATATTTTTATAACCATATTTTTTCCCCCATTCAGTATTCTCGGCACTATCAATGAGGTTTTTAAACCATTCATCCTGTACTTCATTCGGATATTTAATAAAAAGCTCGATCTGGTGCATCCGCTTTTTCATGATCCAGGTGACCAACGAATTGATGAAAGTCATAGAAAATTATACGAAAGTTTTTCTTTTGAGAACGAAATTGGATCCCAGATATAATTTGCGCACAATCGGATCTTCTGCTAAAGCCTCCGGCTCGCCATAACGCAAGATCTTTCCTTCAAAAAGCAGGTAAGCGCGATCGGTGATAGATAAGGTTTCCTGTACGTTATGATCCGTAATGAGAATCCCAATGTTGCGCGTTCGCAGTTTGGCCACCATGTACTGGATTTCTTCCACCGCAATCGGGTCAACACCGGCAAAAGGCTCATCCAGTAAAATAAATTTAGGTTCGGCCGCCAGTGCGCGGGCAATTTCTGTACGTCTGCGTTCTCCACCTGAAAGTAGATCTCCCCGGTTTTTACGTACTTTTTGCAAACTGAATTCTTCAATCAATTCTTCCAGCTTATCTTTTTGCTCCTCCTGACTTAGCTTGCTCATTTCCAGTACGGATTTTATATTATCCTCTACAGAAAGTTTGCGAAAAACGGAAGCTTCCTGCGCCAGATAACCAATTCCTTTTTGTGCACGGCGATACATTGGCGCATCCGTTATATTTTCATCTTCCAAATAAATATTGCCTTCATTTGGTTTGATCAAACCCACAATCATGTAAAACGAAGTAGTTTTCCCGGCACCATTCGGACCCAGCAAACCCACAATTTCTCCTTGTTTTACATCGAAGGTTACATCATTAACAACAGTTCGCTGCTTGTATCTTTTAATTAGATTTTCTGCTCTTAAAATCATATTTGGTTAGCTAATTGCCTGATCTACCATTCTAATTCCTTTAATATTCAGTTGAAGCGTCCGCTGCTCGCGCCACACGTTTTCTTCAATGGTATAACAAATATCAAAGGGCATACTGTTTTTAAGAGATAAAATATATTCGCTTAAACCAAAACCAATGCAACTAAATACCGGCGAATCATTTTGCTGTACACACATTTTAAGATGATTACTGCCCACTAAGGTTGCAGAACCGCTAACATACACATTTCTGCTCACGAAAACCGGTGCCATGTTTTCCGGTCCGAAAGGCGAAAACTGCTTCAAAATCCGGTAAAATTTACTATTAAGCTGATTTAATTTTAGTTCTGCATCAATTTTAATTCGTTGCACCATTTGCTCTTCCGTGATTGCAGAGGAAACCACCTGCTCAAAACGCTCGCTGAAAGCTGGAATGTTTTCCGGAAGCATTGTTAAGCCGGCTGCGTATTTATGACCGCCAAATTGTAACAGCAAATCACTGCAGCCGCACAAAGCTTCGTACAAATCAAATCCATGAACCGAGCGCGCAGAACCGGCTACCTGGCCATTACTTTGCGTGAGGACGATAGTTGGTTTATAATATTTTTCGATCAGCCGCGAAGCAACAATCCCGATTACGCCTTTGTGCCAGTTTTCCTGATAAACCACAGTTGAACGCCGGTTCAGCATGGCCGGGTTTTGGCCGATTATGTTCAACGCATCACCGGTAATGCTTAGATCATACTCTTTTCGTTCGGTGTTTTTTAGGTTGATAGAATTGCCATAATCAGCAGCCACATTGCTACAATCAGAAATCAACAGGTTTACGGCATGTTTGGCATCATCAATCCGGCCGGCAGCATTAATACGCGGACCAATAGAGAAAACCACATCAGAAACAGTATAGCGCTCAGATCTTCCGGAAACATTCATTAAAGCTTTTAGCCCGATGGAAGGATTAGTGTTGAGTTTTTCCATGCCAAAAGCAGCAAGTGTGCGGTTTTCTCCATCGATGTGCACCAAATCGCAGGCAATGCTCACGGCTACCAGATCCAGGTAACAGCTTACTTCTTCCCAGGGAATATCATTTTTTTCGGCATAAGCCTGGATCAGCTTAAAACCAATGCCGCAGCCGGAAAGTTCTTTGTACGGATAATCGCAATCACTTCTTTTCGGATCTAAAACAGCAACCGCTTTTGGCAATTCTGCGTCGGGCAAATGATGATCGCAGATGATAAAATCAATGCTTCTTTTATCGGCATAAATTACTTTATCTATGGATTTGATACCACAATCTAAAGCGATAATCAGGTTGAAACCGTTTTCAGCAGCAAAATCAATCCCAGCCTCCGAAATACCATAACCTTCTGTATATCTGTTGGGTATATAGAAAGAAACAGGTTCGTAGCGCTTTTTTAAAAACTGGTAAACCACAGAAACAGCCGTTGTGCCATCCACATCATAATCACCATAAACCAGTATTTTTTCGTTTTGAGCGATGGCTTTTTCAATTCGCAAAACTGCTTTTTCCATGTCCTGCATTAAAAACGGATCATGCAGATGGCCTAAATCCGACCGGAAAAAATACCGGGCTTCCTCAAAAGTATTCACCTTGCGCTGCACCAGCAAATTGCTCAAAACTTCATCTATCTGCAACGCCTCCGCCAGCGCTAAAACCTGCTGCCGGTTGCCCTCCTGCTCCATTACCCAACGTTTTTGCATATTTTTAAAAGTTCAAACAGTAAAGATAGTTATTGACTTATCATTCTATCAGTTTAAACAGATTTTAGCATTTTTATGAATATACACGCACTTGGTGAGGGTTCTTTTTCGGTTGATTCGAGCAAAAAATTTGTTCCGTTTAATCCGCTTACCGATAATCCGCAGGATCGAAAAGGCTCTATTTTTATCCACGTACAACCTTTTTTGCTCAAAACCGAAAATGATTTAATTTTGATGGATGCCGGTTTGGGATTTAAAAATCCGAACGGCGAACTGATGCTGCATGATAACATTCGCAAAGCCGGTTTTGAACCTGAAGAGGTAACTTTAATTTTAATGTCTCACCTGCACAATGACCATACGGGCGGTTTGGTTTTGGAGCGAAACGGACGAATGGAACCTGCTTTTCCAGATGCAGAACATGTTATCCAACGCGGCGAATGGGAGTTTGCTTTTTCCGGGAAATCAGCTTCTTATAAAGAACCTATTTTTGAAATTTTACAACGATCTGCTCAGGTTACTTTGGTAGAAGGCAGCGGAACGTTAAAAGAAGGCATTACTTATGAACTTACCGGTGGCCATTGCCAGTTTCATCAGGTTTTAAAAGTAGTATCCAAAGGGCAAACTTATTTTTTTGGTGGAGATGTTTTGCCAGAACCGGAACAGCTAATCCGGAAATTTGCAGCCAAATATGATTTCGACGGCCGGAAAGCAATGGAATTGCGGGAGGAATTTGGAAAACAAGCTGCCGCAGAAAATTGGATATGCTTGTTTTATCATGCAAAAAACTTAGCCATTGGTAAAGTAACCAACCAAAACGGTTTTAGTGTAAAAAGCGTGGAAGCTTAAAATCTGTTTAAACTTTATTGAGTTTATTCTCTATACTTCTTTTATCACTTAAATATTGAAATTCCTGTAACCCTTCTGCCCAGTACTGGTTATAAAAACGAATTTATAAGCATAAAAGAAGCATTGCTAATTTTATGATAAAATTTAAATAAGCTCTTAATGATTTTGAAAATTCATTAAACTGAATACTTCTTTTATCGAATCTAAATTGAGTGGTTTAGAAATAAAATTGGCAACAGACTCATAAGATTTTGCTTTATCAATATCATTACTGAAAACTGAAGACGACAAGATGTAGATAGTAATCCTTTTTTCGGGATCTAAGTTTGATGCTTTATATTCTTCTAAAAACTCCCAACCGTTCATAACCGGCATGTTGATATCTAAAAGAATATAATCCGGTATTTTTTCCGGATTCTCCTGAAAAAGATTTTTCAATTTATCAATCGCCAGCTTTCCGTTCAAGTAAGTACTTAGTACTGCATCAGGAAATGCCTTTCTGATTAACTTGACAGTGATGAAATTATTAATTTCATCATCGTCAACCAACATAATATTAACAGGCCTCTGAATTACACTCATGTAGGTTTGTACGAAGGTTAACGAATGAAGGTTCTGAACATCCATAATAAAATTTCATCTGTTTTATAGCTTTTTTGAAACAACACTGTTAATAAAATTTCTTGGTTTTTTATTTTATAAACAGTGCAGAAGTTCGATTAAATTCAACAAAAACATTATAAACGAATAATTAAAGCTGATGGATGTTACAGATAATATTTCCTTACATTTTTTTTACAAAATTTCTTTATTCTGTTAAACTTTCTTCAAAGGCATAGCTTTCTAATGGCGGACAAGTGCAAATTAATGTCCGGTCGCCATGCGTATCATTCACCCTTCCTACTGATGGCCAGAATTTAAAAGCCGCAACATATGGCAGTGGAAAAGCTGCTTTTTGCCGCGTGTATGGATGCGCCCATTCGTTTGCAGTAATTACAGCAGCTGTATGTGGTGCATTTTTTAGTGGGTTATTTATTTTGTCTAAAACTTCTTTTTCAACATCTTCAATTTCGTTGCGGATAGCAATCATTGCATCACAAAAACGATCCAGTTCGTGTTTCGGTTCTGATTCTGTCGGCTCAACCATCACCGTTCCGGCAACCGGGAAAGAAACCGTTGGCGCATGGAAACCGTAATCCATCAAACGTTTAGCTATATCAGTTACTTCGATGCCAAAGTTTTTGAAAGCACGGCAATCCAAAATCATTTCGTGGGCGCAACGGCCATTAGCACCGGCATATAATACCGGGAAATATTTTTCCAAACGTGCTTTAATATAATTAGCATTTAAAATAGCATAACGTGTAGCATTGGTTAAACCTTCGCTGCCCATCATCGCAATATAAGCGTGAGAAATCAGCAAAATAGAAGCCGAACCCCAAGGTGCCGCAGAAACGGCCGGAATAGATTTCTCCTGCTCAATGTCCACCATTGCATGTCCTGGTAAAAACTGAACCAGATGTTTGGCCACACCAATCGGCCCCATACCAGGGCCGCCGCCGCCATGCGGAATGCAAAAGGTTTTATGCAGATTTAGATGGCAAACATCCGCACCAATAGTAGCCGGACTTGTTAGCCCAACCTGCGCATTCATATTGGCACCATCCATATAAACCTGGCCGCCATGCTGATGGATGATGTTACAAATTTCAATAATAGATTCTTCAAAAACACCATGCGTTGACGGGTAAGTCACCATCAAACAGGAAAGCTCATTACTGTATTGTTCTGCTTTTGCTTTCAGATCAGCAACATCAATATTACCGTTATCATCACATTTTACCACGATGATTTTCATGCCTGCCATTGCTGCCGAAGCAGGATTTGTACCATGAGCCGAAGAAGGAATTAAAGCAATGTTACGATGAGAATCACCATTAGCTAAATGATAAGCGCGGATCACCAGCAAACCTGCGTATTCACCTTGTGCCCCAGCGTTTGGCTGCAAACTCATCGCCGCAAAACCAGTAATTTCACTTAACCATTTATTCAGTTCATCAAAAATCTGCATATAACCACCAACCTGATCAGTTGGTGCAAACGGATGCATTTTGCTAAATTCTGCCCAGGTAACCGGCACCATTTCGGTAGTTGCATTTAGCTTCATCGTGCAGGAACCTAAAGCAATCATGGAATGGCATAAAGAAAGATCTTTTGCTTCCAGTGATTTGATATAACGCAGCATTTCATGTTCCGAATGATGCGTGCTGAAAACTGAATGATTTAAAAATTCTGAAGTACGCTGCAGCTGCACCGGAACCGGCGTTTGCAATGCTTCTTTTATCGCCTCAAAATTGGTGTCTGCCAGCGTTTTTCCTTTTACTTTTGCAAAAACCCGAACGATTGTTTGTATGTCTTCCGGAGAAGTGGTTTCATCCAAAGCAATGGAAACCTGAGAATTTTTGTAGTAAAAATTCATTTCCTGATTCAATGCTTCTGCATGAATGCTATCTTTTAACTGACCGGTTTCAAAAGTAACGGTATCAAAATAAACCTGATTTTGCTGCTCGTAACCCAAAGCTTTCAACGAATCCGACAGCAAAACGGTTAAACCATGAATTCGTTCGGCAATCAGCATCAACCCTTTCGAGCCGTGATAAGCGGCGTACATTCCAGCCATAATGGCCAGCAAAGCCTGCGCGGTACAAATATTGGAAGTTGCTTTATCCCTGCGGATGTGCTGCTCGCGGGTTTGCAGAGCCATGCGCAAAGCATAATTGCCGGCATTATCAATCGTTACACCAATGATACGGCCGGGAATGCTTCTTTTATAAGCATCTTTTGTGGCAAAAAAAGCAGCGTGCGGGCCACCAAAACCCATTGGGATACCAAAACGTTGCGTAGTGCCAACTACCACATCTGCGCCCCATTCGCCCGGAGGCGTTAGCAAAACCAAACTCATTAAATCGGCAACAACAGTTAGTTTTATATTTTTTTCATGGAGAGAATCAGCAAAGCTGCGGTAATCAAAAACTTCACCGTTTGATGCCGGATATTGTACAATTGCACCAAAAAAATTGTCATCCAGATCAGCCGTTTGATGATTGCCGATCACCAGTTCCAGATCCAAAGGTTGAGAGCGCGTTTTTAAAATATCGATCGTTTGCGGGAAAACCTCCTCAGAAACAAAAAACTTTCTGGCGTTGGTATTTTTACGCAAACTGTATTGCATAAACATCGCTTCGGCAGCAGCAGTTCCTTCATCCAGCAATGATGCATTGGCAATTTCCATTCCGGTTAAATCAATCACCATCGTCTGGAAATTCAGCAAAGCCTGCAAACGGCCTTGCGCAATTTCTGCCTGGTAAGGCGTATATTGCGTGTACCAGCCCGGATTTTCTAGGATATTACGCTGGATAACGCCCGGCACAATTACATCGTAATAACCTTTACCGATATAAGATTTAAAAACTTTATTTTTTGAAGCAGTGATTTTAAGATCATTCAAATAATCAAACTCGCTTTTTGCAGGAGGAAGATTGAGCGGATTTTTTAGGCGGATAGTGGCTGGAACGGTTTGATCAATCAGTTCATCCACCGAAGTTACGCCGAGCTTTTTCAGCATTTCCTGGGTTTCAGTTTGATCGGGCGCGATATGACGGTGTTGAAATTTTTCCTGGTAATCGATATTTAACTTCATGTAGCTGGATGAAATGAAGGCGCAAAGGTATGCTTTTGACTTTTCAGGATCAATATTTCCGGCAATCGTTACAGCATAATTACACAAACATTTATGATGCTGTTTTTATTATACTTTTTTTTGTAATTCGGGAGAAATCCGCTCCGCAGAAAACCTGATTATTTTGATTTCAGCTTGAATTTCCACACAAATGCCGCCAAAAAAGCACCGATAAAAGGAGCAAGAAGATAAATCCATAAATGCTGCAGCTGACCGGAAACAATTGCTGGCGCAAGCGACCGAACCGGATTCATGGAAGCACCGCTGATCGGGCCGGCAAAATATGCTTCCAACCCAACCACCAAACCAATCAAAATCGCAGAAAAAGATTTGATTTTGGATGATGCTTCCGACAACAGCAGTACGACCAATATCAATAAAAAAGTAAGCAAAATTTCGAGCACGAACGATTGCAGTTCACTTCCGGCAGGCAAAGTACCACCTAAATATTTATTCTGCGGAAACAAAAAATGCAAGGTAAAAGAAGCACTGAGCGCCCCGGCCGCCTGGAAAATGGTGTAAAACAAAGCATCCCGATACGAGTGCATTTTGAGCCAGGCAAAGGCAAAAGAAACCACCGGATTCATGTTGGCTCCGGAAATTTTACCGAAAGCGTAAATCATCAGCGTAACAATCAACCCAAAAGCCAAAGCGCCGCTACCATTAAAAAGCAAACCCGGAATTTCCTGGCTAACTACAACCGTTCCGGTTCCAAAAAACATTAAGCCGAAAGTGGCTAAAAACTCGGCTGTATACTTTTTTAGTTCATGTTTGGCTGGAAAGATCAAGCCAAACAGCGTAAATACATTTGTATCGTATTTTCCAACCCCAGATACAAAGCATCAGCAATTAACGCATGACCAATACTCACTTCCAGTAAACCGGGAATATTTTGAGCAAAATATTTTAAGTTATGCAGATCCAGATCGTGACCGGCATTTAAACCTAAACCTAATTCAACTGCTTTTTCGGCAGCTTTTATGTAAGGCGCAATCGCTTGTTCTTTATTTTGATGAAAGTTGGAGGCATAAGCTTCGGTATAAAGTTCAATCCGATCAGTTCCGGTAGTTGCAGCAGCTTCCACCATTTTTACATCAGGATCAACAAAAAGAGAAACCCGGATATTTTGTGCCTTAAAAACAGCAATAATTTCTTTCAGGTAATCCTGGTTTTTAATCGTATCCCAACCATGATTGGAAGTAATCTGACCTAAAACATCCGGAACCAGAGTAACCTGTGCCGGCTGGTTGGCCAGCACCAGATCAACAAATTTTTGTTCTTGGCAATTGCCTTCAATATTAAACTCGGTAGCAATTACTTTTTTCAGGTCGAACACATCCTGGTAACGAATATGCCGCTCGTCTGGCCGCGGATGCACCGTAATTCCTTCAGCACCGAAACGTTCGCAATCGAGCGCTACTTTTACCAGATCAGGATTATTGCCACCGCGCGAATTGCGCAACGTAGCTATTTTATTGATGTTAACGGATAAATGCGCCATGCCGGTAAAAGTAGAGATTTGAAGAAGATGTTTTGTCGGAATAAAAATTATATACAAAAAGTACCTTTAAAATGGGAGATCATCATATTCAATAGAAATATAACTTTTTAGTCCATCTTTCCCTCCAAAAAATTTAAGAAGTAATGGATTGTCATGTATATATTTCATAAAATCATCAATATGCAAATCATTCCCAACCTCATCATAATTAAGTCCTTGTACCATTTTCGCATATTTCTTAGCGTAAAAATCTAATAATTCCTTTGCTTCTTTTTCAATGGTAGAATCAGATTTCACTAATTTAAAACTTCTCAATATTTGTATCGATTCTTCTAATAATTCCCTATCAGTTCTAATTTCTTGAGTATCATCACTCTTTATTATAGATAATATTTGCTTTATTTTGATTTCAAGTTCAGGATAAAATTTTTCAAAAAGTGACTTTAAAGTTTCTATGCTTAATGATCTTCCTCCATATTTGGCTATAGATTGATTTATAGTTGTTAAAAGTTTAAATACATCTTCTTTATTAAATTTTGTTGCTTGAAATAAAGATAAAGGTCCTATCAAATCGGTTGGTTGTAAATCGATCAAGAAAGTACAAACAAATGAATCATGAGACTTTGAGATTGCTCCTGCCTCAAATAATATCCAAGGAGCATTTAAATTTTCTTTAGTAATACAAAATATGCCAATTTTGGATTCTTCAAGTTTTAAACTAATTTCTTGATTCCACCTTTTACCTTTATTAATTTCTACAGAAATCCAAGGCTCAGCGGCTTGAATAATTTGTTCAATCCATGTTCTCAAATATTCTGCTACTTCTTTACTCGTATTTCCTGACCAGCTTATAAATATTTTCATTTGATGTTTTATAGCTACTAAGTTAATTTATTAAGTACACATATTATTATTTTGACAGAACCACTTCTTGCGCTTTTGCGTTCAAAATAATTCTATTACTAAACTTTATGTTATTCAAACTAAAACTTCTCCTCTTGCTCACTCTTTTTATACCGATAAAAGAAGCATCAGCCCAAACGCCAACTTTTAAAGCCATACACAACTACGAAACTTATTATGCTTCTGCCAGAAGAAATACGGAAAACTGGCTGGCTATCCGCCGTTTTGAAGATGCCGGCAAAACCTGGCTTTTGCTGGTAGAACCGCGTACCTTAAATACTAAAGTTAATGAAGCCAATTTATATCAGCTTAAACCAACAACGCTTGCCGAAGCACGACAAACTTTCAGCAATACAGCTTACACCAACGCTTTAACGGCTGCCGAAAAACAATCTGTTACCATTCAGGATGCGGGAATTGTGCAGGGAATGCCGAAGGAAGCTGGCATCAGTTTAACGATCGATCTTTGTCCGTCGCATAAAGTGCTTGACCGGCGAATTTTTACGGATGTTTTTCAGGAATTCAGCAAAGTAGAACCGCATCCGCCGGTGGCCATTTCGGTTTCGGGTTTGTGGATGAAAGACCATCAGGCGGATTTGAACTGGCTCAAAAATCAGGAATTGGACGGACATATTTTCATCACCTGGATCAACCATACGTACAATCACCGTGTTGATCCGAAAAAACCACTGAAAGAAAACTTTTTGCTGGAACCGGGCACCAATATAAATTATGAAGTGCTGGAAACCGAACAGGCCATGTTGCAGAACGGCTTGTTGCCTTCAGTATTTTTCCGGTTTCCGGGATTGGTTTCTGATGCGAAATTATTGTACGAAATCACTGGTTTTGGTTTAATTCCGATTGGCAGCGATGCCTGGCTGGCCAAAGGACAACGCGCATTGCCAGGAAGCATCGTACTGATTCATGGCAACGGCAACGAGCCGATTGGTGTAAATGATTTTATCAGTTTATTAAAATCAGAACAAAAAAATGTTGTGCAAAAACAGTGGTTGTTGTATGACTTGCGCGAAAGTTTGGATGAAGAATACCACTAATTAAATTCGAAACGCAATACCCGCAAAAAAAGCATGATCGGCAGCTTTTTGGATACCATAATTAAAGCCAATATCAAACATGACAGACTTGGATATGCCGTATTGCAAAGCAGCATCCAAGTAATTGTTAATATTGTGCGCATTTAAATTGTATTCATAGTAAGTTTCCAAAAAAGCATTTAATTTTTTAGTGAAAATTGGATGAGTAATATTAACAGCTTGCAATAGTTCGTTGTGCATTCCATCTCCTTCATCATCTTTCAAGCGGTCGCCTTCTACTTGTACACTTAGCTGCCAGTCGTTTTTTAATTTGAACATAATCGGAACAATAATCCCGCCTTCATACTTGGAATTACCGTCATAATGATTGGTTGGAAAAGTTAAATATGGAATGACAGCCAATGAAATATTACCATCATTACCTAAAAAATTCTTTTTTAAACGAAGTGTTAAATCACCAAAACCACCGTCACTTGTTTTGTCTTTAGTATCCAACTGAAGCGTACTTTGATGCGCATAAGTTTGCACCAGCAACTGCACCGCCAAACTATTTGTCAGTCCAAGTTTAACGTTGAAATAATTGTAAAGCAAAGCACGTTCGCGGCTTTCATCTGTTGTTTTATATTGATAACGCAAAAAATCGGCTTCATATTGGATGTGCCCGGCATCAACCGTGTAAGGCGATTCAGTAATATTTGGCCGATCAGGATCCATTTCCCGCAACGAATCTTTCGGTGTCGGGTGGAAAAGATTGTATCGTTGCTTGATTAGTTTTTCTGTTTTCGGGAGATCTTGGGCAGCAACATTAAACACAAAATTGCACGATAAAAGAAGTATCAGGAAAGTAAGTTTTTTAATCATAAAAAAAGTATTGTTATATTAAACAGAAAAGCCACTTTATAAAAGTGGCTTTTCTGTTTAATAATTAAAAAATTTAATATCTGTAATAATCCGCTTTAAACGGACCATCAACACTCACGCCGATATATTCAGCTTGTGCTTTATCCAGTTGTTCCAATTCAACACCAATTTTAGCCAAATGCAATCTTGCAACTTTTTCATCCAAAGTTTTTGGTAAAGTATAAACTTTGTTTTCATACTTGTCGGTATTCATCCAAAGTTCCAATTGTGCCAAAGTTTGATTGGTAAAAGAAGCACTCATCACGAAACTTGGATGCCCGGTTGCACAACCCAAATTTACCAAACGGCCTTCTGCCAGTACAATTACATCTTTACCTTCGATGGTATATTTATCAACTTGTGGCTTAATTTCAATTTTGGAATGACCATAAGTTCCGTTCAACCAAGCCATATCAATCTCATTATCAAAATGGCCGATGTTGCAAACAATTGCTTTATCTTTTAAAGCACGGAAATGTTCTTCGCGTACAATATTGCAATTTCCGGTTGCGGTAACTACAATATCAGCTTCTTTTATGGCGGTTGCCAGTTTCTTCACTTCAAAACCTTCCATGGCAGCTTGCAATGCACAAATCGGGTCAATCTCGGTAACAATTACCCGAACACCGGCATTGCGCAAAGAGTCCGCAGAACCTTTTCCAACATCACCATAACCGCAAACTACAGCTACTTTCCCGGCCATCATTACGTCAGTTGCACGGCGAATGGCATCAACCAAAGACTCGCGGCAACCGTATTTATTATCAAACTTGGATTTCGTAACCGAATCATTTACGTTGATGGCAGGAATTGGCAACGTGCCATTTTTCACACGTTCGTACAACCGGTGTACACCGGTGGTGGTTTCTTCAGATAAACCTTTAATGGCTGCAACCAGTTCCGGATATTTATCCAAAACCAAATTAGTCAAATCGCCGCCATCATCCAAAATCATGTTCAAAGGCTCCTGGTTTTCACCAAAATGCAACGTTTGCTCAATGCACCATTCAAATTCTTCTTCGTTCATTCCTTTCCAGGCATAAACTGAAATTCCGGCAGCCGCAATTGCCGCTGCTGCGTGATCTTGGGTGGAAAAAATATTGCAGGATGACCAGGTAACTTCTGCGCCCAATTCAATCAGCGTTTCAATCAAAACTGCTGTCTGAATGGTCATGTGCAAACAACCGGCAATCCGTGCGCCCTTCAGCGGTTTTGATGCACCGTATTCCTGACGCAAAGCCATTAAACCCGGCATTTCTGCTTCGGCCAGGCTAATTTCTTTGCGGCCCCATTCGGCCAGATTAATATCTTTTACTTTGTAGGGAGTGTAAGTTTCTACTAATGACATAATGCTTCTTTTATCATGCAAAAGTAGTTATAAAAAATTTTACTCTCCGAAAATGGCTGTATAACGTTGTCAGTTCAATGTTAATATTTTAATCAGAAGAGTACGTGTAAAACAGATTGATTAATTTAGCAGGAGTTTTAAAAGAAAAGTGCCATGTATCCAGAATATTTAGTTGCCCCGATGCGGGAAGATTTAACCAAAGTTGGTTTTCAGGAATTAAAAAATGCCGAAGAAGTAAAAAACGCTATCGAAACAGAAGGAACCACGTTTGTAATGGTTAATTCGGTTTGTGGTTGTGCAGCTGCCAATGCGCGCCCGGCTGCTAAAATGGTAACGAAAAACGGCAAAGTTCCTGATCGTTTTGTAACGGTTTTTGCCGGCATGGAAACGGATGCTGTAAACGCTGCACGTGATTACATGTTGCCTTATCCGCCGTCCTCACCTTCTATGGCTTTGTTTAAGGATGGAAAATTAGTGCATATTATAGAACGCCGCCAGATTGAAGGCCGCCCGGCGCAAATGATTGCTGATAACTTGGCTGGTGCTTTTGATCAGTATTGCTAATACTGTTTTTATCGATATAAAATCCGGTGAATAACGTTCGCCGGATTTTTTTTGTCTTTTTTTAAGCAATAAAATCTAATTTTAACTGCTTATTGTTTAATTATGAAAATATCCCCATTTAAAAAAACGGCTTTCGCTGCATTTTTTCTTTCTGCAAATTTTATTTTTCTTAATGCTTCCGCCCAAACACAACCTGAGAATCCGGCTTTAAAAATTTACCGCGCTACGCCAACTAAAATTAACGATCTGGTAAATACCAAATTGGATGTCCGCTTTGATTATGGCAAACATTATTTGTACGGCAAAGAATGGGTTACATTGAAACCTCATTTTTACGCCACAGATTCGCTTAGTTTGGATGCTAAAGGAATGGACATCAACCAAATTTCAGTAGTAAAAAATGGTAAAAATGTGGCGCTGAAGTTTTCGTATGATAGTTTGAAGCTGAAAATTAAGCTTGATAAAAATTATACTTCCGCAGAAAATTATACACTTTATTTAAGCTACACGGCGAAGCCAGACAAGTTGAAAGCAATGGGCAGCACGGCAATAAGTGACGCCAAAGGTTTGTATTTTATCAATTCGGATGGTGCGGATAAAACCAAACCGATCCAGATCTGGACACAGGGCGAAACCGAAAGTTCATCGGCATGGTTCCCTACAATTGATAAACCGGATCAGAAAACGCTGGAAGAAATCAGCATGACGGTTCCGGCAAAATACGTTACACTTTCTAACGGAAAACTGATCTCCCAAAAACCTGCCGGAAATGGTTTGCGTACCGATACCTGGAAAATGGATAAACCAAACGCACCTTACCTTTTTATGATGGCGGTTGGTGATTTCAAAATTTATAAGGATAAATGGAAAAATAAAGAGGTAAATTATTATCTGGAACCTGCTTATGCTCCTTTTGCCAGGCAAATTTTTGGTTTTACGCCGGAGCTGATCGGTTTTTATTCGCAGAAATTAGGTGTTGATTTTCCGTGGAACAAATACAGTCAGATTGTAGTCCGCGATTACGTTAGCGGTGCGATGGAAAATACGACAGCGACTTTACACGGCGAATACGTGCAAAAAACAGCACGGGAAATGCTGGACGATAATTACAGCGCTGGCGAAAGCACGATTGCACACGAACTTTTCCACCAGTGGTTTGGCGATTATGTTACCTGCGAAAGCTGGAGCAATTTAACGGTGAATGAATCTTTTGCTGATTTTAGCGAAACACTCTGGGCCGAACACCGCTACGGAAAAGATGAAGGCGGCGCGCACATTTACGAAAATCTGCAATCTTACCTTAACTCAAAAGATGCACAAACCAAAAACCTGGTGCGGTTTCATTATGCTGATAAGGAAGATATGTTTGATGTGGTTACCTACCAAAAAGGCGGCTGCATTTTAAATATGCTGCGCAATTATTTAGGCGAAGATGCTTTTTTTAGCGGGTTAAATTTGTACCTCCGCCAGAATGCGCTGGGCAATGGCGAAGCGCAGCAGCTTCGTTTAGCGATGGAAAAAGTGAGTGGTCAGGATTTAAACTGGTTCTTTAATCAGTGGTACTATGGTTCTGGCAACCCGGATCTGACCATTAATTATCATTGGGACGAAGCCAGCAAAACACAGTCTGTTTATCTAACTCAAACGCAGGAAGGACAAGCTTTTACGCTGCCGATGGCGATTGATATTTATGCCGGCGGAAAAATGGAGCGGCATCAAGTTTGGATGAAAGATAAAAGCGATACCTTGACTTTTAAAGTAGCTTCCAAACCAAATCTGGTAAATGTAGATGGCGATAAAGTGCTCCTCGCCAAAAAAACCGACAATAAAACTTCGGATGAGTTTGTGTTCCAATATTTTAACGCGCCATTGTATTTGGATCGTTTTGAAGCGATGCTTGCTTTAACAGGCAAACAAGGTGATGCCGGAGCGAGAAAAGTTATGCTGGCCGCGCTGAAAGACAAATATTATGGTTTGCGCACTTTGGCGATCCGGAACATCAACCTCAGCAGTGATGAAATTAAACAGGCTGCGTTGCCAGTATTGACAAACATTGCTCAAAACGATCAAAATAATACGGTAAAATCAGCTGCAATTTTGGCTTTGGGTAAAATGAAAAACCCTGCCGATTTGCCTCTTTTCAAAAATGCAATCAACAGTCAGTCGTACGCGGTAGAAGGTGCATCTTTAAATGCGCTGGCTGCTCAAAATCCGGATGATGCTTTAAAGCTGGCAAAAGGTTTTGAAAAAGACAATAAAGGTGCCTTAACACAGGCGATGGTATCTGTTTATGCTTCGCAAGGTTCGGAAACGGAGCTGCCGTTTGTAAGTAAGGCTTTTGACCAAGGCACGCCGCAGGTAAAATTTAATACAATGCAACAGGGTTACGTTGCCATGCTAGGGAAAATAAATGATACGCAAAAAGTAAATTCCCGGGTTGATGCTTTTAAAAGCTTTGCCGTTAAATACAAACAATTTGGCATCGATCAACCGGTAATGTCTATGCTTAACCAACTGGAAACACAAAAGCAAAATCAGGCTAAAACGGCTGACGGAAGTTTAAAAAACCAGTTAAATGCGCAGGCAGATTACATCTCGAAAGCAATTGATGAAATAAAAGCTGCCAAATAAACGATACTGTTTTTATCGGCATAAAAAGAGCATCCTGAAAACCGGGATGCTCTTTTTTAGTATAAGTAGCTCATTTTCAAAACTATTTTTTATAAATTAGCATTAGATCAAAAAAACACATCATGAAAAAGTTCTTTTTCTTCATTATTCTTTTTGGGATGGCTTTTGGGTTGAAGGCACAGCAAAAATCTACCATCAAACCCATAGAAAAATTTAAATTTCCAAACCCCTACCCTTTGGCTGATACCAACTTGAGGCTTACTGTTAAACAAAAGAATGATGTCAGTGCATTATTTGCTCCTAAAAGAAGCACGGCTCCAAATAATTTAATTGCTTCTCTGGATAGAATGCCAATTATGAAACCAGTTGGTAAATGGAACATGCCGGTTGTGCATCCCGATGGAACGGTAGTTTATACTATGCCGATTAAACATTTGCCGCCAGTTATTAAACCGGATTCATCAACAGCAATAAGCCATCCTTAATTTCAGGCATACTGTTTTTATGCCGATAAAACTGAAGTTTCTTTTTCAGGTTTTTGCTAAGAAACAACTTCCTCAAAATCCTGCTCATACTTAGCGTAATCGGTTTCCATCCGCTTGTCTCAAATATTAAAATACAAACCATAATTGCATTTTACCAAACGATGGTGCATGTTGTGATGCGTGGAAGTATTGTGCCATTTGAAAAATGATGGCTTGTAAATCACTGCGGGAAAAATTCAGATCCTACTATTCAAAAGTAACGATATTTAACACATTAAATTTTTGATAACCTGCATGGAAACTTGCTAAACATAGCGAAATTGATCTTACTTCGGAAGCTAAGCTTTGAAACTAATAAGTGGCAGATTCGTAAAAACAACCATGCCTTTAATAACAAAAGCTTCCTTACTGTCGGTATTTGATTTAAGGAACGTCTCTAAGAGGGTATACATTATTTATTCCATAGCTTGTATTGCCGGGCTTGTTTTGTCAGTCGTTTATTACTCTTTAAACCTTACTAAATCTTGGATATCTACTGCCCTGTTCTGTTTTAGCTTAGGAGCTGTGATACTATTAAAAAGGGCAGGCATTCTAAATAAAATAGAGTATTATTTTTTAGTGATTGTAAGCGCACATTTGATAATAAGTGTAATAGTAGAAGGGGCGCAATCAGGCCAATGTTTTTATTATTTCCCTTTGCTTATTGGTATCCCGGTGATCATAGATTTTGAAAAATCTCATTATAAGACGCTTTTGTTCAATTTTATAATAACAATTATATCCTTTCTGATTTGCCTTTTCCTCGGCTTATATACTTCTGCCATAGAACCTGTTCCGCATGCAGCCGGAGCAAAAATATATTTGTGTAATGCGATCTCTTCCATATTTATGACAGGGTGGTTTGCTGCTACTTTTATCCGTTCTCAAAAACTAAATTTTGAAGATCTGATCGAACAAAAAAATAATACCATTTCCTCTCGAACCAGGTTCCTTTCTACTATGGGACATGAATTAAGAACTCCTTTAAATGGTGTTTTGGGTGCAGTTAATTTATTAAAAGAAGAAAATTATCTGTCAGAAGATAATGAATATTACCGGATTTTAAAATATTGCTCCAAGCATATGTTAAACCTGGTAAACGATATTCTTGATTTTAACAAGATAGAAGCAGGAAAACTGGAAGTACATTTAGTAGAAATAAATTTACAGCATTTAATTACGAATGCCATACTGCCATTTCAAAACAGTTTTGAAGAAAAAAACCTGCAGCTGATACTGGATGTAGCACCTGAACTGAATGAGCTGATTTGGGGCGATGATGTACGTATTATTCAAATTCTGAATAACCTTTTATCTAATGCTTTAAAGTTTACAGAAAAAGGATTTGTGAAACTAAGCGTACTTTGTAAAGACAAAAATGATACGGAGCTTACCGCCAAATTTACGGTAGAAGATACCGGCCTTGGAATTGCAAAAGAAGATCAAAGTAAAATTTTTGAAAGTTTCTGGCAGGTTTATGATGCCAGTACACGAAAATACACCGGCACAGGTTTAGGCCTTTCCATTTGCCTCCGACTATTAGAACTGATGGACAGTTCGTTGAATCTGACAAGCGAAAAAGGAAAAGGGAGCACTTTTAGTTTTACCATTAATTTTAATCTTGCTGCCAAACAGCATTTACCATTATTAAACAACCAGCCGGAAATAGAAGATTTATCAGGTTTCAACATTTTGATCGCCGAAGACAACAAGATCAATATGATGATTGCCAAGAAAATTTTAACTGGCTATAAAGCAGCTATTACCTGTGCTTATAATGGTAAAGAAGCGTTGGACATTTTAGAACAAGGCGCGGATTACGCTTTAATATTGATGGATTTGGAAATGCCGGTCATGAATGGTTTTACAGCAATTACAAAAGTGAAAGAAATGTATCCAACCATTCCGGTCATCGCATTCACGGCATCTTTAATGGATCAGGAAATGCTTGCAGAACTTATGTCACTTGGTTTTACAGATTTCATTTCTAAACCATTTGAACCCCATCAAATGTTTATGTTACTTAAAAAACATGCTGCATTGGCAACAGTAATAAGTTAATTTTTCGCGCTTATTCAAACACAACGGTTTTATTTCGATATACAAAAACGCGGTCATCAAAAATCAGCCGCAATGCTTTAGCTAAAACGGCAGTTTCAATTTCCTGCCCGGCTTTCATCATATCCGCAGCGGAATGCGAATGGTTTACTGGAATAATTTGCTGTGTAATAATCGGGCCTTCATCCAATTCGTTCGTTACGAAATGTGCTGTAGCGCCAATCAGCTTTACTCCTCTTTCAAACGCCTGGCGATAGGGGTTGGCACCGATAAAAGCAGGCAAAAATGAATGATGGATATTGATTAATTGCTGCGGAAACCGGGAAACGAAATTCGGCGATAAAATCCGCATAAATTTTGCCAGCACAATATAATCCGGCTGAAACTGATTGATTAGATTAATTATTTTTTGTTCCGATGCTTCTTTTGGCAGGGAAGAATTGTACAGAACCGAATAGAAAGGTACATCGAAACGCTCACAAATATTTTGCAGGTTATCGTAACTGCCAATCACAGCCTGCACCGTTGCGCCCAGCGTTCCGAAGAAATTGCGGATCAGAATGTCTGCCAGGCAATGGTATTCTTTAGTCACCAAAATCACAATTTTTTTCTGCGGATTTGGATTGATGCTGATAATGGCATCTTCGGGCAAAATATTTTTTATGCGGTTTTCCAGCACTGTTACATCCGTGGCTTGCTCCACATCCAGGCGCATATAAAACCGGTTTTCTGCCTGGTCCACATGCTCGTTCATCGAAACAATATTCAGTTTTTCCTTCACCAAAATACCCGAAATGGCAGCCACCAGGCCAACCTGGTCTTTGCACTGAATTAAAATAATCATGTGTGTTTGTAAAAATTTAGGTTGAGGACGATGCTGTTTTTATCAGTTAAAATCTTTGTTCAGCAGTTTTTCCAGTTCTATAAATGTGAGGTTCATCTTCACTTTTCCCTGCTTGGCGTAGGCAATTTCTCCGGTTTCTTCGGAGACGATCAAGGCTGTGGCATCACTGGCTTCAGAAATCCCGATGCCAGCACGGTGGCGCAAACCAAACTGTGGCGGCAAATCAGTTTTATCGGTTAAAGGTAAAATGCAGCTGGCGGATTTAATTTTATTTTGGGCGATTACTACTGCGCCATCATGCAGCGGACTATTTTTCTGAAAAATACTTTCCAGCAAACGCTTGGTAATTTTGGCATCCACATACTCGCAACTGTTATGAAAAAACTCCTCATCATAATACTTTGCAAAAACAATCAGTGCGCCGGTACGGCTTTGCTGCATGGTTTTACAGGCATCGATGATAGGTTTAATGCGCACGAGGTTGTTCTTTTCTTCTTCGGTACGGCCAAAAAAATATTTCCACCAGGCTTTGTTTCTTTGGAGGGAAGCGTTACGGCCAACCAAGAGTAAAAACCTGCGGATTTCCTGCTGAAAAACTACAATCAGAGCTAAAATTCCCACATTGATAAAATTTTCCAGAATGCCGGTAAGCAGATGCATATTCAGGGCTTTCACCACAAAATATAAAGCGCAGATAATAGCCAGACCGATAAAAATATTGGCAGCAATGGTGCCGCGGATCAAGTTGTAAATCTGGAAAATGATGATGGCTACCAGCACCACATCCAGCACATCAAAAAAAGTAAACCGCAGAAAGCTCAGGTCGAAGGTTTGCATTTGCACGAAGTTAAGATAATCCCGCAAACTGATTTAAAATTTCAGGAATCAATCTTAATCAGGATACTTCTTTTATCGGCAAAAAAATGAACTAAGCAGAAACTAAACCACTGCCAAACAGTTTTTTAAATTGAAACAGCTCATTAATTAACATTTAATAAAACTAAAAATGGATTTTGAAGAAATAGTACCAGTGATTTCAACCCAAAAAGCTTACGGCCGACGGCAATTTATAGAAAGTGCAGGAAAAAGCCTGATTGCTGCTACAGTGGTTGGCGGCATTGCTTCGGCCAGCACTGCCAGCGCAGAAAATTTGAGCAGTAGCGCAGGCAACCCCGGCCCAATGTCTGCCGCAATTAAAGTAGAAGTGCCTACGCAACATGCTAAAAGCGAAGGTGATAAAAGCTCCTATCCATCTATTTTGCCAAAAGACAAACGCGTTGGCTATGCTGTTGTGGGTATTGGCGAACTGACTTTGGAGACAATTATGCCTGCTTTTGGTTCCTGTAAAAATTCGAAAGTTGTTGCTTTGGTAAGTGGTGATGCAGAGAAAGCCAAAAAAGTGGCTATGCAGTACGATGTTCCGCAGAAAAACATTTACAACTACCAGAATTTTGACAACATTAAAAATAACCCTGAAATTGATGCGGTTTATATTGTGTTGCCAAATGCAATGCACGAAGAATTTGTAATCCGTGCAGCAAAAGCTGGCAAGCATGTACTGTGTGAAAAGCCAATGACAACTTCTTCCAAAGCTGCCGAACGCATGATTGATGCCTGCAAAAAGGCTGGCAAAAAACTGATGATTGCTTACCGGATCCAGTATGAACCGAACAACAAGCAGATAAAGGATTTTGCAAGGCAAAAGAAGTTCGGCAAGGTAAAAGTAATTACTTCAACCAATGTGCAAAACATCGGCGACCCGAAGCAATGGCGCTTACATAAAGCACTGTCTGGCGGCGGTTCGTTGCCGGATATTGGTTTATACGATATCAATACCAATCGGTATCTGCTTGGTGAAGAGCCGTATATGGTAAATGCTTCTACTTATACCACACCAAACGATCCGCGTTTTACAGAAGTAGAAGAAATGGTGATGTTTCAGATGTATTTTCCAAGCGGTGCTGTTGCCAATAATACCTGTAGTTACGGCGCGCATAACTCCAAACATTACCGTTGCTATGCGGATAATGGCGGCTGGTTTGGTATGGATCCGGCTTTTGATTACAAAGGCCTGATGCCCGAAGCCAGCCATGCAGAAGGAAAAGTAGAAAATAAAATGAACCCGAAATTAACAGAGAAAGATCAGTTTGCCTTGGAAATGGATCACTTTTCGGAATGTGTGATTGAAAATAAAACGCCATACACACCTGGTGAAGAAGGTTTGCAGGATCAGAAGATTATGGAAGCGATTTATGAATCTGCCCGAACCAATAAACCGGTGCAACTGGAGCGGATTGAAAAACTGGATACTTTCCGCGGAACGCCACCGAAAGAATCCTAAATTTCTTTTCTAAACAGCAAAGGCCAGATAATCGTTCTGGCCTTTGCTGTTTTTACCGATATAAATTTAAGCTGGCTTAAAAATTACTTTTTTTCCTTTTTTACAATACTTATTTCGCCGCTGGTTTCTAAATAAATTTCGTCAACATCTGCCAGCGATGAAGCTTGTCCTTTAATACGGATATCACTTTGCAAGTCACCTTTACTCATTAAACCGCTGTTCATATTTTCCCTGTTGATCTCATCATGCTCATATAAAACGTATGATCTTCCTTTTACCCAATTTTCAAATTTCTGGTTATACATGCTATACCAGGCAATGGCACGATGAACCAAAACTAACAACAGAGAACAAATAATAGTTGGCAAAAAAGGAGAAGCACCAACAACAGCACGACTTAAAACTGCACCAAGCAAAATGGTTATGGTGTTATCAAAAGCTGTTTTTTTACCAAAAGTACGCCTTCCGGCAATACGAATGAGCAGCAAGGCAATCAGATAAATTACCAATGCCCGGCTACTCATTTGTAAAGTATTCAAATCTTTTCCTTCACCAAATAGCTTATTTAGTATTTCCATTGTAGTTAGAACTTATATATGTTTTACTGCAATGTTAATTATTTGTTAAGGAATTGTAAACACAAGATTTTAGGTACTAAAAGAAGCATTGATACTGTTTTTACCATACAAATTTCATAAAGCTTCTGCAATCTTCTCTTTCCCAATCATTTCCAGCAAAACTTTTTCAGCTTGATTCAATCCCGGAACCGAAAGTGGTTTATCTTCGGTAATTTGTTCGAGGTAACGATCAATCCGGCCTTCTTCATAGCTTTTGATTAATGTGGGATGCACGTAATACTTTTTGCAAACCGTGCGCGTGTTGCCCAGATTGAAAGCCACATCATCCAAAACCTTGGTGATGTTTTTTTTGCATTCTGTAACAGTATTGAAACCACCAGCCGCTTTAAAAGCATATAGCGCGTGCACGCTGCCGCTCCAGGTTCTAAAATCTTTTGCCGTAAAATCTTCGCCGGTAATTTCTTTTAAATAGGAATTGACATCGCCGCTGGTAATATCATGCGGATCGCCGTTTTCATCATAATACTGAAACAATTCCTGGCCCGGAATATCCTGACATTGTTTGATCAGCTTGGCCAGCTTTTTACTTTCCAGTTTTAAATCGTGGTAAACGCCTTTTTTACCTTTAAAACCAAATTTAACCGTGCCGCCTTTTATTTGCACATGTTCGTCCTGCAGCGTGGTTAACCCATACGAACCATATAATTCCCGGTAGTTTTCATTGCCGATGCGAATATGCGTCAGTTCCATCACCCGAACCACCAGTGCCAATACTTTTTGCTTATCCAGGTTTTTACGTGATAAATCAGCATCAATCTGTTCCCTTATTTTCGGAATATGGCTGGCGAAAACTTCCATGCGGTGATATTTGGACTGGTTGCGGATTTTGTTCCAATCGGCATGGTAACGATACTGCTTCCTGCCCTTTGCATCCAAACCAGTAAACTGTAAATGGCCATTTTCCTGCTTGCAAATCCAAACATCTGTATAAGCCGGCGGAATCACCATTTTATGGAAACGCTCCAACATTTCTTCATCAGTAATGATGCTGTTTTTATCGTCTAAAAATTGGTATTCATCGCCGTTTTTTACGCGGCTATATCCCGGAGAAGAATCATTAACATATTTCAAGCCAACAGATTTTGCAGTAATCTCAGGATCACGGCCAATTTTATCTAAAGTTCTTCGAAGTTGCTGCATGAAGTGATAAACAGCAATTTGTAACAGAGGTTTTATGCAGAGTTAAGTCAAATCAGCCAAAATTAAAGAACAAAACAAAGCAGCAAGCGGTTAAACATTTACATTGATAAAAACAGCATCATGAAATATAATTTTTTAAGCAACACAGGTTTACTGGTATCCGAAATCTGCTTCGGAACCATGACTTTTGGTTCCAACGGCAGATGGGCAGCTATCGGCGGCGTAGAACAAAGCGGCGCCAACGATTTAATGAAATCAGTAGTTGATGCCGGAATCAATTTTATTGATACGGCTAACGTTTATTCTTTCGGACAATCAGAAAAGTTATTGGGACAATCCATTAAAGATTTGGGTTTGAGCCGAAACGATTTGGTGATTGCAACCAAAGTACGCGGTAAAATGAGCGAAGGCAAAAACGATATCGGCTTGTCTCGTTACCATATTTTTGAATCAGTGAATGAAAGTTTGCAACGTTTACAAGTGGATCATATTGATATTTTATATGTTCACGGTGTGGATTTGTACACGCCGATTGAAGAAATCATGCGTTCGCTAAACGATATTGTACTCACCGGAAAAGTGCGTTATGTAGCCGTATGCAACTGGCCGGCCTGGATGGTAATGAAAGGTTTAGGCATTGCCGAAAAGCACGGCTGGAACAAGTTTGTAGGAATGCAATATTTCTATTCCCTTTCCGGCAGAGATATTGAACGCGAAATTTTGCCTTTGGCCAAAGCTGAAAACATTGGCGTAATGCCATGGAGCCCGCTGGCTGGCGGTTTCCTTTCCGGCAAATACACCCGTGAAAACGAAAAAGCAGGAAACTCCCGTCGCGATAGTTTTGATTTTCCACCGATTAACAAAGATAAAGCTTATGATATTATAGATGTGCTGAACGAAATCGGACAGCAATATGATGTTAAAGCTGCAGAAATTGCATTGGCTTGGGTGCGTCAGCAACCGGGCGTAACCAGTACCATTATCGGCGCCAAAAACCCGGAACAATTACAATCAAACTTGCATTCAACTGAATTAACTTTAAATGCAGATGAACTGAAAAAGATTGATGAAATAAGTGCACTGCCAAAAGAATATCCCGGCTGGATGGTTGACTTTCAGGGTAACGACCGTACGCAAGGTATGGCTGGTTAATGCTATTTTTATAACGATAAATTAATGTCTGATTATTGGAAAGCCGGAGCGAAAGTTCCGGCTTTTTTCTGTTATGTTAAAATACTGTTTGATAAAAGAAGTTTATTAGCCCTATACTATTCTGAGTTATTATAACTATTTTTAGTTAATTTAAAGTACAAGTATTTACAAGTGTAATTAACCACAATAATTTAACAATCGTTTTTATGAAAAAACTATTTGTAGCATTATTTAGCATTACCATTTTAATGCTGGCTTGTAAAAAAGAACGTAACCCCAATTTAGGAGTTGTACCAAAAGTTGTGTTTGCTGTACTTGGTGATACAACAAATAAAACAATTACTATTGCTACTTATGATACCTATTCTGTCATTAATTATTCTACTGATGCAGATTCTTATTCATGGAACTTAGGTAATGACAGTATTAAAACAACAAAAGACATTGGGATAAATTACACAAAATCAGGCACATATACTTTAACCTTAACTGCTTTTAATAAAGACGGAGAAAAATCTATTACAAGCCGCCAGGTAAAAGTCTTAGACCGGGTTATCCAACAACTTTCTATCACAGGGATAACAAACAACGAAAATATCAGCCATAATTTTAATCACGCTAAAGTTTGGGCGGTTGTTAAATTGGCAACAAGCAATGTAAATTACACTTTTACGGGTCCAAGTTTTAATGTACCTGTAATTTATCAAACCCCGGTAATTACAGATTTTGATGAAACCAAAGTACCATACGTTTTTAATGTACCTAATAATCAAATCTTAAATTTCCCTGCTTTATCAACACTTATTAACAGAGGATTAGATGGATATAAAGGGCTGGGGTATGGTTTGGAACTTTATGCACAAGATGCAACCGGTACATATCTACTCTCCTCCTCCTACTCTTTTTTCTATACTTCACAAACAGGTTCCATACTTTGGCCGGTAGCAGATATACAAAGAAATATTTTTATTGCTAAATATGGTGATGTAAGTTTGATATGTAATTATCAATAATTTGTTTATTGTTTATTACATAATCAATTACAATTGGTTAAAATCTTATACTTAAATTTGGAAGCAATCTATATTATTGAGCGATAACTAAGTTTTATGCTGACTTCTAAAAAATCCATACTTCTTTTACAGGTATTTTTTAACTGGAGCAGCATATGATAAAATTACCAATAACAAATCCAACTTCTTTCATAACAAAAGATAAATATTGTGGCTAAATGCTAATCTTGTAACATCTGTAATACTGATCATAGGATGCTTTTTATTCGACAACTTATCTACTATTTTTTATTGTCGTTAATCTTTTATCTTACTTTCTACTACTATAAAACTAAAAAACAAATAAGCAGTCTCCGTCAATATCATATCCAAGTAATCCCTGATAGTGTAGTTGTAGGTAAAAACCGGGAAGTAGTTTTAGCAATTAAAAACCTGAAAGCAGCAGATGTTTGGAACAAGCCGGAAAATGATACCAGTATTGAAATTTCTTACAACTTGGAAGTTACCAATAACAATCCAATTAATGGAGATTACATTTTTGTAAATCCAAGTAACTTTCGGGTGATGCTGGATAACCATAAAAAAATTACCCACGCATTTTATAATTCATTGGGTGCAGATCCGCAATCAACAACTATTTCTGCGGGTAATATTTTCAATCTACCTGCAAAAACCAAACCTGTTACTTTGGATTTGTTTTTTGCAGATTCTATTGTAAGTATAAAAATCCTACTTCAATAAACCCATCAAAACTTGCATTAATTTAACGATGCTGCTCGTAAAAATTTGGTTGGATAGTACTATTTAAGATTTGCAATTCGTTATAATTTAACGCTGGCAAATTAGTTGTATTTGCAGCATCAAATAATTGTTCTTCGGTACGGATGCCAAGTACAGCACTGGTTACAACCTTTTGTGCGAGCGCAAATTGAATAGCCGATTGCGCTTCACTCCTATCTTCCCTTGAAACCTGCTGAATGGCTTGTGCTGCTTTTAGCACCTCTTTTTCAGTGTAATTTAGGTAAGGTTTTGCAGGTTTATTTATCAGCAAACCTTGCGCAACGCTACCACGTGTCACTACGCTGATTTGATTTTTTTCAAGCAACTCAAAACAGGTTTCTTCCGGCCGGCGGTCAAGCAAACTATATTGCATCATTACCGAAACGATATTTGATTTGGCTACATATTCCCGGATCACATTTGGACGGATGGAAGAAATACCATAATATCTGATCTTGCCTTGTTGTTTTAGCAATTCAAAAGCTTCAATAGTTTCATCGATATTGTCTTCCATCATGCCGCCGTGCAATTGGTATAAATCCAGATAATCTGTTTGCAACCGTTTCAAACTTTCTTCCACCGCCTGCACAATATATACTTTACTTGCATTCCAACTTGTGCTGCCATCCGGCTCATGTTTGTTCCCAACTTTGCTGGCAATAATGATGTTGCTTCGATCAAATTTTAAAAGCTTTCCAAGTTTAATTTCATTTTCACCATCTTCATAAAAATCAGCGGTATCAAAATAATTAATTCCCAGTTCAATTGCTTTATTGATCAACGATTTGTTTTCTTTTTCACTTCCGCGGAGCGACATACAACCAAATCCGATTTTACTAACTTGTAAATCTGATTTTCCTAATCTTGCATATTCCATCTGCATATTTGCTTAATCGTTCAGGCTTTTCAACACGTCAATTGTATATTGAATTTGATCAGGATGAACATCCAAGTGCGTAACAAAACGAATCCGCCGTATATCATTTGCTGTAGCTTTAATTCCTTTTTCTGCTAATTTTGGCAAATAGGACGATGCTTCTTTTACCGTATCAAAAATGATGATGTTAGTTTCTACTTTTAAAATGCCGGTTACCCAATTACATTCGTTTAGCGTTTCTTCCAACAATTTGGCATGATCATGATCCTGCTGCAAACGTGCTACGTTATTGTCCAAAGCATAAATTCCGGCAGCGGCCAAAAAACCTGCCTGGCGCATTCCTCCACCCAAAACTTTACGCAAACGGCGTGCATATTTAATAGTGTTTTTATCGGCCAAAAAAACAGAACCAACTGGCGCACCCAAGCCTTTGGATAAGCAAACCGATATGCCATCGAAATAAGTTCCGTAATCCAAAGCTTTATCACCGGTAAAAGTTAACGCATTGAAAATCCGTGCGCCATCCAAATGCAGCTTGATGCTTCTTTTAGCACATAAATTTGCGGTTGGTTCAATCTGATCCAAACGATAACAATTGCCACCCCCTTTATTCACGGTGTTTTCCAGCACCACCAAACTGGTGTTTGGAAAGTGGATATTTTCGGCATTGATTTCCGGCTCGATCATTTCGGCCGTAATAATCCCTCGTTCTCCATTGAGCAAACGCGTAGAAACGGCCGAATTAAAGGCAATCCCACCGCCTTCATAGCGGTAAACGTGCGCCGTTTGATCGGCAATCAGTTCATCCAGCGGCTGCGTAAAACTTTTTATCGCAATCTGGTTCGTCATCGTTCCGGAAGGGCAAAATATCGCTGCTTCCATCCCAAACATAGCGGCAATTTTGGCTTCCAGTGCGTTTATCGTTTCGTCTTCTCCATACACATCATCGCCTACTTTTGCGCTCCACATGGCTTCCAGCATTCCGGGCGTTGGCTTGGTTACGGTATCACTTCTTAAATCAACGTTCATTATAGTCCTTGTTATTTCTGCTGCAAAATAAAGCCAATTCGCTCAACCTTTTAATTGTTTAATTTTTTTTTCGTATTTGATATAAACGTTTTACAAAAACTATAGTCTCAGCAAAAATAGCTGCTAAAAACAGTATAATAAAAACTTTAAAAAATGGTTTACTCTGTCATGAAAACATCTTCCCTACTCCTGTTTGTTTCTTTGTTGCTGACTGCTTTTTCAGCTTCGGCCCAACTCGGCTTAAACCAATGGGACGATGGCTACTTTTATGATGCCAACGGCAATAAATTTGTTGGCCAGATTGTGGTAAGCCCTTCCGGCCGCGGACCGCAAAATAATGAGGGCTTTATTTTGTACCGAAAAGATAAAGGCGAGCAAAAAGAAACATTATCCGCATCTATGATCCGTTCGTTTGTGGCCGGAAAAGACAGCTTTACGGTTGCCCACGCGCCGCGATCTGAAAAATGGACTGGCAGAGGTATTGATTTTGTAAAGGTTTTAGTAAATGAGCCGCTAAAATTATATGCAACAACCGGTGGCGGTGGCGGCGGAATGTCGCCCGGTATCAGGCCAAGTTTTGGCATTGGCGGCGGTAGTTTTGGCAGCGGAGTAGGCGGCGGTTTAGGCATCAACCTGGGTGGTGGCCGTGGAGGCAAAGGTAAAAGTGCTTATTATTATGGCGATAACCCAAACAGTTTAAAGGAGTTGAATCGTGAAAACTTTATCCCGATTATGGCTGAAGTTATGGCCAGCGAACCTGATATTGTAGAAAAAATAAAAAATAAAAAATATCGATATGGCCAGATGGACCAGTTGATTCTGGATTTTTATAAGCTAAAAGAAGCATCGCCCAAATCCTGAGTTTTCAAGTTTATAAAAAAATCCTGCTAACTTCTGTTAGCAGGATTTTTTTTTTGACGGAATTAGTATTTAATATTGTATTTTCAACCCCTAATATTAACTACTTAGTCTATGATCATTATAGCGGACGGCGGCTCAACGAAAACAAACTGGTGCCTGATTAACGAATACGGAAAAAAAGTTTATTACAACACGGAAGGTTATAACCCTTTTTTCTCTGATACGGCCTACATTATCAATTCGCTTAATGAGCATTTGCCTTCGGATCTCAAAAAAGAAGAAATTACAGAATTATATTACTACGGCGCGGGTTGTGATGTTGCCGATAAAATACAGATTGTAGAAGAGGCCATGCAAGCCGTATTTAAATCTGCCAAAGTATTTGTTGGCCATGATTTAATGGCTGCAGCACGTGCATTGCTGGGTGTAAATTCTGGGTTTGCCGCTATTTTAGGTACCGGAACCAATACCTGTATTTATGATGGAAAAGATATTACTTTCAAAATCAACTCTTTAGCTTATATTTTAGGGGATGAAGGCAGCGGCTGCTACATCGGCAAAAAACTGCTTTCGGATTATGTACGCGGCTATATGCCACAGGAAGTACGCGAGACTTTTTGGGACACTTTCCATTTAACACCTGATGACATTATTGATACTGTTTATACCAAACCACTACCCAATCGTTTTTGCGCCAGCTTTAGTAAGTTTGTGTATGATAACACGGCTAATATTGCTTATTCCAGAAATCTGGTAAAAACTTCTTTTGAAGATTTCTTTAAAAATCTGGTAAGCCATTATCCGGATTATAAAAATTATTCTTTCAACTGTATTGGTTCTGTAGGCTATAATTTCCGCAATGTGCTGGAAGAAACTGCAAAAGAATATGGTATGAATTTCGGCCGTATCATCCGTTCGCCAATAGATGACCTGGTAAAGTACCATCTGGATCTGGCGCCTTTAACCAAATAAACAATACTGTTTTTATCAACCAAAAACCTGCTTTAATTTGTATCGAAGCAGGTTTTTTTGTAAAAATTCTTTTCCTCCCAGTATATTAATATAGACTCAAATTTATACTGATAAAAGAAGCATCAGCTTAAATCGTTCTGAAAAATTTTATTGTATTTACGCCGATCAAAACGGTATAGTTTGGCAGCCCGGTAAGAAACACCTTTTTGCTTCTCGTCCAGCTCTTTTAAAAAACCGTAACTCAGCATTTTTTTTCGAAAATTCCGTTTATCCAGCTTTTTATCCAAAATGGCTTCATACAAAATCTGCAACTGTGTTAGGGTAAATTTTTCGGGCAGCAACTCGTAAGCAATAGGCTGATAGCTTAAACGGCGACGCACTTTCTGGAAACCGGTTTCAAAAACTTTACGGTGATCAAAAGGCAATTCACCCAACTCTTTTACTGGATACCAGTACGCGGCACGTGCAATGTTGGTAATTGGTTTTAATTCCTGCTGGCCATCAATGCGGATCAGGGCATAATAGGCTACCGTAATTACGCGGCCCTGCGGATGCCGGTCCACATCGCCAAAAGTATGAAACTGCTCCATGTGCAGATCGCGCAAGCCGGTTAATTCATACAAAATCCGTTCGGCAGCATCATCAATACTTTCGTCTTTCCCCACTATGTAACCAGGCAAAGCACGCCAGCCTTTGTAAGGTTCTTCATTTCGATCAATCAGTAAAATTTTGAGTTCATTGGCTTGAAAGCCAAAAATTACACAATCTGTAGAAAATACCGAATCAAATTTAGGTAGTATTGTTTCCAAATTCAGGAGGTTTGAACAGGCATTACGGCCCTCTCAAAATTAATAAATAATATATTACTTAGTGTAGAAATTACACCTTATCTTCGCAAAAATAAGGAGTCGGTTAAAAAAATGTCTAAAGTAAACAAGATTGCCGTATTAACTTCTGGTGGAGATGCACCGGGCATGAATCCTTGTATCCGCGCGGTTGTTAGAACGGGCATATACCATGGCTTACAGGTTGTTGGGGTGAAGCAGGGTTACCAAGGCCTGATTAACAATAATATGTACGACATGAACGAACGTTCGGTAAGTAATATTTTGCATTTGGGCGGTACTATCCTGAAAACAGCCCGTTGCCTGGAGTTTAAAACAGAAAGCGGACTTGAAAAAGCGTACCAAAATTTAAAAAGCAGAGGTGTTGACGGTTTAATAGTAATTGGTGGAGACGGAACTTTTACCGGCGCCGAACGTTTTTCCCGCATCTATGATATTCCGGTAATTGGTATTCCAGGCACAATTGATAATGATTTGTATGGATCTGATTTTACCTTGGGTTTTGATACAGCAACCAATACAGTTATTGATGCTTTAGATAAAATCCGCGATACGGCCGATGCCCATGATCGTTTATTTTTTATCGAAGTGATGGGCCGCGATTCGGGCTGTATTGCTTTGCGCGCAGGAATTGCCGGTGGTGCAGAAGCAATTTTATTGCCTGAAAAAGAAACAGCCATTGATGAACTGATTGAAAATTTAAGATCAGGAAGTAACAAAAAAACGTCCAGTATTGTTATTGTAGCTGAAGGCGATAAGAACGGCGGTGCTTATGGCATTGCTAAACATGTGAAAGAACACATTCCGTCATACGATGTAAAAGTGACTATTTTGGGCCATTTGCAACGTGGCGGAAGCCCAAGCAGCTTTGACCGTGTGCTGGGCAGCCGATTGGGTTACGCAGCTGTAAAAGCTTTACTGGAAGGCGAAACGCGCAAAATGGTTGGTTTAAAAGGAAATACCATTCAATTGGCGGAACTGGAAGAAGCAATTTCTCATCATGAGTTTAAGCTGGAGCCGGATTTGCTTGAAATGGTAAATATTTTAGCCATTTGATCTGATGATTGCAATCGTGTATAGTGGTTCTAATTTTGCAAACTGGAAGCTGGCACAAAAGCAAACTGTTGTACAATCCTTCAAAACAAACGGCATCAACCCGTTTGCAAGTGATGAAAAGAATATACTTTCTTTACTGAACAAAAATATACATCTGATTCATCACGCAGAAGAAATCAAAAAAATCTATTTTTTTGGGCCAGGCATCACTTCAGACAAACATAAACAGATTATTTTCAACGCTTTTTCACAATTTTTTAAATTTGGGAAAGTGATTGTGGAAGATGATATTTATGCCGCTGCATTGGCAACTTGTCAGGATCAATCTGGTATTGTTTGTATCTTGGGTAGTGGTTCTAACGCAGCTTTTTTTGATGGAAAAAAAATCAAACCAAATAATTATGGTTTAAGTTATATTTTGGCAGATGAAGGTTCGGCAAACTGGATCGGAACGAAAATTGTTAAGTCATATCTAAACAAAACCATGCCGGTTGAATTGGCAAAAAAATTTACCGAAAAGTTCGACCTCGATAGAAAACAAATTCTGGATAAAGTGTACAAACAACCACAATCGGCAGTATTTTTAAGCTCCTTCCGCAATTTTGCAAAAGAGCATATAAAAGAAGCATTTATAACAGATCTGGTAAAATCAGGTTTTGAGCAGTTTATTGCTACTTATTTACTTCCTTTAATCAAGCAAAATCCTAATGTGCCTGTTTACTTTGTTGGAACGGTAGCTTCCCTTTATCAGGATTTATTACAAAAAACCACGCAGGAACATCAAATCAGCATCAAAAATATCATTAAAGAGCCTATCAATAACTTGTTAACATATTACATTAATAAAAATTAAAATTATGAAAATAGGAATCAACGGCTTTGGCCGTATCGGCCGTTTGGCTTTCCGCGCTGCAATCAACAGACCAAATGTTGAGATTGTAGGTATTAATGACCTGGTTGATCCGGAATACATGGCTTACATGTTAAAATACGATTCTACCCACGGAGAATTTAAAGGTACAATTGCTGTAGAAGGCGGACATTTAGTAGTAGATGGAAAAACCATCCGTGTAACTGCTGAGAAAGACCCAGCAAACCTGAAATGGAACGAAGTTGGTGCCGAAGTAATTATCGAATCAACTGGTTTATTTTTAACAAAAGAACTGGCTCAAAAACACATTGATGCAGGTGCTAAAAAAGTAATCATGTCTGCACCGGCAAAAGATGATACGCCTACTTTTGTAATGGGTGTGAACAATAAAGAATTAAAAGCAGATCAAACTATTATTTCCAACGCAAGCTGCACAACTAATTGCCTTGCTCCTCTTGCTAAAGTTTTAAACGACAAATTTGGTATTGAAGAAGGTTTAATGAGCACGGTACATGCTACAACTGCAACTCAAAAAACAGTTGATGGCCCGTCTCACAAAGACTGGAGAGGTGGCCGCGGTGCTGCTCAAAATATCATTCCTTCATCTACAGGTGCTGCAAAAGCGGTTACTCTGGTAATTCCAGAATTGAAAGGGAAATTAACTGGTATGTCTTTCCGTGTTCCGGTTCCTGATGTTTCTGTAGTAGATTTAACTGTTAAACTAAGAGATTCTGCATCTTACGAAGACATCAAAAATGCAATGAAAGAAGCTTCTGAAGGTGAACTGAAAGGCATTTTAGGTTATACAGAAGATGATGTAGTTTCTCAGGATTTCTTGGGCGATCCTCGTACTTGTATTTTTGATGCTGGTGCAGGTATCGCATTGAATGATAAATTTGTTAAAGTTGTAGCTTGGTATGATAATGAATGGGGCTATTCTAACAAATTGGTTGACTTAGCTGAAGAAGTGGGTAAACTATAAACCACACTAAAATTTAGGTGCTAAAAGAAGCATTGATCCTAAACTAATAATTAGTTTTTAAATACGACCGGAAGTGTAAAAGCTTCCGGTTTTTTTATGCCGTTTTTGTTTAAAAATAACAGCTGATCACACTAATTTTTAGTTGATAAAAGAAGTATGTATTGAACAAGGAAATTGGCTTAAAAACCGGTTTCCTTGTTTGCAATGAATGCTACTTTTATCTTACTTTTTTCAGAACGCTTACACCAAGCGGCGGTAAAGCTAGCACAACAGACTGGTTTTTATAGTTCCAAAAAATATCTTCAGTTTTTATTTCCTGTGGATTAATGGTTCCGCTTCCCCAAAAATGTAAATCATCAGAATTAAATAATTCTTTCCAAACGCCAGTTTGCGGTACACCTATACGAAAATTCTGGCGCACTACCGGTGTCAGGTTCAAAATTACAACCAGTTCATCTTCCGGCAAAACCCCTTTTCGGGCATAAATTAAAATGGAATCTTCTGCATTGTTTTCATCAATCCACTCAAAACCTTCTCCGCTAAAAGCTTTTTCGTATAAGGCCGGTTCGGATCGATAGAGTTTATTTAGTGCTTTAATCAAATCCTGCATCCCTTTGTGCGGCCGGTATTCCAGCAAATGCCAGTCTAACGATTGTCCGAACTCCCATTGCTCGGATTGGGCAAATTCATCACCCATAAACAGCAACTTGGTTCCTGGATGCGTAAACATATAGCTATATAATGTGCGGAGATTTGCAAATTTTTGCCACTCATCGCCGGGCATTTTGTTAATCATGGATTTTTTACCATAAACCACTTCATCATGCGATAAAGGCAGCATAAAATTCTCCGTAAAAGCATACAACAAACTAAAAGTAAGCTCTTTATGATGATGCTTCCGGTTGATCGGATCTTCTTTAAAATAATTGATGGTGTCGTGCATCCATCCCATCATCCACTTCATCCCAAAACCTAAACCACCGAGATAAGTTGGCCGGCTTACACCACCAAAAGAAGTAGATTCTTCTGCAATAGTCTGTACATCAGGAAAGTGACTATATACAGCTGCATTAAACTCCTTTAAAAACTGTACGGCTTCCAGATTTTGATTTCCTCCGTAGATATTTGGCTCCCACTCACCTGCATTACGAGAATAATCCAGATAAAGCATTGAAGCCACCGCATCAACCCGCAAACCATCGATATGATAACGCTCTAACCAAAAAAGTGCATTGCTAATCAGGAATGACTTCACTTCATTACGGCCGTAGTTGAAAATATAAGATTTCCAATCGGGATGAAAACCTTTCTGAGGATCTTCATGCTCATATAAGCTTGTACCATCAAACCGGAACAGGCCATGTGCATCGCCCGGGAAATGCGAAGGCACCCAATCTAAAATTACTCCAATATTTTCGGCATGAAATTGCTCGATCAAATACATTAGATCCTGCGGTGAACCATAGCGCGTGCTTGCTGCAAAATAACCAGTAATCTGGTAACCCCAGCTTGGATAATACGGATGCTCTGCCAGTGGCATAAATTCTACATGTGTAAAACCCATGTCTTTTACGTAGGGCACCATTACGTCGGCCATTTCACGATAACTCATAAACCGCTCCGGGTTTTCGGAATTGCGTGCCCAGGAACCAAAATGTACCTCATAAACAGAGTATGGCCGCGTGAGTGCGTTGTATTGAATCCGCTTTTCCATCCATTGCTGGTCATGCCAATCATGGTAAGTATGTGTTACGATTGAAGCCGTGCGCGGTGGTTCTTCCCAACGTAAAGCAAACGGATCGCCTTTTTCCAGTTCTTCCCCATAAAAAGATTTGATGGCATATTTGTACGTTTCATCGTGGCCTACATGCGGAATAAACCCTTCCCAAATCCCCGAACCATCCCAACGGACAAACAATTGATGGCTATGTTTATTCCAACCGTTAAAATTACCAATCACATGCACCACTTGCGCATTGGGTGCCCAAACGGCAAAGTAAGTTCCGGTAACGCCTTGATGCTCTATCATATGCGAGCCAAATAGCTCATATAATTTATAATGTTTACCAGATTTGAATAAGCTGATATCAAAATCAGAAAAACGACTATAAACTTCTACTGCATTGGGCTTTAAATTTTCTGATACTACTTCGGGTTCGGCCGCAATTAAAGCTGGCTGCCTTAAATTAACTTGTGTTTCATCTGTAATATTTTGCGTTTGATTATCTATGCCTGATACTGTTTTTACAGCTACTTTTTTAACAGTTACTTTTTTTTCTTTTGGCAAAATATTTTCATTAAGGGATTCGTTTGTAGAAGAACTTATTTTTTTGGCCATAATAGTAGGTTTAATGCGGCTATGCAAGTGTAAACAAATTCAGGAAACACCTGCAATATGAAGATTTTAACAAGAAAATCATAAGAAAGTTGCAAACCATATTTATAATAATCACTATACATCACCATTAATAATGCATTAAAACTGTCTTTGTAATAATAAGATGCTAAAAGGTAGAGTTGCTACCTTTGGTTGGACATTGAGTTAAGGGAAAGGCTTAACTTTAGAATATGTTAAAATCAGAAACCAGTACGACCGGAAATTTAAGGTGATGGTTGTAGAATTAAGCAAGATCCGTTCGGATCTAAGCGTGCTATCAAAAGAATTAGAAATCAAACCGTCTTTGTTGTACCGCTGGCGCAAGGAACTGGAAACGAAGGCAAAAACCAGTTTTTCGGGACAAGGCAAAGTGATTTATACACCGGAGCAGGCCGAGATCCACTAGTTGAAAAAAGGGCTGCTCGACATGCAATAGGAGCGCGATATACTAAAAAAGGCTGTAAGCATCTTCTCCAGGAGCGATGGCAAATATTCGGGTTCATAAAAGATCATTGAATAATGTTTAACACCTGGGAAGATGTGTAAAGCATTTAAGGTAAGCAGAAGCAGGTTTTACAGTTGGCTAATGGGTAATTATCTTTTAGAGGCAATGTCCAACCAAACGCTTACCGGTCAAATATTAAAAGCTCATGCGGAGAGTAAAGGCACCTATGGCAGTCCCTGGATTACAAGGTAGCTAGACAGCCAGGACATTAAATATCTAGACAGAGAGTGGCCAGGCTCATGCAGAAAGCAAAAATCAGAAGTATCATTAAAAGGAAATTCAGGTTAACTACTGATTCTGAACATAAGTATGCTATCGTAAAAAACAAACTTGAACGTGGTTTTAAGCCTAGTATCGTTGGGGCCACATGAGTATGGGATATTACTTACATCAAAACTAGGCAGGGTTGGCTTTATCTAACAACTGTGATTGATCTGGGTGACCGTAAAGTAATCGGCTGGGCACTAAGTTCTGGTATGAAAGGCAACGGAAACAGTGATTCCGGGCTTCAAAATGGCACAGAAAAACAGACCTATTATCCAAAAACTGCTTTTTCATTCTGACCGGGGCGTACAATACCTTGTAACGAGTTTAGAGATTCACTGAAAAAGAACCAGTTAATTACCAGAAGTATGAGCCGCAAGGGCAATTGTTGGGACAATGCGGTAGCAGAAAGCTTCTTCAAAACCCTAAAAGTAGAATGCGTTTACCAGAACGAATTGGAAACCAAACAGCAGGCAGCACTGGTTATATCACCGATCCATCGAGATCTGGTATAACCGTAAAAGACTGGCATCCTGCCCTTGGTTACATGTCGCCAAAGGACTTTGAAAAACAACTACACAAACCAATTATCGCAGCTTAACTGAATGTCCACTTTTTGTTGCAAACCTAACACGAGGAAAATTTAATAGAGTAGTTATTTTTAAAACACTTTCAATAATTATATCGTAATATTTTTATCTAAATGATTATATTGAAGATATAATTTAAATTAGTTATTGAATAACCATTATAGTAACATTAAACCATTGTGTAAAACTTCTTCTATCACTACAAATACCAATATAAAGAGATTTTTGTTATGAAGGCTAAAATCATATCAATATGTTTTTTAAAATTTATAAAAGCGACTTTTTTAGTTAGATTTTGACCTTCCCCTTTTCTAAAAATTTAATAATAAACATGTATAAGAAAACTTATTTCCAATCATATTTAGACAAAAAGTTAAAATCTCTTTGAGTCTGCGAAAAAAGAGCGTATTTTATTAAGAAATAATTATTTCAAATTTATTAAAGCCTATTTTTGCATAATTGTAAGGAAGTTAATTTAAACATAATCAATTTTTTATATATATTATTAACTTGCTACTAGTATAATTAAATTATAGAATAAACTAAAGCATTTCTACTAAATTTGTAATATTATAAAATATTATTTTATAATTTAGAGATGAATTATTAACTAATTAGTCTAATACGTTAATAAATAAGCACAAATAATTTATTTAACTTAATTATACAGAATATATATTATATAGAGATGGAATTATAATAGGTAATTAGTTTTTCCAAGTCATTATCTTCTTTTAAGTTTAGATTATTTTCTTTAATATAGTTTTCCAATGGAACTTTTTTATCAGACAAAATGGATAAAATTGTTTTTTTATCATTTTTAATTAAAGTTCCTCTATCAAGGATATAGAGATAATACTGTTTAGATTCAGTAAAATATTTATTAACTGAAGTGTTTGGATAAACGTTTTCTGTTTGAATGCGCTTTGAAACCTTTTTTAATAATTGTGTTTTTCCACTAACTAAAATTTCAAGAAAAGAGTTCATGGTTATACCAGGAATATTTTTATATCCTTCACGAAAAGTAATTGGTTTTATAGCACTACTTGGATCATTGACGGTAAACTCTTTTACAGGATTGGAAAAAGACATTACTTGCTGACCATCTTTACCTTTAAAATAAAGTTTATCATCCAAAAGACTATATTTAACATCCATATTTTTATAGATTGTATTATCATACATTGTAATATCACCTTTAGTCCATTCCTCATATAAATACTGCGAACCCTTAATATCAGAGTAATCAACTGATTGAACGACAGTACCATTAACATTTGAAAGAGATTGTGCATTGGAATTTAAAACCCCAAGAAACAATAAAATAATCACATACTTAATTTTCATACTAAATAACACTTTTTAAGCCTGTTTAATTTTTACTTGAATATCATTGATTGTACTTCTCTTACCTTAAAAAAATGGATATCATAATGCTGTTACTAGTTTACGAGAGTATAAGCAAATTTATGCTTATAAAAGAAGTATTGCAAAATCAACCTTTATTACGGTAAAACTTCAGTAACTATAAATTACAAAAAAGTTGCCTAAAATTTATTCAGACAACTTTAATAATTACTTCATCATTAATAACCAGGATTTTGAGTGATGTTTTTATTGGCATTAGTTTCTGCCAGTGGAATTGGTAATAATCTTCTATAATCACCTATTGGAACTGTCGAAATTGAAGCAGCACCAGAGGTTTGTACTGGCCGCATTATAGCAACATTAGTTCGTGTTAAGTCGAAATAACGTAAACCTTCAAAAGCCAGTTCTTTTCTTCTTTCCGTTAAAATATCAGAAACCAACTGTGTACCTGTCGATTTATATCCTGTAAACGAAGGATCACGCATTTTTGTAAGGAGATTTAAATTAATTAGTGCTGTGGGTTCATCTCCTGTCCTTGCAGCTCCTTCGGCTAAAGTAAGCAATACTTCAGCATAACGAATTATCTTTATATCGTCTCTATCGGTAGCATTTGTTACATTCTGATACTTGTTAACAACATAAGCTTGCACACCATTTTTTGTAGTATTATAGATTAAAAAATTTCCTGCAGTAGGGGAACCCGGACGTCTCACATCTGTTGCTGAATAAGTACTACATAAGTCATTGGTTGCCAATATATCACCATAGCCAGACTGATTATAAATATAATCTAAACCATTTGTGCCGTTATTATTGGTTAAAGTTAAACTTAATTCAAAAATTGTTTCGACTTTATTTGAAACAGGGCCAGGGTTTGCCCAGTAAGTGACTAACGTAGAAGCCGGCGTTAATGAATAACCTCCTGATGTAACAACTGTTTGAGCAGCAGCTTCTGCATTTACATAGTCTCCTTTGTACAAATAAGCTCTCGCTTCAATAGCTTTTGCAGCATATTTTGATATATAATTAGAGCTTAAAGAAGTAGTGGTTATTAAAGCATAAGCACTGTCTAAATCAGATATTATTTTTGTATAAACAGCTGCTACCGTGCTTCTTGATGGTTTTAAGAAAGCTCCTTCTGCAGAGAAATTTACATTAGTAACTAAAGGAATACCAGCAGCAGTTGGACTTACAGTATAAGGTGTTGCAAACCAATTAACAAGTTGCAGATAAGTCAAAGCTCTAGAAGCATAAGCCGCACCCTTGTAATTATTAACCGTAGCACTATTTGGAACTAAAGTATTTGCAATAATACGATTGGCTTGCAAAATACTGTAATAGCCTTGATTCCAAATATCACTTGCTTCTGCATTTGTAGATATGAAAGTAAAAGCATTCTCATTTAAATATCTGCCTGAATTAGTTTGAAAAACGTAAGTATCATCACCCATCAAATCCCCCAAAACAGGAATATCGCGCCCAAATAAAGATGAAGACCTCATAGCATTATACATACCATTTACAGCATCACTCATATCATTTTCTGTTTGTATCGATGTTGTAGCAACAATAGAAGTAGGAGGTAGTTCAGTTAAAAAACTTTTTTTACAGGAGGTTATTACAGATACTCCTGCTATAAATAAATATAAATATTTTTTAATTTTCATTCTTGTAGTATTAATTATAAACCAACATTTAAGCCAATTGTAAAGGTTTTAATCTGAGGAACTTCTAAATTACTTTGTCCGTTAATTCCAACTTCAGGATCAAATGGTAATCTTTTGTCATAAGTTTTTGTCCAGATGTTTGTACCTCTACCATAAAGGTATAACTTACTCAATCCAAGCTGTTTTAAGAAAGGAATACTTTTGAAATCGTATCCAATAGTTAGATTTTTTAGACGAATGTAATCTCCTCGGTATAAAAATCTGTCTGAGAAGCTTGAAGATTGGCCGCTATTTGTGCCACCATAAACAACTTTTGGAACATCAGTAATCTGTCCCGGCGTAGTCCATCTATCAGTATAAGTTGATTGATATTTATTATAAGAAGTTATAGATGTCCCATCATTTAAATAATATGACCATGTGTCAGCGATATAATTTCCAAAATTATAATAGAAATCAGTTGATAATATTATGTTTTTATAATTAAAGGAGTTATTAAATCCACCAAAATATTTAGGGTCTGCTTGTTTACCGTTTATGACATAGCTTGCCGCACTGTAATTTGAAGTAGTTAGAGATTTTGAGCCGTCTGTGTACCATAGTGCATTACCATTTGCTGGGTCTACTCCTGCAGATAGTTTAGTGTAATAAGCATAGTAGTCAGTGTTTTTTCCTAAGTAGTAGTAGCCGTTTTGACCAATAGAATTAACATCTAGATTTGTGATTTTATTCTTATTAAATGCAATATTAAAGCTTGTAGACCAAGTAAAATCTTTTACTCTTACAGGTATTCCTTTAACAGATAACTCTAAGCCCTTATTTTGCATCGTACCAACATTCTCTGTTACGGATGTAAAACCGGTAGTACGTGAAACCTGAACAGGAAATAATAATTGATCAATGTTATTTATATAATAATCTGCAGAAAGAAACAAACGATCTTTAAAAAATCCTATATCTGCACCGACATCGAACTTCTTCGCAGATTCCCATGTTAAAGAAGGATTTCCTACAGTGTTATACTGCTGACCATTAGCTCCATTATAATTATATCCGTAACCTGAAGTTTGTTGTGCGATGTAATTACCTATACCTGCATTTCCAGTGGTACCATAAGACGCTCGAATCTTTGTTGTTGTTAAGGTCGTTTGTTGTCTAAAAAAATCTTCTTGATCTATATTCCATGCCCCACCAACTGAATAGAACTTACCAAACTTATTATTAGCTCCAAATCGAGAAGAACCATCTCTCCTAAATGAACCACTCAAGCTATACCTATTTTTATAATTTGCACTAGCTTGAGCATAAATTGAATTGAAAGTATAATCTGAGAAAGACGCACTAGCTGTTGTAGGTGTTGAAGTATTCGCCAAAGCAGTAAGTGAAGGCTGAGTTAAAGGATATCCAGTACCTGCAGCACTGATAAAGTATCCTACAGATTTCTGTGCTTCATAACCTGCACTTGCATCTACAAAGAAATCTTCAATGCCCGGAATTTTGTACCTATAGCTTAATTGATTTCTGGCCAACCAATTAAAATACCGAGTATAATAAGCATAAGCACGGCCGTTAACTGTTCTGCCGTCTCCCATTGTAGGATTATTATATTGATTTTCTTCTAACAAATTATAATCACCACTTATATAACTTGTGAACTTTAGTTCATCCCAAATATCCCATTTTAATGTTGCGTTGCCTAATGCTCTCGTTTGATTAGCAGTCCTACTATCCGCTTGTGCTAAAAACAATGGATTATAAACTGACGTGAAGTTAGAATTTCCTGTTCTGCTTGTATTTAAAGAACCGTCATCATTGTACGCTAATTGAAAGGGACGCAAAAAATAAGCACTTAAAACAGGGCTTGCAAAAGCACCTCCATCTGGTGGAATTATTTGTTGAACATTAGAAACATTTAAGCCAGTAGATAAATTAAACCGTTTACTAATTTGATGATCTATATTTAGTAATCCAGTTCCTCTTGTCAAACTTGAAGCTAGTGTAGTTGCTTGTTGCTTAAAATAACCTGCAGATGCAAATACTTTAGTTTTATCAGTTCCTCCTGAAATAGAAACATTGTATTGCTGTTGCGTTCCACGATTTGTTACTAGATCGTACCAATTATTACTTCTTCCGTTTAAACCATAACTGGTAGCAAGAGTAGCAATAGTAGCGGCTGGGTAATTAGCATTAGTTAAAGCTTCTTTAAAAAGCGTAGCATACTGATCACCTGTTAATGGCTTACCAGCATCTGGTAAAGGTAAATTATTACTTACACCACTCTCAGCATCAAATCTTACAGTTGTTTTACCAGATTTGCCTCTTTTAGTTGTTATTACAATTACCCCGTTTGATCCTCTTGATCCGTAAATTGCTGTGGCAGCAGCATCTTTTAATACAGTTATACTCTCAATATCATCATCATTGATACCTGATAACACGTTTGTTCCATTTGTAGTACCTAATCTTGATAAGTCACCTGAATTGATAATCATACCATCAATAACATAAAGCGGATTAGAATCAGCAGTTACAGAATTAATACCCCTAATTCGGATTTGAACATTAGCTCCCGGTTGGCCACTAAAAGAACTTGCATTTAAACCTGCTACTTCTCCTTGCAATGCCTGTTGAACTGATGAAAAGGGCTTATTTTCATTTTCGGTACCGGATACAGTTGCTGCTGCACCTGTATAAGATTTCTTTGCCTGCGATCCATATGCACTTTGGATTACTACTTCTGATAACTGCCTTGTACTTGAAGCAATTTTAACATTAAATGTATTACCACTTGTAATATTTATTTGCTGGGTAGTATAACCAATAAATGTAAAAACCAAAGTTCCTCCACCTGAGGGTACATTCAAAGTATATTCTCCATCTCCACCTGTTAAAGTACCAATTTTAGTCCCCTGAACCATCACTGACACACCAGGTAATGGCTGACCATCATCAGCACCTGTTACCGTTCCCGTAATTTTTCTGTTTTGCGCATATACACTAGGCAGTGCAAATAATCCAAACAGAAAAAAAATAAGTAGTTTTTGCTTCATGCTTAATTTGTTTTAGTTAATATTAATTTCGAAAGTATGCATAAAAACAAACTATTTGAGAGAAAATCACTAAAACAAACATTAATGTTACAAAAAAATTAAAATTTAATAATTATTACGTACGTTTTTGTAAATAAATAAATTTATTCTTTGCTTAAAAGGCATATAATAAAGAAAAATTAAACTTTTCAGAATACACAGCAAAATTTCCCCTCATATAACATTTTTAAAAGCTTACATCCGTTCCGGAACTTGAATTCCTAATAAAAACATAGAAGTTTTAATAATTTTTGCAGTATGATAAGATAATTGTAATCGAAATTGCATTACTTCTCCTTCTTCCGCCTTTAAAATACTTTCTTCATGATAAAACTTGTTGTAAAGCTTTGCCAGTTCATAAACATAGTTTGCAATTACAGCGGGACTATAGTTCGCAGCGGCTTCTGCTAAAAATACAGGAAATTGCTCCAACTGTATGATCAAATCTTTTTCAACCACCGATACTGTTTTTATCGGTGTAAAAACAGTATTGATATTAAGCGCACCTTTATTTAAAACCGAGCGGATGCGGGCATAAGTATATTGTATAAAAGGGCCAGTATTTCCTTGAAAATCAATCGACTCTTTCGGGTCAAAAAGCAAGCGTTTTTTAGGTTCTACTTTGAGCAGAAAATATTTCAAAGCACCCATTCCTATAATGTGATACAAATTCTGCTTTTCTTCTTCCGGAAAATTAGCTGCTTTTCCCAAAATATCCGTTTGCTCTTTGGCAGTGGTTTCCATTTCAGAAATTAAATCATCAGCATCTACAACCGTTCCTTCGCGGGATTTCATTTTGCCAGATGGCAGATCAACCATGCCGTAGGATAAATGGTACAAACCTTCTGCCCAACTTTTCCCTAATTTTTTTAAAATCAGGTACAGCACTTTAAAATGGTAATCCTGTTCGTTGCCCACTACATTTAAAGCTTTATCTGTATGGTATTCATTATATTTTAACTGTGCCGTTCCTAAATCCTGGGTCATGTAAACCGAAGTTCCATCGGCACGAAGCACCAGTTTCTCATCCAAACCATCAGCCGCCAGATCAATCCAAACTGAGCCATCCGTTTTTTTAAAGAAAACTCCTTTTTCCAAACCTTCATCCACCAGAGATTTCCCCAATAAATAAGTATTGGATTCATAATAATACTGGTCAAAATCAACACCCAGTTTTTTATACGTTTCTTCAAATCCGGCATAAACCCAAGTATTCATGTCCATCCATAATGAAATTACCTGCGGATTGCCCTGCTCCCATTGCTGCAGCATTTCCTGCGCTTCGCGAATTAATGGCGCATTTTTTTTAGCCTGATCTTCAGTTTCGCCTTGAACTTTTAATTCCTCAATTTGCTTTTTATATTCCTGATCAAAACGTACATAATACTTTCCAACCAAATGATCTCCTTTTAAACCCGAAGTTTCCGGCGTTTCACCGTTGCCAAATTTTTGCCAGGCCAGCATCGATTTGCAAATATGTATGCCACGATCGTTAACTAAATTAGCTTTAATTACTTCATAACCATTCGCTTTCAAAATCTCTGCAACCGAATAACCCAATAAATTATTGCGTACATGACCCAAGTGCAGCGGCTTGTTGGTATTAGGCGATGAGTATTCGACCATTACTTTTTGTCCGTTTGGCGGAATGATACCGAAATTGGGCTGATCAATTTCGTTGTAAAAAACATCAATCCAATAGCTGTTTTTAAGGGATAAATTTAAGAAGCCTTTGATCACGTTAAAAGACTCAACCTGATCTACTTCCGCTACCAAAAATTCGCCAATTACAGTTCCGGTTTGTTCCGGAGATTTACGTGAAAATTTGGTGATTGGGAAAACAACAATGGTAACATCGCCTTCAAATTCTTTGCGCGTTTGTTGCAACGTTAAACTTTCAGGCTGAATATCAATCTCAAATAAAGTTTTTACGGCACGAACGGCAGCTTCTAAAATAAAATCCATAAGTGCAAATTTAAGGAATTAGAAGTTTTTTGCAGTCTCTATTCTCTAATCAGCGTATAATCTCAACATTGCATTATTGTGATAAATTTGCACACCAAACAAAATATATGCTTTTAAAAGATGAGTTTCAACTTCAGGTTAGTTCAGAAATTGGTTCGTTGCGCCGGATTTTAGTCCATAGTCCGGATAAAGGTTTGGGAAAAGTGGTGCCATCCAAAGCGCAGGACTGGTTGTTTGAAGATATTGTGCACCTAGAAACTATCCGCGGAAAAGAATACGACTTATATACCAAAATCCTTCTTTATTTTTTAGATCCTGATTTGATCCACGGGAAAATCCAAATTTTAGATGCTAAAAACAGCAAGCGCGAATTTTACAAACCTGGCAAACCTGGCTTCCATTCCTCCAAAAAAGTAATTGAACTGGAAGTTTTATTGGCTGAGATTTTGGAGGAACCAACCATTCGGCAGCAATTAGTTGCCGCCGTTTGCGCTACAGAAAGCTGCACTTATCTGCAACAGCAACAATTATTGAAATTATCTTCAATTCAGTTAACCGTTTTGTTGATTTCGGGCACGATGCCGGACGAAAAAATATTTTTTGCACCAATTCCGAACCTGATTTTTACGCGTGATTTGGGCACCACCATCAACAATCACGTTTTACTGAACAAACCGGCGCGCAAACCACGTTCGCGCGAGGCTTTACTAACGAAATACATCTTTTTTAACCATCCGATATTTGAAGACTATCGTCAGAATATCATTGAAGTGCCGCAATCTGAACAACATTTTTTAATTCCCGAAGGAGAAATTGATGCTTTAAATACGCTGGAAGGCGGCGATGTGATGATGGTGAGCAAAAACCATTTACTAATTGGCTGCGGAGAACGTACCACGCCGCAAGCTGCCAGTGCAGTGATCAAAATTTTGTTTGAGAAAAACGTGGTGCAAAAAGTTACGGTAATCAAAATTCCGCATAAACGTGATTTCATGCACCTCGATACTGTTTTTACACAGGTAAAAAAGAACATGTGGGTTTTGCTGTCTTCGCTTTTTAATGAAGATGAAAAACCAAAAGATGAACTGCCGATTAATCATCTTACCGAAAATTTTAAAACAAACCGACCAGAAATTATTCAGTTTGAAAATGGTAAAATCAACACGCCAACACGCTTTAACCGGCTCGAAGATTTGCTGAACGACATCAGCCAAAACGAACTCGGCAGTATGGAGAAAACTCAATTTATTTATTCTGGCAATAACGTTTTCCCTTATGATTCCCGCGAACAATGGACGGACAGCTGCAATTTGCTTGCGTTAAAAGAAGGCGTAGTTTTGGGATATGACCGTAACGATAAAACGCTGCAAGCTTTTAAAAATCAGGGATTTACAATAATTAAAGCCGGAGATTTGCTCAGCAAATTTGAAAGCAAGGAATGTCAGCCGGAAAATATCAGCAATACAGTTATCACTTTCCCATCAGCAGAACTGTCCCGTGCACGCGGTGGTTTTCACTGCATGAGTATGCCCTTGTTCCGGGAGGAATTATAAGTTTCGGAATGCTGTTTTTACACTGCTTTTTTCAGAACTTGCTGATAATACTCATCACCGCTCCAATCGTAAATGTCGCATTGTTTAACCTTGTATTTTTTCATCAGCTCACACAATTTAGCAATCGATTCTTCTTCCAAATGCTCTGTAATGCTAACAGTTTTCCACCATTTAACAATAAAAAATTGCTGGCACTGTAAAAGAATAATCTGATACAAACCTCTGTATTTGCTGGTTTGGATGATAATTTTGGTCATAATAATAAATCTTTCGGCACTAATCCCACTTAATAAATAGTTTCTTCATATAAAACAGAGTAGTAGTCTGTTTATATATTAATTAACACGTAGAACGAAAAATTATTACGACAAAAGAAAAAAATAGCATAATTGCATTGAGCAGGTTAAATTTTATAATAATGGTTTTTTAGGTAAATAAAATGGCCGTAAATTAATAACTGAACAAAAAATGACTTCACAGATACTGATGATCCGCCCTGTAGATTTTGGTTTTAATGAGCAAACTGCGGAGAGTAACGCTTTCCAAAAAAATGGCGAACAAACTCAGGTTCAGCAAAAAGCCTTACATGAATTTGATGCTTTTGTGCAGCTACTGCGGGAAAATGGTGTAGATGTAGCAGTAATTGATGATACCACGCAACCGCACACGCCAGATTCTATTTTTCCTAACAACTGGATTTCTTTCCACCAAAACGGCTCGGTTTTTTTATACCCGATGCAGGCCGAAAACCGCCGGCTGGAACGTAAGGTTTTTAAGTCGATAAAAGAAGCATTCGAAATAGAACAGGTTTTTGACCTGAGTTATTTTGAACAGCAAAACCAGTTTCTGGAAGGCACCGGAAGCATGGTTTTGGATCGTGAAAATAAACTGGTTTACGCCTGCCTTTCGCCAAGAACTAATCAAGAAGTATTGGCAGAATTTTGCAGATTATCTGGTTATAAACCAGTTACTTTTCATGCTGCCGATCAAGCAGGAAAAGCCATTTATCATACTAATGTTTTGATGGCTTTGGGTGATCATTTTGTGGTGATTTGTTTAGATTCAATCTCAAACGATACCGAAAAAAGTATGGTAAAAGAAGCATTGCTACAATCCGGCAAAGAAATCATAGCAATTTCTTTGGATCAGATGAATGCTTTTGCCGGAAACATGCTTCAGCTTAAAAACAAGCTGGGAGAAAGCTTGCTGGTAATGTCAGAAACGGCTTTTTTGTCTTTAAAAGAAGCTCAAACAAAAGCTTTGGAAAAATATTGCAGACTGATTTATTCCACTTTAAACACCATCGAAACCAACGGCGGCGGCAGTGCGCGCTGCATGATGGCCGAGGTTTTTTTGCCGGTAAAAACAGCATCGGAAACAGCTTGAAAATCATCTGTAAAAATTACGGCCGGATGGTGAGAAATCCCGTATAAAAACAACACATTTGCCAAAAATTTAATTAATGCAGAGCTACGAAGAATTCCTGGACCTGAGCGTAGGTTTCCCGCAGGAAGGTTTTGAAATTATTGATGATGAATTGTATTTCCACGATCTGAATCTGATGGAAATGATTGAAACGTATGGCACGCCGCTGCGTTTCACTTATTTGCCGCTGATTAGTAAAAAAATCCAGCAAGCCAAACTCCTTTTTCAGTCTGCCATAGTTAAAAATAACTATCGCGGCTCGTACAAATATTGTTATTGCACCAAAAGTTCGCATTTCCGCCACATTGTGGAAGAGGCTTTGAAAAACGAAATCCACCTCGAAACTTCTTCAGCTTTTGATATGCCGATGATTGATGCGCTGGAGAAAAAAGGTTCGCTGACCAAAGATGTTACTGTGATTTGCAACGGTTTTAAAACGTATCAATACAAACAGTATATCATTGATATGCTGCACGATGGCTTCAAAAACATCATTCCGGTGCTGGATAATAAAGAGGAATTTAACCTTTATGACGATGAAGTAGAACTGGAATCACCCTGCAATTTAGGTATCCGAATTGCGGCTGAGGAACAACCGGATTCTCAGTTTTACACTTCCCGGCTGGGCGTACGGATGGAGGATGTAATTGATTTTTACAATACGAAAATCGTTTCTAACTCGAATTTTAAAGTCAAACTGCTGCACTTTTTTATCAATTCCGGCATTTCTGATACGCCATATTACTGGAACGAACTGGAAAAATATGTAACGCTTTATTGCAAATTCAAAAAGATCAACCCGGATTTGGATACGCTGGATATTGGCGGCGGCTTGCCTTTTAAAGATTCGCTGGTTTTTGATTTCGATTATGAATACATGATCAATGAAATTGTGAGCCGGATCAAAGAAATTTGTGCCGAAAATGAAGTTGAAGAACCTGATATTATTACCGAATTTGGCAAATATACGGTTGCAGAAGCTTCTGGGATTTTGTACAAGGTTTTAGGCCGGAAACAACAAAACGACCGCGAAAAGTGGCTGATGTTGGACGGTTCTTTCATCACCAATTTACCAGACGTTTGGGCGCTGAACCAAAAGTATATTTTATTGCCGATTAACAACTGGGATACTGAATATGAGCGTGTTAACTTAGGTGGAATTACTTGCGACGGCCAGGATTATTACAATCAGGAAGCGCACATGAACAGCGTTTACATGCCCAAAACTCGAAAAGTACAGTATCTGGGCTTTTTTCATACGGGTGCTTATCAGGAAGTTTTAAGCGGTTACGGCGGCATTCATCATTGCCTTTTACCTTCTCCAAAACATGTGATTATCCGCAGAAACCGCGACGAAACGTTTAATTTTGATGTTTTTGGCGAGGAACAAAACAGCAAACAGGTGCTCAAAATTTTAGGTTACACAACCTAATCCATTTATCATATTTCTATTTCGCTTTCTGCGGATCAAACTATTTCTGCCGGGTTTCATTTTATCTTTAAACTGGTAAAATGAAACTCGCAGCAAATTATGGTTTTGAATTTTTAGCTTCCATGCGCCTGCAGGGAGATTTTGCCGGAGATGATTTAATTGCAGCGGTTTTTGCAGATGATGTTCAAAAAACAGCATTCAGAAGTTTGCTGGATTCAATCAATTTAAATTCTGATCTGCAACAAGCCGCCAATTTTTATGCGGTAAAAGAAGCATTCCAATCTGCCACAAAATTACCGGATTGGGCCGATCAAAAGCTAATGGATCAAGGTGCAGCTTTTTTTGCTGTTCACGCCGGTGCCATCATGAATTTGCTGGGTTTGCTTTCGCTGCCTTATTGCTATGCTGCTGCAGATGGCGCACGCGTGCTCGATCTGTCGGAACGCATCAAAAATAAACCCGAACACCGCTTGAACGAAACCGCAGATTTTGTGTGGGATGTGATGGCACCAAACGCTTTTAAACCGGATGGAAAAGGTTTTGCCAGCATTTTGAAAGTACGTTTGTTACACGCCGCAATCCGATTTTACACCAGTAAAAGCGGCAAATGGAACAAAGCGGAATGGGGCTTACCGGTAAATCAGGAAGATATGGCTGGTACAAATTTGTCTTTTTCATTGCTGGTGATTCGTGGTTTGCGTAAATTCGGTTTAACCATTAGCTATCCCGAACAGCAGGCTTTTATGCATTTGTGGAACGTGATCGGGTTTTTGCTGGGTGTTGATGAACGCCTGCTGCCCGAAACCGGCAAAGAAGCTTTACTATTGGAAGAAGCCATCCGTTTGCGGAATTTTAAACTATCAGAACACGGTATTTTACTCACACAATCCCTGGTTAAGTATTTTGCTGCAGTTGATCCCAATTTTCAACCCAAACAAACCATGCAATTGATGCGCTATTTAATGGGCGATGAAATAGCAAATTTATTAGCATTGCCCCCGCAGACTGCAGCAATATCTACTGTAAAATTTTTGCAGTTAATCAGTAATTTTCAGGTTTTGAAGCAACTTAACACCAAATTTTCGTACCAGAACCAGCGGTTGGATTTTAAGAAATTGCGCTCTTCCCCATCAAAAAAATCAAATCCGCGTTTCAATTTACCGTTAAGTTTAACAGCCTAAAAATATATGCTAAAAGAAGTATTAACTTAAAACCGATATTTGAGCTGTTCATGACAATACTTCTTTTAACACTATATATTTTAATCGGTGCGTATT
>JBPBPL010000013.1:0-167994 GCA_050954285.1 Janthinobacterium lividum | reverse complement strand
AGGCTCATCTGCCAGAATCAAAGCTGGGTCATTAATCAAAGCACGCGCTACGGCAACACGTTGCTGCTCGCCGCCCGAAAGCTGGCTGGGTTTATGCGTTTTGCGGTGACCCAAATTCAGCATTTCCAACAGTTCTGAAGCGCGTGTTTCGGCTTCAATTTTTGTTTTTCCGGCGATATAAGCCGGAATACAAATATTCTCTATCGCATTAAACTCGGCCAGCAAATGATGAAACTGAAAGATAAAGCCGATTTTTTGATTGCGGAAGGCACTCAACTGTTTCTGGTTCATCACGCTGGTATCGGCATCGTTCAGCAAAATCCGGCCAGAATCCGGCTTGTCCAGCGTGCCAATAATATTCAGCAGTGAACTTTTCCCGGCACCGGAAGCACCCACGATACTTACAATTTCCCCGGCTTTTACATCCAGATCAACACCTTTTAATATCGGCAGCGTTCCGTATGATTTTTTGATTGACCTTGCTTTCAGCATTCGGCAAAAATAGTGATTGATGATTGCCTCCTCCTACAAATAATTTTACATTTTTATTTTTAGCCTGAAATTGTAGCTTTACCCAAAATCTTTTTCAAAATGAACATTCACGAATATCAGGGCAAAGCCATACTGAAAAGCTACGGGGTTAGGGTTCAGGAAGGCATTCTTGCCGAGAACGTTGAACAGGCTGTGGAAGCAGCTAAAAAATTAAAGGAAGAATATGGTTCTGACTGGGTGGTGATTAAAGCACAAATTCATGCAGGCGGCCGCGGTAAGGGCGGCGGCGTTAAATTAGCCAAAAACCTGGACGATGTGAAAGAGAAAACTGCCGCTATTATTGGTATGCAATTGATTACGCCGCAAACTGGTCCCGAAGGTAAATTAGTAAGCAAAGTGCTGGTTGCGCAGGATGTTTATTATCCAGGCGCATCTGAAACCAAAGAATTTTATGTTTCCGTTTTGATGGACCGTGCCAAAGGCCGCAATGTAATTATGTATTCTACCGAAGGCGGAATGGATATTGAAGAAGTTGCGCACTCTACACCAGAGCTGATCCACAAAGAAGAAATCGACCCGAAAGTTGGTTTGCAGGGTTTTCAGGCACGTAAAATTGCTTTCAATTTGGGTTTATCCGGCGATGCTTTTAAAGAAATGGTAAAATTTATTACTGCTTTATATAAAGCTTACGAAGCAACGGATTCTTCCCAGTTTGAAATCAACCCGGTTTTAAAAACTTCTGATAACAAGATTCTGGCGGTTGATGCGAAAGTGAATATCGATGATAATGCTTTGTACCGTCACCCGGATTTTGCCGCGATGCGCGATACGGCAGAAGAAGATCCGATGGAAGTGGAAGCAAGCGAATCAAACCTAAACTATGTAAAACTGGACGGAAACGTTGGTTGCATGGTGAACGGTGCCGGTTTGGCCATGGCAACGATGGACATCATCAAAATTGCCGGTGGCGAGCCTGCCAACTTTTTGGATGTTGGCGGAACGGCTAACGCACAAACGGTAAAAGCTGCTTTCGGTATCATTTTAAAAGATCCGAATGTGAAAGCGATTTTGATCAATATTTTTGGCGGGATTGTTCGTTGCGACCGTGTGGCGCAAGGTGTAATTGATGCTTACAAAGAAATGGGCGACATTCCGGTTCCGATTATTGTGCGTTTGCAGGGAACAAATGCAGTTGAAGCTAAAAAACTGATTGATGACTCTGGCTTGAAAGTTTTCTCGGCTATTTTGCTGAAAGAAGCTGCGGACTTGGTTAAAGAAGTTTTGACAGCATAAATTTCAGTTTTAAAATATATCAAAAGGCCGTCTGTAATAAGACGGCCTTTTTTGTGGATGCTGTTTTTATCAGGGTAAATTTTGTGCGATAAAAGAAGCATCACCATTGCCAAACTTTTTCCTGATAAAATAATTTATACAACATCATGCTGATCAAAATTTATCCCGAAAATCCAAATCCAAAAGCCATTGCACAGGTTGCCGAAGTGCTGCGCAAAGGTGGGCTGGTTATTTATCCAACTGACACCGTTTATGGTTTGGGCTGCGATATCACCAATCACAAAGCCATCGAAGCCGTTTGCCAGCTGCGGAAAATGAACTGCAACAAAGTTAACCTGTCTTTTATCTGCTACGATCTCAGCGATATTTCCAGCTACATCAAACCCATCGACAATACTGTTTTTAGGGTGCTAAAAAAAGCATTGCCCGGCCCGTTCACTTTTATTTTTAATGCAAGCGGTTTAGTGCCGAAGCTAATCAGTTCCAACAAAAAAACGGTTGGTATCAGAATCCCGGATAACAATATTCCGCGCGAAATTGTAAAAGCTTTGGGCAATCCAATTCTTACCACTTCTATCAGAGATGATGACGATATTTTAGAGTATTCTACCGACCCGGAACTGATTTATGAAAAATATCAGGATTTGGTTGATATCGTAATCGATGGCGGCTACGGCGATAACATTGCTTCCACGGTGGTAGATTGCACTTTGGGCGATTTCGATATCATCCGCGAAGGCAAAGGCGATTTGCAGGAATTTTTATAGATGCTATTTTTAGCACGGTTTTTTCTATACAGCTTTTGTATTATTTGCTGATCCATGAAAATTTCCTACTCTATTCTTAAAACTGCTGTTATTTGCTTTGTTTTTTATAAAGCACTCTTTTATTCCTTCCTGTTTTTGGTTTCAGGCATGTGGATGATTACCGTTTTACTGCTCATACTGTTTGTTTATCTATGCAAAAGTTTTTTGGGCGAAGTGACTGTCCTCGCCAATCAGTTTAAAAGTTTTCCACAATTCAGCCTGAAAGAAAAACTTTCTAAATTGAATTTCAAGCTTAAAACCAACAGGCAGTTTTCTGCTAAACTATCTGAAATTCAATAATAATTTAAGTAGATTTCTTTTTTGCTACTGTTTTTAACCAACGTTTTTCAGGCTGATTCTAACGGTATTTTGCTGCCAGTTTGGTTGTAGGTTTGTCGTAATCTAATTTTTCCTCTCAAAAACCGAAAAAAATCTTACTTTTGCATCCCGTACACAAGGGTTTGTTTTGATACCAAATCAGCAGCAAACTCATCAAAAAAAAGCATGACTAAGTATATTTTTGTTACGGGCGGCGTTACCTCTTCGTTGGGTAAAGGCATAATTTCAGCTTCTTTAGCCAAACTTCTTCAGGCCCGCGGTTACCGGGTTACGATCCAAAAATTTGATCCTTACATCAATATTGATCCGGGAACGATGAACCCTTACGAACATGGCGAATGCTATGTAACGGAAGATGGTGCTGAAACGGATCTGGACCTGGGCCATTACGAGCGATTTTTAAACACGCCAACTTCACAAGCTAATAATATTACCACCGGAAGAATTTATCAGAACGTCATCAACCGCGAACGCGAAGGCGATTATCTGGGAAAGACCGTGCAGGTTGTGCCGCATATTACCGATGAAATTAAACGTAATTTTAAAATTTTGGGTGAAAATGGCGAGAACGACATCGTGATTACCGAAATTGGCGGAACGGTTGGCGATATTGAATCTTTACCTTTTGTAGAAGCTGTACGACAGTTTCGCTGGGAAACCGGTTCGGGCAATTCGTTGGTAATTCACCTAACATTGGTTCCGTATCTGGCTGCTGCCGGTGAATTAAAAACCAAACCAACGCAGCACTCTGTCAAAATGCTGCTGGAATACGGTATCCAGCCGGATGTTTTGGTTTGCCGTACCGAGCATCATTTAAACCAGGAATTGCGTAAAAAAATTGCACTTTTTTGCAATGTAAATATTAATGCGGTGATCGAATCAATCGATGCTTCTACCATTTACGATGTGCCGTTGTTGATGCTGAAAGAGCAATTGGATAAAACGGTTTTGACAAAACTGAAACTTCCGCATAATAAAGAACCTAACTTAGATAATTGGAAAGATTTTTTAGGCAGATTAAAAAATCCAACCGGAGAAATCAGGATTGGTCTGGTAGGGAAATATGTAGAGTTGCCGGATGCTTATAAATCTATTACAGAAGCTTTTATTCATGCCGGAGCAAAAAATGAATGCAAGGTTCACGTAAAATATATTCATTCGGAAGGTTTGACGCTGGAAAACGCTGCCGAGAAAATGCGCGGCTTGCACGGCGTTTTGGTTGCGCCAGGATTTGGGCAGCGCGGTATTGAAGGCAAGATCGAAGCCATCCGTTATGTGCGTGAAAATGAAGTTCCTTTTTTTGGGATTTGTTTAGGAATGCAGTGCGCGGTGATTGAATACGGCCGTAATGTACTGAAAATCAAAGATGCCAACAGCAGCGAAATGGATGAAAACACACCTAATCCGGTAATATCCATGATGGAAGAACAAAAAACCATTACCGCAAAAGGCGGAACGATGCGATTGGGTGCTTATCCATGTGATATTCGGAAAAATACCAGAACAGCTCATGCTTATGGCAAAAACCACATCAGCGAACGCCATCGCCACCGCTACGAATTCAATAATAAATATTTAAAACAATACGAAGAAAGCGGCATGATCCCGGCTGGCATCAACCCGGAAAACGGACTGGTAGAGATCGTGGAATTAAAAAACCATCCCTTTTTTATCGGCTCGCAGTTTCACCCCGAATTAAAATCAACAGTTGCCAATCCGCACCCGCTTTTTGTTAACTTTGTCGCCGCTTCAATGGCTTATGCCAAAAAGAAGCATATTACAATTTAATTGGTACTTTACAAGAATGGATAGAAATACATTTACAGGATTATTCCTGATCCTGGTGATCCTGGTGGGTTCCACCTTTTTACTCAAGCCGTCGCAAGAAGAAATTAAAAAAGAACTACAACGAAAAACCCAGGATTCCCTGCGCAGGCTGGGTGGCGTTAATCGCAAAGCTCCAACTGCCAATGCTTCTTTTACCCCACAAAAAACCGCAATTGATTCTGCAGCACTAAAAGGTCCTCTTGGAAATGCCATCACTGGCACTCCAAAATTGGTTTTTTTAGAAAACAAACAATTAAAAGTTATTTTATCTACACAAGGCGGAAGAATTGTTTCTGTGGAGTTGAAAAATGAAAAAACTTTTGACAAGCAACCGCTTATTTTACAAAACCCGGAGCAATCCAAGTTTGGTTTAACCTTGAATGTAGAAGGCAAACAAGTTCAAACCAATGATCTTAATTTTACGCCAAGTGCTCCAACTTTAAATGTAAGCGGACAAGATTCAAGTTCGCTAACAATGCACCTGGCCTACGGTACCAATCAATCCATCGATTATGTTTATACTTTAAAAGGTGATGGTTACAAAGTCGGATACAATCTGGTGCTGAATAACATGAATAATGTAATCCAAGCTAAGAACAATCAGGTTACTTTGGATTGGGAAGCCAGTTTGCGCAAGCAGGAACGCGACATGAAAATGGAGCGCACCTATTCTACCGTTTTTTTGGAAGATATGGAAGGCGGTATTAATAATTTGAGTTTAACAAAAGATGAACAGAAAAATTATACCGATAAAAGAACGCAATGGGTTTCTTTTAAGCAACGATTTTTTTCCAATGTACTGATTGCTAAAGAAGGTTTTACAAGTGCTGAGGTATCTGTTGCGACAGATATTAACTCTACCGATGTAAAACAGATGACGGCTAAAATGCAGTTGCCCTATTCTGGTGCGGCTTCTGCCAGTTATCCAATGGAGTTTTACTTTGGGCCAAACCGTTTTTCAACTTTAAAAGCACAAGGTTATCATCTGGAAAACCAAATTGAGCTAGGTTGGGGTCCACTAAAATACATCAACCGGTTTGCAGTGTTACCAGTATTTAACTTCCTGAAACAGTTTAACTGGAACTATGGTTTGATCATTCTGGTATTAACCATTTTACTGAAAGTTGTATTGTTTCCGCTCACGTACAAGTCTTATCTTTCGATGGCTAAGATGCGTGTCTTGAAGCCGGAAATGGATGAAATTAAAGGTAAAGTTGGCGATGATAATCCAACTTTGCTGCAACAGGAATACTTGAAATTGTATAAAAAAGCAGGTGTAAACCCGTTGGGTGGCTGTCTTCCATTAGTCATTCAGATGCCAATTATCCTTGCATTCTTCCGCTTCTTCCCGAATTTGTTTGAATTACGTGGGCAAGCCTTTTTATGGATGCATGATTTGTCTACTTATGATTCTGTTCTTAGTTTCCCTTTAATTCCATTTCTAAACTGGGACCACATCAGTTTAATGTGTTTGCTGATGACGATTTCTACGTTGATCCAAACGTACTTTAACAACCAAACTTCCGGCGCAACCGGGCAAATGAAATATATCGGTTACATTACGCCTTTAATTTTCTTTGGTGTGTTGAACAGTTATCCTGCGGGTTTGAATTATTATTATTTCTGTGCAAATATTTTAACTTTCTCACAACAATATTTCATCAGGCTGATGGTAGATGACAAGAAAATCCATGCACAAATTCAGGAAAACAAAAAGAAACCGGAAGATCCGAACAAAAAGAAATCAGGTTTCGCCCAAAAAATGGAAGAAATGATGCGGCAGCAAAGACAAACGCCAGCTATTCAAGCTAAAAAGAAATAAGTTTTTTAGGTGATAAAAAGAGCTTCGGAATTCAGTTTTCGAAGCTCTTTTTGTTTCATTGTAACTTTTTTATTCCTTCCCAAAATTCACCCTATAAAAACAGCATATTTAAGCTTTCACGAAAGTTTGAATCATGCGAAAACTGTTACTACTCCCCTTGCTGTGTTTTATATTCGATGCTGCATCAGCACAATCAACAGCAAAGAAACCTTTGGATCAATCAGTTTACGATGGCTGGCAAAGCGTCACCAACGAACGCATCAGTGATGACGGGAAATGGGTTTTGTATGTAGTTAAACCGCAGCAAGGCGATGCAACTCTGGTAATTTCTAACGCTAAAAACAGTAATAAAATTCAGGTTCCGCGGGCAGATACGGCACGTATCACGTCTGATTCCAAATATGCTGCTTTTTTAATCCGGCCATACTATGCAGCTACTCGTTTGGCTCGGATCAAGAAGAAAAAGCAGGACGAGTTTCCAAAAGATACTTTGGGGTTCATGGCTTTAGGTTCGAAGGAAATCATTAAAATACCGTCTGTCCGGTCATTCAAATTAGCAGAAAAAACTTCTGTAATTGCTTATCTCGCATCAAGCGATACTCTGAAAAAACCAATAGCTTCGGATACTACTAAAAAAGCAGTTGCCCAAACCATTGCGCCGCCAACACGTGAAGGTGCTGATCTCACTATAAAACAATTGATTAATAATAAACAACGTACTTTTAAATATGTAACCGATTATCAACTGGATAAAGATGGAAAACACTTGGTGTTTGCAGTTACGGCTCCGCGCAAAAACAGAGATGTAAAATCAGGTTTGTATTTGTACGACATAGAAAAAGATGTGCTAAAAACAGTAAGCACCGGCCGCGGAAATTATCGTAACCCAACATTTGATGAAGCTGGAAAACAACTTGCTTTTACAGCGGAAAAGAACCCAGAAAAGGCTCAGGTAAAACCTTTCAAACTGTATTATTATAACTTAACAAAGGATTCTGCTGAAGTCATTGCCGCGCCCAATTCAGTCGGAATGCCGGAAAAATGGGCGGTAAGTGGCGATGGCCGGGTTTATTTCAGTAAAAACGGCAGCCGGTTATTTTTCGGAACAGCACCGATTCCGAAACCGGCGGATACAACTTTGGTTGATTTTGAACATGCCAAGTTAGACATCTGGAATTACAAAGACGATTACCTGCAGCCGCAGCAATTAAATACTTTGCAGCGCGATCTACGCCGGAATTATCTGGCCGTGATTATTCCTTCCGAAGAAAACCACAAAATGATTCAGCTGGCCAACAAATATGTACAGGATGTATCTCTCCCAGAAAACAATGATGCGCGTTATGCTTTGGGCATCACCGATACAGGCTCGCGCGTGCAGGCACAATGGGAAGGTGGTGGTAGCCAGGAAGCGTATTTGATTGACTTGAAAACCGGAGAATACAAGAAAATAAATTCCAGATTAAAAGCGCGCTATCAGCTTTCTCCCGGAGGAAATTATGTAATCTGGTTTGATCCGAAAACGCAAAACTGGTACAGTTATGCTGTTTTTACCGGCAAAAAAACGGAGTTGACGGCTTCAACCAAAACGAAAATGGGTCAGGAAGATAACGATGTACCCGATGCGCCAACCGCTTATGGTGTTTCCGGCTGGACGGAAGGCGATAAAAACGTACTGATTTATGACCGCTACGACATCTGGAACATCGACCCGGAAACTGGAACCGCAACCGATTTTACCAATGGTTTTGGCCGGCAAAACAAGCTCATTTTCCGGTATCCGATGCTGATGGCCAACCGTCGTTTAAGTGCTTCCGGAAATGATGAAGAACGATACATCTCAACCAAAAAACCATTATTGCTGCTGGTGCAAAACGAAGAAAACAAGCAATGGGGATATTATAAAAAAGCTTTCGACAGCAGGAAATCACCTGAGAAAATCCTGATAGTTCCTTATAGTTTCGGCACTTTGCAGAAGGCTAAAAACAGCGACGAATACATCTACACCAAACAAAACTATCAGCATTCGCCGGATTTGTATGTTTCTACTGACTTGAAAAAAGAAGTTAAATTAAGTGCGATCAATCCGCAGCAAAACCAATACAATTGGGGAACGGCAGAATTGGTGAGTTGGACGACGCCAAAAGGTTATCTATCGAAAGGGATTTTGTACAAGCCGGAAAATTTCGACCCGCAAAAGAAGTATCCGATGCTGGTTTATTTTTATGAAAAACTATCCGAAGGTTTGTACAATTATGTGCCGCCTGCTCCTACGCCTTCCCGCCTGCCAATTTCGTTTTTTGTGAGCAATGGTTATCTGGTTTTTACGCCTGATATTAGCTATGAACGAGGTCAGCCCGGTGGTTCGGCAGTAGAATTTATCAATTCCGGCGTAGAAAATTTGAAGAAAAATGCCTGGGTTGATGCGGCTCATGTTGGTTTGCAGGGCCAAAGCTGGGGCGGTTATCAGGTGGCTTTTTTGATCACTCAAACCAATATGTATGCGGCGGCCTGGGCTGGTGCGCCGGTTGCGAACATGACTTCCGCTTACGGTGGTATCCGCTGGGAAAGCGGCAATTCGCGCGAAAGCCAGTATGAAAGAGGACAAAGCCGTATTGGTGCCAGCTTGTGGGACAGCACGGAATTGTATATCCGTAATTCGCCGTTGTTTCAATTGCCGAAAGTTAAAACGCCAGTCGTGATCATGTCCAACGATGCCGATGGTGCCGTGCCGTGGTATCAGGGAATTGAAATGTTTACCGCTTTGCGCCGCCTGAACAAACCCGTTTGGCTGCTGCAATACAATGGCGAAGCGCACAACTTGGTGCAGCGGCAAAACCGGAAAGACATTTCTATCCGCGAGCAACAGTATTTTGATCATTTTTTAAAAGGTGCGCCGATGCCGGTTTGGATGGCTACTGGTGTACCTGCGGTGGACAAAGGAAAAGACTGGGGGTTTGAATTAGTGAAGTAAAATTCCAGAAAAATATAAACAACAAACCCGGCAGAAGTATTTCTGCCGGGTTTGTTGTTTATGGATTGAATCAATTCCAATTTTAGGTCGTTAAAAACAGCATCAGCCTTCAACCGCTGGAAGATAAATTACAAAAGATTCAGTTCTGAAACGAAAAGCGGATAATTACCGTTAATTTACTTCTACAAGATCCCTCATCAATCAATGAAATATTTGCTACGAACCATACTGTTTTTACCCCTGTTTTTTATGCTGATCAACGACGCATTGGCACAAAGAAAAGTTGATTATACCAAATTAGTTGATCCGTTTATTGGCACGGGCGGTCATGGCCACACTTTTCCGGGTGCGGTTTTACCGTTCGGAATGGTGCAATTAAGTCCGGATACACGCTTGGAAGGCTGGGATGGCTGTTCAGGTTATTACACTACAGATTCGCTGGTTTACGGTTTTTCGCACACGCACTTGAGCGGAACGGGAATTGCAGATTATTGCGACATACTGTTCATGCCCACAACCGGAAAACCAAGCCTGAACAATAAAGATTATCGTTCTGCTTTTCAGAAAAAAAACGAAGATGCTTCACCCGGATATTACATTACGGTGCTGGATAAATATCAGATTACAGCAGAATTAACGGCAACTCAACGCGCCGGAATGCACCGTTACGGCTTTCCATCTACCAAAGAAGCAAACATTATTATTGATTTACAGCACCGCGACGAGGTGCTGGATTCCTGGATCGAAGTGGTTAATGATCATGAAATTCGTGGTTATCGCAAATCTTCTTCCTGGGCAAAAAATCAATCGGTTTACTTTTACGCCAAGTTTTCCAAAGCTTTCAAAACTTATGGTCTGGCTTCGGATGATCAGCTAAAAGCAGGTGAAAAAAAATTAGAGGGAAAAAATATCAAAATGTTTGTACAATTTGATAATCCCGGAGAAGTGATTACAAAAGTTGGTATTTCTTCGGTCAGTGCAGATGGCGCACTTAAAAACCTGGACGCCGAAATACCGGATTTCGATTTTAAAAAAATCATGAAAAATGCTAAAGATACCTGGCAGGCAGCACTTTCCAAAATTCAGGTTTCCGGTGGCGCACCGGTGCAACCGCCTGTGCAACAATCTAATAGGGGTTTTGGTTACGGTGGCTTTGGTGGAAACCGGCCTCAGCATAAAGACCAGACAGTTGATTATGCGCGTATCAAACAAACAATTTTTTATACGGCTTTGTACCATTCTATGCTGACACCGAATATTTACAACGATGTGGACGGGCAGTATCGCGGCCTGGATCAGCAGGTGCACAAAGCAGAAGGTTTTAACTATTACACCGTTTTTTCGCTTTGGGATACTTATCGCGCCGAGCATCCTTTGCTTCTTTTAATCGATAAAAAACGGACGCTTGATTTTATTAAAAGCTTTATGGCGATGAACGAGCAGGGCGGATTATTACCCATCTGGCCGCTGGCAACTACCGAAACTTATTGCATGATCGGCAACCATTCCATCCCCGTTATTGTGGATGCTTACGCCAAAGGTTTGCGTGGTTTCGATGCGGAAAAAGCTTTTAAAATGATGAAAGATGCCGTGAACCGCAATCAGTTCGGTCTGGATTCTTACCGAAAAAATGGTTTGGTTTTGGCAGAAGATGAAAAAGAATCGGTTTCCAAAACGTTGGAATATGCTTACGACGACTGGTGCATTGCCCAAATGGCCAGGATGCTGAAACACGATCAGGATTATGCCGAATACATTCAGCGTGCCCAAAACTGGAAAAACGTGTACAACAAGCAGTCGGGTTTTGTACAAACCAGAACGAATGGTGCTTGGCTTTCTCCTTTTAAACCAAGTGATGTGGACGATAATTTTACCGAAGGAAATGCCTGGCAGTTTTCATTTTTCATGCCGCAGGATGTGAATGGTTTGATCGCGATGATGGGCGGAAAAGAAAACCTGGAAAATAAACTGGATGCGCTATTTTCGGCAAGTTCGGAGATGACGGGAAAAAGTTTGCCGGATATTACGGGCACCATCGGGCAATATGTGCATGGAAACGAGCCGAGCCATCACATTGCTTACCTGTATAATTTTACGGATGATTCGTATAAAACGCAGTATTATCTCAATAAAATCATGAACGAAATGTACAAAGCTGCGCCTGATGGCTTGGCGGGTAACGAAGATTGCGGACAAATGAGTGCTTGGTACGTGATGAATGCGCTGGGTTTGTACAACATTGCGCCGGGCCAGAATGATTTCCAGATTGGGATTCCGATTTTTGATAAGGCAACGATCAATCTGGAAAACGGGAAAAAATTCAATATCAATTCTTCCGGAAACGCAACCAACAGTTATTATTTGCAAGGAATGCAGCTGAATGGGAAGCCTTACAACAAGCTGTTTTTACCGTATGAAAATTTAGCAAACGGCGGCGATTGGGATGTTTTTATCGGAAAACTGCCGAATAAATTATACATGCAGGATTTGGAAAAACCGGTTTCGGCAATTATGGATCATCAGATTGTGGTTAATCCATACTTCGTTTATACCACTAAAACCTTCAGCAAAACACTAACTGTTTCGGCAGCTTCGGCACAAGACAGCGTAAAAATTTATTATACGTTGGATGGAAGTACGCCAACAGCGGATTCTAAATTGTTCGGCAATCCGATCACGATCAGCAACACCGCAACCATTAAAATTATAGCTGCTAAAAACAGCACGGTCAGCAAAGTAGTGAGCGCGAGTTTTACCAAAACAAAAGAAGAACTTAAAGTTGCTGCACCGGAAAAAACCACATCTGGAAAAGCTGCCGGAAAATAGCCCGTATAATTTGCAAACAGCAATTGCAGCTAACTTATAATTTGGGTTAATTGCTTACGTTTGTACACCTCGAAAACGCTTGTTTATATATGTTTACACGGTTAAAAAATCCGGTTTTACGATACTTCGTTTACCTTATATATTTTGTTATCATTCTTTTTTGTGCGATTGAACTGAACTTTCTGTGGCTGTTCGGCTATTCTCCTAATACGGCAGATATTAAAAACCCAACGCTTTCTATTTCTTCGGATGTTTATACGGCAGACGGCAAACTGATTGGCCGGTATTATAAGGAAAACCGTTCGCCGGTGGAATTTGAAAAGATCTCTCCCAACCTGATCCATGCGTTGGTTTCTACGGAGGATACGCGTTTTTACCAGCATCACGGCGTAGATTTTTATGGCTTATTAAGTGGACTGGTTTCCACCGCAACCGGCGATCGGCGCGGTGCAAGTACTATTACGCAGCAGTTGGCCAAGAACCTTTTTCAAACCCGGAAAAAGAAATATCAGGGACCAATTTCGCATGTTCCGGTGTTGCGGACGGTTGCTTATAAGTTTAAAGAATGGCTGACGGCATTTAAAATTGAACGCGCTTACAGCAAAAATGAAATTCTGACTTTGTATTTCAATACGGTTCCGTTTGGCAACAATTCTTTCGGCATAAAAACAGCATCGCTTAAATATTTCAATAAAAACCCGGATCAGATCAACCCTGCCGAAGCGGCAACTTTGATCGGAATGCTGAAAGCGACTTCGACTTACAATCCAATTAAAAATCCGGAGAAATCCAAAGAGCGGCGCAATGTGGTGCTTTCGCAGATGGAAAAATACCATTACATCAGCAAAACCGAATTTAACAATTACAGTGCAGAGCCAATTACGCTGGATTTAAGTTATGTGGAAAATGAAGCGCAGGGCGATTCTTATATTCGTTCGGCCGTAGATAAATGGTTGGAGAAATGGTGCAAAGACAATGATTACGATTTGTATGAAGATGGCCTGAAAATTTACACCACCATCGATTCCAGATTACAGCAATTTGCAGAAGAAGCAGTGGCAGAAAAAATGAAATCACTGCAAAAACGTTTTGAAGGTGTTTGGGGAAAAGAAAATCCTTGGAGAACTTTAGACGGAAATGAGATTGTTGATTTTCCGCAGAAAGCCGTGCAGCGTTTGCCTATTTATAAGATGCTGGAAAAAAGGTATAAAAACAGTCCGGATTCGATAGAAGCTTACTTTAACCGTAAAAAAAGGATGAAGGTTTTCAGCTGGAAAAACAGTGATCAGGACACCACATTTTCTACTTACGATTCTATCAAATATTACGCGCGTTTGCTAAATACCGGCATGATGACGATTGAGCCATCCAGCGGAAAAATCAAAGTTTGGGTCGGCGGTATCAACCATCAATATTTTAAATACGACCACGTCAATCAAGCCAAACGGCAGGCTGGTTCTACATTTAAACCTTTTGCTTATCTGGCTGCGTTGGATAACGGGTTTACGCCTTGCGATAAATTTACAGATAAGCCGGTTTCTATAAAATATATCAATAATCAAGGCAAACCCGATGTTTGGGAACCCAAAAATTCCGATTTTCATTTCTCTTATAATGAAATGAGTTTGCGCTGGGCAATGGGAAAATCGGTCAACTCCATTACGGCACAGATCACTGAAAAAGTAGGCTGGGACAAAGTGGTAGAATACGCCCACAAATGCGGAATTGAAAGTTATCTGGAATCCGTACCATCGGTTTCTTTGGGTTCCAATGATGTTTCGGTTTACGAAATGGTGCGCGCTTACAGTACATTTTTAAACAAAGGCCAACGCATTGATCCAATTTTGGTTTCAAAAATTATGGACGACAAAGGCAATGTACTGGCCGAATTTAAACCAAAAAATACACAGGTTTTGAGTGAAGAAACCGCCTGGCTGATGTTGTATATGTTCCGTGGCGGCATGGAAGAACCGGGCGGAACTTCGCAGACTTTATGGGAATACACTGATTTGTGGAAAAACAGTAGCAACCAGATTGGCGGCAAAACGGGTACATCTTCCGGCTACGCAGATGGCTGGTACATGGGCATCACTAAAGATTTGGTAACGGGTGTTTGGGTAGGTGCCGATGAGCGGAGCGTTCACTTTAAAACCTCGCAAACGGGCGAAGGTTCGCGCACAGCTCTGCCCATTTTTGGGCTGTTTATGGAGAAGGTTTATGATGATCAGAAATCCGGTTATGGCCCGGGCCCTTTCCCTAAACCTTGGAGCAAAATCACGAAAGAATATAACTGCCCAACGCCTAGGCCGCGTGTTGATACCATAAAAACAGACAGCACGATGATAGCACCAATTGATACCACAGCAGTAACCTTACCGGAAATAGAACCGCAATAGTTTTTGGGTTGAACGATACACTTATTAATAATTCAACCCGAATTTATATTTTCATCATCAAAAAAAGTATCATAAAAGAAGCATTCGTCTAAAGCCTTTTTATGGAAAAAATGATTACAACTAATTCCTGTCTGAAAAAAATATCAGTTCTGTTTGTGGTGGTGGCGATGCTGTTTTTATCGCATCAAAATGTGCAGGCGCAATACTTCGGGCAAAACAAAGTGCGCTATAAAAACCTGAAGTTTAAGGTTTACCAAACACCGCATTTTCAGATTTATTATTACCTGAAAAATGATAGTGTAATCAAACGTTTTGCGCAGGAAACCGAACTTTGGTACACCATTCATCAGCAGGTTTTCCAGGATACTTTTCGCAAATTCAACCCGATTATTTTGTACAATGATCATCCTGATTTTGAGCAGACAACCGCTATCCAGGGCGAAATTGGCGTTGGAACCGGCGGCGTAACGGAAGGATTGAAAAATCGCGTGGTGATGCCGCTGATGGAAACCAACCAGACTACGCGGCACGTCATCGGCCATGAACTGGTTCACGCTTTTCAGTACCATCTTTTGCTGGATCGAAATGGCGGCGGTAATATTGGTAACCTAGGCAATTTGCCGTTGTGGATGATTGAAGGCATGGCGGAGTATCTTTCCCTCGGCAAAAAAGATGCTTATACGGCAATGTGGATGCGTGATGCTTATCTCAACAAAGATATCCCAAGTTTAAAAGACCTGACGACCAGCAGCAAATACTTTCCTTATCGTTATGGTGAGGCGTTCTGGAGTTACATGGGTTCTACTTATGGCGATTCGGTGATTGCACCTTTTTTCCAGAATACTGCCCGTTTTGGCCTGGAGTACGGTATCCGCAGAACGTTTGGTTATGATGAAAAAACACTTTCCAATTTGTGGAAAAACTCCATCGAATCTACTTACAAACCGTATTTGAAAGATACCGTGCAAACGCCGGTTGGTTTGCGGGTGATTGACGATAAAAACAGCGGCAAAATGAATGTGGCGCCAGCCATCAGTCCGGATGGTAGATACATAGCTTTTTTATCCGAAAAAAACCTGTTCAGCATTGATCTTTTTCTGGCCGATGCAAAAACCGGCCGAGTTTTGCGCAAGCTCACCAGCAAAGTTTCCAACACGCATATTGATGAATTTAATTTTATAGAATCTGCAGGAACATGGTCGCCTGACGGGAAACGGTTTGCTTTCAGTGTTTTTAATGAAGGCAGGAATAAACTTGTGATAGTAGATGTCAATTCCGGACGTGTTTTGGAGGAAACTTCTATGGGGAAAGCCAAACAGTTCAGCAATTTAAGCTGGTCGCCAAACGGAAATGACATTGTTTTCAATGCGCTGGCAGAAGGGCAAAGTGATTTGTACCTGTATAATATTCCTTCCAAAAAAGTAACACAGCTAACCAACGATAAATACACCGATTATCAACCAAGTTTTTCGCACGATGGCAAAAAAATTGTTTTTAGCAGCGACCGGACCACTTACGATCAATCTTTAGCACAAACCATTCCTTTCAACCTGGCCGTTTATGATCTGGCAAGCAAAACCACAACGGATATTAAGGTTTTTAATGGTGCCAATAATCTGAATCCGGCTTTTTCTGCGGATGATCAATCTGTTTATTTTTTGAGTAACCGCGATGGTTTCCGCAATATGTACCGCTACAACTTGAGTCGCGGTACTACAGAGCAGCTGACGGATTTGTTCACCGGAATTTCAGGGATCACTGAGTTCTCTCCTGCCTTAAGTTTATCAGCCAAAAACGATGTGGTTTACTCCTATTACCGTTCCCAGCGATACACTATTTACAATGCAAAAGTGGCTGATTTCAAACCAAAAGCGGTAGAAAATCAAGCGATAAACTTTGATGCGGCTTTGCTTCCGCCGCCAAAATCAGTTGGAGTAGATTTGATCAATACCAACCTCAACAACTTCCTGGCTTACCAGAAAATTTCGGTAGATTCAATCAATAATATTCCTTTTAAACCGCAATTTAAACTCGATTATCTGGGCAGCAGCGGAATTGGCGCAGGCGTGAGCCGTTACGGTGCCGGTTTGGCCAGCGGTATTCAGGGTTTGTTCAGTGATATTACCGGCCGAAACCAGATTTATGCCGGAGCTGCAGTAAATGGCCAGATTTATGATTTTGGTGCACAATTGGCTTACATCAACCAGCAAGGGCGATGGAATTTTGGTGTTGGATTGTCGCATACCCCTTTTCAGTATGCCACTTATCAGGAAGGTATTACAAGTATTACCCAAAACAACAAGCTAGTGAGTGTTTACGAATCGCGGTACGACATTACCCGCACTTTCCAGGATGCTTTGCAGGTTTTCACTTCCTACCCTTTTTCTAAAGTTACGCGAATTGAGTTTGGCACCAGTGCATCACGCTACTATTACCGTGTAGATCGTTACAGCACCTACTATAATTATACAACGGTCAACAGTATAATTACGCCCACTACGGGATTATATTCCGAACATGAAAAAATTTCCCGGGACCAGTATCGAGCTGAAACCGGTTACGATCTGATGCCTTTCACTTTGTATCAGTTGAACACGGCTTTGATTGGTGATAATACTTATTTCGGTGTCGCTTCTCCGCTGGCTGGTTACCGCTATCGCATTGGAATTGAGGGAAATGTGGGCGATTACAAATTCTTTGCGCCAACCATTGATCTCCGTAAATACGTCCGTATCAAACCGGTTACTTTTGCCGGACGCATTTATGGTTACGGCCGTTTTGGCAACAGTAGCGACGCCTTATTCCCGCTGTTTATCGGCTATCCATATCTGATCCGTGGTTACGAAGCCAATAGTTTTTACAATAATAATACCCGCAATAAAGGCAATTTTACCATCGATCAGCTACAGGGAAGCCGCACGGCAGTGGCCAATTTTGAAGTTCGCTTGCCATTTACTGGGCCGGAGCGGCTTTCGCAGATCAAATCCAAGTTCCTGTTTTCAGAACTGAATTTCTTTTTTGATGCCGGACTGGCTTGGAATGCCGGCGATAAAATTGCTTTCAAAAAAGAGCCGGATGCGAATCAGTATTTAACGGATGCCAGCGGAAACCCGGTTTATAGCCGTTTCGGACAATTGGTTTACCCAACTGGTTATAACCGCGTTCCGGCCTTTTCAACAGGTATTTCACTTCGGATAAATATTTTTGGAGCCTTTGTTTTAGAACCTTATGTAGCCATCCCGTTTCAGCGAACGGATGTGCAGAAACCTGTTTTGGGCTTAACGTTTGCACCAGGTTGGTAATACTGTTTTTATCGGCATAAAAAAAGCGGTTCCATCACACGAACCGCTTTTTTTGTTTAAAGTTAAAAAATTAAAACCGCTGTATTTCTGAAGGTGCTGGTGTTCCGGGATATTCCGGACTAATTGTGGGTAGCGGATTTTCTTCCGGGAAACGATCAGGCTCGGGCATTTCCGGCGAACGCATCGGTGCTGGGTCTTCCATCGGGATTTCGGGTTGAGGACTTTCTTCAGGCATTTGTTCCGGATTAATTTCCGGATCAGGTGCTGTATTATAAAATGATGTTGAGTTCATAGCAATGCTTCTTTTATCAGTATAAAACTGGTGCAGCCGGAAAATGTTTTATGCGAAGATTTGTCCATCTTTGACCACCAAACTTATTTTTTTGAATATTAAACAACAACTTTACCAGCTTTGTGTCGCGCATATTCAACATCGGATTTCGGATGCGGAAAATGCCATTGCTGATGCCCGAAAAGCATCTGAAAACGAAACCAAAAGCAGTGCCGGCGATAAATATGAAACCAGCCGTGCGATGATGCAACAGGAAATCGACCTCAATTCGCGCCAACTGCTGGAAGCCAGAAAACAACAAACGCAACTACAGCAAATCAGCCCTGATTCTGAACATATTGCAGCTCAAGCCGGAAGTTTGGTAGAAACAGATCAGCAAAATTTTTACCTGGCAGTAGGTGCCGGTGCTTTTTTAATCGACCAAAAACAGTATTATTCCATTTCAATGGCTTCGCCAATTGGTTTGCAGATTAAAGGGAAAACAGCAGGTTCAAGCTTTAAATTAAACGGAAAAGATTTTAAGATTTTGAAAGTTAACTGAATCGAAAATAATTTTTTATAAAAAAACCGATGCTGTTTTTGCACTGGTTTTTTATCAACTTAAAAATTGAAATTTTATAACGAATAAATTAGCATGGTATAAAATAAACCACCAATTAACGAGCTGCCTAATTAAGAATAATATTTGTACATTTTCAGCGCATCAAAAAAAGATTTTGCACGGATAATTTAAAAGCAGGAGTATCTACACTTGCGATACTGACCGGTGAACGCAAAATTTTTTGACTTATAAAACCGGATTTTGAGCTTGCAAAAATTCCTGAAAGAGTTTTTGGCAGGCATGGAAAACGGTAATCGCATTTAAACCTTTTTCAGTAACTATGGTATTGCCGCCGCCTTTGCCGCCACGACTGGAAATAATTACCGGCTCCCCCAGTTGCTTGTTCATGTGCTGAATCATGTCCCAAGCCTGCTTATACGACATTTTCATTTGTAACGCCGCCTGTCGCAAGGAACCAGATTCCTTTATCCTTTCCAAAAGTTCTACCCGGCCGGCACCAAGCACTTTTCCTTCGGCGTTTTCCATCCAGATACGGCCGGTTAATTTCAATTGCTGGTTTGCTAACATTCGGGGAAATTACCACTTTTTTAGATTGGTAGTACCATACTTCAAAAACAGCTTATGCTTCTTTTAGCAGGATAAAATTGACATCACTTCAATAATTTGATGCTCTTTGCTAATTGTTCTAAATGGTATTTTTGTGCCGGAACAGTTTTAATTATACAACTATGGAAAAAGTTTCAAAATCGTACGCGATGCTTCATGCCAAATGCCCGCGCTGCCGCAAAGGCAACATGTTTGCCAACAGCATGTATGGCTTTCATACCCAAAAAATGCACGAACATTGCCCTTACTGCGGCTTTGTTTTTGAGCAGGAACCCGGCTATTTTTATGTAGCCATGTATGCCAGTTATGCGCTAAACGTAGCAGAAATTGTAGCAACTGTAATTGCAACATATATTTTTACGGGAAACACAACATCGCCCTGGCTGTATATTTTTGTAATTTTTGGGATGACGCTGATTCTGGCTCCCTTTAATTTCCGGTATTCCCGGGTGATGCTTTTATACTGGCTTACCCCAAAATGGGTAAAATATCAGCCTAATATTCATCCGTTGCCCAGTTATCAAGAGAAAATTATTTCATGATTTTATCGGCATAAAAGAAGCATCCTGACGGTTTGCTGATATTAGGGCAAGAACAATCTGTGCTCAAAACCTGTTTATTTCTGCATAACACAAACGGCATATATCATGAGTACAACTTTTGAAAAAACTTATACCATCGGTGGCGATTTAACCGTAAACCGTTTAGGTTACGGTGCTATGCGCATCACCGGAAAAGGCATTTGGGGCCCACCGAAAGACAAGGCAGAATCTATCCGTGTTTTGCAAAAAGCGGTAGAACTGGGCGTAAATTTTATTGATACGGCTGATAGCTACGGTCCGAATGTTTCCGAAGAACTGATTGCCGAAGCTTTACATCCGTATAAATCCGGTTTGGTAATTGCCACTAAAGGCGGTTTAACCCGGACTGGACCTGATCAATGGCCCGTAAATTCTTCTCCGGAGTATTTAAAAGGTGCTTTGGAAGGAAGTTTAAAACGCCTGAAATTGGAGCAGATTGATTTATATCAGCTCCATCGTATCGACCCTAATGTTCCTTTTGAAAATACGTTGGAGTTTCTAAAAAAAGCACAGCAGGAAGGTAAAATCAAACACATTGGCTTATCTGAAGTATCGGTAGAAAACATTAAAAAAGCACAGGAATATGTGGAAATTGTTTCCGTGCAAAATATGTACAGCGTAGACAACCGCAAATGGGAAGCAGAATTGCAATACTGTGCCGAAAATAAGATTGCTTTTATCCCCTGGTTTCCGCTGAACGGTGGCAACGAAGAAGGCATGAAAAAGATTTCGGCTTTAGCAGAAAAGAAACATGCAACTTTACAACAGGTTGCTTTAAGCTGGTTGCTGCACCATTCGCCAAATATCTTGCTGATTCCGGGAACTTCCAGCGTGGCGCATCTGGAAGAAAATATGAAAACCACTGCTGTAGAGTTAACGCCAGACGACATGAACGAACTGGAAAGTTTATCTGCCTAAAAACAGCATTAACTTAATACAAAAAAAGACCGGTAACAGTACCGGTCTTTTTCGTTTTGTAGTAATTATTTTAAAGTGAAAATTAATTTTTTACATAAGTCAGTTTAGCGGTGTTGCTGGTATTGGCTTGCGTAGCATTGGTATCTATAGCGCCAAAATAAGAGGTGAAAGCAATAATGTCCGTTTGTTTTAACAACTGGCCAAGCACTTTGGTGGCTTCAGCAGCAGAATCGTAAGTTTCTTTATATACAAACGAACGGGTAATTCTTTTTTTCACAAAGATTTTATTGTTGATAACGGTGTCTTTGCTGCTATGAATAACCACATTGTTCAAATTATCATCCACCCAATCAGTAGCATTTACACCAAATTTAGTGATAGAATTATAGTGATAATCAGCTAATTCTGTACCGGTAAAATCTTCTTTAAAATGCAGCGCCCAGTTTGGAACCATTTTGCCAGAATCAGCAACCAAGGTTACATCTTCGTTATAAGTCATGTTCAAAACGTTGGCTACAACGTTCATTTTTACTACCTGCGTGCTGGTTTTGATGTTTAAAGCCGAGTAATTTTCAGTACTAACGGTTGATGAAGAAGGATCACCTTCGCTTCCTGATTTCTGGCAGCTTACTAAAGTTACAGCAGCAAAAGCGAAAAGTAATAATTTTTTCATAACCGTTTTTTTGTGATTTGATAAGTAGTGTTCAAACCCAATGCCAGCTGAATATTCATTTATGAAGAACAAAAAACCGATACTTCTTTTATCCGGTAAAAATCAGGCTGAAGATAGATATGAAATTCAAACTGTTGTTTCAGTTAAAAAAGCCCGAATATAAATATGTTTTATTTCGGCAGAAAATCACAGGGTTCAGTTTTGTTAAAATTTTTATTTCGAAATTTTTTTTATGAACAAGATGAATGAAATCCAAAAACAAAAAAACCACCCCAACTTAAAAACAGATTGAGCAGTTTTGTGGAATTTTGAGGAAAAGTGTGGATTACTGTATTAGATTCAACACAATACTACAAAAACAGGTGCGCACAAAAAAAGCCTGTATCAACACGATACAGGCTTTTTCATAAATTTAGGCTGATAAAAACAGCATCAACTTAATTCACCGATCAGCATAAAACTGCGTTTTCTGTTTTTAATGCTTCTGCAAAAAGTTTATAAGAATGCAACCTGGCCTGATGATCGAAAATATGCGACGTTACCATTACCTCATCTACTTGGGTTTTGGTCAGGAAGTTTTCCATTTCCTGTTTAATTTTTTCAGGTCCACCAATAAAAGTGTAGCCCAGCATTTGCATCACAGCTTCTTTTTCGTAGATGTTCCAAATTTTGTCCATATTTTCTACCGGTGCAGACAACTGTTTCCGTCTGCCAGTTATAATACCCAAAAACAGTTGCTTTAAGGAAGTAGATAAATATTCCGCTTCCGCATCTGTATCCGCAGCAACCACATTAATGCAGGAAAGTACGTATGGCGCTTGTAAACGCTCGGAAGGCTGGAAGTTTTTACGATAGATATCAATAGCTTTTAAAAACATTGCCGGCGCAAAATGGCTGGCGAAGGCGTAAGGCAAACCCATTTTTGCAGCCAGCACGGCACTATCAGTGCTGGAACCCAAAATCCAGATCGGGATATCCAAACCTTCGCCTGGGTTGGCGCGCACTTGTCCGTTTACATTTTCATCAGAAAAAAGCAGTTGCAACGTTTCCACATCCTGCGGAAAATGGTACGATGCGTGCATGTTTTCTCCTCGGATAGCCATCGCCGTAACCTGATCTGAACCCGGCGCACGACCTAAACCTAAATCAATCCGGCCGGGATAAAGCGAAGCCAGCGTACCAAATTGTTCGGCCACAATCAGCGGCGCATGATTAGGCAACATAATTCCGCCCGAACCCACGCGGATAGTTTTAGTTCCTCCTGCTACGTAACCAATTAAAATAGGCGGTGCAGAACTGGCCACGCTTGCCATATTATGGTGCTCGGCAAACCAGTAGCGCGTGTACCCGGCAGCTTCAGCGTGTTGTGCCAAATTTAAACTGTTGTGAAAAGTATTTGCGGCGGTATTGCCTTGTGCAACGGAAGCCAGATCGAGTACCGAATATTTAATATCTGAAAGCTTTTTAGTATTCATTACAGTCGGGTTTAATGAAAAAATAACGATAAAAGAAGCATTGTTTTTATGTATCAAATTTAATGATTCTATTGCTGATCGGTTTTATCCTACTTTTTAAATGACTTCACATTCACACAGCAACACCAAAATGACAAGTTTTAAATTTATTCTGTTTTTACTGTTTTTAGTGGAAGATTTTACTTCTTCAAATCAGACCAATTCAATACAATAAACTTTAATTTATAGCCGCCAATGCCAAATTTTCTGCACCTAAAGCTTTACGCACTGCCGGTGCTACTTTTGTACCGAAAAGTTCTATTGATTTTAAAACTTGCTGATGGGTAGTGGCACCGGTAACTAATTGCGCCAAAAACCGTGTATTACCAAAAAGCTCATGCTGATGCAGGATTTTGTCAATGGCCAGCTGTACGTTTCCTACCACAAGCGGCCCGTTTTTCCGAAGGTATTCAAACTGTGGTTTGCTCATCGGCGACCAGCCACGGTCTTTGCCCACGAGGTTCATCAGTTTTTCGTAGGATGGATAAAACTCATCAGCCGCCTGCTGCGAATCTTCTGCAACATAAAACTGCGAACTGATAGCTAATTTCAATTTGGCTACATCATGACCAGCTTTTTGTGCCGACTCCCGGTACAAATTCACAAAAGAAACAAACTGCTCCGGCGGGCTGCCCAGAATGGCAATTGCCAACGGCAAATTCATTTTGCCAGCGCGGACAGCTGAAGCAGGCGTGCCGCCAACAGCCAGCCAGATCGGGATTTGCTGCTGCAATGGCCGCGGATAAATTCCCTGATTAGATAAAGGTGCACGGAAACGCCCTTTCCAGGAAATCACTTCCTGCCGGTTGATCTGCAAAAGCAAATCCAGTTTTTCGGTAAAAAGCTCGTCGTAATCATTCAGATTATAACCGAACAGCGGAAAGGATTCGATAAAAGAACCCCGGCCGGCCATCATTTCTGCCCGGCCATTGGAAATTAAATCTATGGTTGCCAAGTTTTGATAAACCCGAACCGGATCGGCAGAACTTAACACAATTACCGAGCTGGACAATTTTACATTTTTAGTAATCGCTGCCGCTGCTGCCATCATAATTTCTGGTGCAGAAACCACAAAATCCGGCCGGTGATGCTCGCCAAACGCATACACATCCAAGCCAACTTCATCTGCCAGTTTAACTTCTTCCAATAATTCCTGTATCCGCTGGTATGCGTTTACGGCTTTCCCGGAGCTATGATCTGCTGCTACTTCTCCAAATGTACTGATCCCTAATTCCATATTTATCAGATTAAAATCGTTTTAACATTATCAATTTCACTTCACAAAAAGACAAAAGTAAACTATTCAACCTTGAACTTTAAGGCTATAAAAACAGTATATGGATTTTGACAAAATGCTGTTTTTATACAGTAAAAATTGATTTATAAACCCTGGTTTTAAGCAAATTTTGGTTATCTATGTAAAACAGACAAAAATTTCTATGCTAACCCTTACCCAAACACAGCAATATATTGATACCGAAGAACGCTTTGGCGCGCATAATTATCATCCGCTGCCGGTTGTGCTGAACCGCGGTTCGGGCATTTTTTTATGGGACGTTGATGGAAAGCGTTATTACGATTTTTTGTCTGCTTATAGTGCTGTTAATCAAGGCCATTGCCACCCTCTCATCATTGAAGCATTAATTAATCAAGCGCAGCAGCTTACCCTTACTTCAAGAGCTTTTTACAATAATCAGTTAGGCAAAGCCGAAGAATATGTTTGTAACTTGTTTGGTTACAATAAAGTTCTGTTCATGAATTCGGGTGCTGAAGCCGTAGAAACAGCCATCAAGCTGGCACGCAAATGGGCCTATCAGCACAAAGTAATCAAAAATAACCAGGCAAAAATTATAGCAGCTTCCGGTAATTTTCACGGTCGCACTACTGGTATTATTTCCTTTTCAGATAGCCCGGAATCACGGAATGAGTTTGGGCCATACTTGCCCGGTTTTGAAATTATCCCATATAATAATTTACAGGCATTAAAAGAAGTATTGGAAAATGACCCTAATATTTGTGCTTTTTTGGTGGAGCCAATTCAGGGAGAAGCGGGCGTTATAGTGCCGGATAAAGGCTATTTGAAATCGGTAAAAATATTGTGTGAGCAGTACGATGTTTTGCTTTTGGCAGATGAAATCCAGACCGGCATTGGCCGTACAGGTAAATTATTAGCTACTGATTACGAAGATGTTATAGCAGACATTTTAATCATAGGTAAAGCTATGGCGGGCGGTGTATTACCAGTTTCAGCGGTTTTGGCAAACGACGAAATTATGCTTTGCATCAAGCCAGGCGAACATGGTTCTACCTTCGGCGGCAATCCGTTGGCAGCGGCAGTTACGGTTGCAGCTTTGCAGGTTGTGGAAAATGAACAACTGGCCGAAAACGCATTTGAACAAGGCATTATTTTTCGATTGCGGATGAAAAAACTGATGGAAAAATTTCCGGAAACAATCACAGCCATACGTGGGAAAGGGTTGTTGAATGCAATAGACATAGGCACAGAAAACACTTTTACTGCCTGGGATATTTGCATGGAACTTAAAAATAACGGCTTGCTGGCCAAGCCAACACACGGTCATACCATCCGCTTTTCTCCTCCGCTGGTGATTACGGCTGCGCAAATGGACGATTGCTGTTTAATAATTGAAAAAACTATTGCCAAATTTTTAGCTTAAATTCCCAGTTTATAAAAAACCATACATGCTTCTTTTATGGATGAAAAATTGATGTTTGGACTGAATTTAAGTGGATAAAAGAAGCATGTACAATTATTTCTGCTTAACCACGCCTTTTAAATTGTCTGTGGTAAAACCTGTTCCTTTCCCCAAAAATATCCGAGCTGCTTGCTTATTAGCCGGCGACGGGCCACCTGTGAAATGCTCTATTTGCAGGTTTTCAAAATTATGTGCTTCAATACCATGCGTATAAAAAGGCAGCCGTGGGTCCGTCCAGCTTAATTTAAAATCATTTATGCTGATATTCTTGGCATTTTCAATCAATAAACCCGGAATATCGTGTTTAAAAATTTGATTCTTTTCGCCCAAAACACCACGTAAATCTATATTACCACCAGCTACATCATTTAATTTACTATCTGTCAGTTCGAAATTTATATCGTTAAAAGAAACATCTTCAATTACACTTTCATCCGTTCCATAAACTAGCATACCGTTTTCACTGATGCAGTTAATGTGATTGAATTTTACGTTTTTGATATGCCCAAGCTTTACGTTTTCTTTGCCGCGGATGGCCGAAATATGGATCGGTTCTCCATTTCCCCACCAATCACCAGTACGCAGTTTGGTTTCGATGTTGATGTTGGAGAAAGTCAGGTTTTCCAGTGAGCCTTCATCACGCAGAAAAATACCGATACCGCGCGTAGAATTGGTGATGTTGACATTGCTAACCTGCACGTTTCTAACCGTATTTTGATCCAGAAACCCAATACGAATACCGCTGGAATATGATTGCAGGTTGCAATTGGAAACGATAATATTTTCTGAAACATGCTTTTTACCGCTGAAACCGGGGATTTCAAAATGATGATCGTAACCCACAATGGCCAGCGCATCGTCGCCGGAACGGATATCGCAATCCGTAATAATCACGTTGCTGCTGCTCGTGATGTCAATTCCGTCAGCATTTGGCACCAGTAAACCACTCCATAACCGGATGCCTGAAACCAGCACATTATCACAATCGGCAAAGTGCATTGTCCAAAAAGGCGAGTTCAGTAATGAAACATTGCGCACCTGTACGTTTTTGCAGTTAGAAAAAATCACCATCTGGTGCGGCCGGCCTTTGTTAGGTACCACCGGCCCGTCTCCTATGCCGCTTGCCACATTGCGGTAATTATTTTTTTGGCGAGAGAAACGTGTGGTGACCGAATCAATTTTTTTAGCATGATTAAAATCGTGAAAAACCTGGTTATTGCCATCAATGGTACCTTGCCCGGTGATGGATACATTTTCGGCATCAACAGTGTAAACTATTCCAAAATACGTTAAGCCATAAACCGGCTGTGTAAAATGATCATAATCTTGTAGGCTAGAACTGCCTTTTAGCACCGCACCGCTTTCGAGAAATAGGTTAATGTTGCTTTTTAGGTGGAAAGTACCAGTAATAAAAGTACCGGCCGGTACGTAAACCATACCACCGCCGTTGCGGCTACAAGCATCAATTGCCTTTTGAATAGCGGTAGTATTCAGTATTTTAGAACCAGACACCGCCCCAAAATCTATAATATTAAACGTTTTATTTTGGGCAAACGCAGCAAGATTCAGACAAAAAAAGATCAGCAGTAGAAAATGTTTTTTCATGAAAAGAGACAGAGTTGTCAGGTTTAAAATTCAATCAAACTTAACAATTTTCTGCCTCAAAAAAACTGAATACAGCCTGGTTTAGCTCAAACTTTCCTGCAAAAACAGTTATGCTTTTACATAAATGGTATGTTCCAGCGTGTATCCGTCTTTCAAACTGCCGCTTAACAAAGCCAGTTCATTGGCAATACTTCCCTGAAAAACATGGTCGTCATGATTGCTGGTATCAGCTAAACCGTGTTTGGCGTAAACTCCATTTTGATAAACTTCTTTAGTAATTTCTTCCGGAAAAGCAATTTGTGTAATTAAAAGCGATGTTCCTTTTTCATCAAAAATATGGGCATGAATATGAGTAGCGCGGCCAGAATACCAACCCGGATAAATGCTGGTATAAGTTACCAGCCCACTATCATCTGTAATTTGCCGGCCTCTTAAAAAATGCTTTTTGATATAATTAGTAGCCTGCATACTGCCACCACCCGGCGGCGGGCCACCCGGGCCTCCAGGTGGACCGTGATGCCCGGTATCTTTAAAACCTCCGGCTGGTCCGTTTGTCGGTTCTTTTTCGTTCATACGGTTGGGTGGCGCACCATTATCACCTCCATATTCAGAATAATCACCTTTGCTGTCGCAATGCCAGATATCTATCCGTGCAGCAGCCAATGCTTCACATTTGTTGTTGGTATTTTTAACGTGAATACGAATTTTTAACGGCGTACCTTCCCGATCAGCCACAATGTTTTGTGCAGTAAAATTAGCAGGCGAATGCGTTGGGAACGGCCCTTCTTCACCTTCGGGCGTTATGGTGCAAGTTTGGGTTGATGCCTGGCGTGTACAACTTTCCAATAAAGAAAAAGAAAGTGAGGCCAAGGCAATGTTTTTCAAGAATTTTTTTCTTTCCATCGGTTTATTAATTGACTATACTGTTTTTAGCACCGGAATTTCCAAAATTATGATAATGGCATTGTCGGATAAAGCTTCCAGCTCAATTTCCTTCAAATCCCACAAACCCAAACCGTCGCGCGGGTTCATCAGTCGGTATTGCACTTCTACATTGCCTTCAATTACGTAGGCAAACAAAGCGTTGCCGGGCTGCACGGTTTTGTAAACAGCTTCGCTCCGGCCGCTAAATTTACCGATCATGCCGCGCGGTGCTGATACTGTTTTTAACATACTTTTTTTCTGCGGAGAAAAAAGTTCGAGTAATTGATCAAGATTTTGATCCAGATCAAAAGAAAACAATTGTGGAACGGTGGTTTGCAAATTAGGCATTTTGATCCAAATCTGTAAAAAATTAACCAGATCTTCTTTATATGGATTACTGATTTCCAGGCTAGTATCTTCATAAACGTTTAAAACCTGCGCTTGCCCGGCTTCCAGCAAACCCGAATTTCCGGCACTGTCTTTAAACGCAATCGCTCCAACTATCGGAACCAGCACCAAGCAGGAATCATTCTCCACCAGCACACTAATTTTGTGGTTGCCGGCCAGCGTATCCTCATTCAAAACGTACAGTGATTCGAACGGAAATTTATTTTCATTATAAAAATTTCCAAAGTTGAAGGTATTCATACTACGGAACCATTCCTGTTCATTACGACCGCGTTCTTCGGCCAAAAATATTTTTGCTGCGGATTGAGTAACCATACGGATGCTTCTTTTATCGAGTAAATTTAGAGATATCGCTTCAAGGAGAAAAACAGGGGTAAAAACAGCATTGTTAATTGGGTTTGTGTTACCGTTTATCGAAACAAGCAACTGGTTTCCAATAGTTTTATAGTAAGTAATCGGATCAAAAAATAAGATGCCGGGGGTTAACCCGGCATCTTAACACTAATCAACCATAAAAATAGCTTGTCAATCAATTACATTATCTGCGTTCCATCTTCTTTTTTATTTACTGTTTCAAAGATGTAAATTGAAAATTATTAGCCGGATGAAGTGCCGATAAAAAGGAATTTTGTGTCGATAAACATCAAATAAATGTACATTTGATAAGCAGTTTTGCAGGCTTGTACAGCAAAGCTTCTTAAAAAACACCTAAATATGATCCTGTATATTATTATTGCAATCATTGTTGTGCTACTGCTGATGTCGCTACGCATTGCGCAGGAATACCAGCGTGCCATTGTTTTCCGGTTGGGCAGGTTTGATTCTGTTAGAGGGCCGGGGCTTTTCTGGCTCATTCCGTTTATTGAATATGAACAGCGGGTGGATATCCGTACCAAAACAGTGGACCTGGAACAGCAGGAAACCATTACCAAGGATAGCGTAACGATTAAGGTAAACGCGGTATTGTGGTTTAAAATCATCAACCCGGAAAATGCCATTATTAAAGTGGCCGATTATAACAAAGCCGTTTACCAGTTTTCTGTTACGGCGTTGCGCAATATTATTGGTCAGCATACCTTGGATGAGGTTTTGCGTGAGAGGGAACAAATTAATGCTACATTACAAAAAATGGTAGACACAACTACCGAACCTTGGGGCATTAAAATTGAAATGGTGGAAATGAAGGACGTAGAAATACCGGAAGCCATGCAAAGGGCAATGGCGCGGGAAGCAGAAGCCATCCGTGAAAAAAGGGCGCGGATTGTGAAAGCCGAAGCTGAACTGGAAGCTTCCATCAAACTAACCCAAGGTGCCAAAGTAATGGAAGGCAGCCCGATTGCACTGGAATTGAGACGAATGCAAATGCTATCAGAAATTGGTATCGATAACAATACAACAACGGTTATTTTAATGCCTTCAGAATTTAGCAACGCTGCCAAAAGCTTTACAGAAATGGTTGCCAAAGCAAAAACGGAGGAATAACCAGCAAAGCATTCTTGCAAAATGACTAACAAGCAACAGGCTTCAGCGGTAAAATTTACTGCTGAAGCCTGTTTTTTAAGCCTTAATTTGCTTTTCGTTTAAGTGTAATGTGCAAAGGCAAACCTTTGTAATCAACATTCATCGCTACAGAATCCGGGTAAATTTTGCCTTTATGCGGCAGGTATAAGCCATTTAAGTTAATGTTGAAGACGATCTGATTGCCATCAACTTTGCCGTTTTCAATTTTGGAAGAGCCGTAAACGCTTTCTAAAGTGCCGCTTAATGTAGTCCCATCTGTTTTAAAATTGTATTCCACTTCGGAGGTATTGCCATCCGGCGATAATAATTGGCCGGTCCATCTGCCTGTTAATCCGCTAATTGCGGCAACGCCAACAGCCATAACTCCAACTATTAATAAAGTGATAATAATGGTTTTTTTCATCTTATTTAAGGTGTTTTTAAGTATAAATTTTTGTTGTTGCTTTCTGTTGAGACAACTTTTTGATTAAAAATGTTACACATTCTCCTTAAATAAAAATCCTGCATAACTCTAAAAGCTATGCAGGATTTTATGCTGATAAAAGAAGCATCAAAATATCCTAATTTATATCGATAAAAGAAGCATCAATGATTTAGCTTATTACTATCTGGTTGTTTCATCCGTTTTGCGGTATGCCCAGCCAAAAATCAGCGGGAAAACCCATAAACTGAAAATCATTGCACATAAAATACCGCCAATTACTACCCTGGCCAATGGCCTTGAACTTTCTGATCCGATTCCATGCGAAACGGCTGCCGGGAGCAAACCTATGGCGGCCATTAATGCCGTCATCATCACTGGCCGGATTCGGGAATTTACACCCAACCGTAAACTGGTTAAAAGTGATTGATGCTGACCCTGGAATTTTTCAATATTCTGCTTGAAAACAGTGATAAGTAATACACCATCCTGGATACAAATACCGAACAAGGCAATGAAGCCAATACCTGCCGAAATACTGAAATTGGTGCCAGTAACCATCAAAGCCAAAATACCACCAACGATGGCAAAAGGCACGTTTAAAAATACCAGTGCCGCATCTTTAATATCACCAAACATAATATACAGCAGGAAAAAGATGAGTGCAAGACTGATAGGTACAACCTGTGTTAACCGTTTTTCGGCACGTTGCTGATTTTCGAAATCGCCTTGCCAAGCCAAGCGGTAACCTCGTTTTAACTTTACCGCAGCGTTTACTTTTTGCTGCGCTTCGGCAATGGTACTGCCCATATCACGGCCGCGAACAGAAAACTTAACAGTGGCATAACGTTCGTTTCCATCCCTGAAAATCAAACATGGTCCTGTTTTCTGACTGATGGTTGCAATCTCGCGGATCGGCACTTTACCGCCGCTTAAAGTGGGCACTTGCAAATTACCAATATCGGCCGGCGTTCTGCGGAAAGCATCCGGAAAACGAATCCGGATATCAAAAGCCCGCACACCTTCATACAAAGTGGAAACCGCCGTACCGCCGATGGCCATGGAGATAACCGTATTGGCATCGGTAGTGGCTACGCCATATTGGGCCATTTTCTGCTGATCCAATCTTATATCCAGTTCTGGCAAACCAATGCTTTTCAGTACGCCCAAATCTTCAATGCCACGTACGTTTTTTAATACCTGGTAAACCTGGTTAACTTTATCTTCATTATAATTCAGTGAATCCCCGTAAACTTTTACCACGATAGAACCTTTTACCCCAGAAACTGCTTCTTCTACGTTATCGCTGATGGGCTGCGAAAAATTGAGTTCCGTTCCGGGAAGTTTATCAAGTTTAGCGTGCATCTGGTCAATCAGTTCTTCTTTTGTTATTTTGGGTTTCCAGTCGTCTTCCGGGTACATAATCACATCAAACTCATTGTTGTAAAACCCGGCAACATCTGTTCCGTTATCCGGCCGGCCGGTTTGTGAGGCCACATATTTTACCTGTGGAAAAGTCATCAGAATACCCCGAACCTGCTTAGCCGTTTGTACCGATTTATCCAATGAGACACTGTAGGGCAACTGTACCCGCAGCCAGATAGAACCTTCATTTAGCTCCGGCAGAAATTCACTTCCCAAAAAATTAAAAGAAAATAGACCTACCACCATTGCAATCAGGGAAAATATCACCACTGTTTTTTTATGCTTAAAAGCAGCATTGAAACCTGTAAGCATAAAATTAGTGAGGTGATGCACAAAAGGGTTATGCTTTTCGTGCACGTCTTTTTTAAGCAGCATACTGATTAAAACTGGCACCAGTGTAAGCGTAGTAATCAAAGCACCTAACAAGGCAAACCCAAGTGTGTAAGCCAAAGGGGAGAACAGTTTACCTTCCACTTTTTGAAAAGCAAACACGGGCAATAAACCGGTAATGATAATCAGTTTGGCAAAAAATATTGCCTTGCCAAGTGTTGCACCATTATTACGGATCAGGCCGAGTTTTATTTTTTTGTTAAATCTGTCCATGCCCATTTGTGAGGCTTCATGGTCGAGGATTACAAACATACCTTCTACCATTACCACTGCCCCATCGATAATGATTCCGAAATCTACCGCACCAAGTGAAAGTAAGTTAGCGGACATGCCCATCAAGTGCAAACAAATAAAAGCAAACAGCAATGCCATCGGGATGATGATGGAAACAATCAACGTGGTGCGCCAGTTGAACATAAAGATGGATACCAGGAAAGTAACCAGCAAAATACCTTCGATCAGGTTGTGTAGCACCGTGTGCGTAGCAAAACCGATTAGGTTAGAACGATCGTAATAAGGCACAATCTGCGTATCAGCAGGCAACACTTCATCATTTATTTTTTTAATTTCAGCTTTCAGATCGGCTAAAACACGTGTTGGATTTTCACCTTTGCGCATCACGATGATTGCTTCTACAGCGTCTTCATCATCTACCACAGTGCGTTTTCCATTTTTATCAATGATAGCATCACTCCTTCCCACCAAACCCAATCTGGGCAGGTTAGAAATAGAAACAGTAGCCACGTCATTCACAATTACGGGCACACCGTTGTTGTTGCTCACCACCACATTTTTAATCTGATTGATATCCTGCAGCAAGCCCAAACCACGCACGGCAAAAGCCTGATTATTCTGGATAATCATATCACCGCCCACATTAATGTTAGTTTTCTGCACGGCCGCATAAACATCCAGTGGTGTAATGCCCAAAGTTGCCAGTTTGCCTGGATCAACCGCAATTTCATAAGCTTTGGTTTTGCCGCCGAAGCTGTTTATATCACCAATTCCTTGAATGGCACGCAAACGCCTATCGATCACCCAATCCTGAATTGTTTTCAGTTCCCGCACATCGCGCACGGAACTTTTCAAAGTATACCGGAAAATCTCACCGGTCGGGCCGATTGGCGGCTGTACGGAAGGCGTAATTCCGGTTGGTAAAGTAGCATTATTTAGTAAGTTATAAACCTGCTGGCGCGCTTCTGCATCGGGTACACCATCTTCAAAAAGTACTTTTACATAACTCAACCCAAAAATGGTTGAAGAACGCAAACTGGCCTTTTTTTGTACCGGATTTAAGGCAATTTCAATTGGGATGGTAACCAATTTTTCCACTTCCTCAGCACTTTGCCCGGGCCATTGCGTAATGATGTCCACTTCCGTATTGGTTACATCCGGAAAAGCTTCAATCGGCATCTGCATAAACGTATAGATACCAGAAATAACCAGCGCGACCGCCAAAAATATAATCAGGTATCTGTTTTTCAGGGAAAACCCAATGATACCTTTAAGAATTTTAATCATTTTCTATAGATCTGAAAGAGGTTAAATCAGCTGTTTAAAGAGCCATAAATAAGCAGTGCATTAGAAGCTATCACACGCTCGCCAGGTGCCAGTCCGCTTTTAATATAAGCTGTAGCACCATTAATACTGATCACTTCCACCGGACGGATCTGTACATCTTTTTCCCCTTTCACTGTGATGACGTAATACTGGCTATGATCAAAAACTAACGCTTTGCTGGATATCGAAATACCCTTTTTGTTCTCATCATCATTCAAACTCACGGTGGCAAACATCCCTGGTTTCAGCAGGTATTTCGGGTTATCCAATACCACACGCATCTTCATTACTTTAGAAGTCTGATCCAGCACGTTCATAATTTCATTTACTTTGCCTTTAAAAGTTTGGTCTGGGTAAGAAATAATGCTCACATCTACCAGGTCGCCCTGCTTCACTTTAGAGATATTTTCCTCATAAACATTTGCCTGAACCCATACATTTTTCAGATTGGAAATAGTAAGCAGGCCTGTACCGTTATCCGTACGGATACTCATACCATTGTTTACATTTTTTTGCACGACAAAGCCATCAATCGGTGCTTTAATCACATATTCGCCATTTTTGTTATTGCCGTTGATGCTCAAAACTTGTTGTGCTGCTGTTTTAGCAGCTTCAGCCTGCTCATGCGCCACTTCTGCATTAGTAATATCCACCTGCGAAGCCAAACCGCTTCTGTACAACTCTTTTTGCTGCGCCAGCTGTCTGGCCGTTAATCGTGATGAAGCTTCTGCATCAATTAAAGAAGAATTGTAGTTAGCCACTTCAGCACTTTTTATTACCCCTAAAACCTGCCCTTTATGCACGTAATCTCCAGGCATAACATTAATATTCTGTACATTACCACTTACCAGCGGGAAAACGCTCACCACATTATTAGTGTTGAAATCCACCGTACCGTTGAATTTTAGGGCATCGGTAATGTCGGAAGTTTTAACGGTATCGATCACCATGGTTTTCATCAGCGAATCCGGCACCACATATGGCGTGCGCACATCGCTGGCATTGTTTTCGTGTGATTGGCAGGAAAATAAACTGCAGAGTATCAAACCTGCACTCAATACCTGGATACTGTTTTTAACGATACTTTTTTTCATAAATATGATAGAAAAAATGAGCTTGATTATTGATTAAAAAATGGGGTGCCTGTAACAAAATTGAGCTGTTCCAGCGAATTAATACGGCTGAGTTGCAAGCTGTTTAATTGCAGCACGTTGGTTTTATAAGAATCATAAAAATCCAGGAACTCCAGCAAACTGATGTTTCTTTTTTCGTAGTTGATAAATACTTGCTTAATCAGGTGATTGAAATCAGATTTAAATTGCGGATCGAAGGTTTTATATAAATTTTCCAGGCGCAGGGCACCCTGATAATTTACCGAAACATCCATCGAAACCTGATTTTGCACGTTTTGCAAGTCAAACTTGCTTTGATCTATCGCGATGCGGGCCAGCTTGATGCCGCCCTGGTTTCGGTTAAAAAACGGCAGGTTAAACTCAATGCCGCCGCCAATATAATTGTTACCGTAAGCACCCAGCTTATCAAAGTTGGCCGACAAAGAAAAATCCGGTACGGCCAAGGCTTTTTGCAATGATAAATTAGCAGTGCTGTAATCTACAGTAGATTGTGCAAACTTCAAATCATAACGATTAACATATGCAGAATCAAGCAGTTGCTGATAGGCCACATGGGTTACAATATCCTTTCCGGTATAATTGCTCTCATTCACAATCGGCACTACATACACTGCTGGCGGCATTTTCAGCAACATCTTAAATTCAGCTTGTGTAGTATCAATATTGACCTGCAGATTGTTATATTCTACCTGCAAAGAATAAAGCTCCGACTGGATACGCAACACTTCTTTCTGGGCGATATTCCCTTTGGCATACTGCTCTTTAAATGCACCTAAAATTTGTGATAATGACCCGATTTCCTGATTATAAACTTTGGACGACTGCTCCTGGAAATAAATACTGTAAAAATCGTTGCGCAGTGCATATTTCAGCGTGCGCAACAGATCAAAAAACTGGTATTTGGCCTGGTCAACGCCAATTTTAGCCAGTCGGATATTTTTGTTACGCTTGCCCGCCGTAGTAAAAAGCTGTGAAATATTGTAAGTGCTTTCTTTGTAAGCCGGCGGCCCCTGGTTAACATTACTGGCATAAATACCATTAGAAAAACTGAAATCCGGATTAGGAAACAGCCTTGCCGTAATTACCTGCGCGCTGGCATTATCAATGTTGTAACGCTGGGCAATTACCCGTAAATTGTTTCTTAAAAATTGTTCTTCGGCTTGCTTGATACTAAGCTTAACGGTGTCCTGACTTGAAGGATTTACTTGTGCAGAAGCAGTGTTTCCGCCAGCCATCAGCCACCACAGGCATAGCCAGAACACGGCTATTGATTTTTGATGCATGATTATATTTTATTCTTAACAAATTTATGGTGATAAAAGAAGCACCACATTAAAGCGGGATTAGAATTTGTTTTTAAGTTCTTTAAACTTAAACATTTGCTTTTCCACAAAACTAAAACTTAAATTATTTTATATGAAATAGAATCTTCATAATAATCTAATAACTTATCCCAACATTTTATACTTGTAAAAGAAGCATCAGGTTATCAAAATTTTTAAAGAGTATTGTTTATGCTAATGGAAAAGCAATTAAAAACGTTGTTCCCTGGGCAGTAACGGAGGTAAAACTGATGTTGCCGCCAAATAATCGCACCACTTTATCGGCAATATACAAACCAATGCCGCTGCCCGAAAAAGCATGGGCATTTGCTCCCCGAAAAAAAGGATTAAAAATTGCCTGCTGATTGGTCTCTGCAATACCAATTCCCTGATCTTGAATGCAAATCTGAAGCTTGCAGGCATCAACCTGAAGACTTAGCTGAACGGTTTGCTGATTAGAAAATTTAAAAGCATTGCCAATAATATTGTTCAGAGCAATAACCAACAGTTGCCGGTTTACAGATAAAATGAGCCTGGTTTCGTCTTCCGGCAATTGCAGCATCACCACCTCCAGCCAACCTTTTCCCTGCTGGTTCCAGTATGTTTGCAGTTCCCAGATTAAATCGTCTACCCGAACATTTGTTTGTTCCGCCAGTGTATAATCCGCATCCACCTGCGCCAGCTCCATCAAACTACTGATAGTTTCTTTCAAACGGGACGAATCCTGTAAAATCGATTTTAGCAACAGCTGGTATTCAGTTTCGCTGCGCGGATGATAAAGCGCTACTTCAATCTCGCCGATGATGCTCGTTACCGGTGTTCGCAGTTCGTGCGAAGCATTAGCGATGTATGTTTTCTGCATCTCGAAAGCATTTTCCAGATGTTCTAAAAGCTGATTAAAACTCTGGGCCAATTTACTGATCTCGTCCTTTCCCTTGCCTTCATCCACACGCAAGTGCAAATTAGTTGCCCTGATTTTTTGCATCTGCTTTACCACCGCGCCCAACGGCATCAGGGCTTGTTGGGCAAACAATCTGCCGATCAAAAATAAGCTCACTCCAACCAAAAAAAACAGAAAAAACATGATTTCCCGCAGTTGTTTCAACCGATGCAAAGCTTCCTGATCTCTGGCCGAAACCAAAATCACAAAATTTCCCTGGTTATCCTGGTAATAAATCCCGACTTCCTGCCGGCTGCCTTCTGCAAATTCTAAAAACCCATTTTTCCGAACCTGATTAATGGTTCTATTATCCCAATACTGCATTTTATCCTCGATAAAAGCAGCATTATTTTCGCTGTTGTATATCCGCACCACCTCGCCCGGCAATTCGTTTAAATAGGTTTTGCGTACTTTTTCGAGCGAGTCAGTAGAAATTTCATCGGCTTCCAAATAAAGTCTTGCTGTAACTGTGGCCCGTTCGGTTAAATGGGTGTAAAAATCATTCCGAAAAAAAACCACGAAAGACAAATAAATAGTGATAAAAACAGCAAGCAGCATGCCCGAACTAATCAGCGCAAAATAAAGCGAAAGCCGGTTTTTGATCTTCATCCGATCGAAAATTATTTCAAAATATATCCTTTGCCAATTACCGTATGAATCAGTTTTCGCTCATGTCCTTTCTCCAGTTTTTTACGGAGATAATTCACATAAACATCAATCATATTGGTCCCTGTATCAAAATCAATTCCCCAAACCTCTTTAGCAATCAGCGGGCGCGACAAGATTTTGTTTTTATTGCGAATGAACAAAACCAGTAAATCAAACTCTTTAGTGGTGAGGCTGATGGGTTGGCCGGCACGCATTAATTCATTATTTAAAGTATTTAATTGAAGATCTTCAAAAACCAAAATACAGGAATCATCCGGCTTTTTTCTTCGTAGTAAAGCTTCAATTCGAGCAAGTAACTCATTGAAATGAAAAGGTTTAAGCAAATAATCATCTGCGCCAGCTTTAAATCCGGCTACCTTGTCTTCCACCGTACCCAAAGCCGTAAGCATCAGGATCGGTAGCTGTTCGGTTTTTATTCGGATTTGCCGGCAAATTTCAATTCCGCTAACATAAGGCAGCATTACATCCAAAATTATCAGGTCATAATTGTTGTTTAAAACCTGCCGGAGTGCAATTGCGCCATCAGAAGCCAGTTCAACCGAATACTGATTTTCTTCCAACCCTTTTTTAATAAAGGAAGAAACTTTTTCTTCGTCTTCAACTAATAATATGCGGATCACGTACTTAAGCAGACAGGATTCAAATCAAACAAATTATAAAAATGAAGCCCCTAACCTACTGTTTAAAAGTTGGTTAGAGGCTTTTGTGCGGAGAAAGAGGGATTCGAACCCTCGGTACAGTTGCCCGTACACCAGCTTTCCAAGCTGGCTCATTCGACCACTCTGACATCTCTCCGTGATTTTGGGATTGCGAATTTAGGATTTTCCGGTTGTAAACCCAATAAAATATAAAATTGGTTTCGGAGGAATTTTGGCCGATAAAAACAGCATCCTCAAAATGCGGATTTACACGCCAAAAACACGGTTTCGGCAGCAAACAAATTCTTATTTTGGCAGCAAATAATTTAGCTGATAAAAAAAGCATGAAGCTCTACGTAATCAAAATAGGCGGAAACGTAATAGATAACTCTGCCAACCTGCACCAATTTCTAAAAGATTTTGCTGCATTGGATGCACTGAAAGTGCTGGTGCACGGCGGCGGAAAAGTAGCTACGCAAATTTCCTCTTCTCTCGGCATTGAAGCCAAAATGGTGGATGGGCGCCGTATTACCGATATTGAAACGCTACGTGTGGTAACGATGGTTTATGCCGGGCTAATCAACAAAAACATGGTGGCGCAATTGCAGCGTTATCACAGCAATGCGATTGGTTTAACTGGTGCCGATGGCAATTTTATCAAGGCCAAAAAACGCCCGGTTAAAACGATTGATTATGGTTTTGTGGGTGATCTGGACAAACATTCTATTCAGGCAGAAAGCATCAGTAAGCTGTTGGATGCCGGTTTTACACCTGTTTTTTGTGCACTGACACATGATGGCGCCGGACAATTACTCAATACCAATGCTGATACTATTGCAGCTGCCCTGGCCGTTGCTTTGGCCAAAATTTATGAAACTACGCTGATTTACTGCTTTGAAAAGAAAGGTGTTTTGCAGGATATTGATGATGAAGATTCGTTGATCAGTGAAATTGACCCGGAGCGTTACGAAAAATTAAAAATGGAAAAAATTGTTTCCGAAGGTATGCTTCCCAAATTAGACAATGCTTTTGATGCAATAAAAAGTGGCGTAAAAGAAGTGATTATCGGCCATGCAGATGAACTGCATTTACTTGGTAAAAAAACGAAATTTGGAACTCTTTTAAAAAAATAAATTTTAGCTTAACTAATACTTAAATATTTTTTATTCGGCTAAAATTCAATGTTATATAAATTACAACTCAACAAATGATTGATAAAAAAATTACCATATTAGGTAGCGGTAATATTGGCTTATCCCTTGCCAAAGGGTTGGTAAAAGCACAGATATCTGTACCGAAACAAATTACGTTAACCCGCCGAAACTTATCCGCTTTGCAACCGCAGGCAGATGCAGGTTTTCAAACTTCTAACCATAATTTTAAGGTGGTAAAAGAAGCAGATATCGTGATTATCGCTGTACTGCCACAACAGCTGAACAAGTTGCTGGAAGAAATCAAACCAAGTATCAACATTGAAAAACAACTTTTTATTTCAGTAATTTCCGGTGTGAGTTGTGCCGATATCCGCAAGCAGTTGGAAGCTGATGTACAAGTGGTGCGCGCAATGCCCAACACGGCGATTGCCATTGGCCAGTCTATGACCTGTATCGCTACAGATAATGCTTCTGCAGAAAACCTGAACCTGGTGAAATCCATGTTTGACACAGTTGGCGTGAGCATCGAAATCAATGAAGAACTGATGACTTCGGCTACTGCTTTATGTGCTTGCGGCATCGCCTTCTTTTTGCGTTCTATTCGGGCAGCTTCACAAGGTGGAACGGAAATTGGTTTCCATGCGCACGATGCCTTAAAAATGGCAGCTCAGACGGCTAAAGGTGCGGCTGATTTGTTACTGCAACTGGCCTCTCACCCCGAACAGGAAATTGATAAAGTAACATCTCCAAAAGGCTGTACCATAGCCGGTTTGAACGAAATGGAGCACAACGGTTTCAGTTCGGCAATGATTAAAGGGATTAAAACTTCGGCCATCAAAGCGGGCGAATTATACAAAGAAAGTTAATGCTGTTTTTATCGATATATAATCAGCATTTACCAAAACTTTAATTATAGCAGCAGGTTGTAGTTAAATCAATTAACTCAAAATAAAAATTGTTATGATTTTAAAAGCTGACAAGATCGCTGTAGAACTACCAATTCCAAATAATCCATCACCAAATGATGCAGCTGCTGTTCAAGAATTATTGGGCGGAAAATTTGGAGAAATGTCAACACTGATGAATTACACGTTTCAATCTTTTAACTTTAGAGGAAGAAAACGGCTGAGACCTTATTATGATGTGATTGCCAGTATTGCAGGTGAGGAATATAGCCACATTGAAGCAGTTTCATATGCTATCAATCTGTTATTAACCGGTTCTACCCAACGCGGGCACGATCCAAAACCAGGTCCGCTAAAAGAAGTTGTAGATGCACGCAATACCTACCATTTCTTTTCCACCGCACAAACCTCGATGCCGGTAGATTCTATGGGAAACTTCTGGACTGGCCAGAACGTGTTTAACAGTGGTAATTTGAAGCTTGATTTACTGCATAACTTCTTTTTAGAATGTGGTGCTCGTGCTAACAAAATGAAAGTATATTCTATGGTGACTGATCCTTGCGCCAGAGAAATGATTGCTTATTTATTAGTAAGAGGTGGCTTGCATGTAGTTGCTTATGCCCGTGCTTTAGAACATTTAACCGGTGTAGCCGTGACTAAACTGGTACCAACGCCAGAATTAAGTAATAAAGCTTTCCCGGAAACACACAAATGGGAATCCCAAAATTCGCACCTGAAGCTTTACACTTATAGTCAGAATGATTTTCAGCAGGCAGGTTTAATCTGGAACGGACCGCACCCTGAAGATGGTCAAGAACTTGAAGTAGTTTTTGGTGCCCCGGAAGGATTTACCCCACCAGATCTGGATGAAGAGCCGCAATTAAGTGCTCCCGGAGCTGATGGTATTGACCCGGAAATGTTTGGTGATATTGCTAAAAAAATGGGTATTAATATTTAGTTTCAATAGGTTTCGTTTGTAAAAAAGGTGCAGGGAACTGCGCCTTTTTTTGTGGTTTATAGATTCAGAAATTAGCTTTGAATATGATGATGCTTCTTTTATCAACCTAAATTTAACAAGAGGAACTTTGCTGGAATGTATCTCTCACCTCAAAACCTAAACTTTAAATATCATACTTGCTTAGCCGGCGATATAAAGCTGTGCGCGTAATGCCAAGTTCTTTGGCGGCTTTGGTAATGTTACCGCTATTTTTTTCAATTACCCGTAAAATGGTATTTTTTTCGATGGAACTCAGGCGTAGTTCATCGGGTTCGCTCATTTCCGGTGCTTGTTCTATGGGCGAAAAAATGAGGTCTTTGGGTTGAAGTACGTGGTCATCTGCCATTATGATTGCCCTTTCCATTGTATATTGCAACTCGCGGACATTACCTGGGAAGGCGTATTGCAACAGTTTTTCGGTAGCTTTTGCATCAAATTCTGGCTCTGGTTTGAGGTATTTTTTGCTATAAATTTTACCGAAATATTTCGCCAGCAACAAAATATCATTTCCTCGTTTGCGCAGCGGAGGAACCGTAATTTCCACAGTATTAATGCGATACATTAAATCCCGGCGAAAGCGCTGCTCATTAGCAAGTTCTGTCAGCGGAACATTGGTGGCACAGATCAAGCGGATATCTACTGCAACCGGCTGATTGCTGCCTAAGCGCGTTACCTGCCGGTTTTGCAGCACACTCAACAGTTTAGCCTGCTGGTGCAAGGCAATGTTGCCAATCTCATCCAAAAACAATGTACCGGTATTAGCGGCTTCAAACCGTCCTGAACGGTCTTCGCGGGCATCCGTAAAGGCACCTTTTTTATGACCAAAAAGTTCACTTTCAAACAAATTTTCTGATAATGCACCCACATCTACCTTTACATAAGGTTTTGCTGCACGAAGGGATTGCTGATGTATAGCTTTAGCAATCAAATCTTTACCAGTTCCGTTCTCACCCAAAATTAAAATATTGGCATCTGTTGGAGCAATTTTTTCAATTTTATAAAAAATATCCTCCATAACAGCAGATTCGCCAATGAGTTCACTGCCGATGATGGAATTTTTTGTTGAAGAAACAGTTTGCGGCGATTTGTTTTTTGCCCGTTTGGCCAATGCTTCTTTTAGCACGTTAATTAATACTTCATTGTGCCAGGGCTTCACCACAAAATCAGCAGCTCCTTCTTTTAAGCACCTGACAGCCAAATCAATATGACCATAAGCCGTAATCATGATTACGGCGGCATCCGACTTAAATTCCCGCGTTTTATTTAGCCAAAACAAACCTTCATTGCCCGTATTAATGGAGCTGTTAAAGTTCATATCGAGCAAAATCAAATCAAAATTTTGGCGCGATAATATTGCACGTAAATTTTCAGGATTTTTCTCTGTCACTACTTCTTTTACTTCCGTTTTTAATAATAACCGAACAGCTGTTAGCACGTCGGTATCGTCATCAATTACTAAAACGGAGGCTTGTTTAAGGGTCATAAAAGAAGTAGTTATTTTAAAGCAAGTATAGGTAATAGCAATTAGCTTTCGGCTGTTTGTAGTTAGCTTCTTGCTAAGCTGTAATCTGTTTTAAGGTTAATAATATCAGGCTGAAAGTTTATTGCTGCTGCAAGTTTACCTTCTCATTCGCTCCTCAAACTTTTTACCGGATTAGTTAATGCTGCTTTTATCGCTTGAAAACTGACGGTTAAAATGGTAATAGTAATCGACCCAAAACCGGCTACAGCAAAAATCCAAACCGATATTGACGAGTGATAAGCATAATTTTGCAGCCAGTTATGTAGAAAAAACCAGGCAATAGGCGTTGCGATGATTATGGAAAGCAGTACCAGCAGCACAAAATCTTTTGATAGCAACTGCCACAGGTTAAATACAGATGCGCCAAGTACCTTCCTCACACCGATTTCTTTACTCCTTTGTTCGGCCATAAAGGAAGCCATGCCAAACAAACCCAAACAGCTGATAAATATAGCCAACGCCGCAAAACCACCGGCCAGTTTACCAATTCGTTCTTCGTCGCCAAACTTACGGTTGTAATCTTCATCGGCAAATTTGTAATTGAACGGCTGCTCCGGATTGTAGGTTTTATAAACTTTTTCTATTTGTTGCAAAGCTTCATTGGCACTTCGTTTCGGGTTGATTCTGGCAATAATTACGCTACCGGGTTCACCCAGCAAGTTAAAAACCGATGGTCTCACCGGTGCATAAGGCGATTCCATTACCATATCTTTTACCACGCCAATAATCTGGATCGGATGACCATCCCAGGTAATTGTTTCGCCAACCGGTTGTTTTAAATTCATCAATTTTGCGGCCGCTTCGTTAATCACCACCGCAGATGAATCACTTGGAAAATCTTTTGAAAAATCCCGGCCGGCGATAAACTGTAAACCAACAGTTTTACCGTAATTATAGGAAACATCGGTTTTTGGAAATTCGGTTGGCAAGGCAGGGTCTTTGCCTTTCCAATCAAAACCTGTATTGGTAGAGCTAATATTGGTAACCAGGCCTTCAGATTCTGTCATTTCTTCAATCGCACCTTCATTTTTCAATGCTGTTTTTATCGCATCAAAATGGTTATGCATTTCGGACGAAGGCGTGCTGATCATCACTAAACCATTACGGTTATAACCAACAGGACGATTTTTGGCGAATTGTATCTGCCGGAAAACCACCAGCGTACCAATGATCAATACAATAGAAACTGTAAACTGAATTACCACCAGCACTTTGCGCGGCGTAGCTGCAAAACGGCCAACACGAAACGTTCCTTTCAATACTTTAATCGGATCGAATGAGGAAAGATATAATGCCGGGTACAAACCAGCGATTAAACCTGTGAGTAAACAAAAAACCAGGCTCAATAACCAAAAAAACGGATTCGTCCACAAAATATGCGTTTCCTTCCCTGCAACCTGATTGAAAAAAGGAAGTGACAACTGCACTAAAATTAAGTTGATCAGAAAAGCAATTACCACAAAAAGTAAAGATTCGGCAAAAAACTGATTGGTTAATTGCTGCCGGGAAGAACCCACTGTTTTACGGATACCTACTTCTTTTGCGCGTTTTTCGCTTCGGGCCGTACTTAAATTCATAAAATTAATGCAGGCTAAAAACAGCACGGACACCCCAATCAATCCAAACAACCAAACGTACTGGATGCGGCCTTCCGTGTTTGTGCCATTTTTAAATTCGTCCTGCAAATGCCATTTGTGCATTGGTTGGAGAAAAAGCTGGGGGTTTTGTTTTGCCAAATTTTTGTTGACGTGTTTAAGGCGCACATCCTTAATTTGGATTGAAACCTGATCTAAATCAGCATGTTATGCCATTTCTACATAGGTAAAAAAAGCATTGGGCCGCCAGGGGTCTTGCGCCGTTCTAATCCAATCCGTAGTGTTAAAATAAAGCTTCCAGGGCGCCATAAACTGTACCTCAGCAAAAGCAGAATTAAGCGGTAAATTTTGGTAAACGCCGGCTACTGTGACAGGTATTTTATTATCCATTTTGATAATCTGGCCAACCGGGTCTGTTTTTCCAAATAAGGATAGTGCAACTTGCTCTGACAGCAAAATGGAATTTTGATCTTGTAAGCCGTTTGTAGAACCGGCCAGCATTTTCAATCCCAGCATATCAGTTACACCAGGCTCAAAAAAAGTTCCGGTTGGCATTAGTTTTTTTGTGCTGGTATTTAACAGATGCGGCCAGGTTGCCGATGCCAAAACAACCTGCTTAAAACTATTGCCGTATTCGGTACGAAGCACATCCGCTACCGGGTACGGCGTTAAAGGCCAGGTTTCGATGCCCGAATTGCTTTGCTTATTTTGCATCACTAAAGCAATACGATCATAATTTTTGAACGATTGATTAAACGAAACTTCATCATAAACCCAAAGCGCAATAAGCAAGGCAACCGCCATTCCAACGGCTAAACCAACGATATTAATAGCCGAATAAACTTTGTTTTTGATCAAGTTGCGCCAAGCAATTTTAAAGTAATTTTTGAGCATGAGTTTAACTTTTTAGCTTTTGTAATCAGTTAGATTAGGTTTGCCCTAAGCTGATTGCAAACAGGCTGACATAAACATACCATAGACCAATTTTATAACTAACTATTAAAAAGAACGTTATAAATTTATAATATTGAACACCGTCCGCTGCCGAACAACTGATGTTCGTTTCCGAACAGGTTTAACCAGTTTCTGCGAGTAAAAATCCTCATGCTAAAATTGATTTAAAGCTGTATCAATACCGAACACTATTTGTAATACAAACGCACAAAGCCATACTTCTTTTACCGCATAAAAACTTGTTTACCAGTAAGTTAACTGATATGGCATAGGTTTTCCTATTGATTCAGCAAAAAATCGAACCCAAAAAATACCTTATAAAAGAAGCATTGTGGACAGAGTTATCGAGCGAAAAAAGTGGACAACCAAACGAATTTTAACCATCGGCGGCATTACTGCATTGGTTGTATTAATCGGTAGCAGCTATTTTACTTCCAGAAAATCTAAATTAAACGTTGATACCGAGCGCATTACCATCAGCGAAGTTAAGAACGGCCCGTTTCAGGAGTTTATACCGGTTAACGGCGTTGTGATGCCAATCACGACTATCTATTTGGATGCGAACGAAGGCGGCCGTGTGGACCAGAAATTTGTGGAAGACGGCACGATCATGAAAAAAGGCGACCCAATTATGAAACTGGCCAATACCGATCTGGAATTGAGTTTGGTGAACCAGGAAACTTCAGTTTTTAACCTGCTTACCCAGATGCAGATTTCCCGCAACGCTGCCCAACAAAACACCATCAGTAAGCTCAACCAGATGGCCGATGTGGACAATGCTTTTAAGGAAGCCGAACGTTTATATCTGTTAAACAAGCATTTATATGAGCAAAAAGCCATTGGTTTACAAGAGTTTAAGCAATCTTCTATTGCTTATGATTATCAGGTGAAGCGCAAAAAACTCACGCTGCAGATTTTAAAACAGGATTCGGTTTCTACCAAGCAAGAAGTTGATCAGGCTAAGCAATCTTACGACCGCACCCAAAATGCTTTGGCTGTGATGCGGCAAAAAGTGGGCGATTTGATCGTTCGGGCACCGGTTGATGGTCAGCTTACTTCATTGGATGCGGAAATAGGTCAGAACAAACACCAGGGCGAGCGTTTGGGTCAGATTGATGTTTTAAGTGGATTTAAAGTTCGGGTTGATGTGGATGAACATTACATTTCGCGCATTTTTACAGGTTTGACAGGCGATTTCGATTTCTCCGACAAAACCTATAAACTGAAAATTAAAAAGGTTTTTACTCAGGTAACGAATGGCCGTTTTCAGGTAGATATGGAGTTTATTGGGAAAGTTCCGGAAGGCATCCGTCGCGGGCAAACGTTGCAGATCCGATTGGCTTTAGGCGATGAAACCAAGGCTTTATTATTGGCCAAAGGCGGTTTTTACCAGCAAACCGGTGGTAACTGGATTTTTAAAGTAAGCGAAGATGGTAAAACGGCTTACAAAGTTGATGTACAATTGGGGCGGCAAAACCCGGATTATTATGAGATTTTGCAAGGCTTGAAACCCGGTGATAAAGTGGTAACAAGCAGTTACGAAAATTATGGAAACATGCAGGAATTAGTGTTGAGGAAGTGACAAGAAAATATTAATTGATTAAGAAACAATCATCGAAACAAAGTCGAATACAATGATAAAAATTACAGACTTAGAAAAAATTTACCGCACCGAAGACATTGAAACTTCGGCACTAAACAAACTAACCATTCATGTAAACGACGGTGAATTTGTGGCCGTGATGGGCCCTTCGGGTTGTGGGAAATCTACCCTGCTCAATATTTTAGGGTTGCTGGACGATCCGGATGGCGGAAGTTTTATGTTTAACGGAATTGAAGTAGCACATTTTAACGAGCGCAAACGTTCTGACTTGCGCAAGCGAAACATTGGTTTTGTGTTTCAAAGTTTTAATCTGATTGATGAGCTAACCGTTTTTGAAAACGTGGAATTACCGTTGATTTACCTGGGCGTGGATAGTGCTGAACGTAAAAGACGGGTGGACGTGGTGCTGGATAAAATGCAGATCATGCACCGCCGCAATCACTTTCCGCAGCAGCTTTCGGGCGGACAACAGCAGCGTGTAGCCGTAGCACGTGCGGTGGTAAACAATCCAAAACTGATTTTAGCCGATGAGCCAACCGGCAACCTGGATTCCTCTAATGGTAATGAAGTAATGCAGCTTTTAACCGAACTGAATGAGCAAGGCACCACCATTGTGATGGTGACGCACTCGGAACACGACGCACGTTACAGCCACCGCATTATCCGGATGCTGGACGGGCAAACGGTTACAGAAAATTTGCTGGTGTAAGGCAAAGCCATCAGGTTCCAGTAATCAGTTGTTAACTTAAATTACAACGGTAAAAGAAGTATCGGTCTCAACCTAGATTGAAAGTTTATTAATAAAAGAAGTATCTAAGTTGCTGTATGATGCTAACCAACAGCTAATGTAAATTTTACTTATTCAATACCGGACAAACTTTGTAACAATACCGAACAGCCAGCGTCTATCTAAAACAACAACCTATTGATTATTAGAATTTTAAATTTCTGGTATTGTACGTGTAAGTATAAAAATACAATAGCAAGTTGTCGTTCTTTATACAAGTTAGATGTTAAATGAAGCCAGAATTCCTCTCCTCCGGGAGAGGATCATGGTGGGCTCTTTCGATCCAGAACCTTAAAACCAAAACCATATGAAAACTTTTAAAACCAGTATTTTTTTATTTCTGCTGAGCCAGGGATTAATGGCTTCGGCACAAAACAATGAGTAGCAACCTTATCTTAATAAATCCTTTACCGGTGCGGCCATCAAAAACGTGAATGTTAAAACTTCGGGTGGCAGCATCACCATTACGGGCGGCAACTCGGCGGAGAAACAAAGTCTTTTTACGAATCAGAAAACGTTGCTTTTACAGATAACAACTGGTTTAAAATGTTTACCAGAGTTTTGACTTAAAACCTGTATCGGAACAGCACAGAAGCTGTATCGGAACCGAACAAGAAAACAAGCTTATACAACATAAATACTTGTTATAAAGCATAATAAATAACCGGCATAAATTTGATTAACCTTCTTTTAAATTAAAATTATGAAAATACTATCGATACTTTTTTTATCAACTTTTTCTTTATGTGCTTCTGCTCAAACGCAAACTTCCTGCTCGGATGTGAAGCAAACGGTTAAAGATGACGGCAAAACTTTGCATCTCACCATCAGCAGCAGTAAAGCCGGGAAAAGCCAATATTATGATCATACTTTTCAAGTAGTTGGCATGAACAAAAAACAAAAGGATGCCATTGTGAAAAGCATTACCGACTCATTAGGAATCATTCCGCCTCCCACTCCGCCGGCGCCGCATAAAATGGGTAAATAAAAGCTTTCAGCAATCAGTTGAATAGCTAAACCACTTAAATGGTAAACTTTACAAAAAACTGATTATCAATATTTTATAGTTAAAACCGAATATATATCCGCTGATGGCAAAAAGCTTACAGCAAAAGCTCAAAGCATGTTTAAAAATAATATTAAAGTTGCGTGGCGTAACTTATTGAAAGGAAAAGTTTTTAACCTGATTAATATTGTTGGTTTAAGCGTGGCAGTTGCCTGCTCGGTAATGCTTCTTTTAACGGTAGATTTTGAGTTCTCATTTGATAACTTCAACCCAAACCTTAAAAATATTTATCAGGTTTATTTTACCCGAAATAATGCAAACGGCACCAGCAAAGATACGCCAATGCCAGAGCCGATTACAACTGCACTAAAAGCTGAATATCCGGGAATTAAAGCTATTTCGAGGATTGGAAACGGTGGTGCACTTATCCGGTACAAAAATAAAGAGATCGATCGTTCGGTAAATTTTGTAGATCAGGATATTGCTAAAATCTTTGCCTTAAAACTCTCGCAGGGCAATGTGCAAACCATGTTGCACGATCAGCATGATGTGGTGCTCAATAAACCTACTGCAAACGCTATTTTTGGTGATGAAAATCCAATCGGCAAAACCATCGAACTCAATTTTGGCGGCAATGGCTTTAAAAATTTTACTGTAAGTGCTGTTGCGGAGGAGATGCCCTGGAACTCCAGCCTGCAGTTTGATCTGTTCGTTCGGTTTGAAAATTACCGCGATTATCAATTAAATCTTGATAAATGGGATCGAGGCAATCACTCGGTTTATGTACAATTAAACGACGGTACAAACGCACAGGAGTTTGAAAAAAAGCTGATTCCTTTTGCTAATAATCACTTTGAAAAAAGCATTGAAGAACTAAAACGGGATGGTGCGCATCCTGATTTGAATGGCCAGGTTTTCACCATTAACCTGCTGCCGTTAAAGGCTATTCACTTTAATACAGAAATTAGCGGACTTGATTTCAGAACGATCAACAAATCGTACGTGCTTACTTTGTTGGCCATCAGCACGTTTATATTACTAATTGCCTGTATCAATTTTATTAACCTAAACATTGCCAGAGCCTTTAACCGGGCACGCGAAATTGGTGTGCGCAAAACGTTAGGTGCAGGCAAAATTCAGCTGATTACGCAGTTTTGCATCGAAACGGCATTGGTTTGTTTGATTGCCTTAGTGCTTGGCTTAACAGTTTCTTCCTTGCTCCTGCCCGGTTTTAAACTGATGTTTAAAAGCCAGATCGAACTGCAAACTTTACTAAAGCCGAAAGAATTTATTATTGCTGCAATTTTATTTGTCAGCATTACTCTACTTTCTGGTTTTTACCCGGCCTGGCTAATGTTACGCTATAAAACGGTGCAGGTTTTGAAAGGAAAAGTAAATACCACGAAACCGAGCCAAGTGAGGAATATTTTGCTGGTGATACAATTTTCGCTCTCTACATTGCTGATTATCTGCACCTTGATCACTTGGCGGCAAATGCGCTATCTGCAAAATGCACCTTTGGGTTTTAACCGTACTGAGGTAATCAGCATTCCGCTAACGGTAGACGTAATGCTTGCCGAAACGAATACCAAAAATATAAATGTTGCTGGTCAGCAGGCTTTGCAATTGATGCGGGACAAACTGAACAATCAGCCAGGAATTATCGGTATTACGGGCGCGCACAGCAATATTGGTTTGGGTAATGATGGACACCGCTCGTCGCAATCCATATCTTTTGACTATAAAGGACATAGTATTTCTACGAACATGCAGCAGGTTGATTATGATTTTTTTAAAACACTGGATATCAAACTATTACAAGGACGGGATTTCTCCAAAACTTTTTCTACCGATACCAATGCGCTGGTTATAAACGAGCAAATGGCAAGGCAGTTAGGCGGTAAAAATGTGCTTGGCCAATTTTTACCTGTAGAAGGCGACAAACAGCCGATGCAGGTAGTTGGAATTATTAAGGATTACAATTTCCAATCGCTTAAAGAAAATATTGAGCCGTTAAGTTTAGTGCTGGATGTAAATAAACCAATTGAATACATTTTCATCCGAGTAAAATCTACAAATCTGGTTCAAAGTTTTGAGCAGGTAAAAACAGCATGGAAATCCTTGTATCCAAATGCCGACTTTAAAGCATCCTGGCTCAGTGAAAACACAGAACGGCAATACCGCAGCGAGCGCAGCCTGAGTAATATGTTTATCAGCGGAGCCATTTTGGCCATCCTGATTTCCTGTATCGGTTTGCTGGCAATGGCCATGATTGTAATGGTACAGCGTACCAAAGAAATTGGCATCCGCAAGGTGTTGGGTTCCAGCATTTCGGGCATCGTACTATTGGTTTCTAAAGATTTTATCAAATTAGTTTTACTGGCAAGCGTACTGGCGTTTCCAATTGCCTGGTGGGTGATGCACAGCTGGCTGCAGAGTTTCGCTTACCGCATTGAAATTAGCTGGTGGATTTTTGGTTTATCATCAATAATTGCAATTGTAATTGCTTTGGCAACGGTAAGTTTTCAGGCGATAAAAGCAGCATTGGCCAACCCGGTAAAAAGTTTAAAGGTGGAGTGATATCCTTCACCCCAAATACTTAGTTCCTGCTCCTGGAAAAAATTAGACAGAGCGAAATTTATACCGATAAAAGAAGCATTCAGCTTAAAGATAAAACTATGTTCAAAAATAATTTTAAAATCGCCTTTCGAAATTTTTGGCGTAACAAAAGTTTCGCTGCCATTAATTTATTCGGCTTATCGATTGGTATTGCGGTTTGTTTTGTCATCATGCTTTTTGTGCAGGATGAGTTAAGTTATGATCGTTTCAATACCAAAGCGGATCAGATTGTGCGGGTGGTTTTTAAAGCAAATATCAACGGTGGAAAAATATTTGAAGCCAACGTAATGCCGCCCGTAGCGCAAACTATCAAAAATGATTACCCCGAAGTGGAGCAAGCAACACGCCTGCATGTGGATGGTACACCAACCGTTACTTATCAAAATAAAACTTTTAAAACGGATGCGTTGGCTTTTGTAGATGCAAACTTCTTTACTGTTTTTACACTACCTTTTTTAAAAGGCGATGCCAATACAGCTTTGCAGCAAGCCAATACAGTTGTAATTACGCAGGAAATGGCTCAAAAATATTTTGGGCAGGAAGATCCGATTGGCAAAACACTTACCTTCAACAAAAACGCTTTGCTAAAAGTGACTGGTGTGATCGAAAAGATTCCCACTAATTCTCATTTCCATTTCGATTTGTTTGGATCCATGGCAACTTTACCCGAAGCAAAAACGCCTACTTGGATGACTTCTAATTTTTTCACTTACCTGGTTTTAAAAAATGGTTACGATTACAAAAAGCTGGAAGCAAAATTGCCGCAAACGGTAGAGAAATATATGGGACCACAAATTGCACAAACTATGGGTATGAGTTTGTTGCAGTTTCGTACCAAAGGCAACGATTTAGGCTTCGCCCTGCAACCTTTAACCAGTATACATCTACATTCGGAGTCTAATTTTGAATTGTCTCCCAGCGGAAATATCAAATATGTTTATATTTTCGGCGCTATTGGCCTGTTTATCTTGCTAATCGCTTGCATCAACTTCATCAATTTATCAACAGCAAGCGCATCCAAACGGGCAAAAGAAGTTGGTGTACGCAAAGTAATGGGTTCTAATCAAAGCAAGCTGGTTAAACAGTTTCTGCTCGAATCTGTCCTGCTCGCTTTCATTGCTTTGTTTATCGCTTATTTTTTGGTGCTGTTTTCATTACCTGTTTTTAATGATTTATCCGGAAAAGAACTTCACTTCGGATACCAGATCAAACCACTTTTGAGTTTTCTTTTGATAGGGGTTTTAGTTGGATTACTGGCCGGCATTTATCCTGCATTTTACATTTCCTCTTTCCAGCCAATAGCAATTATTAAAGGAAAAATAACTAACAATAATCAAAGTTTTGGTTTGCGTAGCAGTTTAGTGGTTTTCCAGTTTTTTATCTCTGTAATATTGATTATCAGCACAATGGTAGTTTATCAGCAGATGAAATTTATCCAAAACAAACAATTAGGTTATGAGAAAGAACAGCTGCTGGTATTACCAAATTCATGGGCATTGGGCAAAAATGAAGCTGTTTTTAAGCAGGAAATTTTGAAAGATCCGCAGGTCGTCAACGCTACAATTTCTGGGTATAAGCCTGCCGGACCAAGCAATAATAACAACGCCATGTTTTATACCGAAGGTAAAGAAAACCAGGTGATGAAGGTGTTACGCTACGATGTAGACGAGCAGTACATTCCAACGTTAGGGATGAAACTGGCTTCGGGAAGAAACTTTTCCAAATCTTTTTCAACCGATTCTTCCAGTGTGGTAATTAACGAAACTGCAGCAAAAGCATTTAATCTCGGTAATGATCCAATCGGACAACGCATCATCGCCCAGAAAAACAGCGCAAACCATACAAACAGAGCTTACACAGTAATTGGAATAGTTAAAGACTTTAACTTCAAATCTTTACATGAACCAATTACACCTTTATTGATGGTACTGAACCCTGAATGGGGATTGATTATTAAAGTAAAAACCGGTAATCTTTCAGGCTTACTTTCAACCATGAAGAAGAAATGGCAAACATTCAATACCGATGAACCTTTTACCTATGTTTTTATGGATGATCTGTACAACAAAACTTATTTAGCAGAAACTAAAACAGGCCGCATCCTTAACATTTTTGCTGTCTTAACCATTCTGGTGGCGTGCCTCGGTTTGTATGGTTTGGTTATTTATACCACCGAGCAGCGCACTAAAGAAATTGGTATCCGTAAAGTTTTAGGGGCCAGCATATTGCAGGTAGTAAACATTCTTTCGAAAGATTTTTTGAAGCTGGTACTGATTGCTTGCCTGATCGCTTTCCCATTAGCTTTTTGGGCAATGCACAACTGGCTACAGGATTTTGCTTACCGTATCACAATCAGCTGGTGGATTTTTGTTTTATCAGCACTGCTTGCCATCTTTATCGCTCTGGCAACTATCAGTTTTCATGCGATAAAAGCAGCACTGGCCAACCCGGTGAAAAGTTTAAGAAGTGAATAGGTGTGAAGTAAAAAATTGCACCTATATTTTTTAAAAATGTTACCAAAGGTATTGTAGCAGACTGAAAAGATAGGATGTTTTAATTTTCTCGCATTTAAGAAAGTATTTTAAACAAAATAGCCATCAGCTTTATACAAAGCTGATGGCTAACCTAATTACTAACTTATTTAAACATCCCGCCCAGCATTCCGCCAAGGCCGCCACCGCCGCCCAAAGAACTGGTAATGCTATCTGGTGTAATGCTCGAATCGTTAGGATCATTAGCTTTATGAGCAAATTTTTGCAGTAAACCCGGTAAAGCCGCAGCAATTGCACCGGTTGCCATAGGTGGCAAACCAAATTTACTACCTAAGCTACTGGCCAAGCCACCTTCTATTGCACTCGTGATTGGGCTTCCTGAAGCCATGCTACCGGTTAACATGGACAACAAACCGCCTGCGCCACCTTGTGCTGAAGCCTGGTTTTGTAAACCATCATTAATATGTGTTGCAATTTCTTGGTGCACGGCATCTTCTTGTCCGGCTGGTATAGCGGCTGATGCCTGTGGATCGTTACCGAAATGGTCTTTTACTAATTGAAGGATTTGATCAAACATGATTTTGGTTTTTGATAAGGTAATTATTTTTTAAAGCTAAACATTCCTGTTCAACAAAAAACCATCAACTACGGGTAGCTGATGGTTTTTTTCATTGTTTTACAGCAAACTATTTGTAAAAGCCGCCTTCGGTACCAGTTGTTTTGGTATCGCCGGAAGTTAATTTTGTATCCTGATCAGTAAAGTTTTCAGTATCCACTTCTGTTTTGCGGACGGTTCCTTCTACTGTTTGATTTTTTTCTGATACTTCTTTTCCTAAAGAAACTTCACCAGTTACAAATGCTTGTTTGCTTACTACAGGCACTTCAGCAGTTTCTTTCATTTCAATGGTCGCATCCTGAAAAGCAGCTAAATCAGCAGCAGTTGCAGGGCGGCTCACGTTAGTGCGATCTACACGAACGCGTTCTGTACGCAAACGTACATCTTCATGCACTGCTTGCTCTACAATGCGGCTGCGCAAACGCACACCACCTGTTTCTACTTCACGTTTGCCAACTTCCATTTTTTCTTCAATGATTTTGATCGAATCGCCTTCATTGGTTTTTGTTGGTTGCGCAATACCCATTGTGCCCGTATTACCACTTTTATACTGCTCAGCACGCTCATTTACGTCAATTGCACCATAATTATCTAAAATTCTGGCTGCATTTTCTGCTTCATCAGCAGATTTTGCATGAACGGTTACAATAGATCCTTTTTGGCCAACTTGCGTGTATTTATCAGTTTCATCGCCGGTTCCGAAAAGATTACTAAAGAAACCACCTACGCTGCTTTTGTGCTCATCATTATCTTCATAATCCGTTGTTCCTTCTGTATCTGTTCCACGGGAAGATAGATCAATACTATCTCTGTTAAAACCGTTACTTACCAAATAACTTACGGCTTCCTGAGCCTCACTGGTGTAGTCAAAAATTCCAATTACTGTTTGTGACATGACTGTTTGTTTTAATGTTAAGTGAATTAATTATTGATTTGTTGTGTTGTTGGCTGTTAAATCGGTACGATTAATTTCTACCACATCTTTGCGCAAAGTTTCGGTAATCGTGGCCGTGGTTTCTATTTTTGTTTTGGTGAGATGAATTTCTTCTACCAGCAGCAGGCGCTTCTCTACCACCAATACTTCTTTTACCACCGAAATAATAGTGGTATCGCCTTCTACCCGAACCGTCGGTAAGTTCTCTATATATTGATTGATTGGTTTATGTTCAATTATAATTTCTTCCGATACAACGGGCACCTGTTGCGTTACTTCTTCCGAAATTACTTTTTTGTGGATTTGCACTGTGCCAGTTTCTACCTGGCGTACATCAATTTGTAAACGTTCTTCAATTAAGGCTATTTTTTGTGTTGCTGTTTCTTCCTGAGCAAGTGCCAACTTTTCAACTTCATTCATTCTGTGACGGGCTTTTAAATAGAAAAAATACTTTTTAATTGATAATCACTTAAAGAAAAGTTTAAAAGCTTTTGTTTTCCAAATAAAAACACAGTACAACAGTATTCTGATGTATTTTCATTTTAAAAGAAAAAATACATACTTATTTTGAAGTTTTGAACAGGAATAATGTCAAATTAAAATACCTATGCAAGTAATTTTTACCAAATTGATAATGTTATTATTCTGTTACATTTTCCCTCTGGTTTTACGGCTTAATTACACAATGCTTCTTTTACCGGCATAAAATTGTATCATTAAGAAACAATACCTGTATCGATAACGGACAGTAAGATTCATCTAACTTCACCTAAAACATTGTAATTCAGGCTACAATAAGTATGGTATCGGTTTTTGCATAGAGCAGAAAACGCTTCTACCCTGGTTTAAAGCAGCACACCAAAAAACATGATCGAACTAAAACATATTTTTAAATGGGTTTCTACCGGAGCCAACCGCACTTTTTTACTAAAAGACATCAACTTAAGTATTGCTGAAGGCGAATTTATTTCGATTATGGGACCTTCCGGTTCCGGAAAATCGACTTTGCTGCATATTTTAGGAATGATAGATGATCCATCCGAAGGTGAATATTTATTTGAAGATGCTTCTGTTTTCAAACTAAAAGAAAAACAACGTTCGGCGTTGTACAAGCAAAATATTGGTTTCGTGTTCCAGGCTTACCATTTGATTGATGAACTGACGGTTTATGAAAACATTGAAACGCCGCTGATTTATCAGGACATGAAATCTTCGGAACGAAAATCTGTTGTGGCTGATATATTGGACCGCTTTCAGATTGTGGGCAAAAAGGATTTGTTTCCAAATCAGCTTTCCGGCGGACAACAGCAACTGGTTGGCATTGCACGCGCGCTGGCCTCCAATCCTAAGGTAATTTTGGCTGATGAACCTACCGGAAACCTTAATTCCAAACAAGCCGAAGAAATTATGGAATTGTTTAAAACCCTTAATCAGCAAGGCATTACGATTGTGCAGGTAACTCATTCAGAGAAAAATGCAGCTTACGGTTCGCGGATTATTAACCTGCTGGATGGAAGGATTGAGTGAAGCTTATAGCTTTTTAGCTGGCAACAACCAGCTTTTAGCGGTTCGTTTAAACCCTCATCCTATTATTTGTGCCGATAGCTAAAAGCTGATCGCAAAAAATCAAAATGAAAACTTTCTATCTTCTGTTTTTCCTATACTTCTTTTATGCCATAAAAGTTGTTGCCCAGGATAGTACTTTTAATAAAGCTGCCCTAACCCTGCAAACTTGTGTGGAAACGGCCATTAGCAATAATCTTGGCGTAAAACAAAGCGAATTAACTTCTCAGCGGGCCAATATCAGTTACAATCAAGCCAAAACAAACCTGCTGCCTAACTTAAGCGGCAATATAACGCAAGGTTTAAACCAAGGCCGCAGTGTTGACCCAACCACAAATGCTTATCTGAACCAACAGCTTAACTACACTAATTACTCAATTGGCAGTAGCGTGGTGCTGTTTAATGGCTTTTTGCTTTGGAACACGATTAAGCAAAACCTGCTTGCGTTTCAGGCCAGCAAACTGGAACTGCAACAGCAAAAAGATAACCTGACATTAAACGTGATTTTGGCCTATCTGCAAATTTTAAATAACCAGGAATTAGTAAACCAGTCACGCAACCAGGCAGCCGTTTCGCAGGAACAGATTCGGCGTTCGGAGATTTTGAACAAAGACGGAGCAATTGCACCTTACCAGCTTTCGGATCTGCGCGGGCAATTGAGCAACGATAGTTTGGCCATTATTAACAACCAAAACAACTTGGAAGCAGCAAAAGTTGCGCTGGCACAGCTGATGAATGTTCCTTATCAAAAGCAGCAAAGCTTTGCACCGCTCAATGCTGAGCAGCTTTCTGTTTCTTATAATAATAACCCGAATGCAATTTATGAAGCTGCTTTAGCGCAACTTTCCTTGGTTAAAGCCAGCGCATTCCGAACTAAAAGTGCAGCTAAAAGCGTGAGTTCGGCTCGTGGTTATTTGTATCCAACGCTTTCTTTAAATGCCTATTTATATACCAATTATTCCAGTGCGGCCAGCAGAAGTGTTTTTGTAGATAGCACTAAAGTAGCCACCGGTGATTATGTTACTTTGCCAAACGGCAGTAAATCTTACGTGATAACGAACCAGAACGATTATCGATCCGACAAAATCAGTTACGGCAATCAATTCAAAAACAATTATAATTCGGCTGTAACATTAAGTTTGCAGGTACCGATTTTTAGTAATTGGTATTCGCGCAACCGGATTTCTTTAGCTAAAATCGACCTGAAAAATGCCGAACTGGTAGAGCAAACTACGCGCATCCAACTGAAACAATCTGTAGAACAAGCCTTTTTTAATACCACAGCTTCCTCTGGTCGGTACCGCACATTGCAAAGCCAGGTTCGTTCTTATACCGAATCATTTAAAGCCACAGAAGTTAAATTTAATGCTGGCGTAGGCAATTCTGTGGATTATACGGTTGCTAAAAACAAGCTGGATGCAGCCAATATCAACTTCATCAGTGCGCGTTATGATTATATTCTGCGGATGAAAATTTTAGATTATTACCAAGGGAAACTGACCTGGTGATACTGTTTTTATCAGCTATTTTTAAGTGAATGAGAACATGGAAACGATTTACCTGAAACTTCATCTTTTATCAAAACATTTCAGCCAAATCCGTTATCTTGACAGCTGCTACCAATGCTGTTTTTATATGATAAATTTTCGTGTTTTTGGGTTGCTTTTAGTATCGGCCGTTTACTTTTCCTGTAAACAAACGCCTAAAATTGCTCAACCCGGCTCCCCAGAAGAAACTAACGAACAATTAATTGAGCGTACAAAAACCACCTTCAAAACTGTAACCGGCATCCATTATACAGAAGTTTACCGTCGCTTTGCCAATGGTGCTTCCTTTAATGAGCAAGGTTATCAGCTTAAACCTTCCTGGAAAATCATTTTTGTATCCGATACAGCCGTTAGTGTTTTTAGTCCGATTAAAAAACGATATTACGATTTGCCGCTCATTCTGGATCACGATTCCATTTTTAGTATGGCCGGAGCCTGGTTCAAAACCAGAAAAATCAGTAAAGACAGTTTGCGTTTCCAGGTGCTATCCGTAAAAAACAAAGTCATTTCCTGGAAAAACTCCAATGTGTATGTTACTTTTTACGCAGAAGATTTTTTGAAAAGAGCACATTTAAATGTTATAAACCTGCAAAAAACAACTAAAAAAGACACTGCTTATATTGATTCGATGACGATGATCTCAGCCAAAGATTCCAAAAAAATATTTGCGGCACAGCAACCTGTTACTTTAAAAAGCAACAGCGCGAACGTAGTGATTACCAATGCCAAACTGAAAGCAAAAGAGCTTGACAGCTATTACATTCCGGAAACACTTTTTTACCCGGAATACAATGTAACTATTAGCAAAGCTTACGCTGATTTTTACCACAGTTTTGCTGTTCGTGTGGATAGCAAAGGCAAGCTAACTTTTGTAGAACCAATGGAAATGATGGTTGGCGACCCGGAAAATACCGTTAAAGTAATGAAGGGAATTATGGATGGCTACCTCACCCATTACCTGCAAATTACGCCGGGCAAAACGTTGGGCGTTCCGCACGACAGCTTGATTTTGTTGATCGTGCGCGGCACCAAAAGCTGATACTGTTTTTATCGGTATAAAAACAGTATCGTGCTGATTCTAAGCTATCTGTCCAAAATTAAAAAGTGTTAAAAATAGTTAAAAGCAAGAATTTATTCTTTTAACTAATGTATAATTAAAAATTTAGTTATATATTGATGCCCATAACCTACTGCGTATGAAAGGCATAATATTTACTTTAATTTGTTGTTTGGCACCGCTGTTTTTACTGGCACAAAATGGTTACCGTATTAAAGGCAGCGTTGCTGATACGGTGGCTAACGCAAAGCTGCATAATACCAGTATTGTAATTTTAAATGCCAAAGATTCTACGTTGCGCAAGTTTACACGCGCGGCCGAAGATGGCACTTTCAACATCAGCGGGTTAAACAAAGGCAAGTTTATTTTGCTGGTTTCCTATCCCAATTATGCAGATTATGTAGAAAATTTCACGCTCGATTCGACCTATAAAGAGCACGATTTCAAGCGGATTACAATGCTACTGAAAGCGCGTTTGCTGGCTGGCGTAATTATTAAAGGTACCAAAGCGGCCATCAAAATAAAAGGTGATACTACGGAGTTTGATGCCAGCAGTTTTAAGGTTCAGCCCAATGCTAAAGTAGAAGATTTATTGAAGCAACTGCCAGGAATTCAGGTTGATAAAGATGGGAAAATTACGGCGCAAGGTCAAACTGTAAACAAGGTTTTGGTAGATGGTGAAGAGTTTTTTGGCGACGACCCAACGCTGGTAACCAAAAACATCCGCAGCGATATGGTGGATAAGGTGCAGCTTTATGATAAAGCCAGTGATCAGGCGGCATTTACCGGTGTTGATGATGGCAAGAAAACCAAAACCATCAACATCAAACTAAAAGAAGACAAAAAGAACGGTTATTTTGGAAAGATCGATGTTGGTGCAGCAACCGATAAATATTACCAGGAACAGGTTTTATTTAATAAATTCTGGGGCAAAAAGAAGTTTTCTGCTTATGGTACTTTAGCTAACACCGGCAAAACGGGTTTGGGTTGGGAAGACAGTAATAAATACGGAGCATCTAACGCTAATACGGAAGTTGGTGATGATGGCAGCATCAGCATCTATTTTAGCGGCGGCGATGATCTGGATTCGTTTGACGGAAGGTACAATGGCCAGGGCATCCCGACGGCCAGAACAGGCGGTTTGCACTTTGATGATAAATGGAACGGCGATAAAGAAAGCATCAACACCAATTATAAAACCGGATTTTTAAATGTAAAAGGTAACCGCGACAATTTGACGCAGAACACATTACCAACCGGTTTGATCAAAAGCAATACGAATCAGGATTTTGATAATTCAATTTTCAGGCAGAAGCTGGATGCGGCCTATACGGTTAAGCTGGATACAACTTCCACCTTAAAATTGACGATTGACGGTACCATCAAAAGCAGCAAAACCCGCAATAATTATCTGGCCACGAGCTTGCGCGGAAACGATACCTTGCTAAACCGCAGCAACCGCGTACTCACTAACGATGGCGACGAGCAAATTTTAAATGCAAGCCTTTTTTACACCAAAAAATTTAAGAAAAAAGGCCGTACGTTTTCTGCAAATTTTACCGAAGCACTGAATCAAAATAATACAAAAGGTTACCTGAATACGCAGATTGATTATTACAATAATTTGGGGCGATTGGATAGTACGCAGCGGGTTAATCAATACAAAACCAATGATCTCAAAAGCAGCGTGTTCAACTCAAACTTTACTTTTTCGGAACCGCTAACAAAAACGATCACGCTGACGGGTAACTATCGGCTTGTTTTGAATAACAGCAGTATAGACCGTTTATCGTACAATAAATCTACACCTAATGGCGATTACGATCAGGTAGATAATACGTTGAGCAGTAATTATAAACTGAACCAAACGAGTAATCAGGCCGGTGCTATTTTTAACTATAAAAAAAACAAGACCATTTTCAATTTCGGAACGAAAATAGCAGATGTAAGTTATAATCAGACAGATCTTTACACCAATGATGTGCTCAAAAGAAGCTTTGTTAATTACAATCCGCAAGCCACCTATCAGTATCGGTTTTCCGGTCAGCGTTCTATCCACATTGATTATAACGGCAACAATACACAGCCAAGTCTGGATCAGATTCAGCCGGTACGCGTAAACACTGATCCGCTGAATATTACGATTGGTAACCCTGATTTAAGGCCATCTTTTACCAACCGTTTCAGCACTTATTACAATTCGTACAAGGTTTTGAGCGGGCAATCGATCTACATAAGCGGTTCGTATTCCATAACTTCTAATCCGATTATCAGTAATACGACTACAGATTCTTCAGGAAAAAGCATTTATCAATCTGCTAACCTCCACGGAAAACAAACCGCAAACTTTTATTTATATGGAGGTTACAATCAGAAAATTAAGTTTTTAAACATTAATGGAGGGGTTAATGTTAATGCCAACGGCAATACTTATTACAGCATCATTAATGGTGCACTTAATAAAACACAATCCTACACCTATGGTATTTCTGGCCGGCTTTCTAAATTTAAAGAGAAAAAGTATGATGTATACATTATAGGAGGCCCAACTTTTACCAGGAGCCAGTCATCGCTACTAACTGCGGTTAACAATAATGGAACCGGTTTTACTTCCAGAGGAGGTTTTGATTTTTACCTGCCGAAGAAATTTCAGATCAGCACGGATGGAAACTATGAGTATCAGGGCAAAACAATTTCTTTTAACCAGGATTTTCAGCGGCTGATTATCAATGCCAGCGTGAGCAAAGCTTTTTTTAAAGATGAAAGTTTGAAGCTGGTGCTGAGCGGAAATGATTTACTGAACCAAAATACCGGTTTTAGCCGGAGCGCAACCAGCACGCTGCTTACGCAAAGCACTTACACTACTATCCGCCGGTATTTTATGTTTTCTGTAGTGTATGATTTTAATAAAATGGGCGGTGCACCTAAAAAATAAAAAGATGAAAAAAATTCTCTTAATAATGGTTTGTCTGTTAATATTCGGCCAGATCCAAGCACAAAACACGCATTTTACTACGGTTGGTTCGGTTGAATTTGAAAAAACCATCAACATGTTTGCGATGATGAAAAAGCAGATTAACAAAGACAATGAGAGTTATATGCAACAGGCTTTTGATCAGTATAAAAAAACCCAGCCGCAGTTTAAAAAACTGAAAAGCACCTTGTATTTTTCGGGAAATAAAACCATGTTTCAGCCGATTGCGGATGAAAATGCACAAGGCGGATTTTTCAGCGGCGCACAAGCCACGCAAAATAATATCATCCGTACAGATTTAGGAACAGGTACTTTTATCAGCCAGAAAAAGGTATTTGAAGAAACGTTTTTGGTGAAAGACAGCATCCGCAATATCAAATGGAAAATTACCGATGAAACCCGAGATATTGCCGGTTATACCTGCCGCAGAGCCAATGCGATTGTGCTGGATTCAATTTATGTGGTTGCTTTTTATACGGATGAGATTTCGGTTTCGGGCGGGCCAGAATCTTTTACCGGTTTACCAGGTATGATTTTAGGCGTTGCCCTTCCGCACGAAAACATTACCTGGTTTGCTACCAAAATTAATGAGGCAAACGTTGATCCGAAAAATCTGAATCCGCCAACAAAAGGAAAACCGGTAAATAACAAACAATTGCGCACTACTTTGCAGGCAGCATTAAAAGATTGGGGCGATTATGCGAAGGAGTCTTTCAAAGCTTTGCTATTATAAGTTTTAGGCGATAAAAGAATTATTGAAAAATTAAATTAGAGTAAAAAAGGTGGACGATAAGTCCACCTTTTTTATGTCGATAAAAACAGTATCAATCTAAAAATCAGGAAGCTGCATGTTCAAAAATACACAACGATGCTACATGATCTTTGCTGCCGTCCGTTACCCAGGCATCCAGTTGTGCCGGGTCTTTCATTTGCTGGCCCCGCGTTCTTGGAACCACCAGATAGCCGCATTTTAAATCGGTTAAAGCAGTCATATCTGTCCATAATTTCTCAATCTGAGCAACCGGATAAATATCTTCCTGACCGTGGCCCCAACGATATTTTACATCTTTTATAGTGACGTAAGTTGGGATTCTTGCTGCCACACTCCGTACCGCTTTAGCCAATTGTGCCTGATCATTGTTTTGCAGTTCTTCTCTTGTTAAGCCAAAAAGCTGTAACAAAGCATCAATCTGAATCCAGGTAGTGTTAGAATTATAATAGCTTAAATTCAATTCGTCTTCTTCCCGTGGCTGCGCCAAACCTTCCAGCAAGCGCAAATTACCGTTCACACGTGCCAAACCGCCGCCTCTGTCCTCTATCCTTCGCGGAATCAGCTCAAAAGTAAGCGCGTTGCCCGAAACCAAATGCGCGGTTAACGCATACGGATCCACATCTGCACCCAGCGTATCTACATTGTGCAGCATAATTGTTTCCAGCTCCGGGTGCTCAGCCAGCATTCTGGATAAGGTTCCATTTCGCAGCAAATTAGAAACCTCGTACCAATGCCCAAGCGGCGAAAACCGTTGCGCCGCAATATTATCCGTATAATCTGCCCCTTCTCCTTTCGATTTTGCCCAGCCAATCATGGTTTGTCGTACCGCGCCGCGCACTTTCTGCTTGTTTTCGTCCAGTGTTTCCTGCGGCGTTTCTTCCCACAAAAAAGTTAAATCGCGCGCCATTGGCACAAAACGTTGTCCGATTGATCGGCCCGGCGATAGATAAACACTTCCTTCATTCCCAAAATTATTAGTCAAATAAAGCTGGTTCTGGATAGGCTGATGAGTGAGGTAACTCGTAGCCACTACATGCGGAATGGATGCCTGATATTTTTCGGCCACTTTCCGGGTTTTGGCCAGGTGGATTTCCAGGAAACTGCGGTGCGCACCTTCCAGTTCTACAAACGGGTTGATAGCTTTGATAACACCTGCGCCTTTCGTCCAGCGACTGCCAATGCCGGCAGCCAAACTCATCACCGCTACTTTCCCGGCACGGATGGCTTGTTCGCCTGCTTCTTTTACCGATGTTTTTTCTATATTGATCACATCGCCCGGATGCACATCCTCAATTATGGTTTCGGCCGGCAAACGGTTGCGCGATAAGCCGATCAGGCCTTTTTGCATTTCCTGCCGGATTTCTTCATGCTGAATAAAATCAAAGCCATTTTGCTGTTTGATAAAATCCGCTTTTTCATTTTCGGTATTCCGGTTTCCCTGAGAAGAAGGATCAGAAACTTTAAATAAATTACTGATGATCGTTCGCAGCAGCGGATAAGCCAAGTTATTTTTCTCACAATAAGTAGTGAAAAAATCAATTTCGGCACGACGAACATAAGAAACTAAAGCCGGATCCTGCTTCACCAAACCTGAAACATGGATGCCATAATATTGCTCCGGCATTAAAGCCTGGTTTGCCTTCAACAAATTGCTCCAGCTGCCGCGGTTGTTGATGCTCCAGTTATAAACCACTGGTTCCATGGCAAAAGGCAGCGAACTGGAAAGCTCTTTTTTGGTATCCTGCAAAATTTCCAGCACCTTCCGTTTGTATTCTTCGTAGCGCTCCGGGTTTACAAACATGCCCATGCCACCACCACTCATGCCGCCCAGCATTAAAAATCCATAATAATCTTCGCCGAACTGTTTTTTTGCTTTCGCGATAATTTGTTCGGTAAAAAAAGTACTCGCCCAAGGGATGATGGTTTTGATCGGACCTTCCCAGTTGGCGGCCGTACTGGCAGCCAGTTTTTTAATATCGCCGGTTTTAATGGCTTCTAAAATGTTATCGTAAATATGGTTGGTTTGCTGTCGGGCGTTCCATTCTTTCTCTCCGCGGAGCAGATATTTCTCGCTTACCATTTCCAGAATTGGCCCAACGTTGGAAGCCATGCCGCCATGCATCAGCACTAATGATTTCATGATACGATCTGCCGCTTCCGGATGCGCTTCTTCGCCCTGTAACACGCGATGGCGCGGCAATAAAGTTCCTCTGCTTATACCAAATTCCGGGTCGCCTTCCTGTGCAAAAGTACCCTGGATCGATTTGATGCCCGGCCAAACGCCACCCGAATCCTGCCAGCCGCCACCAGAACCGCCAATCCATTCGCCCAAAATTGCACGGGAAGCTACTAAACGGCGTTCACTTTCTTCCAGTCCGCCTTCCAGGTTTTTAGTTTGATTGGTTGCCCGCATCAGCAAACTAATGATGGAACCCAGCAAATTGGTAGAAACCGCAAACCGCGATCCTTTTGGAATATCGTTTACTCTGGTTACCAGTTCCACCCCCATTCCAGGTGCTACAATCCGTGATAAAATTTCTGGCAGTGATTGGTTTGTTCCTTCAAAAGAAGGCGGAATCAAGCCCGAAGCAATTACGCCTGCTTTGATTAAACTTAAATAATCATTGCCAAAATTGAACAGATCGGCCAGATCGGTTACATCTTTCGTTACGTTCAAATCGATGCTGGTCAGCCGCAAAACCGGTTCTGGAATTACCCGGAAATAAGTGTGCAGCGGTGGGTTAATATCTTTATCCCGGCCAAAAACGCCCAGATCAATGGACAGATTGACCACGCGTGCGCCTTCGGGATAATCCATTCCCAGAAAGAAAATATCCGACCAGCCACTGTGTGTTAAATCCATCCGTACCGAAGTATTTTCGTGCAGGATTGGATAGAAAAGCGAGTTGTCCGAACGCTGCAACAACGCCGGATGAATGTGTATCGGATGTTCATCCTGATGGCCCACGCGGAACATCCACTGGTTACCTCTGCTGGAACGCACACTTTTGCGTACCTGATTGGCCAGTGTTTGAAAGGATAACTGGTGATAACTTTCGGCCAGCGCACTGAATAAAGTGGCATTCGGACCGTTTTTGTCCAGCTCGTTTAAAAAAACCGTAATCGATTGTTCAAAACGTCTCGCTAATAAATCCTCAAAACCTAGATAAGGGATTTTTCCGGTTTGCGGAATTTCCTTACTTTCAGCTAAAACAAACCGAAAACCGGCATATAAAAATTGTATCGCGCGAACTTTATCGTACAAACTTGGTGTGGTTTTTCTAAACTCATCCAGTTCACGCAGCGTTTGTAAAAGTTCTTTGGCTGATAATTGCCGGCTGATCTCAAAAAAAGAACGGTCTCTTTTACTGATATCTGTTGAAGTAATCGTTTCTATAAAAACATTCATCTTTATTTTCTTACGTTTTTATAGTTTAAACCAATTGTCGCCCCTGCGCTTCCGTTAAAGATTCTACCAAGGTTGTCAGCGTTTCATTATGCGCCTCTCCGGCCAAACCCAAAGCAATTTGCGCCCGTAGCAAGCCATGTTTTTTGCTGAGGTCATAACGGTTTCCCTTCACCTCCAAAGCCAGATATTTTTCAGTTTCGGCCAGTTCCTGCAAAACCGGCGTCAGCATTAGGTTGCTACTGTTTTTATCAATGTATTTTCGGAGGAGATCAAAAATCTGCGGCGTAAAAACGTGCATCCCAAACAAACATAAATAATATCCGGCCCGTTGCCCTTGCGTTTGTAATTCCAACTCGGCCACGCTTAAAGACGGTTTCTCGATGATTTTTTCAATCTGGTAAACGCCCGGTTGCTCATGCACGTGCTTGCCGGTAAGTGTACCGTAACGGCCAATCTGGTGCTCGATAATAGAAGTTACGGCCGAAACTGCACAATTTTCCTGCACGGCCAACTCGATTAACTGCGTGGCGCAACGCTTGGCTTTCAAAGTAGAAACGTACAAATAATCGCCCAGAAGCAGTAAAAAAGGTTCGTTTCCCACAAAATCCCGGGCGCAATAAACGGCATGGCCGTAGCCCAATGCTTCTTTTTGCTCGGCAAAATGAATATGGTTAAGCAAGTGCGTTATTTTTTCGGCCTGCTGCTTGGCCCAATCCACGTTTTTGTAAGATTTAAGGAGGTTATCGCGCAGCGAGGTAAAAGCGTTTACGTATAATTCCGGATCGCCGGGCGCACAAACAATGCAGATTTCTTCAATGCCGCTGGCAAAAGCTTCTTCTGCAATTATCTGAATAACAGGTTTATACAACCCGTCCGTATCAATTACCGGGAGCATGGCCTTTTGTATCGTATCGGCAACTGGGTATAAGCGTTCTCCGCGCGCAGCAGCTGTAATTACTGCTTTTTTTATTTTCATCAGTATAAATTAAGATTAATTAAGGTTGAGGTATCAAAAGTGCAGACTGATTTTAGCAAACAATCAAGCTTTCCTTTTTACTTTCTGGATTCAAAATCGTTACTAATATATCTGATTATTTTAATTTTTAGGTTTTTGAAGCTGTTAATTTCTCAAAATTGTTGCTGCTACACCAGTATGAAAATCTATTCGTACCAAAATACTTACTGGATTTTCTGATTAAAAGAACTACTGATCCGGTTATATACAGATGCTTCTTTTACGGTATAAAAAACAAAATTGATAAAAAATTCAGTTTAAAAAATTAAGCATCAGTTGGTTAACTTGTGCGGCTTTTTCGTGATGCAGCCAGTGAGACGCATCTTCCAGCACAATCAGTTTTCCTTTTGCACAAAGCAGATTGCTTTTTTCTGCCATTTCAGGCAGCAGAAAAGTGTTTTTTTTTCCCCACAAAATTAAGGTTGGAACACTTACGCGCTTTAAAGCAAGTTTGCTGTATTTGTAGGCGCGGTACCAGTTAATCATGGTTCTAACAGTAGCGGGATTTTGCCAGGCTGCTTTATATTGATCGAGATCGGCTTTGGAAAAGGTGTTTTTATTAGCTGTTTTTACCATACTTTTTCCTAATAACTTGAAGTTGGACCAACTAAGAAGCCACTCTGGTAAACGCGGAATCTGGAAAAACCCGAAATACCAACTGCGCAATAATTGCCTTGGATTACTTTTTAAAGTATCGCCAATTACTTTTAAATGCGGCATGTTGAGGATAATCAGTTTTTCAATCAGTTCGGGATGCTGGCCGGCAACTTCCCAGGCAATCCCTCCGCCCCAATCGTGGCCAACCAGAATTATTTTTTGGGTTGATACCTGTTTAATCAGCCCGACCGCATCAGCTATTATATTTTCAAAACGGTAGGCTTTTACACCTTTTGGTTTGCTGCTGCGGTTATAGCCACGCTGATCAGGCGCAATAACACGATAACCTTTCTCCGCAAAAAATATCAGCTGATTTTTCCATCCCAAGGAAAACTCTGGAAAACCGTGTAAAAACAGCATGACTTTGCCTTGCTCCGGCCCAGCGATTGCTGCGTGTAAAGTGATTCCGTTTACTTCAAAATACTGGCTGCTGATTTCCATTTCTTGATATTAGCTTGATATTATACGTATATTATGGGAATGCTGTTTTTAATCGTGATAAACTCAATTTTTATACGATAAAAGAAGCATCAGCATGGAAACCTATTTTATTAAACTTTTATTTTTCCGCGTAAACCACCAGTACATGGGTACACCGGTGAGCATCAATATCGTACCCAAAACAGCCTCGCGCGGACGGCTGTAAAAAGTATTGACAAATAAACCGGCGCAAAATAAAACGACAATAGCAGGAACAATTGGATAACCCCAAACTTTGTACGGACGCTCGGCATCGGGCATTTTTTTCCGCAAAATAAAAACGCCTAAAGCCGTAGCACCGTAATAGATAAAAACGGCAAAAACGATCATGTCCGTTAGCTGATCAAAAGTACCGGAAAGTACCAGCAAGCAGGCCCAAATGCCTTGGTAAATCAGCGAATTAATGGGTGCCTGCGCTTTATTTAGTCGGGCAACTTTCGGAAAAAACAAACCTTCCTGTGCCATAGCGAAATACGGGCGTGCACTGGCCAGGATGGTGGCGTGCGTGCAGCCGAGTGTAGTAATCAGCACTAAAACTGAAATAAAAACATCGCCGCTGCTTCCCCAAAAACTTTTTACTGCTTCAATAGCAGCAATTTGGTTGCTGGCATGATGGATTTTTTCCAGCGTGGCAACTGGCAAAAGCGACAAATACGTAACGTTGACCAGCAGGTACAAAACAATTACGATGAACACGCCTACTGCAATTCCTTTCGGGATATTGCGTTTGGCATCTTTCACTTCACCCCCAATAAAACCAATTGCTGCCCAGCCCTGATAGCCCCAGAACGCCGATAACATGGCGGTAAAAACAGCACTGATAGTAACGGGCAAATGATTGGTGGTTTGCAAATTGAAGCTTTGGGCAATAACAGCGTGCGAGCTGCTTAACCCGAAAAAGATAATGACAAAAATTCCTATAAAAACCAGAATCAGAATCAGGTTGCTTAACCCGGCACCGGTTTTTACGCCCCGCGTATTGATCCAGGTGAGTAAGATAATGAGCAGAATGGCGGTAATTTTAACGGAGAAATCAGCAAAAGGAAAAAAAATACCGGCAATACTAAACGTGCTTAATTCCGGAAAAATAGGCGGTAAACGAAGCAGGCTGTTCAGCGATTGTGCAAACACGTAAGCCAGCGAGGAAATAGCCGCCGTTTGGATCACCGTAAATAGCGACCAGCCAAAAATAAATGCAAAAAAACGATTATAAATGGTTTTGAAATAAGCATATTCGCCACCAGTATCTGCCAGTAAACCAGCTACTTCCGCATTGCTTAACGCGCCGAATAAAGTGATGATACCACCCAGCAACCAGGCAATGAGCACCCAGCCGGAAGAATGCAGCTCGGCAGCCATCGGGGCTACTTTTTTGTAAACACCAGAACCGAGAATATTGGCAATCACCACGACAATAACGTAACGAAGGCCCAGCGTGCGGCTAAGTTTGGGAGCTTGATTCATATAAAACAATTGGGTTTTACAAGCTACTTATTTGCTTGATAAAAACAATTCAAATTTTACATTTACGATAAAATAATCCTCAAATTATTCAGTTTTAAAGTTGAAATTTACTTATAGTTAAAATGAAAAAATTACTTTTTTTATTATGGTTGCTACCGGCTGCATGCTTCGCACAAACGGATACTACGCAAATAAAACCGCACGATGTTTACTGTAGAATTTTTATACTCTCCCGCTCTTTCAAATCCGGCTATTCAATCGGTACTGATTTTGGCCGTGTCAGCAACTCAAACTCGTTACCCGATAACGAAATTAAAAAATTGAGCACCAGGCTTAGTAGTTTGGATAACGATATTGATGCTATCAATTACATGGCCAGCCAGGGTTGGGAAGTGATTAGTTACAATTCTTCTTTGCAAAGGCCAGATGCATATTTATTGCGAAAAAAGGCTTTGTAGTAAACAACATACTTCTTTTAGCAGGTAAAATTTATAGTTAAAATTTAAACTGAAAGAATTATTAATTTAATGCAAAACTGCTCCGGCTTGTCCTTCCAATACTGCTGCTGGTTGTATAATCTGGTTTCTGCCGATCAATAATATCAACAAGGCCAGCAATGTGGTACCGGCAATAATTGAAACCATAGGCAAGGCAGAACGGGTATTGAACAAGCTTACACCAATTGAAGCCAGCGCGCCCATGCCCAGTTGCAAAGCGCCCATCAAGGCTGATGCAGTACCAGCATTTTTAGAAAACGGTGCCAGGGATAAAGCCGAAGCATTTGGATTGGCGATGCCCAAACAGGATAAAAACAGAAAAAGCATCGTGATCGTTCCGTATAAACCGAACCAGCCGAACCAGGTTCCGAAGAAAAAAACAAGGGTTACCATACATTGTGCCACTAGGGACATAAACACAATCTGTTCGCTCTGGTATTTTTTGAGCAGCAAACTGTTAAACTGGCTCGACCCAATTAAACCAATCGATAAAAACGCGAATATCCAGCCATAAACTTTGCCATCTACCTTGAATATATCCATAAAAACCAGCGGAGAACCAGAAACATAAGCAAATAGACCCGAAAAAGCCGCTGCTCCAGTAAATGCATATGTGTAAAACTGAGGTTGGCGCAGTACTGTCCAAAACCCTTTGATAATGGGTTTTGGCTTGAGGGAAAGCGAGTTATCGGGCTGATAACTATCCGGTAGAAAGAAAAAAGACATCAGCAGGATTAAAATGCCCATCACGGCCAAAATTAAAAAAACCGATTGCCAGCCAAAAGCTGCCGTTACGTAGCCGCCCACGGTTGGCGCAATCATGGGCGAAGCACCAACCACCAGCATCAGCAGCGAAAAAACTTTGGCACTATCCTGCACCGGAAAAAAATCGCGCACCATGGCTACCGAAGCTACGCCAGCCGCACAGCTACCGATTGCCTGGACGAAACGGAGCGCGATGAGTGCTTCAATACTGTGGACGAACAAGCAGCCAAATGAAGCCAGGATATAAATCAGCAAACCGATATACAAAGGCTTTTTTCGCCCAAAACGATCCAGCAAAGGCCCGTAAAGCAATTGTCCAGCAGAAATTCCCACAAAAAAACTGGATAGTGAAAGCGCCACACGGGCAACGGTTTCATGCAGATATTTGGCGATTGCCGGGAAACCGGGCAGGTACATATCAATAGAAAACGGACCAAGCGCAGTAAGCAAACCGAGAATGAGAATCAGGAAAAAGTACCGTTTTTTAGTCATGTTGTTTGTTTTGGGTTGAAGGCTGATGCTTCTTTTACCGGTGTTTTTTAGTGCCGTTTTGAACATAGTGGACGGACTTTCATCAAAACAACACTTATTTTATACCGATAAAAACAGTATCTAATATTCCAGCGGCACGGTGGGTTCTTTTTTATTGGTGGACATGATGATCATTGTTTGAAAAGTTTTTACCACCGTAATCCGGCTGATCTTCTGCATAATCAGCTGCTCGTAAGCTTTAATATCTTTCACATAAACTTTCAGCAAAAAATCGCATTGCCCGGTTACATGGTGGCATTCCGTAATTTCCTTAATCTCCTGGATCTCGTCTAAAAACGTTTGGATTGTATTATTTTTATGAAAATCCAGCGAAACCTGGATGAAGGTTTTGATACCCAAACCCAGTTTTTCTTCATCCACCAAAGCGTGATAACTTAAAATATAGCCTGAGTTTTCCAGTTTGCGCACCCGTTCCAGCGTTGGTGCAGGCGATAGTCCGATTTCATTGGACAACTGCAGATTGGTGATCCGGCCGTTTTGCTGCAAAATTTTCAAAATCTGCAAATCAATTTTATCTAATTCAATCGCCATGATACGGGGTTTTCTATCCGGGCAAATTTATCTAAAAATTGTTCAAGCAAAATCAAATAAGTTTTGTTATTTTTAGATTAACCTAAATAAAGAATTAGGCTATTCAAAATGGATACTTCTTTTACCGAGGAAAATTACTTAAAAGCGATCTACCATTTATCGGCAGAAAACAGCAATCCTGTAAATACCAACCAGATTGCTTCGGTTTTGAACACGAAAGCTGCTTCGGTTACAGATATGATCAAAAAACTTTCGGCCAAAAACCTGATTGATTATGAGCGTTATCAAGGCGTTTCCTTAACCGAAAACGGCAAAATTATTGCCCTGAAAATTATCCGGAAGCATCGTTTATGGGAGTTTTTTTTGGTGGAGAAACTGGCTTTCGGCTGGGACGAAGTGCACGAACTGGCCGAGCAGCTGGAACATATTCAATCTGCAAAACTAATTAACCGGCTGGATGAATTTTTGGGATTTCCGGCTACTGATCCTCATGGCGACCCGATTCCGGATCAATACGGAATGATCAAAAACTGCTCAACCAAATCTGTTTCATCCCTAAATTTAGGCGATAACGGACCGATTTGCGGCGTGAAGGAACATTCGCCTTTATTCCTGCAATACCTGGAAAAAATGAATCTGAAAATTGGGCGAAACATTTGTGTAGAAGAAATTATTGCATTTGACGAAACCGTTGTGCTCAGCATTGAAAACGGACAAAAAATTAACATCAGCAAAGAAGCTGCAAAAAATATACTGATTGCTTTATGAACAACCATAATGAATCTCTGGCCGAAGTTCATGGCTCGGTAAACACAACCGGAAAAGTAGGCTGGAAAAGAATTTTATCTTTTTTGGGCCCGGCCTACATGGTGAGCGTGGGTTATATGGACCCTGGAAACTGGGCAACCGATCTGGCCGCCGGCAGTCAGTTTGGTTATAAATTAATCTGGGTGCTGCTTTTATCCAACTTAATTGCGCTTTTATTACAGGCATTGGCCACTCGTTTAGGTATTGTACAAGGGTTGGATCTGGCGCAGGCTTCGCGGCAGCATTACAATAAATTTGTTAACTTCTGGCTGTTTATTCTGGCACAAATCGCCATCATCGCCTGCGATCTGGCTGAAGTGATTGGTATGGCCATTGGCTTGCAACTGCTGTTTCATTTGCCGCTGGTTTGGGGCGTTTCGGTAACGTTGCTGGATACCATTTTGCTGCTTTTCTTACTGAACAAAGGTATGCGGCATCTGGAAGGGTTTATTATTTCAATGGTTTTTATCGTTGGGTTATCGTTTTTGGTGGAGATGTTTATTGTAGAACCAGACTTTAAGCAAGTTGGTTTAGGGCTGATTCCGCACAATCTGAACGGCAGTTCACTGTACATTGCCATCGGTATTATTGGTGCCACGGTGATGCCACACAATCTGTATCTGCATTCTTCGTTAGTGCAAACCCGGAAAATTGAACGTACGGAATCCGGCATCGGCGAATCCATCAAAATGAATTTGATTGATACCAGCGTTGCTTTAAACCTGGCGTTTTTTGTTAACGCAGCTATTTTAATTTTAGCGGCCGCAGCTTTTTTCCGGAACGGTTATCATCAGGTTGCCGAAATCCAAGATGCACACAAATTGTTGCAGCATATTTTCGGTTCGCTCGCTCCTGCCCTATTTGCCATTGCGCTGATTGCAGCCGGACAAAGTTCTACCGTTACCGGAACGCTGGCCGGGCAAATCATCATGGAAGGTCACATTAATCTGCGCATTCAACCCTGGCTGCGGCGGCTGATTACACGTTTGCTGGCTATTATCCCTGCTTTTTTTACCATCCTTTATTCCGGCGAACGTGCTTTGGGAAGTTTGCTAATTTTCAGTCAGGTGATATTGAGTTTACAATTAGGTTTTGCTGTAATTCCACTCATTCATTTTACTTCCGACAAAGAAAAAATGGGCGTTTTTGCCAATAAATTGTGGGTAAAAATCACCGCCTGGACGATGGCAGTTTTAATTGTGGGCCTGAATGCAAAACTGGTAGTGGAGCAAATCGCGGATTGGTCGAAAGCTTTTCCGCAGCACCAAACGCTCATCCATTTAATCACAGTTCCGTTTGCGATCGCCATCGCCATACTTCTTTTATACGTGTTTTTTAAACCAATTTTCGCGCATTCAGAAAATGAACACCGTAAAATTCCGCATGGTTCGGCCTTGGAAATTGATACAATTACGCCGGTAATTTTGAAAAAAATTGGTATTGCGGTAGATTTTTCTGCCCATGACCGCGATACCATTCGTCACGCGCTGATGCAGGGCGGCAAAGAGGCCGAGTATTATTTGATGCACGTGGTAGAAACGGCGGCAGCCAATTACCATGGCGCAGCGGTGATGGACTTGGAAACGCAAAGCGACCGCGAAAATCTGCAGAAATACCAGCAGCGATTGACGGAATTGGGCTATCGTTCTTTTTATGATGTAGGTTATGGCAAAGTGTCCAAAGCCATTGCCAGCGTGGTAAACGAGAATAATCTGGAGCTATTGGTGATGGGCGCGCATGGCCATAAAGCTTTTAAAGATATTATCTTTGGCACCACCGTTAATTCGGTGAGGCACAAAATTAAAGTTCCGGTGCTGATTGTGCAGTAAAATTTAGGTGATAAAAGAAGTATCAACAGATCAAAAAAGGTAGATCAACATGAAAGAAGAAAAAGAACAAAACATACATATTAAAAATAAAAGGGCTTATTTTGATTTTTCAATCGATGATAAATTTGTAGCCGGCATTAAATTGCTGGGCACAGAAATTAAATCGATACGGCAGGGAAAAGCCAACCTCACCGATTCATTCTGTACGTTTATAGATGGCAATCTGTACATCCGCAATCTGCATATTTCCGAATATACACACGGCTCGTTTTACAACCACGAAGCCAAGCGCGACCGCGTTTTGTTGTTGCAGAAAAAAGAACTGAAAAAGCTAAAATCTCGGACGGAAGAAAAAGGTTTTACCATTGTGCCGCTTACCATTTTTATCAGCGGACGCGGTTTTGCTAAAGTAGAGATCGGCCTCGCTCAAGGTAAAAAAACCTTTGATAAGCGCGAAACGATGAAAGAACGTGATTCTAAAATCGAAATGGACCGGGTAATGAAGCGGTAGGGAAATTTACGATATTAGTTTAGATTCTTTTAATAGTACAACCCACTCAACATATGAGAAATACAATACCAAAAGAATATCCAACAGAATTGAATAACGAAGATTTACTAAATTTAATTAAGGAATATTCAAAAGAAGCAACAGATGCAGGACGTTCGACAGGTTATTCAGTAGGGCCAAGCTATTATAAAGAGATGGTAGATATTGGTCAATCTGAAATCAATAATAGAATTCAAAAAAATCTTTTTACTCAAATCGAAAAATTAACAACAGAGATTGGATTATTAAAAGAAGACAATAAAGCATCCAGCAAAACAAATTTAAGATTATCGATTATTACAATAGTGCTTGCTATACTTACTGTCTGCCTAAGTTTCTTAACTATTACCGATTCAAATACTTCTCAAAATTCTGAGACTGTTTGGAGAAAAAGTCTAATAGAATTATTTAATAAAAACAACTCCGAACTTCAAAATATTAAGCTTGAAATTACTAATAGTAGAATTAAAACACAAAAGTAAAATTAAATTCTTACGACCAGGCCTGATCACCAACCAGCGGCACAAAACGGAATGTATCCAGGCTAACTTTTTCATAATCTTTTTCGCTTACGCGAAGAATGGTGGTCATTAACTGAGATTTTTCATCGCCCACCGGAATCACCAGCAAACCGCCGATTTTTAACTGTTTCAGCAAAATTTCGGGTATAAAAGGAGCACCGGCCGTAACCAGTATTTTATCGTAAGGCGCATTTTCCGGGATACCGTTGGAGCCGTCTCCGCAGAAAAAATGAGCATTATAACCCAGAAACGGCAGCACTTTGCAGGTGCGTTCATACAGTTTTTCCTGCCGTTCGATGGTAAAAACTTCTGCGCCCAGTTCCAGCAAAATGCAGGTTTGATAACCGGAACCGGTGCCGATTTCCAATACTTTATCGCGCTTCTGGATGTGCAGCAATTCGGTTTGATAAGCCACGGTATAAGGCTGTGAAATCGTTTGTCCGTCGCCAATCGGGAAAGCAATGTCTTTGTAGGCCTGCATCCAAAATGTTTCGTCGAAAAAGTAATGCCGCGGCACTTTTCCTATTGCATCCAGCACACGCCTGTCGCCAATTTTTTTCACATCTTCCAGAAACCGCACCAACTGCTTCCTCGCCCCTTTTTCCCGGTAATTATCCACAAACTTGTACGCCATGTGCTGCAAAGATATTTTTTCAGCAATAAAATTCTGATTTTTATCGAAATTAAAAATCCTTTGAAACGAATAATGCTTTAAACCGAGGATTGCTAAAATTCTGCTAATTTGATCTGCATGAAAATAAAAAAACAACAACCCATCACCCAAAAATACCTGCTAAAAACAGCATCGGTTTTGGCCTTGCTCCTGTTGCCGTTCTGCACGTTTGCACAGGATTTAAAAGTTGCCGTAGCAGCCAATTTGCAAGGTGTAATAAAAGTTTTGGGTGAGGATTTCGCCAGAAAAACAAAAATCGATATTCAACCTATCATTGGTGCTTCCGGAAACCTCACGAACCAGATTAAAAACGGCGCACCGTTTGATGTTTTTCTTTCTGCGGATATGGCTTTTCCGGAAGATCTGGATAAATCCGGATTTACATCCTCACAACCAATGGTTTACGCTTTAGGAAGCTTGATCATTTGCAGCAACCAAAACCTGGATCTGAACCACTGGGAACAGCTGCTGCAAAGTAATTCCACTAAAAAGATTGCCATTGCCAACCCGGAAACTGCGCCTTACGGTAAAGCGGCAAAAGAAGCTTTAGAGCGAAAAAACCTCTTGCAAAAAATCCAGTCTAAAATCGTTTATGGCGAAAGTATTTCGCAAGTCAACATTTATATTACCACCGGCGTTGCAGCAATTGGTTTTACCACGGAAGCTTTGATTACTGACGCCGCAAACAAGCAGAAACTATACTGGAAAAAGATTAATATAACTGATTATCAACCTATTCAGCAAGGAATGGTGATCCTGAAACACGCGGCAAATAATCTGCAGGCCCAGCAGTTTTTCAAATACATGCAAAGCCCGGCCGCAAAATCTATCCTGAAAAAATATGGTTATCGATAAGTTAAAATACCTCGATAAAAGAAGCATCCACCCAAACATAAAACAACCTTGACAGACTGGTCGCCCATATTTCTTACTCTAAAACTCGCCTTCGTCAGCACTATAATCTTGTTGCTGTTTGGCTTGCCGGTAGCTTACTGGCTTTCAAAAGGCCATTCGTTTTTTAAGGTAATTTTAGAAGTTATTTTGACGATGCCACTCGTTTTGCCGCCATCGGTTTTAGGTTTTTATTTGTTATTGGCTTTTAGTCCACAGCAAGGCTTAGGGAAATGGTTATTGCAGTACTTCAATTTGCAGCTGGTTTTTTCGTTTGAAGGATTGGTTCTGGCTTCCGTTATTTACAGTTTGCCGTTCATGATCAGTCCGGTAAAATCCGCTTTGCAGCAATTGCCGTCGTCTCTGGCACATGCTTCTTTTACCATGGGAAAATCGGAATGGGAAACATTTTTCCGGGTGTTGCTGCCGAATATCCGCGCTTCGTTACTCACGGCTTCCGTAATGACTTTTGCGCATACTTTGGGCGAATTTGGTGTCGTGCTGATGATCGGCGGCAACATTCCAGGGTTGACGCGCGTGGCTTCCATCGCCATTTACAATTCGGTCGAAAACATGGATTATCCTACTGCCAACTTGTATTCGCTGGTTTTGATCGGGCTTACTTTTGCGCTAGTAACTACTGTTTTTATCATCAATAAAATGGCTGCTAAAAATCTTCGGGAATGATTTCCATCAACATCGAAAAAAAACTGAGCACTTATCAGGGCAGGCAATTACTAAAAGTTTTTGTGGAGATGGAAAGCGGCAGTTTGCTCAAGATCTCCGGTCCGTCCGGTGCCGGGAAATCTACTTTTTTAAAAATCTTGGCTGGTTTAATTCAGCCGGATTTTGGCAAAATTATAGTTGATGATTTGGTTTGGATGGATACTCGAGCCAAAATCAACCTTTCTCCGCAGCAACGAAAAACCGGATTTGTGTTTCAAAATTATGCACTTTTCCCAAACATGAACGTGCAGCAGCAACTGGAATATGCTACAAAAGATCAGGATTTGATTAAAGATTTGCTGTCTTTTGGCAGATTAGAACCCTTTCTGAAACATAAACCCGAGCAGCTTTCGGGCGGACAACAGCAACGTTTGGCCATTTTGCGTGCGCTGGCCATCAAACCAAAACTACTGCTGATGGACGAACCTTTTTCGGCGCTGGATCTCAAAACCAAAACCACACTGATTGATGAACTCCAATTTTTACTCGATAAAAACAGCATCAGCACCATCATCGTTTCGCACAACCTGCACGAACTGGAAGCTTTGCCTGGTCAGCAACTTTTTATCGGCGAAGAAGAAAACAGTTAATTACTCTGCGCCTGCCCAACCACAATCTTGCTCAAATTGTGCATATATCTCCGTCCGGTTTTAACATCCAGCATCGAAGCCATTTGGATATTTTCGGGTAGTTGTTCAGCTTTTTTACCGTTCTTTTCCATCAGAATAAAAACCTGATCGCCAACAGGTGTATTGTACAATTCGTTCCAGGAATAAACCACCGTATAACCATCTCCAGCAGTACAAATAAAGTACAGCTGGCTCAATAATTTCGGTCCGCTTACGGCAAAAATGGTGTGGCTAAGCACGTCTTTCAGCAAAACGCCTTTTAAATGCTCGTCTTGATGTTTAAAATCACCCAAATGATTGGTAATCTTAAAGCTGCCCATTTCTTTTAGCGGATATTGCTTTAAAGAATCCATTGTGATCACCACAGCTTTATTTACCTTTCCGCTGATTGAAAAACTGGTGGTTGGTTTAAGTACTTCCTGCGCAAAAGCGGGTGCCGAAAATATCATCAAAAGCAATAATTTATACATGTACAAATGAAAATTTTTTCCGGTTAATAACGAAATATATTTTAAAACATAACGGCGTTTTGTAACACGATTATTCAAAACTTTGCACAGGTAGGGCAGTTACTTTAAAAAAGAAAATTATGGACGGAACGTTGGTAAAAGTAATTGGATTGATAGCTGGTGCCTGTACTTCATGTGCGCTAATTCCGCAAGTGGTGCAAACCATTAAAACTAAAAAAGCAAGTGATGTTTCTATTTTCATGTTCATTGTGATGCTAACCGGCAACGCACTTTGGGTAATTTATGGTTTGATGAAAAGCGATGTGGCTATCATTCTAACAAATTTATTAACCGTTGGACTGAACATTACCATGCTGTTTTTAAAGGTAAAATATAAAGAAAAAAAGTAATTTCATTTTCGCAGAAACCAACAACTGCAAATTGCGTTGAGGAGTTAAAATTGCGAAAGAAAAAAATTTATAATAAATTTGCCTTATGGAACAGCATCACGAAGAAGAACATTATCATATTATCGGTTTAATCCCGACCATTATATTTTTAATAGCCATTGCAATTGCGGTGGTTTGGTACTCTATCCACACTTCAATCGGGCATTAAATAATATTAATCTTTTCATCAAAAAAGCCTTTTATCCAAGCAGTATTTGCTTGGATAAAAGGCTTTTTTAAGTTTTGAAGATTTGATTATTGTTTGATATTCCGGTCAGTCTCATCTTCCTCATCAGCTTCTTTTTGAATAGCGCGTTCGGTGCCGAGGTTTAACGTAAATGAAGGTTCGGCTGCCTGCACGGCATCATTAATTTTATCCAGTTCCTGGTTATCGTTTGGCGTGGTTAAATCCAAACCGTCATCATTAGTTTGTTGATCGTTGTCGGGCGTGTTATCGGGTGTGCTCATATCTTTATTTTTTATTTCGATATAAAGCTTAGAACATAAATTTTGTTTGAACTGGTAATAAACCCAATGATTGAAAATGCATTTCAACTCAGCTTTGATCTTTAAAAATATAATTTGGTATTTTGAAGCTCTGATGATTTTGGATGATGAATAAATGGATACTTCTTTTAAGCACTATTTTTTATAGGGTTCTGGCTTTTAGCACCGCTTTTAACTATAACCGGCAAAACCGAACTGGCAGTCAGAATGTGCTTTTAACCTACGGTTTAAGTATAGAGAAATATTTTTGACCCAAATTTTAGGTAGATAAAAGAAGCATTGACCCTGCATCATTTCAGGGAAACCGATTTGATTTTTTTGACAATCCAGTAACCGTTTCCAAAATTTTCCTGTTGCCATGATGCTGTTTTTATAGGTTTATTTTGTACTTTTGTACACGGATTATATACAACACTATTCTCCAGCAAGCACCTGCTGATCTGTACTTCCAATCTGATCAGGATATAATTTTTCTCTGCAAAAGCTAACCGTTCTACGCAGGAAATTAAATTTTAAAGGCATCAGGATAAAGCATTTTTTAATTGCTTAAAACCTCCTCAAACAGGTAAAACCGGAGTTAGTTTAAAACGAAAAACTATGGCTAAGTCTCAGGCAACTTTTATGAAAAAACAACTTGAAAAAAACAGGTTGAAAAAGCGGGAAGAAAAAGAACAGCGCAAGCAGGAACGCCAGCAAAATGCAGGCAGTGGCGATTTGGAAAGCATGATGGCTTACGTAAACGAGTTCGGCGAAATTACCTCTACCCCACCAGTACCCAAAAAATAAGCTCCCGATTGCTTTTTAAACAGTCCGGCTACAAAGCGCTATATTCAGCTTTGTCCGGGCTTATTTTTTGTGTTGAATTTTCTTTTGATGAGTATCACAACAGCCAGTAAATCTGCCAGAAATTACCGCATTGCAACCGCCGTTTTCTTTTTTGTCTCCGGTTTTGGGTACGCTACCTGGGCATCCCGCATTCCAACGCTTCAGCAAAAACTGCACTTAAACGAAGCTGAACTGGGTGCCGTTTTATTTGCGTTGCCGGTTGGGTTGATGCTGACTTTGCCCATCACCGGCAATTTATTAAGCCGTTTCAGCAGCCGGAACGTAATGTTTGCAGGTACGGTTGCTTTCAACATAATGCTAACCTTACTTGGGTTTACCACCCAGGTTTGGCAGTTGGTTCTGGTGCTTTTCTGCTTTGGCTCTTCCCGAAATTTGATGAATATTTCTGTCAATGCACAGTCTGTAAGTGTGCAGCAATTATATAATCGGTCCATCATCACCACTTTTCATGGCATCTGGAGCATGGCCGGTTTTGCAGCCGCGGCGTTGGGCTATTTAATGGTTTCGGGCAAAGTACCACCGTCTTATCATTTTGCAATAGTTGGTTTTTTGCTGATTGCCATTGCCATTTACTTCTTTCAGCATACGCTCAACCAAAAACCGGTACAGCAGGAACGTCGGCCGGCTTTTGTTTTGCCTGATAAAACGCTGGTTAAATTTGGTTTGATGTCATTTGCTTCCATGGCTTGCGAAGGCACCATGTACGATTGGAGCGGCATTTATTTTCAAAAAGAAGTACATACCAGCGCGGCCATTGCTACCGCCGGTTTTGTAGTTTACATGATCGCTATGACTACTGGTCGTTTTTTTGGCGATCGGCTGGTTAATCGTATCGGTATCAAACCAATGTTGCGTTATAGCGGCATTTTAATTTTTGCAGGGATGCTTTTATCCGCTTTGTTTCCGGTTGCCTTAGTAGCCGGTTTTGGGTTTATTTTGATTGGTTTTGGCGTAGCCTGCGTAGTACCGCTGGTGTTCAGCATCGCTGGGAAATCCAAAACATTAAGCAGCGGTTCGGCCATTGCTTCGGTTTCCACCGTAGGGTATCTGGGATTCTTAATGGTGCCGCCCGTAGTTGGTTTTATTGCGCAAGCCGCAGGTTTGCGCTGGTCTTTTGCTTTGATGGCTGCTTTGGGTGCGCTGATGGTTTTTATGGTGAGTAAAATAGAGGGTTGAGTATTTTATAATACTTCTTTTATCTGCCAAATTTTAGGGTTATAAAAGAAGTAGCACAAAACCTACTTCAGCAATAAAACCGGCAAAGTTGATTTTAAGGTTAAATGATCAGAAAACCTGCTATGCCACAATGACCTGAAAAAGTTATGTTTCCGAGGCAAAGAAATAATCATTTGCGCCTGGTTTTCGATAGCAAAATCTACGATCCCCTGGGTAGTGTTTGAATGGTTGATGTAAAAATACTGAGGTTGGTAATCTTTCAGCATCTCGGCCAAAACAGATTCTTCAGCCAGCATTTTCGGGTCTTTATTTTGATGTGACCCTTTTGCATCCACATGTACTACCAGTAATTCTGCCTGCAGCATATCCCAAACTTTTCTCAGTTGTTTCAGCGGAACTAGTTTTGTTATGTTTTTAAAATCGCAGGCCAGCACAATTTTTTGTAAAGCTTGCGCAGCGGCTTTGGCCGGAACCACCAGTACCGGTGCAGGACTGATTTTTGAAATCTGCACAATGTTCATCCCCACAGTGGTATCTTCTTTTGAACTGCTTTTACTGCACAAAACTAGCAAATCAACATGTGTTTGCTCCTGCACTTCCAAAATGGCACGCAGCAATGGCAAGCGACTGATCCGGATTTCAATTTCCGTTTTTCTCTCCACCAGTTTCAATAATTCCTGTCTGATTCCTTCCAATTCTTCTTTTTTCAGCCTGAAAGTCTCATCAACATCGTATGGCATCAGTTGCACAAACTCTGTGGAGGGCAGCACACTTTCAAACGTAGAAACGTAGTAAGCGTGCAGCAAAATCAACTTAGTTGCGCCGGTTTGTGTGCTTAGCCTGGCAGCATAGTGCGCAGCAGTCACAGAAGATGAGGAGAAATCGGTCGGAATTAAATAGGTTCTCATACTGTCCAGGTAAGGTGCTTTGGTTAAAATTTATGTCCGTTAACACTAAATTTTTTACAATGATACGTTTAAACACGTATCGCCAAAAATAATTTCATGCTTGTTTTATCGCCTGTTTTTTACCTTCGAAATGTGGCTTATTTCAACTGCTCTTTAATAAAAGCAATGGCTTTGCTATAAGTATCCTGTATTTCTGGGCCGCGCCAGCCATGTCCTTTTCCAGGATAAGTAATGTAACTGGAAGGCACTTTGGCGCGTTTCAAATTTACGTTCAGGCTATCACTTTCGCGTATCGGCACAATTGGGTCAGCCGTGCCGTGAAAAATTATAGTTGGCGGACTTTTCTTGCTCACATGGTTCAAAACACTGGCATCAGCGTAAACCTGCGGAATAGTTGCAGGCGTGCCCTTCATTAAAATCGCCAGCTCGTGGTGTGCCGTATATAAATCAGCCATATCGGCCGGCCCAAAAAGGTCGACCACCACTTTAACATCATGATCCGGATCATGATTAAAAGCTTCCACCAAAGCCAATTGTGCACCAGCACTTTCGCCCAATAAAATCAGTTGTTTTTTGTTGATATTATAATCTTTTGCATGATCTTTTATAAATGCAACAGCCTTGTCCACGTCATCAATTTGCGCAGGCCAGGTGTTAGCATTATTTTGCCGGCTGGCCAAACGATAATTGATGGTAAAAATAGCATCCTCAGGAAAAGCTGTCTGCAACGGTTTCAGCCAGTGCGTCATGTTAATTTTATCGCCGCCAATCCAGCTGCCGCCATGTATCAGGATGATTGCGTTGCTTTTGGTTTTCGTTTGCTGAGGCAGGAAAACATCAAACTTCTGCTTTGGGTCATCGCCATAAGCCACATCTTTAGTAACGGTTTGCGCCGATGCCAATTGCCAGCCGGTTATCAAAATAGATAGAATAATTTTTAATTTTTTCATAGAAATAGTTTGATCCATAAACCATAAATTAGTTTATCCGATTGGCTTTGAGGCGAAGTTTATGACAACATCCCGACAAGATTTCTGCATTTTGCAAGCCAAATGCTTCTTTTACCGCATAAAAAACGGCAACGTTTTATAGCGTAATTGGTTTAATTTTATGCCGATAAAAACAGTATCACCTATTTTCAATCCATGTTTAGCAAGCCTAATTTAAAAATGACCAAGCCAGTTTTTATACTGATTTTAATTTGGTTCCAACCTGCCTTTGCCCAAAAAAGAACGCCTATCGATCCGAAGGCCACCAAAGAAACCAAAGCTTTGTTTGCAAACCTGTGGAAGCTTTCTAAAAAGCACACTTTGTTTGGTCATCAGCATGATACACAATACGGGCACGGCTGGTCTGGCGATGCGAACCGGTCAGATGTAAAATCGGTTACCGGCTCCTATCCTGCTGTAATTGGCGTTGATTTCAGTGATTTTTCTGGTCGAGGCGCAGAAGCAGCCGAAAAAGCAAAAGCCGATGTACGCCAAAATGTGATTGATACGTACAACCGCGGCGGCGTAACTACGGCTTGCTGGCATTTTAACAATCCGCTTTCTAAAGGTGGTTTTTATTGGGTCGATTCGCTTTCCAAAGCCTCGGTTCAGGATTTAATTCCTGGCGGAAGCGCCAACAATCAATACAAAGAAATTTTGAAAGGAATTGGCAATTGGGCGCATACGGTTCGCGGCGCAGACGGAAAATTGGTTCCGATCATTTTTCGTCCTTTCCACGAAAACGACGGGGATTGGTTTTGGTGGGGAAGAAAGCATACCAAACAAGAAGATTTTGTAGCGATCTGGCGTTTTACCGTTAATTATTTGCGCGATAGTTTGGGTGTGCATAATTTCATTTATGCGTTTTCTCCGGATGCCAAATTCACTACTGAAGCCGCTTATTTAGAGCGTTATCCAGGCGATGATTACGTGGATATGCTGGGCATGGACAATTATGGCGATATGGGACGCGACCGTTATGATTTGCCGACTGTAGCCAAAAAATTAAAAATTATTTCTGATTACGCTATTAATCATGGTAAGCTGGCGGCATTTACAGAAACTGGACTGGAAACCATCCCAAACCCAACCTGGTGGACGGGCACATTACTCAAAACCATGAAAACCAGCAAGATGCGCTTATGCTATGTATTAGTTTGGCGAAACGACCGCAGCAGCCCAACACATTTTTATGCACCATTTCCCGGCCAAAAATCAGTACCGGATTTTATCCAGTTTTATAATGATCCTTATACTTTTTTTGAAAAAGATTTGCACGGGATTTATCAATCCAAAAAGTTTCTCGGCATTTTTTAAAAATGGCTTATTAGCTAAATGCTTCTTTTATCAACCTAAAATTTGGGTTGATAAAAGAAGCATTTACATTTTAAAGCTGTTCTATTTCTGATAAATCTGATCAAGAAAAAGATACCGGCTGCGGTGCTGTTCTTTTTCTTGCTGCGTATGCAAACCGATATTCATTTGCGGAAAATTATTAGTACTGATAAACGACCAGGCAGGTAAGGCAGGTGCATTCGGGTTTCCGGTTTTCACAAAATCCGCAAAGTATTGCAGCATCGTTGCCGATATCTTGTAATCATCCGGTGTCCAGGCATAAACTTTGTTTTTGTCCAAGTTGCCCATTGCATATTCAATCTCGAAAGCATGCGGTGCGCCCACTGCCGCCGCAGCTGGTTTAACTTTTGGCGGCTCTGCGTTTTTAGTAATTCCACCGGCTAAACCTGGCGTAGCGTTGGCAAAATCGGCCGTCATTGGTGGTTTGGGTTTGGAAAAAATATAGCTATAAGTTGGCTTGCCGCTGGTTTTAGCGTGCAGATCCAGCCATTTCCAGGTGCTGTAAACAATAAACCGATCACTGGCCAAAGCTGTTGCCGATTGAACCACTTCCTCCTGCGTTTTGCCCGGATACAATTTTAAAACCTCATCGCTTTTTTCAGCATAAAGTTGCTTCAATTTATTTGCGTAATTTTCCGGTGTCGGCGCGTCTCCACCCAACAATGACTGGTATTGCACTTCGGTAGAATTCCATCCGGCCAGCAACGGAACTTTTGCCTGTTCGCCTGCTGCAAATATCGCAACCGGCAGTTTTGGTAGAAAATAACCATCCACAGCAGCACTCACACTAAAAGCCCCTGGCTGAGAAGCAGCATCCAGCAAATCATTTGCACTCATTGTACGCAAGGCCAACAGCGAACTAGCATTGGCCTTTTGCGCAAAGACAACCCCTTTATTTTCAGCTTGTTCTAAAGAAATTGGAGCTGCCGTTGGGTTGATCATTGCACCACTTTCGCCAATGGCACCGGCAATGAGGTTTTTAGATAATGGAGAAGCCATTTGCGCGAAAACGGAAATAGAACCGGCAGATTCACCGGCGATGGTAACACGTTTCGAATCGCCGCCAAAAGCCTCAATATTTTGCTGCACCCATTTTAAAGCTGCGGTCTGGTCCATCAAACCATAATTTCCGGAAGCATGATGCGGCGATTCTTTAGTGAGTTCCGGGTGCGCCATAAAACCAAAAACGCCCAGTCGGTAATTAACCGTTAGCGTAACGATGCCTTTTTTGGCCATACTTTCTCCGTCGTAACGTCCTTCAGAACCATCGCCAGCTACAAATCCGCCTCCGAAAAAATAAACCAGTACAGGCAGTTTTTCTGCGGATGATTTAGCGGGCGTCCATACATTCAGAAATAAACAATCCTCGCTCATACCCGACGAGTGGAAAAGCATATCGCCAAAAATCTTTTTTTGCATGGCATTGGCACCAAAATGATCGGCTTTGCGTACACCGGTCCAGTTTTCGGCTGACTGCGGTTCTTTCCAGCGCAAATCGCCAACGGGAGCTTTGGCAAACGGGATGCCTTTAAAACTCCGGATGCCGGAAGCTTCGGTTGTTCCCTCCAATATCCCGTTCTCTACTTTTACCTGAACAGGTTGAGTTTTAGCCAAATTATTTTGTGCAAACAAGGCAAGCGGCGCAAATTGTACGGCCGCCAGCAACAGGTGAATGATTTTCATATTATCGGTTTTATTAGCTTAAATTAGGTTTACCGGCAATGCAGTAAGCGGATGCAAGATACCTATTGATGGCTTAATTAAAAAAGGTTGATAAAAGAAGCATTACGCAACAACCTCCTGCATCCGGCATTAAAAAAAACCAAAAGCCGACAAAAAAGTTAAATAATTAGTGTATCAGTTTTAACACTCAAAAAAAGAATGGATATGCTTAGTCAAAAACCAATAGAAATCTGGGGTGGTATTGAAGCCACAATCAACCGGGTAAGAAACAATTATCTGGATCAATCAGAATATTCCGGGCATTATAAACGGGAAGATGATATCGATTTGATTGCTTCGCTGGGCATCAAAATGCTTCGCTATCCTGTTTTATGGGAAAAACATCAGCCTCAAAAAAATACAGTTATTGATTGGACTTTTACTGAAAAAAATCTTCTCCGCTTAAAAGAACTGAAAGTTGAACCGATAGCCGGACTGGTGCATCATGGAAGCGGGCCAAAGTTTGTTAATTTTTTTGACGGAAGTTTTGAATCAGGCGTTGCAGCTTATGCCAAACTGGTTGCCGAAAAGTTTCCCTGGCTCGAATATTATACGCCTATTAACGAACCACTGACAACGGCCCGGTTTTGCGGTTTGTACGGCCACTGGTATCCGCATGAAAGCAACGAATACTGTTTTTATAAGATACTTTTAAGTGAATGCAAGGCAACAGTAATGGCCATGAAAGCGGTTAGGGAAATTAATCCGGATGCCAAACTTATCCAAACTGAAGACCTCGGAAAAGTTTACAGCACACCTTTATTACAATATCAGGCTGATTTTGAAAATGAGCGCCGGTGGTTGTCTTATGATCTGATTACCGGAACTTTGACACCGGATAAAACTATGTGGGGATTTTTGCTGCACGTTGGCATCAAGGAAGAAGAATTACGTTACTTCCTCGAAAACAATTGTAAGCCGCACATTGCAGGCTTTAATTATTATATCACTTCCGAACGTTATCTGGATGAAAACCTGGATCGGTATCCAGAACGTGTTCATGGTGGCAACGGCCGGCATAGTTATGCTGATGTAGAAGTAGTTAGAATGCCTTATGCAAAGGAAACCGGTCCGCTTGTGCTGATCAGGGAAGCATGGCAACGGTTTGGGTTACCCATTGCGATTACAGAATGTCATATCCATTGCACCCGCGAAGAACAGATGCGCTGGTTTAATGATTTGTGGGAAACCTTGAATCAGTTGAAGGCAGAAGGCATTGATATACGCGCCCTTACCGCATGGGCATTATTGGGAACCTACGGCTGGAACGAACTGGTAACCAAACCTGGAGGAGTATATGAGCCAGGCGTTTTTAACCTAAGATCGGGCAAACCCCAGCCAACAGCCATTGCCATCATGATAAAAAAATTGGCAAAAAACAATGCTTATGAACATCCCGTATTAGAAGCAGCCGGCTGGTGGAAACAGCAAAAGAGAATCGCTTATCCTGATCATTCGATTTTGAACTTCGGAAGCAAAAAGTTAATGCCGGAAACTCAGCCTGTTTTAATACTGGGAAATGGTGAAATGATTGGAACAGGATTCAGCAAGATTTGTGAAGAGCGAAATATTCATTCCATGCTACTGACTGATAGTGATTTAAATCTCACCAACAGAAAAACATTAGAAGAAATCATTCGGAAATTTAATCCTTGGGCGATTGTAAATACAGCAGATTTTTTATCGGTAGAAAAAGCAGAAAAAAACCCGGAAGAATGCCTGAAAATCAATGTTGAAATACCGGTACTTCTGGCCGAAGTTTGTAAAGAACATGGTATTAAATTACTCACTTTTTCTTCGGGAATGGTGTTTGATGGCCGCCAAAAACGTGCTTATACAGAAAGTGATTCTGTAGTACCTGTAAATGCATATGGCCGAAGCAAAGCGGCGGCAGAAGAAAACGTGTTGAAATCTAATCCTGATAGCCTAATTATCCGCACCGGAACTTGTTTTAGCTGTTGGGAAAATACGAGCCTGGTGGCTGCCATTTTTAACCGGCTAAAAGAAGCACGCCCAATTACTGTTGCCCGCGATCAGTTTTTTTCGCTTACTTATATTCCTGATCTTGTTCATGAAAGCCTGAACATGCTGCTGGATAATGAATGCGGTATTTTCCACGTGGCCAATAACGGAAATACAACTGCTGCTGCGTTGGCCCGCAAAATAGCCGAACTTGCCTGGATGGATAGTTCTTTAATTAAAGAAACACCTGCAAATCCGTTAAAGCAAGCAGTTCTGTTGCCGCAAAATACAGCTCTGCGAAGCGAAAAGGGGATCTGCTTGCCTGCCTTTGAAAGCGCGCTCCAACATTACGTGGACGTTGTCAGTCAGGCCGAACTTATAGAAGAAATTATAATGTAACAGGGTTTACTTAAAACAATGATAACTGCAAAGGCTCTTCCACCGTTTTTACTAAAGTTGAATCTGCAGTAAACGAACCATCAATATGATAAACGTTGGATTCCTGGTAACGAGAAGCTACGATAATTTCCGTTCCGTTTGCTTTTGCAGTAAATAATTGCTGTACCAAATCCGGGCAATTATTATCTTTTGACAAGTGCGACAACAATAAATGGCTCATAAAAACAGCACGATGCTCGGCAAAAACTTTCAATGCCTGCGTGTTGGATAAATGCCCTTTACCGCCGCGAATCCGGTTTTTGAGATGATGCGGATAGCGGCCTTTCAGCAGCATTTCATCATCATAATTTGCCTCCATAAAAACAGCATGGCATTGTTTAAAATATCGGATCACGTTTTTACAAGCCGAACCAATATCTGTAAAAACACCAACATTGATGTTGTTGCAGCTGATCATGAAGCTGTGCGGATCAACGGCATCATGAAGTTTGGAAAAAGCTTTGATTTGAAGATTTCCAATTTGTACTGTTTCTTCAGTTTGAAAAGGTTTTTGCAGCTGTTCTTCCAGCTGCAGCCGACTGTACAAATGCGTTTTCGGGCTGATGTAAACTGGCAGCTTATACTTCCGCGAGAGCACTTCTACGCCGCGAATATGATCAGAATGCTCATGAGAAATGAAGATCGCTTTTACTTTTGCCAAAGATAAACCGAGCCGCTTCATCCGCTTTTCGGTTTCCAGGCACGAGATTCCGGCATCCACCAAAACTGCTTCCTGATTGTTACCAACGTAGTAACAGTTGCCGTTGCTTCCAGAATTTAATGAGGCAATAAATAAAGACATGCAGCTGCAAAGTAAGGCGTTTTTAAAAGAAGTTTTACAAATTTGACCAGAAAAATCAGCAGATTATACTTACTGCTGACATGCTGTTTTTATCAGGCAAAATTTATAAAGGCGAAAAGGCTTCCTTAAAAAAATAAAAGTTTAAGCCGGTTTTTGCAAAAATATCCGGCAAAGCATTTCGTATAATTCCGGGTGTTTTTGGCGGAGCTTCTCAGGTTTTTCAAAAAAGTATTCGGATACAACGGCAAAAAACTCAGCTTCGTTAGTGCTGGCGTAAGGATCGATATCAGATTTTCCCGCTTCAATCTTTTTAATTTCCTGATGAATCATTTTCACCCAGGGCGCGGTATATTCATGCGGAATCAGCTGCTCCGGCAAACCATCTGTTGCGCCGTCCTGGTTATCCAGCAGATGCACAAACTCATGAATACCAGTGTTATTTTCTCCAGCGGAAGCAGAAAAACCTGCCCGTAAAGCCGTTTTTGATAACAGCATTTGTCCGTTCATAAAACCGCTTCCTACCATGCCGGCAATCTCTCTTTTGCCACCTTCAAACTGAAAATCGTTATTAAAAGTATCCGGGTAAAGGATGATACTGGTAAGGTTTGGATAGCGCCAATCTTTAAAACCAAAAATCGGGATGATGGCACTGGCCGCAATCAGCACACGGTCCAGGTCTTCTACCTCTATTCCTACGCCTTCAATCCTTGTTTCTCGCAAAAAATTTTCCACACTCAGCACAAAACGCTGCTGATCTGGTGCATTTAGTTTTTGAAAATAAGCTACATGTTTAACCAACAAGGCTTTATAATTTGCTTCCTGCTGAGGATTAGCAGGCAGATTGGATTTACGTTTGGAAAATATCAAATAGCCGATGACGATTATGAGAAGAATAGCAATGATCAGGTATAACATAATTAAATAGGAGTAAAAAAAGCATCCGGTTTTAAGATGCTGCCTGATAGTAAAGCATTATTCGGCGATATTTGTTCGGGAGTAAAAAACAGAAATTAAAAGGAAACAACCGTATTACCTTAAAGCCGCAATCTGCGCAAAATTCTGATTTGCTGTTGATTTGAGCAACGTTTCTGTCATCGCATTTTCAATTAACCATTGTAAATTGCTTTCATGATTATAGCAGGTAAAAATAGTATTAGCTTTAAACCATTAATATTTTTACATGAAAAAATCCTATACTTTACTAATAGCCGCTATTGCTTTATTTTTTGCAGGATGTAACCAAACACCTGGAATTCTTTCGGCTAAAAAGAATAAAAAAAGACAGCCAATTAATTACGCCAACTACGTGATCGAAATAATTACGTATAAAATTAAAAAAGGTGTGCAGCTATCAGAATACACCCATTTGGATTCTATCGTGCAGCTGCGTTATACACAGAAACAGTCGGGTTTTATCAGTAAAGAAAGTGGCCTTGACAAGCAGGGAAACTGGCTCGTTGTGCTTGCCTGGGATAATGCCGCCCATGCTGATGCTGATCAGAAATCGTTTGTAACCAACCCTTTATGGAAAAACGTGCAGCAGATTATTGATACGGCTACTATTGACCGAAAACGTTTTTCGGTAAAAGATGACCACAGCAGCTCGCTAAAAGACCGTAAACCTTATGTAATTGAGCTGGCAACTTTTAAAGAAAAACCACAGGTGCAACGTGATACATTTGAAAAGCGGGACTTACAGGTAGAAGCAGATTACATCAGCAGGCAAAACGGATATATTACGCGCCGGATTGGCACAGCAGAAAACGGACAGCGTTTGATGATGATTTTCTGGAAAACTCTGGCAGATGCAGATTCTGGAATGAAAGAATTTCTAAGAGATCAGTCCGTTGCGGATTACAATAAAATGATTGATTGGAAAACAGTGGAAATGCAACGTTTTCAGGCAGTTAACTGATGCTGTTTTTACTTGCACAAAAACAACATTTATCAAAATAAAACAACCAACAGCTGATTACAAATTGATCACGCTGTTGGTTGTTCCAAATTCGTTCCAACTTTGTTCTGCTTCCGGTTCGGTGGCCCAGTCGGTTCCGTTTACCAAATATTTAAACTCCTGTTTGGAATAAATCGGCAGTGAAACTTCAGCTACAAAAGATCCGTCTTTTTTCTTGGCCATTTCTAACGGCGTTTGCCAGTTGTCATTCAACCCAAACAATTCCACTTTTTCGGCTAAAGCACCGTTATAGCTAAATTTTACTTTACAAACTTTTTTAGTTTTTAAATAAGTTGCTTGTATCATATCTTTTCGATGTTGTTTGTGCGAATATAAGCATGAATACAATTTCGCAATGTTAAATTTTAGCAATTACTTTCAAAAAGTTAACTGGTTACTAATTTAACAAACAGAAATTGCTTCGGAAGATGAAAATTAAATAGAAAACTGCTGAATTAAACCTTGCGCGGAGGCAAATCAAAAGCTACTGCATTGTGGTCAAAATGCCCTTTGTGTGCGCCGTCGCAAAAAGGTTTGTTTGCCGATAATCCGCAGCGGCAAACAGAAACTACCGTACGGCCCTGTAACCCGTAAACATTGCCTTGCACATCCACAATCTCGAAATCGCCTTCTATTTTTACAGAACCATTGTTGTTGATGGTTAATTTTGTTGCTGCCATATTTTGTTTTTTAATAATTGCAAAAGTAAGTATTGACAGACGACTGCAAACATTTGTCTTCTATTTAAAACTGTTCTAACTGTTTTGCCAAAACAGTGGCCTAAATTATACCGGTAAAAGAAGCATCCAGCGTTTCCGGGCTAAACATTTCGCTTTTATCTTTGCTTTCCTCCTAAAAAACCAACACATGAACATTCCATACAGCATATTTGAAAGTGAATTTAAGGTTAGGCCAGATGATATCGATATGTTTCAGCACGTGCACAACAGTAAATATTTTGATTATGTGCTTGCCGCCCGTTACGATCAGATGGAAAGGTTTTACGGGATGCCGATGGAACAGTTTATGAGTCAGGGCTTTGGCTGGGTAGTGCGCACGGCTTATGTGGATTATAAACGCGCTTTAACCATGGGTGATGAATTTACTGTTCGAACCGGCATCGAGAGTTTTGCCGATAAAGGCTGCCGCGTACAGTTCGAGATCATCAACAAAAAAACCAAAAAAGTGTGCTGCGACGGCTGGTTTGATTATACCCTGATTGATGTAGCAACCGGCCGCAGCGTAAAAGTAAGCGAAGAAATGATTGAAAAATATACAATTTGAGAGAAAAGCTGTCCGGTTTGAAGTTCGAGCCACGTAGCAGATACCGGAAACACTTTATCCCAAACTTTCTTCGATCAATTTTCCATAAAATTCACTCAAATTCATTCCGGCGGCACGCACTTGCTGCGGAATCAGGCTGTTTGCAGATTGCCCCGGCGTGGTATTAATTTCAATAAAATAAAAATCGTCAGTTTCTTCCTGCAGAATAAAATCAATCCGCGTCATGCCTTTGCAGTTCAGTAACCGGTATGCTTCTTTTACCACCCTTTTTATACGTTCGTTTTGGGCTTCGCTGAGATTGGCCGGCGTAATTTCTTCCGAAACACCGGGCGTATATTTCGCTTCGTAATCAAAAAATTCTTTGGAGCTGATGATTTCCGTAGCTGGCAAAACAATGATCTCTTTTCCAAATTTCACAATCCCCATACTGAATTCGCGGCCTTTGATAAATTCTTCCACCAGCACTTGTTCATCTTCTGCAAAAGCATTTTTCAAAGCTTCCGGCAATGCTTCTTTTACGTTCACTTTTGACATGCCTACACTGCTGCCGCCATTATTTGGTTTGATAAACCAGGGCAGTTTTAAATGCGCAATTTGTGCTTGTATCATTTCCTGATCGCGGCGGAAAACCTGTACCGAACTGGCCACATGCAAATCCGGAATATCTTTTACAATTGCTTTCGTGTAAGCTTTATTCATCGTAACTGCCGAAGTGGCCGCATCACAATTATTATACGGAATACCGAGCATATCCAGGTAACCCTGCATTTTGCCATCTTCGCCGGGCGTGCCATGAATGGTGATAAACGCGGCATCAAATTTGATTTTTTCTCCGGCCAAAGTCAGGCTGAAATCATTCTTATCAACCTCTATTTTCTCGCCGTTGGAAGCAGCATAAAACCAACTGCTTCGACTAACAAAAATCGTGTAAACCTTATACTTTTCCGGATCCAGATTTGAAAGAATATTGCGGGCACTATTGATCGAAACTTCATATTCTCCGGAATAACCTCCGGCCATCAGGGCGATATTTCTGGCAGTCATGGAGCCAAAGATAACCGAAAAAATGGTGTGTAAAAGAAGCATTGCGCTGAATAGTTTTATCAGGATTTTCTGAATTTACAAGGAGGATTTGCAGCATCAGCCGCGCTTTGATAGAATATTACGCAATCCACAAAAATTTTATGCAGGTTTTGATTATGTTTGAATCAACAAAAAAACCAAAGCTGATGCTTACAACTGCCTGTAAATGAGTTCTTTTTTCGCTTACCTTAAAAGTAGATCTTTTATTGTCAACCTTTTTTTGGCGGCCCTGACCGTTCTTGTTGTTGTGTTGATCATCTTTTTCAGCCTGAATTATTATACGCGCCACGGCAGCGGCATCCCGGTGCCAAAGCTGATCGGGATGCAAATCAGCCGTGCTTCTGCCCTGCTGGACGAGCAGGGATTTGAATATAAAATCGATTCTGTTTACCTGCCGGATAAGGAACCGGGAACGGTGGTACAGCAAGACCCTGACCCAACTACAAACGTAAAAGAAAACCGGACGATTTATTTAACCGTCATTACAAAGCTGGCTCCAAACGTTGGTTTGCCTGATCTGGAAAATATAACTTTTAGAGAAGCTACTGCCACCATATCGAATGCGGGTTTGAAACTGGGCGATACCACTTACCGATCAGACATTGCCTTGAACCATGTATTGGAAGTTCGTTTTGCAGGAGAAAAAATTAAACCCGGTGCCAAATTGCCAAAAGGTTCGCGCATTGATTTAGTTTTGGGTGATGGAAAAGGCGCCAGTGAGGTAGATATTCCGGATTTGACTAACCAGGAACTGGACGCAGCAAAATTTGCCATCAGTGGTGCCGGTTTAACCGTTGGGACGATCACTTATGAAGGAACGATTACGGATTCGACCAAAGTGATTGTAAAATCTCAACTGCCGATGAAAACGGATTCAACTGCCAAAACCAGCATTGGCACACGGATCAACCTAACGGTTTCGCAGGCAAATTAAAACGATGGAAACGGAAGATATCCAAGCACAAGAGCTTCTTTTACGCCTCAAAAATCAGGAGAAATTAAACCTGCTTGATGTACGCGAACTGATAGAATTTTCCACTTTCAATATTGGTGGAAAAAATATTCCGCTAAGCAACCTTCAACAGGCAATAAAAACCCTAAACTATACTAAAAACGAAGAAATTATTGTTATTTGTAAAATGGGTTTGCGCAGCGAAACCGGTCAGCAATTATTGCGGCAGCACGGTTTTACTAACGTTCGCAATTTGGAAGGCGGCTTGCTTGCTTTGCATAAAATCCATTAAATTATTCTAACATGTCTGAAAAAAATACCCAGAGATCGGGTCTGCTAAAAAAGTTTTTCATTGCACTGAGCATCCTGTTTTTGTTGCTACTGGCTTTTACGGGTTTCAATTATTACTTTAAATATTACGGGCCAAATGTAACTGATAATCAGGATTATCTGTACATTAAAACAGGTTCTGGCTTTGCAGATGTTTTGAAAACGATTAAGCAGAAAGGTATTGTAAAAGACAGTACTTCTTTTATGCAGGTTGCTTACAGCGAGAAGTATGAGAACCGCGTAAAACCCGGCAAATACCGTTTGCACAAAGGCATGAGCAACAAAAAGCTGATCAGGATGCTGGCTTTGGGCGAACAGGAACAGGTAAAACTGGCCTTCCAGAATGTGCGGCTGAAAGAAACTTTTGCCGGCATGATTGGCAAAAAACTGGAAGCGGATTCAGTTTCAATTATTCGTTTGTTAGATTCCACGGCCTATTTAAAACCTTTTGGCTTTACGCCGGATAATGTTTATGTAATGTTCATGCCAAATTCTTACAAAATGTACTGGAACGGTTCTGCGGAAAAGTTTTTTACGCGGATGAATGATGAATACCAGAAATTCTGGACTTCGGAACGAAAAGAGCAAGCTAAAGCAGCCGGATTAACGCCGGTACAAGTTAGCATTTTAGCTTCAATTGTGGATGCCGAAGCGCTTCACGATAACGAAATGCCTGCCATTGCAGGTTTGTATCTGAACCGCCTTAATCGCGGCATGAAACTGGAAGCTGACCCGACCGTAATTTTTGCTTTGAAAGATTTCACCATAAAAAGAGTATTGAACAAGTATCTAGTTTTCAATTCGCCTTACAATACCTATTTAAATACTGGTTTGCCGCCGGGCCCAATCATGATGCCTTCTGTAAACGCAGTAAAAGCGGTTTTAAACTATAAAAAGCACAATTACATTTACATGTGCGCCAAGGATGATTTTTCCGGCTACCATAATTTTGCAACCAATATGGCCGATCATCTGGTAAATGCGCACAAGTTTCAGCAGGCATTGAACGATCGCAATATCAAACGCTGATGTTTACCCATACCACCAAACTCCGCGTGCGTTACGGCGAAACTGATCAGATGGGCTATATGTATTATGGTAATTATGCGGAGTTTTATGAGGTTGGGCGCGTGGAAATGCTGCGCAGTCTGGGTATGACATATAGCGGAATGGAAGCTGATGGCATCATTATGCCGGTGCTGGAAATGAAATGCAAATATCTGAAACCAGCCTTGTACGACGAGGAAATCAGCATTAAAGTAATCATGGAAAAGATACCCGGTATTCGCATTCATTTTTTGTACGAACTGTATAACGAAAAGCAGGAACTGATCCACACTGGCGAAACCCTACTGGTTTTTATCAACCAAAAAACAAGCCGGCCATGCCTGCCTTCTGCCGATTTTCTGGAACGTTTGAAACCTTTTTTCGTATAGCTTTGCAGCATGTTCTGGCTGCACGGTTTTCTGCTTCGGTTTAAATTTTACGAGTATTTTCTGAACTGGACCAAAGTGCTCATTTTGCCCGGTTTTCACTCACTCCCACTCTATACAATCGGCGCGTTTTTCTTTGGAGAGATCAAGAAAGAATCACTGATAAACAAAGCATCAGCCTTAGCTTATAACCTGATGCTGGCTATTTTTCCGGGTATTATTTTCATGTTCACGCTGATTCCCTACATACCGATCAACCATTTTCAGGATAAATTATTATCGGTTTTGGCTACGGTAATGCCAAACAACGCTTTTTTGGCTTTTCAGGGAACAATTGTAGATATTATTAAAAATCAGAATGGAGAACTGCTCTCGTTCGGCTTTTTATCGGCTGTTTTTTTTGCAACAAACGGCGTGAGCAATCTGATGGCAGCCTTCAATAAATCAGCTTTAACCAAAGAAACCCGCAGCTGGATTCATCGGCGCTGGGTTGCTTTGATCTTAACACTGCTCCTCGTTTTTGCTTTTATTTCCGGGATTTCCGTTATGATTTTGGGGCAAACGATCATCACTTTTACGCGTCATCAGTTGCACAGCAGCGGCCTTTTCTGGATTTTCCTGATTACCGTTACCCGCTGGATCATGGTGATTTTATTATTTTTTGTTACCGTTTCTATTTTATATCGCTATGCGCCGGCACATGCTCAAAAATGGAAGTTTTTGAGTACAGGTTCTATTCTGGCTACTATTTTGGCGGTGCTGACTTCGCTGGTTTTCAGTTATTACATCAACCACTTTTCGTCTTACAATAAAGTTTATGGCTCTATCGGAACATTAATTGTAACGATGATCTGGCTTTACCTCAACTCGCTGATTATTTTGCTGGGATTTGAACTGAATGCCAGCATCGATCTATCCAAACAAAGCATCCAAATAGTGCAGCCGAGTTTCAATATTTTAAAATCAAAAAAAGAGGTGGTAAAAGAAGCATTGCCCAAAACGGGAATGAATAATTATCGCCGGAATTAGGATTATGTCATTCTGGTTTTTTCATTCCGACAATAGGAGGAATCTTCATCAAACTAAAACTGCTTTGATAAAAATCTCACCCTTCGGCCGGAATGACAAACTTTATTAAACTAAACCAATGCTTTTTTTATCACCCTAAATTTTGGCAAATGCCACGGCTGGTTTTAGTTTGATAATGTGTATGAAATTGAACAAACGCATTACCTGATAGCCGGCATCAAACTCAAACCATTTGATGGCATTGTTGGCCCGGCCCGGAAATTTGTGGTGATTGTTATGATATGCTTCTCCCCAGAAAAGAAAATCAACCGGCAGAATATTTTTAGAAGTATCCGAACCTTTGTAACTTTCGTAACCAAAACGATGCGCCCACCAGTTAACGGCCAAACCTTGTAAGGCGCCCATCGCAAATGTAAGCGGAAGAAAAAGAAACTGCCACCAGGCCGTAGCCAGCCAGCAATAAATAGCCAGATAAATAGCTCCCCAACCTACTCTGGCAAGCCAGTTATGCGCAATTTTATCAAAAGCATCCCAAACCGGCAGATCTTTTTTATATTTCTGCTTTACGTCATGTTCGCCGGTAAAAATATCGTTGTAACTGTTGCGGGTTTTAAGCAATAAAAGCGCAATATTATCCGAGTAATGCGGTGAATGCGGGTCCTGCTCAGTATCAGTATGCGCGTGATGCAAACGGTGCATCACACCATAAGCGGTAGCACTAATGTAGGATGAACCCTGGGTGATGAAACAGCAAACATAAAAGATTTTTTCCCAGGTTTTGCTCATGGTGAACATACCGTGGGCTGCGTAACGATGATGGAAAAAAGATTGAAAAAAAAGCGAAAAATACCAGTGTAGGACAAAAAAAATGAGGATTCCCATGAAGTGAAAAGCTATGTATAAAAAAGTAGTGGCTGAGTAAGCAAAAAAATCGGAGGCTTCCGGCAGAGGTTTTAAAAATGCTGGCTGGATCTGAAAAACAATTTAACGTAGTATTTTAACGTATTGTTGTGCTAATTTACGAAGAGTAGAATAATTAAGTTTTTACAGTTGAAAGATCTGTTTATACTTAAAAACATTTCTGTAAAATTGCAATCACAACCTGTACAACATAAAATTTTATCCGTGTTAAAATCCTCTGTTTTCCTACTGTTTTTATCGGTCTTTTTTTCGTGTGTAAGGGCGCAAAACAAGCTTATCAGATTTGATGATCAACGCATCACTTATTCTGGCAGAACCGGTTTTAAAACGGATGCAGCCGAGCTTTCGTGGCCGGGCACGTCTGTTAAAATTAACTTTACCGGAACAGGGATTGGAGCGGTTTTGAAAGATCAGGACACTTCCAACTATTACAACGTGATTCTGGATGGAAAAGTAACCGCCAAAATCCATCCGGACACTTCCCGGAAAAACTATATTTTAGCCTCTGATTTATCCGCAGGAAAACATACGTTGGAATTATTTAAAAGAACGGAATGGGACAAAGGCAAAACCTGGTTCTACGGTTTTATGCCGATAAAAGAAGCATCGCTCCTGCCTGCATCCAAACTGCAAAAACGTAAAATTGAGTTTTACGGTAATTCAATTACCTGCGGATATTCAACTGAAGATTATAAAGATGATTCTTCTATCGGATACTTCGAAAATAACTACCTGAGCTACGCCGCCATCACGGCGCGGCATTTTAATGCGCAGTATTCCTGCATTGCCAAAAGTGGGATTGGTGTTTTATTGAGCTGGTTTCCGCTGATTATGCCGGAAATGTACGACCGTTTGGATGCTACCGATTCGACCAGTAAATGGGATTTCTCTAAATATACGCCTGATTTAGTAGTGATCAATCTGTTTCAAAATGATGCCTGGCTCACTAAAAATCCGGATCATCCAGAATTTAAACATCGCTTTGGCACGCACGCTCCTTCCGCAGAAACTATTGTTTTGGCTTATAAAAATTTTGTGCAAAACCTCCGCAGTAAATACCCAAACGCTCAGATTATCTGCGCTTTAGGTAGTATGGATGCCACTCAAACAGGTTCACCCTGGCCGGGTTATATCTTAAAAGCGGTAAGCCAGCTGAACGACCGCAAAATATTTACGCATTTTTTTCCTTTTAAAAATACGCCTGGTCATCCAAAAGTTGCCGAGCAACAGGTAATGGCTGATGATTTGATTGCTTTTATCAATCAGCAGATCAAATGGTAAACCTAAAACCAATTTATCAACTTAAATATTTATTATGAGTCAATTAACTTCTCGCCGGAATTTTATTAAAACCGGTTCTATCGCCAGCGTTTCTACTTTGGCACTTACAGAAATTGTTACTTCGGCTTTTGCTGAGGCGAAAGTGAGCAAGCTTGCTATCGGAACGAATAATACGATCCTTTTTCAGGGCGATTCTATTACGGATGCCGGAAGAAAAAAGGACGATATGAACCCGAATAATCCAAACGCTTTAGGCTCCGGCTATGCCATGGCCGCTGCTGCGGAACTGTTATTTAAGTATCCGGAAAAAAACCTCAAAATTTATAACACAGGCATCAGCGGCAACAAAGTTTATCAGCTAGCCGAACGCTGGGATACTGATTGCTTGAACCTGAAACCGGATATTTTGAGTATATTGATTGGAGTGAATGATTACTGGCACAAACACGATGGCAAGTATAACGGTACGATAGAAATATTTCGTAATGATTACAAAGCGTTGCTGGAACGCACTAAAAAAGCTTTACCAAATGTGAAACTGGTTATTGCAGAACCTTTTGCCGTGCCGGATGTAAAAGCGGTGGATAAAACCTGGTACCCGGAGTTCCCGGAATATCAGCAGGCTTCCCGCGAAATGGCCCAGGCTTTTGATGCTGTTTTTATCCCCTTACAATCTGTGTTTGATAAAGCGGTTAAATCTGCTCCGGGCAGCTACTGGACTGCCGATGGCGTGCATCCAACGTTGGCGGGTGCACAGTTGATGGCGCATACGTGGATGGAAGTTTTAAAAGGTTGATAGGTGATTTTGTATCACAATTTTAATGAATTGAATGTTTAACATTTGATTCATTAAAATTGTGATACAAACAGTATTGATAATTTAATAAACCCACCTACCGAATTACTGTAATATTTCCCGATTTCACCACCCGCTCTTTACGGTAAGTATCTGATCCTTCTAAAACCCAGTAATAAGCACCGATTGGAATTTTGCTACCGTTAAAGGTACCGTCCCAGAAGTTGCTGAGCTGCTTGGTTTCAAAAACCTGCTGGCCGTAGCGGTTAAAAATTTTGAAATAATCAACCTGTAACACACCTATGTAACTGATGGTGAACAAGTCATTCGTGCCATCACCGTTTGGGGTGAAAGTATTTGGAGCAATAATCTTGATTACCGGCGGCGGATTGATCACCACGGCAACAGATAACACTAAAGTACAACCAGTTTTGTTGCTGGCCTTGATGTAGTACGTTCCTGTTTTTTGTACCGAAGTATAATTATCCAAAGCTATGGTTGTGGCAGTATCTTGCCAGTAAGAATAACTTAAACTATCGCGGCCATTAATAGTAGCTGCTAAATCCACAGTAGCTGGAAATACAACTGGTGAAGGAGTATTTACCGTGAAAACCGGAAGACCATATATTTGAGCATGCACTGGAGCTAAAGCATAACAACCAGCCACATTTGTTGCTTTGATATAGTAAGTACCGGTTTGGGTAATGTTTTGCGGAGAAGGTAAAATTTGTGTTGCAGCAACATCACTATAGTAAGAATAGACCAAATTAGGATCACTACCGGTAGTAACTATAGAGCTGGTTAAACTGACAGCTAAACAGGCAGCAATATTTTGAATAATTAAATTGGGCTTTTTCCCTATCGTAACTATTACCGGGGCAACAATCGTACAACCAACAGTATTGGCACCTTTGATGTAATAGGTTCCAGCCGAATCAATTGAACCAGGTGAGACCACAGGTATAGTTGCAATAGCATCTTTCCAGTAAGTGTAAGTTAACGCAGCACTACTTCCAACCGTAATTTTAGCTTGTGTGAGATCAATTTTATCCGGATAACATACCGGATCAGGATTAGAAATGATGACAGAAGGCGCGTTTTGCAAATTGACATAAATTGGCTTAATGTCTGTACAACCTCCAGCGTTTACGGCTTTGATATAATAGGTTCCACTGGTGATTACATTATCAGGATCGGGAACAAAATTCTCTGCATCCGGATCACTAAAATAAGAATATGTGAGGTTTGGACTACTGCCGTCTGTAATGCTTTTAGTTTTCAGGCTGATGCCTGATGCACAACCCATTATAGTATCCCGAACCTTTAAAGTTAGCACATCCGGTGAAGCATTTATAGTGGTATAAAGGGTATCTTCACAACCTAAACCCGGATAGGGCACAATGCGTAAGGCATAATGTGTTTGATCTGGCGGTGCAGGCGAAATGGTTAACGTATTGCTGTTACCAAGCACTTTAGAAAAATCATCATTGTACCAGTAATAATCCTTGAAACCAGCCGGTGCACTCATTTTTAAAATGCTTGTTCCGGCACAATACGTATTTCCGGTAATTGGTGAGGCGCAATTTTCATTTACATCAATATAAGCATAACCGAAATGGCCTCCGCGTGTGCAGTCATTCGTTGTAAACTCCAACCGGAGGGTTTTCCCGGCATATCCAAAAAGATTAATGGTGATAGGTGCCCATGGTTTATAAAATACGCTGCCTCCAACGCTTGATTGCTGAAAGCCCGGTAAACCTGAGGAAGCAACAAACTCAAAAGAGCCGCAACTGATGTATTGATTAGACGCTACATCAAAAACCCGAGCTGTAAATTTAGGCTGTTCATAATATGCATGATCCGGGTTTTGAAAAACAACTGCATAATTATAAATGATGCTGTAAGTTTGATTATTAGGAACGGTAAATGTATAACTTACTCTTTCTGCCTGCGCCCCTGTGCCATCATTTCCCAGCTTTAAAGAATACAAACTTCCGTTTGGGCAGGTAACCGGAAATTGTCCGTAAGGGTCGAGCTGATTAAGTGCGTATTTAAGGATAGTGTGCCTGCCGGAAACTGGAAGCGATGGTGAAACAGTGATATCACCAGCTCTGGAAATACTGCCGACATAACATACCCAATTTTTTAAGGTGCCGTTTTCAAAACCAATATTTTCCGGACAGATTTGTGCATTTACTTTAATCAGCATTAAAAAGAAACAGATCCATAAAATGCTGTAAAATTTCATCCTATAAAAATGGTTTATATATTTTATTTTAGGATCAGAATCTAATGGTCAACAGTTATAAATCTAAAGCTATTTAATGAAAAAAGAAATAATTTTATCATAAAATATAAAAGAAGCATCAGAAAACTGATACTTCTTTTATGCATCTAAAACTAGCAGGCTTTAATGATCCTTTCCTTCTTCTGGCTTGTAATTAGCTTTCATTTCTTCCAGCTTTTTCTTGCCATAAGCTACTTTAGTAATAATCACATATAGAACCGGAACAATAAAAATAGCAATTAGCGTAGCAGCCAGCATCCCGCCTAAAACCGTGAATCCAATAGTTTGCCTGGATTGGGCACCCGCACCGGAAGCAAATACTAATGGTAAAACACCCAACATAAAGGCTAGGGAAGTCATGACGATTGGGCGCAAACGAAGCCTCACTGCTTCCAGCGTTGATTCTTCCAAATCCATCCCTTTATCTACGCGTTCTTTGGCAAACTCTACAATCAAAATGGCATTTTTAGCGGCTAAACCAATCAGTGTAATTAATCCAATTTGCGCGTAAATATTATTATCAATATGAGGTACGAAAGTTAAGAATAAGATGGCACCAAATGCACCAATTGGCACCGCTAAAAGCACCGAGAACGGAACTGACCAGCTTTCGTACAAAGCTGCAAGGAATAAAAACACAAACATGATGGATAAACCAAAAATGTAAATGGTTTTTGAACCTGATGCTAGCTCTTCCCGGCTTAAACCAGAAAACTCGTAGCCGTAGCCTTGTGGTAAAGTTTTTGCGGCTACTTCTTTTAAGGCATTTAAAGCATCGCCACTACTGTATCCCGGAGCTTGGCCACCATCAATTTCAGAAGAACGGAACAAGTTATAGTGCGAAATAAGCGGAGCACTTTCAATTACTTTGTATGAAGTAAGTGTACTTAAAGGCACCATTGTACCAGCCTGATTTCTGACATAATATTGTCCAAGATTTTTAATATCTGTTCGATAGGAAGAATCAGCCTGTTCCAGTACGTGAAAGTTACGGCCGTAAATGGTAAAATCATTTACATAAGTACTGCCGAGGTATGTTCCCAGAGCACCAAATACATCAGATACCAACACTCCTAATTTTTTAGCTTTTTCGCGATCCACCTCTAACTGATAACTTGGTGTACGAGCTGTAAAAAAGGTAAAAGCCCTTGAAATTTCTGGTCGCTTGTTGGCTTGGGCAACAAAATTCTGAACTACATTTTCAAAACCTTTAATATCTGTGCTTGGCTCTTTTTGTTCGATAATGAAAGAGAAACCAGCCGTATTACCCAAACCCGGAATAGCTGGCGGCGGAATAACAACAATACTTGCTTCTTTTATTACCGATAATTTTTTCTGTATCGTACCGATCATTGCCTGCAACTGCAATGATTTGTCTTTCCGCTCATCCCAGGGTTTTAGCGAACAAAAAATAGTACCGCTGTTTGATTTATTAGCAAAAGTTACCGCATTCAATCCGCCGAGCGCTGCATAATGCCCAACTCCGGGAATGCTATCCAAAATACTCATCATCTGCTTTAATACGGTAACAGCTCTTGTGGTCGAAGATGCTTCGGGCAAATCAAAAGTGATGTAAAGCCTGCCTTCATCTTCTGTAGGAATAAAACCGGAAGGCTTGTTTTTAAAGAGCAAAACGGTTCCGATAATAATACAAACCAATATAATAATGATGAATTTGGCATGATGAATACCTATATCTACACCGTTACGATATTTATTAGTAATCTTTTCAAACCTTGAATTAAAAGCATTGAAAAAGCGATCTAATAAAGAATTGGATTTTTTTCCTTCTTTATCTTTTTCTGTCGGCCTTAAAATCAACGTACATAAAGCAGGAGTTAAAGATAAAGCTATAAAAGCAGAGATCAATACAGATATGGCAATGGTAATGGCAAACTGCTGATATAAACGGCCAACAATACCCGGAATAAAGCCAACCGGAACAAACACAGCTGCCAAAATTAAAGCAATGGCAATTACCGGAGCGGAGATATCGCTCATAGCATGCATGGTGGCATCTGCTGGCGACATACCTTCCTCATCCATATAATGCTGTACAGATTCCACCACCACAATCGCATCATCCACCACAATACCTATAGCCAGTACAAATCCAAATAAAGTAAGTGTATTGATAGTGAACCCAAGCGGAATAAAGAATATAAACGTACCAATAATAGATACCGGAATTGCCAGAACGGGAATTAATGTTGCACGCCAGGTTTGCAGGAACAGATAAACTACAATAATTACCAGAATTAATGCGATAATCAGTGTTTCTACCACTTCATGTATGGATACTTGTACTACAGAAACTGATTCAAAAGGTACAACATAATCCACATCAGCAGGAAACTGTTTTTTGAGCTGATCCATCATCGCATAAACACCTTCTGCAGTAGAAAGCGCATTGCTGCCGGGTGCTTGATAAACCAATAAATATGAAGCTCTTTTTCCATCCACAAAAGAATTTCCGGTGTAATTGAATTTACCAAGTTCTATGCGGGCAACATCTTTAAGATACACAATTGAACCTGTTGCCGGATCGGTTTTAACAATTACTTTTCCAAATTCTTCAGGTTCAACCAAACGGCCTTTCACAAACACCGTATATTCAAATACCTGCGAGTTTTTCTGCGGAGGCGCGCCAACTGTTCCGGCTGCAACCTGCACGTTTTGCTCCTGTAAAGCAGCTGTAATTTGTGCTGGTGTAATATTTAATTCTGCCAGCTTATCTGGCTTAAGCCAAACACGCATACTAAAATCATCTGCACGGGTAAAAATATCACCTACACCTTTGGTTCTGCCTAATGCATCTTTAACATAAATATTGGTGTAATTATCTAAAAAAGTAACATTGTGTGTTCCTTTAGGAGAAAATAAAGCCACAAGCATCAGGATACTTGGATTTCGTTTACGTACTGTTATACCTAAACGCTGCACTTCCTCTGGCAAAGTAGGTGTTGCAATACTTACCCGGTTTTGCACGTCTAAGGTGGCAATGTCAATGTTTGTACCTACCTCAAAATTTGCCGTCATGCTCATTTGGCCATTGCTGGTACTATTGCTGGTCAAATAAGTCATGCCAGGCGTTCCGTTTACCTGCACTTCTACCGGAGTGGCTACAGTTTGCTCTACGGTCTGCGCATCGGCACCAGTATAGGTACTGGTAATATTTACCGTTGGAGGAGTAATTTCGGGATACTGCCCGATGGATAAAGAACTCATGGCCAGTAAACCAACAATTACAATAACTAATGAAATAACAATAGCGGTAACGGGCCTGCGTATAAAAGTTTCTGCAATCATGTTGATGCTGTGCTGTGTGTAAAAAAATTATTTACCTGGCTGTTGGCCTTGAGGTGCTTGTTTTGGTTGTCCTAAAGTAATGTGGCCGCCATCACGAAGTTTTTGCAAACCTTCGGTAACGATTTTATCGCCTTCTTTTATTCCCTCTAAAACAACTATGTTACTTTTTACTTTTGGTCCGATTTGTATTTTATGCTGATGTACAATAGTATCCTGGGCAACATATACAAAAAACTCACCCATCTGCTCCACCACTGCTTTGTATGGAATAGTTATTTGATTTCCGGAAGCCGTGTTTAAAACATTCAGCACACAACTCATTCCATCAATCAGTTGGTTTTTAGGATTTGGAAAACGGATTCTGACCCTGATCGTTCCGGTTTGATTATTTACACCACGGTCAATTACAGAAATCCTGCCCGGGTACTGGTAATTAATGCCACCCGGAAGCTGCACTTTAAAAGTAGAGTCAGCCTTGATTATCTTATCCTGAAGTTGTACAAAACGGTTAATATTACCTTCATCCACAACAAAATCAACTGCAATTGGGCTTTCTGAAGAAATCGTATTTAGCAGTGTAGAACCTGTTGAAATCTGTGAACCTAACCGCACCTGCGAAATCCCGATTTTACCGGTAAAAGGTGCACGGATAACGGCGAAACCGAGATTGGTGCGCGCACTTGTTAGCTGGGCAGCAGCGGCGGTAACCTGGCTTTGACTGGTTTCCAGTGTGGCCACTGCATTATCATAAATCTGGCGGGCAACAGCATCTTGTTTTAACAGCTGGCTGTATCGATCCACGTCTTTTTGTGCCCGGTTGGTGCTTGCTTTTGCACTTTGCAAATTAGCTTGCGCCTGCAAAACGGCAGCTTCGTACAAGCGGCGGTCTATCTCATACAAAACTTTTCCTTTCGGTACAACTTCGCCTTCTTTAAAATAAATTCCGGTAATAAAGCCCGATACCTGCGCACGCAGTTCAACGGTGTTGATGGCTACAACGGTTCCGGCAAACTGGTCGTAATATTTAGCATCTGTTTTAGTAACCGATTGCACCACAACAGGCGTTGCCGGTATAGCCGTACTTTTTTTATTTGATTTACCACATGATATCCACGCGGCAGAACTCAACAACAGAATAAAAGAAAGATATTTATTTTTCATGTTTTAAATTGAAAATCAATAATTTACCGGTAATGAACCCAAGGCTCTTTGCAAATCAATTTTGCTGGAAAGCACCGTAAACAGCGCATTGTTGTAGTTGATTTGCGAGGTTCGCAGATCAGATTGCGCCACGATCACATCCAGATAAGTTTTGATTCCTTCCCGGTATTGCAAGAAAACTACGTTATACACCTCACTGGCCAGGCTTACATTTTCATTCTGGATGATCAGTTCAGTATAATTAGATTTATAAGCAGCCAAAGCCGATATATATTCTGTGTTGATCGTATTTCGGCTGGTTACCAGATCTAAATCTGCACGCTGAACAATCAACTTTGCCCGGCGTAAATTTTGCAGTCTTTTTGTTCCCTGAAAAATCGGAATCGAAACGCTTAATCCTGCGTAAGCATTCGGGTAAGATTGGTTGTACAGACTGGAAAACTGATTATTTAGATACGACAAATTATAGTTGCCAAAAGCACCAATAGTAGGCAGATAACCATACCGATAATAACCTACATTTAGATTTTGCAAAGATTTGGTTGTTTCCAGTAATTGATATTCTATCCGGTTGGCCGGGTTTACAACCACGTTTGTATCTATCCTGATTTCTCTTGCCAAAGCCAAACTATCATAAGCTGGATTAATGGTTCGGTTCTCCGCATTGCCCATCAGTTCTTTTAAAGTAGCAATGTTGGATTTAATGGTTTCCAGAGTTTGTTTTCGCGCAGCAATCTCATTGTTCAAGGCGATGGTGGCTTGCTTATAATCTATTTTATCTACCACACCAGCCTGGTATTGCTGATAAGCGTCTTTTAAAGCACGTTTCAGGCGGATGATATTTTCATCAATAATCTGCAACTGTTTTTGCGAAAGCAGCAAACTGTAAAAGGCTTTGCTCACATCAGAAACAACCGTAATTTGTGTGTTTTCAGTAGTTTGCCGGTAAAACTCGCGCGAAAACCTGGCCGCACGGGAGGCCAGCAAAACATCATTATTGTAGATGGTTTGCGAGGCCCCAACACCCAGCGCAGAGGTATTGTTAACGCCCGATTGTACAATATTATTGGTACCGGTTGTGGTATTATAAATAGCGGCCGATGGCAGCTGAAAATTACGCTGGTAACTGCCGTTTGCACTAATTTGTGGCAGCCAGGCCGATAAAGCGATACCAATATTTCGTTCGTTTATCTCCTGATCAATCACGGCCTGCTTTAACAATGGCTGGTTTTTAAGCGCGTAATGCAAACATTCCTGCAAAGTGGTAACGGCAGGCAGGCTATCCGGGCGGGATTGTGCCCTTAAAAAAGAAGGACAGCTAAATAAAAATGTCGATATCAACAAAAAACGAAAAAGGCTTGAACGCATAAATTTTCTTATTGCATATTTTAAAGCACAAATCAACCCAGATGTTTTTTAAAAGTTAATCATTTGATTAACATATTATAATTTAAGCTGAAAATCAACAATTTAAGAAGAGTATGTAATTTTTTTTTTACACAAATGATTGGTTTTAATCGAATCAATCCTCAAAATCCAAGTCTGTTTTATAGTGAATGCTTCTTTTACCGGGCAGATTTTGACAATAAACTCATCACCAAAACGCCCGAAATAATCAGCAGCATACCGATAATAGCTGCCGTATCCAGTTGTTGTTTAAAAAACATCCATCCACCCAAAGCTACTAGCACAATACTTGTACCAGCCCAAATAGCATTGGCCACGCCAACCGGCATATATTTTAGAGTGATGCTCAGGAAATAAAAAGTGCTGGCGTAGCCAATAACCACGATAACAGAAGGCCAAAGCCGGGTAAACTGCTCCGATGCCTTCAGGGCATTTGTAGCAATCACTTCAGAAACGATGGCAATACTGAGATAAATATATTTCATCAGCTGCAATAATAAAATAGCAGGGCATACTGTTTTTATGCACTAAAAAATCTTGCCCGGATTTAAAATTCCATTTGGATCAAAAACCTGTTTGATGCTGCGCATCAGATTTAAATGAACCTCCGAAAACTTCAATGGCATATAATCTTTTTGCACCAACCCAATTCCATGTTCGCCAGAAATGGTTCCGCCCAACGCAACTGTCAACTCAAAAATTTCGCGGATGCCAAACTTGAGTTTGTTGTTCCAATCTTCGTCATTCATCCCGGCTTTGATGATGTTGACGTGCAGATTTCCGTCTCCGGCATGGCCATAACAAATCGATTCAAAACCATATCTGGCACCGATTTCTTTGATGCCTTTCATTAGTTTGGGCAATTCTGCACGCGGAACTACGGTGTCTTCTTCTTTATAAATTGAGTTGGATTTGACGGAAACCGCCATCGTCCGGCGTAACCGCCACAGTTCTTCTTTTTGTGCCGAGGAATCTGCAAACAGCACTTCTGTACAATTGTGCTGCTCCAATACTTCGTTTATCCGCTCACAATCGGCAAACAAAACGTCCATATTATTGCCGTCAACTTCAATCAGCAAAAAAGAGGAAACTTCCGGTTTCAGTTCAAAACTGATCGCATCGTGTTCCATCACCCACTCCACGCCTTTCCGTTCCATAAATTCTACTGCGGAAGGAATTACGCCAGCGCGAAAAATAGCAGAAACCGCGGCGCAGGCATCTTCATCGGTTTGAAACGATGCCAGCAGCAGCAAGTCCTGTGTTGGCTTTGGCACCAGTTTCACTACGATTTTGGTGATGATTCCTAGCGTACCTTCCGAACCGATCATCAGCTGCGTGAGGTTATAGCCCGATGCAAATTTCAGCGTGTTGGCACCCGTCCAGATGATTTCTCCGGTGGGCAACACCACTTGCAGGTTTAAAATATATTCCCGGATGGTGCCGTATTTAACCACACGCGGTCCGCCTGAACCATGCGACACATTGCCACCAATAAAACAGGAACCTTTACTCGCCGGATCCACCGGATAAAGCAAACCTTTTTCGGCAGCCGCATCCATAAAAACTTCGGTTATGACGCCGGGTTCAACGGTTGCCTGCAAATTGCGTTCATCTATTTCGATGATTTTGTTGAACCATTCCATCGCAATTAGCAAACCGCCTTTTATGGGTAACGCACCGCCGCTTAAACCTGTTCCGCCGCCGCGCGGTGTAACCGGGATCTGGTGCTGATTGGCCAGTTTCATCAACTCGGAAATCTGTTCCGGCGTTTGTGGCTTGACTAAAACCTGCGGAAAAAAACGCAGGTCTTCCGTTTCGTCATGACTGTAATCTTCCAGATCCTCTCGATCCGTAAAAACCGCGGCCGGGCCAACAACAGTTTTGATCTGCGCCAGCAATGCTTCGTTTATCGTATTAAAATTCATGCTTCTTTTATCCAGGTAATTTCTACAAGCGAATATTCTACTTCGCTCGGCAACGGCGGATTTAGTTTTTTGAGAACCACTTTGATCGTTTCTAAAAAAGGAAATTCCAACAGGATTTTATCAATCATTTCCTGCACCAAAGTCTCCAGCAGTTTGCGTGGTTGTTTCATTTCTGCTGTTATGATTGAATGCAACCGTTCATAATTAACCGTATTGGAGATTTCATCATCGCCGATATTTTCATTGTTAAATTCCACTTCTGCATTCACCAAAAAATGATTTCCCAGAATTTGTTCTTCCGGATAAAAACCGTGATAAGCGAAAAATTTCACTTCGTGGAGGGCAACTTTGAGCATGATTCGAATTTAGATTGTCTGAATTTGGATTTGCTGGATTTACGGATCAAAGGATTCACTTGCAGATTCTAAAAATCCTTAAATCCAGCAAATCTAAATTCAGATAATATTTTAGATTTCTTTAATTAGGTTTAAAAACTCATCCAATTTATAAGCACCATCAACGGTTCGTCTTTCATAAACCATAAAATAACGGTAATTATTTCCGGCTTTGTTCGCCCACAATCTACCTAATCTTATTTTTTGTTCTGCATCCAGGTGGTCGCCTTTGGTTTCTAAAATGATGGTTTTACCGCTTTTGGTCTGGATGATAAAATCCGGATAATGATTGATAAAACCATTGATCCGGAAACCTCTTTTCTCGATATTCCTCGTCCAGAAAGCAATATTTTGCATGTTGCCAATTTCGTTGATCACACGTTCTTCAAAGCCATTCATGCTGGCTTCTTTTTCGTAAAGCGATTTGGTAATATCTTTGGAAGTATAAACCGGCGAAATACTTTTTGGCAAGGTAAAAGAAGCTTTGATAAATACTTTGTCGGTATCCAAATACTCTTTAAATTTTCGCTCTGCAAATTGTTCCGACAGCAACTTTATTTTGGCTTTAATTTTATCCGTATAAGTATATTCATTGCTGGCTAAATCGTTGAATTGCTCGTCCTGAAAATCCTCTAAAACACGGCTTACATATTTTTCAATCTCTTTATCCGCAATTGGACGCAAGTTGCCGATGCGCTCCACCAGCAATTTCGTAAAATGTTTAACCCTGCTGTCCTTTTTTGTAGGATCGAGCAGATAAGCCATCAAGCTTTCTTTAATATTACCATCAATGCGCACAAACGTTGGCGTGTGTTCCTTTTTCGTTTCATCCAGATCAATTCTGTACAATTCAGAGGTAATACTGTCAAAAGCAATATTGGTATCTGATTTACTCAAAGCAAAACCTTTTAACAAATCTTCTTTTTCTAAAGGCAATGCTTCGTTCAGGCCAAATAAATCATTGGATAGCACTTTTAAATAAAACTCCGGCAACTGTATTTGCATGGCCTGACTGGCAAATACTTCTTTTATCAGGTAATTTTTCACCAACTTTTGTATTTCGTTTGGAACAGCTACCGCAGCAGAATTTTCCATTTCTAAAATAGTTTTTTCCAGCGTTGCTGTTTGTTCGATGGCGGTTTTTTCGATTGCGATTAGGATGTCTGAATTGGGATTGTCTGAATTTGGATTTTGGGGATTAGTGGATGATTGGATTTTTGCCGCTTCCAAATCCTGAAAATCCTCCAATCCAACCTTTCCAAATTCAGACAATTGTATTTCCTGCCAGTTTAAAATTCTGGAAACATCAATATCCAATTCCTTCTCATTCAAAACATTTTCCTGTTTGGGAGCACTAAACAAATCCTGAAAATCCTCCAATCCAACCTTTCCAAATTCAGACAAAGGTTCAGCCTTAGCTTCCGCAACCTTATAATCTTTATCGCTAAAACCAGCTTTATTCAAACCTTTTACAATATTATCCAAAGTATCCAGAAACTTAGCTGATGCCGTTAAAACATAACTCAGATTTAGCAAAGCAAAATTATGTTTCATCACGTAAGGCTGCCGCAAAACACGACCTAAAATCTGTTCTACATCAACTGCAGAAGATTTATCAGCCAACGAAGCCAGAATATAAGCAAACGGACAATCCCAGCCTTCTTTTAAAGCATTTACAGTGATGATATAGCGAACGGAGCAATTTCTACTCATCAAATCTTCGTTCCTGATTTCATTCAGGTTTGCCGTTTTGATTCTGATCTGTTCCGCAGGAATTTTCAACTCAATCAGCTTTTCTTTCAGCTTTTCAAACGTGGTGTTATCCTCCGAGTTTTTCGGCTGCGCCTGAAACAAAACAATCGGCCGGATATATTTTCCGCCTTTCTTTTCTTCTGCTAAGGCTTCCTGTTCCAAACGTTTTTGCAATTGCAAAGCCGAATTGATCACTTCCGTTTTATCCTGATGATTGTACACAATTACCGGCAGCTTCACCATGTTTTCCTTTTTCAGCTCTAAAGCATCAATAAAACTGATGATGTTGCTGTTGTTTCTGGGCGTTGCGGTTAAATCCAGAATAAAACTTGGATTCAGTTCCTTCAGCATCTCTACACTTAAACTGCTTTCTGCGTTATGGCTTTCATCCACCACCACAACCGGGTTCAGTTTTTTTATGACTGCGCCCAATGTAATTTCTGCTTCACTTCCAAGCATACTTTCAAAAGATTGCAGGTTGCCGTTTTCCTGGAATACTTTACGGTCTTCTTTGTTTTTCGCCCGTAAACTATCAAAGCTGAAAACCAGGATATTCAATTGTTCTTTTACCGAAGTTGCATTAAAGCCACTTCCCTGCAACAAAGCTGCTTTATCAAATACTTCTACTTTATTGCCAAACTGCGTATTGATTTTCTGGCGATAAGGATGTGCCGGATCTTTAAGATTCTTAATGGTTTGATCTAAAATCGTGATAGACGGAACCAGCCAGACTACAGTTTTTGTCCGCTCATGATCAAAAGCATCAAAAATGGTTTTTAGCGCGTTGCAGGCAATAAAAGTTTTGCCGCCAGCCGTTGGTACTTTGATGCAAATATGCGGCACACGCGGAATATTATTTTTATAAGGCTCAACAGCCGTTCCGGGAAAAGGCAGTAAAGGCGTTTTCGGATGTGCCGACCAGAAATCATAAAATGCTTCTTTTACATCCCTTTTTTCCTGTACTTCCGCTAAAAACAAAGCCAGATCGTTAATAACTTGTTGCTGGTAAGATTTTAATTCCATTCTTGATTGAGATTTTTTTGTCTGAATTTGGATTTATCTGATTGATGGATTTTTGGATTTTGCCAGAATCCAGAAATCCCAAAATCCAACCTCTCCAAATTCAGACTGTCGAATTTTGCAGGATTCCAATAATCCCAAAATCCTGCAAATCCAAATTCAGACAATCCTACGATTCTTTGGATGCCGTAACCGTTTCACTTCCAAGCTTTTTGCCCCAAAATTAACCAGTAAGCCTTTGTCCAGATGATAAGCTACCAAATAATTTAAACCTTGTGCCAAATGCACCTCTTCCATGGCTACCAAAGCTTTCAGTTCCACCAATACTTCGTTTGCCACTAAAAAATCTACGCGCCTTGTTCCGATTAATTCACCTTCATAAAAAATATCCATTTCCAGTTCTCTTGAAAATTCCAGATCTGCCTTTCGCATTTCGATGGCCAAAGCACGCTGATAAATCACTTCCTGAAAACCATTACCCAAAGTTGCATGAACTTTCATCGCACAACCAATAATTTTATAAGTAAGCTCATCCTCAATTTTTTCTTTTTCCATAGATAAAATATTTAATTGTCTGAATTTGGATTTGTTGAACTTTGAAAACTTAATTATTATCTAAATTTGGATTTATCAGATTAACAGATTATTGGACTTTGCAAGGCTCCAAAAATCCTAAAATCCAACAAATCTAAATTCAGACAATTTAATTTTTGGAACCTGCCAGCATCCTCAAATCCAACCTTTCCAAATTCAGACAATTCACAAATCCAAATCAAAACCGCGTAACATCCCGCGGTATCTTTTTAAACACGATACTGTTTTTAGCCATATAATTTGGTGTCAGCAAACAGTTATCCGCGTAAATGATATATTGCTCTGCTTTGGTTTTAATGGAAGCCAGAAAATCATGATCTAACGTAGTAATTTCCTGCGGGAGATAATAAAAGTAATAAGCCGTGTTTTGATTTTTGCCGAGGAAGGCAGCAACTTCTGTATTTTCCGAAGAAGAAGTTTGCAATGCAGATTGCGTTTCCGTGTACCAGATATATGCGCGGATTTTTTGCAGCGGCAGGTTTTCGTTCAGCAAACCATCTTCCAGAAACAGCGGTTCGCCCAGAGTATAAAAATCAAAACTGCCGCCCGTGCCTTCGGTGTTACCATAACCGTTCATCACGCGTTTTACCCTTTCGGCGGTAATAGTTTCGGCATAAGCTTCCATTTCTATTAAAATGAATTTGCGGTTGCCGCCATCCTGTTTGTTGAGGTTTAAAACAGCGTGGGCCGTTGTGCCGGAACCGGCGAAGGAATCGAGAATGATGCTGTTTTTATCGGTAATTTGTTCGATTAAAAACTTTATGAGGCTTGATGGTTTTGGAAAATCAAAAATGCCACTACCAAGCAAAGAATTTATTTCTTTCGTACCATCTCCAGTATTAAAATCTGTAATAACAGATGACAAAGTTTTTGTTGTACTTGCCATTTCATCCATAAACATTTTTTGACGCGGTCTTCCTTCGGGATTTTTCGGAAAAATTATACGACCTTCTGACATTCTTTTAGTCATCGTCTTTATATCAAAACGCCATCCTTTATTTGGAGAACTAAATTTTATACTTGTATCGGGATCTATTAGATCATAATGCAAATTCGGTCTTTGATCTTTAGTAGCTAATCCGGTTAAATCTGCACTTCTCCAAGCTCCTCTAACGTCATTATCAGGATTAGAAAACTTGGTCAAGTCTTTATCAACGCCAAAAAACTTAACCTGACTACTCTTCCCATAACAAAGAATATATTCATGGTCATTCGACACTCCTGTTTTTGCTCTAGCATCTTCACTTTTTCTGGACTTCCAAATTAATTGTGTAATGAAGAAATTAGAACTAAATATCTCATTTAAAGCTAATCTTAAATTGTTAACCTCATTATCATCAATACTGATAAAAATAGCACCGTCATCAGCCAGCAGTTTATGCAACAACTTTAACCGCGGATACATCATGCAAAGCCATTTGTCGTGCCGGGTTAAATCTTCTGCTTCTTTGCCCACCACGTTACCCAGCCATTTTTTAATTTTCGGGTCGTTCACGTTATCGTTATACACCCAGCTTTCGTTGCCGGTATTATACGGCGGATCAATGTAAATACATTTGATTTTGCCTTCGTATTCTGGCAACAGCGATTTTAAGGCTTCGAGGTTATCGCCGTGGATGATTTTATTATTTGGATGATTGTCTGAATCTGGATTTTTTGGATTAGTGGATTGTTGGATTTCGGCCGCTTCCAAATCCCGCGAATCCGTTAATCCAACCTCTCCAAATTCAGACGAATGATTGTCTGAATTGGGATTTTTTGGATTAGTGGATTGTTGGATCTTGTCCGCTTCCAAATCCCGCGAATCCGTTAATCCAACCTCTCCAAATTCAGACGGTTCAGCCAATCCAAATCCGTATTGATGTTCTAAAACTTTATAAGGCACATCCAGATGATGGTTGATCACCTTGTCTTTCCCTATCCAGTGTAATGTTGGCATGTGTTGAGGCTTGAGGTTTGCGTGATAAATTTATGCCGATAAAAACAGCATCAGTCTTCTGAGTAAACCGCCTGCACGCGATCCCGCAAATTATAGCCCGAAGCCATCACTTCACCATAAGCGCCGGCCGTACGGATGGCAATCAGATCGCCGCGTTTGGATTCCGGCAGCTCTACATCGGTACGGAAACAATCTGTGCTTTCGCAGATCGGGCCAACAACGTCGTAAGCTGTAGTTTCTGTTAATTGTTCTGATAAATTGATGGATGATAATTCATCGTTCATGGAAGCTTCACTGGTGCTGATATCTGATGGCTGAACACTGTTGAATAACTCCTGACTCAAATTTTCAATCCCGTGATACGCCTGATACAACATCGGGCGCATCAGCTCCGTCATACCAGCATCCAGAATCAGGAAGTTTTTTTTGATTCCGTTCTTCACATATAAAACCCTGGAAATCAACGATGCACATTGCGCAACCAAAGCGCGTCCCAATTCAAAATGAACTTCCTGTGCTTCGTTTACCTGCAAAAAATCCTTGAAAACCTGAAAATAACTGGCAAAATCCGGGATATTGTTTGCGTCAGGCTGATAATAATCCACGCCCAAACCGCCGCCCACATTCAGGATTTTCACCGTAAAACCTTCTTCCTGAAACCAAAGCTGCATTTCGTTCACTTTCAAACACAAATTCTGGAAAACACTCATGTCATTAATTTGCGACCCAACATGAAAATGGATACCCAGAAAAGCCAGATTTTTGCATTCCTGCAATTTTGCAACCACAGCAGGCAGCTCCCAGGTGTTGATGCCAAACTTGTTTTCCTCCAGTCCGGTGGTGATAAAATGATGCGTATGCGCATCTACATTTGGGTTGATGCGGATAGCAATATTGGCAATTTTATTTTTGGCCGAAGCCAGATCATTGATGATCTGCAACTCTTGGACAGACTCTGCATTGAAGCAAAAAATATCCTGATCCAGTGCCAGGTTAATTTCTTTATCCGATTTGCCCACACCTGCAAAAACGATTTTTTCGCGCTTAAAACCGTGATCTATCGCAGCTTTAACTTCATTTCCGCTCACGCAATCGGCACCAAACCCAAAGCTTCTGATCGTGTCCAGCACGCGCGGATTGAAGTTGGCCTTCATGGCATAATGCACCTGAAAATGGTGTTTAAAAGCAGCATCAGAACAAGCTTTTAAAGTGACTTTAAGCTGATGTAAATCGTAATAATAAAACGGTGTTTCGAGCTGACTGAAACGGTTAACGAGCGCAGGATTGAACATATTATTTCTTCCCGGAACCTGATTGTTTTTGGTGGAATTTGGCCGGAAAGCAAAAATAAAATTTTAAGCCTGGAAACGGTTATCCGCGAAGAAAAATTCAGCCCAAATAAAACACAGATTTTTACCTGGTAAAAGAAGCATCAGCCAAAGCCTTAAAAAACCTCGCCCAGATTAACAAACAACCCGTGCGAACCATTTTGCCCGATGCCGTAATCGATACAGATATTGGTATCAGACCGTTTGTTGAATTTAACCCGCAAACCTGGCCCGTATCCCGGCTGGATTTGCTGAAACCGGTTAGCCGGATAATCTGTAAAGCTTTCACCGTTCACAAATAAAACGCCGCCCAGCAAGCCGTTTTTGGTAAAATCAACGCGGTATTCTGCTTCGGCATATAGCATATCTTTTCCTCGAAAACGGCCTTGCACATAGCCGCGGCCGGTATTGCCGTTCATATCCCAGCCTACGCTCGGCAAATCAAAGTATGGCGGCTGGCCGCTCAGGGTAAAAACATCCAGCGTCCAGAAAGCCAGCAAACTTTTGCCGCTTTTGGATAACGGAACATATTTCCGGAAATCAAAAGTTAGCGACCGCCACTTGCTGTCACTCCCCAGCCAGGTTAAATTTGGCCGGTAAATAAGGTTGGCATAAGTGCCTTTCAGCGGGTTGATAGAGCTTTTACGGTTGTCATAAAGCAGGTTGTAAGTGATGCCGGAGGAAACGGATTTGCTGGTTTGGCCGTAAAGCTGATAACCGGTAACCGCCTGACTGGCAGCCCCATTCTGCACGATATTGAAGTGATAATCCAGCGCGTAGCCCAAACCGCCGTAAAAGTTTTTCGCAATTTCTTTTAAAACGGTTTCGTAAAAACGCACAAAACCGTATTTGATCGGGTTCAGATTATCAGAAGACGTGGCGCTGCCCAAACCGTAAGTATTTTCCGGAAACTGATACAACCGCCAATCGCCCACCAGGTTGTATTTATTATTTTTCGTCCAGATGTTGGAACCAACATGAAGAGTAATTTGGCTGTGCTGGTTATAGCCCAAATTAGTATTGATAGATGATAAATTCTCGTGTTCTTTCGGCTCCACAAAAAACGCCACGTTGCCTGTTAAACCCGCTGCAAAACCGGTAGAAAGCGTGTAACCGACAGACGGCACGATTGAAAAATTAAACTGCTTTGGGGTTGAAAAAACGTCTTCAGTTCCTTTTTTGTGAAAAAGCTGATGGATCAGGTTCAGAATATCTTTTTGCTTTGATAAACTGTCCTGTTGCCTTTTAACAGAATCAGAAACAGCTGTTGTAGCAGGAGGGTTTCCGGACTGGGCAAATAGTTTTCCGGCAAAGACAATTGAAAAAAAGCTGTACAGGATAACTTTTGCATGTGTCGTCATCCTAATTTTTGTTTGATAAAAGAAGCATTGTTTTCAGACGGGCAAAAAGTGTAAAAGTTTAACGAAAATCAAAATCCGGAAAAAAATTCTTCCAGCGAACCAAAATAAGCCGTATTCCAGCCTTCTACAATATCTTCAAAATCCTCATCCGGGATGTTAATATGTTTCAGCTCTGCGGAAGTGCCATGCTTATCGGGATGCAGCTTGATGGTTACGATAGATGCTGGTTCCTGTTCACCAAAATACCATTGCTGCACTATTTTTTTGCCTTCTTCAAACTCCAGGTTTTTCCCCAATATGCTGCCTTCCCACAAAGAAAACTCGGTACCGGCTTCGGCCACCATTTCTACCGGTTCACCCGTCCAGATTTCGATGCTCACAGGGTTTGTGAGCGCCAGATAAACTTCTTCCGGCGAGGCGGGCAGCAAATAATACTTTTTATAATCTTTCATTTCAGCAAACAAATTCTGGAGCGAAGAAAAGCAATTATCTGCAATTTTCGGTTCAATACAACTGCGGATCGATGCCTTTAATCACCTCATTCAGCTCCTGGCCGCTTTCCCGTAAAAAACCAATCGCTTTGGCCAGCGTTTGATCAGAAATAACAGCCAGATCGATCACATTAACCAAACCCAGAATATTAGCCAGCGGCTTGCGTGCCAGGTGCAGGTTAAGATAAGCAATTTTTTTAAGCTGCTGGTTTCTGGCCCGCAGCTCCATTTCTTCCTCAAAAGCGTCTTCCAGCATACTGCGGTACAATTTTTTTTCGGTAATGTCCGTCATCGTAAAAAGCCTTGCTGCCGTTCCGCGATACAAAATTGGCGTAATCACTGCTTCTACAAACGTGATTTTACCTGTTTTGCTGATCAGGCTCAATTCTTTTTTAAATTGTTTTTGTGCCGATGCTTCTTTTATCAGCCATAAATGTTGCTGTTTTTTTGCGTGTAGAATTGTTTCCACAGCTTGTGGCACTATTTCCACATCGCTAAAATCCGTAATTTTAATTGCGGTATCATTCATCGCCAAAATCAGTTCGCAATTATCGTCTGCAATCAGCATGGGCTGGTTGTGAGCTAAAAAAAAGGTTTTCAGGTTTTTATCTTCAAAATCTAACATCGGCTTGTAAATATAGTTGTAATCAGGCAGAAATAATAAATACTTTGGCAACAGTTATTTTCTTCAAAACAAATATATTCTTAAAAAATTATGTTTTGCTTTAAATAACTTTTTTAGCAAATTCAACGCATTCAATTTTAAATCTGACTGCGTCTGTTTACCATTTTGCAATATCCAGGCCAATTTATAGGTGGTAAAAGAAGCATACGTTTTTTCGGGTTGATGATGAAGTAAATTCTTTTGATAATCCTCGTTACAGTTGATTTTTAACGGAACCAGCTAAATTAAATCCGCAGAAAAATCTATCGGTAAAAACAGTATCTTTGCCCCGCAAATAATAACCCCAAAATTGTTTGCTATGCAACTTGACCCTGCCAAATTTGTTGCCGAAGGTTTAACGTATGACGATGTGCTGCTGATTCCGGCTTACTCCGAAGTTTTGCCACGGGATGTAGATACCCGCTCCTACCTTACCCGAAAAATAAAATTGAACGTACCGATTGTTTCCGCAGCGATGGATACTGTTACAGAATCAGCTTTGGCCATTGCCATTGCGCAGGCCGGCGGCATCGGGATGCTGCATAAAAACCTGAGCATTGCATTGCAAGCGGATGAAGTGCGCAAAGTAAAACGCTCGGAAAGTGGCATGATCCAGGATCCGGTTACGCTGAAAGTGGACGCGGTTATTGCTGATGCCGTGAAGATGATGAAGGAGTTTCGGATCGGCGGCATCCCGATTGTAGATGGCGACCATAAGCTGACGGGCATCATCACTAACCGGGACTTACGTTTTCAAAAAGACATGAGCATTCCGGTTCGGGACGTAATGACGAAGGAAAACCTGATTACCGCTCCGCTGGGAACCGATTTAAAGCAAGCCGAAGAAATCCTCCAAAACTATAAAATTGAGAAATTACCAGTGGTTGATGCTGAAGGAAAACTAACCGGTTTAATCACGTTTAAAGATATTCAGAAATTTAAAAATTACCCAGCTGCCTGTAAAGATGAGCACGGCCGTTTGCGCGTAGGTGCTGCCGTTGGCGTTACGGCCGATACTTTGGAACGCGTGGATGCACTGGTAAAAGCCGGCGTAGATGTAATTACGATTGATACGGCGCACGGCCACTCCAAAGGTGTAATTGAGCGGCTAAAAGAAGTAAAAGCAAAATACCCTGATTTGCAGGTAATTGTGGGCAACGTAGCAACCGGCGAAGGTGCAAAAGCACTGGCCGATGCTGGTGCAGATGCGGTAAAAGTAGGTATTGGTCCGGGTTCTATTTGCACCACACGGATTATTGCCGGCGTGGGCGTTCCACAATTATACGCCGTTTATGAATGTGCAAAAGCTTTGGAAGGCACAGGTGTTCCGGTGATTGCCGATGGCGGAATTAAACATACCGGGGATATTCCGAAAGCGATTGCAGCCGGTGCCAGTTCAATTATGGCTGGTTCGTTGTTTGCCGGCGTAGAAGAATCTCCGGGAGAAATTATTATTTACGAAGGCCGCCGGTTTAAATCTTACCGCGGCATGGGTTCTATCGAAGCCATGGAACAAGGATCGAAAGACCGCTATTTCCAGGATGTGGAGGATGATATCAAAAAATTAGTGCCCGAAGGAATTGTGGGCCGCGTGCCGGTAAAAGGCAGTCTGGCCGAAGTAATGTACCAGTATATCGGCGGTTTGCGCGCCAGTATGGGTTATTGTGGTGCGGCCAATATCGAAGCTTTGCAGAAAGCGAAATTTGTGCGGATCACTTCTGCCGGCATTCGCGAATCGCATCCGCACGATATCACTATTACTAAAGAAGCACCAAATTATACACGTTAGTTTGATGCTTCTTTTATAAAGATAAAAAGTGTATCGGGTTAAGCGGTACACTTTTTTTGTTGGACAATATTTCTTTTTTACCCCAACCCTGCCAAACCTTCCTCCAGCATCACAATTTTCGCTTCCGCATCTGCTTTTTTCTGCTGCTCGTTGGCTACAATTTCAGGTTTTGCATTTTGCACAAAGCGTTCGTTAGACAGTTTGGCCGTTACAGATTTCAGGAAACGTTGCAAATAATCCAGTTCTTTTTGAATACGTTCACGTTCTGCTTCCACATCAATATTATTGGCCAGTTCAATAAAAAACTCATCTGTTCCGGCAATAAAACTGGCTGCTCCGGAAAGCTTATCCTGGACGAAACTGACTTCGCTTAAATTTCCAAGTTTGGATAAAACAGACTGATAAGTTTTGTAATCAATTGCAGAATTGGATTTAATCGCCAGCGGCAAAGCTTCTTTCGGAGAAATCTGTTTGATATTGCGCGTATTCCGGATTTCGGAAACTACTTCTTTTATCGTACTAATTTCATGAAGCAGTTTTGTATCGATCGCTCCAACTTTCGGTTGTTGCGAAACAATGCAACAATCCAATTCAGCACGCTCGCCAAACAAGTTATCATGCCATAATTCTTCCGTTAAAAAAGGCATAAACGGATGAACAATCTTCAAAATATTTTCAAAAAAAGCTACCGTTGCTTTGTACGTTGCCGCGTCAATTGGGTGCTGATAAACCGGTTTTACCATTTCCAGATACCAGGCGCAGAAATCATCCCAAACCAGTTTATAAGTGGCAATCAACGCTTCTGATAAACGATATTGTTTGAAATTTTCTTCAATTTCGGTTAAAGCCTGATTAAAACGGTTTTCAAACCAGGCAATTGCCGTTTCATTTGGATTGGACAATTTCTGATCCACTTCCCAGCCTTTTACCAAACGAAAAGCGTTCCAAATTTTGTTTGCAAAGTTCCTTCCCTGTTCGCAATGGCTTTCATCAAACATCAGATCGTTTCCTGCGGGAGATGAAAACAACATGCCAACACGCACGCCATCAGCTCCAAATTTCTCAATTAAATCCAGCGGATCAGGCGAATTGCCCAACGATTTGGACATTTTCCGCCCTAATTTATCGCGTACAATTCCTGTCAGGTAAACATTTTTAAACGGCGCTTCACCTTTAAATTCATGTCCGGCCATAATCATCCGCGCAACCCAAAAAAACAGGATTTCCGGTGCGGTAACCAGATCATTGGTTGGATAATAATATTGCAGATCAGCATTACCGATGCTGTTTTTACCACTAAAAAATCCGGGATCAAAAACAGAAATCGGCCACAACCAGCTGGAAAACCAGGTATCAACCACGTCTTCGTCCTGCTTTAAATCATCAGGCTGCAGATTAAAAGCTGACTGGTTTATTTTGTTCGCTTCCTCAAAAGCTTCTTCGCGGGTTTTGGCAACTACAAATTGTCCGTTTGGTAAATACCAGGCCGGAATCTGCTGGCCCCACCACAGTTGCCGACTGATGCACCAATCCTTCACATTTTCCATCCAATGCTTGTAAGTATTGGTGAATTTTTCGGGAATCAGTTTTACTTCTCCATTCAAAACATAATCCAGCGCCGGGCCGGCCATTTCTTCCATTTTGCAAAACCATTGCATCGAAAGTTTTGGTTCGATCACCGCATCTGTCCGTTCCGAAAAACCAACCTGCGATTTATATTCTTCTACTTTTTCCAGTTGTCCGGCTTCTTCCAAAAGCTTGGCAATTTCTTTTCGCGCTGCAAAACGATCTTTACCAACTAATATTTCTGCTTTTTCGTTCAGCGTGCCATCATCGTTCAAAATATCTACAACAGGCAAATTGTGCTTGATACCGAGATTATAATCATTCAGATCGTGTGCCGGCGTTACTTTTAAACAACCGGTACCGAAATCCATTTCTACATAATCATCCAGAATAATCGGGATTTCCCGGTTAATTAATGGTATCACCACTTTTTTGCCGATAAAAGAAGCATAACGTTCATCATTCGGGTTGATACAGATTGCTGCATCAGCCATAATGGTTTCCGGACGAGTAGTGGCGATGGTTAGGTATTGAGCAGTTGCATCAGTGGTTCCTGCAATGTTATATTTGATATAATACAGCTTCTGGTTCACTTCTTTCCGGATCACTTCTTCATCAGAAACCGCAGTTTTTCCCTGCGGATCCCAGTTGACCATGCGCACACCGCGGTAAATCCAGCCTTTTTTATACAAATGGATAAAAGTATCGATTACACCTTCGCTCATGTCCGGGTCCATCGTAAATTTGGTTCTATCCCAATCACAGCTGGCACCGAGTTTCTTTAACTGATCTAAAATGATGCCGCCGTATTTTTCTTTCCATTCCCAGGCATAGCTCAAAAATTCTTCGCGCGAAAGGTCTTTTTTAGCGATGCCGCGTTCTTTCAGCATGGCAACCACTTTCGCTTCGGTAGCGATGGAAGCATGATCCGTTCCCGGAACCCAGCACGCGTTTTTGCCTTGCATCCTTGCCCTTCGTACCAAAACATCCTGGATAGTATTGTTGAGCATGTGGCCCATGTGCAAAACGCCGGTTACGTTTGGCGGCGGAATCACGATGGTGTACGGCTCGCGATCATCGGGCACGGATTTAAAAAAGCCATGATCGAGCCAATATTGGTACCATTTATTTTCGGTTTCTTTCGGATTATATTTTGTAGGGATTTCCACGCGGTTATTTTATCAGCATAAATTAAAGCGCAAAAATAGGTTTTATGCTGATTTTTTGACGAAAGCCAATCCATAAAAAAGGTTGATAAAAGAAGCATTTGCATGGAAAACGAAATCAATATCAATCCAAACTTAACAATCACAATATTTTTACAATTCAGTAAGAAAACAAATACGGGTTGAATAATCAATTTCTTTGTTTGACTTCAATCAACATAAAGTACTGATTATAAATCATTTAACTACAATATTTCAATTTTAGGCAGATAAAAACAGTATCACATTTGGCTTCATGCTTCTTTTACCACCCTTTTTTTATTGTCTATATTTAACATTTAATTAAAACAGCAATTAATTTTTAAATGATGAAGTTGAAGTATTCAGGATTAGTGATGACAAGCGCGGTTTTGCTTTCGGTGAACGCGATGGCTGGCAGCGGTGCGCCAATAAAAGGTACCAAATCTGCTCCGCCAAAAAAGTTTATCGACCGTGCCAACATGGACCTTTCTGTAAAACCGGGCGATAATTTTTTTGAATATGCGAACGGAACGTGGTTAAAAAACAATACCATCCCGGCAAAAGAAACCAGCTGGGGAAGTTTTATGCAGCTGCGCGATTTTAACATTAACGCCGTGCAATCACTATTGAAAAAAGCAGAAGCTGATAAAAATGCTGCGCCGGGATCGATAGAAAAACGTGTTGGCGATTTTTATGCTGCCGGAATGGATAGTGTTACCATCGAGAAATTGGGTTACTCTCCGATTAAACCGGATATGGAAAAAATCAACCAGATCAAAGATTTGAAAGGCGTTTTGGATGAAGTGGCTTACATGCGCACCAATGGTATCGGCTCGCCAATGTTTGGTTTTGGTATCGGTCAGGATAGTAAAAATCCGAACCAAATGGTGGTGAATCTGCGCCAAGGTGGCACATCTTTGCCGGATCGTGATTATTATTTGAAAAGTGATGCGCGGGTTCAAAAAATCCAAACTGCTTATAAAAACTACATTACAACTTTATTTACTTTAACAGGTACTGACCAGGCAACGGCACAAAAAAATGCAGAAACGGTTTTCAATATCGAAAAAGCATTGGCCACCGCGCAAATGACCAGATTGGAATTACGCAATCCGCAGAAAACCTACAATAAATTTGCCGTAGCTGATTTCAACAAAACCACACCAACCTTAAACTGGGTTGATTTGATGGCAAAAATGAAGGTGACAGGTCAGGATTCTGTTCTGGTTGGTCAGCCTAAATTTTTTACTGATTTAAATGGTTTGTTGACTGCTACATCGGTTGCCGATTGGAAAACCTATCTGCAATGGAACCTTTTAAGAAATTCTGCTTCTTTATTGAGTTCACCTTTTGTTAAAGCAGGTTTTGCTTACAGTCAGGTTTTAAGCGGACAAAAAGTGCAAACGCCACGCTGGCAACGCATGTCATCTGCAACAGATGGTACCGTTGGTGAATTGCTTGGACAATTGTACGTAAAAGAATATTTTACGCCGGAAGCAAAAGCCCGCATGGAAGTACTGGTGAGCAATTTGCGTAAAGCTTACGCTATCCGCATCAGTAAACTGGATTGGATGAGTGATGCGACCAAGCAAAAAGCTTTGGCCAAACTGAATGCTTTCACCCCAAAAATCGGTTATCCAAACCATTGGGAAACCTATACCGGTTTAGAAATTAACCGGAACACTTACTTCCAAAATGTGCGTAACGCCAGTAAATGGGGTTATGATGACAATGTGAAAAAGTTGGGCAAACCGGTTGACCGCACGCTGTGGGGCATGACGCCGCCAACCGTTAACGCCTATTATAGCCCGGTGATGAATGAAATTGTGTTTCCGGCTGGAATTTTACAGTTCCCGTTCTTTGATCCAAATGCGGATGATGCGGTAAATTATGGTGGAATTGGTGCGGTTATCGGCCATGAAATGTCTCATGGTTTTGACGATCAGGGAAGCCAGTACGATAAAGACGGAACGTTGCGCAACTGGTGGACGGCAGAAGACCGTAAAAAGTTTGAAGCAAAAACTGGTGCTTTAGGCCAGCAGTTTGATGCTTACACCATTTTAGATACCATTCACGTGAATGGCAAATTAACCATGGGCGAAAACATTGGCGATTTGGGCGGCTTGAACGTGGCTTACACCGCTTTCAAACTAACCAAACAAGGCCAGGGCAACGAAAAAATTGACGGTTTTACACCAGATCAACGTTTCTTTTTGTCGTGGGCACAAGTTTGGAGAGGTAAAATGTTATCAGAAACTGCTGCCCAGCAAGTGGTAACCGATCCGCATTCACCTACACAATACCGTGCGATCGGTGCGCCTGTAAATATGGATGCCTGGTACACAGCTTTTGATGTGAAACCTGGTGATAAATTATACAAGAAACCGGAAGACCGGATTCGGATGTGGTAATTTGATTTAGGATTTTATAGTGGTAAAAGAAGCTCGTGATCGTAAGGTTGCGGGCTTTTTTTGGTTTGTAATTCTACTTTGATGATATAAACTATTTTTCCAAATTAGCATAGTAATGATAAAAGATGTAACAAAATTTATAAATGAGATCAAACGATTAGGAAAGGAAGATGATTTTGAAAACTTTTTTCGTGGACATTCTAATTCAAGCTATGAACTTACCCCAACAATTTATAGAGAAGGCTTGATCGATAGTGAGGACAAGATTTTTCGAGAAATAATATTAAGAATCCCACAAGAATTTCAAGGTCTAAACACAACAATTGAAAAACTTGTTAAAATGCAACATTATGGAGTACCAACTCGGCTTCTTGATCTAACATCAAATCCTTTAGTAGCTTTATTCTTTGCATGTAGTTCCAATAAAGAAATTGACGGAGAAGTATTATATCTTAGAATATCTAAAAACGAAATTAAATTTTATGACTCTGATACTGTAAGCGTTCTTTCAAATATTGCAAAAAGACCGATACCATTTAATATTGAGAATTATTCAGGAATTACAATTTCTGACTTTAACATGCTAACAAATATTTCTTTTTTACATCATGATATAAAAGAAGAAAAGCCATATTTTAAAGAAATAATAAATCCTAATGACGTGGAAAGAGTATTTGCAGTCAAGGTCAAACTTGACAATCCAAGAATTCTTAAGCAGAATGGTTCATTCTTAATCTTTGGGATTGATGCAAATAAACAAAGACAAGCAACAGTTCCAAGAGATTGGATAATGAACAGTAAAATCCCTCATCTGAATTTAAAAATACCCGCCGCAAAAAAACAAAAAATACTAAATGAACTTGAAATTCTTGGGATAAACGAAAGCACCCTATTTCCTGAATTAGACTACCAAGCAAAGTATTTAATAAATAAATTTAAAAAAGTTAATAGTTAATTATATACAGATTCAGTTTTGTATTGAAATTCTCTTTTTATTTACCGATATTTTTATCAATAAACGAAGCATCAAATTTTCTAAATGCATAAACTAAAACAACGCTTCTATTTTGACACTTCAGTTTTTGGTGGTGTTTATGATATTGAATTTGATGAACCAACACTTCAACTTTTCGAAAAAGTCAAGTTAGGAGAAATCACCTGCATGTATTCTGATTTAACCATTGGAGAACTCGATAATGCACCTCAAAGAGTTAGGGATTATTTTACAACCTTGCCAGTGGCTCACTTGGAATTTATTCAAATGTCTGATGAAAGTTTACACTTAGCGCGGCAATACGTATTAGAAAAAGTAGTTGGAGAAACGAGTTTTGATGATTGTGTACACATTGCTTTGGCAACAATTCACAAAGCTGATATTTTAGTCAGTTGGAATTTTAAGCACATCGTTAATGTTTATAGAATAAGAGGTTACAATTCTGTAAATTTACGTCAAGGTTATAGCGCAATAGAAATACGGTCGCCTAAAGATATTATTGGTTATGAAGACAAAACAACAGATTAAAGAAAAGGAGTTTGACACTGTAAAAACTTTCAGAACAATTAAAGAAAAAATATCAAAAGATATTTTTAATATGACATTGCCTGAAATCCAAGCGTATTTGCGTCAGCAAAGTACAAAAGTGACAAACCAGTAGTTGAAATAATAAATGCTCCAACTCATCCAAACCGCCGACGGTTCCAACACCATATTTAACTCAGAAGTTGGCGAAAATTACCACTCCCACCACGGCGCTTTACAGGAAAGCCAGCACGTTTTCCTACAATCCGGCTTGCAGTATTTTTTATCGGTAAAAGAAGCATCAGCAGTTACCGTGCTGGAAGTTGGTTTAGGAACCGGACTAAATTTTTTGCTTTCGGCAGATTATTGCACGCAACAGCAAATCAAACTGGATTATGTTGGCATTGAAGCTTTCCCGCTGAATACAGAACTGATTAAGCAAACGGGTTACGATCAGTATATCAGCGCAGCCTTATGGGAAAGTTTCCAGGGCATGTATCCTTCCACCATCAATCACAAAGTAAAAATAAACGCCCTTTGCGAGCTGGAACTGGTACATCGGGACTTGCTCAATTTTGAATCGCCACAATTATTTGATGTGATTTATTTTGATGCTTTTGCCGCTGCTTTCCAGCCGGAAATGTGGACTGAAGAAGTGATTGCACACACGGTTTCATTTTTAAAACTTGGCGGCGTTTTCGTTACGTATGCCATCACCGGAAACCTGAAACGCCAGTTGAAAGCTTTGAATTTTAAAGTTGAAAAAGCACCTGGAGCTTTAGGTAAACGGGAAATGCTTCGTGCTACTAAACTTTAATGCTGTTTTTATCATGCAAAAGTCAACGTCTGTTCTTCTTAATCTAAATTAAGCGTTGTAACATTGTTAATATTATGTTTGTACTGGTTTAACTGTTGGAAGATCAATTAAAACTGCAAATAAATTAACAAACATATAATGAGCCTGATAGAAAATTTAAACTGGCGCTATGCCACCAAAAGAATGAACGGACAAAAAGTTCCGCAAGAAAAAATTGATCAGATTTTAGAAGCAATCCGCCTTGCGCCAAGTTCTTATGGTTTACAACCCTTTACTGTTTTAGTAATTGAGAACGAAGAATTGCGTAAGAAAATTCAGCCGGTTGCCTACAATCAGCCGCAAATATTTGAAGCTTCGCACCTGCTGGTTTTTGCTGCCTGGACAGATATTACCGAACAACAAATTGATGCTTACATGGCTGATGTTGCCAAAGAAAGAAGCGTTGATGTAGCAACCCTAGCTGGCTTTAAAGGTTTGATCGCTGGTTTGGTGGAACGTTTAACACCGGAACAACGGTCTAACTGGGCTGCCAAACAAGCTTATCTTGCTTTTGGAATCGGGCTGGCTGCTGCTGCAGAATTAAAAGTTGATGCCACACCAATGGAAGGTTTTGATGCCATTGGTTTGGATACTGTTTTAGAGTTGCAAGCAAAAGGGTTGCACGCCGTAACAATTATGCCGCTGGGTTATCGTGATGAAGCAAACGACCCATTAGCGCAGGCGAAAAAAGTTCGTCGCGGTAAAGAACAATTGTTTATACAATTATAATAATCGGTTTACCTGATTTTCAAAAAATCCTGATGTTGAGAAACATCGGGATTTTTTATTTTCCATCCGTTTTATCATACTGTTTTTACAGGTAAAAAACTGGTATAAATAAATAAACTTTATTTTTGCTTTCAAATTAAAATCATGGCTTTACCCATTCCTCCTGCTACCCAAACTCCTGCAACTGCTTTCGATCGTTTGTTAAACGTTTTGAATGATCTCCGCGAAAATTGTCCATGGGATAAAAAACAGACGATGGAAACGCTCCGGCATCTCACCATTGAAGAAACTTACGAACTGGCCGATGCCATTTTGGAAGGCGACCAGCAGGAAATCAAGAAAGAATTGGGCGACGTGATGATGCATCTGGTTTTTTATGCGCGCATCGCTTCCGAAAAAGGTGATTTTGATATTACCGATGTGTTGAATGGTGTTTGTGAGAAACTGATCCATCGCCACCCGCATATTTACAGTGATGTAGAAGTGAATGATGAGCAGGACGTAAAACGCAACTGGGAAAAACTGAAACTGAAAGAAGGAAATAAATCGGTTCTGGGCGGCGTTCCTGCTTCGCTTCCGGCTTTGGTTAAAGCTTCGCGGATACAGGAAAAAGCACGTGGCGTTGGTTTTGACTGGGATAACAAAGATCAGGTTTGGGAAAAAGTGGAAGAAGAATTGCAGGAATTTAAGGATGAATTTAACGTGCTAAACGAAGCATCCATCGACCAAGAAAAAGCAGAAGGCGAGTTTGGTGATTTGCTATTTTCGCTGATTAATTATGCGCGTTTCATCAACATCAACCCAGAAAATGCTTTGGAGAAAACGAATAAAAAGTTTATCAAACGTTTCCAGTACCTGGAACAAAAAGCTAAAGAAAATGGCAGGGAATTACAAGATATGACGCTGGCAGAAATGGATATTTACTGGAACGAGGCAAAGAAGTTTTGATTGACTGATGCTGTTTTTATCGGCATAAAATAGTGTGTTGTCAGCATCAATAAAAACTCGGATTATCTTAACTATATTTAAACACTAATAGAAACAGATTATGGAAACATTGCTGATACAGCTTACCAATCATAAAGCAATTGGACTTTTACACGAAATGGAAGCGCTTGATTTGATTAAAGTGCTGGAAGAAAACATACCAAAAAAAGATAAAATCTCTGAAAAATATGCCGGTAAACTGCCTTCCGATGTAGCAGATGAACTAAGAAAGCACGTTATTCAAAGCCGGGATGAATGGAACGACCGCAATGTTTGATAGACACAAATGTCATAATTGATTATTTTGAAAATAAACTGCCTGCTCCTGGCTTGGCTTTAATGAATGAAATTTTAGATACGAAAGACAATATTTCTATCATTACCAAGATTGAACTCTTGGTATTTAATGCACCTCCCGAGCATTATCAGTTATTAAAAAACTTTACAAACGATGTTGATATTGTTGAACTCACTTCAGCAATTGCAGACCGCACTATAGCTGTTCGTAAACTATATAAAATCAAACTACCTGACGCAATCATTACAGCAACAGCTTTAGTACATGGATTTACGTTAATTACAAGAAATACAACTGATTTCAAAAACATAGGTGGCATTAAGGTTCTTAATCCTCACCAATTATAATTCAATCAGAATTTATCGCTAATGATTAAAACCCTACTCCTCCTTACTGTTTTTACCAGCATAAACTTTACCGCTTCTGCGCAGCGTAGAAACCAAAAAAACAATACAGATTATTTTCCACCTGCCGGAAGCTGGGCACATCAAACGCCGCAACAATTGGGTTTAAATCCGGATAGTTTACGGGCTGCCATTGCTTTCGCTATCCGGAACGAAGCAAAAGAACCACGAAACATGGAAATTTCGCAGGCGCTTTCTTTTGGCAAAGAACCATTTGGCGAAGGGATCGGTCCGTTTGCAGATCGCGGCGATCCAAACGGAATCATCATTTATAAAGGAATGATCGTGGCAGAATGGGGCGATCCTTTGCGCGTGGACATGACACACAGTGTAACCAAAAGCTTCCTTTCTACTATTATTGGTTTAGCTGTTGAAAAAGGTTTGATTAAAAGCGTGCAGGATTCAGTTTACAAATATGTTCCACCGATTGAAGTTTATAATCCAACCGAAATTAACCGCCCGGCAGAAGATTTAGGCAAACCGCAAATGCTGTATCCTTTTGCTTCTCCGCACAACAAAAAACTAACCTGGGATGTGATGCTGCGCCAAACCAGCGATTGGGAAGGCACGCTTTGGGGCAAACCGGACTGGGCTGATCGTCCGCAAGGTGAAGCCAGCACTTGGATCAACCGGAAAAGAAACGAGCCGGGAACCGTTTGGAAATACAACGATACACGCGTAAATGCTTTAGCACTGGCGGCCACAAATGTTTGGCGACAACCGTTACCGAAAGTTTTGAAAGAATATATTATGGACCCGATCGGTGCATCAAACACCTGGCGCTGGTACGGCTACCGCAACTCCTGGATCGTGCTGGATGGGCAAGCGGTACAATCCGTAAGCGGCGGCGGACATTTTGGCGGCGGCATGTTTATCAATGCTTATGATATGGCCCGTTTTGGCTTGCTGACTTTGCACCGCGGCAACTGGAACGGCAAACAGTTAATTGCCGAAAGCTGGATAAAACAAGCCTTAACGCCAACCACGGCCAATACGGGCTACGGTTACATGAACTGGTTTTTAAACACGGATAAAAAGCTGCTTCCTCATGCTCCCGTTTCAGCTTTTGTACATATTGGAAATGGCAATAACATCATTTATGTTGATCCGGAGCATGATCTGGTGATGGTTGTCCGCTGGATTCAAACCAAAGGGATGGACGGCACGGTGCAGAAAGTGCTTGCTTCTTTTAGCAGGTAAAAAACATTAGGGCAAGTGTATCCTGTTTTTTTAATATTATCTTAGCAATATGAATTTGAAAGAGTCGATACAAATAAAGCTGTCAGAATTCATAGCATTATGCAAAAATCATAATGTAATAACATTGTATGCATTTGGTTCAGCCATAAATACTGATTTTAATGAAGAAACCAGCGATATAGATTTGCTCATCGAAATTCAGAATGATGATCCAATCGAACGAGGAGAAAATTTAATGAATATTTGGGATAAGTTTGAAGATTTTTTTCATAGAAAAGTTGATCTCTTAACTAACGCATCCATTAAAAATCCGGTTCTTAGAAGAAACATTGATGCTACGAAAATCTTAATTTATGATGGAAAAGAGCAAAAAATATCTTTCTGATATTTTAGTGGCCATTACTTTAATTGAAGAATTTACTATTGGAATTAACGATTTCAATATTTATAATAATGATCGTAAAACCCAAAGTGCAGTTGAAAGACAATTAGGTATTATTGGAGAAGCCTTAACACAACTGCGAAAATCTGATCCTAATATTATAATTCAAAACGATAAGCAAATTATAGGATTTAGAAACCGAATTATTCATGCATATGATAGTATTGATAATTCAATAATTTGGGCGATCATTAATCGTCACTTAAAAGAATTAAAAAAAGAAGTTTTGTCTATAAATACTGATTAACACAACCTCTTTTTAACAAAATTTCTATATTTGCGCCAGCTTCTTTTGAAGCCAAAACAACATGAAAAAATATTTCACATTACTGCATCTCCATCATCATTCATCTCAAGTTTGATTTGATTTTGCACGAAATATTAATTCTTCTTTTGTTATCCAACCCACAATCCTTTGAAACCACTTAAAATAGCGATCCAGAAATCTGGCCGCCTCAATGAAAAATCTGTCGAATTATTAAAAAACTGCGGATTATCTTTCGAAAACTATAAAAGTTCGCTCATCTCACCGGTCTCCAATTTTCCATTGGAAATTCTGTTTTTGCGCGATGATGACATTCCGGAATACGTGCAGGACGGTATTGCAGATTTAGGAATTGTTGGCGAAAACGTAATTATGGAAACCGAGGTTGATGTAAGCTATCTGCAACGTTTGGGTTTCGGAAAATGCACGCTAAAAATAGCATTGCCAAATAACAGCGAAGTAGTAGAACTTAAACAGCTGCAAGGCAAATCCATCGCCACCTCCTACCCTGTTATTCTGGAGAAATTCTTGAAAGAAAATAATATTCAGGCTGATATTCGCACCATTTCCGGCTCTGTAGAAATTAGTCCGGGTTTAGGTTTGAGTGATGCCATTTTCGATATTGTTTCTACCGGTGGAACCTTAAAAAGCAATGGCTTGAAACCTTTTGCGGATGTGATTTCTTCGGAAGCTGTTTTGATCGGCCGGAAAGGTGAAGAAAATAATGAACACGTGCAGGAACTGATCCAGCGCATCCAATCGGTTTTGCGCGCCAAAGAAACCAAATATGTGGTTTTGAACGTGCCGGAACATTGCTTGCCGCAAATCCTGAAATTATTGCCGGGCGTAAAAAGCCCGAGCGTAATTCCGCTGGCCGAAAGCGGCTGGGTTGCAGTTCATACCGTTATTCCGGAACGTGATTTCTGGAACAAAATCAGCGAACTGAAAACAGCCGGCGCACAAGGAATTGTGGTAATGCCGATTGAAAAAATTATCCTGTAATACTGTTTTTACCAGGCAAAAAATTGGTGAATTATGTTGAAAGATTATAATTATTCTAAACTCACTCAGGCAGAATTACAACAGCTGACGTTGCGTAATACCGATGCAGGAAACGAGATTCGGGAAACGGTAGAAAACATTCTGGCAAACGTAAAACAAAATGGCGACCAGGCATTGCGCGATTATGCTTCACAATTTGACAAAGTAATTTTAGATGCTTTGTTTACCGATGAAAAAGAAATTGCTGAATTAGCCAAAAAGGTTTCTGATGAGCAAAAAGAGGCGATAAAAACAGCATATCAAAACATATATAAATTCCATCAAACCCAATTTCACACCGAAGAAAAAGTAGAAACCATGCCCGGTGTTACCTGCTGGCGCGAGTTGCGGCCAATTGAAAAAGTTGGTTTATACATTCCCGGCGGTACGGCAGTTTTGCCAAGTACGTTTTTGATGCTCGGCATTCCGGCAAAAATTGCTGGTTGTAAAGAAATTGTGGTTTGCTCTCCGCCACAAAAAGACGGAAAAATAAATCCTTACATTGCTTATGTGGCGCAGCTTTTAGGCGTTAAAAAAGTGTTTTTAGTTGGAGGTGCGCAAGCAATTGCAGCAATGGCTTACGGCACGGAAAGCATCCCAAAAGCGGACAAAATTTTTGGTCCTGGAAATCAGTACGTTACCAAAGCAAAAACCATTATTCAATCCACAACGGTTACCGCGATTGATATGCCGGCCGGGCCATCGGAAGTTTTGATTATTGCAGATGAAAGTGCCAATCCGGTTTTTGTGGCTGCCGATTTACTGGCGCAGGCGGAACACGGTGTAGACAGCCAATCGGTGCTGGTTTCCACTTCTCAAAAACTGATTGATGAAACGATTGCGGAATTAAAAAAGCAGTTGCCGGTTTTACCTCGCGCCGAAATCACTCAAAAAGCAATCGCTAATTCGTATGCTGTTTTTACCGGCAATTTATTGGAAGCGATGAATTTTAGCAATCAATATGCGCCGGAACATTTGATTCTGGCAACAGATAAATGGCAGCAAATAACGGATCAAATCATCAACGCAGGTTCTGTTTTCCTGGGGAATTTAACGCCGGAAAGTGCTGGTGATTATGCTTCCGGAACGAATCATACATTGCCTACAAGTGCTTATGCCAGAGCTTATTCCGGCGTTTCGGTAGATTCTTTTGTGAAGAAAATTACTTTTCAGCATATTACGGAAAATGGTATTCAAAACATCGGAAAAACAGTAGAAATATTGGCAGAACTGGAAGGTTTGCAAGCGCATAAAAACGCGGTAACAGTAAGGTTAAAGCAATAATTTTTGTTGTCCTGCCGACCGCAGCGAGAGCTTTTCATCTAAAAAAAGAACCACAAATTGAAAGAAGATTTCTCCTTACAGTTGAAATGACAAAGGAGGAAAAACATAAAACCATGAGTTTCAATCTTCAAAATCTCCTTCGGGAAAACATTAAAAACCTCACGCCCTATTCTTCCGCCCGTGATGAATTTCAGGGTGAAGCCAGTATTTACCTGGATGCGAATGAAAACGCGTACGGTTCTCCGCTGGAAACCAATTACAACCGTTATCCGGATCCTTTACAATTGGCAGTAAAACAAAAAATTACAGCTATAAAAGGAGTACCGCCACGCAATATTTTTTTGGGAAATGGCAGTGATGAAGCGATTGATATTTTGTTCCGAAGTTTTTGCCGGCCGGGAATTGATAATGTAATTCTGGTTCCGCCAACTTATGGCATGTATCAGGTTTCGGCAAGCATCAATGATATTTCCGTTCAAAATATTCCGTTAATTTCTGAATATCAGCTAAATATGGAAGGAATTGCAGAAGCGATCAACCCAAATACCAAGCTGATTTTTGTTTGTTCGCCGAATAATCCAACCGGAAATTCGATTAACCGGGAAGATGTGGAAACGCTGCTGGCTAATTTCGACGGAGTTGTAGTGGTTGATGAAGCATATATCAATTACAGCAGACAAAAAAGTTTTATTCAGGAACTGACCGAATACGGTAATCTAGTAGTTTTACAAACGCTTTCCAAAGCTTGGGGGTTAGCAGGTTTGCGCATCGGGATGGCTTTTGCTTCCGAAGAAATTATTGAGGTTTTTAACCGCGTAAAACCGCCTTATAATGTGAATGAAGCTTCGCAAAATCTGGCTTTGCAGGCGCTGGAAAACATCGATCAGGTGAATTCCTGGATTAAAGAAACACTGCTGGAACGTGATAAATTAGTACTTGGCCTGAAAAACCTGAATTTCGTGATCGACATTTATCCTTCCGACGCCAATTTTATACTGGTAAAAACAGTATCGCCAAAAGAGATTTATCAGTTTTTGGTGGAACGTGGCATTATCGTTAGGGATCGGTCTAAGGTTGAGTTGTGCGAAGGTTGTTTACGGATTACCATTGGTACGCCACAGGAAAACAGACAATTGTTATTGGTATTAGAAGGTTATTAAAGCATGAAAAAACTCTTATTTATTGACCGCGACGGCACGCTGATTACCGAGCCGGAAGACGAACAGATCGATTCTTTTGCCAAGCTGGAATTTTATCCGAAAATGCTGCAATACCTACCTAAAATTGCCAAAGAACTTGATTTTGAACTGGTAATGGTGAGCAATCAAGATGGTTTAGGAACGGAAATTTATCCGGAAGATACTTTTTGGCCTGTACAAAATTTCATCCTTCATACGCTTAAAAATGAAGGTGTAGCTTTTTCGGATGTAATTATTGACCGCACTTTTGCAAAAGATAACGCGCCCACCCGTAAACCGGGAACAGCTTTGCTCACCAAATATTTCGACCGGGACGAATATGATTTAAAAGATTCTTTTGTAATCGGTGATCGTTTGAATGATGTCATCCTTGCAAAGAATCTGGGTGCAAAAGCCATTTGGTTAAACAACCAGACTAATTTGGGTGGATCGGAATTTTCAGGAAAGAATCCGGAAGAATTAAAACCGGTTATTGCTCTGGAAACTGCGGATTGGGAAAAGATTTATGAGTTTCTGAAAGTTGGTCAGCGCGAAATCGAACATCGCCGACAAACTAAAGAAACCGATATTTTCATCAAACTAAACCTGGATGGAAAAGGGGAAGCCAGAGTTTCGACAGGCTTACATTTCTTTGATCACATGCTGGATCAAATTGCAAAACATGGGAGCATCGATCTGGAAATTGAAGCCAAAGGAGATTTACATATTGACGAACATCATACGATTGAAGATACAGGAATTGCTTTGGGCGAAGCTTTTGCACAAGTTTTAGGCGATAAAAAAGGTATCGGTCGTTACGGCTTTTTGCTGCCGATGGACGATTGTTTGGCGCAGGTTGCCATCGATTTTGGTGGCCGGAACTGGATTGTTTGGGATGCTGTTTTTAACAGGGAAAAAATCGGAGAAATGCCAACAGAAATGTTCTATCATTTTTTCAAATCCTTTTCTGATGCGGCCAAATGCAACCTCAACATCAAAGCAGAAGGCGAAAACGAGCATCATAAAATAGAATCGATTTTTAAAGCTTTTGCAAAAGCCATCAAAATGGCGGTTAAACGTGATGTGAATAACATGGTTTTGCCAAGTACAAAAGGCATTTTGTAAATCAGCATAAAGTTAATCAAAGCTTTTTTCATGCTTCTTTTATCAACATAAAAATGATTGGAATAATTCAATACGGAGCCGGGAATATTTTTTCATTAACGGCAGCACTTGACCGTTTAGGAATTGAATATGGCATGATTTCGCATGAAAGTGATTTTGAGCAATACAACCGATATATTATTCCGGGCGTTGGCCATGCTGGTGCAGCGATGGAAAAACTGGAAAGTACTGGTTTAGTGCCTACCATCCGAAAATTAACCAAACCTGTTTTGGGAATTTGTGTAGGAATGCAATTGATCACTTCTTTTTCGGAAGAAGGAAATGCAGACTTACTAAATATTGTGCCGGTAAAAACACTACGCTTTCAGGAAGAACATAACTTAAAAATCCCGCATACCGGCTGGAACCAGGTTCATCCTAAAGAAATGGAAGACCTGTTTGAAAATATTGATCAGGAAGCTTATTTTTACTTCGTCCATTCTTATTTTATTGAGTACAATAATTTATATACCTTAGCATCAACACAATACGGTGTTGAGTTTTCTGCTGCTATCAAAAAAAATAATTTTTATGGTGTTCAGTTCCATCCTGAAAAATCAGGCGCAGCTGGCGAAACGCTGTTAACCAATTTTGCCCATCTTTAATGTTAAAAAATAAAATGTACATCATTCCCGCCATTGATATTCTGGATAAAAAAGTAGTTCGTTTGCGTGAAGGTGATTATCAGCAGGTAACTAATTACGACGTTACGCTGGAAGAAATGATTGAAAGATATCAATCCAACGGAACAGATTTTATCCACATTATTGATTTGAATGGTGCTAAAGGTGATTTCAGCAATCAGGAATATCTGGCTAAAATCATTCATAAAACAGCTATGAAAGTGCAATATGGAGGTGGTGTACGCAGCATTGAAAAAGTAAAAGAACTGCTCGAAGCTGGCATCCATCGGGTAATTGTGGGCACGCAAGCCATTACCAATCCTGCATTTTTGGATGAACTGAGTACTTCTTTTATCGGCAAAAAAAACTGCGCTGACCATGTTATCATTGCTATTGACGTGTTGGATGAGGTGATCAAATATTCTGGCTGGATGGAAAGTTCGCCGGTGAAACTGATGGATTATATAGACCGGTGCCTGCATCTGGGATTTTTTCGTTTCTTGTGTACCGATATTAATAAAGATGGCAAATTAGGTGGTGCAGCTGTAGAGCTTTATAGTAAACTGCTGGACCATTCTCCCTTTATAAAATTAATTGCTTCAGGAGGCGTAAGCTCGATGGAAGACATCGAAAAACTGAGTGAAATCAACGTAGAATCTTGCGTAGTTGGCAAGGCAATCTACGAAAACCGGATCTCGATCGAGGAAATCCAGGAATGGAATTTAAAATCCATGGCAAGTTTATAACCGCAGATGTTAGCTAAACGTATTGTTCCCTGCCTGGATGTAAAAGATGGCCGAACTGTAAAAGGCGTAAACTTTGTTGATTTGCGCGATGCCGGTGATCCGGTAGAACTGGCCTGGCAATACTCGAAGCAAGGTGCGGATGAACTGGTTTTTCTCGACATAACAGCCACACACGAACGGCGGAAAACGATGGTCGAACTGGTAAAAGCAGTTGCCCGAAACGTAAACATTCCGTTTACCATTGGCGGCGGCATTAATGAAATTGCTGATGCGGATATTTTATTAAATTCCGGTGCTGATAAAATTTCAATCAATTCGGCAGCTGTCCGTAATCCAAAACTAATTGACGAGCTGGCTAAAACTTTCGGTGTGCAGTTTGTGGTAATTGCAGTTGATACGCGACGTGTCGGCAATCAAAATCTGGTGCATTTAAACGGTGGCCGCATCGCAACAGAACTCGAAACTTTTAACTGGATAAAAGAAGCAGAAAGCCGAGGTGCAGGCGAAATCCTGCTGACTTCCATGGATCATGATGGCACAAAAGCTGGATTTGATTGTGAGTTTCTCAAACAAATTAATGATCAGATCAGCATTCCGCTGATTGCTTCCGGCGGCGCAGGAAACCAGCAGCATTTTGTGGATGTTTTTAAAAATGCTGGTGTTGATGCCGCTTTGGCTGCTTCGGTTTTTCATTATGGGGAGATTTTGATTCCGGATTTGAAGCAAACGTTGAAGCAGAATAGTATTGAAGTAAGGATCTGATCACAAACAGAATGCTTCTTTTAGCAATAAAAAATTATGAATTTTGATAAAAATACCGGTCTCATTCCTGTAATCGTTCAGGATGAACAAACGCTGGAAGTGCTGATGCTGGGTTATATGAACCAGGAAGCGTACGATAAAACCAAAGCTGAAAATATAGTTACTTTCTTTTCCCGTTCCAAAAACCGTTTGTGGACGAAAGGCGAAACCAGTGGCAATTTTTTGCATGTAAAAGAAGTATATCTGGATTGCGATCAGGATACGATTTTAATTAAAGCAAAAGCTGATGGCCCAACTTGTCATACGGGTTCGCGCAGTTGCTTCCAAACCGAATATAATCAAAACTTTATTTTGCAACTGGAAAACATCATCAGCGACCGTTACGAAAACCCGCAGGAAGGTTCGTACATTAATAAAATGCGCAAAAAAGGCTTGAATAAAATTGCGCAAAAAGTTGGCGAAGAAGGCGTAGAAACCGTAATTGCCGCTTTGGCCGAAACAGAATTTGACCTGGTAAACGAAGCATCAGACCTGGTTTTCCATTTGCTGTTTTTACTGCGTGAGAAAAACCTCAGCCTGGAAAAAATCGCTAAGAATCTGGAAGCCAGGCATAAATAATAAGTTGCAGAAAATGCAAGTCGAAAAATCCGCAGAACTTCCCGGCCATAACAACCCAATTTACGCTTTAGCTGTTTCGCAAAAGCCAGGCATTATTTTTACCGCCGGGAATGATAAAGGTTTGGTAGAATGGAGCCTGAAAAACAATGCTTTTATCAAGGTGATGTTTCCGGTGGCTACATCGGTTTATAGTATTCATTGTCCGGCTGGCTACCCGCTTTTATTTGCCGGCTTGCGTAATGGCGAGGTTTTAGTGTTTGATTTTATTCGGCAAGAAATCATTTCAACTTTAAAACATCACCAAAAACCAATTTTCGATATCCAATCCATCCCCGAAAAAAAAGAATTATTGGTGGCCAGTGAAGACGGTTCTGTTTCAGTTTGGAATCTGGAAAACCTAAAATTGGTTCATACCATTACAGTTTCTGCGGATACCATTCGTGCCATCAGTATTTCCACTCCAAATAAACAAGTTGCTTTTGGTTGCCGCGATAACAGCATTCGCATTTACGATTTGGAAGATTATACACTAATTAAAACTTTAACCGGCCATATTTTACCTGTTTTTTCGCTGGCTTATGCGCCTTCGGGGGCTTACCTGGTTTCTGGTTCGCGGGATGCACAATTAAAGGTTTGGGATTGCAAAACCTTCGAACCCATTCAAAATATTCCAGCACATCTGTTTGCCATCAACAGCATTGCCTTCCACCCTACTCAACCTTATTTTGCTACGGCCAGTATGGACAAAAGCATCAAAATTTGGGGTGCGGATAATTTTAGACTGTACAAAATCATTAGTCGTGAAAAAGGATTTCCGGTGCACCGGTTGTCCATCAACAAAATTGCATGGAGTTTGGACGGCAGCAAATTAATTTCTGTAAGCGATGATAAGCTGGTAATGATTTGGGATTTTTCCTTCTGAAAGAATTTAAACCATATACTTCTTTTAGCAGGTAAATTTCTTTTCGCTTAATTTATTTTATCGTAAACAATCTGATTATTAGTCATGTTATCAAACCACAAAGGATTACTTAAAACTATAAAACCAATGAAAAAATTAAATGTATTATTCCTGGCCGGTGCTACAGTACTTGCTATGCAAGCTTGCAATAGTTCCAGCAAAAGCAGCACAACTATTGCAGCAGATTCAAACTCCAAAAAAGATTCTTCCAGCATGAAGTCATCAACAGATACTACTGCTAAAGTAGCTGGCGGTGCAATGAAAACCGATAAAGATGATGCTGATTTTTCTGTAAAAGCAGCAAACGGCGGTATGGCAGAGGTACAAATAGCACAGTTGGCCCAGCAAAAAGCTACCAGTGCAGATGTTAAAGCTTTTGCTGCCAAAATGATTACCGATCATACCAAAGCAAACGATAAACTGATGGCTTTGGCAAAACAAAAAAATATTACTTTGCCAGCTGCTTTGGGTAATGATGAGCAAAAAGTTTTGGATGATTTAAGCAAAAAAACAGGTAAAGATTTTGACAAAGCTTATGTAAAAAACATGGTTGATGATCATGAAAAAGATGTAAAATTATTTTCAGACGAAGCTAAAGATGCAAAAGATGCTGATTTAAAATCTTTTGCTGGCACCACTTTGCCAACTTTAAAAGAGCACTTGATGATGATTAAGGCGATTGATAAAAAAATGATGTAATACTGTTTTTAACCTACAAAAAAATGGAGCTTTAATTTAGGTTAAAGTTCCATTTTTTATGCACTGAAAGAAGCGTTTGATGATACGTAACTGGTGTGTGTATTTTTTTTGTTCCGCAGAGAATATTCCCTGATCATCAATCCGGTCAATTTTCACGCTTCCGGAAGCGTGGATAATCTGTTCATTATCCAGCATAATGCCAACGTGTATAATCCGTCCGGCTTCATTATCAAAAAAAGCCAAGTCACCAGGTTTTGCAGCCTGCAGAAAATCAACTAAAATTCCCTCCTCCGCTTGCTGCCAGGCATCACGTTTAATTTCAATGCCATTCTGCCGAAAAACCGACTGCGAAAATCCCGAACAATCAATTCCAAAATGCGTTCGGCCGCCCCACAAATATGGGGTATTCAGATACGTTTTGGCATAAGTAATCAAATCTGTTTCTTTAAGTTTGATTGGATTTTGCATTTCATAAACTGTTTTTCCAATACTAAATTTCTGGTCTGTTATCACCGGCAAACAACTTCCTGCTGGTAAAAATAACCTGGAATCTTGATCAGTTCTTCGAACAACAGTCACCGGCTCATGTGTCAGGTATATCGGTTTTTGCTTGAAGTTTTCGTATTCCCCTTTATCTAACAATATGCTTTGGATGGCCTGTATCCAACCTTTGTAATGATCGTTTTCGGTTTTGATTTTTAGCCACTGTCCGTCAGTTTCCAAAACCTTAAAATCCTCACCAAAAAGCAGTTGCGATACCTGTTGCGAAGCATGGGCGGCTGTTTCCCGCAAAGGCACAATTGCCAGATTTATAATTCCGTATTGCATTTTTAACTATAAAAAAAGGGAATACAAAACTGTATTCCCTTTCTAATTTATGTTGTTTTAAATTAACCTTCCATGTGCAGCCATGATTTTTTGGCCAGCAGTTCATCTTTACTTTCACGCACGTCTTCGTCATCTACGCAACAATCTACCGGACAAACAGCGGCACATTGCGGCTCATCATGGAAACCTACGCACTCCGTACATTTATCAGAAACGATGTAATAAACCTCGTCAGAAATGGCAGCATTTGGCTCTTCCGCATTTAAGGTAGAACCATCACCAAAATCGATAACTCCTTTTAAAGCAGTTCCTTCAGAAAATTTCCAGGCTGCTCCGGCATCATAAATGGCATTGTTCGGGCATTCCGGTTCGCAGGCTCCACAGTTAATACATTCATCAGTAATTTTAATCGCCATAACTCAATCCTTAAAAGCTAAATGATACATTTGCGATAAAACAAGAAATTGCTGTATCGTAACGTATTGCAAAGATAACAAAAATTGCTTTTTCAAGTTTTAAAGCTTTGCTATTTATATGTCAGAATTGATTAAATTAAACCTCTCGGAAACCTTATCTGCCTTAGGCGAAAAATTGTTGCATCCTTCAGAAGAATTACTGCAACTGATCGATCGCGAACGCCAGTACAACGCCTGGTTTACGCCCGAAAGTGTGCTGCAGGCGGTGCAGGCTATTGGCAAAATGCTCAATTTTCAGGATTTGGAACATTGGCTACCCCAAGATGCCGGTACTGTTTTTACCGGTAAAAAAGTTGGCTTGGTGCTAGCTGGTAATATTCCAGTAGTGGGTTTTCATGATGTGCTTTGTGTGTTGGTTTCAGGTCATTTTGCCATGATCAAGGCTTCTACAAATGATTCACGCTTAATTAGTTACATTTTAAAACAACTGGTTTTGCTGGCGCCGGAACTTACCAGCCGCTATGAATTTACCGAGCGTTTAGCCAATTTTGATGCCGTGATGGCCACCGGCAGCAATAATACGTCGCGATATTTTGAATATTATTTTGGCAAAGTGCCCAACATCATCCGTAAAAGCCGCAACAGCTTGGCGGTGCTTTCCGGTGATGAAAGTGAAGCTGATCTGCAAAAATTAGGTCATGATATTTTTGATTATTTTGGCTTGGGCTGCCGTAGCGTTTCCAAAATACTGGTGCCTGAGGGTTATGATTTTGGAAAATTATTCAGGGCGATTGAGGTTTTTCAACCCATCATCAATCACCATAAATACAACAACAATTACGATTACAACAAATCTATTTATTTAGTAAATCGGGCCGAACATCTGGATAACGGTTTTTTATTGTTGAAGCAGGACGAGAAAATTGCTTCGCCGCTGGCCGTTTTGTTTTATGATTTTTATGCTGATTTGGAAGAAGTAAACTTCAAACTAAATCAGCAACAGGAAGCGGTACAATGCGTAGTTAGTAATACACAATTAACTGAGCAAGTTCAGGTTGTAGGTTTTGGAGAAAGCCAGCATCCGCAACTTTGGGATTATGCGGATGGCATAAACACAATGGATTTTTTGCAGGCCATTTAAATTTTCAGGTGCTAAAAGAAGCATCTGCTTAAAATCAAAAATCAACCTGAAAAAACTGGTATAAATTTTAACTTTGGCAGCACATGTACATCATCAAAGTAAAAGGAGTGGCTAAAATACCGGATTATGTGCAGCTTCGTGATGAGCAGTTTACTTTGCTGGCTTATTTTCGGGTAGACCGGCCAGAAAAATCGTTGGATAAATTGGGACTGGCAGATAAAGCCGAACAGATCATGAATATTGTTAGAGACCTGCCATTTGGTCAAATATTAAAACTGGAACTTTAAAAATGATTGGCAATACCGTCATACAACTTCAACATATCGACGTTTTTCAGCAGAAACATTTAGTGCTTTCTGATGTGAACCTGGAAATTAATAAAGGCGAATTTGTTTGGCTGATTGGCCAGACCGGCTCCGGCAAAAGTAGTTTGCTAAAAATATTATACGGTGATTTGTATTTAACCAATGGTGACGGACATGCTGGTGGTTATAATTTAAAAACGCTGGCCAATAAAGATGTACCTTTTTTACGAAGAAAACTGGGCATCGTTTTTCAGGATTTTCAGTTGCTCTCTGATCGTACAGTAGAAAAAAATCTGGAATTTGTGTTGAAAGCAACGGGATGGAAAGATAAAGCTAAAATCAGCGAGCGTATCCGCGATGTGCTGGAAAAAGTAGGTTTACGATCTAAACTGAAGAAAATGCCACACGAAATTTCTGGTGGCGAGCAGCAGCGCGTAGTAATTGCGCGTGCTTTATTGAATGAGCCGGAAGTGATTTTGGCCGATGAACCAACCGGAAACCTCGACCCAAATACTTCCGAAGAAATTGTGATGCTGCTGAAACAGATTAGCCTTAACGGAACATCCGTGCTGGTAGCAACGCATGATTATCATATTATCCGTACTTTCCCGTCCCGTATAATCAAATGCGAAAACGGAAAAATTATGGATAATGTGGAGTTTTTTTAGAATGAAACACTTTTAAACAGCTCATTTTAAATTGTATAAGCTATTTTTTAACATAAATGCTATGCTGTTTTTATCGGCATAAAATTTTGTTGTACTGCCAACTTGCTGTCAGGCGCAATTTTTAGAACCAGACAAAATAAAACTCCTTCATTTCAACTGCCTGACAGCCTGACGGTTTTTTTTACATGGCAGGAAACTTGTTCTCCAAAAAATTACATTATGAATTTTAATGACATCCTGAAGAAGATGAAAAAAGAAGATCCTACTTCAGCAGAAAAAACAAATAATATGGACGAGATTTTTGATGAATTTCAGCACGTAAACGAAGCACGCCAAAACCAGAAAAATGAGACAGAAAATTCTGATGCTGAGCATGTTGTAGAAGACGCGACTGCCGAAAATAAACTAAAAGAAGAGCTGGCACTTGCAAATGATAAATTTTTGCGCTTGTATGCCGAGTTTGATAATTATAAACGCCGTACAACCAAAGAGCGTGTAGAACTTTTGCAAACAGCTGGTAAAGATGTAATTGTGTCTTTATTGCCGGTTTTAGATGATTTTGAGCGTGCAAGTCGTGCGATTGAAAACGCAAAAGATGTTTCTGCTGTAAAAGAAGGCGTGAGTTTGGTGTACAGCAAGTTGAAGAATCTTTTAGTACAAAAAGGTTTGAAAGAAATGGTTTCCAAAGGGCAGCTTTTTGACGCGGATATACACGAAGCAGTTACCAATATTCCGGCGCCAGATGATTCGCTGAAAGGCAAAATTGTGGATGTTTTGGAAGAAGGATATTTATTAAATGATAAGGTGATCCGCTTTGCAAAAGTGGTTGTAGGCGCATAAATTTAAAAAGGTAATGGTTTTTAGTTGATGGATCATTGCTGATAATATTGGCGAACACCTGATTACTGCTAGCTAGAAGCTGATAAGAAAATGGCAAAAAGAGATTATTACGATATACTGGGCGTTGCAAAAGGTGCCGATGCAGATGAAATCAAGAAGGCTTATCGCAAGATGGCTATCAAATATCATCCGGACAAAAACCCCGGCGATAAGCAATCCGAAGAAAATTTTAAAGAAGCAGCCGAAGCTTACGAGGTTTTAAGCAAACCGGATAAACGCCAGCGTTATGACCAGTTTGGACATGCAGCCAATGCACAATCTCCAAATGGTGGCGGCGGTTATGGAGGTGGGCCGGGCGGCATGAACATGGAAGATATTTTCAGTCAGTTTGGAGATATTTTTGGTGGCGGTGGCGGTAGTCCGTTTGAAAGCTTTTTTGGCGGAGGCCGGCAAAGTGGTGGCGGACAACGTGTTACGCGTGGTACAAACCTGCGCATTAAAGTAAAATTAACGCTGGAAGAAATTGCGAACGGCGTTGAAAAGAAAGTTAAAGTAAACAAGCAAGTACTTTGCGAAACCTGCGAGGGCACGGGCGCAAAAGATAAAGCATCATTCCAAACCTGTAAAACCTGTGGCGGTTCTGGTGCGGTTCGCCGGGTTACGAATACGATTTTAGGTCAGATGCAAACCACCAGCACCTGCCCTACCTGCAACGGAGAAGGTTCTACTATTACTTCAAAATGTAACGTTTGCCACGGTGATGGCATTGTTCGCGGAGAAGAAACCATCAGCATCAATATTCCGGCTGGCGTGAGTGAAGGTATGCAGCTGAGCATGAGTGGCAAAGGAAACGCAGCGCCTCGTGGCGGTGTTCCGGGAGATTTGATTATTTTGATCGAGGAGATTCCGCATGAAACTTTAAAGCGTGATGGCAACAACATCATCTACGATTTGCATGTCAATTTTGTAGATGCAGTTTTAGGAACCAGCGTGGAGGTGCCCACAATTGACGGAAAAGCAAAAATTAAAATTGATCCGGGCACGCAGGGCGGAAAAATATTACGCCTGAAATCCAAAGGTGTTCCCGAAGTTAATTCTTACCAGCGCGGCGATCAATTGGTGCACATCAATATATGGACGCCAAAAATTGTGAGCCGGGAAGAGCGGGACGTTTTGGAAAAATTACAGAATTCGCCAAACTTCAAACCAAATCCGGGTAAAAACGAAAAAAGTTTTATCGAACGGATGAAAGAATATTTCGAGTAATTTCAATTTTTACCCGATAAAAGAAGTATCTGAAAAGAGCGATTGGTTTAACGACCAATCGCTCTTTTTTTGTTCAATAGCTGCGTATTTAATTTGATGCCTGGTTTGTAAGTGTTGTTGCTACGATCTACATCGGGCAGCTGATGATCAGGATCAATTTCAATATCTTGGATCCGGCTGGTAGACGGATATTTAAACGTCCAGCTGCCGCCGCGCTGCCAAATTTCTACCGGTAAACGAAGCATCTCAGTTTTACCATTCGCCTGAACAATTTTTAATTCAACCGGCATAGCAGCTTTTTCCAGGTTCTCAATTGTGATAATGGAACCTTTGGATGGCGTACCCAAAATATATTTCACATCAGTTACCGCCTGATCCAGTTTATAAGCAGTTACAAACCATTCTTTCCAAAACCAGTTCAAATCCTCTCCGGCGGCATCGTTCATCGTTCTGAAAAAATCGTAAGGCAGCGGATGTTTCATTGCCCAGCGGTTAATATAAAGTTTAAAAGCGTAATCAAAACGTTCCGGCCCCAAAACCACATTCCGCAGCATATCCAAACACAGCGAAGTTTTGTTATAGTACAAACCGTAATCATCCAAACTCATGGCTTCTGGCGGCGTCATCAAAGGATCGGTACTGGTTTTCATTTCGCGGGCAATGGCTTTTGCAGGCCGGTTTTCGGGGTGAAAATATTCGCCTTTATTAAACTGCTCACTGGCATACTGATTGATAAAAGTATTAAAACCTTCATCCTGCCACATAAATTTCCGCTCGTTAGAACCCACAATCATCGGAAACCAGTTATGGCCGATTTCATGCGTTACATCTCCCCACAAACTTTCATTTTTGAGGTTGTGCAAACAAAAAATAATGCCCGGGTATTCCATTCCTAAAGCAACGCCGGAAATATTTACGGCTGAGTTCCAGGGGTATTCAATGTAAGTTTTGGAGTAAATTTCGATGCTATTTTTCAAATACTCGGTAGATCTCCCCCAGGCATTATCACCCAAACTTTCTACCGGATAAGCTGATTGCGCAATAATTTTCCGGCTTGATGGTAAATTCACTTTTGCCGCATCCCAAATAAACGCTTTGGAGGCAGCCCAGGCAATATCCCGACTGTTTTTCATGTTAAAGTGCCAGGTTAGTGCACCATTTTGTTTCAGGAAAGTTTCGGGTTTACCCACTTCATCTTTAGAAACAATCATTACCGTTTGGTCACTTTTGGATGCTTCTTTTAATCGGGTAATTTCTTTTTTTGTCAGTACTTCCACCGGGTTCTGTAAATCTCCGGAGCCGAATACAAGCATATCTGCAGGGGCCGTAATGTAATAATCAAAATCGCCGTATTCGCAGTAAAATTCACCTAAACCCATGTAAGGCAGTGTGTTCCAGCCTTCTGCATCATCATACACACACATACGCGGATACCATTGTGCAATTTCATAAATATAACCATTGCGGGTTTTCAGCCGGCCCATGCGGTCGGCACCATAAAGCGGGACGGCAAAATTGTAACTGATTCCGACCTGAATTTGTCCACCATGTGCTTCCAGCGGTTCGTTTAGCCGAAGCTGCATCCGCGAATCGGTAATAACTGGTTTTATCGTGTATTTTTTATTTTGATAAGTAACGGTTACCGAACTGATATGATAACCGCCTCTGCCAAAACCTTTTACATCAAAACGATCTCCGGCCAGAGGCGTGGTTGCGGCTCCGCGCGAATCGGGTTTGAACAGATTCTGATCCAGCTGCAGCCATAAATAATCCAGTTTATCCGGACTGTTATTGGTATAATTAATAACTACATTGCTGCTGATGGAAGTATCTTTTTCGCTTAACGTTGCATGAATGGTATAATCAGCTTTGTTTTGCCAGTATTTTTCGCCCGGACTTCCGTTTGCTGACCGGATTTCGTTTCCTGAAATTGGCCAGTTGATCGGCCCGAACAAATCCAGATGATTGTATTTAGAAGTGTCTGCCAGTTTTTGCGCTTTACATCCAACAGAAGCAAAAATGATGGCTAAACTAAGGGCAGACAGGTATTTACTTTTACAACAGGGCATATTTTTATGTAGAAGAACCGGCACATTTCAGGATTTAACAAACAGCTCGTACTGTTTTTATCACCTAAATTTCATGAAGGTTGTAATGATCGTATTTATTTTCCGGTTATTTCTTTTTCAATTTTATAGTTAATGGTATGGATGATTTCGTCCAGTTGTTTTGTACAAGTGTTCATCATTCCGATGGCTTCTTTTCGCTCCTCGTCATCGGTAGTTTCATTGATCAACCCGATCAAACCCAAAATAGAAGCAACCGGCCGCCGCAATTCATGCGAACTCATCCAGGCAATATTTCTTAAAATTTCATTTTGCCTGCTAATTTTTTCGGCCTTTTCTTTTCGAAGCGTAATATCATTATGAATAGAAATATAACCGTCAGGTTTTCCTGCTGGCGTAAACAATGGCGTAAATTCAACATTCACCCAGTATTTTTTACCAGTTTTGGTATAGTTAATAATTTCGTAAGAGAAGTTTTGCAATTTAATTTTGCCGGCAACAATTAATTTTGTAATATCTAAATCAGTTTCTGGTCCGTTTAAAATGTCCTGTGGATATTTCCCCATTACTTCGTGCAAAGCATAGCCGGTACTGTTTTCAAATGCTTTGTTTACCCAGGTGATTTTATTGTTCACATCCTGGATAATAATCATGTTATTTACTTTGGTAATGATTTCGGCCAGCCTTTTGTTCTCGTCATCAAAACGCTTCAGCTGGTCAATATCTTTAATCGCGCCAATCATCCGCATAAATTTACCTTTCGCATCAAACTGCAAATAGCCTTGATCATAGACATATTTATACTCATGATTGGCCGTTTTCAAACGGTATTCCATGCCGCAGTTTTGCTCTTTGTAGTGGATTGCACGTTGATAAACGTTGATCACTTTAGATAGATCATCCGCATGGATTCTACTTTTCCACCAGTCTATACCTTGATGGATCTGGTCTTGGTTTAAACCCATCAACTCCGTAATATTATCGCTGTATTTAATGCTTCTGCGCCGCACATCATAATCATAAATCACATCCCGCGTTGCCTTGGCCACCAAATCATATCTTTCCAGTGCTTCTTTTAGCAGCAAATCTTTTTTCTTGTTCTCCGTAATATCTGTAAAATATATAGCCGCACCTTCATCCGTAGGATAAGCATTTACACACAACCAGCTGTTGGTTGGATAAAAGTATTCTTCAAAACTCACAAAAATATTTTCTTCCAGCACTTTTTTAAACTGACTATAAAATTTCCAGTTGCCTGCCTCCGGAAATAAATCCAGGTAATAATGGCCGATAATATCTTCTCGTTTTAAATTCAGTAATTTTTCGCAGTTGAGGTTTACATCCGTAAAAAACCAGTTTCTATTAATTTGGCAGTAACCGTCGTTTATATTTTCAAGGGTATTGGTTAAAAGCTGCGAATATTTATTTTTTTCCAGCTGGATCAGTTTTAACTCACTCACATCCTGCATCGTGCCCTGTACTTTAAACATCTTCCCGTTTTGGTACTGCATTTTGCCCAGCACTTTTACATATTTGGTTTCTCCGTTTTTTTTGAGATATCGATATTCAATGTCCAAATCATGGCCAAACAGCAGCAAACTTTCTACTGATTTATTATAAATAGGTAAATCTTCCGGGTAAACGGTTTCCAATACCTTGCGATAGCTTATTTTTTCTGATGGGTCAAGATCAAAAATCCGGTACAATTCCTCAGACCATATCAGCTCGCCGCTTTCCACAAAATATTCCCATCCAGATACTTTAGCCAGTTTTTCCGTTTCTTTTAATTTTTGTTTCTCTTCATGCAAAACCTCGTTCATCTGTTGTAACTGCTGCTCGTATTGTACCTGCTCGGTGGTATCGGCAGCAAGTACCATTATAGCCGTTTTTTTAAAAAAGCGGATTTTATGCGAAGTGATATTAACATAAATCAAGTTTCCGTCTTTTTTTAAATGCTTCCAAAGTCCGGTTGTAAAATTGGTATCCGTGATTTGACTTGAAGAATCCATTACTTTTTCCTGATCCTCCGAAGAACGGATATTTTTGATGGTCATCTCCAAAAACTCCTTTTCAGTATAACCATAAACACTTATTGCTGCTTTGTTAACAGATAAAAACTGGAAAGAAACCGGATCATAAATCCACATCGGGTTTGGGTTGCCAAGATATATATTTTGAAAATCCTCTTCCCGCTCTTTAATGGTTTTATTGTTGATATCAACCAGTTTTAGAATAAGCAGGCCGCTAATTAAAGAAAAACAATATGGTCTTAAAAATAATACAAGTCTGATTGTTTCCACACTTAACAGCGTATGAAAAATCATCAGAAAACCCCGGGTTAATATCAGCCAGCATAAGCAAAACAACAAGTAACCAAAAATAAATTTTACAGTACTTAATTTCATTAACAACCTTTTTTATTAAATATAATTTTCTCTTAGCCTAATGTATTAGAGCGAGAGTAAGGATATATTCAGGTACTTTCTTTTGTCTTTTTGTTCATTATAAATTTCGGCTCTGGTTTTGTTCATTTTACATTTTTTGAAGATCTTCGATGCAAATTTGATATATGCCTGTAGCAGTTATTTTAACATTAAATCATATTCAGGTTCGTCAAGCTACTTATACGTTATTTCATGATCTGAGTTTAGAAATTAAAGCAGGCGAAAACTGGGCTTTGATTGGAGAAAGCGGCTCTGGAAAAAGCGCATTATTGCAAACGATTGCCGGAAATATGGCAATTTCCGCAGGTGCAATTGTATATCACTTTTATGAAAATGCGAAGCAGCAACATGCAACTGATACTTCTTTTACCGCACAAAAATTGATGGCCATGGTAGCCTCCAAACATCATTTTAAAAACCTATCCAACACCAAAGATTTTTATTATCAGCAACGGTACAATTCTTCAGATTCGGAAGATGCGCCAACGGTCAGCTTTTATCTAAACCAGATTTCAAAAAGTACAATTGTAAATCCAGTTTGGACTTTTGAATACACTATTCAAAGATTAAAGTTGGAACCTTTGCTGGATAAACAACTGATTAAACTTTCTAACGGCGAAACCAAAAGATTACTAATTGCAGCCGCTCTGTTAAAACATCCAAGTTTGCTTTTGCTGGATAATCCGCTGGCTGGTTTGGATGTGCAAACCAGAAGTGAATTTAATGATTTGATGACCGAAATCAGCCAAAGCGGAATCACGATTATCATGGCTACTTCTCCTCACGAAATTCCGGATGCAATAACCAACATTGCCATTTTAGATCAGCAAAAAATTAAAAAAACAGTGCTAAAAGAAGCATTTAAACCAGAAAGTTTAAAAAGCAATCCGGTTCACATTGATATAAATGAATTAAAAGATTTGCTCAGCCAAAAACCAGATGCTTCTTTTACCACTATTATTTCAATGGAAAATGTAAATATCCGTTATGGAGAAAAGCAGGTTTTGAATAACATTAATTGGAAAGTTTTGCCAGGCGAAAGATGGGCTTTACTTGGATCAAACGGAGCCGGAAAATCTACATTATTAAGTTTGATTAACGGTGATAACCCGCAGGCTTATGCCAACCAAATTGTACTGCTTGACCGTAAAAGAGGAAGCGGCGAAAGTATCTGGGACATCAAGAAAAAAATTGGTTTTGTTTCGCCCGAATTGCATCAATACTTTCCGGCAGAAACTTCTTGTTTGCAAGTTATTGAATCCGGTTTTTATGATACTTTGGGTTTGTTCCGTCCTTCCAATCCTGAAAAAACGGCGCTGGCTTTGCGTTGGATGAAACTACTTCAAATTGAAAACAATGCGCGCAAATTGCTTAAAAACGTAACGGCAAGTACACAACGTTTGGTTTTGTTGGCGCGGGCTCTGGTTAAAAATCCACCTTTATTAATTTTTGATGAACCTTGCCAGGGTTTGGATGATCAGCAACAACACCATTTTAAATATTTGCTGGAAATGATCTGTGAAAACAGCAATACAACTTTAATTTATGTAACCCATTATCAGCATGAAATTCCAAATGTAGTAAATCAGGTTTTACGCCTGGAGAAAGGGAAACAAGTTGTAAATGATAAGTTTTAAGTTATAAGTTTGCAAATTAAAGCTGATTACCGAAAACCTTATTCTTACCCTCATGATTGCCAAAAAAGCCAGTGTTTCGCACACAATAATGAACGAGTTGATTTTGCCGAATGATACCAACATGCTGAACAACCTGATGGGCGGCCGGATGCTGCACTGGATGGATATTGCAGCGGCAATTTCGGCACAAAAACATTGCGGTTGCCTGGCTGTAACCGCTTCGGTGGATAGTGTTTCTTTTAAACACGCCGTAAAACTGGGCGATGTGATCAGCATTGAGGCGCAGGTTACCCGTGCTTTTAATACTTCGGTGGAAGTGCGGTTGGTGGTTTCGGCACAAAATTTCTTATCGGGCACAACGATAAAAAGCAACGAAGCTTTTTACACATTTGTAGGCATTGATACGAATAGCAAGCCGCAGCAAGTGCCGGAACTGATTCCGGAAACGGAAGAGGAAATTGCCTTGTATGAAGGTGCGATGCAGCGCCGCCAATTGCGTTTGATTTTGAGCGGAAAGATGAAAATCCACGATGCCACAGAGCTGAAAGATTTTTTTTATGGCGTGGGTGCACATTAAACCATTCGGGTGGCATTTTGTCTTTGCTTGTTAAATTGTGTTAAAGTCTTTCGGCATATGTTATTTTAATCCGGGTAGAAGCTTTAATTTGACACTGTTACAAGTTTAAACAAAACGCCTTTTTATATTTAAGCTATGACCTTTTTCCGATTGCTGATTGTGACCTCTTTTTTAATTTTTGCCGGTAAAAACAGCATCGCCCAAACTCTTAAAACCTACAAGGATGCAGTTAATCATTTTGAGATCACGATTCCGGCAGGCTGGTCGGTTACTAAATCAAACCCCAAATTAAAATTCATTGCTATCCGGCCGCAAAGTGCAGATTTTCAATCTATTCCGGAGAATATCAACCTTAATTTTATCGATGCACCTAATGCAAGCCTTGAGGATGCTTATGCTATGTCGATAGAATCTAACAGTGCATTGGATGGATTTTTAGCTGTAACTCAAAAAGGAAATGCTGCCAGTGGCCGCTATAAATGGTATATCAATACTCATAAAGATCCGCAGAGCGACAATGTAATGGCTACAATTGTATTTGTATTTTATCACCTGCAAAAAGCTGTTTTGCTAACTTGTACTGCATCGAAACAAAGCTTCGAAAAGTACAATCCGGTATTTTTTAAAATTGCAGATTCTTTGAAATTGTAATATATAACACCTTACTTCTTTTACCACCTAAAAAAGTTTTAAATTTTTTTCTGTAGCTTATGCTCATTATTTTTCACCGCGCTGTTGTTTTCTTCCAAAGAAAACAGCGAAACAAAATGAACTTCTATGAAAAGAAAAATTACTTTATCTACACTAGCAGCACTGGCTTTCATTCAAACCGTTTGCGCTCAAACTAAAACCATTTCCGGCTTTTCGCCCATGAATGCATCGGCACAATTTCAAACAGAAAGTAAGTTTGATTTACTGTTAAGCAGCCAGCATATCGGGGAAAATATTAAAGAACTTTCGGCTAAACCACACGAACTGGGTTCGGCAAATGGCAAAGCGGTAGCCGAAAACATCCTCCAAAAGTTTAAAAGTTATGGCTGGGATGCACATATTGAAACTTACCAGGTTTTGTTTCCCACGCCTAAAACTCGGGTTTTGGAGATGGTTTCTCCTACTTCGTACCAGGCTTTGCTAAAAGAACCAGCTTTAAAAGAAGATGCAACATCTGATCAGCCAGACCAGCTGCCAACATACAACGCCTGGAGTGCGGATGGCGATGTAACGGGCGAGCTGGTTTTTGTAAATTTTGGTTTACCGGAAGATTATGAACGACTGGACGCTTTGGGCATCAGCGTAAAAGGTAAAATTGCAATTGCCAAATATGGCCGGTCATGGCGAGGCATCAAACCAAAAGTGGCGCAAGAACATGGTGCCATAGGATGCATTATCTATTCTGATCCGAAGGAAGACGGTTATTATCAGGGCGATGTTTACCCTAAAGGAGCCTATAAAAATGAATTTGGTGTGCAGCGCGGTTCGGTAATGGATATGGTGATTTATCCCGGCGACCCGCTTACGCCGGGCATTGGTGCAACAGCCAATGCCAAACGCATTGCCGATCATACGCTGGCTCCTAACCTGCTTAAAATTCCGGTTTTGCCTATCAGTTATCATGATGCACAACCGCTGCTGGCTGCTTTGGAAGGCCCTGTTGCACCGGATAGCTGGCGCGGCGCACTGCCTATTACGTATCACATTGGTCCGGGAAAAACGAAAGTACATTTAAAACTGGCTTTTAATTGGAAAATACGCCCGGCTTATGATGTAATTGCCATGATAAAAGGAGCACAGTTTCCGGATGAATGGGTGGTGCGCGGCAACCACCACGATGCCTGGGTAAACGGCGCCGGCGACCCGGTGAGCGGTTTAGCTGCTGAACTGGAAGAAGCAAAAGCCATAGGCGGGCTGGTAAAAAACGGTTACAAACCGAAAAGGACGCTGGTTTATTGTGCCTGGGATGGTGAGGAACCAGGTTTGATCGGATCGACGGAATGGGCGGAAGATCATGCTGCGGAATTACAGCAAAAGATGGTTGCTTACATTAATTCTGATGGCAACGGACGAGGATTTTTGGGTGCAGGTGGTTCACAAGCGTTGGAAACCATGATGACAGAAGTAACGAAAGACGTTATCGACCCGCAAACCAACGTGAGTGTTTTTGATCGAAACAAAGCGCACGATGCAGTTAAAGCTACCTCAGCTAAAGCTAAAAAAGAGGCTTTGGCCAGCAAAGAAATAAAACTGGAGGCTTTAGGGTCTGGGTCAGATTTTTCTGCTTTTTTACAGCATCTGGGTATTCCGTCGCTCAATTTGGGTTTTGGAGGAGAAGATGCGGGCGGCGAATATCATTCCATTTATGATTCTTTTGATGATTACCGCCGCTTCAAAGATCCGGATTTTGCTTACGGTGTTGCCTTGGCCAAAACATCCGGCCGCACCGAATTGCGTTTGGCCGATGCAGATGTTTTGCCTTTTGATTTCAGAAATCTGCAAAAAACAATTGCTGGCTATGTTGCAGAATTGGTAACGATGACCGACCAGATGCGGGAAAATACTTCGCTTGATAACCAACTGGTTAAAGCAAATGATTATGCTTTGGCTGCTAATCATTCTGAACCGGAAATTGTGCCAAAAGCTAAAGATGAAGTTCCGTTTCTGGATTTTTCCGGTATTCAAAATGCACTCACAACTTTAGAAAAATCTACCGGAAAGCTTGCCGAAGCCTGGAACCACCAAGCTGCAAATACAAATCCTGCCAATTTAGGGCAGTTAAACAAAGCATTATATCAGGCAGAACAGCAGTTGCTCACCACTAATGGTTTGCCGCGCCGGGCCTGGTACAAGCACAGTATTTACGCGCCAGGTTTTTATACCGGTTATGGAGTGAAAACAATGCCTGGCGTACGCGAAGCGATAGAACAACGCAACTGGAAAGAAGCGCAGGAACAGTTGAATATTGATGCCGGTGTATTAGTTAAGTTTGCTCTTTATTTGGATAAAACATCGGCTTTAGCACAATAAATAGGTGGTAAAAGAAGTATCTCATTAGCTAAATTTAATACACTTATTATTTTTCTAAAGGAGCAAAAGCAAATCACAGTCTTTCAATTATTACAATTTTAAGTTTGGATTTTATGCCGGTAAAAACAGCACGATACGAAAGGTTTAATCCAAAAAAGTATAAATTTTGACGTTAAACCAACTTTTAAACCGTTGCTCTAAAAATCATAATTCACCATAAAATTGAAGATTATGAAAATGCTGAGAGTAACCCTGCTTGTATTATTAACAATTGTAACTTTTGATGTAACCAGCGCTTCGGCATTTGATCGCCGAGACCGCGAAAGACGCCGCCACGAACGTTGGGAAAGAAACCACCACCGCGATCATTTTGACAGAATGCATGATCATGGTCCGAGAGATCACGACTACAGAAATGATGGTTATCCAGACCATCGCGGCGGATATTAATTGAACCAAAACAAAAAACCCGGAATAAAAGTTCCGGGTTTTTTTGTTTGCCTGAATCAGGAATTACATTTTCATATGATCGTTCATTGGCCTTTTATCAACTTTGCCGCTCATCATCACGCTTTGGCCATCTTTCAGCATCATTGATTTTCCGTCTTTCATTTTCACCATACCATCAGCCATTACTTTGGTGCCGTTTTTCATGGTCATGGTTTTGTTCATCGGTATGGTTTTACCATCTTTCATGCACATCATTTTTCCACCGTGCATCATTACACAGCTTTCCATTTTCATAGGTTTCGAATCCATTTTAGCCATTTTTTGCTGGGCCATGGCGCTGCAACTCAGTACGGTAGCAAATACGTAAACAAGTATCTTTTTCATAATTTTGGTTTTCTCAATATTACGGATATTTCTTTTTAGAGTTGATTCTTACTGAAATTTTGATTGATTTTTGTACGGTAAAAGAAGTATGCGTTCTGTCATCATAAGCGTAGCGGAATAATCTTCTTTCAGATTTAATTTAACGTTTTTTTTGATCAAATAAAACTCAGTAAAACACAATTACCTCACTTTAAAAACATTATTTCCCCTATTCACATCCGGCAAAGCACCATCAGGATCAACCTGAACCTGCACCACATCCTGCGTAACCGGCAGTTCAAAAGTAATCGCTTTATTTTGCAGCCAGGTTTCTACCGGAAAACTTTGCCGTTGTTTGCTGCCATCTTTTAAAGTGATTTCTACGGTAAAAGGCATGGCCATTTTTTCCAGGTTAACAACCGTAATCCGGATGCTTCTTTTATCACCTGTTTTTATATATTGCGCATCATGAATGGCCAAATCCAATTTCCAGTTGTTGTAAAACCAGCCTTTCCAATACCAGTTCAAATCCTCTCCTGCCCCGTTTTCCATCGAACGGAAAAAATCGTCAGGTCGCGGATGTTTGTAAGCCCAATTATGAATGTACTGGCGGAAAGCATAATCAAAACGATCTTTGCCTAAAATCTGCTCTCGCAGCAAAATCATGCCGAAAGCAGGTTTAAAATAAGCAATCGGATGCCGGTATTTTTCTTTAATCGCATCTGCAGCCGTCATGATGATTGGTGCGTTTGGATCCAGAATAATCGGCACAATTTCATCTGCCGGATTGCCTCCGCTGGGCGCATATTCGCCATCGCGCTTGGGTGCAAACTCACCTTTGTTAAAAACATCCGAAGCATAAACATCAATAAAAGTGTTAAAACCTTCGTCCATCCAGGCAAAACGGCGTTCGTTGCTGCCCACAATCATCGGGAACCAGTTGTGGCCGATCTCGTGCGCCGTTACCCAAAAAAGTTCTTTGCCTTTATCGGTAATCCCGTCAAATACAATTCCCGGATATTCCATTCCACCGGCAACGCCAGCTTCATTTACAGCAACCGGCCACGGGTAAACAAACCACTTTTGCGAGAAATATTCGATGGAACCTTTTAAATATTCAGTCGCCCGCCCCCAGGCTTCATTTCCGGCACTTTCTACCGGATAAACCGACATCGACATACATTTTTTTCCTTCTGGGAGATTAACGCGCGCGGCATCCCAGATGTAAGCATTGGAAGCACCGAAAGCGACATCACGCGTATTCTTCATCAGGAAATGCCAGGTTAAAGTTCCATTTTGAACCGGACGGGAAGCCGGATCTTTTATTTCTGCTGCTGTACGGATCATGATGGTTTTGTCGCTGTTGCGCGCTTTTTCCAATAGTGAAATCTGTTTTGCCGTCAGCACCTCTTTCGGGTTTTGCAACTCGCCGGAACCAGCTACGATCATGTCCCAGGGAACGTTTACTTTGTAATCGATATCACCATATTCCAGATAAAATTCGCCTGCACCGAGGAAAGGCAAAGTATCCCAGCCCGACGAATCATCATAAACACAAAGCCTTGGGAACCATTGTGCGATCTCGTAAATCTTGCCGTTTTTGGTTTGGGTGAAATCCGTTCTTCCGCCAAAATCTCCAGGGATCTGATAATGATACTTGATCAGCACATTAATCTTTCCACCATTTGCAGTTACTGCTTTTGGCAGCCGGATTTGCATCCGCGTATCAGCAACGATATAATTTACGGTTTGCGGTTTTCCATTCAGCATAATTTCTACTGATTCAAACTCATAACCTTTGGTATGTTCGGTAGCGGCACGGCCGGTTACAAAATTGGAACGTGCTTCTTTTACATAGGTATTTTGGTCAAGCTGCAGCCACAAATAAGGCAACGCATCCGGACTATTATTGGTGTAAGTAATGTTCTCGGTAGCAGAAAGTGTTTTGGTTGAAGTATCAATTTTAGCATTCAATTGATAATCAACTTTATTTTGCCAGTATTTTGGTCCGGGCGCTCCATTTGCTGCATGGTATTCGTTTCCTTTTTCGGTATAAAAACTGGGAGAGAATAATTCCTGCGGATTATAATTGGAAGAAATTGTATCGTTTGGGTTTGCGGAGCGCCTTCTTTGTGCATAAATGGAAGCCGTGAGCAGCATTATTAAAGAAACGGCAAGGGCAAATGAGGTATAAAATTTATTCATTTTTGAATAGCGGGTTTGAACGAGCAAGATAGTGCGTTCTGCATCAACATGCTTCTTTTATCGCACAAAAAAAGCGGCCCGTTTAAGCCGCTTTTGTAATATGGATGTTGAACATTTTTATGTGGAGGCGCTAATCAGAATCAGAACCTTGTATTCTGATTGACTGACATGCTGCTTTTATCATCCAAAATCAGGGTTTATCTTGGTGTTTGATAATAATAAATTGGTGCATATTTACCTTCACTCGTCGTATAATATCCTTTTGCATCCGGCGTAAAACCGATGGCTTCACCCTGTTTTTCGGCTGTGTAAGGCAACTCAACCGGGTTTTGCTGCAAGGTTTTCCAAACGGATACTCCAGGCGATCTTTTCCAGTAATAAACCTTTTGATAACTTTTCAGCAGGATTTTACTGCCATCCGCAGCAATATCCCCGGCCGTAATCCATTTCAGCAACGGCAACCCTTTAAAATGGATCTTACACCTTCGCTGCAACAAAATTGTATCGGTAAAAGAAGCATTGAGCGGTGCACTGTAAACGCCAACCGAATCTTCACGTTTGGTTACAATATACAGCAAACGCTCCAGCGGATCAATCATCAGCGTTTCTGCATCATGTGCGCCATCGGGATATTTGAGGTGGATAATGCTGGTATTTAAAGTAGTTTTAGATTTATTTCCATCGATCACCGGCTCCAAAAAACGATAAACATTAATGGATTGCCGGGCTTTGTGATTATCGCCGATATCACCCAGATAAATATAACTTTTGCCTTTTTCCATTCCTGGCCCAACCGCAATATCCTCACAATCAACCACATTGGCATTCGGCTGCTTGGGATCAGCTTTAAAATAAAAAGTTTCTTTCAGTTGTCCGTTTGGGGTGATGGCAAAAAAACGGCTCGTATCACCGCTATCATTATGCACATACAAAATATTCTTGTTGATCCTGGAAGATACAATGCCTGAAATCTCGTCCATTTCCGGGTCTTTCAGCGTGTTTTGATTTTGTGCGGAAACCATCCTCACCGTAACCAAAATCACGGCACCAACAGCTATAATGTTAAAATACTTTCTTTTGAATTTCATTTTTATGATTTGTTAAACCAGCCCTTTCGCCAGAAAAACACAAACTGAACCACGGCAATCACCACCATCACCAGCAGCGTATACAAATAGCCATACGGCTGGTACAATTCGGGCAGGTTATCGGGCATTACTTTGTTCGTAACCGGGTCCACGCGCGCAAAGTTCATTCCGTATATCCCGGCGATAAACGTGAGCGGAATAAAGATGGAGGAGATGATCGTGAGCACCTTCATGATCTCGTTCATACGGTTGCTGATGAGCGAAAGGTACATATCCACAATGCTGGATGTGATCTCTTTATTGCTTTCAATCAGGTCGATCACCTGGATGCAGTGGTCGTAAGCATCGCGCAAATATAGTTTATCGTTTTGTGTGATCAGCGCGTTTTCCGTGCGGATCATGTCATTAATTTTATCGCGTTCCGGCCAAACGGCGCGGCGTAGCAAAATCATGCCGCGTTTAATCTGCTGCGATTCATACATAATCGTACGGTCTGGTTCCTGATACAGCCGGTCTTCCAGCAAATCCAGCGAATCGCCTACTTTGTTTAGCAGGTCAAAATAACGGTCAATTACTGTATCCGTCAGCGCATAAGCCAGATAGCCTGGGCCGCCGGTTCGGATAAAGCCTTTTCCGGCAGCCAAACGTTTTTTTACACCTTCAAAATATTCCTCGTGCGTTTCCTGAAAGCTGATGATGATGTTTTCTTTTACCAAAACAGAAAGCTGGTAATCTTCAATTGCCTCCTCTTTATGATAATGCAGCAGCCTGCTCGTCAGGAATACATACGTTTCATACTCATCAAATTTAGGCCGTTGCCGCGTATGCACAATATCTTCCAGCACCAACCGATTGATTTCCATCTTGGTGCCAATTTGCTCAATCAAATTCTGATCGCCCAAACCTTTCACCAAAACCCAGTGCGTATGCTGATCGCAGGCTGCCATCTGATCGAAAACAACCGCAATATCCTCGCCTTTACTTTCTTTTATTTCTGTTTGATTGTAAGAATAAATTTCGATCAGCGGTTTCAAAGCATCTTTAGAAATGCTGACAGATCCTGGCATTTCGCCAATCGCAGTATCGTGCTTGGATGCTTTTATTCTGAACCGTTTAATTTTTTTCGCCATTATAAATAGTTGGAAGCATTTGGCCCCTGGTTAAAAAGCAGATCAACAATGCCGAGGTTTTTAAGGAAACCCAGCCGGTCGTCAAACACTTGAAAATAAGTTTTTTGCTGAAAATCATAAGCTTCTTTTGGGTTGATATTTTTACGGAAATCGGCTTTCGCACTATCAGCAGTATATTCAGTTGTAAAGTTAGTTTCTACTTTTATTTTCAATGATTTCAGCAGCAGTTGCAGCAAAGCTTCATTGTAATCAAACAAAAAATCAAACTTTTTTTCAGTGTAAAAAGGCGCAAAATCAGCTTCATAATATTCAAAATAAGCCGAACTTCGATAACACGTTTGCAGGCTCAGCCAGTGCAGCCGCGGCCAGTTAAAATCGTAACTTATTCTGACATCTCTTATTGTGGTATGGTTTTTTGAACCTTTTGTTACCGGTACAACCAACGTCAACCTGCCGTCCGGCGAACAGATTTCGGTTCGGTTGCGGTAAGTTTGTTTGGGGAAATGCTCTTTTTGTTCGATCAGAAAATTGTTTTTATGCAGAAGCAATTCTGAAAAAAAAGCAACAGGCGGCAAGTAAAACAAAGGGAAAATTGCAGCATTATCAGTCATAAATGATAAGTTTGTGTTCAAATTTCTGCCAAAACGATGATCATTAAGGCACTCACGAAAGTAGCCATTTTCTTTTTGTACCTGCTCTCGCTGCTGCCTTTCTGGGTTTTGTACCTGCTTTCGGATGCTGTTTTTATCGTACTTTTTTATGTGATCAAATACCGGCGTAGAGTGGTGCAGCTGAATCTGGAAAATGCTTTTCCGGAAAAAACCGAAATTGAACGCGCGCAAATCGAACGCAAATTTTTCAGTTACCTGTCTGATTTGATGGTGGAAGCGATCAAACTGATCAGCATTTCCGAGCGTCAGCTTAAAAAGCATTTCACCCTACATAATCCCGAATTGCTGGATACTTTTTTTAGCAGACAAAAAAGTGTGCTGGGTGCGCTTGGCCATTACGGCAACTGGGAAATGTCTGCACAAATACTGGGTTTTTCCACCCAAAAAAAGAAATTGTTTATTTATAAACCGCTGGAAAATAAAGCTGCTGATCACTTTATCAAAAAAATGCGATCCCGTTTCGGTTCGATCCCGGTAACGATGAAAGCGACTTTGCGGACTATGATCAAGCTTAAAAACGAACCGAAATTAACGGTTTTCGTAAGCGACCAAACACCCGTACGTGAAGAAACGCAATATTTTACCACGTTTTTAAACCAGCCAACAGCAGTGTTTCTGGGGATTGAAAAGATGGCGCGGATGACAAATGATCCGGTTATTTTTTGTGATATCCGCGTAGTAAAAAGAGGCTATTATTCCTGTACCTTCGTGCCTTTGATTGAGGAACCGAAACTTGCTGCCGAACATGAAATTACAGATTTGCATGTGCAATATCTGGAAAAAGTGATCCGCGAGGAACCGGCCTACTGGCTTTGGTCGCACAGAAGATGGAAATTTAAACCGGAAGATATTCATAGATGAACATGCCTAACATGCCGGCGGAACTGCCTAAAGTTGCCGTTGTGATCCTGAATTGGAACGGTTTAAAATATCTCCAGACTTATCTGCCTTCGGTTGCAGCTTCTTTGTATCCTAACCTGGAAATTATTTTGGGCGATAACGGTTCGACAGATGGTTCGGTGGAGTTTGTGCGCGCCAATTTTCCATCGGTAAAAACAGTATTGAACGATCAGAATTATGGTTTTACAGGCGGCTATAACCGCGTGCTGAGCCAAGTTCAGGCTGATTATTTTATCCTGCTAAATTCTGATGTGGAAGTGGTGCCAAACTGGATTGAGCCGGTGATCACGTTGATGGAAAGCGACGAGTTGATTGCCGCTGCGGCACCAAAAATTCTATCATGGCAGGAAAAAAATAAGTTTGAACATGCCGGAGCCGCCGGTGGTTTTATCGATACGTTTGGCTATCCGTTTTGCCGTGGAAGGATTTTTTTCGAGATTGAAGAAGACCGCGGCCAGTACGATCAAACGATCGAAGTATTGTGGGCTTCGGGCGCTGCTTTGTTTATCAAGCAAAAATACTGGGAGCTTTCCGGTGGTTTTGATGAGCGTTTTTTTGCCCACATGGAAGAAATCGACTTATGCTGGCGATTAAAAAACATGGGTTTAAAGGTGATGTACTGTGCCGAATCCACCGTTTATCATTTGGGCGGAGGAACATTGGACGCCGAAAACCCTTATAAAACTTACCTCAATTTCCGCAATAATTTACTGCTGCTGCAAAAGAATTTGTGGCTGCGCAAAAGCGTGTTTATCATCCCGATGCGTTTTGTGCTGGATTTTGTAACGCTGGTCCGTTTCCTCAGCGAAGGAAAACGAAAAGATGCCGCCGCAATCAGCAAAGCACACCGTAATTTTGTCCGGCAGTTATTTACCAATTCCGGTCAGCGGCAAAAAGTTAAAAGTGAGCGCCATGCGGATTATAACCTTAAATCAACCGCCGGATTTTATAAAGGCAGCG
>JBPBPL010000012.1:0-182641 GCA_050954285.1 Janthinobacterium lividum | reverse complement strand
CAGAACCGGTGGATGCTTTATCTTCCCTGATTCACCGCAGCAATTCTTACGATTTTGGTAAAAAAATCTGCGAGAAACTGAAAGAACTGATTCCGCGCCAGCAGTTTGAAATTATCATTCAGGCTTCTATCGGTGCCAAAATCATCGCCCGCGAAACCGTAAAAGCGTTGCGTAAAGATGTAACCGCTAAATGTTACGGCGGCGATATTTCCCGTAAACGGAAGTTGCTGGAAAAACAGAAAAAAGGTAAAAAACGCATGCGCCAAGTTGGTAATGTAGAAATCCCGCAATCGGCCTTTATGGCGGTTTTGAAATTAGATTAATTTTTGCTTTAATTTATATCTCACTTATAAGCTTATGAAAAGGATAATTTTAAACTCAATAGTAACTTGTTTTTCTATCTTTTTTTTTATTCTTCAAGCCAATGCGCAATTTGGCGGCTTAGTTCAAAAAGTTAAACAGAGAGCCAGTGATAAGGCAACTCAGATGATGGACAATAAAACATCTAACGACCCTCAAACAAACGGCACAACAAAATCAAAAAAGATAAAAATAAATTCCTCTTTTGATTTTGTTGCTTGTGATTCTGCTTTGTATGAAGATGACTTTTCACTAAACCCAATCGGAAAAATGCCGACAGGTTGGAAAACAAACGGTTCCGGACAAGTTGTAAAATCTCCGGATTTCCCGGAAAAATGGATGCAATTGCAAAGTTTCGCTTCCTACAAAATAACAAAGCCAATTAAATATCCATCCAAGTTCACCATCGAGTTTGATATTGTAGCCGTTGTAGATAAAATTGAAGACCTTAGCCCTTTAAGTTTTGGCTTTGCAAAAGATAACAGTGTTAGAAGCTACATGCAGGATGCTTATAATGATGGTGCAATCAACAACATCAGCATTACTTACTACAATAAACACGGTACAATTGAGGCTAGTAGTGATACCCAATACCATCATGCTAATGATGATATTGATTTGGAAGGCTTTGCCAACCAGGTGATGCATATTTCTATCGCAGTTGATGGCGAAAACGAGCAGGTTTATTTAGATAAAACCAAAATCAGCGATACAAAAATGTTCATTCCAAACCGGATTAAATATTTTTATTTGAGCGCACCGCTCCAGTCTAAAAATGGTGCTAAAGTTTTATTTGGTAATTACAAGATGAAAGCTTGTAAGAAATAGCTTTCACCTTTTTTTAATTATTTATGCAAATCCTCGACGGTAAATACGTTTCCGAAAAACTTAAAATAGAAATCGCACAGGAAGCCGCTGAGCTACTTGAAAAAACCGGTCGCAAGCCGCATCTGGTAGCGGTTTTAGTTGGACATGATGGCGGCAGCGAAACTTACGTGGCCAGCAAAATGCGCAACTGCGAAAAAGTTGGTTTTCAATCTTCTTTAGTTCGTTATGAAGATGATGTAACCGAAGAAGAATTGCTGCAAAAAGTTGCAGAATTAAATGCTGATAAAGGCATTGATGGCATTATTGTGCAACTGCCTTTGCCCAAACACATCGATCCAGAAAAGGTAACCGAAAAAATTGATCACCGCAAAGATGTAGATGGTTTTCATCCATTAAACCTTGGCCGGATGCAGCGCAATTTGCCTTCTTTTATTCCGGCAACACCATACGGCATCACGCTGATGTTGCAGGAATATGGCATTAAAACTTCCGGCAAACATTGCGTAGTAGTTGGCCGAAGTAATATTGTGGGTTCGCCGATGAGTATTTTAATGGCGCGCAATGCACAACCCGGAAATTGTACGGTTACCATGTGCCACAGCCGTACGCCGGATATTAAAAATTTTACTTTAGAGGCTGATATTCTGATTGTTGCTATCGGTAAAAAGAATTTTATTACCGCTGATATGGTGAAAGATGGCGTAATCGTAATTGATGTTGGCATGAACCGGGAAGATTCTACCCAAACCAAATCCGGCTATAAACTTTATGGCGATGTTGATTTTGAAAACGTAGCGCCAAAAGCTTCCTGGATCACACCGGTGCCGGGTGGTGTTGGTTTGATGACGATTATTGGTTTGTTGAAAAACACGCTGGCTTCGGCACGAAAAGAAATCTATCCTTAAAAACAGGTGATAAAAGAAGCATTAGTCTTGTCATTTCGAACGCAGAGAGAAATCTTTTTCAAATAATACAAGTTAGTTAAGCTGTTTCGATGAAAATCTCTCCCCTATCGTCGAGATGACAAAAAACTAAAACAAACTCCAGCGCTTTTTCACCTGAACATAAATTCCATCTGCGCGAACTTCAACCGGAAAAGTATCGATATAGTCTCCTTGTCCGGCTGCGCCTTTTCCGGTTTTTAAATCGTATTGATAGCGGTGCAACGGACAAATGATCTGTCCGTTTTCGCACCAGCCGCCAACCAGTTCGCCTCCGGCATGTGGACATTTTGCCGCAACGGCGTAAATTATTCCATCATACCCAACTAAACAAAGATTGTGTTTCCCGGCTTTGATCTTTCGGATAGATGCTTCTTTTACCAGTATATTTTCGGCAACTTTTATCCATTCCAGCATCAGTATTCTACTTTGAGGTTTAAAAGCTGCGGCGTTTTTACGATTTCATCCAAAGTGCTGTTTAAAGTCAGCTGTTTTTTATCTGCAGAAAGTTTTGCCTTAACATTTCCTGTCTTTTTTATCGGCCGCGGAAAACGCATTGTTACGCTGTAAGGCATTTCAATCAATGCCGCTTTTGCCATATTATACATGGCTTCGTTCTGCTTAAAATATTTTCTGAATTTTACTGTATCTACTTTTCTGGCAAAATGCTTGCTGCCGATGTCGTAATTGAAATAATCTTCATTGATGCCCATGCCTCCGCTGCCTGAACCAGCCTGTACCACCTGCGGATCACTGATTAATTGTCCAATTTTTTGCTGCTGGGCAATATTAGAAATATGCGTTAAAAAATACTTCACCTCTTTCGGACTTTTAGCTTCATATTGCACACTGGCCAGCACCTGGTTGTTTTTCAGGTTCATTTTAAGATGAAGTAATATGGCGCGCGCCAGGTCAATCTGGTCATTGTTCAGCTTTTTGCGTTCGACTTCCGTTAAACCACTAAAAAAATTAATGGCCGTATCTTTCTGCATGAGATAGGCAGGCGTTTGCTTTACCGAATCGGGCAGCAAGTTAGAAAGCACTGAAACCGCCTTGCCCATATTAAAGCGGTAATCAATTTTGCAGGCACCATCTTTTTGGAAAACATAATGCTCCTCCACGTTCAGGCACGAATAAAATACCGATAAAAGAAGCATCAGTAAAGGGAAGTAAAGTTTCTTCATGCAGGTTATTTTTATGGCTAATGATACAAATATGCAGTATTTATTAAACTGAATGTCAGGAAATTTAATCATCAAAAACCAATACCTGCCGATTACTTATATTTGCAGCTTGGAATCGATACTAATTAAACCGGCAACAGACACGATGCTTCCCCTGATGGAAGAATTTTATACCATTCAGGGTGAGGGGTTTAACACCGGCAAAGCGGCTTATTTTATCCGTTTGGGCGGATGCGACGTGGGTTGCCCGTGGTGTGATGTAAAGGAAAGCTGGGATGCCAGCAAACATCCGATGACGGCGGCCGATACGATTGTAGAAAATGCCAAAAAATACCCTGCAAAAGCAGTAGTAATTACCGGCGGCGAGCCGCTGATTTATAACCTAGATTATCTTACTTCGGAACTGAAAACAGCAGGTATCAGAACGTTTATTGAAACTTCCGGTGCTTATCCAATTTCTGGTTACTGGGACTGGATCTGTCTTTCGCCCAAAAAGTTTAAAGCTCCAACGCCTTCTGTTTTGGCTGCTGCGGATGAATTGAAAGTGATCGTTTTTAACCAGTCGGATTTTAAATGGGCCGAAGAACATGCAGCTTTAGTTTCTGCAAATTGCAAACTGTATTTGCAGCCGGAATGGTCAAGAGCTTCCATCGTTACGCCGATGATTGTAGATTACGTGATGCAAAACCCGAAATGGGAAGTCTCACTGCAAACACATAAATATTTAAACATTCCGTAAAGAAATTTCTAACTTGGTTCGTATAAACCTTCCTTATGCGAAAACTGCGGATACTTCTTTTATGCCTTAATTTTACACTTGGTCTTAATTTCTCTGCCTTCTCTCAAAAGCAGTATTCGACCAATAACAAAGAAGCGATCAAATTTTATGCGCTCGCCAATGAAAGCATCAATTATCAGCAATACGATCAGGCCATCACGCAGTTAACCCAGTCGATTGCTGCGGATGAACAGTTTGCCGAAGCGCACAATCAATTGGGCAATGTTTATCGTTACAAACACCGGAACGCCGAGGCTTATGCCGAATTTACACGAACAATTGCCCTCAACTCAAACTACAACCATGCGGTTTATTTAAATTTGGGCGATGTGGATATTATGCTTGGCAAGTATGCAGAAGCGAAAACCACTTTGCAGCAATATCTGGCTTTTAACGAGATTTTGCCGAAAGACCGCGCCACGGCACAAAAGCTTTTGGTGGATTGTGATTTCAGCTTGCAGGCCGTGCAGCATCCCGTAGATTTTAAACCGGTTAATTTGGGAGGTGCCATTAATTCTTCGGCAGATGAATATTTACCAAATGTAACTGCGGACGAAAGCACCATTATTTTTACCCGGAAAATTGGCAGCAATGAAGATTTTTATCAGAGCAAAAAAGTAAACGGACAATGGGCAACTGCTACTGGCTTGAGTAATAAAATAAATACGCCGGAATTTAATGAAGGTGCGCAATCGCTCACGCAGGATGGCCAATATCTGTTTTTTACGGGTTGCAACCGTCCGGATGGCCGTGGTAGATGCGACATATTTTTATCCCATAAAAACAGTACTGATTGGGATAAACCTTTTAACCTGGGCGAACCAATTAATACACCGGGCTGGGAATCTCAGCCTTCCATCAGTGCCGATGGCCGGACGCTGTATTTTGTAAGTTTGCGCAAAGGTGGTTACGGCGGATATGATATTTGGAAGTCGCATTTGACGGATAAAGGCTGGTCAGAACCGGAAAACCTCGGCCCAAACATCAATACACCTTATGATGAGCAGTCGCCGTTTATCCATCCGGATGATCAGACGTTATATTTCAACTCCAATGGCTGGCCGGGCCTGGGTGGAAAAGATCTGTTTCTGAGCCGGAAAGACAAAGACGGAAAATGGCAGAAACCGGAAAACCTGGGTTATCCAATCAATTCTGGCGGAGACGAAAACGGCTTAACGCTTACCGCAAATGGCAGTTATGCGTTCTTCTCATCCAACAATTTAAAAGGTGCCGGCGGTTATGATATTTACACTTTTGAGCTGCCCGAAAAGCTGCGGCCAAACGTGGTAACTTATGTAAAAGGTACGGTAAAAGATGCACGCAGCAAACAGGCAATTGATGCGGATGTGCAAATTGTGGATTTGAAAACCAACCAAACCATTTTTCAGAATGTAAATGCACTAAACCAGGGTAATTTTCTGGCTACATTACCCACCGGCAAAGATTATGGGTTGAATATTTCACGTCCGGGCTATTTGTTTTATTCGGAGAATTTTTCGCTCACAGGACAAAATACTGAAAAACCATTTGTAATTGAGGTAAGCTTGCAGGCAATTGAAGCCGGAAAAAAATCGGTTTTGCGAAATATCTTTTTCGATACCAATAAGTTTACGCTGAAGCCGGAATCAAAATCAGAACTGGAAAAACTGATTGCTTTTTTAAATCTCAACCCAAAAGTTACCATCGAGATTTCCGGTTTTACAGATAATGTGGGCGATGCAAAATCCAACCAGTTGCTTTCAGAAAATCGGGCAAAAGCCGTTTATCAATATTTAATCGCGAATAAAATTACTCCTGCCAAACTCACTTTTAAAGGTTATGGCGCAATGCAGTTCGTCGCCCCAAATACTACGGAAGAAGGCCGCAGCCGCAACAGAAGAACGGAATTTAAGATTGTTTCCTTTTGAAGATTTGTTTAGAAAACCTGACTGATGCTTCTTTTACCCTTGTTTTTTAAAGATAGAATACCAAATTTAGATTGGTAAAAGAAGCATTGAAATTCAACCTTCAATTTCAATGCTTCTTTTACCAATCTAATTTCCTAATTCAGACATAAATTTAATGCGCATCAACTGCAGTTCTTCATGCGTATAATCATCAGAACCTAATTCTTTTAAAGCATCTTCCAGCGAATCTGCTTCTGCAGAACGGAAGTAATCAAAAACTTCTTCCTGGCGGTCTTCATCAATCACATCATCAATATAATAACTCAAATTAAGTTTGGTGCCGGAATTAACGATGGATTCGATTTCGCGCAAAATATCTTCGTAAGATAAGCCTTTGGACGAAGCAATATCTTCCAGCGCAATATGCCGGTCGATATTTTGGATAATGGAAACCTTAATGGCAGATTTATTGGCCGCACTTTTAATTACTAGATCAATCGGACGGTCAATGTCGTTTTCTTCCACATACTTTTTGATCATCTCGATAAACGGAGCACCAAATTTTAAAGCTTTACCGGAACCAACACCCGAAATCTGCTTCAATTCTTCCATGTTGATCGGATAATGGAGGCACATTTCTTCCAAAGACGGTTCTGAAAAGATCACAAAAGGCGGTAGTTTTTTTTGCTTGGCCACTTTTTTGCACAAATCTTTCAGCATCTGCAAAAGCTGCATATCCAAAACAGCAGAACCCTGTGGCGAATCATCTTCAGCATCATCATCGGTTGCACCCATTGGCCTGTTCAAAACCCATTTTAATTCGTAAGGGTCTGTCAGATAACCTTTTCCACTATCCGTTAGCCGGAGCAAACCGTAATAATCAATATCCTTTGTCAGGAAGTTGTTAAGCAGGGCCTGGCGCATCAACGATTTCCAAAGGTTTTCGCCTTCTTCGATCCCGGAACCAAATTCGGGCAGCAAATGATGTTCGTAGTTATGAATCTGCGGATTATCAACGCCCATTAAAACACTGATGATGTGAAAGTCATCAAACTTCTCGCCCAGCTTTACAATCAGGTTTAAAGCTTTTTTCAGCGGTGCTTCTACACTGAAAAATTCTTTTTGTGCCCGGCAGTTATCGCACATGTTGTGGCAATTTTTGGCATCAAAGTTTTCACCAAAGTAATGCAGGATTTGCTGTCGGCGGCAAACCGCAGATTCCGCATAATCAATAACTTCTTTCAAAATCTGTGTGCCGATTTCGCGTTCTGCAACCGGCTTGTCTTTCATAAACTTCTGCAGTTTATCAATGTCTTTTTCAGAATAAAAAGACAGACAAATCCCTTCGCCGCCATCACGGCCGGCACGGCCGGTTTCCTGGTAATAACCTTCCATGCTTTTCGGCACATCGTGGTGAATTACGTAGCGCACATCCGGTTTATCAATTCCCATCCCAAAAGCAATCGTGGCCACAATCACATCCACATCTTCCATCAGGAATTTGTCCTGCGTATCGGCACGAACTTTCGGATCCAAACCCGCATGATAAGGCAAAGCTTTGATTCCATTTAGGCTCAAAGCTTCTGCAACTTCTTCTACTTTTTTACGGCTAAGACAGTAAATAATCCCTGATTTTCCTTGGTGCTGTTTTACAAAACGCACAATCTCTTTGATCACGTTTCGTTTGGCGCGTACTTCATAATATAAATTGGTACGGTTGAAAGATGATTTATACAGCAACGCGTTGTTCATTTGCAGGTTTTTCTGGATATCCTGCTGCACTTTTGGCGTTGCGGTTGCTGTTAAAGCGATAATTGGAATATTTTCGCCGATATTGCTGATTACCTGGCGAATTTTGCGGTATTCCGGCCGGAAATCATGGCCCCATTCTGAAATACAATGCGCCTCATCTACCGAAACAAAAGAAATTTTGATCAGCTGTAAAAACTCAATATTTTCCTGTTTGGTCAAAGATTCCGGAGCTACATAAAGCAACTTGGTTTTACCGGAAACCACATCTTCTTTTACCTTGGCAATTTCTGTTTTATTGAGTGATGAATTGAGGAAATGAGCAATGCTATCTGTTCCTCCAAAAGAACGAAGTTGGTCAACCTGGTTTTTCATCAGTGCAATCAGCGGGGAAATTACGATTGCTGTGCCTTCACTCATCAGTGCTGGCAGTTGGTAACACATGGATTTACCACCGCCGGTTGGCATGATTACAAATGTATCTTTATCTGCCAGTATGTTTTCTATGATTACTTCCTGATCACCTTTGAAATTATTAAAACCGAAAAAGTTTTGTAAATTATCAAACAGCGATTTTTTTATCTCTGTCATTATCTCCTTAAATATTATTTATTTATTAACTTTCAATTTAAAATATATTAATTGAAAGAAAAATCGTATGCGAATTTAACTTTTTTGCCCGATAAAAACAGTATGCTGCAAAACTTCTATCTAAAAACAAGGAATAATTTCCTGTTTTGCGTACAAAAGGCTTTTGAACAAATCATTTGTAATTAATATATTTTTCACATCTTCACATCACAAATATTGATCGTAACTAAACTCATATGAATAAGAATTATTATGCCATTATTATGGCAGGAGGCATCGGCAGCCGTTTCTGGCCCATCAGCAGAACTTCTTATCCCAAACAATTTATCGATATTTTAGGAACCGGTAAAACACTGATTCAGAGCACTTATGACCGATTTTTAAAGATCTGTCCAAAAGAAAATATTTACGTTGTAACCAACGATAGCTATATTGAACTGGTAAAAACGCAATTGCCGGATATGGAATACAGTCAGATTTTGGGCGAACCTGTAATGAGAAATACGGCGCCTTGCGTGGCTTACGGCTGCTTCAAAATCATGAACGGAAATCCCGATGCTGTAATTATTGTTGCACCTTCCGATCATTTAATTTTGGACGAAGCCGGTTTTGTCAGCACCATTAACCAATCTTTGGAAACCGCCCAAACACACCAATGCCTGATAACGCTGGGCATTAAACCATCACGTCCGGATACTGGCTACGGATATATTCAATACACTGAAAATGTAATTGATAGCTCTTTTTATAAGGTAAAAACCTTCACCGAAAAACCAACTTTAGAAATTGCCACTACTTTTATCCAGAGCGGTGATTTTTTATGGAATGCCGGAATTTTTGTGTGGACGGCCAAAGCCATTACGCAGGCTTTTAAACAATATCTACCCGAAATGCACGAAATTTTTGAAGAAGCAGATGGGGTTTACAATACCGATGCCGAAAAAGCTTACGTTTCGCAGGTTTATCAGCAATGCACCAACATTTCGATTGATTATGGGATCATGGAAAAGGCCGACAACGTATATGTGCTTCCTTCCGAATTTGGCTGGTCTGATCTGGGTACCTGGGCCTCCATTTATCAACTGGCAGAAAAAGACAAAGAAGGGAATGCCGCAATTCCTTCAGAAAAAGTAATCCTTTATGAATCAAGCAATTGCATGGTAAATGTGCCGGAAGAAAAACTGGTCATTATCCAGGGTTTAAATGATTATATTGTGGTTGAAGCAAACAATACCTTGCTGATTTGCCCGCGCGACCAGGAGCAGAACGTGAAAAAAGTGGTGGCTGATGTGAAGCAAAAATTTGGAACCGTTTATATTTAAATAAGCTTAACAGTTGATATTGTGGGTGATAAAAGAAGCATCAGCTGATGCTTCTTTTATCACCTATTTTTTTGCTTTATTTTAATTTTTGATATTTATCCGCTGCCGGATCGCTTCATACAAAATTACGCCGGTAGAAACCGATACATTCAAAGATTCTATCTGACCAAACATCGGGATTTTGGCCAGATGATCTGCAATACGAATCAATTCATTACCAATTCCATCTTCTTCCGAACCCATAATGATGGCTGTAGGAGCCGTGTAATCGGGTTTATAAATATCGTCGGAAGTTTTCTCGGTACAACAAACCAGTTGTAAACCAGAAGCCTGCAAAAACTGAACGGTTTGCAGCAAATTTGGATGACGGCAAACCGGAATCTGATACAATGCGCCAGCCGAAGTTTTAATCGCATCCGAATTAATTTGTGCCGAGCCTTTAGCCGGAATCACAATTGCCTGAACACCAGCACATTCTGCCGTACGCGCAATGGCGCCCATGTTGCGCACATCCGTAATGCTATCCAGCACTAAAATCAGCGGCACTTCTCCCCTTTCATAGATCTGCGGAATCAAATCTTCAATTTTCTGATACGTAATTTCAGAAATTACCGCAATAATTCCCTGGTGGTTTTTTGGGGTGATCCGGTTCAGTTTTTCTACTGGAACCTGTTGTGCCATAATCTGATATTTGTTTAAAACAGTTTTGAATTCCTGAAATAATTCTCCGCCCAAACCGCGCTGCATATATAAGGCTTCAATTTCTTTCCCGGAACGGATCGCTTCCATCACGGCGCGGATTCCAAAAACCATCTGGCTGCTTTCCTTTTTAAATTGTGGGCGGTGCATCATTTTTTATTTATTTGGCTGCGAAAGTAACGATAAATTAAGCTGCGTTCTTGTTGCAAATACAGAATGCTTCTTTTATCAACCTAAATTATACACATTAAAAACAGTTATCAACATACAGTTAAGTTGTTGATAATTAGTTATTAATAATAATTATCAACAGGTTATCAACAGAAATTGTGGAGAAATGAATAAATAAAAATCAAGTTGAAATTATAACCAACTCAAAATCAGTATCAGAAGGAGTATTGAAACAGAATGTTGGCTACCGTAAAATGCAAACCGCTCAATTTTGCTTAATTTTGATGTTATGAGTTCAGAAGGCGAAAACAATTCAAGCAGATCAGGCACTTACAATAACGACCGGCGCACAAAATTTACCAGTCCGGCTTTGGGCGGAAATTTGGGGAAACTGCAACCGCAGGCCACCGATTTGGAAGAGGCGGTTTTAGGTGCATTGATGCTTGAAAAAGATGCTTTGTCTTCTGTAATTGACATTTTGAAGCCGGAAGTTTTTTATCGCGACAGCCACCAGAAGATTTTTACAGCGATAAAAACACTATTTGAAAAAACTTCGCCGGTTGATATTTTGACCGTTACTGCTCAGCTTCGTCAGCAAGGCGATCTGGAAATGATCGGTGGTGCCTATTACATTACCGAACTGACGAACCGTGTGGCTTCGGCAGCAAATATTGAGTTCCACTCAAGGATTATTATTCAAAAATTTTTACAGCGGGAACTGATCCGGATTTCTACAGAAGTAATCAGTCAGGCTTATGAAGATACGACAGACGTTTTGGATCTTTTGGATAAAGCCGAAAAAAACCTGTTTGATATTGCCCAAAACAACCTCCGTCGCGATTCCCGTAAAATGGACGACTTGATGCATGAAACGCTGAAGGAAATGGAGCTTTTAAAAAATAAAAAGGATGGCTTGACAGGCGTTGCCTCCGGTTTTACAGATCTGGACCGGATGACTTCCGGCTGGCAAAAATCTGATCTGGTAATTATTGCTGCGCGGCCGGCAATGGGAAAAACAGCTTTTGTGTTGAGCTGCGCGCGCAACGCGGCTGTTGATTTTAACCGTCCGGTAGTGGTTTTTTCTTTGGAGATGTCATCCATTCAGTTGGTAAACCGTTTAGTTTCCGGGGAGACGCATATCGAACAGGAAAAAATCAGAAAAGGTAATCTGGAGGATTGGGAATGGCAGCAAATCCACTCAAAAATTGGCCGTTTGGAGCAGGCACCTTTAATTATTGATGATACGCCAGCACTGAATATTTTTGAATTCAGGGCAAAATGCAGAAGGCTGAAATCTCAACATGATATCCAGCTAATCATTATTGATTATTTGCAATTGATGCAGGGAAAAGGCGAAGGAAAAGGCGGCGGCAACCGGGAGCAGGAAATCGGTAGTATTTCCAGGGCACTAAAATCTGTTGCTAAAGAATTGAATGTTCCGGTGATTGCACTTTCACAGTTGAGCCGTGCAGTAGAAAATCGCCCGGGCGGATCAAAACGGCCGATGTTGTCCGATTTGCGGGAATCTGGTTCAATCGAACAGGATGCAGATATGGTTTTATTTTTATATCGCCCTGAATATTACGGACTGGAATTTGACGAAGATAATAATCCGACGCAAGGTGTGGGCGAAATTATCATTGCGAAACACCGTAATGGTGAAACCGGTCGTGTACGATTGAAATTTGTAGGAAAATATGTAAAGTTTACCGATTTGGATGATAATTCCGGAGATTTTGCACCAAGTCCGTCGGCCGGTTTAACACCTTCCAAAGAGTTTGAAAAACCAAATAACTTTATCATTAAACCTTCCCGGATGAATGATCATGATTCGGAAGATGAAGTTCCTTTTTAATCAGAACTTGTTTAAATTTTATTCAGGATTTTTTTGATGCTTCTTTTATCAACCTAAAATCTGAAAGTGGGTTACACTTTTTCTTTAATTGTATAAGTTACAAAATCAAAATTTACAGGCATAAAAGAAGCATAAAGGATTTTTGAACAAAATTTAAACAGCCTTTCAGAAAATCACGCTTAACAAAACACCAAGCAAAATAACAAATGGTGTTTTTATCGGTGTAAAATTCAGCAGTAAAAAAGTACCGAACATCAACCCAAGTCCTTTATAATCATTTAAAAAAGGTTCTGCCAGAAACAAAAATGCTGCGACCATAAAACCAACAGCAACGGCATTTATTCCGCTTAAAGAATTACGGATGCGGCTGATTTTTTTTAGATCGTCCCAAAACGGAACGATAAACAAGATCAAAATCAGGCCTGGCAGATTAATGCCCAACATCGAGATAAAGCCGCCCCAAATTTGTCCGCTGATGCCATAACCACGATTGCCCAGCGTTAATGCACCGATAAAAGAAGTAAAGGCGAAAGTTGGCCCCGGCAAAATCTGCTGCAAAGCATAACCTGACAAAAACTCGGAATTGCTGAGGTAATGTTTCATCTCCACGAACTCCGTGAACATTAATGGAACTAAAACCTGGCCTCCGCCAAAAATCAGAATACCGTTGCGGTAAAAGTTTTCAAACAAACGCACCGGCAAACTGAAAGGAGATGTTTGGTTAATGAGCGCACCCAAAGCAGCAAAAAATAGCAAAATTCCGATAAAATAAGTCACTTTACGCTGGTTGATGCCCGCAAAAAGTTTTACCCGAAGTGCATCTTCTTCAGCTTTGGCTTCAAAAGCGGAGGAAATAATGCCGCCCATCATAATTAAAATTGGAAAAGCATAAGCACTACGCAAAATCAGCGTGGCCGCCATAGCTGATAATCCGAGCAAAAAACACAGTTCTGATTTCAAAAACTTTCGCCCAAAACTGTAAGCTGCATAAGCTACTACGCCAACGGTAACCGGCTGCACATAACGGAAAGCATGCGTGAACATGCCTTTTTCAACAAACATTTTATAGCAGATGGCAGCAATGCACATCATCAGGGCTGATGGAATTACCCATATAAAAAAAGCAAGCAGCGCTAAACCTAAACCGCCTGTTTTCCAGGCAATTCCAACCAGCGTTTGAGTTGATGATGGCCCCGGAAGCACTTGCGAAAGCGCGTTCAGTTCCATCAGTTCTTCTTCGGAAATGTAACGTCGCTTCTCCACAAATTCCCGTAATAAATAAGCTAAATGCGCTTGCGGACCGCCAAAAGCAGTCAACGTATAAAAAAATACATCACGCAAAAACAAAATATTTCGCTTACTCAAAACGGTTGCGTTTAATCATCTTCGTATTCGTCTTTCCAGCCGGTAAGTTCCTGATGCACGGCCTGCAACTCGGCAAAAGCATGGTTATCATTTGCTTGCCGGGCAATGGCCATGCCTTTTTCATAGGTAAAAACAGCATCTGGCTTGCGGTTAAGTGCTTCGTACAATTTCCCCAGATGATAATAAGTACCCACATAAGCCGGATGATTGTTTACCAAATCCTCATAAAAACCCAAAGCTTTGGCGGTATCATTCAGACGGAGATATTCGGTAGCGAGCGCGTATTTGAGAAATTCATCTCCCGGCTCATCATTAAAAAACGCTAAAAGCTTGTCCAATCGGGTTTGCTGCATCTTAAACGGTGTAATTTTTATAATTTTGCAAAAATATTTCTTGTATGAACATCCTGGTTTGCATCAGTGTGGTGCCGGATACTACGGCAAAAATAACTTTTACGGATAACAACACGCAATTTAATGCAACCGGTGTGCAGTTTATTCTGAACCCGTATGATGAAATTGCACTTTCGCGGGCAATAGATTTAGGTGGAAAAGTAACCGTAATTCATGTTGGAACGGCTGCTACTGAACCAGTAATCAGGAAGGCACTGGCAGTTAGTGCAGCGGATGCAATCAGGATCAATGCCGAGCCAACGGATGCTTATTTTGTGGCTTATCAGATCGCGCAATTTGTAAAATCTAATCCGTTCGACCTGATTTTAGCCGGCATGGAATCCATCGATTACAACGGTACAAAGGTAGCGGCGATGCTGGGCGAGTTTTTGGATTTGCCTTCGGTTTCGGTAGCGAAAAAAATTGATATTGATGGAACAACAGCTACAATCGAGCGTGAAATTGAAGGAGGTAAAGAAATATTAAATATTCCTTTACCTGTAATTATTGGTACTGCGGAAGGTGTTGCAGAATGGAAAATACCAAACATGCGTGGTACAATGGCTGCGCGAACAAAACCGATTCAGGTTTTAGAAGCGCTTGCTCTAGATTCATTTGCTAAAGTAATCGGTTTTGAAACGCCGGAACCACGTAGAAAAGTACAATTGATTTCTGCAGCAAACACAAATGATTTGGTAAATCGTTTGCACCAGGAAGCCAGAGTGATTTAAATTTTAAATTAGCAATATTGTTTTATGCCTGTTTTAATTTATGCGGAGAATACGGAAGGCCGGTTTAAAAAAGCCGTTTTGGAAGCGGTTTGTTATGCTAAGGCCCTTGCAGATCAGCTAAGTACAACTGTAATTACTTTATCTATTGGTGAAGTTTTGCGTGATGAACTGGAAAGCCTCGGAAATTATGGCATAAAAAGAGTATTAAATATTTCTGGCGATGAGCAAAAAACTTTTGCGAATCAGGCTTATGCTTCCATTATTACTGAGGTTGCCGAGAAAGAAAACACTGATATCATTATCCTCTCCAACTCTTTATCTGGCAGCGGCTTAGCTGCTCGGATTGCGGTAAAACTGCAAGCTGGTTTAGCAGATGGCGCAACGGATTTGCCGGATACTGCACACGGAAAATTTATTGTTAAAAAAACTGCTTTTTCTGGCCGTGCATCAGCTTTGGTAGCATTAACATCGGTTAAAAAAGTAATTTCCCTCAACCCAAACACTTTTAAAATTATAGAAAATAAGGTTACTGCTGAGGTGGAAGATTTTATGCCGGTAAAAGAAGCATCGGATTTTAGCATTTTGGTGAAAGAGATTTTACGATCAACCGAAAAAGTTTCTTTGCCAGATGCGGAACGGATTGTTTCGGCAGGGAAAGGTTTAAAAGGGCCGGAAAACTGGAAAATGATCGAAGATTTAGCAGAAGCATTGGACGCGGCTGTTGCCTGCACCAAACCGGTTTCTGATGCTGGCTGGCGGCCGCACGAGGAACATGTTGGGCAAACCGGTATTTCGGTAAGTCCAAATTTATATGTTGCCATTGGTATTTCTGGTGCCATCCAGCATTTGGCGGGCGTAAGTGCTTCAAAAGTGATAGTGGTGATTAATAAAGATCCGGATGCACCATTTTTTAAAGTGGCAGATTACGGTATTGTGGGTGATGCTTTCGAGATCGTTCCAAAATTAATAGAGGCTGTTAAAAATTATAAAACATTAGCAATAAGCTAATTAGAATATTTGTGATGGGCAATAACATGCAAAAAATAAAACTGGATATTGTAGGATTGTCCTACAGCCAAACCCAATCTGGTGCGTATGCTTTGGTTTTGGGCGAAATCAGCGGCCGCCGTCGTTTGCCAATCGTAATTGGTAGTTTTGAAGCGCAGGCAATCGCCATCGAGATTGAAAAAATGACGCCCAGCCGCCCGCTTACACACGATCTGTTTAAAACTTTTGCGCAGTCTTTTCACATCACCATACAGGAAGTAATTATTTATAACTTGATTGATGGAATTTTTTATGCCAAACTGATCTGTTCTGATGGTAAGAAAACGATGGAAATTGATGCCCGCACATCGGACGGCATTGCAATGGCCGTACGTTTCAATTGCCCGATATTTACTTACGAATTCATTCTGTCTTCTGCCGGAATTGTAATTGAAGGCAACGATTTTGTTTACCTCGAAAATATCAATGCTGATCCGCAGGAAGAAAAAAATATGGCAGCCGTGGCTAAAGGTTATACTTCTTTTAGCATGGAAGAATTGGAGGGAAAACTAAAAGATGCACTTTCTGAGGAATCTTACGAAAAAGCTGCCAAAATCCGGGATGAACTAACGAGGCGCAAATCATCCTGATATTTGTCCACATTTTTCTATAATCTCCGATCTTAATCTTAATTTTCAACTTTTATTTTTAAGCTGAGCAGCGTATATGGAAAGATTTACCGGATTAATAGGAATTGTGCTGATTTTTGGAATAGCTTTTTTATTATCCAACAATAGAAAAGCGATCAACTATCGGGTCGTGCTATCAGGTTTGGCCATTCAGCTTCTTTTAGCCTTGTTTATTTTAAAAACCCCGCTTGGCAAGCATATTTTTTCTTGGCTGGGCGAAAAAGTTTCCCGACTCCTTGATTTCTCGCACGAAGGTGCCGTTTTTGTTTTCGGTCCGCTCACGGATCGTTTGTTTCTGAACAAAGCTTTTGGCACAAACGTGAATACGATTTTCTTTTTCAGCATCATCCCAACCATCATTTTTGTAGCCGTTTTGGTGAGCGTAGCTTATCATTTAGGCATCATGCAACGCATTGTAAAATGGGTTGCCATTGTGGTATATAAGCTGATGGGCGTTTCCGGAGCAGAAGCACTATCCAACGTAGCCAGCACATTTGTGGGCCAGGTGGAAGCACAAATCATGATCAAACCATTTCTGAAAGGGATGACCATGTCTGAATTACTGGCTTCCATGGCTGGAAGTATGGCCTGTATTGCCGGCGGCGTAATGGCGGTTTATATCTCTTTCGGCGTTCCTGCGGAATATTTGCTGGCGGCCAGTATTATGGCTGCACCAGGCGCTTTGGTGATTTCCAAAATTGTTTGGCCAGAAACGGAAATCTCCGAAACAAAAGGAAAAGTATCATTAGATATTAAAAAAGTGGATGCCAATTTGGTAGATGCCATTTCTCATGGAGCCAGCGATGGTTTGAAAGTTGGGTTGAATGTTATTGCCATGCTGATCGGTTTTATTGCGATCATTTCCCTGCTGGATTATCTGCTAGGAAAAGTTGGTTTTTTTATGGGAAACACACTACACGCCAGTTTGGATTTTATTGGTATCGATTTAAAAACGTTGAGTTTGAAGCAAATTTTAGGTGCTTTGTTTTCTGTTTTTGCCTGGGCGATGGGTGTTCCGGGAAAAGATGTACGCACCGTTGGCTCGCTGATGGGCACAAAAATGGTGCTGAACGAATTTGTAGCTTATCTTGATCTGATCAAAATTAAAGCCTCTTTAACGCCAAAAGCATTGGTAATTGCCAGTTTTGCCCTATGCGGATTTGCCAATTTCAGCTCTATTGCCATACAGGTTGGCGGCATCGGTGAGCTGGCTCCCGAACGCCGCCATGATCTGGCAAAATTAGGCATGAAAGCTTTAATCTGCGGTACCTTGGCTTCTTATTTATCAGCTACAATTGCCGGAATTTTAATGTAGATTTTTGTGCGATAAAAGAAGCATTCTTGTCATTTCAACCAAATAGAAAAATCTTCCTTCAAAGCGATTAACTGAAATGCTTCTTTTATCAGGTAAAAAATGGTTTTAGGTGAAAGAATATCCTTCCGCTACGCTCATGATAACAGAACACAAAAAAAGCCTTCGTTTCCGAAAGCTTCTTTTATCACCTAAATTTTCATATTGAAATTATCGTGCCTGCATTTCCACATAATCACGTTCGGTAGCACCAACGTAAACCTGACGCGGACGGCCAATCGGCTCTTTATTCACTTTCATTTCTTTCCATTGAGCGATCCAGCCCGGCAATCTACCCAAGGCAAATAAAACGGTGAACATCTCTGTAGGAAAACCCAATGCACGATAAATAATGCCCGAATAAAAATCCACATTCGGATACAACTTACGCTGTACAAAATATTCATCTTTCAAAGCTGCTTCTTCCAGCTGCTTGGCAATTTCCAAAATGGGATCATTTACCCCTAATCTTGCTAAAACATCATCACAAGCTTTTTTAATGATCTTGGCACGAGGATCGAAGTTTTTATAAACCCGATGGCCAAAACCCATCAACCTGAAAGGATCGTTTTTATCTTTTGCTTTCGCGATCCATTTTTGTGTATCGCCGCCATCATTTTTAATCTGCTCCAGCATTTCGATAACTGCCTGGTTGGCACCACCATGCAACGGTCCCCACAAAGCAGAAATCCCGGCAGAAATAGAAGCATACAAATTGCAATCCGAAGAACCAACAATGCGGACCGTGGAAGTAGAGCAATTCTGCTCATGATCAGCATGTAAAATCAGCAGCTTGTTCATCACATCCACCAAAACCGGATCAACTGCAACTTCTTCCGTGCGCTGACCAAAAGTCATGTGCAGGAAATTGCTTACATAATCATATTTGTTCTGCGGATAAACGATCGGATGGCCAAAAGATTTTTTATAAATCCAGGAAACAATCGTACTCATTTTAGCCAGCATTTTGATGATGGTTAAATTAATTTCCGCTTCAGTTTGATTGTTATTTAATGATTCCGGATAAAAAGCCGACAGCGAGCAAACCAACGAACCCAGCTGACCCATTGGATGGGAATGACTTGGAAATCCGTCAAAAAACTTTTTCATATCTTCATGAACCAATGTGTGGTGGCTCACTTCTGTCTGAAAATCTGCAATTTGTTTTTCGGTTGGCAATTCACCATAAATCAGTAAAAAAGCAACCTCCATAAAGCTGGATTTTTCGGCCAGTTGCTCAATAGAATAGCCTCTGTAACGTAAAATGCCAAGCTCTCCATCTAAAAAAGTAATGGCACTTTTAGTGGCACCAGTATTTTTGTAGCCGGTGTCCAGGGTAATGTAGCCGGTAAGATCACGAAGTTTGGCAATATCAACCGCTTTTTCATTTTCCGTCCCTGTAATTACAGGCAAATCATAGGTATTTTTTGCAAGCTTTATTTGTGCTGTTTCTGGCATGGAGATATAGGTTAAAGCTCAAAAGTAAATAAATCCGCTTACTTTTAAGGTTTAGGTTTGGATATAATTGTAAAATTCAGGTTTCAGAATCGTTTTAAAACCTACGCTAATATTTCATAAACGGTTGCTGGCAAGGCTTTGTTTTTCAGCGTTACTTCACCAATTTTTTGTATGGTAAAAGAAGCATGAGCTTGCTGATAAACCTGTTCGTTCACTAAAATCTGGTTAGGTTTGGCAGCCGCTTGCAAGCGTTGCGCCGTATTAACCGAATCGCCAATTACCGTATAATCCAGTCTTTTAAGTGAAACTGAACCAATATTGCCGGAAACCATTTCCCCGGAATTAATACCGATAGAAATTTTAGGCTGAAAAGTTTTGTTTCCTGCGGAAATTTCTGGCGCTGTACTCAAGTGTGCTTTTACGGCCAACGCAGTTTTAATAGCGCGTTCCAAATGATTTTCTCCCTTAAAAACAGCCATCACTGCATCGCCGATAAATTTATCTACGTGGCCTTCCTGTACAATAATTTCTTTAACAATCTGATCAAACAATGAATTTAGCAGATGCACTACAGTATTTGCCGGAACCTGCTCCGTAATCGAAGTAAATTCGCATACATCAACAAACATAATGGTGGCTTCAATCATTTCATTCCGCATCAAATCATGCTCAAACTCTTTGTGCGTCATAAAGTTAAGCACGTTTTCATCCACATACATTTTCAAAATATCGTTTTCCTTAATCGCTTTTAAGGTTTCCTGTAACTGCCGTACGTGCTGAATGGTTTTTTCCATCGTGAGGTCCAGATCTTCAAAATCAACCGGCTTCACTACAAAATCAAACGCACCACGGTTCATGGCCAAACGGATATTTTGCATATCGCCATAAGCCGAAACTACTACTGCTTTTAACATCGGATTTGCATCGGGCAACCGGCTCAGCAATGTTAAACCGTCCATTACCGGCATATTGATATCAGACAAGATTATGTCCAGATCGGGATGTTCCTTTACTTTTTCTAAAGCTTCTTCCCCGTTTTGGGCAAACACGAATTCGTACAGGTTTTCCCTGATTTTGCGGCGAAACTTCTGCTTTACCAGCAATTCCAAATCAGGTTCATCATCCACCACTAAAATCTTTGCCATTATGCAAGGTATGTTTTAAGTTTCTCTTTTAAGCTGGTAAAATCAACCGGTTTGGTTAAAAAATCGTTGGCACCGTTTTGCATGGCCTGATTATAACTCTCCTCGTCGCTATAAGCCGTTACCATCATCACATATGGCGGCGCAGAAAGATGTTCGTGTCTGATTTCTTTCAGTAAATCCAGACCGCTCATGCCTGGCATATTGATATCGGACAGAATCAGCACAATTTCCGAAAAATGCTCATGCAGATAATCCAAAGCTTCCTCTCCGGAAAGGGCAAAACTGAACTTAATCTCTCCATTTTTAATTTCCTTACGAAACCGCTGCATAAACAGTGGCTGCACATCGGCTTCATCATCTACCACCAATATTTTCATCATTTTTTATATTATTTAGGCAGATAGCGGCAAGCTGATTATAAACTCACTGCCTTCGCCTTCTTTACTTACAATATCAATCTTCCCGACGTGGCCTTTTACCACAATATCATAACTTAAACTCAAACCCAAACCTGTGCCTTCGCCAGTTGGTTTTGTAGTGAAAAAAGGCTGTAATATTTTATCCTGGATTTCCTCCGGGATGCCGGTTCCGTTATCTTTCACGCTGATCACCAAAAAATCATTGGTAAAAGAAGTATTGACCATAATTTCAGGTTTATAAGCAGTACCAATCTGTTTCTGTTTTTGCTGGGTTGCGTAAAACGCATTGTTGAACAAATTGAGCAAAACACGGCCAATATCTTGCGGCACAATATTGATTTGGGGCAGATTTTCCTGGTAATGCGTGGTCATGGTGGCATTAAAAGTTTTGTCTTTCGCCCGCAAACCGTGATAGCTCAGGCGCAAATATTCATCAGCCAGAGAATTTAAATCGGTTAATTGCCGCTCGCCGCTGTTATTGCGACTATGTTGCAGCATCCCTTTTACAATGCCGTCTGCGCGTTTGCCGTGATGACGGATTTTTTCAAGGTTTTGTTTAATATCTGTTGCGATGGCCAATGCTTCTTTTACATCACCTTTTTCCAGCTCCTCTCCCATTTCGTCAATCAATTCTGCACTTACTTCCGAAAAATTATTGACAAAATTTAACGGGTTCTGGATTTCGTGGGCGATGCCAGCGGTGAGTTCTCCCAGCGAAGCCAGTTTTTCTGATTGAATGAGTTGATCCTGCGTCGTCCGAAGTTCTGCCAAAGCGTGTTGTAATTCGGCTGTTTGACTTAGCAATTCGGCTGTTCTTTCCTTCACCAAAACTTCCAGTTCTACTTTACGTTCGGCAATGGCTTTATTTTGCAGTTCTTCCAGCCGCCGCTCTTCCAGCTCTTTTTTTGTTGCCTTTTCCTGGCGATAAGCAATGTACCATGTAGCAAAAATCCAGATAACAGCAAAACTCTGTACTGTTTCTAAATACCCAATCCATTTATGATCAGGATCTTTAAGGAACAGGATGGCTAAGTTTTTTAAAATCGAGATGCCCACATAAGGCAAAATGGTAAAACTAAAAGCACGAATAGAATACAATTCTGGTTGCTGGTAAATAACACGGATTATTGTAAGCAGCACAACAATCCAAACCCACCCAATTTGCTGATCATGATCAAAAAATATTTGAAACATCAACAGCGAAAGTGCAAGTGGCATCCCGGCCTTAATCACTTTATCCCAAACCGGCGGATGCGAAGATTCTTTTAATATACTTTGAATCTTCCGGATCAATATAATAACAATGCTAAAGGAAACACTATCCATCAGAATACATTTTGGGTTTAAGCAATGCTGTTTTTATCGGCATAAAAACAGCATCGGCAATATAATAAAGATTGGCTTAAAGGTTTTATGTTACAGCAAAAAGGCTGGAAATTGATCTGATCAGCAAAAAATTCAGGATTTGGATTAGAGCAAAACAATTCCATACAAAAAAGAATTGTTATTTGTACATTTGCGCCCTGAAATTTATTACGTTAAAGCATGAAATTATCTCAATTTAAGTTCAATTTACCAGAATCATTAATCGCACATTCTCCATCAGAAAAACGTGATGAAGCCCGACTGATGGTATTGCACAAAGATTCGGGCAAAATAGAACATAAAATTTTTAAAGATATTTTGGATTATTATGATGATAAAGACGTAATGATCCTGAATAATACCAAAGTTTTTCCGGCCCGTTTGTATGGCAACAAAGAAAAAACCGGTGCTACCATCGAGGTTTTTTTGCTGCGCGAACTAAACAAAGAACTTCGTTTATGGGATGTTTTGGTTGATCCGGCCCGTAAAATCCGTGTAGGCAATAAACTTTATTTTGGTGATGACGATTTGCTGATTGCCGAAGTTGTGGATAACACCACTTCACGCGGCCGTACTATCCGCTTTTTGTTTGATGGAACTGACGAAGAATTCAGGAAAAACGTGGAGATTTTAGGCGAAACTCCGCTTCCAAAATACATCAAACGCAAAGCTACTGCCGATGATAAAGAACGTTATCAAACAATTTTTGCCAAAAACGAAGGTGCTGTTGCCGCACCAACTGCTGGTTTACATTTCAGCCGCGAACTATTAAAACGTTTGGAACTGAAAGGTGTAGAATTTGCAGAGGTAACTTTGCATATTGGTTTGGGTACTTTTCGCCCGGTTGAGGTAGAAGACCTGACGAAGCACAAGATGGATTCGGAGCAGTTTATCATCGAGCAAAAACAAGCGGATATTGTAAACCGTGGCATCGAAAATAAACGTAAAATCTGTGCCGTAGGAACTACTTCCATGCGCTCCATTGAATCTGCTGTTTCTGCAAACCACACGCTAAAAGCTGCTAATGACTGGACGAGCAAATTCATTTTTCCACCATACGATTTCAGTATCGCCAACTCAATGATCACCAATTTTCATACGCCAGAATCAACTTTATTGATGATGGTTTCTGCTTTTGGCGGGTATGATCATGTGATGAATGCGTATGAAGTAGCCATCAAAGAAAAATATAATTTTTACAGTTATGGTGATGCCATGCTGATTATCTGATACTTCTTTTAGCACCTTAAAATCTATCTCCGCTGTAGTTATGAAATATTATGCAGTAATTGTTGCAGGCGGTTCGGGCACGAGGATGCAAACAGAAATACCAAAACAATTTTTATTATTAAACGGAGAGCCGGTAATCATGCACACGATTGCGGCTTTCTTTGCTTCAGCCCAAAAACCTGAAATACTGGTTGTTTTGAATGAACAGCATTTTGGTTTATGGAAAAATTTATGCTTGGAACATAATTTTACTATTGAGCATCAGTTAGTTGCTGGTGGAAGCACCAGATTTTATAGTGTAAAAGAAGCATTGGATTTGATAGAAGAAGATTCGGTTATTGCTATTCATGATGCAGTTCGCCCGCTAATTTCTACTAAAATTATTGATGATGCTTATGAATTAGCCTTGAAAAATGTCAATGCTGTAGTTGCTGTACCGAGTAAAGATTCTGTTCGTTTGCAAAACTCAACCGGCATTTCGCAAAGTTTGAACAGAGCTGAAGTATTTTTGGTACAAACGCCGCAAACTTTTCAATCCAAAATCATCAAAAAAGCTTACGAACAACCCTATCACGAGCACTTTACGGATGATGCCAGCGTTGCAGAAAGTTCTGGCGTGCAGATTAATTTATTAAACGGCGATCCTGATAATTTCAAAATTACTTTTCCTACTGATTTGCGTTTAGCAGAAATGATTTTAAATGAAAAGAGCCACTAACTGCGGCTCTTTTCATTGTTATTGAAGCGTATATTAAGCTCTTCTGATCACTTTTAGCAAAACAATGATAATTGCAATAACCAGCAAAACGTGGATGATTCCGCCGTCACCAAATGTTCCCAATCCGTGAAACAGAAAGCCAATTGCCCAGATAATAACCAGAATTACTGCGATTAGATAAAGTAAATTTCCCATAGTTTTTGTGTTTAGGTTTAAGTAGATTGTTTTATTTGAATCTACCCAAAGCTAAAACTATTCCAAAAATATGCAGCAACAAATTTTTATCGCTAAAAATGGTTATCTGAGAGCTTAAATTGCTATTTCAGATTGTTAATATTCGTCTTCGTTAAAAAAGAAATCATCCTTTGTAGGATAATCAGGCCAAATTTCTTCTATATTTTCATACGGCTCGCCATCGTCCTCCAAAGCCTGTAAATTTTCAATTACCTCAACCGGTGCTCCGGAACGTATGGCATAATCAATCAGTTCATCTTTTGTTGCCGGCCATGGTGCATCTTCTAAATGTGATGCCAGTTCAAGTGTCCAATACATAATTAAAATCTATTGTTTAAAAGTTTGCAAAAGTATAATATTTCAGTTTGATTGTTAAAACTTTTTTTAGCAGATTATGCTCTCGGAATCCAGGGATTTTCTGCTATGTTTTGATCAAAACCAATCTTTCTTGCCAGCATGAACAAGTAATCACTCAGTCTGTTCAGATAAATTTTCACCTTTTCATCTACCAAACTGTTTTCTGACAGCTCGATGGTAATTCGTTCTGCACGCCGGCAAACGCAACGTGCCAAATGGCAAAATGAAATGGTATTATTACCACCGGGCAGTATAAAATGTTTCAGCGGCGGCACAATTGCTTCTATCCTGTCCATTTCCTGTTCTAACAATTCTATATCCTGCAAATGCAAATCCGGAGTTTTCATTTTAGATTTTTCCGGATCAGCAGCCAGCAAAGCACCAATGGTAAACAAGCGATCCTGGATTTCTTTCAGCGTCAAATCATCTTTTTTATCAATTTCCTGACTGCGGATCAAGCCAATATAACTATTTAATTCGTCAACCGTACCATAACTTTCAATCCGTAAATGATATTTGGGCACGCGCGTTCCGCCAATCAGCGAAGTTTGGCCGCCATCGCCGGTTTTGGTATAAAGTTTCATGCTGATACAATTAAATTTGCAGTAGTTTGTTTACATCAAAAAAATGCCGGTAAAAGAAGCATTTGTTCAGATATGTTCATGCTTCTTTTATCACCCCAAAAATGAAAAAAACGATTCTAATTTTTTGTTGCATAATTGCTATTGGTTCTCTTTCAGCTTCAAAACCAGCTGAAAAAATGGCAATCAACACTTACTTCACGCCAAAATTGTACAACGATCTATTTCCGATCCGGAACAAATTTTATTCTTACAGCGCATTTTTGCAGGCGATTAAAGAACTATCTCAAGTCAAAATTTTGGTGGAAAGAAGAGATATCTGGATGTATAAAATTACGCGGACATATTTAAAAACCAATCAGTTAACTGTGGTTCGGCAGGATGAAGGCTGGAACGAACCTTGGGCGCAGCAAAAAAAATACACTTCTTTTACCGTTGATTTTTCGAAGTTCTGTTCCGAAAAAAACTTGGAAACGAACAAGAAAGAACTGGCAGCTTTTTTGGCGCAATGTGCGCACGAAACCCGCAATGGTGTGGATGGAAAATACAATGACGGTTTGATGTTTTTGCACGAACTGAATACCAGTCAGGCTTATATCAACCCCAATAACGTTTATCCTGCCGTTGCCGGAAAAAAATATTATGGCCGCGGACCGCTGCAATTAAGCTACAACGGCAATTATGGTTTTGCCAGCGATTGTATTTTTGGAGATAAAAATAAGCTACTGCAAAATCCGGATCTGGTTACGGCTGATGCGGTTACAGCTTTCAAAACGGCTATTTATTTCTGGATGATGCCGCAAAATGCCAAGCCATCTGCACACGATGTAATGACCGGAAACTGGCAGCCGAACGACGCCGATAAAACAGCCGGACGTGTGGCGGGTTTTGGCATGACCACCAACCTTATCAATGGCGAGATTGAATGTAATAAAGGAAATAACGTGTTTGATATGAACGACCGCAGTGGTTTTTACCAGTCGTTTTTAAAAAAAATGCAGGTCAGCGATCTTAATTGCGCCTGCTCGTGTGGAAAAATGCAGCCGTATCCGTAAGGAAAGGTGAGAGGTTTCAAAGCTATAACTCATACCGCTTATCCCGAACCAAAAACCTATCTTCCGATCACTTTTGGAATCTTAAAATAATTTTCATCGTGGTCGGGCGCATTTTTTAAAGCTTCTTCATGCGTGATTACTTCTTTTACCACATCATTTCTGGCGATGTTTACACCGGGGCTCATATAAACCAGCGGTTCCACATGAGTGGTGTCCAGCTCGTTCAGTTTTTCCATAAAAGACAGGATTTTGCTCAAATCTTTGATCACGTTTTCCTTTTCTTCCGGCGCAATTTCCAACCGTGCCAGCTTGGCCAGTTTATCAACCGTATTGATGTCAATTTTCATAATCTTTTAGTTTTTGGCTGATGATTTGGTAAACCTGATCCCGCAAAGCATCTGCATCAGCCAGTTTCAAACCTACGGTTTCTATCGGTTTGTGCACAAAAATATTACAGATTCCGGGCCGGCTGCCGTATTGCAAACCATCATCCCACAACATTTTCCAGGTATTGAACGAAGTAACCGGCACAACCGGAACCTGCTGTTCAATCGCCAGCCGAAATGGGCCGATTTTAAAATTATGCAATTGCGGCGGGTAACTTTCTGCAATTTTTCCTTCGGGGAAAATGATCATTGTGATACCGTTTTTCAGATACTCCGAAGCACGTTTAAAAGCTTTGAAAGCAGAAATATTGCTGTCTCTTTTCACGGTAATGTCTATCGTTTTAAAAAACAGTTTGGTGGTTGGGTTTTGCAGTAATTCCTCTTTTCCCATAAAAGCAAAATTACTTTTGAGGATCAACGTTGCCCAGGAAACATCCAGGTTTGAAGTATGGTTTGGGCAGATTACGTATGTTTTTTTTCGGTCAAAATCAACTTCAAATTCCAGCTGATAAAAAATACCGCTCATGGCCGAACTCCATTTTGCCCATTTGGTGCGAAGTTTATTTAGGGTGAAATAACGTTCCGGTTTTCGGGAGAAATAATAAAAAAACGGATGAAAAAACAGGTATAAAAACAGCACCGAGAACATGTAAAAGTAAGTGTGCAGCTTCCGGATCATCAATTTCATCAGCATCAAAAATATAAAAAATCCTTACTTTCGCGGCCTATGGAAACTGTTGTCAGCGGCATCCGATCTACCGGAAAACTGCATTTGGGAAATTACTACGGAGCGGTGCAAAACTTCGTCAAAATGCAGCATGAATATAATTGTTTTTTCTTCATTGCCGATCTGCATTCGCTCACCACGCACCCAACACCTGCTGATCTGCACCAAAATGTAAAACAGGTTCTCGTAGAATATCTGGCAGCCGGAATTGATCCTGAAAAAGCTACGATTTACATCCAATCCGAAGTGCCGGAAGTAACGGAACTGTATTTGTACCTCAACATGAATTCTTATTTAGGCGAACTGGAACGCAGTGCTTCTTTTAAGGATAAAATTCGGTCGCAGCCGGAAAATGTAAACGCCGGTTTGCTCACTTATCCAGTTTTGATGACGGCTGATATTTTGATGCACCGCGCCACGAAAGTTCCGGTTGGAAAAGATCAGGAACAGCATTTGGAAATGGCGCGTACGTTTGGCAATCGTTTCAATCGTTTATATAATCATGATTATTTCCCGGAACCTTTTGCTTTTAGTTTTAGTGAAAGTTTGGTGAAGATCCCAGGTTTGGATGGCAAAGGAAAAATGGGAAAATCCGAAGGTGAAGGAAATGCTGTTTTTTTAGCTGATTCTCCTGAAATAATCCGCAAAAAAGTAATGCGCGCGGTGACAGATAGCGGCCCGACAGCAGAAAACCAGCCCAAGCCAGCAGAAATCCAGAATCTTTTTGATCTGATGAAAGTCGTTTCCTCCGCAGATACTTTAACGCATTTTGATGATTTATACCACAAATGCCAGATCCGTTACGGTGATTTTAAAAAGCAGCTGGCCGAAGATATGATTGTTGCTACTGCTCCAATTCGGGAACGCATTGAAGACATTGCCAAAAATGATTCTTACCTGCGACAAGTGAGCCGTTTCGGAGCTGTAAAAGCACGGGAAAGCGCCCAAAAAACGTTGAAAGAAGTACGGGAAATTATCGGATTCAAGAAGTTTTAGTTGGTTAATCATAAATAGTCCGAGGCTGAAACCTCGACTCTCCTACCTCAAACCTAAAAAAAATGCACATCGCCGTTGTTGGAAATATTGGAGCCGGAAAAACCACGCTAACCGAATTGCTGGCCAAAAATTACGGCTGGCAGCCGCAATACGAATCGGTAGAAAACAATCCGTACCTGGAAGATTTTTACGGCGACATGAAACGCTGGAGTTTTAATTTGCAGATTTTCTTTCTAAACAGTCGTTTCCAGCAAATTATGGAAATCCAGAAAAGTAAAGCCAATATCATCCAGGACCGAACGATTTATGAAGATGCTTTCATTTTTGCGGCCAATTTGCGCGATATGGATCTGATGACAGAACGCGATTACGAAAACTACCGCAAGATTTTCGACAATATCACTTCGTTTATCAAACCGCCGGATTTGCTGATTTATTTGAAAGCTTCTGTGCCGACTTTGGTCAATAATATTCAGCGCCGTGGCCGGGAATATGAAATTGGCATCCGCCTGGATTATCTGTCCAAGCTTAACGAAAAGTATGAAAAGTGGATTAAAAGTTATGATAGTGGCAAACTGCTGATTCTGGATAAAGACAAGCTGGATTTTGCCAATAATACCGAAGATTTAAGTTCTGTGATTGAGAAAATTGAAGTAGAAATCAACGGTTTATTTTAGATTAGTGGCACTGAACAGCAAGTTTAACAATACTTCTTTTATCGGTATTATTTTGAACTAGTCGGAAAATTTGCCAATAAAAGAAGCATCAGATAAACAGCATATTAAAACTGACATCTCAAATTAAACTCATGAAAATCCTCGGCATCATTCCGGCGCGCCACGCTTCCACCCGATTTCCCGGCAAACCGCTGGCTGATATTGCCGGCAAAAGCATGATCCGCAGAGTGTATGAGCAGGCTTCGAAATGTGAGTTGCTGGAAAAAGTGATCGTGGCAACGGATGATCAATTGATTTTGGATCACGTACGAGGTTTTGGCGGATTAGCAGAAATAACTTCAACCCAGCACCAAAGCGGAACCGACCGCTGCGCCGAAATCTCGGCTGCTTTGCCGGAATTTGATGTAGTGATTAATATTCAGGGCGACGAGCCTTTCATCGATCCCAACCAGATTACTAAACTCGCTGCTTGTTTTACCGATGAAAAAACGGAGCTAGCTACGCTGGTCAAAATGATTTTGCTGGATGAGGAACTGCACAACTCCAACACGCCGAAAGTGGTTTTAAATAACCGTTCGGAAGCGGTTTATTTTTCGCGTTCGGTTATTCCTTACATCCGCGGTCAGCAGCTGCAAAACTGGTTGCAGCATCATACTTTTTACAAGCACATTGGGATTTACGGTTACCGAAAAGATGTGTTGCAAGCGATCACCAAATTGCCGGTTTCCTCTTTGGAGAAAGCCGAAAGTCTGGAGCAATTGCGCTGGATTGAAAACGGCTTCCGCATCAAGGTTGCAGAAACCGATCTGGAAACACTGGCTGTCGATACACCGGCAGATTTAGAGAATATTTTGAAAAGATATGCTATCTAAACAATTTAGATCCCGTTGATGATTTCAACTGAATCATTAATGTGATTGTTTAAATTGGCAACACTTTCGTAAAAACCATTGCCATTGTCGGTATCATCGTGCACATCCAGTTCTGAGTGAAAGCCTTCGGGTAAGGATTTTTGATAATTAGTTACGACATCTTTAAATTTTTCGGGCGCAAAAGTGAGCAAACGTGTGCCGAGTGCTTCAAACTCCTGCGAGTAGCGGCGCAGTAATGTAGCATTTTCGTAATCATATACTTTAAGATCTGCAACTTTGGCGTGCAAAGCCGATAAGGCTTCAAATAATTCGTTTTTCATAATTCAGGCTGATGCTCAAATATGAAAATAATTGAGGAATTATAATCGGATTTTGAAAAGATATTTCTCGGCATGAATCAATTTAAATAACGACTTTTCTTTTACAATCAGATCAAATTCAAATTCCTACAATTGCATGTTTAAATTTTTACAGCCAAAAAAGCTGCAGCAAAATGACGGAGCAGGAATTTTATCAGCATTTATTAAGCAAAAAGCAGCAAATGGAAGCCGTTCCCTCCAATGAGGAAATTGCTTTGTGGGCTTTGAAGCTGATTGGATTGCTTTATCCGGAGAAAGCGAAACTGCCTTTTACCAATTTACAAGAGCTAAACGAAGTATTTGCTTCCTTAAAAAAAGAGCTTTTTACAATTATGGAAGCCACCGGAGCCTGCCAGCATTGCGATAATTTCCAGCTGGCAGAAGTTTTTTTTGAGAATGTTCCCGAACTTTACCGGATATTAAATACAGATGTAAAAGCGATTTTCAACGGTGATCCGGCAGCCAAAACCGAGTTTGAAGTTATCCGCACTTATCCCGGTTTTTATGCGATTTCTTTTTACCGGATCGCCCATGCTTTATTCAAAATCAACGTGCCGCTTTTACCACGGATTTTAACCGAATATGCGCATTCTAAAACTGGGATCGATATTCATCCGGCCGCAAATATTGGCGAATATCTGGCTATTGATCATGGAACGGGAACGGTAATTGGCGAAACCAGCACCATCGGAAACCATGTTAAACTGTATCAGGGCGTAACTTTGGGCGCGATGAGTGTGGATAAAAGTATGGCTGACATCAAGCGTCATCCAACGGTAGAAGACGGCGTGATCATTTACTCCGGTGCAACAATTTTGGGCGGCAGTACCGTAATTGGCCGCAACAGCATTATTGGCGGCAATGTGTGGCTGACTAAAAGTGTGCCGCCGGGTTCTGTAGTTTATCACAAACCGAATATTGAAGTGATTGAAGGAAAAATTAGTAGCTAAAAGAAGCATCATGTCAGGAATTATAGATTTGATCGGGAACACGCCGCTGGTAGAAATCACGCGGCTCAACCCAAACCCAAACGTTAAAATTTATGCCAAGCTGGAAGGTAATAATCCGGGCGGAAGTGTAAAAGACCGTGCCGCGTTAAACATGGTGCGAAGCGCGCTGGAACGTGGCGACATTAAAACCGGCAGCAAATTAATTGAAGCAACCAGCGGCAATACGGGTATTGCGCTGGCCATGATTGCGCGATTGTTTGATCTGGAGATTGAACTGGTGATGCCGTCCAACTCTACCAAAGAACGGGTTTTGACGATGGAAGCTTTCGGGGCGAAAGTTACTTTGCTGGAAGGTATTGAAGCCTGTCGCGATTATGCCGTGGAAAAAGCCGAAAAAGGCGATTATTTTTTGATGAATCAGTTTGCCAATAAAGATAATTACCTGGCGCATTATAAAACTACCGGGCCGGAAATTTGGCGCGATACCAACGGCCAGATCACACATTTTGTGAGCGCCATGGGTACAACCGGTTCTATCATGGGCAATTCCATGTTTTTGAAAGAACAAAATCCTGCCATTCAGATTGTGGGTTGCCAGCCGACAGAAGAATCCTCGATTCCTGGAATCCGCCGCTGGCCGGCTGCTTATCTGCCAGAAATATTTGATGCCAAAAGAGTTGACCGCATTGTGGATGTTTCTCAAGCCGAAGCCACGGATATGACCCGGAAATTAGCACGTACAGAAGGCGTTTTTGCTGGCATGAGTAGCGGTGGCGCGTTGTTTGCTTCGCTGAAAATAGCACAGGAGCTGGAATCTGGCCTGATCGTTTTTATTGCCTGCGATCGTGGCGACCGTTATCTGAGCAGTGATCTGTTTGGATGATATGCTTCTTTTACCGACCTAAAATTTAGGTTATAAAAAAAGCATCCTGCAAATTTTGCAGGATGCTTTTTTTATACTGGTTAAAATTAAGAATATTTCTTTTTGTAATCAGCAGCGGTGTTTTTCGCTTCGCCTGCTTTGTCTTCTGCCCAATCTTCGGCATCATCTGATTTAGAAGAAACAAAACTCAAAATATCATCCAGTTTAGAAGAAATTTTATCACCGATAGACTCTTTCAAATCACCGGCTTCATCTATTAGATCAGAAAACTTGTCTTTCACTTTTCCGCCAAAGTCAGAAGCTGCATCAGCAAATTCTTCCTGACTGTCTTCGCCACTTTGTGGTGCCAATAAAATTCCGGCTAAAACGCCTGCTGCTACACCAATTAAGATACCGGCAATTAATTTTGATTCACTTTTCATGTTTAGATTTTTAAGTATTAAGTAAAAGTAACCAGCAGCTTATGCTGATTATTTTAAATGTACAATTTTCAAACCAAAAATTGAACTTCTGGTCAACAGTAATAAGATTTTTATATTTTTAAAGATTTTTAGGGGATAAAAGAAGCTTCCTCATACTGCTCTGGCAATTATCATTACAGCGTATAATTATTTAATCAAACGATTAACATTTTCAATCTTTATATATTTGCCAAGCGTATAAACCTTATGATACAGACTGCGTTTAGGTTTTACCAAGCTGAAATTTTTTTCAGCAAACAAAAACTACAAAAATCCTTTGAAACCATTTGATGAAGCCTGATCATACCACCGCAGTAACAGAAGAAACAGCCAAGCCCAAGTTTGCCGATAGTTTTAAAGGTTTTTTTGAAGATATTTATCTGGTTTATCTCTTTATTCTCCGTTTTTTTAAGGAAGCATTTTTGCCGCCTTACGAGTTTAAAGAATTTATCCGGCAGTGTTATGAGGTTGGTTACCGTTCCTTTCCTTTAATCACGCTAACCGGTTTTATTACCGGAATTGTATTTACCAAGCAATCACGCCCTTCGCTGGCCGAATTTGGTGCTACCTCCTGGATTCCATCTTTAGTTTCCATTGCAATTTTTCGTGCACTGGCACCATTGGTAACTGCACTAATCGCAGCCGGAAAAGTAGGTTCCAGTATTGGTGCCGAGTTGGCTTCCATGAATGTAACCGAGCAAATTGATGCAATGGAAGTATCTGCTACTAAGCCTTTTAAGTACTTAGTTTGTATGCGCATTCTGGCTACTACTGTTTGCATTCCGGTTTTGGTAATGTACACGGCGCTGGTTTCCATGCTGGGCGCTTACTTAAATGTATGGCAAAATGAAGGAACAAGTTTTAGTGCATTTTTCCAGAGTGCTTTCGAGCCGCTTTCTTTTTTGGATGTGAATACAACACTGGTTAAATCGCTTGTTTATGGTTTTACTATTGGTGCGGTAGGCTGTTATCAAGGTTACAATTCATCCAAAGGAACGGAAGGCGTAGGTAAAGCAGCTAATTCTGCCGTTGTGATGGGCATGTTTTTAGTTTTTGTGGAAGAAGTAATTATTGTACAGATTTCCGGCTTTTTCCGGGTTTAACAAGCAGCTGATGGAAAAAGAAAAAGTTTCGTTTATTGATAAAAGCAAAGCTGTAATCGACATTAAAAATCTGGAAAAATCTTTTGGAGATTACGCTGTACTTCGCGGTATCAACCTTGATGTTTATCAGGGTGAAAACGTAGTAGTTTTAGGCCGGTCCGGAACAGGAAAATCAGTTTTGATTAAAATAATTTCGGGTTTGTTAACGCCAGATTCTGGTACTGTAACTGTGCTCGGCCAGGATGTAAACAGTTTAAACCCGAAAGAACTGGAACAATTGCGCCTGAAAATTGGGTTTTCCTTCCAAAGCAGTGCTTTGTACGATAGTATGACGGTACGCGGAAACCTCGAATTTCCATTGGTCCGCAATCAGCGCAGCCTCAGCAAAGCAGAAGTAGATGAGCAGGTAGAATCTGTGTTGGATGCAGTTGGTTTATCACAAACCATCAATCAAATGCCATCCGAACTTTCCGGCGGACAGCGAAAAAGGATTGGCATTGCCCGAACGTTAATTTTAAAACCCGCCATTATGCTATATGATGAACCAACTGCCGGCTTGGACCCGATCACTTGTCTTGAAATAAATCACCTGATAAACGAAGTACAACAACGCTATCAAACATCTTCCATCATCATCACCCACGATCTTACTTGCGCCAAAGCTACCGGCGACCGCGTAGCTATGCTGCTCGACGGAAAATTTATGCGGACGGGCACTTTTGATGAGGTTTTTAACACGGATGACGAGCGCATAAAGACATTTTATAATTACAATTTTATACAGTAAATCATGCAGACAACAGAAACTAAACGAAACGTAATAGTAGGTCTATTTATATTCATCGGCCTGGTTATATTTATTGTAGGCATATTTGTACTGGGTGGGCAGCAAAAAACCTTTGTAAAATCAATGCGTGTAAATGCTGTTTTCAGCGATATTGGCGGCTTAAAAGTTGGTAATAACGTTTGGTTTTCCGGTGTGAAGATTGGCACGGTCAAAACAATTAAGTTTTACGGTAATTCTCAGGTAGAGGTTTCCATGAACATTGAAGAATCGGCACAGCAATATATTCGTAAAGATGCCAGTGCCAAACTAAGTTCTGATGGATTAATTGGTAATAAACTGATTGTGATTTTCGGTGGAAACCCAAAAACGGCCGAGATTGAAAACGGGGATATTTTGCAGGTGCAGAAAGATCTTTCTACTGATGACATCATGAAAACTTTTCAGGAAAATAATGAGAACCTGATTGGTATCACCTCAAACTTTAAACAATTAAGTGCGGATATGGTGAAAGGAAAAGGCACGGCTGGCGCATTACTGGCAGATTCTACTTTAGCCAACAGCTTTCGCGCTATCGTGATGAACTTGCAAAAAACTACTAAAACTTCAGCCGCTTTGGCTGGCCAATTGAGTGCTTTTTCATCAAAACTGAACACAAAAGGCGGCTTGGCAGATAAAATGCTGACTGATACCAGCGTGTTCAATAAGCTGTCTGCCACTGCGGATCAGTTGAAGCAAGCGGCTGCCAAAGCAAGCGTTATTACAGATAACTTGAGCAAAGCCAGCAACAAATTAAATAGTTCTGACAATGCAATGGGTTTGTTATTAAACGATGCCAAAACAGCAGAACAGGTAAAAACAACGATGGGCAATTTGCAGGAGAGTTCTGTAAAACTAAACGATGATTTGGAAGCGGTACAACACAATTTCCTGCTTCGTGGATTTTTTAAAAAGAAAGAAAAAGCAGAAACTGCTGCCACAACAACACCGAAGACAACTAATTGATACTGTTTTTACCTGCTAAAAACTGGTCAATCAGAACGCTGGATAATTAACTTGTCCGGCGTTTTTTGTTGAGATGATTTAGGAAAATTCTATTTATTAAAAAAGGTTGATAAAAGAAGTATCGAGCTTTTAGCTGCTTCAAGTAAAAATAAATAGTTGCATCCGGCCTGATGCTCTCCTTGGCTGTAACTACAACATTAACTTACTGTTACCAATACTTCTTTTATCAGGATAAATTTCAGGTTGATTTACTGCTGTGATAATCAAATAAAACACGAAAAGCCAATTCATCACCAACCGTTTTTACATAAAAGTAAATTCGCATGTTTTAAAGAATTGCTGCAAATTATTAAGCAATCAGGCTGCTATTCCAACCTTTTCCAAACGCCGAATACTTCTTTTGTCGGGTAGATTTAGGTTGATATTTTATTTGCAGTAATTTCAATTTATATCTGATAAAAACAGCATCCGAATTTTATATTTTACTTTGTGCCGATGGATATTTACGGACAGGCTTTGCAGGATTATTACAATCATCAACCACCAGAAAAATTGTGGCTAAATAACTCTTATGGTGAGCCGGAAGAAATGCCGATAGAAGTTTTTTTCCGGGGAGAAGCGGAAATGCCGGAAGCCGAACGGCTAGCTTTAAGTTTATGCCGAGGTAAAATTTTAGATATTGGCGCCGGTGTGGGCAGCCATGCGCTGGTTTTGCAACAACGCGGACTGGAAGTTACTGCGCTGAAAATTTCATCCGGTGCAACCACGATAATGCAAAATAGAGGTGTAAAAACAGTATTGCAGCAGGATATTTTTCAATACAAAACCGAAAAATTTGATACGTTGCTGTTGCTGATGAACGGCATCGGTTTAACTCAAAACTTAACCGGACTGAACTGCTTTTTACAACACGCCAAACAATTACTGCTGCCCGGCGGACAATTACTGTTTGATTCTTCGGATATTAGTTATTTATACGAAGATTTGCCGCTGCCCAAAAGCAACTATTACGGTGAAATAAGCTATCAGTATGAATATAAAAATCAGTTGGGTGATTGGTTTAACTGGCTGTACATCGATCCGGAAACTTTAAAAAAACATACTGCAAACCTGGGCTGGATTTGTGAACTTATTTATGAGGATGATATGGATTTGTACCTTGCAAAGTTAACCTTAGCTTAATTGCAGATACTTCTTTTATCGCCTAAAAATTCGTTTTTCACTCTCCTATAAAATTATTTAAAAAATATTTTTTTATACGAAACCCTTCGTACATTCGTAATACGAAAATATTCGTAATAAACCATGACCATTAAACCAACTGAAAGCGAACTGGAAATTTTGCATATTTTGTGGCAAAAAAATTCCTGTACAGTCCGCGAAGTAAACGAGGAATTAACAAAAAATAAACAAAGTGAAATTGGTTACACTACAACCTTAAAATTGATGCAATTAATGCACGAAAAAGGTTTGGTAGAACGTGATGCCAGCAACCGCACGCATATTTACAAAGCTTTGCTCAACCAAAAGCAAACACAGAAAAACTTAGTCAGTAAACTGATTAACAGTGCTTTCAACGGTTCTGCTTCACAATTAGTAATGCAGGCTTTAAGCGATCATCAATCTTCTCCCGAAGAATTGGAGCTTATTAAAAAATATCTGGATCAACTTAAATAACAACTACAATTATGGAAATTACCCCGTTCATATTGGCACTTAGTAAAACTTTGCCCGAATCCTGCCTGCAGGGCTTAGTAGTTTATTTGATATTGCAATTTATTTTTTTAGTTAATAAAGGAAGCACGCCGCTTTTAAAATTCAACCTTTATTATGTGACCAACTTGTGTTTGTTTGCCGGTTTTATAATTACGTTTTTCCATCATTACCAGCAAGTTTTGAATGCTTCTTTTAGCAAGGAATTATTACAACCTACTATCAAAAATGAAATCCAAATCAATATTGTAAAACCAACCTTGTGGTTACAATTCAACTTTTGGATAAACCATTACGCTTATTTGATAACTGGTTTCTATTTACTTGGATTATGTTTTTGTATGCTGAAATTAACAATCGGCATTATCAATATCAGCTGGTTTAGAAATAATAAAAACCTGAAATTAGATACTTATTTAAGTAATATTTCAAACCAATTGAGTTCCAATTTTAGGTTGATAAAAACAGTATCGGTCTTTGTATCAAATAAGATTTGCGTACCGTTAACACTTGGATTTATCAAACCGATCATTGTTTTCCCAATTGCATTGATCAACCAATTATCAGCAGAACAAACAGAAGCAATTTTACTGCATGAACTGGCGCATATTAAACGGAATGATTATTTGCTAAACCTGTTGCTTTGCATCGTCCAATCCTTTTTGTTTTTCAATCCTGCAATCTGGTTGATGAAACACGAAATCAACAAATACCGCGAGCAATGTTGTGATGATTTGGTGCTGGACAATACTTCGCACACGTTAGCTTATGCCCGCGCTTTACTGTTGATTGAGGAATCCAGAAGTGCACAATTAACGCTTGCTTTAGCTTCCAACGGAAAAAAGTACAACTTATTAAATCGTATTAAAAGAATTACGAATATGAAAACAAACGAACCTTCACCTCAAAACAAATTGGTTGTATTGCTGCTGGCTTTGATTACAATTGGAGTTTGTGCTGCCTGGAATATGCCGGTAAAAAAAGTGTTAAAAAACCATATACTTCGACATGTAAAAATTACAGAAACAAAATCTAATGGGATAACATCTTTAATCAGTGCTGAGAAAATGGAGATGCAAAAATATTCCAAAAAAAATCAGTTAAAATTATACACCAACAAAATAAACTTTCAGCCTAACAATAAATCCAAAGTAAATTTTACATTTTGGGGGAATAGAATTGCATTTGTTCCTGGAGCAGATACGGTTATCCAATCCAAGAACAAGTTTAAGATTGTATTGGAAGATTCACTTGGAAACAAGAAAGAATACAATTCAATTGATGAACTACCTGTAGCTGATCGAAAAGAATTTTTGAAAGAAAATAAAAAAGCTGTTCATGTTGAAAATTGGAATAATTTTCAATTGATGAATGATACCAGTAAATTTGCTTTTAATAATAAAGATTTGAATGTTTCTGGATTAAAAGGAAACACGTTGGAACTTTTAGAACAAATGCGCAAAAAGTTTGACACACCGGAGTGGCGAAAGAGTTTTGAAAACCTAAATAAACAAGGTTTAGAAATTCAAGAGCAAATGCGTAAAAAGTTTGACACGCCCGAATGGAGAAAACAACAAAAAAAGATTAAAAAAGAGATTGAAAAATCTCAAAAGGAATGGCGGAAAAGTTACGATCAACAATTAAAACCAGCATTACTAGAAAAAACAATAACGCCGCAATTCTAATATCTACCAACAAAAATCCCGATCAAACCTGACCGGGATTTTTTATTTACTAATTTTTATCTGCTAAAAGAAGCATCTAAATTAATGACCGGAATGTCCATCTTCGCCGTGTGCATGGCCGTGTGATAATTCTTCTTCATTTGCCGGGCGGACATTTAAAATTTCGCCTTTAAAATGCAAAGCCTGGCCAGCCATCGGATGGTTTAAATCTACTAAAACTGTATCTTCTGCAACGGAAACTACTTGGCCCTGCAAACGGTTTCCTTCATTATCCTGCAAAGGCAACATGCTGCCAACTGCCGGAATTTCTTCTGTTCCGAACATTTCTTTTGGCAAACTGGCGATGGCTTCGTTGTCATATTCGCCATAAGCGTCTTCGGCTGTCAAGCGGAATTCATATGGATCGCCTGCACTCAAAGTGCTTAAATGCTCTTCAAATTTGGGCAGCATCTGACCTGCGCCATATATAAATGTTAACGGCTGCTCCTGAGTGGCGCTTTCCACCAAACCTTCTTCGCCATTTTCCTGATCTACGTACAAATCATAAGTTAATGATACTACGTGCTGTGGTTCAATTTTCATAATTTTTGTTTTGGGTAAAATGAACGGAGAGCGAGGTTTGAGGCACTTAAAAATCGCCCTTCTATCTTTAATCTCCGCACTTTAAAACCTATTCTTCAATTTGTTTAAATGCTTCAGATACTTCATCAACTGGCAGCTGGCAGGTTTTGTCTTTGCAAACAAAAATGCTGTTTTTACTGCCGATTTTATCCTGCAACAAAGGTAAAGTTCCTTTTGTTCCGCCCAAGATAATTTTGTTGGGAAGATATTTCTTTTCAAATTCCTTTCTTTTTTCTTCAGCTTGGCCGCCGGTAATCACAATTTCGTAAACACCAAAAACTTCATCTAAAAGCAGCATCGCCCAGTTGGAAAATGATGAACCGTAGGGTGCCATGCTTTCTTCGATGTTCAGTAAAAGCTGACCTGAAAGCTGGTGGTATTCTTCGTGATCAAAAAGCAAACCTAATTTTTTTAAATTTCTGGCCATTACAGAATTGGAAGACGGGATTACATTATCCATCACTTCCGTTTTTCGGGCGATCAATTGCGCATCTTCATCGGAAGTGTAAAAAAACATGCCGGTTGCCAGATCATAAAAATGATCCACGGCGTAATCATTGATTTTTCGCGCCTCCAACAACCATTTTTCATCAAAAGTAACTTCGTATAAAGTAATCAAACCATCAGCAACCAAAGCATAATCATCTAAAAAAGCAGGCGAAGTATTCTGATAAACTCGGTTCAGTTTTCCGTTTCCATCCGACAGATTTTGCAGGATAAAAGAAGCACTGCGGATGGCGGTTTCCAGATACTGCGGCTCGTCCAGCGCGCGGTAAGCATTGCAATAACCTTTTAACATTAAACCATTCCAGCTGGCCAGGATTTTATGATCCAGACTCGGCCGAACACGCGTGCTTCTTTTATCGAGTATTTTTTGGCGTGCCTGATTGATTTTCGTTTGCAGTTCATCTACAGAAAATCCGAAACGCTCGTCCAGTTCATCGGCATCATCTTTCCGGAAAAAAATATTGGTTTGCTCCTCTTCCCAATTCCCATCTTCCGTTACATGAAAATACGTGTTGAACAATTCTGCATCTTCACCCAAAACTTCTTCAACCTCGGTTTTGGTAAACGTATAAAACTTGCCTTCCACACCTTCGCTGTCCGCATCTAAAGCTGAATAAAATCCACCTTCCGGAGAAGTAAGTTCGCGTTCAATAAAAGTTAAAGTTTCCGCAATAATTTTTGGATAAAGCGGATCAACTGCCCAGGTAAAAGCCTCAGCGTAAAGACTTACCAGCTGCGCATTATCATAAAGCATTTTTTCAAAGTGAGGAACGTGCCAGTTTCCATCCACTGAATATCGAGCAAAACCGCCACCAATCTGGTCATAAATTCCACCGAAAGCCATTTTTTCCAGCGTAATGCGCACGCTCATATTTACGGCTTCATCTTTCATTAAATGCGCGTAACGCATCAAAAACTGCCAGTTGTTGGGCATAGGGAATTTTGGCGCACGATTGAGGCCGCCTTCTACCATGTCAAACTGGCGTTTCCAGGGTTTTACAATTGCTTCCAGATCGGTTTTGTAAAAGGCTTTTACTTCGTTTACAAACTCAAATTGTTCGTATTTATGGATGCCATCGGTGAGGCGAACGGCATAATCTTCAGCTTCCTGTGGTTTTTCCCGCCAGAAATCTGCCAGGTTGACGAGTAGATTTAGCCAGTCTTTTTTCGGAAAATATGTGCCGCCGTAAACCGGACGCTGATCGGGCAGGCAAATGCAATTCAAAGGCCAGCCGCCGCGGTTCGTCATCAGTTGCACGGCACTCATGTAAATTTGATCTACATCCGGCCGTTCTTCCCGATCCACTTTTATGCAGACGAAAAAACGATTCATTATTTCTGCAACTTCCTCTTTTTCAAAGCTTTCATGCTCCATCACATGGCACCAGTGGCAAGCCGAATAGCCAATACTGATCAGCAATAATTTATTTTCAGCCTTTGCTTTCTGCAGGGCTTCTTCTCCCCAGGGAAACCAATCTACAGGATTATTGGCGTGTTGTTGTAAATATGGCGAGGTAGAATTAGCTAAGTGATTTGGCATGATACTGTTTTTATCGGTATAAAATTGTTATAAACAATACCACGAAAACAGGATTTGGTTTGGCCTCTCTCAGTCTGCTGCAAAAGAACGAACAGCCACCCGAGGTCGCAAGCCTTTATCTTTTTGAGGAAGATTTAGGTTGAGCCTTTTAAATACCTTGACATTCTAAAAACATTAAAAACCCGATACTTGTTGCAACACCAAACAAGAAAATATTATGAATTCTGTACATGCATACGCGGCGCAGGCAGCCGAAGCACCTTTAGCACCACATCAAATTGACCGCCGCGAACCAGGCGCTGATGATGTGGAAATTAAAATTTTATACTGTGGCGTTTGCCACTCCGACATTCATACCGCGCGCAACGAATGGGGCGGCACACAATATCCGGTTGTTCCGGGACATGAAATTGTAGGAAAAGTAACCCGCGTGGGCGAAAACGTAACCAAATTTAAAGAAGGCGATACCGTTGGTGTAGGCTGTTTTGTAGATAGCTGCGGCCATTGCGATAGCTGTAAAGACGATTTAGAGCAATATTGCGAGAACGGAAATACGCAAACTTACAACTCCAAATCCCAGGATGGAAAAACCATTACCAATGGTGGCTATTCTTCACATATTGTTGTTACACAAGGTTTTGTATTGAGTGTTTCTGATAAATTGCCGTTGGAAAAAGTTGCGCCTTTATTGTGTGCAGGCATCACCACTTATTCTCCATTAAAACATTGGGGAGTAAAAGAAGGCGATAAAGTTGCCGTAGTTGGGTTGGGCGGATTGGGCCACATGGCTGTAAAACTGGCTGCATCGATGGGTGCAGAAGTTACCATGCTGAGCCGTTCTCCTTCCAAAGAAAAAGATGCACAGGAATTGGGCGCTCATCATTTTGAGCTGACCACCAATCCTGAAAACATGGAGAAGCTGGCTAATACTTTTAATTTTATTGTGGATACCGTATCAGCAGAACACGATTATAATGAATATCTTGCTTTATTGCGCACAGATGGTGTAATGGTTTTATTGGGCGCTCCACCAACGCCATCTCAAGTAGCAGCTTTCCCTTTAATTATGGGTCGCCGCAGTTTGGTTGGTTCGTTGGTTGGCGGAATCAAGGAAACCCAGGAAATGCTGGATTACTGTGCCGAAAAAGGAATCACTTCTGATGTGGAAATGATCAATATCAACCAGATCAACGAAGCTTACGAACGTACCTTAAACGCTGATGTAAAATATCGTTTCGTGATTGATATGTCAACGTTAAATTAATAACAAAAAGCACCTCATAAAAAAAGCACGGCAACAATTGCCGTGCTTTTTTTATGAGGTAAAAATTCAGCTTAATAAACAGCTTTACGTTTGGTTACCGTATGTGTACCGGCACGTGATTTACCTCTATCTGTTTCATTACCAATAACGTAGCCAGCACCAGCTCCTAATGCACCGCCAAGCAATGCGCCTTTAACACCATGACCGATCAATGCGCCGCCCAAAACACCTGCACCACCGCCAATAACAGCACCTTTTGCGCGCTTAGACATGCCGTGCCGGGTTTTGGTTTTGGTAACATACTTATGGCCATGCTTGTAGTACGTATGTTTTACAGTTTGTGCCTGCACAAAATCTCCAGTAGCGGCAGATAAAGTAAAAATTACAGTAAAAATTAGAATCAGATTTTTCATGAAAGGGTTTAAATTGATGAATAATTAAAAAACGTAAGTAAATACATTTTCATTTTAAACGCAAACTATTGTTTAAGGTTTAAATTTGATGTAGTCAAACGGGTTTTTATATTTTTACCTAAGTACAAATTTAATGTGGTAAAAACAGTATCACAGTCATTCGGTTTCTTACTGAAACTAACCATTTGCCCAATGCTTTTCTCCGCCCCAAAACCCAAATTATTAATTTTTGATGTTAACGGCACTTTGCTTAACATGGAAAGCATAAAAGAAGCAGTCGATTATGCTTACCGGTATCCCGGTGCTTTTACGCAGTGGTTTTCGTGGCTGCTACAATATTCGCTGGTGGATACCGTAACCCAATCATACCATACGTTTAGCGAGATTGCCAAAGCTTCATTACAAATGACGGCCAATTCGCTGGAAGTCACTGTAGATGAAAGTTTTATGGAAGACATTCTGAAATCCATGCAGCAACTTCCGCCTTATCCAGAGGCTTTGGAAGGATTGGAAATGCTGAAAAAAGCGGGCTACAAAATGGTAACGCTAACTAACTCTGCTCCTGCTGCACAGCAAAAGCAACTGGAATTTGCACAATTAAATGCTTATTTTGAGAAAACTTTTAGTGTTGATGAAGTAAAACTGTACAAACCTCATCCCAAAACCTATCAGCACGTTTTGGATAAAATGGATGTTGAACCGAAAGATGCCCTGCTGATTGCTGCCCACGGCTGGGATGTTGCCGGTGCAGCAAGTGCAGATTTACAAACTGCTTTTATCGCCCGAAAAGAACAATCTTTGTATCCTCTGGCTGAGAAGCCAAGGTTTGTTTGTAAAAATTTGGTTGAGCTGGCAGCAGAATTAGGGAAATTGTAAACTTCAATTTTAGGCCGATAAAAGAAGCATCAGTCAATTTTCACCAATCGATCTTCTACAATTCGTTTCAAAAACACAAACATCAAAGCCGTTGCTATTACGCCGAAAGTATGCCACAAAAAATGTGTTCCAACGGAAAGCAAACCCCAACCATCAGCTACCCGAAAAAACAAAGCAATGCCGAAGGAAAGCAAAGCTGCTGCAATAAACTGCCAGTTGTGGCCTTTCATTTTGACCAGCAACAAAATTAAAGGCAGCAAAATCATCAATACCATTGCAGCATAATTTAAACTAATGCCGAGTTGCAGGTTATTTCCGTGCATTAGCTTTCTCACTTGGATTTCGATCGACATGAAAACTATTAGCGCAATAACTCCGACAAACCATTTGCCCGAAAACCTGATCCAGAAGTAAACGCTGGCCAGCAAACACAAAATCGAAATCGGCAGCCAATCCATCATAATGAAAACCGGATAGGTGCGCAAACCATGATAAAGTGTGCCGCCGATGCTGCCGATCAATAAAATCCAGGAGGCGATGCTAAGGAACACGTATTGTTTGGAAAAGCCTTTCAACTTAAAAATCCAATATAAAGCCAGCAGGAAAAAGAAACCCGAAGTGATGGTATTTAATGGTTCTGGAAAGCTGTGGTTCAGCTTAGTTTCCGTGTACAGCATTCCGCCGTCGGCCGGGTGTTGCATGCGTGTAAATTTAAGTTGCTATTGGCCAACAGGCTTTCAGCAATCAGCTGATGATTGGCATTTAAACCAGTGGCCGATTGCTAAAAACCAATTGCTTACTTCGATTTCATCTTCTGAATAAAAAATTCCAGAGTTAAGCCCCAGGCCAGCTCTGCGGCATCGGCATTGAAACTGGCACGTTCATCGCAAAAGAAACCATGATCGGCATCCGAAAACTCTACATTGATAAACTTTTTGGCGGCGTTGGTCATTTCTGTTTTAACTGTTTCAATTTGTTCTTTTGAGATATGCTCATCTTTTCCAGCCCAAAAAAACAAATGCGGTGCCTGGAAAGAATTTACCCGTTTGATCAAATCCGGGGCAATCCCGCCACCGTAATAAGAAGCAACCGCTTTAAACGGCAACAATGTATTGGCCAAAAAACTAACCCGGCCACCTAAACAATATCCGGTGGCAACAATATGCTCGTGGGTTACTTGCGAGTTGCTTTGTAGCCAGTTCCAGGCGGCTTTAATATCTAACTCTAAGTTTGGCACTGTAATGGCCTGCATATGCGGCATGGCAGCTTGGAAATCGGTATAAGCAATCTCCACGCCTGCCGGCCCGGAACGATGGAAAAGTTCTGGCGCGATCACCAGGTAACCTTCATCAGCAAACCGATCAGCCAGTTTGCGGATGTGATGATTCACCCCAAAAGCTTCCTGAAATAAAATTAAACCCGGAAACGGACTTTTGCCATGTGCGGGAATAGAAGTATAAGCCTGCATAGTAGTGCCGTCTGCCACTTGCAGCTGCACGAAATTTTGTAAACCTGACATAAATTTTTATTGATAAAAGAAGCATTCGGCTAAAATGGTTTGGCTACAAGCGATGCTTTTTTTACCAGTATAAATTCAGGTTCATAAAAATTTCAGGAAAATTAATTTTGTACCGGCATTTCCCGAAGCTGTTGCGGCGTAAGCTGGTGGTAACCGCTTGGCGTAGAAAATACACCGGCCGGCACCGGTTCAAATTTGAGCTGCTGCACCGTTACTTTCATTTTCATCACGGCCTGACTAATGGTGAAAGTTAGTGGAACGCCCAGGGTTGAATCCAGCATCATCGTCATGGAGTTTTGCGGTACGGCAATTTTGTTGGTGAACCAGGCTTCGGTAGTTTCACCAGATAATTTATCCTGAAAAATGTATTTTTCGGCCGGATAGCCAGCTATGATTTTGGTTTCTTTTTGTTTGGTGGTGTTATGTGGCGGCAGCGTACCAATTTCTTCGGCCTGTTCGGCTTTGTTATAATCTACCATAAATTGCCGGAAAGTAGATTTTAGTAAAACCCGCATAAAATTGGTTTTTTTGTCGGTGATGATCGTGGTAGATTCCTGCTTGGATTGCTGGATGCTCACCGTAGAATCACCTTTAAAATAAACTTTGGCTTCGGCAGGCAAATAAACCGCATACCGTTTTAAGCTGTCGGGCAGCTGGTATTCCAGGCGGTAGGTGATGGAACCTTCATCGTTATTTTTACGGGTACAGGCAGCCAAAAATAACATCAGCATAAATCCGGCGTAGCAAATATTCTTCATCATACTGTTTTTACAAGGTAATTTTTTGTTTGCTGCGGATATCTGCGGATGAACTGCCAGCCATAATAGTAAATTGGCCAGGCTCCAGCACCCATTTGTTTTGCTGATCGTTGTAATATTGAAAAGCATCGGCTTTCAAAATCAGCTCCACCATTTTGGATTCGCCGGGCTGTAAAAACACTTTTTGAAAAGCTTTTAACTCTTTTTCTGGTCGTGGTAAAGTTGATTTTTCCTGTTTTACATAGATCTGAACTACTTCTGCACCTGCCCTGCTGCCACTGTTTTTAAGGGTGAGTTTTACGGTTGCCTGGTTTTTTCCGGCCTGTACGGAAAGATTACCATAATCAAATTTGGTGTAGGATAAGCCATGCCCGAAAGCAAATTGCGGCTCTACTTTATAAGTATCAAAATAACGGTAGCCCACAAATAAACCTTCATTATAATGCACTACACCGTTTGTGCCATGAAATTCGCCCAGTTTATGCGCCGGAGAATCTTCCAATTTTTTGGGGAAAGTCATGGGTAATTTTCCAGACGGATTTACCTCGCCAAAAATAACTTTAGCCAAAGCGTTGCCGCCTTCCATACCCGGATACCAGCCCTCCAAAACAGCATCCGCATTGTTAATCCAGGCCGAAACATCAATCGGGCCGCCGCCCATCAAAACCACTATAGTTTTCGGATTGGCTTTCAGCACCGCTTTAATCAATTCATCCTGACCAAAAGGCATGTTCATGTTCGGTTTGTCCACACCTTCGGCATCATAAGCGTTATCGTCCCACTTGCTGTAATCGTAACCATGCGTCCATCCGCAGAAAATAACTGCCGCGTCTGCAGAAGAAGCGGCGGCAACAGCCTGTGCAATCATCTGCGGATCAGCTTGCTGGTTTTTAGCAATTTTATAACCTTGTGCATAAGTGATACTGGCCTTGCTGCCCAGCAAATTTTTGATGCCTTGCAACGGCGTAATTTCGTACTTGGCTTTTACCTGAGAACTGCCGCCGCCCATCGAGTTTTCGCGACTTGCATTTTCACCAATTACCGCAATGGTTTTAATTTTAGTTTGATTTAGCGGAAGCAGATTACCTTCGTTTTTTAGCAAAACAATGCCTTCTTCGGCTACTTTTAAAGCTGTTTTCTGGTGATCGGCCGTGTTGTATGCTCCGGGCTGGCGTTTACTGCCGAGCATGTGCGTAGCATACATTACACGCAAAATCCGGCGCACTTTATCATCAATCAATGCTTCTTTTACCGTACCATTTTTTACAGCGATAATGGCTGAATCAGCCATAAAAAAACGATCATAAATATTTTTTTGAATGGTTGATGAGCTGCCCGTAGTTTGGGATACGTTGCTGTACATCAGCATCAAATCGGTACCCATTTCCATATCCGTGCCATTATTAATGGCTTCCAAAGTATTGTGCACAGATCCCCAATCGCTCATTACCAAGCCTTTAAATTCCCATTCGCCTTTTAATATATCATGGATGAGGTAGCGGTTGTGCGTAGCAAACTGACCGCGAAACTTATTGTACGAACCCATCAGCGTATTTACCCGGCCTTCTGTAACGGCAGCTTTAAAACCGGGCAGATAAATTTCCCGCAGGGCGCGCTCGTTCATCATTACGCTTACCGTGCCGCGGTCCGCTTCTTCATTATTAGCCGCAAAATGTTTTACACAGGCAGATACGCCCTGAGATTGCACGCCCTGAATGTAACCAACGGCCATTTTGGCAATCAGGTACGGATCTTCACTTAAATATTCAAAATTACGGCCATTTAGCGGACTGCGGATAATGTTGATGCCCGGACCCAAAATCACGTCTTTGCCACGAAAATTGGCTTCACTGCCGAGGACGGTTCCAAATTCGTAACCCAAAGCCGGGTTCCAGGTAGCTGCCAGCGTATTGCCGGTTGGCAGGTAAGTTCCGGCATCGTTTACGTTGGTGAGTTCCGTCCAGCCGCGGCCATGCTCTACCCGAACACCATGAGGGCCATCAGAAGTAACCATTTCGGGGATGCCCAACCGTTTTACGCCGCCCGAAGTGAAGGAAGAACTGGCATGAATCATGGCCACTTTTTCCTGCAAAGTCATCTGCTTAATCAGGCTTGTAATTTTAGTTTCAGTAGCCGCATTGTACAGCGTTTGCGCGCGCAACTGGTTACCACATACAAACAGGACAGCAAAAGCAAGGTATTTTTTTGTATTCATATAATTTGTCCGGATGGTCATACTTCTTTTATCGGCCTAAAACCTGTGTTGTTTAAAGCAGCTTCAACGTTACTGTTTTTATGCCGATAAAAGAAGCAGAGTGTTTAAAATCTAAAACTGGAAGATTACTTCTCCTCCCTATCCCAACACATATACCACAGCAAGCGGAGGCAACCTCAGTATAAAATCACCATTAATAACTGCAGAATTGGCCTGAATAATTTGATAAGCCGCCAGATTTCTGAAAACATCAGTTGACCATTGCCGTTGATATACAACTTGCGCTAAAATTTACCGTTATGCGGGTTACACAAGTTTTCAGATCACTACTTTATAGCAACTTAATTTTAAACCATTTATATAAGAGGACGAAATAATTAGGCACAAAAAAGCCTCTAATTATTAATTAGAGGCGTGTGGGAGATACTGGGTTCGAACCAGTGACCCTCTGCTTGTAAGGCAGATGCTCTGAACCAGCTGAGCTAATCTCCCTTGCTGTTTGGGACTGCAAATATAGAAGTGAAATTTATTTATGCAAAATAAATTTTCAGATTTTTTAGGATGATTATTTAATGCTTTGTTTATCAGGTGTTTTTAATGAAGATTTGATTTCGAGACTTCATTATTAATGCTACCCAAGCACTTCTTCCAATACCTCGTGCGAGCGGATTTGCCCAAAACCATCAATGTGCAAGGCATAATACTCCAGCAATCGGTCTAATAAAAACCGCCGTATATCGTTTGGTATCCGTATTTCGGGTAAATCTTCCAGGTTTTTTCCAATCAGCAAATTAAAATATTGTGTGTACGGCGGTGACAGGTACAGGTTATGTTCCGGCCGTTTGGACAGGAACAAACCATCTTTCAAATCAAAATATGATACTGTTTCTGCAGTATTTCTTTCGGGATGAAAACCCAGATAACGGCTCAGTTGCACCATAAACAGCAAATGGAAATTAGCTAAACCGGTTTCCTGATGATCCAGCCATTCAATCGAATAAAAAATAAAATTAAACAGGTTCTCATCAGTTTCCTGCTGACGGATAGCTTTATAAATCACTTCATTCAAAAAAATAACCAGCGAGGTTTTCACTACATCATACGGAATTTCGGTTAGAACCGGCACATTCCGCAGTTCGGCTACGCGCTGGATATTGCCGTTTGGTTTATGATAAACCACCATTTCCAGCAAATGCAGCGGCTGCAGCATGTTGCGGCTGATTTTGGCGCGCGGCTTTTTTACGCCGTTGATAAGGTAAGCTTGCAGTCCGAATTTCTCCGTAAAAACCTGTACAATCACGCTGCTTTCGCTGTAATCGGTGGTTTTGAAAACGATGCCGCGGGTTTTGTGTAACATCCGTCTAAACTAAAACTTTCCTGCTGATCCGAAGAAACCGCGATGCTGTTTTTATCGGCATAAAATTGGTACGGCATTGATTTTGGATCGATAAAAACAGCATCGCATTACAAAATCGCAACAATTTGTTTTTGCTCCAAACGATCAAAATTTCAGCTTAAAACCTTATTTTTGCACCTCTTAAAATTGAGGTAAACGTATTGATGTACAAGGAATATAAGCAGCTTAACCTGTCGGAAATTGGTAACGAAGTGCTGGAGTTTTGGAAGCAAAATCACATTTTCGAGAAAAGTATCAGCAGTCGCCCCGCAGATAAACCCTACACTTTTTACGAAGGTCCGCCTTCAGCCAACGGAATGCCAGGCATCCACCATGTAATGGCGCGCTCGATTAAAGATATTTTTTGCCGTTATAAAACGCTGAAAGGTTACCAGGTTAAACGCAAAGGCGGCTGGGATACACACGGTTTGCCGATAGAACTTGCTGTTGAAAAAGCTTTAGGAATTACCAAAGAAGATATCGGCAAAAAAATTTCCATTGATGATTACAACGCTGCCTGCCGCAAGGAGGTGATGAAATATACTGATGTTTGGAACGATTTGACCGAGAAAATGGGTTATTGGGTTGATTTGGAAGATCCATACATCACCTACAAAAACGAGTATATCGAAACCCTTTGGTGGATTTTAAAAGAGTTTTATAAAAAAGGTTTGCTGTATAAAGGCTATACCGTTCAGCCGTATTCGCCGGCTGCCGGAACGGGTTTAAGTTCGCACGAACTGAACCAGCCTGGCTGTTACCGCAACGTAAAAGATACTTCCATTACAGCAGAATTTCATTTAATTAACAATCAGATTCATCCGTTGATTCCGGTTTTATTTGAAGAAGAAACAGAAGATACCACGATTTTAGCCTGGACGACTACGCCCTGGACTTTGCCCTCCAACTGTGCGCTTGCCGTTGGCGATAACATCACATATTTAAAAGTTCGCACCTTCAATCCTTATACTTTTGCGCCGGTTAGTGTGGTTTTAGCGAAAGATTTAATCAACCAGTATTTTAAAAAAGAAGGTGAAAACGCTTCTTTTACCGACTATAAATCAGGAGATAAAATTATTCCCTGGGAAATTGCTGCTGAGTTTAAAGGTGCAGAATTAGTTGGTTTGCGCTATCATCAGTTGATGCCTTACGTTTCCAACGAAGACCTGGAGCAGAATGCTTTCCGCGTAATTGCCGGAGATTTTGTGACGACGGATGATGGAACCGGAATCGTGCATACCGCTTCCATCTTTGGTGCGGATGATTTTCGCGTAGCAAAAGCCAACGGCGTTCCTTCGGTTTTGGTGCAGGATGAAAACGGCAAAGATGTTCCGTTGGTAAATAAGCAGGGAAAGTTTGTTGCAGAAGTAACCGATTTTGCCGGAAAATTCGTCAAGGAAGAATATTACAGCGATGCCGAACGCGCTGAGCCTGCTTTTAAAGCAACGGATGTCCTCATTGCCATCAAATTAAAAGAAGACAATAAAGCGTTCGACGTAAAAAAATACGAGCACAGCTATCCGCATTGCTGGCGCACCGATAAACCAATTTTATATTATCCGCTGGATAGCTGGTTTATCAAAACTACGGCCGTAAAAGACCGGATGGTGGAACTGAATAAAACCATCAACTGGAAACCGGAATCAACCGGAACCGGAAGATTTGGTAATTGGTTAGAAAATTTAGTCGATTGGAATTTATCGCGTTCAAGATATTGGGGAACGCCACTGCCGATTTGGCGAACAGAAGATGGTTCGGAAGAAATCTGTATTGGTTCGATTGCTGATCTAAAAACTGAAATTCAGAAATCTATCAATGCTTCTTTTATGCCACCAAATTTTGTGCTGAACGATTTGCACCGTCCTTATGTAGATGATGTAATCCTGGTCTCCGCAACCGGCAAAAAAATGTTCCGCGAACCGGATTTAATTGATGTCTGGTTTGATTCCGGCGCCATGCCTTACGCACAACATCATTTTCCATTCGAAAATAAAGAAGCTTTTGAAAACTCTTTTCCGGCAGATTTTATTGCCGAAGGTGTTGATCAAACGCGCGGCTGGTTTTTTACGCTGCACGCCATCGCCGTAATGCTGATGGATTCTGTAGCTTATAAAAACGTGATTTCCAACGGTTTGGTGCTGGATAAAAACGGCAACAAAATGAGTAAGCGTTTGGGCAACGGTGTTGATCCGTTCAAAACGTTGGATCAGTACGGCGCAGATGCTACACGCTGGTACATGATCAGCAATGCATCGCCCTGGGATAACCTGAAATTCAATCTGGAAGGTTTGGATGAAGTGCGCCGCAAGTTTTTCGGTACGCTTTACAACACCTATTCTTTCTTTGCTTTATATGCGAATATCGATAATTTCAATTACCAGGAAGCAGATATTGAACTACAAAACAGGCCGGAAATTGACCGCTGGATTTTATCGTTATTAAACACATTAAGCGCCGAAGTGGACGGTTTTTATGCTGATTTTGAGCCGACAAAAGCAGCACGCGCTATTCAGGATTTTGTGGATGCACATTTAAGCAACTGGTACGTTCGGTTGAGCCGCCGCCGTTTTTGGAAAGGCGATTACAGTGCAGATAAACTTTCTGCTTATCAAACTTTGTACACTTGTTTGGTTACGATTTCTAAACTGATGTCGCCAATCGCGCCTTTTTTTGCTGAGCGTTTGTTTAGCGATTTAAATAATATCACTCAAAAAGAAAGTGTAGAATCGGTGCATCTGGCAGATTTCCCGGCTTATCATCCTGATCTGGTGGATAAAGAATTGGAAGAACGGATGCAGCTGGCACAGGATATTTCGTCGTTAACGCTTTCACTTCGTAAGAAAGTTAGTATCAATGTCCGCCAGCCTTTAAGCAAAATTTTACTGCCGATTTTGAATCCGCATTTCCAGCTTCAAGTAGAGCAGGTGAAAGATTTGATCTTGTCGGAAACCAATATCAAAAATATCGAGTACATTACGGATGATGCTTCTTTTATCAGCAAAAAAATCAAACCGAACTTTAAAACGCTGGGTAAAAAAGTGGGGAAAGATATGAAGCTGGTTGCGGAAGCGATTGCCCGATTTAACCCAGAAGAAATAAGCGAACTGGAGCAAAATGGACAAATTTCACTGCCAGGAACGCCTTATTTAATACTTTCTTCGGATGTAGAAATTACGGCAGAAGATGTTCCGGGATGGCAGGTTGCTACTTTAGGCAAGCTAACCGTGGCATTGGATGTAGCTATCAATGAAGAACTTAGACTGGAAGGCATTTCGCGGGAATTAATAAATCGCATCCAGAATATGCGCAAAAGCAAAGGTTTGGAAGTAACAGATCGCATCAATGTACGCATCCAGGAGAAACCTCTTGTTACAGAGGCGGTACGAAATAATTTATCCTATATTTGCGCCGAAATTTTGGCCGATAATTTGGTTATGGATACGCAGCTAAATGCAGGTGAGAAAGTAACGATAAATGAAGAAGATTTACTGATTGAAATAACTAAAGCAGAATGAACGAACAAAAAGAAAAAAACAGGTACTCTGATGCTGAACTAAAAGAATTTAAAGATCTGATTTTAGAAAAACTCCGCATAGCCAAGCAGGAACTAAACAATTTAACGTCTTCTTTAAGCAGCCCGAATTCTAACGGAACGGATGATACCTCGGGCACTTACAAAACGCTGGAAGACGGATCGGCAACACTGGAAAAAGAGCAGATTAATCAGTTGGCTGCCCGTCAGAAAAAATTTATTGAGCAACTGGAAGCGGCTTTGGGCCGGATTGAAAACCGTACTTATGGTCTTTGCCGCGAAACCGGAAAACTGATACCGAAAGAACGTTTGCGTGCCGTACCGCACACCACGCTGAGCATGGAAGCCAAACTGAAACAGTATTAAATGAAAGCTACTTATACCAGGCCTTTTTTAATTGCTGCGTTTATTGTGCTGGCAGACCAGATTCTGAAAACATGGGTACGCACGAACATGTACCTCGGGCAGGAAATTAAACTGCTTGGAAACCGTGGCTTTTTGCATTATACCGAAAATAACGGGATGGCTTTTGGCTGGGAACTAGGTGGCGAAGCGGGCAAATATGCGCTGACTTTATTCCGGATTATTGCCGTTTCGGGTATTGCGTATGGCTTGGTTTATTTGATTCAGCATAAATATCATCGCGGCTTGATCATTACCATTGCACTGATTTTTGCCGGCGCATTAGGCAATATTATTGATTCTACTTTTTACGGTCAGCTTTATCATTATGCGCCGCTGCTGCAAGGCCGCGTGGTAGATATGTTCTATTTTCCGTTGTTATCCGGTATTTTTCCTTCCTGGGTTCCGGTTTGGGGCGGCGAAGAATACATCTTTTTCAGGCCGGTTTTTAATATTGCCGATGCTGCCATTTCGATTGGTGTGGTGCTGATTTTACTCAATCAAAAGAAGTATTTTAAAGAAGATGTTAAAGAAGAACCGCAGCCGAACAGTGAAATTGTGGAAGAATAAGCAGGAATACGCTCATCAATAAAAATATTTTGAAAGCCCGGAAGTTCCGGGCTTTTTTGTTTTTAAGTTAGTTTGATACTGTTTTTATCGGCATAAAAACAGTATCAAACTAAAATCAATTTCTATTTTTTATAGCTGATAAAGAGTATTTTAAATTTTATATCGCTAAAAACAGCATTTTGAATGCGACCAATTCGTATAATGCCCGTCTATCCAACAAATCAAAAACCATGAAAAAGCTTTCCACTTTAATATTACTCACGTTTTTATCAACCATAACTTTTGCCCAAAACGTTGATCTCCGCAGAAAAATTACGGTTACCGGAAATGCCGAAACAGAAGTAACGCCGGATATTATTTATTTCAGTATTTCGTTAAAAGAATACCTCAATGGCCGAACGAAAGTCAGTATTTCAACTTTAGAAAGCCAGCTGCAAAAAGCCGTAAACGACGCTGGAATTGCCAAAAGAGATTTTACGATCAACAATTTATCAGCTTACAATTACGTGCCCGAAAAAAAGAAAAATGCTGATTTTCTGGCTTCCAAACAGTATCGCTTAAAGCTTCATGATCTTAATAAAATCAATAAAATTTTGGATGCAGTGGACGACAAAGGCATCGAATCTACCGGAGTTGACGGTTATGATTATTCAGGAATTGAAACTTTGAAAAGCGATTTGAAACTGAAAGCTTTGAAAAATGCACAAGCCAAAGCCAGCTTTTTATTAAGCGGTATTGGCGAAAAACTGGGCGGCGCGATAGATATTCAGGAAATTAACAACGAACCGACCCAACAACCGGTTTTTCGAGCCATGATGATGAAAACCGCTTCCGCCGATGCTACAGAACCTGATATCGCTTTCAAAAAAATCAAGTTGAATTATCAGGTACAGGCTGTTTTTGAGATTGTAAAGTAAGGTTGAATTTATAGCGATAAAAGAAGCATCTACTTAAACTTGAATTGGTAAAATCAACTCAGAACAAGCGCTTTATTTTGTACATATTTAAACTCACTTATACCGGATATATACTTAAAAACAGCTTCCAGCTTGTGCCACAACTGGCATTCTTCAATCTCCCAGGAATGGCCCCAAAGATGGAAACAGCCGCCGTTTTTAATAATTTTGCTGATGTAAAAATCGGTCAGTTTCAAAATATCTGTCTCCGTACCGTTTATTAACCACGTTAGCAGATTTTTATACTGATGCCTTTTGATGGTATTTTTTAAATAAGCAATTTTAGGATGATCAAAAAGCTGCAAAGTGGTTGGCCGCAGATTGTAAGTTGATGCTAATGAGGCAGATAATAACTCTGTTGTACGAAGTACTTTAAAACTAGCCTGGTAAACCGCGCGGATAGCAACATCATTGAAAACACCGCCCGGAAAACAAAAAGATATTGGTTTACTACTTGTTAAAGCAGTTATCCAATTAAAACAACCTGTAATTTCATCGGCTAAAAACGCTGCCGACCGGTTACGATACAACCTGACGTGGTTTAAAGTGTGGCCGCCAATTTCAAAACGTTTTCCCAATTCAGCGATACTGCTTTCATCCATCACCGCATGTTCAGCATTGGTTTTCGGGATGTAAAAAGTACCGGCCAAACTGTATTTATCTAATAATTCGGCCAGCTTGAAATCTGCAGGAAAACCATCATCTCAGCTGGTTGTGATTATTTTCATTTGGTTGTTTTAAGATTTATCAAACTGAAAATAACTTTATGATGGTTTTGTTTTTAACTGATAAGCTTAATTCTTCAATCAAGATTCTTTTAATTATCATTTTTCAAAGTAATGTTAAGTTGAATTTATACCGATAAAATAAGCATTGATTATACTCACCTATTTGTAATTAATTCAACCGCATCAACACAACTTTTACTAACCAACTTAACTTACAAATACAATCAGTTTTAGATATTGAAGCAAGTATTAAATTGCTATATTAGAAAACTTTATAACGTTAATTAGATAACTTTTGGATAATAAAATTTACTCAGACAGCTTTGATAGTGCAATTGAGGTTTTCTTAACGAATATAGAAAGTTTATGGAAAACGCTTCCTACAGTTCTAAAAACTATTGATAATCATTATGAAACTGCTACTAATAAACACAATAAATTTTTAGAGACAAATGGTATATATTCTCCAGAAGATAATCTTTATACCATTCAACCAGAGAATTCTAGAAAATTTAAGATTTTTAAAAAAGATGTAGAAAATAGCCGTGTTGCTTCAGTAATAATTAAACGCAACTTTGTTGTTTCGCTAATCAGCCAATTTGATACATATATTGGATCATTAATTAAGTGTATATTTCTTGTTAGACCTGATTTAATCAATAATTCTGAGAAACAACTTACCTATTCACAACTTAGGACTTTCAATAATATTGATGATGCTAAAGAATTTATTATAGAAAAAGAAATTGAGACTGTTTTAAGAGAAAGTCATACTGAGCAATTTAGATGGTTCGAAAAAAAGCTTAATATAAATTTATTAAAAGATTTACCAATTTGGCCAACATTTATAGAATTAACGCAAAGAAGAAATTTATTTGTTCATACGAATGGCATTGTTTCCACTCAATATATCAATGTTTGTACAGAGAACAAAGTCAGCATGCCTAAATCTATAAGCATTGGAGATGTTTTAGATGTTGATATTGATTATTTTGAACGAGCATTTGTATGTTTATTTGAAATTGGGCTTAAATTGAATCAAGTTTTGAGACGGAATTTATTGCCGGATAATATTGAAAATGCTGATAAATCCTTTCTAAATATTTCTTTTGAATTGATCCAAAATAATCAATACACGTTAGCCAAAGAAATATATGATTTTGCAGATAAGTATATAAAGAAATATTCTAATAATGATTTAGCTCTAAGAATAAAACTTAACCGAGCTCAAACTTACAAATGGTTAGATGAGAACGAAAAGTGTATCGATATAGTTAACTCAATAGATTGGTCAGCTAGTGGAGACTTATTTAAACTTGCAAGTTTTGTTTTAAGAGATGATTATTTAAATGCTGCAACTACAATGAGAAATATTGGTGACAATTCAAAAGTTTTAGAAAAGTCTGCCTATAATGATTGGCCTATATTTAAAGAATTTAAAAAAACAACTGAATTTAAATCAGCTTTTAAAGAGATTTATTCTCATGAACACATTATCGAAGAAGAAACGGTTTTACAATCTCAATAATTATTTTTAGATTATAATAGAATTTAAACATCTTAAGTAAAAATGGTTAATTATTTCTTATTTAATCAATCAACTCAAACTTCGTGTAAGGCACCAAAACTTCTGGGATTTTAATCCCATTCTCCGTCTGGTTATTTTCCAGCAATGTTGCAACGATTCTCGGCAGAGCCAAAGCACTACCATTCAACGTATGCGCCAACTGGTTTTTACCTTCATTATTGCGAAAACGCAATTTTAAACGGTTACTCTGAAAAGTTTCAAAATTGGAAACAGAAGAAACCTCCAGCCAGCGTTGCTGTGCCGCGCTCCAGGTTTCCATATCATAAGTTAAAGCAGCGGTAAAACCCATATCGCCGCCGCACAAACGTAAAACGCGGTAAGGCAAACCTAATTTTTGCAGGAGAGATTGCACATGCAAACTCATTTCTTCCAAAATTTCATAAGATTTTTCGGGATGCGCAACCTGTACAACTTCCACTTTATCAAACTGATGCAAACGGTTTAAACCGCGAACGTGTGCGCCATAAGAACCTGCTTCACGGCGGAAACATGGCGTATAACCACAATTCTTAACCGGCAATTCTTCTTCTTTCAAAATTACATCGCGGTATAAATTCGTGATGGGCACTTCGGCCGTGGGAATCAAAAACAGTTTATCTTCTCCCACAAAATACATTTGTCCTTCCTTGTCCGGCAATTGTCCGGTTCCAAAACCGGAAGCTTCGTTCACCAGCAAAGGTAACATGCGCTCATCGTAACCCGCTTTTTCAGCTTCATCCAGGAAAAATGCAATCAGCGCACGTTGCAGCTTGGCACCTTTTCCTTTATAAACCGGGAACCCTGCGCCGGTAATTTTTACGCCTAATTCAAAATCGATCAAATTATATTTTGCAGCCAGTTCCCAATGTGGCAAAGCATTTTCGGACAGATTTGGCTTTTCACCGTTTTCTAAAACCACTTCGTTTTCTTCTGGCGTTGTTCCTTTTGGTACAGAACTATGCGGTAAATTAGGCAGTAAAAACAGCTTTTGCTGTTGTTCGTTTTCCAGCGCAGCTAAATTATCGCCTAAAGCTTTGATGTCATTTTTCCAGGTTCCGGTCTGATTTTTAACCGCTTCGGCTTCTTCTTTTTTGCCGTTGCGCATCAGTTCGCCAATTTTTTTTGCTGAGGAATTAGCTTCTGCGGAAACTTGTTCCAGTTGTGTCTGGGTTGATCGGCGCTGCTCGTCCAAAGTAATAATCTCATCAACCAGTTCCGGTTGTTTAAAATTTCTCACAGCCAAACGTTCCAAAACCTTTTCCCTGTTTTCGCGGATATAACTAACTTGCAGCATTATTTTAAATTTTCAGCAAAGATAGAATGAGTTGTGGGTTTTGTGTTGCAAGTTGCCAATTTTAGGCGGATAAAAACAGCATTCAAACTGAACCCAGAACGGGCAACTCACAACTCTCCTCGGACAACCGAACATGAACGGCAAACTTTACCTCGTACCCACGCCCATCGGCAATCTGGAAGACATGACTTTTCGTGCCATCCGCATTTTAAAAGAAGTTGATTTAATTCTGGCAGAAGATACGCGCACGTCGGCTCCAATGCTCAAACATTTTGGCATCAGCGGAAAAGTGTTTTCGCATCATCAGCACAACGAACATCAATCCACACAGGAAATTATGAAGTTTTTGGGCGAAGGAAAGCAGATTGCACTGATTTCTGATGCCGGAACTCCGGCGATTTCTGATCCTGGTTTTTACTTGGTTCGCGAAGCTTTAAAAAATAATTTCCCGGTAGAATGTTTGCCCGGCGCAACTGCTTTTGTTCCGGCGCTGGTTAACTCCGGTTTGCCAAATGACCGTTTTATTTTTGAAGGATTTTTACCCGTAAAAAAAGGTAGGCAAACACGTTATTTAAGTTTGGTGGAAGAAGAACGGACGATGATTTTTTATGAATCGCCGCATCGTTTACTCAAGACTTTAGACGAAATGATTACTTATTTTGGTGCAGAAAGACAAGTTTCTGTTTCGCGGGAATTGACCAAACTATTTGAAGAAACCGTCCGCGGAACCTTAACAGAAGTTAAAACTTATTATGAAACGCATCCCGTTAAAGGCGAATTTGTGATCGTTGTTGATGGAAAAAGCAGCAAGAATCAGGCAGCAAATAGCAAGTATAACGACGACGATTTACTTGATGCCTGATATGCATTATCCGATACTATTATAAATGAAAAAATATATATTTCTTGCCATTCTTTCCGGTTTATTAATGTGGATTGCCTGGCCACCAACCTCTTACACTACTTTTTTGTTATTTGTTGGCTTGGTGCCGATGCTTCTTTTACTGGAAGAAATTATGCAATCCAACTCCAACAGAAAAGGTTTTCTGATTTTCTGGCTGAGTTTTCTGGGCTTTTTTATCTGGAACACACTTTCTGTTTACTGGGTTTACAATTCGGTCAAAACCATTGGCGCGCTGGTTGCGGTTCCAATTTCAATGGTTCCGTATTCGCTTGGGCCGCTGCTGATGTCAACCGCTTGCTGGTTGTATTATCGTTTAAGGAAAGTTGCGCCGTTGCATTGGAGTTTGGCCGGATTAGTTTGTTTTTGGATCGGCTACGAATACCTGCATCAAAGCTGGGATCTGGCTTTCCCGTGGATGACTTTGGGAAACGGTTTTGCCATCAGCCACAGCTGGATTCAATGGTACGAATTTACCGGTGTTTATGGTGGCACGATCTGGATTTGGCTGGTGAACATTTTGATATTCCTGATTTATCTTAACCTGAAAAAACAGGGGCAAAAGAAGCATCGCCAACGTTTGGTAACGGCTCTGGTACTGGCAATTATTCTTCCCCTAAGTTTCTCTTTATTAACTTATTACCAGTACAAAGAACAGGAAGATCCGGCCAATATCGTGGTGGTACAGCCCAATATCGACCCGTATCAAAAGGACGGAACAATTCCGACTTCTGATCAGATCAATACCTTAATTAAGCTTTCACAAAGCGTGGCGCAACCCAATACCGAGTTTTTTATCTGGCCTGAAACCGCAATTATGGATGGCAAAGGTGTGGATGAAGACCAGATCCGCAGCAGCAATTATTACGAGCAGGTACAACACTTCCTTTATCCATATAAAAATGCGAACGTGCTTACTGGAATCGAATCTTACAAATTATACAGTCATGATCCAACGCCTTCTTCCTCTCAAATTCCGGGCTATAATATTTTTATCGATCATTTTAATGCGGCTGTCAACATCGAAAATTCAGCACGGGTTCAGTTTTACCATAAATCAAAATTGGTCCCCGGTGTTGAGCAAATGCCTTTTGGTTCGGCTCTGTCATTTTTAAAACCTGTTTTTGAACATTTGGGCGGAAGCACCGGCGGTTATGGCAAGCAAGACGAACCTTCCGTTTTTTATTCGCAGGCCGGCATGGGCGTTGCACCAGTGATTTGCTATGAATCGATTTGGGGCGAATATGTAGGAAAATACGTGCTAAAAGGAGCACAATTTATCGCAATCATTACCAACGATGGTTGGTGGGAAAATACTTCCGGCAAAGATCAGCATCTGGATTATGCCAAATTACGTGCAATTGAAACGCGCCGCTGGGTTTGCCGTTCGGCTAATACGGGTTTGTCGGCGTTCATCAACCAGCGCGGAGATTTAGTGCAGCAAACAAAATGGTGGGTTCCTGCTGCAATCAAACAGGATATTAACCTCAATAGTGATCTCACATTTTATGTAAAACATGGTGATTACCTGGCAAAAATAGCCAGTTTTATTGCTTCATTAATTATTATTTTCTTATTAGTTAAAAATATATTATTTAAAGCACAATAAGTTCTTATCTTTGTTTCGGAAATAAAACCTGTTCCGAAGTAAAATTTGTTGTCTGATCCCTTAAAAACCACTTCTCATTTTTCGTTTTACAGAAAAGCATTTTTCTGTATGATGCTTCTTTTATGCCCTATTTTTTATGCTGAAGCTGCAACCATTACCTCTACCAGCAGCGGCGGCAACTGGAACGATGCTGCAACCTGGGTTGGTGGCGTAGTTCCCCGGTCAACAGATGATGTAGTGATTGCGGCAAATGCAACTGTTTTGATGGACGCGGCAAACACTTCCTCCGGAATTTTAACTTTAACAGTTTCTACGGGAAGCACATTGCAAACAGGCACAACAGCGGGCAATATTCGTTTTTACATCAAAGGTAATATCATCAATAACGGAACAATTAACTTTTGGTTAAGTACCACACAAGGTTCTGGTTTAACTTTAACCGGCAACAGTACCTGGTCTGGTAATGGTAACTGGAACCTGGCGCAACTATTTGTCGGCAATTTTGCTTTGGAGTTTGGAAGTGATCTTTCTATCAATTTCAATAGAAGCATTACCGTTGGAAGCGGCTCGTTAAATTCGTCTAATAAACGAAGCAACATTACTTTTACCCTTACAGGAAGCGAAAATATAACACTTGCCAGTAATTCAGCTGCTATATTTTATGGTAATTTAGTATTGAATAAAACCAGCAGTTCTTACGGCATTTTTGCGATTACCGGAACAGCCGCCGCCTACAATACAATTAATATTCTGGGAAATATTAATTTGGTTTATGGTAATGAACTACAGCTGGCCAGTTATAACTTACTCGATCTAAAAAATACGTTATCTGGAAGCGGTAAAATTACAGGTAGTACCACCAGTGATTTACTGATCAGCGGTACTGGTGCAGCACCACTGATTAATACAGCCGGTTCCAGCTTCAGAAATTTTACCATCACCAGAGCGGCCGGGGCCTCCATCGATAGTTCGCTGACAATTTATGAAACGCTTTCCTTACAAAACCAAGCTAAACTTTATCTGCCGGCAGGTAAAGCAGCCAATAAAAATTTCAGCTTTTCAGTTGGCCAAACAAGTAGTACCGGTGCCATCACTGGCGATGGTTCTCTGGCGCAGCCAACAGCAACGTATGCTTATCAATTAGCAGATGTAACCATTAATGGAACGGCAGCTGTAGTTAACCTGCGATTTTCACAAACCAACAGCGAAAATATTATTCACAATTTAACCATAAACAAATCATCTGGCACTGTAAACTTGTTAGATGCTGGTTTTTTTCAGGTAAAGAATACCTGCACCTTAACCAACGGAACTTTTAATATCAATGGCGGAACATTAAAGCTGACGGGTTCTATTGTAATGAATGCTAATGGTAATTTAACGGGTTCTACTGCATCAAATCTGATTATCGGGAATGATGTGAGCAGCAGTAACGCAACCATTTATTTTAACCAGACAGATGCAGCCAGCCGTTCGCTCAAAACTTATATGCAAACACGCAACGGCACCATTACATTGGGCACGCCATTGGAAGTAAATAATTTGGTTGATATAAACAGTACTAACGCCGCAAATATCCTCAACTCAGCCAGTAATTTAACGTTGATTTCTACCGAAACGGCTACGGCACGGGTAAACAATTTGGGTGCAGCATCTATTGCAGATTCAGTTTTGGTACAACGTTTTATCAAAGGAAGCGATATTTCACGGCGCAGTTACCGCTTGCTCTCCTCGCCGGTTTATCAGGTTCCAAATGCAACTTCAGGTTTACGTAAGTATTATTTCAGTCGTTTGCAGGATCAAATCCTAATTACCGGGGCCGGTGGAACAGCTAATGGCTTTGATCCATCACAAGCAAACGGGCCAACCATCTGGAAATATAACGAACCGGCAGCAGCAAGTGCGGCACAAGATTTTATTCCGATCAGTAGCATCAGCAAAAACCATTCTTATACGCCTCAAGCTTCATTGATGCCTGGCAATGGGTTTCTATTATTTTTTCGCGGAGACCGGATTAACAATGTTTTTAATAAAACCACAGCACCGTTTCCAGTTCCGGAGGATGTAACCTTGTATTATAAAGGCTTGCTAAACCAGGGAAACATTACCATAACGGCTCCTTACGGCGCTGCAACGGGCTTTTTATCATACACAAACAAATCGGAATCTAACGATGGTTTTAATATGGTTGGAAACCCTTATCCTTCGGCTATTGATTGGGAATTATCAGGCGGAAGTAGCTCTGCAATTGCGTTAACCAACATTAATTCAACTATTTACATTCTCAATCCGGTTACTAAAAACTACGGGACTTATACTAAAGGCGGCACCTCTACAGGTTCGGCTACACAGTATATTTCCTCCGGACAAGGTTTTTTTGTGAAAGCAAATGCGGCAAATCCAACACTAACTTTTACAGAAGCAGCCAAAGCTTCGGATACGTCCAATCCATCCGTTTTAGGTGTGAAAACGGCATTGAACATTGATTTTTTAAGGTTAAACCTACAAAAAGACACAGTAGATCAGGATGATATTTTGATTACTTTTAAAACCGGACAAAGCGAAGATTATGTTCAGGAAGAAGATGTAGAAGATTTGACAGGTCAGAATGCTGCAGCGTCCTTGTCTTCCATCAGCAAAAAAGAGAAAAAACAGTTGGCGGTAAACGCATTGCCATCAGCGGAAAATGCCACTACCATCCCACTTTTTGTTGATGCGGCAGCTGATGGAAGTTATAATTTAAAGTTGACTGATTGGTCAGCCAATTTTAAAACCCAAACTGTTTATCTGAAAGACAATTTTACCGGAGATTCTGTGGATTTAAGCAAGCAATTAGGGTATGCTTTTTTTATCCATAAAAATACTGCAACTACTTTTGGAAGCGAAAGATTTATACTTTACTTTAAACAGCAGAGTGTTGCGGTAACTACTACCAATTCCATTATCGTAACTAATCAGCAAAAAACAGGTTCAGATTCGGGTTCTGTAACACTTTTTCCTAATCCGGCTTCCACAGAAATTAATTTTTTAATTGATAAAAACAGTGTTACAAACATCAGGCTAAAAATCTATAACAATCACGGGCAAAAAATATCTTCTTCAGTTTATCAAAACCAGTTCACCTTCAAACACAATATTTCTGGTTTGCCCGCTGGTGTTTACATTGCTGAACTATTGAATTTAGATAACGGTTATTCTATTCAAAAGATAAAATTCATCAAAAATTAAAGCCATTTTAATTCAGCGCAATCCAAAAACGGAATAACTGATTAAAAATTTTAGGTACTAAAAGAAGTATCCGATTCTGTAATTTACACTTAATGATCAGCAGGGTAATTTCTTGCTCGTTTACAAGCGCTCCTGGGAAAAAAACTCAACAAAATGGTTATGCTTCAAATCCTTAGCCTTATAAAAAAAACCTTTTCGGGTTTTGTTATAATCTAAGATTAAAAACCTGTTATTCTGCACTTTAACTACATCTCCCGGCTTAAATTTATAATATTTCTCTGTTTTACATGCAGTAACAAGCACTAAAGCAAGTACGATTTTTTTCATGGTAAGTATCTTTTACAGATAGAAATACCATTATCATACCCAGTAAAAATTAACCAGTACTACTACGATTGACATTCGATTTTCAGGTATTCGCCACCAGCTGCTCAACCCTGGTAAGAATTAGTAATAACTTATATTTCTTGTAAATCGTAAACGGTGTGAATAGCAAAATAGCTGCAGTAGCAGATCAGTTGTGCATACGATGAGCAAATTCCATTCAAAAAGTGTAAATATTTTTATGACCTTAGATCAGCAGGTGATTGATGGTTACTTTAACAAACATGATCCGGCTCCAATTTATAAGCGGCAACTCAGTCATCAATTTGAACAGTATATTTTGGAAACGGTATCCGTAGCCAAACGTTACGATGTGGTTTTTTACAAGTTTAAATGTACTACCGAAGCTGATAAACAGTATGCAGAGCCACTGATGTATGCGGTGCACCGACATTTTTCGGATAAAAAAGCGGAAAAAGTGAAAGACTTTGCCCGCTTTAAACAGCGCAACTGGATATTGCTGGCAGTGGGCATTATGGTAACGGTGTTGTGTCAAGGTTTTTTGCCTCTAATTTTAAACGAAAAACAAAGTCTGCCTTCTGGGTTGACTAACAGCCTGGATATTTTTGCCTGGGTATTGCTTTGGCATCCCATTGATGAGCTCATTTTTCAATGGAACCCGCATTTGAAAGACATTTTACTGCTCGAAAAACTAGGCACAGCAGAATCAATTATCATTGAAAATGAAAAAAAGGCTGCTGCCGTTAATGATCCTATGCGGGTTGTGGCTTAACGTAAACGCACAGTTGCGCGCAGGCGTAGAGCAGTATTACTACATGGGTAATTATCACACGTTTGCTTTTGTGCCAGTTGTATATTATCAATCTCCCCAAAAATGGTATGCAGAAGGCCGGTTTAATTACGAAGCCATGAATACAATGGCGTTGTATGGTGGTAGAACTTTTGAAAAAAAAGCTACTGTTTCTTACTCTGCCAGCCCAATTTTAGGGATTGTGTTGGGGGAAATGAACGGCGGTTCGGCAGGTTTAAACTTAGAAATGGATTATCAAAAATTCAATTTCAACACACAATCTCAGTACACGTTTTCAATGCAGCATCGAACCAAAAACTTTGTTTACAGCTGGTCTGATCTCACTTATCAACTATTTGAAAAAGTTGCTGCCGGAGTTTCTGTACAGCAAACAAAATTATACCAGATTAATGGCTCATTTGAAAGAGGAATTTTGATCAAACCCACGTATAAAAGCTGGGCGTTTCCTCTTTATGTTTTTAAACCGGAAACGAAAGACCGGTATTTTGTGCTTGGGATAAACTACGAATGGCAAAATAATGGTGCTAAAAACAGCATCGGGCAATAATAATAAATATACAAAGTGATGAATACTATTTGCTTTTGGCTAACCGCAACTCACCTCCTATTAGTTCAGTTTTGGCTGGTCTGGTGGTTTTATTTATTAATTTTAGCGCTCGCTTTAATTGGCGGATACATTTTTTACACCATTAAAATGAACACAGCTTTGCACGAAGTTGCCGATTTGGAAAGGCAATTACTGGAGCGTACCGAGTTGCTTTCGTATTCAAAAATAACAGCGCAAAAAGCACGCGAAGATGCCGCACTGGCCAATCAAAACAAAAGCGCACTGCTTTCTAAAATCAGCCATGATATTCGTACGCCGATGAACACCATTATGGGCATGGCATCTTTACTGAATGAAACTACCCTTAGTCCGGAACAACAAGAATACGGCAGCACTATTTTGTACTCCGGCGAAAACCTGCTGGCTATTATTAATGAAATTTTGATGAACGACATTTTAGAGTATTCTAAAATGGAATCTGGCCGGGAACTGGAAGCGAAAGATTTTGATCTGCGCACCAATATTGAAGAGGTTTTCGATGTTTTCTCTAAAAAAGCCTCTCAGGCAAGCATTGAACTGATTTATTTAATTCAGCCCAATGTGCCTGTTCAGTTAATTGGAGATGCGATGCGTTTGCGCCAAATTTTGATTAACCTGATTGAAAATGCGTTTACGACTACAACTCAGGGAGAAATTTTTATCGGTGTAAAACTTATTGGCGAACCTGAAAACAACAAGGCAAAATTAGAATTTGAGATTAAGGATACAGGTACCGGTTTATCAGCAGAGATGGTAGCAGCAGTTGTAAAAGACCTTCAGCCTGAAACCGAAAACAGCCAAACGGCAAATGGCAAAGCATTAACCATCTGCAAAAAACTGGTTCGCCTGGTGGGCGGTTCTCTTACCCTGCAAAGTGAACAGCAAAAAGGCAGTACGTATAAATTTACTACTGTCATCAGTTTTGGAAAACAAGTTTCGCGGGCAAATATCCGGGCAGAAATGGCCAAACTTGCCGGTAAAAAAATATTAGTAGCGGAGGATAATTTAACATATAATCAAATATTTCATACGTTGTTTAAAAGCTGGCAATTAGTACCATTTACTGCAATTTCCGGCGATCAGGCTTTACAAATTGCTGCTAAAGAAAGCACTTTTGATTTAGCCGTGATTGATATGATGATGCCTGGGATGAATGGTGTTGAACTTGCCATTAAACTGAAACAAATGCAACCCGATTTACCAATTATTTTGATGAATCAGCTTGGAAATGAAACTTACAAAGAACATGCAGCAATTTTTAATGCTGTGGTTGATAAGCCTTTAAAACACCACATTTTCCTCTCCCATTTTATAAGTTTGCTAACTTACAAAGGCAAGGATACGGTGGTTACAGATCAGAAAAACAAGCAGAAACTTTCTGTTGAATTTGCCCAAAATTATCCTCTAAATATTTTGATTGCCGAAGATGACAAGATGAACCAGAAACTGGTAACCAAGGTGTTGAACAAGCTGGGTTATGAGCCGCAGGTGGCAGAAAACGGTAAAGATGTTTTAGAAATTGTGAGTAACAAAAACTACGATTTAATTTTGATGGATGTGCAGATGCCGGAAATGGATGGGCTGGAAGCTACACGCATGATCCGTGTATGTTTAACAGAACAACCAATTATTATTGCCATGACAGCCAATACTTTACAAGGAGACCGGGAAGAATGCTTGAAAGCTGGCATGGATGATTACATTGGAAAACCCGTTCGCCTGGACGGCCTGGTTAACATTATAGAAAAATGGGCTTTGCAATCCCAGCAAAAGCAATAAACGCATACTGTTTTTAGGGCATAAATTTTTATACCTTAAAAACAGCATGGATAATACAATCCTGCAAATTCATACCATAACAAATCTGGCTTCAACATCGTAAAAAAGCTGAATTAGTTATTGATATGAAAATTAACTCTTACCTCTATAAAGGTTTTGCCTTCCTGGTTTTTATTTTATTTACCAGAAACACTTTCGCCCAAAATGTGGGTATTAGTTCGGTAAGCTCTTTCACGCCTGATGCTTCGGCAGCTTTGGATGTAAGTTATACCAGTAAAGGCTTGCTGATTCCGCGAGTAGCACTAACGGCTACCAACGCTACCGGGCCAATCTCTTCTCCCGCAACTTCGCTTTTAGTTTACAATACGGCTACAGCAGGTGCATCACCATATAACGTTATTCCGGGTTATTATTATTATAACGGTTCTGCCTGGGTAATGCTAACAACCAGCGCACAAGCAGCCGGTTTTTGGTCTATTATTGGAAACTCCGGAACCAGCTATCCAACAAATTTTTTAGGCACCACAGATAATTATGGTTTACATTTTAAAACCAATGGAACGCATCGTTTATGGTTAGATAGTTTGGGTAGTGTAGCCGTTGGCTTATCGCCCACATTTTCATCAACGAGAGAAAAATTTTTGGTTGATGCCGGAACAACTACATCCTTTAATGTTATCAGCGGAAAAGGTAATTTAAATAACTATCTGCAATTAAACATTCAGAATTTAAATGCTGGAACGGCTGCAAGTTCTGATGTAGTAGCTACTGCAGACAATGGAACAGAATCTATTAATTATGTGGATATGGGTACCAATAGCAGTGCCAATACAGCTAATTATTTTGGAGGAGCAAATGATTCTTATCTGTATAGTGCCGGAGGAAGTTCCAGCAGTACTGCAGGAGGAAACCTTTACATCGGCACCAGCACAACTGGTAAGAACCTGGGTTTATTAACAGGCGGCAGTACCATCGGAACAAGTACAGCTGCAAATAACGAGCGACTGCATATTGATGGTACTACCGGTTACATAGGTTTAGGTAATATTGCCCCCACGCAAGTGCTGGATATTACAGGCAACCTAAAATTCAGCGGTTCACTAATGCCCAATAATGATCCTGGTACAGCTGGCTATTTTTTAGTATCAACCGGTGCTGGTAACACACCTATCTGGTTTAATGCCAGCACTTACGCCTGGTTGGCAACTGGTAATACAGGTACAACAGCCGGTACAAATTTTATTGGTACCACAGATGCTAAGGATTTTGTAGTCAAAACAAATAATACAGAAATCACCCGTTTTACCAGTGGCGGCAATGTTGGCATCGGCACAACTACACCATCCACCAAATTACATGTATTTGGTGCCAACCCGTTAACATTAAGCGGTGTGGTAACCGGCACCAATACAACTGCCGATAGTTTGCTAACCATCACAAGCGGATTAGTAAGAAAACTACCCTTATCCACTTTTGCACCTACGGGAAGCTGGTCTACAACCGGAAATGCCGGCACAACTTATGCAACCAACTTTTTAGGTACCACCGATAACAATGGTTTACATTTTAGAACCAATAGCATACAACGCGCTGTAATAGACAGTTTAGGAAATATGGGCGTTGGAAGTGCAAATTTTAATAGTTCAAACCCTGAGAAGCTTTTGGTTGATGCAAGTACAACCTCCTCTACCAACGTCATAAGTGGTAAAGGAACAATTAACAGTTTCTTACAATTAAACATCCAGAATTTAAGTTCAGGTAACAATGCCAGTTCTGATGTGGTAGCCTCGGCTGATAACGGCACAGATGCTGTAAACTACGTTGATATGGGTATTAACAGCAGCGGCAACAAAGGAACGTTTAACTTTGGGGCAGCAAATGATGCTTATCTATATAATGCAGGAGGTAGTGTGGGAGGAAATTTTTATATCGGAACCAGTACCTCAGCCAAGATTCTAGGCTTTTTAACCGGAGGAACGGCTGCAAGTAATGAACGCATGCGCATAGATGGAACTGGAAACGTTGGTATAGGTACTACCGCACCGGCTTATAAATTAGACGTATCCGGAAGTATAAACGCTTCAACTTCTTTAATATCCCAGGGTTCGATCTTTCCTGATTATGCAGTTTCCAATACAGGCGTACTTTCTCCAGGAATAATACTTGGAGGTTCAACTTCCGGAGAAGGCATATCCTCAAAACGCACAAGCGGAACAAACCAATATGGCATCGACTTTTATACATCAAGTAACAACAGGATGACTATTATGAATGGTGGCAACATTGGCATCGGCACAACCACACCAGGCTACAAATTAACGGTTGCCGGCGTGGTTGCACCAACTATTGATAATACTTACAGTTTAGGCGGAGGAACAAGCAACCGATGGACAACAGTTTATGCCACAAACGGCGTCGTTCAAAGTTCTGACAGAAGGCTAAAAACCAACATCAAAGACTTAAATTATGGTTTAAAAGAAGTACTTGCCTTGCAACCCGTTAGTTACAACTGGAAGGAAAAGCCAAATTCTGATCCGAGAATTGGTTTGATTGCCCAGGATGTTAGAAAATTAGTGCCTGAAGTAGTAACCGGTGATGAAGCAAAAGAAAAACTGGGTATGAACTATGCAGAACTGGTTCCTGTGTTAATTAACGCGATCAAGCAGCAGCAGAAACAAATTGATGACTTGAAAAAAAAGGTACAGAAACTTCAAAAATAACCCGATAAAAAGAGTATCAATATGAAGTTACAAAAACTTAAATTCAATTTTTTTTTTCTGCTGATACTGTTTTTACCTGCCTTTTCTTTGGCACAAGGTTTAATTAATAATGGTGCGAACATTGTAGCAAACGGCGGACTATCATCAACCCAAGTTTTTATCAACTTAAATGGTTCCACAGCAAATTATTTAAACCAATCCGGCGGGTTAATAACTTGTAGTAATATTGGTTATGATGTTTCTGCTGATGGTAGCACAACTACTTCTATTACAGTTGGCGGCAACTGGACAAATAATGCCTCAAATGCAGCTATTTCGGGTTATGGTTTTACTGTAATTTTCAATAATACTTCAGTTGCACAAACTATCGGCGGAACGGCTTCAACAAGTTTTTTTAATTTAATTTGTTCTGGTTCAAGTAAAACTTTTAGCGCGCCGTCTTCTTCGCCGTTTGCGGTTAAAACTGTTAATAATTTTAGTCTTAGCAGTTCTGTTACTTATTCCAATATTTCTGCCATAAATATTGGTAAAATTTTTTCGGGCAGTACATCCCTTAGCTCAGGCAGTATTCCTGTTACTATTGGTGATGACTATACAAACTCTGCAACAGGTTATACCGTAACCGGAGACTGGACTTATAACGGTTCCGGTTATAACAGTACCAACAATTCAACTGGTACTACAGCCAGTTCATTAATGGTGGGTGCATTAAATTACAAAAATTTAAATATCACTTCTTATGATGGTACTACTAAAACAGCTCCCATAAACGGAACAGCTACTGTAGCAGGAATTTTGACTGTTGCCAATAAATGTACATTGCAAACAGGTGGATATTTAACTCTGCTATCTACAGCAACTGCTACAGCAAGTATTGCAGCCTTAACAGGTACTGCAAATATCACCGGAAACGCCAATGTGCAACGGTTTGTTACCGGAAGTTATGGCCGTAGCTACCGGTTAATCTCCTCCCCTGTTTATACATCAACCGGGTTTTACAATATTACTACCATTCTGAATAATACACCGATTACCGGCCCAAACCCTGTTTCCACCATCAGCACTACGCCAGGCAGTAGTTTTGATCCGTCCAACACCAATAATTCTTCTATTTGGATGTATCGTGAAGGTGATCCGTTTCCATCAAATACGGTAATCAAGGATAGTGATTATAAAGGAATTTACTCCTTAACAGAAAACATTCCGGTAGGCACGGGCCTTTTGTTTTTTAACCGCGGAAACCGCACTACCAGCTTAACTACAAAGTTAAGAGGACCAACTTTCCCTACGCCCGAAGATAATGCCGTTGTTTTTACCGGTGTGCCCAATCAAGGAACAATTACGGTGAATGTCCCTCAGAACAATATTAACAATTTCACGGTGAGCAGCCCTTACGCTAAAGAAAGCCCGGGTTCTGCTACGCAAACTGCTTATTATTACAAATACAACTCCTCTTATGCACCAGTTGCCAATTTACAACGCACCAACTGGTATGGCACAAGCGGTGCAACCGGCGATCAGGCGACAGATGGTTTTAACCTGGTTGGAAACCCGTACGCTGCAACTATCGATCTGGATGCGGTTACTTTTGGAAGTGACATCAGCACATTGGTTTATGTTTTTAACCCTATTAACAAACAGTTTTCTTACTACACCAAAGGCAGTGCAACCAATGGCTCGGTAGTTACAGATGGTAACGGTGCAAACCGGTACATTGCCAGCGGGCAAGGGTTTTTTGCACGTTGTAATACGGTAGGTTCTACCAATGCCGGTGTTACTTTTGCAGAGAGCAACAAAGTTTCTACCCAGCTTACGGCATCAACATCGCCGGTACTTTTAATGAATGCCCGCTTAAAAGATGATTTAAACCTGCCTGCAAATATTATGGGTACGCCAACAGGTGGCGGTATCGGTATATTATCAGGCGGTATCAGCTCAAACATTATGCTGCAATTAAAAACTGACAGTATTAATTATGACGGAATTGGGCTATTTTTCAATAAAAGCTGGTCGGCAAAATTTGATAAGGAAGATGGCGCCGATATGGATGGCATGTCGCCAAATGTCTATCTGTCCAGTTATGCTGCGGATAACACCCGTTTAGCGATTAATAAGTTACCAAACGTGGATCAAAATATGCGGATTAAGCTTTATGTTGATGCTACCTCAACCGTTAATCAACAGTTACATATAACGGACATGACTAACATCGCCCCAAAATATAATGTTTATGTTATCGATCATTACCAAAAAGATTCGCTTCAGCTCAGCCTCAACAATGCTTATAATTTTACCATTAACCGGGCAGATACTTCTTCTAAAGGAGGAAACCGATTAGAACTGGTGTTTAAACTTGATCCGCAGGGCGCTTATAAACTGCTTAGCTTTGTCGGCAAAATTAGTAACCGCAGCATTGTACTAAATTGGACAACTAAAAATGAAGCAGCGTATACTGTTTTTACCATACAAAAAAGTACCGATGGCGGTAAAACTTATACTGATATCGGCACACTTGCTTCAAACAGTAGCGGTGCTTATTCTTTTACTGATGCCAGCGTTGATAACGGGCAGCTTACTTATCGCCTGAAACAAACGGTTTTGGAAAATGAAGTTGATTATTCTGATTTGGTTCATATAGGTTTTAAAGCTGCTGATACCAATACGTTTTTTGTTTATCCAAATCCGGCTACAACTTACATTCAGGTAAATATGCCAAAAGTTTTAAAAGGCACGGCAGAACTTCGTATCATCAGCCTGACGGGAAAAGTAATCCTGAAAGCATCTGTGAACAATAATTTGCCACAGCTGGATGTCAGCACGTTAATTCCTGGCGTTTACGTTATTGAGGCAAAAGATGCCAACCAAAACGTAATCGGGCAATCCAAATTTATTAAGTTATAATTCTCAGGATCAATTAATTATTACCAAGTTTATCTGATAAAAGAAGCATTAGATATTAGATTATTTCTTTAAATTTGTTAGCAATGAAATTTAAAAAAATCTGTACAGTAATTCTTTCAGTAATTTTATTATTGCTGATCAATACTGTACAGTTAAAAGCACAAGGCGTACCGTGCGGAGACCCGGATGTGGATTGCCCTATTGACGGGCCAGTAGTTTTCCTGTTGGTTGCAATACTTCTTTTATCGATAAAAAAAATTACTGCTGCACACCAAACTGCAAAATCCTGAATTTTAGAGGAGGCAATATTAGTCTCTTTTGAGGAGATAATTGGTCAAATCGTGGATCGGATGATTCATCACCTTCCCTACATTAACCTCGTAAACAGTGCAAACTGCTTGCAATTCATCCTTCAAATTCCAGGCAATCGAACCCACAAAATGGCATTTTAAGGTTTTGTAATCCTGATAACTGATTACGTTAGTTTCTACAAACGTTGTTAAACCATTTTTAATTATCATTTTACCATAATCTGTTGTTTTGATTTCACTTAAAAACGAAGCAAAAGAAGCCAGGTAAAAGTTAGCTCGTGGCTTATGGTAAACATTGCTGATAATGGTTTCTTTATCCACCACAAATTTTTGAGCAAACAAAGTACGTTCTGCATCTGGCATATTGCCATACAAATAATCGGTAACCAGTTTTTTACCAAAGCTGCTGCCCGAACCTTCATCACCCAAAATATAACCTAAACCATGTTTGCCTTCAAAAATATTTTCCCCGTCAAAAAAGGTAATGTTAGAACCAGTACCGAGGATGCAGCACAAACCCGTTTCCTGGCCGCAGGTGGCATAAGCTGAACCAAGCAAATCGCTATCTACGCTAATAAAAGCTTGTTTAAATATCTGGCTGAGCGCATTGGAAACCACTTCCCGCTTATCCGGGCTTGAACAACCAGCACCGAAAAAATAAACTTCGGTTACTTTCTCGGCCTCGGCAATCAGGCTTTCCTGTTTATTTATAAGTTTAAAAATCTCTTTGTCTGATAAAAAAAACGGGTTGATACCTGCGGTTTTAAATTCGAGATCGGGCTGGCCTGGTGCTGCTAATATCCAATCTGTTTTAGTGGAGCCGCTATCTGCAACTAAAATCATAAATTAATTTCTTCCAACTTTTTATGTGTGAGCGGTTTATATAAAAACTGGGTTACATAACGGCTTTCCATCACTTTACGATGATCAAATGGGTCTAAAGATGATGTTAAAATATAAATCATTGGAGCACTGTCGCTATCCAATTTTAATTTTTCGTATTCTCTCAAAAATTCAAAGGCATTCATTTGCGGCATCCGTACATCTAAAAAAATAACATCAGGTTGATACTGGCCGTTTTTTAATTCTTCCAATGCTTCTTCTGCTGATTCTTTTACAATTACTTTATTGGCAAAAAACTCATTCTCGATAATTTTTCGATTGATCATGTTATCGATGTAATTATCATCAATCAACAAACACAATTGATATTTGGCTTTTGACATAGGTTTAACTTTATTTTAATACATACATACTGTGCAATAATAATTCCAAATATTACAAACTCAGTCTAAACTAATCGTGCCAGTAATTTCTTTCAAACTCACCTCTGCCAGTTTAGTTTGGTATTGATCATTAAAAAAACGGGTTTGCGCATCCAGATAATTCCTTTGTGCTTCCCGTACTTCCAACGGCGTAATGTTACCCAACCTATACTTTTCTAAAGAAATTCCCAGATTCTTTCTGGCAATTTCTACGTTTGACTGTTCTAAGCGGATCAAATCTAATCCTGATAAATAATTAATATACAGAGCATTAACCTGTGCTTCTATCTGCTGCTGCACTTGGCTAAGCTGTATATTGGTACCGTTAATTTGCAATTTGGCCACGCGTTCCCTGCGTGATTGGTTAAAGCCATCAAATATATTCACACTCGCGGTTAATCCATAATTTAACCCTTTAGTATTTTGCGTTCTGGTAAAACCCGCCGGTGTTGTACTGTTGCTAAAATTGTAACCAGAATTAACGCCAAGTACCGGATATCGTGTAGAACGTATTTGCCGGAGCGATATTTCAGCCAGCTGTTTATTAATTTGAGAAATCAAAATCGTTGGATTTGCAGTTTGGACTTTGTTAATAATGTCAGCCAAAACCAGCTGGTTTTGATTTTGAATGGTATCAGGAACGGAGAAATTTTCGGTGAGATTGCGTACCAGCAAACGGTTTAAAGTAATCTTATTGGTTTTGAATTGCTGGATCTGTACCAGATAATTAGCCGTATCTGTATTGAAATTTACCTGCGCATTCAGCACATCCAATTTGGAAGCCCGGCCAACGCCATATTTATCCGAAGCATACCGCAATTGCAGGCGCGAAATACCGATTGCTCCTTTTAATGATATAATTTGCTGGTTCTGGTTAATCAGGTTGTAATAAGTAGAAATAACAGAAGCCAACGTGCTTTGTATTGTGTCCCGCTCCTGTACCTCGCCTAATTTATTTAGGGTTTTAAGCTGATCATAATTAGCAAACATAGCAAATCCATAAAAATGGTCCAGTTGATGTTGGGTCCGTAAGTATTGCTGGAGTTGTGTAGTTTAGGGATATTGTTTACCACCAGCACAAACGAAATCAGCAAAGTTTCCTTCGCTTCTTCGATGGACTGGTTGATAAACCGTGTATTATCCAATACCACTTCTACTTTAATATCTGGCGGAAGATCACTGGAACCGATTTATTTAGCTTTTTTCCGCCTTTTCCAGATGCTGGCTCTATTTTTTTTCTTTTGCAGCACCATCATATTTGTTATAAACGAGGTAAGCAATTAATAATATCAGTAGCGAATAACAATATATTTTATTTTCATTGATCGGTTCTTTTCCTTTTTACAGGAAGGTTTGGTGTAAATATAATAGCCGACATAACTTTTTAGCTAAAATACACCCCAATATTTTTATACGATAAAAACAGTAGGATTGTCAGACATTTTGTTTTTTGCCGTTTTCAGGTAAAGGTTTAGAATTTCAGGATAACAAACCTATCAGATTAGATTAAAAAATATTGCCCTGTATCAATTATTTTACAACACTTGTTTTTTTAACAATTTAAGTTGATTTAGCCTGATTTGAAAACCGAATGCTGTTTTTAGCATTATAAATTATTTATTCGGATATGAGCCAACCCAGCATACATTTTGAGATTTCTTTTACTGAGCCTCAAGCACATTATATTAATGTGCGGATGGATATTTCTGGTTTAAATCAACCCGAAACAGAGTTAATCTTACCCGTTTGGACGCCTGGCTCCTATCTCATCCGCGAGTTTTCTAAAAATCTGGAAGCGTTTAAAGTTGTCTCCACAGAGAAACCCGTTTCGTATAAAAAACTACGTAAAAACAGCTGGCTCATCTCAACCCAAAATCTGGAAAGTATTTCAGTTTATTACCGGATTTATGCTTTTGAAATTTCTGTAAGAACCTGTTTTGTAGATACTTTCCACGCTTTTTTATCACCAACAGGTTTGTTTTTATATCCTGAAGGAATGCTGAATTTACCTTCAACTATAAAAATCATTCCTGCTGATCACTGGAAAAAAATCTCAACCGGACTGGAAAATTTTAAAAATGATCCATGCTGTTTTTATGCACCTAATTTTGATACGCTTTACGATTCGCCTATCGAAGTTGGCAACCAGCATATTTTCAATTTTACTGCAGCCGGGCTTTTGCATGAAGTAGCAATGTATGGCGGCGGAATGTATCACGAGGAAAAACTGATACCCGATTTTACACGGATTATTGAAGAAGAAACCAGCATTTTTGGCGAAAACCCGAACAAACGTTTCGTGTTCATCATCCATAATTTTAACCAGGGCGGCGGCGGTTTGGAACACTGCAATTCTACGGTTTTAGCTGTGCCGAGAGCGGCTTACGCCTTAGAAAAAACATATCAGGATTTTTTAGGATTGGTTTCGCACGAATATTTTCATTTGTGGAATGTGAAACGGTTGCGCCCGAAAGCACTTGGCCCGTTTGATTATCAGCAGGAAAATTACACCACCAGTTTGTGGATTGCCGAAGGTTTTACGTCTTATTACGACAATCTGGTTTTGTGCCGGGCTGGTTTGATCTCCGCAGAAAACTACTTGAAATTGCTTGCAACGGATATTAATCTGGTTGAAAATCTGCCGGGCAGAAAGATCCAGACCGTTGCCGAAGCCAGTTTTGATACTTGGATTAAGTTTTACCGGCCAAATGAAAATACACCTAACTCTACTATTTCTTATTATGTAAAGGGCTCATTAATTGCACTTTGTATCGATCTGCTCATTATCCAACAAAGCAAATGCGAATTTAGTTTGGATGAAGTGATGAAGCGCATGTACAACCAATTTTACAAAATTGAAAATCGTGGTTTTACGGAAGAAGAATTTCGTACTGCGATGGAACAGATTGCCGGCTGCGGTTTAAACCATATTTATGAACAGTATATTAACGGGCTGGAAGATTTGGATTACAACCATTATTTAGGTTATGCGGGCTTGCGTTTGCGCATTTGTTTGCCAGAACCAAAACCGCTTCCCGCAACCGGTTTTACAGCGGCGATAAACAATGGTAAACTTGTGGTAACTTTTGTGGAGCGTGATGCAGCGGCATGGCAAGCTGGCATTAACGTAAATGATGAATTACTGGCGATAAATGGTAACCGAATTTTGGAGCTGGATAAATCACTACAATTTCAGCTATCTGGAGATACAATTGAAATTATGCTGGTGCGCGATGGCAGACTGCTACAAATTCCGTTGATTTTGCAAAATCAACATAAAATAAAATATACAATAGAAGAAGTGGCCGAGCCAACCGAATGGCAAATGGCAGTACGTAATAAATGGTTAAAGCTCTAAATCAAGCATTTACAAATAACATACTTCTTTTACCAGGATATTTCCGAGGAAAAACAAAACTTTTTGAACGCTTTTGTATTTATGTGATATTATAATTTAATCCTTAAATCAATTTAAAATTTATCATCATGAGATCTTTATTGTACATCGTAGCTGTTATTCTGGTTATCGGTTGGGCTTTGGGCGTTTTTGCGTTCCATGTAGCAGGCGGACTTATCCACATATTATTAGTAATCGCAGTTATTTCTTTAATATTAGGCGTTATCAGAAGGGCTTAATACTTATATTTATCCTTATAAAAGAAGCAATGCTTCTTTTATAAGGATTTTTTGTGCTTACTTTTTATCCGAATGCCCTAAATTTTTATCAGGATCAATTTTATCCCGAACCAGTTGCTTCAACTCTTTAATTTCCGGAAAACGGCTTTCTCTTTTCCGATCAAATAAAACTTCCCCATTTACAAAAACGGTATAACGACCGCTAATTTCGCTTGGTTGCAGCAAAACGCCGTATAAATCTTCCTCAAATGTAGTCAGTAATTCCTGCGCCATGTAAGCTGCACGCAAAAGCCAACGGCATTTTGGGCAGTATTCTATTGTGATTGTTGGTTTTAGAGAGATAAAAGAAGCATCGTCCATCAAAATTGATTAATTTTTCTCTTCCGTCCACTCATAAACGTGCCTGTTGGCATCGCCGGTAATTTTCTGGCAATTGCAGTTTCCGCCCCACTCTTTGGTACCGTCTTTAAAATATTCGCATTTCCAGATTGGTGCTTCATGTTTAATCCGATCAATAATATAACGATTGGCGGAATAAGCTTCTGCACGATGCGGAGAAGCGGTAATCACAACCACTGCTGATTCCATAATGCCTACTTTGCCAGTTCGGTGTTGTGCCAAAGCAATATTCAACGGAAACTTTGCACAGGCATCATCCAAAATCTGCCGAATCGATTTGGAAGCCATCGCTTCCTGCGCTTCGTATTCTAAATAATCCACATCCGTTTGCGGATCATTATCGCGCACTTCTCCGCTAAAAAGCACAACAGCACCGGCTTCGGAGTGATGTGATTTTGCAAGCAAGCCAACCAGATCCAAAGGTTCGGCAGATAAAAGCGGAAGATCAGCCACCACTGCTTGGCGGAATAATGGAGATGGTATCATTTGAGTTTATAGAAAAATTAGAGTCAACAAATTCATCGCGTACAGCAAAACGGCAAAGATTAAGCACATTTATAGCTTCAGGATTTTTAAATGCGAGCTGCTGTTTTAGCTCTGCAATATTTTTCGCGCTGCCTTCAAACTTAAATTCTTTATCAAAATAATCTTTCAGAACAGCAAAAACTTCTATGGTCATAATTTTTAGGTGATAAAAGAAGCATCAGCCACCAATCTGCAACATGCTCAACTCGCTGCCTACAAAATGGTGCAACTGCTTCTGGCTCATGGCTAACTGTAATTTTTCCTGTAAAATAAAATCATTATCAGCCGGATCCATCGCAATCGGATGATTGGTGCTTAAACAACCGTACATATTTCCTTCGGCATCTAAACGTAATCTGCTGCAATCCTGGCAAAATGGCTCGCTGTTATTTGCGATGATGCCAAAAGTATTTCCTGCAGGCGTTTGCCAGTAATTGGATGTTGCCGAAGTTATTCTTGGTAATCGTTTAAAATTATATTTTGTGGCAATTGTATCCAATAATTGCTGCTGAGAGAACAGATATTTGTCGGATTCATGGTGCAAATGCCCCATCGACATTACTTCCAGAAAACGGATCGGAATATTCTTGCTGAAAGCATAATCCACCAAAGGGATAATTTGATCTTCATTCATCCCTTTCATAATCACTGCGTTAAGCTTCACTTCTACACCTAAATTCAAGGCAGTTTCTATGCCGTTTAAAACACGATCAAGGTGCCTGCGCTTGGCCATTTTGTAAAAATCAGCCTCGTTCATGGCATCTAAGGAAATGTTGATCGATTGCAAACCGGCATCGGCCAAAGCAACGGCTTGGCGGGCAAGTAAATAGCCATTACTGGTCATGCTGATTTTCGGGATGCCGATCAACTTTAAATTCCGAATTAATTCCGGTAACTCGCGGTATAGCAAGGGTTCTCCACCGGTTAAACGGATGGTTTCCAAATCTAAATTTTCGTGTAAACGGGCAATGACCTGAGAAAAAAATGCAGCAGATTTTTGCGGACGATGATCAAAATTGATGTCTTCTTCCGAACCCATCGTACAATAAAAACAATTTAGGTTGCATGTATTTAACAAGCTCACCCGCAGTGTTTTAAATTTTCTTCCGTATGGGTCGTTCAACAATTTCATTAATATTTTAACAGTTTAAAAGAAGCACCAATCAAAATATAAACCTGTTTCCTTTGGATATACAACCAAATATACAATGAAATGTTGGTTCTAAATAGAGAGAAATGCAACCGGATCTCCTGCCTGCAATTCCTGCAACTCTGCAGGATGATGTGCAATGGCATTGGCCGTTAAAGCCGCTTTAATATCACCCGAACTATTAAATACAATTGGCCTAACTTGCTGATTTACAGCTACCGGAAAGAATTCATCGAAAAGTGTTTTCTTTAATTTTTGTACCGATAAAAGAAGCATTGGCCAATCCATTTTTGGCAAACCAAAACATGCTTTGAGGTAATGTTCGATAAATAATTTGAAGGTAACATGACAGGAAAAAGGATTGCCCGGCAATGCAAAAACCAAACCGCCGGAAGGAAGCTGTCCGCACCAGACCGGTTTTCCAGGCTTGATTTTCACTTTGTGAAATAGTTTTTTAACACCTAAACTTTCCAGAATCTCAGGTACATAATCCGCATCGCCGGCAGAAACGCCTCCACATAAAATAATGATATCAGTATTTAAAGCTGCTCCAATTTCCTGCTTTAATTGCTCTTTATCATCTAAAATATGCTTGTAAATTGTTGGTTTTATCTGCCATTCCTGCAGCAAACTTTTAAGCAAGTATTGATTGCTGTTTCGAATTTGGATATCAGAAACCGGTTGTCCGGGTTCTACCAATTCATTACCAGTGGTAAAAAGCGCAACATTTGGTAGTTTTTCAACCTGAAATTTCGCTTTGCCAACTGAAGCCAGCAAGGCAATTACCGGTGCCGTGCAAATACAATTTTGGTTGATGATGCAGGTGTCAGCTTGAATATCTTCTCCTTTTCGGGCGATATTTTGGAAAGGTTTTACGGTTTCAATTTGAAAAGAAACCTGCCCGTTTTCTTCCGTTGCATCTTCCCTGCGGATAACTAAATCAACATTTGGCGGAACGGAAGCACCAGTCATAATTTTATAACATTCGCCGGATGAAATTTCCTGCTGATAACGCTGACCAGCAAACACTACTTCTTTTACCACATAATTTTTGGTGCCTTGCTCCCAATCTCTAAAATTGATGGCATAACCATCCATTGTGGCGCGATTGAAAGGCGGATAATCACGATCAGCATAAATTTTTTCGGCCAAAACGCGTTCAAAAGCTTCATCCAAAGTTAAAGTTTCTGTTCCGAAGGATCTCGCCAAACTCACGATAATTGCTTGTGCCTCTTTATAATTCAGCATAAATTTTCTTTATTTTGAATCATGTCCGCCGCCCAAAATCATTTTCCGGGCATGAAAAACCGCTGGCAAAATTGCCTGTAAACTTTCGCGTGCACCATTGGCACTTCCCGGTAAAGTTACCACCAAAGTTTGCCCGATGGTTCCAGCCACACCGCGGCTCATCATGGCTAAAGGCGTACGTTGCTGTCCGAAAACACGCATCGCTTCAGCGATGCCATCCGCTTTGTGTTCCAGCAATTCTTCAACAGCGGCAACGGTATTGTCGCGCGGACCTAAACCTGTGCCGCCAGTGGTAAAAATAAACGGAACATCTTCCTTTACCCAAGCCAAAATCTGCTGCTGAATCTGCTGTTTATCATCCGGTAAAATCTCAAAATAAGGAACTTCGGCATTGAAACTTTCCAGCATTTCCTTGATAGTCTTGCCACTTTGATCTTGCCGCGTTCCTGCTGCGGTAGAATCGGAACAAACTAAAACCGCGCAAACCGAAACATCTTCATACAGCAATTTCCGGTCGCTTTTGCCACCGCGTTTTTCCAGTAATTTGATATGGCCGATTTCCAGTTGCTTGTCTACAGGTTTCAGCATATCGTAAATTTCCAGTGCAGCTACGGAAACTGCGGTGAGCATTTCCATTTCAATTCCGGTTCGGCCGATGGATTTTGCTTCACCCAAAATGATAATTCCGGTTCGGTTAAAAGCTGCTTCATCTACAAATTCGGCGTGTTTTTCTTTGTCGAGATAATCAAACTTGATACTCATGCCATCAATCGCAACCGGATGGCAATGCGGCAATAATTGCGGTGTTAATTTCGCACCCAAAAAGCCTGCTGCCTGGGCAACATCAAACAAGTTTCCCTTCGGAAGCTGGTTATTTTTGATTAATTCTATGGTTGGTTCGGTACAAAAAATTACGCTAACTGCACGTGCCGTACGCAGCGTAATTTGTTTATGGGTAACGTTTTGCATACTGTTTTTATCAGTATAAAACTGATTTTAGGAGATGAATTTTTCTGGTTTTAATTCTTTGATCACTAATTCGTCGCCAATGCTAAGGCTGCCGTCGCCTTCATGAACCAGGTTTTGGCCGAAGTAAACTTTATTATTTTTTTTACGATAAATGGCCAAAGTTTTCAGCGGTTCTTTGCCGGAAATTCCGCTTTCCTGATCAATGGTAATAACCGGACAACGCGCACAAGGTTTGACACCATAAAAATGCAGATCGCCGATTTGAAACTCCGCCATCTGATCTTCCTGAAAAGCCTCTCCACCCGAAAAAACAATATTTGGCCGAAAACGATCCATCAAAACCGGCTCTTTTAAGCGGCTGTTCAAATCTTCCAGAGACGCTTCACCAGCTAATAAAAACGGATAAGCATCAGAAAATGAAGTAATTTGTCCTGGTTCTGCATATTGCTGATCTACCATGCGCTTGCTGTTTTTAGGCATGTAAACCAAGCGGCATTTGATTTTCAAAATCCGGGTAAACCATTTATCAATTTCGGTATCCACAAACTCGGCCTGGCATTCATCATCCCAAATAGTACAAATGGCTTCTTCATTGGCATCAAATAAAAACGGAATGGCAATAAATTCTTCGGCTTTTTTACGGTGCATCACCAGCAAACCTTTTGGCGTTAATTCTACATAAAGCAAAGCCATTTCCGGGATTTCGCGCTGCGACAGGAAGCGGTTATTTTCATCCACCAGCATCCAGCGGCGGTCGTGCTCCAAACCGCGACTGGTCACCTGCGCTTTATTCAACGAAATGCCGCCGAGGGATTTGATCGGATAAACAAAAAGCCCGCTGATTTTTAACATGGAATAAAGGTATAAGCTATTTTAGTTTTTGGGCAAAATTTGCTCAAATATTGAGAGATGATTTTTGTAGCCCGATAAACCGCCCTGCAAACTAAATGCATTGGAAAAACCCGCCTGCCGGAAAAACTCGGCCGCCTGATGACTGCGGATGCCCTGCTGACAGTAAAAAATCAAGTTTTCATCCGTAGAAAAAGTATCCAGCGGAAACCTGGAGATTTTGGACAATGGAATATTGATGCCGCCAATATTAAAATCTTCGTGGTCGTCATCTTTCCGAACATCAATCAATTGAAAGTTTTGATGTTGAAATTTTTCCTGAAAAGCTTTTGGAGCGATGGCAACAGGCAAATCTGTTTTGCTGAAACGATTGAAGCTGATGGTTCTGGATTCCGGATTTTCATGGTAAGCTAAGCGTGTATTTTTTCCTTCCAAAACATCTACATAAATTAATTTGCCGGTAAAAACAGCATCGGCTTTTAAAATGATCTTGACAACTTCCCCGGCCATCATCGTTCCAATAATTCCGGTTGTAATATTATAAGCTCCAATTTCGGCACAACTTTGGATTGAATTTTCTGGCGGAGGTTCTGGAAATAAGCAACGCAACGTTGGCGAATTTTGGTAGTTAAAAACAGTAACCTGCCCTTCGGTTTTATAAATGGCACCGTAAACCAGCGGCTTGTTCAAAAAAACGCAGGCATCGTTTATTAAATATCGAACTAAAAAATTATCGGTACCATCCACAATTACATCATAATTTTGGATGAGGTTGAGCACGTTACTTTCATCCACCAAAAAATCATGTTCCTTAACTTGGATGTTTGGATTGTGCGCCAGCAAATTTTGCGATGCTGTTTTTACCTTACTTTTTCCAACATCGCTAAAATTGTATAGCGTTTGGCGATGCAAGTTGGATAAACTTACTACATCAAAATCTGTTAAACCGATGGTACCGATACCAGCTGTGGCCAAGTGCAACAAACACGGGCAGCCCAAACCACCCGCACCAATTACCAGTACTTTGGCTGAATTTAATTGCTGCTGACCAGCCGTTCCTATAAAATCCAACTGTTGATGACTTTGATAATAACCTTGCATGTTTTTATTCTCTATCCAAAATTATAAAAGATTTGGCCGGGCAACAAAGTAAATATTTACCGTATCAGCAACTGTTCAAAACGCTCATCCAATTTTTATTGATAAAAACAGTATTGCCACAAGCGAAAACATTTATTCTTAACAGGGCAATTATTAACGTACCGTATGCTGCTAATTTCTCACTATTGTGCTATGAAAGGCTGGTAAAATCATATCTTTATTTTGTTAAATAAAATACTAAATTATTTCTTTTAAAAAATTAAATTGAAAACACGTTACCTAATTTGGACCTTTGCAGCCTACATTTTTTCTTTTACAGCATGTAAAAAAGAGAAGGCAAACACAATTAATAATTCTGGCTCGGCAGATTTTTCCCGCTATATCTCGGTAGGAAACTCTATCACCTCTGGTTTCGCTGATGGTGGCTTGTACTTGGCCGGACAACAAGTGGCTTTCCCTAATTTACTGGCCGGACAGATGAAATTGGCTGGTGGCGGCGCTTTTACTTCTCCGCTGTTTTCTGCGGATCAGGCAAATGGTTCAGGTTACCTTAAACTAACCGGGTACAATACCGACGGAACGCCGATTATTGTGCGGGTAACTACTAATCTGGCTATTCGTGAGCAAGCTACAATTACCGGTATTCCTGTTACTTTATACACCAAATATACCGCCGATTTGAACAATTATGGTGTGCCCGGAATTAAACTTGCTGATGTAACTAACCCACTTTATGGCAATTACAATGGTTTTTACGAACGCTTACTTCCCGGTAATGCCGGAACCAATGCCACCGCTTATTTAGATTTCGTAACGGCAAAAGCTTTCACCTTTTTTACCTGCTGGTTAGGCAATAATGATGTGTTAGGTTATGCAACTTCCAGTGGAACATCAGCAACAGACCCTTTAACAGATAAAGCAACTTTTGCCCAGTTATATAATACAGCAATTACTGCGCTTACCAAAAGCGGTGCAAAAGGTGTGGTTTCTACCATTCCTGATGTTACAGTTCTTCCGTTTTTTCATTATATTACCGTACCAGCCTTAATTGCTGCAGCCCAAAAAACAAGTCCGCTATTCACAACTATATATATTCAAGCATTAAATGCAAATGGTAATTATATCACCAGGGCTGCAACCAATACTGATTTAATTATGCTAACTTTTGATACTTCTCAGTTAGGCCAAATTGTAAATGGCTTACCCTATTACGGCTTATCTCCGGCAAATCCGTTGCTCAGCAAAGAAGTTTTGGATGCGACAGAAGCGGCAAAAGTGCAGGATTACGTAAGCAGCTACAACACTGCAATTAAAACAGTTGCAGCAAGCATGAATTTGCCTGTTTTTGATTCTTACACACTGCTTAATCAACTCAAAACCGGCATTATACAGGATGGAGTAACGTTAAATAACAATTTCATCAGCGGCGGATTCTTTTCGTTGGATGGTATCCATTTTACACCTCGTGGCAACGCTTACGTTGCCGATGAAATTATCAAAGTAATCAACGCCAAATACGGATCCAACGTTCCGGCACTTAATATTTCTTCCTATAATGTGGTGAAAGTAAATTAAACTTTTACTTAAATTTAATTGATGGTTCAGTTTGATAACTTGCTTTTGTTATCAAACTGAACCATTTTTTTTTAAATCTATCAATACTTCTTTTATCACCTAAATTTAGGCAGATAAAAGAAGTATTGAAATTTTTACATTACAAACTTGTCTTTTTAAGAATAACATGATCTTTTTAAAATACAATTGAATATTTTTCGTCTCAAATTATTTTTGATGAAAAAGTTCTACTTGTCTCTGCTGTTGCCACTGTTTTGCATGCAACTAAAAGCACAAAACATCAGTCCAAATCCAGCAGCTCCGGCCAAAGGCAATTATTTGCTGGCAGCACGCTTCTCTCCCAAAAAACTCCAAAAAATGATTTTTTCGACTTCGGTTGATGCGCATTGGCTCAAAAACTCTGATCGTTTTTGGTACATGTTTGAAACCAGCGCCGGCAAAAAATGGTTTTTGGTTGATCCGATGGCGCGCAGCAAAAAGCCGTTATTTGATAATGCCAAAGTTGCTGCCGCTGTTACGTTGATTGTGAAAGACCCGTTTGACGCACAACATTTGCCCATCGAAAATTTGAAGTTTACCAAAGATGAAAAAAGTATCCAATTTGATTTAAAAAGTTCGATAGATATAACTAAAAAAGATCGAAAAGATAAAAAAGCTGCTGATTCTTTGGAGAAAAAAATCTTTTACTTTCAATATAATTTACAAACCGGCAAAACCACTGAATTGGCCAATTACGAAAAAGTAATTCCAAAACCAATGTGGGCTTCGATTGCGCCGGATAGTTCGGCCATCATTTTTGCACGTACTTATAATTTGTTTTGGATGGATAAAGCCAATTACAAAAAAGCTTTAAAAAATGAAGATGACAGCACTATTGTAGAACATCAGCTTACTAAAGATGGGGTAAAAGATTATGCCTATGGCGGTAGTTTTATGAACGAAACCAACGTTGATGAAGAAAAAAATAAAAAGAAACGTAAGCCAACACAGGTTTTATGGTCGCCGGATGCGAAACATTTTGCCATGATTAAATCTGACAACCGCAAGCTGAAAGATTTCTGGGTGATTAACAGCGTGGCAGAACCGCGCCCAACTTTAGAAACATACAAGTATCAGCTTCCGGGCGAAAAAGAAAACCCGATCAAAGAAATGTTACTGTTTGATTTTGCGGCAAAAACTTCTAAAAAGTTAAATGTGGCTTTGTTTAAAGATCAGGAACTTTCCATGTGGCCGGCACCAACTTTGCAAAAAAACCGCGATGACGAATTTAGACCAAACTTGTGGTTGGGCAACAACAGTAAATTTTACTTTTATAGAACTGGCCGGGATTTGAAAAAGATTGATGTTTGCAGTGTTGACATTCAAACCGATAAAGTAAACTTGCTGGTTCAGGAAAGATTAAATACTTATATCGAGATTAACCGGCCGGGTTTGATAAACGATGGAAAAGAATTGATTGAATGGAGCGAACGCGACGGCTGGGCACATTTTTACTTGTATGATGAAAGCGGAAAACTAAAAAATCAGATCACTTCCGGTTCTTTTCATTGTGATGATATTGTAAATATTGATGCTAAAAACCGTGTGTTGTATTTTACCGCTTCTGGCAGAGAGGCAAATGAAAATCCATATTATTCGCATTTGTACAGTATCCATTTTGATGGCAGCAAAATGCAATTGTTAGATGCAGGAAACTTTGATCATGCCTCCAGTTTGAATGATAACAGCAAGTTTTTTGTCAATACTTTTTCGCGCGTAAACACCATTCCGAAAGCGGTTTTGTGTGATTTTTTGGGGCACAAGCTAATGGACTTGGAAACTGCTGATTTATCCAATTTAATGGCTGCCGGTTACAAGTTTCCAGAACCAATTAAACTAAAAGCTGATGATGGCATCACCGATTTGTATGGCGTAATGTACAAACCTTATGATTTTGATGCACAAAAGAAGTATCCATTAATTGAATACGTTTATCCTGGTCCGCAAACCGAAGCCGTAAATACTGCCTTCAGCAAAAGCATGGACGCACATGAAAGGTTGGCGCAATTTGGCTTTGTAGTGATTACAATTGGCAACCGCGGCGGCAACCCAGAACGATCCAAATGGTACCACAACTACGGTTATGGCAACCTGCGCGATTATGGTTTGGCCGATAAAAAAGCCGCTGCCGAGCAAATGGCTGATAAATATCCTTTCATCGATATTAACCGTGTGGGCATCACCGGCCATTCCGGCGGTGGTTTTATGAGTACTGCAGCAATGCTGGTTTATCCTGATTTTTTTAAAGTTGCGGTTTCAGAATCAGGCAATCATGACAACAGTATTTACAACCGCTGGTGGAGCGAAAAGCACAATGGTTTGAAAGAAACCATCACCCCGAAAGGCGATACAACTTTCCAATATTCGATTGATAAAAACCAGGATCTGGCTAAAAATCTGAAAGGACATTTGCTGCTCTCTACCGGCGATATTGATAACAATGTCAGCCCGTCCAACACCATCCGTTTGGTTAATGCTTTAATTAAAGCCAACAAAAGGTTTGATTATGTTTTGCTGCCTGGCCAGCGCCATGCTTATGGTGATATGACGGAATATTTTTTCTGGCAAAAAGGAGATTACTTTTGCAAGTATTTGCTGGGCGATTTTTCGCAGCCGGTAGATATGCTGGAGATGGACAAGGAAGTAGAAATGAATGGCAAGAAAGTTGCATCTAACTAAATTTATATCGATAAAAGAAGCATCCAAGTTACAATTTGGATGCTGTATTTAGAAGTACAAGTATATCTTCAATTAGAAATATTATTAAATTTATTTTTTTGTTAACAGAAACAAAGTCAATAACTTGCCGTTACACTAACAACAAACAAACAGTTTATTTAATTTCCAATTTTAAATCCAATTCCTTTTTTAATTCAAAATCTAATCTACATTTGTAAATGGCAAACATAACCGAAAAAGACATCATTATTTATCTTAAAGAAAAGATAAAAAGTATTCAAGCTGAAGCAAAAAAATATGAAGATATGCTCAATGCATTTAATGGAGCTTCTGCTACAACCAAATCAGCCAAACAAAGTAAAGACAATATTATGGAAGCGGTTTTAGAGCAAGCTGAAGAAGTTGCTGTAAAAGCGCCAAAAAAGAAAACTGAAACAAAACCTGCAAAAACTCCTAAACCTTCAACAAAAATATTGGAAGTTCCGGCAGCTTATTCTCCAGATTTAGGTTTGAGTTCTAAAATAGCATTTGCAATTAATGAAATTGGCGGTGCTGGCTTTGGTCAGGATATTGCCAATGCAATGGCACAATACGAGCCACAAAGTGATGCTGACAAGATTTTTAAGCAGATTGCAAGTGTGTTATCTAACCTGAAAGCAAAAGGTGTGTTAACTACGGTAAAAGAAGGCCGGAAAGACAAATATTCTTTGGCCAAATAAAATTTGAGTTGCTGTTTTTAGGCAGCTAAAAACAGTATCAGCATAAAACCTCGGTTGCAAGTACAGCAACCGAGGTTTTTGTTTTTACAGGATTTAGTAATCCGCTGTAAAATGCAGACAACTAATGAAATATATGAATATCACATTAAAACAAGTTGTTATTTTTAAATTAATGTTGTAGCATTTGATAATAAGATTTTTCACAAGTTAAAATTTCACATAAATAAAAAGCCTGCAACGATGACAATTGCAGGCTTTTTGGTTGAGCATTTATAAATCAATCTTTATACAGATGCAGTTTTAGCCCGACTTCAAAATCACCATTGGTATAGGTTTTTAGCGGCGTGTTTTCGGTGGTGTAAAACAGCATCAGTTGTACCGTTTTACTGATGTTGGCACCAAAACCAAAGCTCTCACTTTGCGAACTGTGATACATCGAATACAGGTGCAGCAAATCGCCTTTAATATTAAAATTGATTCCCGCATCAACCACGCTTTTATAGCCATCCACGCCACGGTACACCAGTTTCGGCTCGATTACAGAACCATCCAACACATCGACTGGGAACTTATAGCTTACAGAAGTGATAAAAACTGAACGATCTACACCCAAAATGGTATTGGCACTTTTAAACAAATGGTTAAGGTTTGGCAAGGCACCTTGCACGGTGAGATTGTTGCTGGTGTAAGAAATACCAAAATCGCCATCCGGATAAGCACGGTTTTGGTTGTTATAACGATCAACCTGCACATCGCCCTGATCGCCGTTGACCTCGTTGTAATTGATGTGCTGGCTGCTCACGCCGGCAGAAAGGCCAAAGTTGAGCTGCTGGTTATTGCCTCCCAAAATTACATGATAAGCATAGGTAGCCACCGCACGTGTTTGACGTAGTAAACCTGTTTGATCATTGCTGATGGCGAGGCCCAAACCAACGTGTTTCCCGGCATTGTAATCACCGGAAATAAACTGTGATTTTGGGCTGCCGGGCAGCGTTGCCCATTGCTGCCGCACAGCCAGATTTAAGTTCACGCCTTCATCCAAACCAGCCATGGCCGGGTTAGATAAGTACTGGTTTTGAAAATACATAGAAGCGTATGGGTTCAGCTGTGCCGATGCTGTTTTTATACCGGTAAAAACAGTAGTGAACAATAGCGTAGCTTTAAGGATATTTTGGGGAACTGAGATTTTCATTTTGTTAAATTTGAGGCGATTTTTGATTTCCGGATGTGTAATTATCTGTTTCTCAACAAAGTGATGAATCCTTTTAGCGGCGCTTTTCCCGGTCCGAAATCAATCACATAATAATAAGTATCTTCTGATAGCGGTGAACCCTGAAAAGTGCCATCCCAATCATTATTATAATGTTTTACGTTAAGCAATCTTCTGCCGCCTTTATCAAAAATAATAATGGTACTTTCCGGGTATAAATCAATATTTTTAACTACCCACGTATCATTTTTGCCGTCACCATTTGGCGTTAAAATGTTGGCTGCCTGAACCATCGAATAATCATCCGTTACATTTAGCGTAATGCTGGCTGTAGTGCTGCAACCGGAAGCATTGGTGGCGGTAACCAAATAAGTAGTATTTTGCGATGGACGAACCTGCAGCACGGCACTATGGGTGGTGCCAACAATACCGGAAGCATTATCCCAGCTGTAAGTACCGCCGCCGGAAGCCGTAAGTGTTACGGTTTGGCCTTTAACAACCTGCGTACCTTTATCCGAAGCAATTGCAGCAACCGGCACTTCATTGGCCGTAAGCGTAAAAGTCTGGCTAAAGCTATCAATCCCGCCATTGGCTGTACCGCCGTTATCTTTAACGGTGATCGTGATATCAGCCGAACCGGTGCTTGCTAAAGTATAGTTAATTGCTGCCGTACCGCCGGATACATTGCTAACACTCAGGTTACTAAATAAGGCCGGGTTAGTTGTGCTTATGCTAAGCGTGGTGGTTTGGGTTGATTCTGGTCCGGGTGTAATGGCTGTTAAATTTATTTTTTGTGCCGAAGTCAGGTTACAAACTGATTGATTAGGAACGGCAGCCAAAGTGGGCACTTCGTTTACATCGGTAATTTGGATGGTAAAGGCCTGATCCAGATACAAACCATATTGATTAGTAGCGCGAACCAGGATGTTGTAGCTTGATTGCTGCTCATAGTTCATGCTGGTTGCGGTGAGCACTTTATTGCCTTGTATGGAAAAGGAAGCGTTATCAGCAGCCCCTGTTCCGGTTATAAAAGTATAGGTAAAAACAGCATTCGGATCCAGCGAAGTTGCTGAAAGTGTACCTGCCATTGTACCTGCTGGCTGGTTTTCTAAAAGCGTAGTCTGCACAAAACTAACGCCGCTTATCACAGCATTATTGATTGTTAATGTTCCGGGCACATATAGCATAGTGTAATTAGCTGCATCGGCGCTGCTTGGCATAATTGGATAAGTGCCGGACGGAGAACTTGTGGTAGCGGTGGTGCCAACAGTTGCCGGGGTGCTTAAAATGGAGGCATTTTCTCCGTTTACAAAACCGCTGTAGGTTACTGTAAATGCCGGGTTTGCTGCGCCGTAAGCCCTGCTTTGGTTATCCGCAGTAATGGTTAAAGCCGCTTTGTTGATGGTTACTGTTTGCTGAACTGGAGGGGCAGCCGTGTAATCGCTATTTCCGTTTTGAAAAACAGTAAATACAACTGTTCCTGCGCTTAAAACATGTACGTTTCCGCTGCCATCAATTGTGGCTACTGCTGGATTGCTGCTGGTGTAAGTGATAGGCAAAGTAGTTGTACTACTGGCATTCAAACTAAAATCTGCATCACCATAAGTTTTTGCTGTTGGGGCAGCAGCAGTAATAGTTTGTGCTTTTGGGCTGATGGTTAAGGTTCCGGCAACAAAAGTAATAGTGTAATTGGCCGCAGTTGTGTCTGAAACTGTAATCGGATAAGTACCGGGGTCGGAAGTGGCTGTTGCAGTGGTGCTTACTGATGGCTGCGCAGTTAATACCATTTGGTTTTCTCCGTTTACAAAACCACTGTAATGCACGCTTAAAGCAGGAATAGGCGTGCCATAACTAATCGTTTGATTATCTGCAGTAATGGTTAATGCTGCTTTGTTTACCGTAAAAGTTTGGATAACATTATCTGTGCCTTTGTAGTTATTGTTGCCAACCTGACTGGCTGTAATACTTACATTTCCTGCCGAAAGGATATGCACTTTTCCCGCATTATCTACTGTTGCAACTGTACTATCACTACTGATATAAGTAATTGGCAAACCTGACGAAGCCATTGCATTAAGTGAGAAATCAGCATCACCATAAGTTTTCGTAGACAAAGCAGCAAAAGTAATCTGCTGCGTATCTTGTTCTACAATGAGCGAACCGGATTGATAGTTGATACGGTAATTGGCACTTGCTGCCCCGGAAACCAGGATTGGGTACAAGCCTACTACAGAGGCAGTTGTAGCCGTAGTACTGAGGATTGGTTGAGTAGTCAGGCTGGTACTGGTATCTCCATTAACAAAACCCGAATAGGTTATAGTTAATGGTGGATTGGCCGAGCCAAAAGCTTTGGTTATGTTATCTGCTACAACGGTTAATGTTGCAGGGTTGATGGTTAGCTGCTGATTGATGACGGTTGTAGCAATATAATTTCCGTTCCCGGTTTGCAGTGCTGAGATCGTTACATTTCCGGCAGAAACAATATGAACCAAACCATTAGCATCAACTGTTGCTACAGCCGTATTGCTGCTGCTATAGGTTACCGGCAAGCCCGATGATGCAACCGCATTCAGTGCAAAATCCGGATCACCATAAGTTTTGGGCGAAGCTGTAAAAGTAATGGTTTGCGTACCCGGATAAACCGACAATACTCCGTTTACATAGGTAATTTGGTAATTATTACTTACAGCTCCTGACACCGTTACCGGGTAAGCTCCAACAGCAGAAGCCGTAGTGGCCGCAGTGATGATTGTGGGTAACGTGGTTAAATTTGAACTCGTTTCTCCGTTTACAAAACCACTGTAACTGATGGTTAATGCCGGATTGGCCGTGTTGTAAGTTTTAGTCTGATTATCTGCCGTAATAGTTAACGCTGCTTTGTTTACCGTTAAAGTTTGTGCAACCGATGCTGCCGCATTGTAATTGCTGTTTCCAGCTTGAGAAGCAGTAATTACGGTTGTTCCTGCGGAAAGAATATGCACATTTCCACTTGCATCCACGGTTGCAACTGCCGGGTTACTGCTGGTGTAAGTAACCGTCAAACCGGATGTAGAAATAGCTGATAAACTATAATCTGCATCACCATAAACCTTAGCCGACAAAGCATTAAAGGTAATGGCAGGACTGCTTTGACCAACTGACAATGCTCCGTTTACATAGGTAATTTGGTAATTATTACTTGCAGCTCCTGTTACTGTAATCGGGTACGTTCCAACTGATGAAGCAGCAGTTGCTGTTGTATTTGCAGTTGCCTGGGAAGGTAAGCTGGCAGCTGTCTCATTATTTACAAAACCACTGTAACTGATGGTTAAGGCAGGATTTGCCGTGTTGTAAGTTTTAATCTGATTATCTGCCGTAAGCGTTAACGCTGCTTTGTTTACCGTTAAAGTTTGTGCAACAGACGTTGCAATATAATTGCTGTTTCCAGCTTGAGAAGCAGTGATTACAGTTGTTCCGGCTGATAAAATATGCACATTTCCACTTGCATCAACAGTTGCAACTGCCGGATTGCTGCTGATATAATTTATGGGCAAACCTGACGAAGTAGTAGCATTAAGTGTAAAATCTGTATCGCCGTATGTTTTGGCCGACAGAGTATTAAAAGTAATTGTTTGCGAACTCTGGCTGACGGTTAATGTTCCTGGTGTGTTAGTAACAATATAATTATCATCAACAGCGCCTGAACTCGTAATTGGATAAGTTCCAACTGGAGAAGATGTAGTTGCTGTTGTACTTATTGCGGGCTGAGTAGTTAAATTGTTAGAATTTTCATTATTAACAAAACCAGTATAACTTGCTGTTAACGTAGGATTAACTGAACCAAAAACTTTATTTTGATTATCTGATGCAATGGTTAATGATGCTTTGTTTACCGTTAAAGTTTGTGTAACAGCAGTTGCAGCAGTATAATTACTATTGCCTGCCTGTGATGCCTTAATTATGGTACTTCCAGCGGCAAGAATATGTACATTTCCACTTGCATCAACGGTTGCGACTGTAGGATTAATGCTGGTGTACGTTATTGCTATGCCAGATGAAGCAGTAGCTCCAGCATTAAAATCAGAATCACCATAAGTTTTTGTCGGGATTGCAGCAAAGGTGATGGTTTGGGTACCCGTTATTCCTATTGTTACATCATCCGCCGAACTGCCACAGCTGTTTGAAATTGTCCAACGGAAAGTGTAGGTACCCGGATTAAGATTGCCTGCTGTTGTATTGTAAAGTGTTGCATTTGCAAAAGTAGCTGTCGTTGGCCCACTGATTTGTGACCATAAACCTGTCCCTGCCGTTGGCGAATTACCGCTTAATGTTACTGATGTTGTGGTAGCAGTTGTACTTGTTTGATCACTGCCTGCATTGGCGGTTGTAGGCAACGGGTTAATGGTAACAGTTACCGGCTGAATAACTGAGCAGTTACTTGCATTTACTGCCTTGATATAATAAGTACCGGAAGTTGTTATTGCATTAGGATTGCTTAATACAGTTGTTGCAGTTGCATTACTATAATAAGAAAGCGTGAGATTAGCATCACTTCCGGCTGTAACAGCAGCAGCTGTAATATCAATCGTTGCAGGCAAACATGCGGCAGCAGGATTAGTAATGGTAAGAATGGGAGCAGCATTAATAGTTGCCGTTACGGTTGCTGTATTTGAAGTAGCACCATAATTATCAGCAACAGTAAAACTACAGGAAACCGGACCTGTAACAGTGCTGTTTAAGGGCGCAAAAGTAATGTTTCCGCTGCCGTCAGAAGTAAAAGTACCTTTAGATACAACCGTATAAGTGGTTTGAATGCCGGTAGTTGATGGATCTAAATCAACACTTGCTGTATTGATGGCACCATTGGGCGTATTGGTTGTACTGAAACCGCTTGAAATATTTACGCTTCCTGTACTATTAGAACACGTAGTTAAAGTTTGGTTAGTTTGAGTAGGTGTAGTTAAGGTTGTACTAGCGGGCAATGTAACTGCTGTATTTCTGATTTCATGATAATTATTAGATCCTCCGGTAGATGCTGCATAGCCAAACTTTAAAGTAGCAGGAGAAGCATAACTATAGTAATAGTTACTGATAATGGTAACAGGGGCTGAAACCGCATCATGCTGTATTTTTACCGTGATATCAAAACCAATACCACTTGCATCAGGAATAATATCAATATAAGCTTTTCTATAACCTGTATTTCCCGCTGTTGCACGGGCAGTTCCACTTCCAATAGTATTAAAGCCATGTGTAGCTGTTGAAAGCGGAACGGTTTTAAGCATATTATATGCTCCATTGGCGTCATTATAAGCACCTCTGATAGTCACAGAATTTGGGGCAAAACCCGTTCCCCCTGCTCCAAAAGCAGCATTGGAAAAGTTTCCATATTCATCTAAACCAACGCCTAAATAAGCTTTTGAAAGCCCATTAGTGGTAGAGGGAACGGGAGCTGAATATCCAAGCGATCCCCCAAATTGACCAACTTTAAAGCTTGCATCAGCTAAACTGCCATCAAAAAGGAAAAAACAGATACCATCCGCATTACCGGTTCCACCCCATGTTGCATATTCAAAACTTACTGAAATCCCTTTAGTAGCAGGAAAGCTACTGGAAATAAAAGCATAGCCAGCCTGACTATTTGCATTAGAAGTTAACCGAAGATAGCCGCTTCCGTTAGCGTCAATATTTCCACCTGTAAGATAGGCTGTTGGTGATCCTCCAAAATTAGCACCGGGTGCAGTAGCATTCTCAAAGCTATTTGTGTATGGAAACTGGGCAAAAGCTTTTTGAGGAATTAATCCTGCTAAAAAAAGCAGCAGAACTATAAATTGTAATTGTCTTAACATAAAAGATCTGATTGAATATTTTAACAGCAGCTGTACTTATTTTTAATCCTGACGGGAGAATTTTAATCAGGAGTTATACGACTTGTAATTGCCGAGGTTTCACTAAATGAAATGTTAAAATTTGATTTGGATAAGCACCCTGTTTCTTTAGTTGAACAGATTATAATCCGGTATCAGATGCAGCAAATTTCTGCCACGTTCGTATAAGGTATTATTCCTCATTCAATCTGTAATTTTATTTTTAGCTTTATTTCATGATGTCTCCTGCCCCACGCTCTGCTTTAAAAAAGTTGAGGATACTCCCTTTAATCGCTCTTATTTTCCTTACTGTTTCCGGTGGCCCGTATGGATTGGAACCTTTATTGGGTTATGCAGGCAAAAACGGTGCATTACTACTTTTGATCATCACACCCATTTTGTGGGACATTCCAACCATTTTCACCGTGCTCGAACTCAACAGCATGATGCCCGTTACCGGCGGTTATTATCAGTGGGTAAAAAAAGCATTGGGTTTACGCTGGGCTTTGTATGAAGGCTGGTGGACGTGGCTCTACACTTTTGTAGATCTCGCCATTTATCCAGTGCTTTTTGTCGAATATGCGTCCTTCTTTTTTCCGGGAATTGCAGCTTATAAAATCCCGGTTTGTCTGTTCATCATCTGGTCATCTGCCGGGCTGAATATCCTGGGGATTGTGCCCGTTGGCAAGGTTTCGGTATTTTTGGGCGCGCTGGTGCTTACTCCTTTTATCATACTTTTTTTCGTGTTCTTCAGTCAGCATGGCGGCAGTTTCAGCTTTCCGCATTTATCTCTGAAAGGCGTTGGTTTTTCTAATTTAGGTTTAGGATTATACACCGTGATGTGGAATTTTATCGGATGGGACAACGTAACCACTTATGCCGAGGAAGTAGAAAAGCCCGTTCGCACCTATCTCATTTCGGTGTTTACTGCTTTTATCCTGATATTTTCAGTGTATTTTCTGGCGATTTTAGTGGCGCAGCAATCGGGTATCGATCCGGGGAAATTACAGAAAGAAGGGTTCCCGATTTTAGGCGTTTTGCTAAGCGGCCACTGGCTGGGCGCGGCACTTTCTTTTGGCGGGATGGCCAGCGCGCTGGGTTTATATTCGGCCGTGCTGCTTTCCGTTTCGCGGGTGCCAAAAGTAATGGCCGATGATGGCTTGCTTCCGCAGAAACTCAACCAGGTTCACCCCAAATATAAAACGCCGTATGTTTCTATATTGATCTGTTCGGCTGTTATCAGTTTAATGATTTTATGGAGTTTTACCGATCTGCTCATCATCGACGTAACCGTTTACGGAGCTGCTTTATTTTTAGAATTTATTGCGCTGATTATTTTTCGAATCAAATTCCCGGAACTTCATCGGCCGTTCAAAATCTCACTTAATGTTTGGGGCTTAGGCTTGATGGCTTTATTGCCTTTGCTGGTTTACATTGTTGCTTTGTCCGGTGCGTTTTCCACTTCGGGAGAAACTTGGCTACCTGCCACTTTTGCTATCGGCACATTACTTTCCGGAGAGATAGTTTGGCAGCTAATTGGATGGAGAAAAAAGAAATCAGTAAAGTCCTAACTCAAATTTACCCTGATAAAAGAAGCATCGCTATTTTTATCAACATCAATAATCACACCGCCGGTTCCTGCTGACTCAAACAATGAAAGCTGCCTAAACCCCAGATAATATCCGTAGAATCAATACCTACAACCTTTCGATCAGGGAAACATTTTTGTAAAATTTGCAAGGCTTTTTCATCGTTTTGATCACGGTAAGTTGGTACAATCACGGCTTTGTTTGCAATATAAAAATTGGCATAACTGGCGGGCAAACGCGTATCTTCCCAAATCACCGGCGAAGGCATCGGCAGTTCAACAATGTTTAGTTTCCGGCCATCCAGAAGCTTCATTTCCCGCAGCTTTTCGAGGTTTTCCTGCAGGAGATGATAATTTTCGTCTTCCGGATTTTCTTCCACAACCGTAACCACCGTATCTTCATTTACAAAACGCGTAATATCATCAATATGGCCATCGGTATCATCGCCCACAATGCCATCGCCCAGCCACAAAACCTGCTGTACGCCGTAATATTGCTTCAAATAATCTTCAATTTGATTTTGGCTGAGATTTGGATTCCGGTTTGGATTGAGCAAACAAGCGGTGGTCGTTAAAACCGTTCCTGCGCCGTTAAATTCAACCGAACCGCCTTCCATTACAATTCCCGGATGGTAAACCGGTAAACCAAAATGCTCGGCAATTCTTGTCGGTATCATATCATCCAGCGCAAACGGCGGATATTTGCCGCCCCAGGCATTGTAGCCCCAATCCAGCACAATTTTTGGGTCGATAAAAGAAGCATCACGGTTCAGCAAAAACGCCGGACCATGATCCCGGCACCAGGCATCATTGGTTGGGAAATGATAAAACTCAATCTTGGTTAAATCGGCATCAACTTTTTGCAGCTCCGCTTTGGCAAACGCTTCCATTGCTGCATCGGCAACATTAATTCTGACCAATTCACCTTCAGCAACAATTTTGATAAACGCACAATAATGCTGGTAAATAGCTTCGATCTTTCCCGGCCAGGATTCATTTTTGTGCGGCCAGCTCAACCAGGTAGCTTCGTGTTTTTCCCATTCGGCCGGAAAATAATAACCTTGAGGAAAGTGAGGAAGTTTGGAATATTGGAAGTTTAAAGAGTAATTAGATACATTATCATTCATTTTTATTTATTCAAATTATTAGGCAAAGAATAACGGGTTCCACGAATGCGGATTTCATTTGCTTTTGTTACATTCTCTTTTGTTTTAAGTTTAATACTTATGATTGTTAAAAGAGGCCGCATTTTCTTTAAATATTCAATTTCTGTAGATTTCAAAATTTCAACATTTAAAATATAAGCCGAATCAATTTTATAAGTTGAAATGTTGTCTTTTAAAATTAAATTATCTATCATAAAAAGAGCTAATCCGGATACTGTTTTTACATAAGTTTTTTCAATGCCTTTTAAAGTAAGAAAGTTATAACCTTTTGGATTTTTTGATTTTAAATAAATTTTACCCTCTTTCTGATTCGGTTTGTCTTTGTCTTTTACCACATTAATTGCTACAATTTTATCGGGATCAAAATACAATTGATTTTTACTGATACGAACAGAATCAAGAAAAAACCATGGCTCTACTTGATAAACTTCTTTTACTTGTCCAAAAGATTTTAGTGTAAGCAAAACGAAAAAAATGCACGCAATGGTTCTCATAATTTACGAATGATTTTATCAATCGATTCCAACTTCCTCAATCTTCATCAATCAAACGTTTGGTTATGGGTTGATAAGAATCGATCCTGCGATCGCGCAAAAATGGCCAGTGCGTACGATAACGATCGGTTTCTGCCAAATTCATTTCCTGCACAATCACTTCTTCGTCCTCATGCGAAGCCTGATAAATTACCGTTCCGAACGGATTCGCTATGAAAGATCCGCCCCAAAATCTCACACCAGCTTCCTCTCCTACCCGGTTAATGCTCACCACATGCACGCCGTTGGCAATTCCGTGCGAACGCTGGATAGTTTGCCAGGCATTGTATTGTTCGGTATTAGTTGGCAAATCCTGCGTGGTTGCCCAGCCGATGGCCGTTGGATAAAACAGGATTTCGGCACCCATTAAAGCGGTAATACGTGCAGCTTCCGGATACCATTGATCCCAGCAAATCAGCACGCCCAAAGTGGCGTACTTGGTTTTGAAAACTTTATAACCCAGATCTCCGGGCGTAAAATAGAACTTTTCGTAAAAACCAGGATCATCAGGAATATGCATTTTACGGTATTTGCCCAAGTATTTTCCGTCGGCATCCAAAACCGCCGTGGTATTGTGGTACAAACCCTGCGCACGTTTCTCAAATAAAGAAGCAATAATCACCACATTCAACTCGGCAGCAATTTTGGAAAGTTCATCAGTTGACGGTCCGGGAATGGCTTCTGCCAGCTTAAAATTGTCGTAATTTTCTTCGTCGCAAAAATACAACGACGTAAAAAGTTCCTGCAAACACACAATTTGTGCACCTTTTGCAGCTGCTTCCCGCACTTTAGCAATTGCTTTTTGCAAATTTGCTTCCTTATCTGCCGTGCAACTCATCTGCACCAATCCAACTTTAACTTTCGCCATAGCTTGTTTTATTCTGGCACAAAAATAAGATTAAGATCAAAGCGGCGCAATGCTGTTTTTATCGACTTAAAATCTATATTTTTAAATTGCCTATTTTACTATTTTTGTCTGAAATGGCCGAAACCGAAGAAATACCCACACCGAAAACCAAAAAGCAAGTTTTTTGGGATGTTGTAAAAACGATCCTGAAAATCGGGTTTACCAGCCTGTTACTTTACTTGGTGCTGCGGAAAATGGATTTTGAAAAAGTAAAATCCACCTTATCGGCTTCCAATCCACTATATTTACTGCTGGCCGTTCTTACGTTTTTTCTATCCCAATTGGTTGCATCTTCCCGTTTGCTTAGTTTTTTTAAGTCGATCAATTTACGGCTTAGCTTCGTTTTCAACCTGAGATTGTATATGCTCGGCTTGTTTTACAACCTGTTTTTGCCAGGCGGAATTGGCGGCGATGGCTATAAAATATGGCTCCTCAACAAAAGCTATAAACTGCCTGCAAAAAGAGTGTTCTGGGCGATTTTTTTTGATCGTTTAAGCGGACTTTGGGCCATCGGACTGATCATTGTGGCATTAATCGGTTTTCTGCCGCAAATTCAAATCCACCTGGCCATCCCGCTCAGTGTTTTTGTGGTGGGTACGGCGGCTTATTGTTTTGTGGCGAAGCATTTTTTTAAGGATTATACGCATTTCTTTTTTGAAGCACACGCCAAAGCCATTCTGGTACAATCCATGCAGGTAATTACCGTGTTGTTCGTTTTACTGGCCCTACATTTCAATGGCAAGTTTTCTCCGTACTTGTTTACCTTTTTAGCCGCTTCGTTATCGGCAATTGTACCCTTTTCAGTGGGCGGTTTAGGTTTGAGGGAATATATTTTCGTGCATTTTGCGCCTTTTTTTAACATGGATCCGAATCTGGCCGTGGTGGTCAGCCTGTTATTTTATCTTACTTCGGCAGTAGTTTCCTTGCTGGGGATTTATTACGTTTTCAACACCAAACGTTTAAATGAAGGCTTGCCAAAACCAGAAGAAACCGAAAATTTACCCGATAAAAACAGCATCACACAATCATGAACATTATCATCACCGGGGCCAGCAGCGGCATTGGCTTTGAAGCCGTGATCGAACTGATACAACTGCCTGGCCACCAGATTATTGCATTGGCCAGATCCGCAGAAAAACTGGCGCGCTTGCTGGAAATCGCCCAAAGTTTAAACCCTGATTGCGTTTTATATCCGGTTGCGTTTGATATTGTGCACGATGATTATCATGATCTGCAAGCGTTTGTACAAACGCGTTTTGAAGGTAAAATTGATGTGCTGATTAATAATGCCGGCACACTCATCAACAAACCTTTTGCAGATTTAGGCGAGGCCGATTTTGTAGAAATGCTGCAAAGCAATTACCTCGGACACGTACGCATCATCCAGGCGATGCTTCTTTTAATGGCAAAAAATTCGCACATTTTAAATATTGGCAGCATGGGCGGCTATCAGGGAAGCGCAAAGTTTCTGGGCTTATCCGCTTATTCGGCCAGCAAAGCAGCGCTGCATACGTTAACAGAATGCCTGGCGCAGGAGCTGGCTCCGCAGCAAATCAAAGTAAATTGCCTGGCTTTAGGATCGGCACAAACCGAAATGCTGGAACGTGCTTTCCCTGGTTACGAATCTCCGGTAATGGCTTTTGAAATGGGCAAATATGTGGCCGATTTTGCGCTAACCGGTCATAAATTTTTTAACGGAAAAGTTTTGCCGGTGGCGTTAACTGCAGTTTAAACAATACTGTTTTTATCGGTTGTTTTTTTGTTTAGTTTTGAACACCAACCGTTAAACCATGGACCAAAATCCAGCTTCTATTTCCCCAAAAAACCATTACGAAATACTGGATGGCCTGCGCGGTGTTGCAGCTATTTTAGTGGTTACGTTCCACGTTTTTGAAACTTTTAACGGTGGAAACCGATTCGTCCAGATCATCAACCACGGTTATATGGCGGTAGATTTTTTCTTTCTGTTATCTGGTTTTGTAGTCGCTTATGCTTACGATGACCGCTGGGGAAAAATGACCAGCTGGGATTTTTACAAACGCCGGCTGACCCGTCTGCAACCGATGGTAATTATGGGAACTATCATTGGCGCGGCACTTTTTTACCTGCAACAAGCAGATGTTTTTCCGCTGATCAGCCAAACGCCATTGTGGAAAATGCTGCTGGTAATGCTGGTAGGTTTTACGCTGATTCCGTTGCCGATTTCGATGGACATTCGCGGCTGGCAGGAAATGCACGGACTGGACGGCCCGTGCTGGTCGCTTTTTTTTGAGTACATCGCCAACATTATGTATGCGGTTGCTTTCCGTAAGTTCTCGCAAAAAGTGCTTACTGTATTCGTTTTTCTGTTCGCCTGCCTGCTGATTCAGTATTTGGTTTGGGGCGGAAAAGGCGATGTCATTGGTGGCTGGAGCCTCGATCAAACCCAGTTGCGAATTGGCTTTACGCGGATGTTATTCCCGTTTTTTGGTGGATTATTATTATCCCGAACCAGCAAATTAATACGCATAAAAGGAGCATTCTGGGTGTGCAGCCTGCTCCTTCTGCTTGTTTTTTGTATCCCACGGATTGGCGGCGCCGAACATTTGTGGATGAACGGTTTGTACGAATCTTTCTGCATCATCATCCTTTTCCCACTCATTGTGGCCATCGGTGCCGGCGGAAGCCTAAAAGGCAAACATGAAAGTAAAGCCAATAAGTTTTTGGGCAATCTGTCTTACCCGCTTTACATCACCCATTACCCTTTAATTTACCTTTTTACAGCCTGGGTAACCACCAACCACATTACTTTGGCAAAAGGTTTGCCTGTTGGCGCACTGCTGCTCATCACCAGCATTACCATAGCTTATGCCTGCCTTAAACTGTATGATGAACCGATAAGGAAACGGTTAACCAAACACTTTTTAACGAAAACTAAATAGACACGATCCTCCTACTTTTAACCCTTATCTACTAACTGTTAACCAAGTTATTTTTGCCGCCAAGCATTAAAATACCGTTTACCATAATTTCGGTAACGCAACGTTTAATACCTTTTTTACCGGTATAATTTCGTGTAGCCAGTTTACCTTTAATGCTGATCTCGTTTCTTTTTTTAGATAACTTTCGATAAATTCGGCTTGTATGCGCCAAAGGATTAATTTGTGCTCCATGTAAATATTTTTATGATAGATACAATTACGCTTATTGCTAATGTTTCTTTGTCGCTGTCTTTTATAGTAGCGTTAATATTTGGAGTTGCGCAAGTTAAAGCAACAAGGCGTGACAGGCGCGAGCGGCTTACCATGGATGCCTTAAGGAATTTTCAAACTAAAGAATTTGCAGAATTAATCTATTTTATCACTTCAACAACACTTATATCAAATCAGGAAGAATTTCTGAAACGGCCAAAGGAAGAACAAATTAGTTTTATTCAATTTGGACAAAAAATGGAATCTTTAGGAATTCTTGTTGCAGAAAAATTTATCAACATTAATTTGGTGGATAAAACTCTTGGTTCATTTGTAACAACTGCTTGGGAAAAATATAAACCAATGTATCTGGATATCCGGGAAAAGACAACAGACCCATTTCTTGCAGAATATTTTCAATGGCTAGCTGAAACCATTGAAAAAAGAATGAAAGAAAACCCGAGAAAACCTTTTAAACTTCAGGATAAGTAAAGGTTGAAGCCGAAAGACTAATTGTTGCAAGTAAGTCTTTACAATCAGTGTATTTGGTGAAAGAACCTCCTGAGTTAAATGGTTATAAAACCATCATGCTTCTTTTAATCCTCTAAAAACACTATCTTGAACAACCCAATAAACTGTTACCCTTAAATGCCCACAACCCAACGCCAGTGCCTCGATTGCGGCGAAACCATACACGGCCGCGCCGATAAAAAGTTTTGCAACGACCAGTGCCGCAGCAATTTTAACAACCAGCTAAACAGCGACAGCCATAACCTGGTGCGCAACATCAATAATATTTTGCGGCGCAACCGGCGCATTTTGCAGCAACTTAACCCAACCGGAAAAACAAAAACTTCCCGCAAAAAGCTCCAGACGCTGGGTTTTAACTTTGATCATTTCACCGGCATTTCTCAAACCCAAACCGGCGATGTTTATAATTTTTGTTACGATTACGGCTATCTCATTTTAAGTGAAGATGAGGTTCTGATCGTGAAACGCGAAAACGAATAGTACCCTAAAACTTCCCGCCGAAAATTCAAGGCTGTTTACCGAATATTTGCAAAGCTTTGCCCATAAGCTATTCCTGCAATCAGTCCGTTCCGATACATTTGTACCCATAATTGCAGCTCAAAAAATGAACGACCTCCATCATAACCCTTCCAAATATTCCGGCAAAGTTATCGCCGGCTTTGTGCTCACTGCCATCGGTCTGGGTTTGTTATTTCAGCAGCTCGACTGGTTCTTTTTCCCCTCCTGGCTGTTCAGCTGGCCCATGATTTTAATTATCGTTGGCCTGGTAAAACGCGCAAATAACCCAGCCAACAGTTCCTGGTTAATTTACATTGTGGTTGGCTGTCTGTTTTTGGTGGAAAAGATTTTTCCGGGTGAAAACGTGATCCATTTAGGTTGGCCGGTTATTATTATTGCGGCCGGTTTATGGATGATTTTCCGCAGAAAGTATGACCTTCAACCTGAAAATACCCCGATAAAAGAAGCATTTGCCAACGATGATTTCCTAAATCCGCAGCCAGGCGCCACCGAGCCGCCACCCATCAACCACAGTCAAACTTCTACCGGCGAAGATTACCTGAATTCCTTTTCCGTTTTTGGCGATGTGAAGAAAAACATCTTTTCCAAAACATTCAAAGGTGGCGAAGTGGTCAATATTTTTGCCGGCACACATCTTGATTTTAGTCATGCTGATATCAACGGACGTGTAATCATAGATGTGATGCAACTGTTTGGCGGCACCAAACTCATCGTTCCGCCGCACTGGCAAGTAGTTTCTAACATTGCACCGATTTTTGGAGGCGTAAGCGATAAACGCATCCCCAACGCCGAGCTGGCCGCCAGCGGAAAAGTGCTGATATTAAAAGGTATATCCATATTTGGCGGCGTAGATATCAAAAGTTTTTAATGCTTCTTTTAACACCTATTTTTTAACGCTGCAACGCAAGCTTTTTGTTGAAGTAACCGCAAAAAAACACCGATAAAAACAGCATCAACCAAAATCAAACTAAAAATTTGGAAACTCCTCCTTCGTTATTCAACAGGTTCCGTTTTATTGTGGGCGGCGGTTTGCTGGCCTGGTTTGCGCTGCAAAGTTACCTGCTGTACGATTTTGGTTTCAGCTGGAAAATAGCCAGTACCGATGCCGCTGCAACCAGCGCGTTGCTGGCCGGAGCGTGTTTCCTCATCAGCAACAACCTCAAATATTACCAGCCCGAAAAAGGCCGTTCGCTGTTTATTTTAGTGCTGTGTCTGGTTTTGAGTGTGGGTTGGCTGGGTGCCTGTCGTTGGTTATTGCCACAGTTAATTCCGGATGCGGCGTATAAAGTTTTCCTGATTCAATCCTTGCCTATCCGTTTTTGTGTTTCTTTTTTAATTATTGGTTCGATGGCCATGCTGAGTGCCTTGCGCTACATGCAAAAAGACCAGAAAGATTACGAAGCACGAAAATTAGCCGCCGAAAACCTGGCCCGCGATGCCGAATTATATAAACTTCGCCAGCAATTGCAGCCGCATTTTTTGTTTAATAGTCTTAATTCTATTTCTGCATTGATTGGTTTTAAGCCGGACGAAGCGCGGAAAATGATCCACCAGTTATCCGATTTTTTACGCGGAACTTTAAAAGAAGAGCAGCAATGGGTTTTGTTGCAAGCTGAATTACAACATTTGCAGCTGTATCTGGATATTGAAAAAGTGCGTTTCGGGCATCGTTTGTCTACCGTTTTACGCCATAACGATGCAGCTGATGCCATGATGATTCCGCCGATGCTGTTGCAGCCGCTGGTCGAAAACGCCATCAAGTTTGGTTTGTACGATACCATTGGCGATGTGATTATCAGCTTGGATGCTTTGGTAGTGAACCAGCAATTGCAGATCACGATCAGTAATCCATATGATCCGGAAACGGCACATCCGCAGCGCGGCACTGGTTTTGGGTTGAGTGGCGTGAAGCGGCGGTTATATTTGCTTTTTGCGCGGCACGATCTGGTGGAAATCCAAACACGGAACGAGATTTTCAGCATCACTTTAAAAATCCCGCAAACGGCTGATCTGCAACAAAATGTAAAACCTGTATCCTAATTTTATGTCGATAAAAACAGTACTGATTATTGATGATGAACCGCTGGCGCGCTCCATCGTGCTGGAATATTTGCAGCAATATCCGCAGATAACGGTGGCGCAGGAATGTGGCGACGGTTTTGAAGGCATTAAAGCAATTATGCAGCACAAACCCGATCTGATTTTTCTGGATGTGCAGATGCCGAAAATCAATGGTTTTGAAATGCTGGAGCTGGTTGACCAATCGCCTTCGGTCATATTTACTACGGCTTTTGATGAATATGCGTTGAAAGCCTTTGAAGCGCACGCCGTAGATTATCTGCTGAAACCTTTCAGCAAAGAACGTTTTAATAAAGCCATTGATAAGTTTCTGGAAAATCAGCCTAAAAAACCGGAAGCAACTACGGCTTTGCTGGAAACCGCAGCCAGTTCGCCGGCGCAGCATGACCGGATTGTGGTAAAAACCGGAACAAAAATCAAAGTTATCCCCATTCAGGAAGTCATCTATCTGGAGGCGGCGGATGATTATGTGAACATCCATACGGCCGGCGGCGCGTTCCTCAAGAATAAAACCATGAGCTTTTTTGAGCAGGTACTCGACCCTAAAATATTTACACGCGTGCACCGCTCCTACATTGTGCGCGTGGAGCAGATTGTGCGAATTGATCCTTATGAAAAAGAAACGCATATTCTGATCTTGAAACCTGGTGCCAAAATTCCGGTAAGTAAAGCCGGTTATGCCAAATTGAAGCTGGTTTTAGGGATTTAATTCAGATTTTAACTTCTTTTCTGTCAAGCAAAAGAACGTACAAGAAATATAAATTATGCTTGGATGAAACTTCTTGCTATGTTTAATATGGCAGGATACAATTAAATAATAGTTAACTTATTACTTCAAAAATCTGCATAAATCAGCTTCCGGCTTGTATAAATAGCCTTGTAATGCTACTTTAGCGAGATACTGTTTTTATGCCGGTAAAAACAGTATTAGCTAAATAACATGAAACAAAAACTTACTTTTTTACTGCTGCTTTTTTCGATTACCAACGCTATTGCACAATCGGACCGCTGGCAGCAACATGTTAATTACACGATGGATGTGAACATGAACGTACAAACCAACCGTTTCAGCGGCACGCAAAAACTGGAATACACCAATAACTCGCCGGATACTTTAAAACGTGTTTTTTATCATTTGTACTGGAACGCTTTCCAGCCGAACAGCATGATGGATACGCGCAGCCGCGAACTGGGTAAAACGATTATCAACAAAAAACCGGATTGGGATGTGCGTGTAAAAGACCGCATTTTGAAGCTTACGCCGCAGGAAATTGGTTATCAAAAAGTATTGTCGCTGAAAATGAACGGCATTACCCAAAAATATAAAACGGAAGAAACGATATTGGTGGTGGATTTAAATAAACCCATTTTGCCGCATAGCAAAGCCGTTTTTGAGTTAACTTTTGAAGCTCAAGTTCCCCTGCAAGTTCGCAGAAGCGGCCGTGATAACCCGCAAACGGGCGTGCGCTATTCGATGAGCCAGTGGTATCCAAAAATGTGCGAATATGACTATGAAGGCTGGCACCCAACGCCTTATGTTGCCCGCGAATTTTATGGTGTTTGGGGAGATTACGACGTTAAAATCACAATTGATAAAAAATATTTAATTGGCGGAACGGGTTATCTGCAAAATGCACAGCAAATTGGCTATGGCTATGAAGTGCCCGGTTCCAACTTTATGCGGCCAGCCGGAAACACGCTCACCTGGCACTTTTCGGCTCCTAACGTGCATGATTTTATGTGGGCGGCTGACCCAGATTACAGGCATTTATCAGCCTTAACTGCCGATGGAAAAACCATCAATGTAGTTTACAACCGCGACCCGAAAAAACTGCAACAGGAATTTGATGCGTTAAAAACAGCACAAAAAAGCACGTATCAATCCGCAGAAAACTATATAAAAAGCTGGGACGACCGCTGGCAGGAAGTGCTGAATGCAGCAGTAACAGAATTGCCTTTCATCCAAAAAACATTCGGTCCTTACGGCTGGAAACAATATTCTTTTGTGCATGGCGGTGATGGTGGTATGGAATATCCGATGGCTACACTGATTAACGGGCCAAGTTTAGGAACGGTTTTCCACGAGTGGATGCACAGCTGGTACCAGGGTATGATGGGCACAAATGAAAGTGAATATCCGTGGATGGATGAAGGTTTTACCAGCTATGCCGAAAATTTGGTAACACGTGATTATACTGCTTTTAGGTATAAAAAAATGGCGGCTGCCAATGCTGCCGATCCGCGGTTAAAAGTATTGGATTCGGTATTGAACAAACAGCCGCACGAAAGTGCTTACAACAGTTATTACGGTTTGGTAAAATCAGGTTTGCAGGAACCGCTGACCACACATGCCGATCATTATGAAACCAATCTGGCCTACAGTATTTCTTCTTATTCCAAAGGAGAAGTTTTTTTGGAGCAGCTGGGTTATATTACCGGTGCGCAGGTTCGCGATCAAATTTTGCTGCAATATTACCGCAACTGGCATTTTAAACACCCAAACGCAAACGATTTTATAGTTGTGGCGCAAAAAGTGAGCGGCCTGCAACTGGATTGGTATAAAGAATACTGGATCAACACAACCAAAACGATTGATTACGGCATTGACAGCGTTTGGCAGGAAGGCAATAAAACTAAGATCCGGTTAATTAATAAAGGTAAAATGCCGATGCCGATTGATCTACAATTAACTTTCCAAAACGGGAAAAAAGTGATGCACTATATACCGATGTATTTGATGTTCGGAGCGAAACCGATAGAATCTAACACTATTCCAAGAATAGTAGAACAGCCTTGGAAATGGACTCATCCAACTTACACCATCGAGTTTGAGGGCAAATTAGCTGATCTTGCCTGGATGGAAATCGACCCAACACATCGTTTAGCAGATGTAAATTGGGAGGATAATGTTTGGCGCGCACAGTAAATTTATGCTGGTAAAAAAAGCATTGCCTCACTTAACTGTTTATTAAACCTAAAATAATAATTAAAAAAATAACCAAAAATATTATATTAATAGAAATTGGTTGTTTTTGCTGATGTTCAATATTCATGGTTTTTGAATTTGATGTAACGATAATAGTTTTGTTGATAACTGCCTTTTTACAAATCTTGAACCACAATTGCCACCCATAAATTTTATTGATCTTGATCAGATTTTAAATAAACTTTACCGCTGCTTTCGCACACATAAAACTTTTAATCCAAAAAATTTGAATACTGTTTTTATCGATTAAAAAGCTGACTATTAAAACCTTCAACTATTGAACTGAAATATAAACAGAACCTATTCCTGCAAACTTAGCAGCAAAATTTTCCAGGCTTCGATTACTTTTCCATCATCCAAAAGCTTTTTTGCTTCGCGGTGCAGTTCCCGTTCCCGTGTAAAATTATCCCCAATCGTGGCATCCAGCAGGTTTTTGATTTCCGGCTGACTGGCAAAGTCATCCACAGCTGCATCATCAGGCAAATCGGTAATATTTCCCAGTTTCCCTAAATCATTTCCAGTTAACACAGCAGAATTTTTAATTCCTGCAGGCAAACCATCTATTCCAATTACAGAACTTGTGCCCGGCCTGGGCACTTTAAACAAGCTTTCCGGCGTTACGCGGCAATACCAATCTCCACCCAAACGCGCCACCAGATCGATTTTTTTCTGATCGATTTTATCATTTTCATCCAAGATTTTTTCCAGAATGTGCACCAGTTTAATCTCGCAAATAATCAGGTTTCCGGCTCCGCCTTCTTCACCCAACGGAATCACTTTTTGCACTAAACATTCTATCTGAACCGGCGCTTCTGCCACACGTGGAGGCTGCACCAATTCGGATTTTTGCTCGGTAAAACCAACTTTTACAAATTCGTTCACACCGGAATCGTACGGCGCACTGGCGAGTGACATTTGCTGCACCATGTCGTAATTGACCACATTGATCACACATTCTGGCACTTCCAGCACGTTATTCAGTGTGTCTTTTGTCGTGTTGTCGTGGCCCCATCGCGCTACAGAAAATACGCACACCGGCGGATTGGAACTCACCATATTAAAAAAACTGAACGGACTTAAATTAACTTCTCCGTTTTTGCTGAGGGTAGAAGCAAAACAGATCGGCCGCGGCGCAATGGCATAAGTAAGATAACTGTATAATTCATTTGGCGGAAGTTGTCCGGCAGTAAGTGTTTTCATTTTTTTAGGACGGTTATGGCCGATAAAAGTTTTCAGATGGATTTGCTTTGCGCCTCAAAACAAAAAAAGCCGGAATTTTCCAGCTTCTTTTATCGATGTTTTTTTGTTGTTTATCGCATGGTTTTCTTTTCTGCAACAGTCGTCGTTCCTGCTTCTGTAAACCAAACCTGCATTTCACCTTTTCCTCTGTTTGCCCAGGAATAATATGGAATTGCGGTTAAAGCTACAGTTTGCGTTTTACTTTTATTGGTACTGTCAGTTTTCAAAACCTGCCCGTTTAAAACCGTTAAACCATTCAGCAGTTCTTTGTGAAATGCAGGCGTAAAAACAGCATTTTTTGGAATGATCAGATCACTTACATGACCATCGTTATCTTTCCATTCTGCACAATACATTAGCGGGCCGCGCTGTAAAGCAACTTTACCGGCATCTTCCGCAACGATATTATTGGAGATTACTTTTCGTACTGGCATCGGCAAATCCATCGTAACCTGATCATTTTTTTGCCAAACTTTACCAATCACCGCATAACCGTTTTGCATCTCATATTTTACTGGTTTGCCATTTACTTTAATAACAACTGCAGCAGTTTCTTTATTCTGAAATGAATATAAATCGGATGGTATAGCTTCGTTTTTCACCCAGCCAGGAATGCGGATTTTCATTTCAAATGCTTGCGGTGCTTCGGGCGATACCGTAAAGACCAGCAAACCGTTCCAGGGATAATTATTTTTTTGGATGATCTGAACCGGTTTTTTATCAACTATTAAATTTGCCTGGCTGCTCATAAAAAGGTTAATAAAAACAGCATTATCTTTTTGGGCGTAGACATAACCAGGGATTGACGGCAGCAAACGCGCCAGATTGGTCGGGCAGCAAGAACATTCAAACCAGCCGGAACGCCCGGTTTCCGTTCCTTTTGGAGTAGAATTATTGCTGATTTGCATCGCATTAGTATAAAAAAACGATTTTCCGTCCAGCCCAACGCCGGAAATTAAGCCGTTGTAAAGCACTTTTTCCAGCAAATCAATGTATTTAGAATCGCCGTGAAGCAAAAACATACGTTCATTCCAATAAACGTTTCCTACAGCGGCACAGGTTTCATTGTAAGCACTGGCATTTGGCAACTGGAAATTGGCACCAAACCGCTCGCCGTCACCCAAAGCACCAATGCCGCCCTGCACATATATTTTTTTGGAAACCATGTTGTCCCAAATTTTATCGATGGCTTTGATGTATTCCTGATCGCCTGTCAAAGCAGCCACATCAGCCATTCCCGAGTACAAATACATCGCTCTAACGGCATGTCCTTCAGCCTCGTCCTGCGCCGTTACGGGTTCATTATCCTGCCAGTAAACACCATTTTTCCAGGGATCGGTACTGGCCGGATCATACGTCCGCTTGCCGCGTTCATCAATAAAAAACTTAGCCAGATCGAGGTAATCTTTTTTCCCGGTGATGCGGTATAATCGCACCAAACCCATTTCTACAATTTCGTGTCCGGGAGCGACATGCCTTTTTCCTGGTCCGAAAGTTTCTACCAGTAAATCAGCATTTTTCAGGGCGATATTTAAAAAATTACGTTTGCCGGTTGCCTGATAATGTGCAGCAGCAGCTTCAAACAAATGGCCGGAATTGTACAGTTCATGGCTCAGTTCGCTTTCTTTTACCCAGCGTTCCGGGCCAGACCACGGGTGCGGATGCAGCGGATCAATCGTCCGTGCCGTGTATAAATAGCCATCCGGTTCCTGCGCTTTGCTAACAATCGTGATCATCGAATCCACATAATGCGCCAGTTTTGGATCAGAATGAACAGCCATTGAATAAGACGCACCTTCAATGGTTTTATAAATATCGGTATCATCAAACGGATAAACGGTACAAAACTTACCGCTTTTTGCCGCTGCCATTTCAAAGTTTTTTACGCGGCCGGTATTTTCACACCGCGCAAAAGAAGCCGGAATCGTAACGGTTCTGTTGGTTTCTATTTTAGGCGACCAGAACTGATCATTTAATTTAATATGCGTAATCGAAACCGGCTGAATGGCGTAATCTTTATTTTGCGCCGCAACCATGCCTCCGTAAAAAAATGCAATCAATAAGCTTTTTTTCATTAGTTTTAGTTAATAAAACGATCCAAGAATCTGCTTCGACAAGATTTTCAGGATGCTTCTTTTAGGCACTTAAAATTAGGAATTTAATTTAGAGTTTATACCAAATGCAGGCAGCAAACTATGTAGCCGGTTCAATGTTTACTATCAAAATAAAATCATGGAAAATAAAAAGATAATTGCAAAGGCCATCCGGATAGGTGCGGCGGCGGGATTGCGCGGGGTGGTTGCGCCAACGCTTGTCGGTTATTTTTTAAACTATGGTGCCGAAAGCTTGCTGAACAAACCAAAAGCAGGTGCCAAAAAATCATTGGCCAATACGGTTATCACAAAAGTTTTATCGCGTTCCGGAGATAAAAACCCCAAACTTCCGCTTAATCCAAACAGCAAACTACTATCGAGAAGCTCATTCGGAAAGATTGCTTCCGGTGCAATGGCTGGAGCAAGTTTATACCGGGCGAACAAAAGCGGGGCTTTTAAAGGTTTGGTTGTAGGCGGAGCTTCTGCCCTGGCGGTTACAGTTGCTGGCCACTATCTGCAAAAGTACCTGCATAAAAAAAGCAGTTCCGGCGATCCGATGCTCAAAGCCGTTGGGTTGATATTAACTGCCGGGCATCATTTACTAAAGAAAAAATAGCTTCACCTTACATCTCTCTCCTCCGGAGAAAGCTTGAGGCAAAGCAAAAAAATAGCCGGTAAAAAAAGTAGGATACTTCTTTTACCGGCTAAAATTCAAAAATTAAATCAGCTTTAAACTGATATTTAAATATTACTTATCCCCACAAATTGCTCGGATAAGTTCCGTTTTTTACCAGTTCTGATATTTTTTGCTGAACAACCGGTTTATCTTCTTTGTAAGTTACGCCAAACCATTGTGCTGCAGTTGGGATTACTTTAAAAGATGCCTGTCCGGATTTAATCAATTCATCAGCTGCTTTTGGTAACAAAAATTCTGATTTTGGATCAGCAGAATTAGCTTCCACAAACTTTTTAAACATCGGTTCCATCAAGCCATAAATCGCCGGCGAAAATCCCCAGAAATTCATCGATGCACGCGGATCTTCATGCAATGGCGTTTCCACTCCATTTTCTTCATAAACAATTTGTCCGTTTTTTTCATAAACTTTCAAACGTTCGTTAATTTCGATCAGATTGTTGTTTTCATCAACTTTACAAACACCGCGAGAAACAGAACCATTTTCAGATAAAGTTTTGTCCATCTGGTAACCCATCAGCGAGAAATGATTATCGGTAACTTCTTCGGTTAAAAACGCAGCCATTTTTTCAAAAGCTTCTGCACCATAAAAATCATCTGCATTGATCACGCAAAATGGTTCCTGAACCTGGTTTTTTGCTTCTAAAACCGCATGTGCCGTTCCCCAGGGTTTTGAACGCTCAATTTCCTGATCAATGCCGTAAGGTTTCAGGTTGAAGGTTTGGAACACGTATTCCGTTTCAATTTTACCGTTTAGTTTTGGCTCGAACTTCGATTTAAAACTCTCTACAAATTCTTCGCGGATAATGAAACTAATCTTGCCAAAACCAGCTTTGATGGCATCATAAATAGAATAATCAATAATGGTTTCGCCGTTCGGACCAAAGCCGTCCACTTGTTTCATGCTACCGTAACGGCTGGCCATTCCGGCTGCCAATATTAAAAGGGTTGGTTTCATTTTTTTATGTTGAATTGAATTTTAGTTTGAATTTTATAGTGATAAAAACAGCATCATACTGTTTTTATCCCCTAAAAGTTATGGTTTTATCTTGAAATATTTAAAATCCTGACCGTCCTGAATGTTCAGCAACGTTTGATAAATCAGGCTGATGACGTTGTCCACATCTTCTTTATGCACCATTTCTACCGTGGTGTGCATGTAGCGCAACGGCAAAGAAATTAAGGCCGAAGGAACGCCAGCGTTGGAATACGCAAAAGCATCCGTATCTGTGCCGGTAGAACGGGAAGATGCCTGGCGCTGAAACGGAATATTATTTTTTTCAGCAGTTTCTACCAGTAATTTGTTCACATTTCGTTGCACAGCAGGCGCGTAAGAAACCACCGGACCACGGCCGCAAGCCAAATCGCCCTGCGTAATTTTGTTGATCATTGGCGTTTGCGTATCGTGCGTTACATCGGTGATAATGGCCACATCCGGCTCAATATATTCCGCAATCATGGCTGCACCTTCCAGACCGATTTCCTCCTGAACGGCGTTGACAATGTATAAGCCGAAAGGTAATTTGATATTGTTTTCTTTCAGCAAACGGGCAACTTCCGCAATCATAAAACCACCGATACGGTTATCCAGCGCACGGCCAACATAATAGCGGTCGTTTAAAATCATAAACTCATCTTCATAAGTGATGACGCAGCCTACATGCACACCCAGCTTTTCCACTTCCTCTTTGGAAGTACAACCGCAATCCAAAGAGATATTTTTCAAAGTCGGCGCTTCTTCTTTTTCGCCACCGCGTGTATGGATGGCCGGCCAGCCGAATACTGCTTTTACCACACCTTTTTCAGTGTAAATATTAACGCGTTTGGAAGGCGCAATCTGATGATCGGAACCGCCGTTCCGGATCACATAAATCAGCCCATCACTGGTGATGTAGTTAACAAACCAGGAAATTTCATCCGCATGTGCCTCAATCACCACACGATATTCCGCATCTGGATTGATGATACCTACTGCCGTACCGTAATTGTCCACGTATTGCGTATCGATATATGGTTTAAGATATTCCAGCCACATTTTCTGGCCTTCTGCTTCAAAACCGGTGGGCGATGAATTGTTGATGTATTTCTCTAAGAAAGAAACGGATTCGGGCGTAACCACAGGAACGTGTACTTTTTCGGGCTTCTCTGTATTTTCAGACATATAGTTTATAAAATCCTTTTGAACTTTGTGTTGAAAAGCAAATATAGTAATCCAACCAAAATATGGGGAATATGTTTAAGTGAGGCTTTTTTGCATCACCACAAACGTATGCCCGTCCTGCTGCCAGGTTTCGCCAATAACCTCAAAACCAAATTGCTTATAAAATTCGGTAGCACTTAAACGCGCATTACACCAAATCGTTTTCATGTTTTCTGCGGAAGCCAGATCGATGATAAAAGTCATCATTTGGCGGCCGTAACCTTTGCCTTGCTGATTGGTTTTAGTAGCTAATTTTCGGAATTGCAAAGCTTCATTCTGCACAAAAACCGAAACTACAACGGTCAGTTCCTCGTCCAAAAACAAACCAAAATGACGGCCAGCTGCATCATCTTTCAGCTTTACCTGTCCGATGGAAAATTGAGGGTACATTACAGATTGCCGCATTGGCCAGGTTTTTTCCGCAGCAATGGGCTGGATAGAAATATTCATTTTTTAGTTGAGGCTGAAAAATTAAACCAATTTTAGGTCGATAAAAACAGCATCTGCCTAAGCCGAATAACCTTTCAACAATTCGCGGTATTGATTTAATATGGTGGATTTAGAGATGAAACCAACAAACTTTTCGTTCTGTAAAACTGGCAGGTTCCAGCTATTGGTATCATCAAATTTACGGATCACGCTGCGCATATCATCGGCCATTTCTACGGTAGCGGGCGGTGCTTTCATCAAATGTTCCACATCCAGTTCGTGATATATCTCCTGGTTAAACATCACCGGCCGGATATCATCAAGCGTAATGATACCAACTAAATATTCATCATTTTCCAATACTGCGATGAAGTTGCGGTGGCCAATTTTAACAAGCTCCAGCAGCTCCTCAAAAGAAGCATTTACATCAATGGATTGAATGTTTTTTTCGATCAGATCCGGCGCGTGCAGCAGCGAAAGCAAGTTGCGGTCGTGCTCGGTTGTAAATATCTGCCCTTCATCTACCAGTTGCTGCAAATCCGGAGAAATGGGCGAAAAATATTTGGAGATAACAAAAGACGTTACCGAAACGATCATCAGCGGAATAAACAAATCATAGCCGGAACTGGATTCGGCAATCAAAAAAATAGCGGTTAGCGGCGCATACATTACGCCGCTCATTACGCCGGCCATACCAACGATCAGCAAATTGTTTACAGGAACATTTGGAAACCCCAGCTGCACATAAACCGAAGCCAAAAAAAAGCCTAAAGTACCGCCGCAAACCAGCGAAGGCGCAAAGTTTCCGCCGGTGCCGCCGCTATAAATGGTGATGGACGTGGCAAATGCTTTGAACACGCACACGCAACCCAAAAACAGCAAGATGAACCAGGAATGGTAAGGGAAATATTTTAAAAAACTAACGGAAATTACGGATTGCACTTGTCCATTAGCCAGGCTTTTTATCGATTGATAACCCTCGCCGTAAAGCGGTGGCAGCAACACGCAAAGCACGGCCAGCATCAATCCGCCAATGAGGGCTTTTTGCAGTCTGCTTCTTTTTAAATGCTTGAAAAAATGCTCTACCCGCTGCGAAACCAATACAAAATATCGGGCATACAATCCGCAGAAAATACCCAGAATGATGTAATAAGCGATATTGTTGTAATCAAAAGCATGGCGCGAGCGAAACTGAAAAAGCGTTTCCTCATTCAAAATAATTTTCGAAAGCAAACTCCCGATAACTGCAGCCACCACCAACGGTACAAAATCGGTAAAAACTACGCCCGTCAGCAAAATTTCAAAAGCAAACATAATCCCGGCAATGGGCGCATTGAAAGCAGCGGCAATTCCGGCAGAAGCACCGGCGGCGAGCAGCAGCGTGCGTTCGCGGTAATCCAGTTTATAAGTGCGTGCGAAATTGGAGCCGATGGCAGAACCGGTTACTGCAATCGGGCTTTCCAAACCAGCCGAACCGCCAAAACCTACCGTTAACGCACTTTGCACAATCTGCGAATACATTTTGGTGGAGGAAACCAAACTGGAATTTTGGGCTATTTCGTACAGAATTGCCGGTACGCCTTTGCGTTTTTCCTTGCTAAAAAAAGTAATGGAACTTAGGGTGGCGAGAAAAATGCCCAGTACCGGAAAGATCATGTAGTAAACGATCTGCTCTTCAAAATGGACTTTATTGTGCACCAGATATTCAATGTAATGCACCAGCATTTTCAGGAAAACGCCCGCCAGACCGGAAGTTAATCCAACCAAAGTACCCGACAACAGCAGGAACTGACTACGGGAGACGTTGTTGCGAATCCATAGCAGAATTAGTTCATAATTTTTTGCTTTGAGGATACTGTTTTTCTTAAAACTTTTTAAGAGTGCTATAAATTGTAGATACTTCTTTTGCCGGTTAAATTCTGCCATTAAAACTGGATTTTATTTACGCAACAATAGGCATACTGCGATGATTAGTAATTGCGCAAAAATACAGAAAATGAATTTTTAACCGATAAAAGAAGCATACTTCTTTTATCGGTTAAAAATTGGCACTAAAAATGTTTTATCACCCCAGCAATAGGAGAAATTTTAGGCAACGAAACTTTGATTATTTTTGGTTGATAAAAGAAGTGTTAGCCGAAATATCAATGCGTTTATCTAAACCATAATTAATTCCGCGGATCACTTTTGCCCTTCAGTTCATATTCTTTCGGCGCCTCGGCACCCAGCAAATTCTTCACAAAATAATCCCAGCGACGGCGCATCATGTAATAAGAATAGCTGCCATAACCGTGTGCACTGTTCGGAAAAACGACTAAATCATAATCTTTATTGGCCTTTTCCAAAGCTTCTACTACCAGTAAAGTATTCTGCGGAGGCACGTTGTTATCCATCAAACCATGAGCAAGCATTAGTTTGCCTTTCAGGTTTTTAGCATACAGTTCGTTGGCATGTGCAGCGTAATCGGAGTTTTCGGCCAGGCCGTCGTAACGTTCGCCCCAATCATCCTCATAGTTGCGGTTATCGTGGTTTCCGGATTCTGAAATACCAACTTTAAAAAAATCCGGATACTTAAACATTGCCGTAGCTGTGGCAAAACCACCACCGGAATGGCCCCAAATGCCTACCCGACTGGTATCAATATACGAATATTTCTGGGCGAGCTGCCGAATGCCGGTTACCTGATCGGGCAGTGTATTTTCGGACATGTTGCCGTAGCTCATATCATGAAAACTTTTGGAACGCAGCGGGTTGCTTGTGCCCTCAATTAAAACCACTACAAAACCAAGTTCGGCCAAGGCCTGATTATCGCCGCGGGAAGCCGCAAAAGACCAGCTGCCTACGCTTCCCCCCTGCGGACCTGGATAAATATAATCGATAATAGGATACTTCTTTTGTGCATCTAAATTTGTTGGAGTAAACATCAAACCATATAAATCCGTTTTACCGTCGTGTGCTTTGATCGTAATAGGCATTGGCGCGTGCCACCCGGTTGCAGCTAAGCGCGAAACATCGGTTTTTTCCAGATTAACAATCAATTTGCCATTCAGATCACGCAAAACCATGACTGGCGGAACGTTTGGTTTGGAATAGCTGTCGATAAAATATTTGCTGTCCGGCGATACCGAAACCGTATGATTTCCACTTTCCGGCGTAAGCACTTCCATATGTTTTCCATTAAAACCAATCTTGCAAAACTGGCTGAAATACAGGTTTTCCGGTTCGCGGCCATCGGCCATAAAGTAAATGATTCGGTTTTTTTCATCTACTCTGATGATTTTCGTTACCACCCAATCACCTTTGGTAATCTGGTTTTTTAGTTTTCCGTTGGAAGCATTATACAAATATAAATGGCCCCAATTGTCACGCTCAGAAAACCACAGGATTTCGTTGGATTTCGGCAAAAATTTCCAGTTGGCACTGCCCCAGCCAGATTCGTATTGTGTAGGAACGGTTTCCTGGAAAACTTCGCGCACGGCACCTGTGGCAGCATCGGCAATCCGCACTTTTTCCTGTTTATGATCCCGTGAGGTAGAAATAAAGGCTAATTGAGAACCATCCGGGCTCCAGTTTAAGTCTTCCATCGAAATATCATCCTGAAAAGTAGATCGGTGCGCATCCGGCGGAATTTGTAGCACAATTACTTTGGACTGATCAACGTTGATAATTACCCGCTGAATCGTGGCAATTTCTTTATCGCCCGGCAAAGGATATTTCCACGTCCGAAGCGTTGGTTTGCCAACATTGGTGGTTACTAGGTACATATCACTTACGTTGCGCTCGTCCTGCTTGTTGGTGGCTATTTTTTTGGAGTCCGGCGACCAAAGCAAGATTGGCGCGTCGCTGGTTGTCCAGCCGGCATTATCCGTAGCGTAACCAAAGTTTTTGATACCGTCGGTCGTCAGTTGTGTTTGCTGGCTGGTAGTTAAATCCCGAACCCAAAGGTTATAATCTTTTATGAAAGCTGCTTTTTTTCCATCAGGCGATAAAACCTGATTACTGGCTCCTCTTGCTACCCTTCCGCCTGCATTTGCCATTGAGCCGGTAGCCATTACAGAACTATCCGGCACAATAGTATACGTGTGTAAATCGCATTTCCATTGCTTGCCATCGGCCTGAAAAACAATGGCTTGCTGATCGGCAGAAAAACTGAACGACCGAAAAGGCAGCATAAAAGCAGTATAAGTTTTGCCGGTTGCAGATGAAAGTGCAGCCGCCAGTTTTTGCTGGTTAAAAGCAGCATTGCGTGTTTTTTTGGCTGGGTTGATCAGTATAAATTCGCTTCCCTGCGGCGTTAAAATGCGGTACCAGAACTGACCATCTGGCAGCCAGTTTGGTCGGATACTGGCCCGATCGACTAAGGGTTCGATGTTGTAGGTGAGAAATTTTTCTGCCTGCTCGTAATCTCCGGTGGTTAAAACGTTGCGCTGGGCATTTGCAGTTGCAGCCAACGCAAGCGGCAAAATGATCAATAGAAACTTATTCATGATTTTAAAAAGACCCAAGATAATACAACTTATCGTAAAACCGGGATGCTGTTTTTATCGGCACAAAATTGATACATTATTAAGTAAAATAATGTTGAACGGATTCAGTGCCAAAGCTCAACCAAACCACCGGATTTTCCTGAAAACGGATCAAAATCCGGAACCGGCAAAGCCGCAATCCGTTCATCTGCTTTGGGCCGGTCGCCAGGCTGGCCGCGCATTACGTCCCAGCTTCGGCCATCCGGATACGCGCCAACTACGCCAAAATCTTGGCTGCTTCCCAGGTTTTTGTGCCCAACGCCAGCTGGAATTACGATGATGTCACCAGCTTCAACCTTAACTTTCGCACCTTTTTCTCCGCCCAAAAACAGCAATGCAGAACCTGAATAAACGCCCAAAACTTCGTGCGAAGTGCTATGATAATGATGGAACGGATACACGCCGTTGCGCCAGGAATTCGTCCAGTTATTTTTGGCGAAATGCTGTTCCAACCAGCTTGCACCGGCCGAACCGTTTTCCGTAAAAGCCTTTTGATAATGCAATAACGGATATTTGCTGTTTGGAATTACACCATCATCTTTGAACAAATGTGTTGCTGGTTTTACAGTTCCTTGAGCCATCGCTTTCCTGTTGAAAAAAGTAAAAGAAGATAAACCCAGCATTGCTAAAAATTGTGTCCTGTTCATACTTCTTTTACCTTGTTTTTTTGTGAATAAGACTAAAACGCTGATTTACAGCTTATCCATCAGGTTCACTTCCATATGGTTTTCCAGCAAATCTTTTATCATTTCGCCCAAATGAACCATGTGCGGCGTCATCCGGTGCTTTTCCAAGTGTTCCAAACTATCCCAGTTTTCGTAAAAAAAGAAAATATTTTTGTCTTTGATGTCCTGGTGCAAATCATACAACAGGCAGCCTTCTTCGCTTCGCACTGGTTCAAGTACAGATTCTAAAGCAGCTTTTATGGTATCGATCTGATCAGTTTTGGCGGTTACTTTTGCAATTACAGTTAACATATATGAGTTTTATTTGCTGATACAAGCGTTTAAAACAGTTATTAGTTTTTGCAGGATAAATGCAGAAGCAAAATTACTACCCTAAATACTTCTTTTACCGGCAATTTTTAATCGCCTAAAAAATGCCGGTAAAAGAAGTATCTGTTTGAATTATCTGTACGGATTAAGGTGCAGGCTTTCATAATAGGCCAGATCATGCGCTGGTTTTTCATATTGGGCAGGAATTGGCAAATGCGAAAATGTTTGATAATACAGCAGGCAGGCATCCTTCCAGGTGCGCGCATCTTCTTCCTGTATGGCCAAGGCATGTTTTTCTTCGTGAAAGCGTTCCGCATCTATTTTCGGTTCCAATTGATCCCAGGTTTGCTGCATCTGTTTTACGGAAGCAATACCGGCATAATAATGTGCAACCAGTTCATTCCATAAAGTATTGCCTGATTTCATGCGATAATTCCAGGCCACATGGTGAAACCACAAAAGATATTGTTCCGGCGTTGTTGCGATGTTTTCAAATTCATTTCTCACCGCAGGAAAATACTGAGCCACCGCATTGCTTCCGGTTGAAGTACGGTTAAAGCCGATGCCAATCGAATCTGCTTTGTTGTAATAAATAGAGGTTTGATCTGCCCGGCCACCAGTTACCCATGGACCAGGACCGTAATGTATGTTACGAGACATTTGGTGATGCAAACCAAGCGGCGTCATATAATTAACGGCTACTTCCCTTGATTCCAGCATGATTTTTTTAACCGGATCGATAAAGCTTTCATCATTATTGAAAGTCATCCTAAGCCAGTCATCCGCAATTGTTGCAGAAGTTAAATCAGGATTCCAGGCCAGCCGACCGTAAGCAAACCAGTTAGACTGGGCAAAAGTATTGCCGCACCAGTTGGTATCGTTGCCGATATTGGCCACGCCAGCCATACCGGAAACAGAGTGATTTTCTAACTTTCCTTCCACAATTTTAGCAACGGTAGAACCTTTTCCTTTGCTGTAAGTATCCGCATTCAAAACTTCTTTAAACAAGGGCGCCAAAAACACGAGGTTACTTGCAAATCCAAGATATTCTTTGGTCACCTGAAACTCCATCATTTCAGTCGTTTTTGGCATCGCACCAAACAATGGACTAAAAGGTTCGCGCGGCTGAAAATCAAGCGGGCCGTTTTTAATCTGTACAATCACATTCGGTTTAAACTGTCCATCCAAAGGCTTAAATTCGGTATAAGCCTGTTTGGTACGATCATCGGGAACCTTTTCATCATAAACAAAAGCACGCCACATCACAATTCCATTATGCGGAGCCAAAGCTTCGGCAAACATATTGGCACCATCCACATGGTTACGGCCATAATTTTGCGGACCGGGCTGGCCTTCAGAATTCGCCTTCACCAAAAATCCTCCAAAATCAGGAATGTGCTGATAGACTTCATCCGTTTTATCTTTCCACCATTTCCTGACAGCAGGGTCAAGCGGATCTGCTGTTTTTAGCCCGCCAATTTCTATCGGCGCACTAAAGCGTGCAGTTAAATATACTTTAATGCCATACGGCCGAAAAGCATTGGCCAGTGCCGCAACTTTTATCAGATATTCTTTGGTGAGGATGAGGGCATTGGCATTTACATTTGTTAAAACCGTACCATTGATGCCGATTGAGGCATTAGCCCGTGCATAATCTATGTAGCGCGGACTGATTTGCTGTGGCAAAGTTGCCCAGTTCCAAAGTGATTTTCCGGCATAACCACGTTCTACAGATCCATCCAGATTATCCCAATGATTGAGTAAGCGAAGCTGAATTTTCGGAGCATCTACCAGATTCAGTGCTTTAATATCCTGATTCGTTTGAAGTAATTTCAAAAAGTTAAATACGCCGTACAAAACGCCAATGTCTGTATTGGCAGCAATTACGCTGACGGTTTTTCCGTTTACATTTAAAGTCCGGATCAGGTAGCCTTCTTTTCCGGCTTCTCTTAATGCTTCTTTTATCGGCAATAAATTGATCTGCCTAGAGGAAGCTGGTGTTCCGATCAGCAGTGCGCCGTTTAAAGTTACAGTTTCCTTTTGTGGGAGTTGCAGCTGCAACAAGCCTTTTATGCCAGCCGTAATTTCCTGCTGCGCTGCAATCAGCGTGGCAGATTTCCCCGGAAACACCAGTTCGGTAATCGAACTTTTATATCGGTTGTACAAAACCTGATTGCTGATTTTATCATAACGCAGCCACAGCCGGTAGCCGCTATCTGCTTTAACCTGTAAAGCACTGAAGATCAGGATGGAAAAATAGAAAAACAGTTTTTTCATTTTTGGTGTAATTGGTTTTTGCTGATACCAAAGGTTCGGTATTTATTGCTGGCTAATGTAACATAAAATTAAAAAAGCAGTGCCTTATCTATTTTTTACCTTATAAAAGAAGCATGTATTTCTTTTAACGTTTCTCCCAAAATTTTTACAAAAGCAGTTCCGGTTTTAGTATGATAATTTTTACTTTAGAAAAATCCGGAAAGCCTGTTATAGAAACGGACTTTCAGAAAACCTGCCAGCCTCAATTATAACTTGAACCCGTTTTTTTTAAAATTGCAACAATGAAATCTAATTTTCTCCTTCAAAAATCCAAGCAAAGTATTTTAATTTTAACACTTGCACTGGTTACAGTTCTGTTTAGTTTTCGATATAAAGTGAAGCATAAACCCTCATCTGTTCTAAAGCATGCAACTGCTGCATCAGCAAAAAAAGGTTTAAAAGATTACTATAAAAATTATTTCCCGATTGGTGTGGCCGTTAATATGGCTTCTTTAAAAGGTGCAGATTCTGCTTTGATTGTGCAGGAATTTAACAGCGTTACGCCGGAGAACGATATGAAGATGGGACCGATCCATCCAAAAGAAAACGAATACAACTGGAAAAATGCAGATGCTATTGTTGATTTTGCGGTGAAACACCATATTCGGATCCGAGGACATAATTTGCTGTGGCATAATCAGGCACCCGGCTGGATGTTTACCGATGCCGATGGAAAGCAAGTAAGCAAAGAGGTACTGCTGCAACGGCTAAAAGATCATATCACAACCGTGGTCAATCATTATAAAGGAAAAATTTATGCCTGGGATGTGGTAAATGAAGCCATTAATGATGACAGCACCAAGTTTATGCGCAACAGTATGTGGTACAAAATATGCGGCGATGATTTTATTCCGAAAGCTTTTGAATATGCACACGCTGCCGACCCAAAAGCCGCTTTATATTACAACGATTACAACAGCGAGCATCCGGCAAAAAGAGAACATATTTATAAACTGCTGAAAAGTTTAGTAGATGCAAAAGTGCCCATTACAGGTGTTGGGATGCAGGGACATTGGAAGCTGAACGACCCTTCGCCGGAACTGCTGCGGAAAGCACTGGACGAATATTCTTCTTTAGGGTTGAAAATACAGATCACAGAACTGGATATAACGATCCGGACATTCCGTCCAAGACCTAATCCCGCTGCTGCCGGAACGGTTGCCAGCACGCCGCCGCCTCTTCCTCCCGATGCCGGTTTAACACCAGAACTGGAACAAAAACAAGCTGACCAGTACAAAATGGTGTTCGATACTTTCCGCCAATACAAGAAAGTAATTACCGGTGTTACCTTTTGGAACTTGTCCGACAGATACAGCTGGCTGGATTCCAGAGGCGGCGGTTTGGGCGGAGGCGCAGCAGCAGGAGAAACTACCAGCAGAATTGTACGAAAAGCTTATCCTTTATTGTTTGATGAAAATTTGCAGCCTAAAAAAGCTTACTGGTCTGTGGTAAATTTTTAAGCCTCTATATTAAAATCTAATAAAAACAGAATTAACTATCGCAAAAATTAGGATTTGAGTTTTGTTATTGAGGTAAGGCCGGAAAAGAGCAGCTAAATACTTTCGATTCCTTCAAGTATATAATTATTTTTTGCTCGCCCATTATTAAGAGATACTGTTGTTTTTTTAAATTTAGCCACACATTCTTTATTAAAAAACTCTCTAATGTATTCGCTTACTTGTTCTTCGGAAAGAGCAGAGCTTATAGGGCCAGTATATTTTTGTTCATTTAAATCTATAAAATCAAACCTCCAAGATTCTAACAATATACCTTTTAGATATCCTTGAATTTTAATTTCTTTTTGATTTGTCTTTGCTGCGGCTACTCTAAAATATGCGTTTTGAGCATCGTCAATACTTAAAGAAGACCTAATATCACCTGACTCAATACTTACACCGGCTTTATCATCCGCAACAACTTTTAAAAACTGTCTTAAACCTGCAAATTCTCTTTGAGAAATATCATCAAGGGTTGCAGCAAAATCTTCGTCACTTTTTGCAGAGGAATCAATCAACTTAGAAATCTGAACTAAAGAGTCAGAAACTTGATTCTCATCAAATAAATTATTGTTAGTTAGTTTTGATAATTCGACACCAAATGAGCCTCTGGGTAAAGCAGTTATAAAAAGTTTTGCATCATCTACATTTTTTAATGCACCTCTAGTTCCAACTTTTCCATGTTTTTGAGCAAGATTTGCATTAACCATTTTTTGAAATGGCAATATAGCTTTTCCAAGAAAACTGGCATCAATCCCAGTCGATCCCATAACAGGACCACCAGAAAATAGTAAAGTTACAACTGGTTCTTTTGAATTTATTTGTAAGCCTTGTAGTTCTTGCCTTAAATCGTTTAACCTTTGCTGATAAGCAAAGCTCATAATAGGATGATGCTCAACTACACTAAGTAACTTTTCAGTTTCTAAAATCTGAATATTGATATTTTCTCTTATTCTTCTTACTGTCATGGCACTAAAGTTTGAAGGTAATTTAAAGCATTAGCATCTTCAATTGGTGTATTTAAGGCTATAGATAACATTCCTTTCCAGACACCACTCCTATTATGCGAAAACAACTGTGTCCAATAACGAGTATTTTCAACGGTAACTTCAGGAGAATACCCAGCATCTACGGGATAATGATCCAATTTGTAATTTTGTTTTGAAAGTATTGGATTTGCAAATTCAGGAAGCTTAACAACTAATTGTTTTTGAAAGTTAATGTCATATCCCCAATATATTGTAACTAAATCTAAATCTCTTGGGTGTCTATTTTCAAGTTGTTCTATATTTTCTAAAAAACTACCATCAATCCATTGAAAGCCATTAATCATTCCATACGTTGTCAACAGTTCTCTAAACGTTAAAAAGCTTTTTAAGATACTGATTCTTTCTGTAGAAGTTGAAAATTTTTCACAAAACTCTATTGATGTACAAATATAAGGTGATAAATCTGAACGATTTGTTGGGTTACCTTTATGAGGAGGTGTTACAAAATTGTGATCAAAGTCTGGAATTGAATTATTAATCATAAAATGAATAATACGTTAAGCTTTAGCACATAAACATATAATTAATTTTAAGTTAAAACAATTCGAATACATTATTATGAGTATAAAAGAATTAAAATCAGTGCCGAACGCTTCTTCAAAAAACAAGTTTTCAAAACCACGCTCATACCATCAACTTTACAATCCACTTCTTCCAGGTCAACCTCTTTTAATAGCAATACCTATTTTTTCCCCGTAGCGGCCCACAATATTCCGGCATACAGATGATCTAAAAAAGCAGGTTCGCTGAAGTTGGTTGGCAAATGGCCCAAAGCGGTGTAAAAAGCCCTGCCGCCATCGTAATTATGGTACCAGGCCAGCGGATGTACTTTGCCCATTCCCTGCCCTTTTCCTCGCGGGCCCCAATCTACATTTGGATTGTAAGAAGTTTCATCCACACCCAAAATATAATTCAGGCCGGTTATTTTTTCCGGGCCGAATTCATACCATTCCTCCGTCCACAATTTATCATTTGCAAAACCCTGCAAACCTGGAAATTTCGGATCCAAAACTTTCATTTTAGCCGTTTGCACCGTTGGATGGATATGAAACATCCGGCCAACCAGTTTGGTGTACCATTCCCAGTCGTACTCGGTATCCGAAGCACTGTGGATGCCTACAAAACCTTTTCCTGATTCAATGAAACGTTCCATCACTTTTTGCTGGGTTGCATCGAAAATATCGCCCGTAGTATTTAGAAAGATTACTGCCTGAAACTGCTCCAGATATTTATCAGTAAACCCGTTCGGATCTTCCCACAAAACAACATCAAAAAAATTGTGCACACCTAATTGCTGTATCGCCAGCACGCCCGCATGGATGGATTCGTGGTGCCAGCCGCGCGTAGTGGTAACCAGCAAAACCTTAAACTGCTTTTGCGCATTTGCCGCCACAAAAGTTAATTGTAACATTAAAATAACCAGAAGTATTTTTAAATTTCTCATCAGAAATATTTAGGTTGATGAATTTATATCGATAAAAGAAGCATCCAAATCACAACTTCTTCAAATAATCAAAATCATATTTCATCGCAGCCAGTGGTGTCAAAGTATATTCTTCCTGCTCTATAAAGTAATTTTTCATGCCAGATTGCTTGGCTTGAGCCAGCAAAGCTTTCAGGTCAATATCGCCTTTGCCAAACTCGGTACTGTGCTTGCCTGCCTTGTTCATATCTTTTAAATGCCACAGCGGAAAACGGCCGGGATATTTAGCAAAATACGCTGCCGGATCATTGCCGGTAACAATCAGCCAGCCCAAATCCATCTCAAATTTCACTTTTGCCGGGTCGGTTTCTTTTAGCAAAACATCATACAAAACCTCTCCGTTTTCTTTTTCAAATTCAGATTCATGGTTGTGGTAACCGAAAATCAGGTTGGATTTGGCGGCAACTTCTCCACATTTATTAAAAACTTCTGCCGAATTTTTGTAATTGCTAACGGTTTGTCCTTCAGCTGGCATCACAGAGCAAATCAAATAAGTCTGACCGGATTCAGCCGCTTCATCAACCGTTTTCTGCCAGTTTTGATCGATATGCACATGGCCGCTCAGCAATTTCATTCCCAAATCCGAAGCAATGTTTTTAAACTCTTTCGGCTTCAAACCATAATAACTTCCTTTGTCACTTCCGGCAGATTCCAGGTTTTTATAACCGATGGCAGCCAGTTTTTTCAGCGTTCCGGGTGCATCCAACAGCATATCTTTCCGGACAGAATACAACTGGATACCTACATTTTGCACCGGCATAGCGGCCGAAAAATCAGGCATAAAAGCAGTAGCGGCAGCCAGTATCGCAGTAGATTTAACAAAATCCCTTCGTGTTTGCAGTTTCATAAAATGGTTTTAATTGGTACTGCAAGATGCTGTTTTTATGCCGATAAAAACAGCATCCAAATATTATTTTGCCGGCGTTTCCCAAAACTTAAATGGATGTAAAGTCAGATTAGAATTGTAATAGCGCGCATCATCCGTAACTTCCTCCAGCAAAAAATCTGGTTTTTCAAAAGTATCATTTTCGCTTTTCAGTTCGATTTCTGCCACGATCAAACCTTCATTTTCGCCCGAAAAAACATCTATTTCCCAAACTTTGCCGCCAACCGGAACGCGGTAACGGGTTTTGGAAGTTCCTTGCAAATCAAAGCTTTCCTGCAGTTCCCGGCCATCTTCCAGCGGGATTTCGTACTCAAATTCCTTCCGCGTAAAACCTTCCGTTGCTCCTTTTATGGTGATAAAAGCCTGATTGCCAGCAATCCTAACGCGCACGGTTTTGTGTTTTTCATTCACCAGATAACCTTGTTTGTACCGCTTTCCTTCCGGCTTGTTAAACTGTTCCCATTTTTCCGGATCAACCAAAAATTTTCTTTCAATTTCTACGCCCATTTTTTATGCTGATTTATTTTTTCAAAAATTCTTTTGCATGGCATTTACCTTTTCCTTAAAGTTTTTGCCGGTTTCTAAAATAACTTTTTCTAATTCGGCATTACTATTTTTCAGATCGGTAATTGCCTGATATTCATTTGTACGCGTTTTAGAAAGCATTTCGATCGCCAGATTATGATCGTGCCATTCGCCAATATTTTGCTGCAATTCATCCAGATAATCGTAATTCAAATCGATTTTATTCTGGATGGCATCGGCAGCAATTCTCTGATTATAAAGCAATAGTTTGATGTTTTTGCGCGCATCATGCAACTCTTCATTAAATGCGATATGGACAAAAAAATCATCCAGCTTAACCAGCTTGTGCTGATAAAATTTATGGATCGTTTTGTTGTGCAGCCGGCACAAATCGTTTTGCAAAGCTACATGTGCTTTTTTTATCGCCTTTAAATATTTGTCGCCCTCATCTTTAAACACTGCTGTACCTTCATCCAATGCTTTTTGCTGATGCAGGTTAAAATCTTCGTCGTTCAACTGATATTTTTCTCCAAGTTTTAGGTTGATATGTGCATTGCGGATTTCACCGGCTTTTGCAAATACTTTTTTTACCGGCTTAAATTTCTCCATTAATACCTGATTATCAGGCTCAGCGGCAAAAAGCACCAGCATGGCTTTCAGCTTTTTTACCTGTACCCTAAACTGGTGCAGTTCTTCCTGATCGCCCAATTTAATGAAAGTTTGCAACGGCGCTTTCATTTTTTTCCATACACTATTCAATTGCCTAACCGCTTCCTTTTTCTTCATAATAAAGCCTTATTTTGAGAATAAATTAAAATTTTTTTCCTGTTGATAAACAAGCAGTTTTTAGAATTGATTGCCAAAATTACCTTAATAAAAGAAGCATCGGCAATAACTTCCTGGGCGCATTGCAAATAAGTTTTTTGATATATCACCAGATCGCATTACCTTACGGGAACCTTTTTTGCCAATGACTTTCTTCATCCTTTTCCTTTGTATCGCTGGCCTGATTTTGCTGATCAGTGTAGCAAAAGTGCACCCGTTTCTGGCTTTTCTGCTGATTTCCATCGTAGCCGGAATTGCACTTGGTCTTCCGCTGAATAAAGTAGCCGGTTCGATGGAAAAAGGCATTGGCGACATTTTATCGTCGCTCGTCATCCTGATTACTTTGGGTGCCATGTTTGGCAAGCTGGTGGCCGTAAGCGGCGCAGCACAGCGGATTGCAACGGTTATTGTGAATGCTTCCGGACAAAAAAACATTCAATGGGCCATGATGACGATCGGTTTCATCATCGGCATCCCGCTTTTTTACGGAATTGGTTTTGTACTGATGGTGCCGCTGATTTTCTCTGTGGTTTACAAATATAAACTGCCTGCCGTAGCTGTTGGTTTGCCTATGCTGGCCGCGCTTTCGGTTACGCATGGTTTTTTGCCGCCGCATCCGTCGCCTTCCGCTTTGGTGGTGCAGTTTCATGCCAATATGGGTTTAACACTAATGTACGGCATCGCGCTGGCCATCCCCGCTATTATCATCGCCGGACCAGTTTTTTCATCTACTTTAAAAAAAATGCCTTCCAGTCCGCTTAAATCTTTTGTGGCCGAGGAACTGCCCGAAAGCCAGTTACCCGGCACATTCAACGCTTTTTTTACCGCTGTTTTGCCGGTTTTATTGCTGGTAGGAACGACCATTGCTTCCTTTGTTTTACCTGCAGATTCCCGTTTTCATTCCTTGATTAGTTTTCTGGCTGCACCATCTGTCGTGCTGATTATTGCTATCACTTATGCCACGTTTTCTCTGGGAATTTTTCAGGGCAAAAGCATGGTTAAAGTGATGGATTTTTATACCGATGCCGTAAAAGATATCGCTTCCATTCTGCTCATTATCGCCGGTTCGGGCGCGCTAAAACAGGTTTTAACGGATACAGGAATCAACAACCAGTTTGCCGGCTTACTGCAAAATCTGCATATTCAACCGCTACTTTTAGGCTGGATCATTGCCGCAACCATCCGTATTTGCATCGGTTCTGCAACTGTTGCCGGCTTAACTACGGTTGGTTTTATTTTGCCGATCATGCTTGGTTCGCACACCAATCCAAACCTGATGGTGCTTTCCGTGGGTGCCGGCAGCCTGGCTTTTTCCCATGTCAACGATTCCGGTTTCTGGCTGTTTAAAGAATACTTCAACCTCAGCGTCAAAAACACTTTTTTGTCGTGGTCAATCATGGAAACCATCATTTCCTTAGTCGGCCTGGTTGGCGTACTCTTGTTAAACACAATTTTATAACGATAAAAACAGCATGGAAAATTTAACCGCAGATCAGCGTTTTGAACAATTGGGACTGAACTTGCCACCGGCACCAAAACCGCTTGGCGTTTACAAACCTTTTCTCATCGACGGCAACTATCTGTACTTGTCCGGCCACGGCCCGGTGCAGGATGATAAAACGCTGATCATCGGCCGCATAGGCGAAAGCATCAGTCCGGAGGATGGAAAACTGGCCGCAAGACAGGTTGGCCTCACTATTTTATCAACCATCAAAACCAACCTCGGCAGCCTGAATAAAGTAAAACGCGTAATCAAAGTGCTGGGCATGGTCAACTGCACGCCTGATTTTGAAAAACATCCTTTCATCATCAACGGTTGCAGCGAACTTTTTGCACAGGTTTGGGGCGAGGAAAACGGCATCGGCACGCGCAGCGCAGTTGGTTTTGGTTCGTTGCCAGATAATATTCCGGTGGAAATTGAAGCGTTGATGGAGTTGTGGTGATGCTAATTTTTACTCGATAAAAACAGCATCAGCAATCCGCAAAAATTCAGTAAATTAGATTTATGGAAAAGCTTATTATCAACGTACCGGAAAGAAAAAGTGCTTTAGTAAAAGAATTATTAAAGGAATTAGGTGTAACCATTGAACGAGACACAATAGACAGAGAGGCTCACTTAAAAAAAATAGCAGAAATGCCCGTGTGGGATGAAGAAGATTTGAAACAGATGGAAGAAGCAAGAAGTCATTTTGATAGTATAAAGCCAGCTCAGTGGTAATTGACTCCAACATTCTAATCGATCATTTAAGAGCAAAAAACAAATTATCGACTAATTTTTATCAACTTTTATTAAGTAAAAAAGAACTTTTTATCTCTGCTGTATCCATATATGAAATTTACTTAGGAGCACCTACTGAAGATAAAAGATATGGTATCGAATTATTGATTGAAGGCATAACAATTTTGCCTTTTGATTATCAAGCATCACTCCTTGCAGCGCAGATTTATCGTCAGTTAAAATCCAAAAATCAGTTAATTGAGTTTAGAGATATTTTTATTGCAGCAACCTGCCTCAATCATCGTTTACCAATCGCTACCTTAAATAAAAAACATTTTGAGCGCATTGAAGGCTTAGAAATTGTTTAAACTGATTTTCCTCCATCAAAAACAGCATGGAAAACCAAACCTGGTATCAAATTACCAACACCAAAAACCTTCAAACGCCAGCACTCGTAATTTTTCCCGAACGCGTTCAGCAAAACATCAATTTACTGATCAGCCAGATTGATAACCCCAACCGGTTACGCCCGCACATTAAAACCTGCAAAGCCACCGAGCCGGTTTTGCTGATGTTGGAAGCGGGAATTACAAAATTTAAATGCGCTACCATAGCCGAAGCAGAAATGCTTGGAATGGCCAAAGCGCCGGATGTTTTGCTGGCTTATCAGCTAGTTGGTGCCAACATCGAAAGGTTTTTGAAACTAATGCAAAAGTACCCGCAGACTAATTTTTCGTGTTTGGTGGATAATCAGTTCTCCGCCCAAAAACTGAATGAAGCGGCTTTGGAAAACTCGGTTCAAATCAGCGTTTATATTGATCTGAACTTGGGCATGAACCGGACCGGCATCAACCCAAACCAAGCAGCCGAACTCTATGATTTTTGTGCGATAAAAGAAGCATTGCAACCGCTGGGTTTGCACGCGTATGACGGCCATATTCACGAACCGGATTTGGATTTGCGAAGAGAAATATGGCGTACTGTTTTTAGCCAGGTAAAAACAGTAGCACAGGATTTGGTGGACATTGGTTTCCCTGAACCCATAATCATCGCTGGCGGAACGCCAACATTTCCGTTTTATGCGGAAGAAAAAAACGTAGAATGCAGTCCGGGAACTTTTATTTATTGGGATGATGGTTATCAGTCGCACTTTACAGAACAGTCTTTCTTGCCTTCGGCTTTGGTGGTTTGCCGGGTAATTTCTTTGCCGGATGAAACGAAAATCTGCCTCGATCTGGGTCATAAAGCCATTGCTTCGGAAAGCGATTTGCAGCACCGCATCCGGTTTTTGAATGCACCCGAGTTAAAGTTCATCGGCCACAGCGAAGAACATTTGGTGGCCGATGCAGGCGCAAACCATGCGTACCAAATTGGCGATATTTTGTACGGATTGCCGTATCATATTTGCCCAACGGTGGCTTTGCACCAGTTTGGCATCACCATTGAAAATAACGAAATAACCGGCAGCTGGGAAACACTGGCCCGAAACCGAAAAATTACCTTATAAAAACAGCATGCTGATTGTTGATGCCCACCTCGACCTGAGTATGAACGCGCTGGAATGGAACCGCGATCTGACGAAACCTGTTGCCCAAATTAACGCGCGTGAAACTGGCCTGACCGATAAACCCGATCGTGCAAAAGCGGTAGTTTCACTGCCCGAATTACGAAAAGGAAACATCGGTTTGGTGGTGGCTACGCAGATTGCCCGCTACGTTTCACCGGAAAATCCGCTGCCCGGCTGGCATTCGCCGGAGCAAGCCTGGGCGCAAACGCAGGGGCAACTGGCGTATTATCAGGCGATGGAATTTGCTGGAGAAATGGTGCAGATCAACGATTTGACTTCGCTAGAAAAACACCTGATTTTGTGGAGCGATAATTCCTCCGCAGAAAAAAAACCGGTTGGTTATATTTTAAGTTTGGAAGGTGCGGATTCCATCCTTTCCATGGCGCACCTGGAAAAAGCGTATGCAGATGGTTTGCGTGCCGTTGGCCCTGCGCATTACGGGCCGGGAAGATACGCGCAAGGCACTGATGCAAAAGGCTTTATGGGTGAAAAAGGCCATGAATTGTTGCGAAAAATGGAAGAACTGAACATCATTCTGGATGCTACCCATTTGTGCGACGATAGTTTTTGGGAAGCGTTGGATCATTTTAACGGTTCCGTTTGGGCGAGCCACAACAACGTTCGCGCTTTGGTAAACCATAACCGGCAGTTTAGCGACGAACAAATTAAGGCTTTGATTGATCGTGGCGCGGTGATTGGCGGCGCACTGGATGCCTGGATGATGGTGCCGGGCTGGGTTCGCGGAAAATCAGACCCGAAAACCATGAACTGCAACCTGAGCGTGGTGATTGATCATTTGGATCATATCTGCCAGATTGCTGGCAATTGTTTACATGTTGGCATTGGTTCTGATCTCGATGGTGCTTTCGGCCGCGAACAATGTCCGTATGACCTCGAAACGATTGCTGATCTGCAAAAAATGGAGCAATTGCTTCAAGCCAGAGGGTATTCTCCCGAAAATATCAGCAATATTTTGCATGGCAACTGGATTCGGTTTTTAAGGAAAGCATGGGCTTAATTTTTGCCTGTAAAAAGAGCATTTACATCGTACTAAACAGCAAACTTACCTTCTGCTAACTGGTTTAATCTGCAGCAAATCTTCCTGAATAATTTCAGGTTGATGATCTCTATCCAGCAAAAATAATGACTGAAAATAACACGATAAAAACAGCAATCGGCCAGCCCATAAACCGGATTGAAGGAAAGGAAAAAGTGACCGGAAGCGCAAAGTACGCCGCGGAGTACCCGCTAAAAGATATTTCCTACGGCGTTGTGGTCACCAGCACGATAACCAAAGGCCGCATTTTGGAAATCGACAGTAAAGCAGCAGAAAAAATCCCCGGCGTGCTTGCGGTTATCAGTCATTTAAATGCGCCGGATGTACCTGGTTATGAGAAAAACCCAGCTTCAGACATTCCCATATTTTCAGGAAAAGAATATAAGCTGTTTCAGGACGATCAGGTTCATTTCAACATGCAGCCTGTTGCCCTGGTTGTTGCAAACACGTTGGAACAGGCGCAATATGCGGCTTCCATTGTAAAAGTAAAATATAAACAGGAGGAACATCAAACCAATATCGACCGTAATTTAACCGCAGCTTTTACGCCGGATAAACCATCCGATTATACACGTGGCGATGCTGATGCTTTAAAAAATGCTTCGGTTATCATCGAACAGGAATATCAAACGCCGATGCAGGTACACAATCCTATGGAACCACATGCGGCAACTGCTTATTGGGAAGGTGATGAAAAGCTGTTTATTTTCAACAAAACACAGGCAGTTAAAACCACGCAGCAGCAGTTTGCACTATATTTTAAATTAAAACCAGAAAATGTAAAGGTGTTTTCGCCTTTTGTTGGCGGTGCTTTCGGTAGTTCTTCCAGAATGTGGCCGCATGAAATGGGTGCGGTAATGGCCGCAAAAAAGGTAAAAAGGCCGGTAAAAGTAGTATTGGCGCGTGAACAGGTTTTTAACATGGTTGGTTATCGTCCGTATTCCAGGCAAAAGTATAGTTTAGGTGCAACTACTGATGGCATACTAACGGCTATCAAACACCAGGCTTACGGCTCAACTTCGAGGTATGAGCAGTTTATGGAACGCATCCTGGATCCCACAAAATCTATGTATAAATGCGCCAACGTTCAAACCACTTATCAGCTCGTTCCGCTGGATGTAAGTACGCCTTGTCCGGCACGCGGACCCGGCGAAACCAGCGGTTCGTTTGCGATGGAATCAGCAATGGATGAACTTTCCTATGCTTTAAAAATGGATCCGCTGGCTTTAAGATTGAAGAACTATTCGGAAATCGATTTGAACAAAAATTTGCCATGGTCAAGCAATCACTTGCTGGAATGTTATCAGATTGGTGCAGAAAAGTTTGGCTGGAACAAGCGTAATCCACTGCCAAACTCCATGAAAAATGGAGAAAAGTTAGTTGGAATGGGCATGAGTGCCGGTATTTATAAAGCCGAACGGGCACCGGCATCTGCAGGAATAAAAATGCAGGCAGATGGAAACGTAGTTATTCAAAGTTCTGTGGCGGATACAGGTCCGGGTTCTGCAACCATCATGACGCAGATTGCAGCTGATGCGTTAGGGGTTAATATTGAAAAAGTAAGCATTGAATGGGCAGATTCAACATATCCTTTTGCGCCTCCACAATATGGTTCTCATACCACTACTTCAACTGGTTCTGCGGTACATGATGCAGCAGTTGCTTTGAAAAAAAAGTTTGCTGAATTACATCAGGGAGCAGAAAATGCTGCTGCTTTGCCTTATCTCGATATTTTAAAAAAATACAATTTAAAAGAGTTGGCAGCCATTACAGAATCCAAACCGGATGATGAAATTAAAAATTATTCAGGCAAATCATTCTCGGCTAATTTTGTGGAAGTTGAAGTTCATCCTTTAACTTGCGAAATCAAGGTAACCAGAGTAGTGTCGGTCATTGATTCCGGCAAAATTATCAACCCTAAAACAGCACATAGTCAGGTATTAGGTTCTATCGTTTGGGGAATAGGAATTGCCCTGATGGAAGAAGGCCTAGTAGATCATCGTTACGGCCGATATGTGAACAATAACCTGGCAGAATACCATGTACCGGTTAATGCTGATATTCCGGAAGTTGATGTTCATTTTATTGATCAAAGCGATACTCATATTGATCCCATTGGTGCAAAAGGACTGGGCGAAATTGGTTTGATTGGTTTTACAGCAGCTATTGCAAACGCCGTTTATCATGCCACCGGAAAACGTATCCGAAAGTTGCCCATTACAGCTGATAAATTACTTTAATGTTGATTGTTAAAGCAAAAAGCATTAAAGTAATTTTTGGAATTATTTATAAAAATTGGGTCATTTTAGATCAAACGACTAATTTTTAGGTTTAGGAAATACCTGATGAGTGTTGGCCCAGTTATGCCACAAACTATCCAGCAGCTTTACTTTTTGTGGATATTTTTCGCTTAAATCTGTAGTTTCGGTTCTGTCGCTCGCAAGATTAAACAAATGCCAGGTAGAATCATTGGATATTGAAACCAGTTTCCAGCTCCCTGAACGGGCATAACGGGCACCAAAATGCTCATTAAAAAGATTTTCATGCCCGGCAGTTTGCTTTCCGCTGAAAGTAGGCACCAAACTGATCCCGGACGTTGGCGGAATTGGATGGCCTTTATATACCGCTGGATATTTTGCGCCTGCAAGTTCTGTAAATGTGGCCATGAAGTCCATTACATGTCCCACATGTGCATCAAAACCACCTTTTTTAGCTTTAATTCCTTTAGGCCAGAAAGCAATCATCGGCGTGTGTATACCTCCTTCGTAAGATTCGGCCTTCCAGTAGCGATAAGGTGTGTTGGATACATTTGCCCAACGCTGGCCGATAGAAAAATAAGAAGTTTCTGTACCCGGAAGTACTGTTTTATTGGTTGAATAGTCAATCTTCCGGCCATCGCGGGTTTCACTTGGCCGGTCAAATCCCGGGCCATAGGCAGCGCTGTTTTCGGCACTGGCACCATTATCCGACAGAAAAAGGATTATGGTATTATCAAGTTGCCCGGTTTGCCGAAGTGTTTGAATAATACGGCCAATTCCCTGATCCATACAATCAATCATGGCCGCATGCACAGCCATGGCATACGCATCCCAGTTTTTGTTCGGGTTATTTTCCCATTTCAAACTATCGTTCCAGCGGTCAGAAAGTTTGGTTTGGGCAGGATCGATTAACCCCAGTTTAATCATCTTTTGATAACGCGCCAGCCGGATGGCATCCCAGCCCGATTTATAAGTATTTTTATATTTGGCTATATCCGCCGGTTTAGCCATCAAAGGCCAGTGCGGTGCATTTTCGGCAACGTATAAAAAGAATGGCTTTTCGGATCTGGCGTATTCCCGGATATAGGAAACGGCGGTATCATTGATGGCGTCGGTATGATAGTAATTTTTAGGTACTGTTTTTACCGGTGTATTTCCGTTCACCAAACTAAAAGGGTCAAAATAATCTATCACTCCCCAGATGGTACCAAAATATTTCTCGAAACCACGGCTGGTTGGATATTGGCTGATCGGAGAAAATTCCGGGTGAGAGGCATGATGATTTAACCAATCCATCTGCTCTTTTGGTGATTTTTGTCCGTTAGTGTTTGATACATGCCATTTGCCCGACATTGCCGTGTGATAACCTGCCGTTTTCAAAACTTCGGCCAGCGTTACTGCATTTTCTGTAATATGTCCCAGATATCCGGGTTCATCTTCGGCATCGGTCATTTTACCAATACCGGCCTGCTGATTATACAGGCCGGTAAGTAAAGATGCACGCGTTGGGCAACAGCGCGAAGTATTATAAAACTGTGTATACCGGATGCCGTTCTGGGCGAGGTAATTGATGTTTGGTGTATTGATTTCGCCGCCATAACATCCTAAATCAGAAAAACCCATGTCATCAGCCAGGATAACGATAATATTGGGCCGCCTGGATGCTGTTTTTACCGAATAAATTTTGCCCTTCCAAGCTACAAAAGAAAAAACTGCCACGATCAAAAAAATCAGGCTTGCATATAATTTGTATTTTGATCCGGTCATCATTTCCTGTTTTAAGTTTGGGCCATTATTTTGAAGTTGAGAACGAGTAAGGAAAAGCTGCTTCCTGCGTTCCCCGGGTTTTATTGGGCGTTGCAGACATGCCAAAGCTGATATTTTCGCCCTGCATCAAAGCCGAATGGCTCAACCAGTTTTTATCGTAAGATTTACCGTTTACACTCATCGTGCTGATGTATTTATTTTCTGCGGAGTTGGATGCTGCGTTTATCACTACTTTTTTGCCGTTCTCTAGATTCAACGTGATTTTTTTAAACAGCGGCGCACCCAAAACATATTGATCCGAAACGGGCGTTACCGGATAAAATCCCATCGCCGAAAACACATACCAGGCAGAAGTTTGTCCGTTATCCTCATCTCCGCAGTAACCATCCGGCGTAGCTTTGTACAGTTTATTCATCGTTTCGCGCACCCAATACTGTGCTTTCCAGGGTTCGCCCGCATAGTTATACAGGTAAATCATATGCTGAATGGGTTGATTTCCATGCGCATATTGTCCCATTCCGGCAATCTGCATTTCGCGGATCTCATGGATGGTTTGCCCGTAATAACTGTCATCAAACGTTGGCGGAAGCGAAAAAACCGAATCCAGTTTGGCTACAAACTGCTGCTTCCCGCCCATCAAATCAATTAAACCCTGCACATCCTGAAACACCGACCAGGTATAATGCCAGCTGTTGCCTTCGGTAAAAGCATCGCCCCATTTAAACGGATTGAACGGCGACTGGAACTTGCCGTCTTTATTTTTCCCACGCATCAAACCGGTTTCTTTGTCGAACAAATTGCGGTAGTTCATGCTTCTTTTAGCATACAAATCTGTTTCTGCTTTTGGCCGGTTTAAAGCTTTTCCCAACTGCGAAATCGCAAAATCATCATAAGCATATTCTAAAGTCCGCGCAGCATTTTCATTAATTTTAACATCGTAAGGCACATAACCCAGCTCGTTGTAATATTTTACGCCGGTTCGTCCCGTTCCTTCCGGCCCTTCGCCGTTTGCGCCATGCAGCAATGCTTGATATAATGTATTAATATCATAACCGCGCATTCCTTTGATATACGCATCAGCCACAACCGAAGCCGAATTATTGCCCACCATTACATCTGCATAACCCGGACTTGACCACTCCGGCAGCCAGCCGCCTTCTTTGTAATCGTTGATCAAACCCTGCTGCATTTCTTTATTGATCGCAGGATAAACCAAATTCAAAAATGGATAAAGCGCGCGGAAAGTATCCCAGAAACCAGTTCCGGCAAATAAATATCCCGGCATGATCTTGCCATTAAAAGGACTATAATGCTGTATAACTCCCTTGGCATCAATTTCATACATTTTATTTGGGAAGAAAAGCGTACGGTAAAAACAGGAATAAAACGTGCGCATCTGATCTTCCGTTCCGCCTTCCACCTGAATATGGTTCAGCGTTTTGTTCCACACATCTTTGGCTTTGGCTTTGGTTTGATCAAAACTATCGCCGGCCAGTTCTCGTTTCAGGTTGAGTTCAGCCTGCTCAAAACTAATAAAAGACGATGCTGTTTTTACCCCTACTTTTTCGCCTTTTGTGGTTTTAAAACCGATGATCGCGCCACAATGATCGCCGGTAATTTCCAGCGAATCCTGCGCTAAAGTTTTGCCGTGCCAGGCTTTGGAAATGGTAAAAGGCTTGTCAAAAATCAGTACAAAATAATTCTTGAAATTTTGCATTTTACCAGCTGCATAACGCTTGGTATAACCGATAATCTTGTTTTCCTGCGGGATAATTTTGATGTATGAACCTTTATCCAGCGCATCAACCACCACAAAAGAACTGTCGGTTTTCGGAAAAGTAAACCGGAACTGTGCCGCGCGTTCTGTCGGTGTAATTTCGGTCGTTACATCTGCATCGGCCAGATAAACGCTGTAATAATACGGCTTGGCTATTTCTGCTTTATGCGAAAACCAGCTGGCGCGGTCATCCTGCGTAAACTTTAAATGCTTGGTAACCGGCATAATTGCAAATTGCCCGTAATCATTCATCCAGGGCGAAGGCTGGTGCGTTTGCTTAAAACCACGGATTTTATCCGCCGCGTACTGGTATTGCCAGCCGCTGCCCATCGCGCCGGTTTGCGGCGTCCAGGTGTTCATTCCCCAAGGCAAAGCAATAGCCGGGTAAGTGTTTCCGTTGGATAAGCTCGGCTTGGAATCCGTACCCATCAGCGGATTGATCCACTCCACCGGATCAGAAATTTGGTTTACCTGCTGGGCAAAACTTTTAAAACTGATTACTGCAAAAAATACAATCCAAATCTTTTTCATCGATAATTTTTATGGGTTGATAATTGAAACTACTCGCCCGCTTCTGCCGGATAAGTTGAAAACACTAAATTTTAAAGTTCCTTTTTGGTTAATTGGTTTGGTATAAACCGCGCTGCTTCCATTTGGTTCGCTGCCGTCAGTCGTGTATCGAATCAGCATTCCCGGAAACTGTACATTGGCTTTTACCTGTCCGTTTTCCACCAAAACGCCAGCCGTTGGAATACGGTAATTAAATCCACCATTCAAATAACTCAATCGCGGCAATGCTTTCCGACCCAAAACATTGGTAAAAACCGACCAGGCCTGCTCATACAAAATCTTGCTTTTGGCCGAATCCGGTTCGGTTGCCCAATCCGGGTCTTTCGCCCAGGCACGTTCGGCCAAACCAAGCATTTTTGGCAGCAGCATATATTCCAATCGCTCCGGCCCTTTCACGGTTTCAGCCCAAAGCAATCCCTGGATACCCACGATATTGGCTTTTCCTTTTTCAGTCAATGCTTCTTTTAAGGCATAAAAATTGGCATTTACTGGCTTTCCAAAACTGGTTTCGCTGGAGTTTTTGAAGTAATTATATGGAATAAATTTGAACGGTTTATCCACATCGATATAGCTTCCCCAGTAATAACCCGGCTCGTCAAACGCTTTCTGATAAGCCATATCAAAGTACAAATTCGTCACATTGCCAAGCACAACCGGATAACCGGCATTGGCCAGTTGATAAGCCAAATCTTCGGCACCGCCGCCGATTACGTTGTTCCAGACATACAAATGAAAATTTTGATCGGCAAAATTCCGGTTCGGAACATTCGTTTTTTGTCCGTTTAAAACCGTTTTGCGCAAACCGGCTTCTTCCCAGCCAGAGGCATATAAATTTCGTTTTTTAAGGAGTTGATTAACTTTTCCGAAGTAATAATACCACAAATCATCGGTGCTTTTAATCTCCGGATGCGTTGCCCGAAGTTTTTGATAAGCGGCTGACTTCTCCCAAACGCCGGCCGGCACTTCATCTCCGCCAAAGTGAATCGTTTTTAAAGGTGCATCGGCTTCTTTATAAATTGCAATTACCTCATCTGCAACGGTTTCCAAAAAGCTATACGTTGATGGCATCGAAACATCCACTACGTTATCATTCCAGTTTTGTACCGAGCGGTAAACCGATTGATCGCCTAAATCGTGCAGTAAATAACGTTCGGCTTCCTGTTTTTTACCTGCTAAAAGAAGCATCCGATAGCGCGCATCCATCGCTTTGATGGCCGCACGCGCATGGCCGGGCGTTTCAATTTCCGGTATCACGGTGATGTGCCGCGTTTTGGCATACTGCAAAATCTCCACAAAATCTGCTTTGGTATAAAAACCGCTGCCGTACGGGTTATTTACCTTCGGGCCAGACCCATACGATGGCGGCAAATGATCTTTGGAATCCAGCGTGTGGCCGCGTTTAGAGCCAACTGAAGTCAGTTCCGGCAAGGCCGAAATTTCCAGTCGCCAGCCTTCATCATCATTTAAATGCAGGTGCAACGTGTTGAGTTTGTAGTTTCCCATCAAATCCAGCACTTTCAACACCTCGTTTTTCGTTTGGAAATTCCGGGCCACATCAATCAGCAAACCACGGTAACCAAATCTTGGCGCATCTTTTACTTCGATGCCAAGCAGCGTAATACTTGTTTGTTTTTTAGACCAAACTTCCGCAGGAAACATACTTTTTAAAGACTGAATGCCGTAGAAAATCCCGGCATTATCCGCAGCCAGAATGGTGATTTGGGTTGAAGAAATTTTCAGTTCATAAGCTTCGGGAGCCAGTGCTTTGTTTACCGATAAAATTATTTTTTGGGTTGAATTTTGCTTTGCAGCTGAATTTAAAACTTCGGATAACAGCTGCTGCAACACCAATTTTTCGGGCATAAAAACAGCATCGGCCTGAATGGCAACATTTCCATCCAGCAAAAACTGACCGGTTTTATACTGATAACTAACCGGCGTTGGGAAAACCGGCGGCAAAGATTCCGCAGAAACATTTACCAGATTTTTATTTTGGTTAAAAACGATTTCCGGCGTAATGGCGGGCACCAAATCCGTTGGATCCCGCAAAAACTGTTCGGGTTTGGTGGAAGGAATTAAAGTGATGTTGTTGATGGAAATTTGCTGATTTGGGTTCTGATCATTAATCCAGTAAAACCCGGAAGGTGCATCCGTTTTGTTAATTACCCAATCTGCAGAAATAATTTCGGTGCGAAAAGATTCGCCATTTTTTAATGTTTTGAAACCTTTTTCTGGTGAGAAACAGAATAAATCACCGTTAAAATAACTTGAATTTACCGGCCCGGAAACCGATCGGATCATCCGCTCAAAATTAAAAAACAGTTTCCAGCCGCTTGCCGGTAAGCTGTTTTGATCGTGGTTGATGATGGTTAGCGCCGAAAGCGTTTGCGCCTTGCCCTGATCGTTATTCCGGATGATTTCCCATTTGATTTCCAGGTTTTGCGGATTAAATTCGGCACTTTTCGGCTGCGAAAATGCCGTCGAAACAAGTACCGGAAATAACAGGAACAGCAATTTTTTCATGATAAAAGAAGTATCCAAATTAACTTATTATTTAAGAATTTCCTGATGAATCACTTCTTAAATCTGCGGCCGATCAGCCGGCAAAACGCCCCAGGTTGCACTTGGTTTGCTGCCCATCTCCAGCACTAAATCTCCGCCTTGTGTCAGCTCCTGATAAGTGATGTAAGAATGGCTGAATTTTTTGCCGTTAAAAGAAGCACCCTGAATATAAATATTCTGTGCACTGTTATTTTTAGCGATAATATGCAGCTTTTTGCCGGCAGCCAGTTGCAGTGTTGCTTCGTTGAAAAGCGGACTGCCAAACACGTAAACGCCGCTGGAAGGATTCACCTGATAAAAACCCAGCGACGATAAAATATACCAGGACGACATTTGCCCAACATCCTCATTACCAATGATCCCATCTGTTTTATCGGTATAAAAACGGTTCATGATGTAGCGCACTTTTTCGGCCGTTTTCCAGGGCTGACCGGCATACGGATACAGATAAGTAATGTGGTGCGACGGCTCGTTTCCGTGCGCATATTGCCCGATCAAACCAGAAATATCCGGCGAACTTTCTTTGCCCATGCTGCCCTGCGCGATAAACAGGGAATCGAGTTTGACCAGAAAAGCTTTATCGCCGCCCTGCATCGCAATCATACCTTTCACATCCTGCGGCACCAGCCAGGTATATTGCCAGGCATTTCCTTCCGTGTAATCATCAGCACGATGGCGCGATTCAAACGGACTAAAAGGCGTTCTCCATTTCGTAGCCGAAATCCGGCCGCGCATAAAATGTGTTTTCGGGTCGAAGTAATAATGATAATTCTGACCTCGCTTATGGAAGTATTCGTAATCTGCAGTTTTACCCATTTTCTGCGCCATCATGGCAATTGCGTTATCAGAAACCGCATATTCCAAACCCATCGCCACAGATTCCACCGTGCTGTCTGCCGGGATAAAACCATATTTTTGTACATAATGCAAGGCACGGTCGGTATCCATCGCACTGGCTTTTACGGCTTTGTAAGCCAGCTCGGCATCAAAGCCTTTATAACCTTTTAAATACGCATCAACTATAACGGGCACAGCACTATAACCCACCATGGTATTGGTTTCATTGCCCATTAAATGCCAAACCGGCAACTTGCCCTGCTGCTGGTAAATGGCCAGCATGGTGTTTACAATATCGTTTATTTTTTCCGGCTGGATCAACGTATAAAGCGGATTTAAAGCGCGGTAAGTATCCCACAAAGAAAATGTGGTGAGGTTGGTAAATGCTGCTTTTGCATATACTTTTTTATCGGTGCCGAGGTAATCGCCATTATGATCATTAAAGATGGAAGGCGCGATCATGCTGTGGAACATGGCCGTATAAAAAATGCGTTTTTGCGTCTCATCAGCAGTTGTAATTTCTACTTTGTGCAACACTTTGTTCCATTTCTGATCTGCTTCTGCCTCTACCTGATTAAAATTCCAGCCCGGAATCTCCGCCTGAATATTCATCAATGCATTTTCTTCACTCACCGGAGAAACGCCAACCTTGATCAGCACTTTTTCGCCGGCTGTTGTGGCAAACGTTAAAACGCCTTTTACTTTTTCGCCGGTTAAAGCAGTACCGGTTTTGGCTATCAGACTGTCATACACAGAGAAGTTTTTGATCGGTTTTGAAAAAACTGCTGCAAAGAAAATCCGCTGATCTTTGGCCCAACCGGTAGAAAAACGATAGCCTGTAATCGTTGTGACATTCAGTTGTTTGATGGAAGTTTTCGTCGGCCTGTCCCAGTTTAAACCTTCCTTCAAATCAATGATGATGTGCGACTGATCGTTTTTCGGGAACGTATATTCATGAAAACCAACACGTTCGCTGGCCGTTAGCCGTACACCAATATCATAACGTTTTAATTTTACGGCGTAAAAACCGGGTTTGGTAATTTCATCTTTGCGACTGAAAAGCGAAGTATAGCCGCTGTAAATATCCTGCTGCGTGCCTTTGGTTAGTTTGATGGCGCCGGTTGTGGGCATAAAAGATAAATCGCCCAGATCACCAATTCCGGTTCCGCTTAAATGCGTATGCTGAAAACCAACAATGGTAGAATCGGTAATGTGGTAGCCGGAGCACCAGTCCCAACCTTGCGCAATATTGCTTGGCCCCAGTTGTACCGCACCAAAAGGAACATTCGCGCCTACAAAAACATGGCCGTGGCCGCCCGTGCCGATATATTGATCCACATATTTGGTTAAATTCTGGCTTTGCTGCGCGGATGCAGGTTGATGAAAATGGGCCGCTAAAAGAAGCATGGCCAGGCCGCGTTTGATATTTATTATATTCGTATTCATAAATTATAATGGTAAAAGAAGCATTCGTTATTTTGTTATCTGATCCAGTTTAAACCTTAAAATCTCCACTGATTCCTTCACCCTGGAAACAATCACGTACATCCAGCCATTTTGAATCATCGTGTGCGGATAGCCATACTGGCCGCCTTTCCAAAGCCCTTCCTGCTTCAGTTTATAAATTTCGTCAGCAATAATATAGTGATGATTGAACAGTTTTCCATTATCAGATATACTCAAAATCAATGGGTTACGGTCATAATGATGCAGTGTATCCGGGATGCCAACGTAATAAACTCGGCCGTCCGGCAAATGCCCGAAATGGAATTTGCTGTCGTTATCGCTGAATAAAGTTTCCTGCGGTTTACTCCAGGTTTTGGCATTATCGGCACTTTCGGTCAGCCATAAACGGCCTTTCCAGCCTTTGCCGGTTACGCGTAAAAGCATATGGATCACGCCGTTTTTGGTCTGGTAAAAAGAGCCTTCGCAAAGCGGCGGGAAACCATTTTTCTCCGCAGGTTTATAGAAAGCAGATGAATTATCCTGAGTGTAAAGCGAATCTGCATAAAAGCTACTGGTTTTCCAGCCAGAAATCCCCATCGGATCATCGGTGTAAGGAAACAAAAAATTCCCGCTGATGAGCAATCTGCCGCCTTTTAACTGCTGCGGCCCGTGGTTCGGGATCAGCGGAAGATTCAGATCAATTTCGGTACCCCAATGCTCGCCGTCCTCGCTGGTAACAGCATACAGGTTGGTGTTCTGGCGATGCCTGGTGTATTCTCCAAAGTAAGCCACCAGCGTGCCGTTATGCTGATACCAGCCCGCCGCCGTCAGCACGTTTAAAGTATCGTTGGTTTTGGTTGGATTGGCCAAAACTTCCGGCTCCGACCAATGCACAAAATCCGAAGAAACCGCATAAACCACGCGCTGCCCCGGCGAATCTTCATCCTTTAAACCATTCGACCATAGTGCATAAAACCTGTTTTTAAAGCTGATGATGGAAGGATGATGATTGTACAAACCGCTATCTCCAGGCGTAAAAATCATGCTGCGCTCAATTTTAAGGCGAGGCAAACCTTTTTCATCTACATAATTATTGCGGATTTCCGGTGTTTGTGCCCAATTTTTAGCTGATAAAAACAGCATCAGTATAAAAAGGCTTGCTTTCATGCTTTATGAAACGGAATTTTTGCAGAAGCATTTTTCAAGGCCAGTAATGTTCCGTCCGTAACATTTCCAAAAAGCGAAATACCTGCCGCACCATTACGCAAAGCGGTTTCCATGCCTTGCTGCACTTCGTCATCATTCTTAAAATCAGACAGATACAAACCGGCAAACAATGGAAATTTGCCATGCAACGCCGTTACGCCTTCGTTCACCGCCGAACCGATCCATTCGATATTTTCCTTGTAAAAACCATGATAAATCATCGGGAAAGCACCGTTGATATTCCAGTTTACCCAATCCTGCCGCACGTTGCGGTGCGCAATATCCGGCGTTGGAAAAACGGCTGCCGTAATCGGTTTTTTGTAAGACCGGGCTACATTCGTCAGCCTTTCAACTACCTGGTTTACACGCTGATACCGAAATAACCGCCACGATGGGCTTGCTTCCGGATATTGCACCAAATCTATATCTTCACCAGTTTCTTTTTTATAAGCTTCTTTGCAAACCTGGCAGTAGCAATAATCATATTCCGGTAGTTCGCTTGTTTGCACGATGCCGTATTTGTCCCACAAATTTACCGGCAAAATCACATCGCAAAAACGCACGTAATCCAGGTGGATGCCATCTACATAATCCTTTTTTAAAGCCGTTTCGTAATCGTTGGCGAGGTAATTTTTCACTTCCTCGCGCGAAGGACAAAGCCAGCGGTAATAACCCACATAAGGCGGATTCGTGGCGCAGGATTCGCCTTTACGGTTCACCGCATACCATTCCGGATGCGTGTCCAGCAGCGTTTTTTCGCCGCGGTTCATCGTCCAGATCCAGCGGTGGGCTTCTATTTTATGTGCTTTTGCTGCGCGGAAATGCTTCTCGCTGTCATTCTCAAAAAATATCCCGCGGATGCCGGCATCGTAAAATTTCTGATAACGTTCGGACAGTTGTTCCTCCGTATCTTTCAGATTCGGATTTGTCCAAACCCAATGTTTCCATCGTTTTTTACGCGATAAAAACAGCATTTCCGAACGGGAAACGGAAGGCAAAACGGCTGTGGATAAACTGGCCAGCAAACTTGCTTTCAAAAATTTTCTGCGGTTACTCATGGTTTTATTTTGGTATTTCGATCAGTCCTTCATCATTAATTTTAATCGTTTTTCCGTTTTGATCAGCAATTGTAGCGGTAAACTGCCGACTGGCCGACTGCATTTCCAACTGGTTTTGCTGTCCGTCTATCGTTTGTTTTGGGCTGATTTCCAGCTCATTTAAACCTGAAGCATAGTGTGCATTTTTTTCAAAATACTGTTTTTGCCGGTAATAAATCAGCCACAAATACTGCTTCTGCTTTTCAGAAAAAGGCATGATAAAAACAGCATCGCTTTTCCGGGTAAACTGCAGATAACCAAAGCGTTCCGGGTAATGCATGTTGATTACGCCTTGTGGTGACCAAACCCAGTTGCGTTCCGGCAAATTTTTTCCGGAAGCATCCGTTAATTTCACATTTTTGTTGCCTTCGATTTTGGTGTCCCACTCCACGCGTGAAAAATTGATGCGCCATTGCGTGCCTTCTTCCGGCATATTAAATGGAAAACCCATGCGCAAACTCTTCAGCGGAATTGCCATTTCTACCGTCCAGCCTTTATCTATGTCCTTTGAATTATTCAGCGTTCCATCAATTTTAACGCCCGATTTCAATCCTTCCACATCCCAGCCAATCAGCGCGTCGCCACCATTGCGGTAAGGTTTCGGCAAAAAAAGATCGAAAATTTTATTGATCGCATTTACCTCAATTTCAAAATACTGATGTGTGTTATTATCCGGATCGATGAAAATCTCAAAATCATTATCCTTAAAAATAATATCGTCGTGATGCGTTTGCGTGGCCCAAACCTGCGGTTCCTGCAATTTTGCAGCGATAAATAAAGTGGAATCGTTCCACAACATTTTCACCTGCGTTTTATAAGCTGGCAAAGGTTTCAGGTTACCTTCAATATCCACAAAATCAGTTGTCCAGGCTGCTTTTTGCCAGTCGCTTTCCTGCAGGTTTCCATCCATCTTCAACGTCTGATTGGTGTGCTGCACCACGTAATTATTTGGTGTGGTAAACAAATGCTCCAGCCCTTTAAAACTGTTTTGCGCCATCAGCTTAGAGCTTTCAGCAATCAGCAGAAACGTTAAAACTACAATGCTTCTTTTATGCACTAAAAATTGGTATCTGTTCACTTTCAATGCTTTTAGTTTGATGATTTTGTGCTGATAATGCCAATTTCTGCAACCGTAATCCCGTTACCGTTTACACTGTGTTTTCCCACAAAACGAATGTATTTTGCCGTAATTGGATGCGGCAATTGCACCACCTGGTTAATTGGATTTGCACGGATATTAGAAAACTCGCCGTTAGAAATCTCCTCCCAGTCAACACCATTTTTACTGGCATAAAAAGAGTACTGATCTACCATGCCAGCCAGTTTTTTATCCTGACGAGGCAAGTAGGTGAAAGCTGAGATCTGAGTAGATTTGCCCAAATCAATACGGATTGTTCCTGATGAAAACTGCTGCGTGCTATCAGTTTTGAGCGTGCTCCACAAAGAATTTCCATCTTCATCAATAGCATTTTGGGGTTTTGTTGATGCATCGTTTTCCAGCACTTTCCAACCGGCTTTGCTTACCTCTAATTGTGCCGAATTTACCTCGCCAACCTGACTGCCTTCCATCGCAACAGCCCTAACCAAACCGCCATTTTTCAACAAAAAAGGGGTTTTGTAAGATGGAGAATTTGCAGTCGGCATCGTTCCATCCAAAGTAAAATGCAAGGCCGAAACCGGCGCATCTGTTCCAATTTTTACCATTCCTGTTTGATCTCTGCTGATGATCGGAGCCGATAAATGTACTGGTTCCTTGTACAAACCGAAATCGCTCAAAGCAATACAAACCGGAGATTTGGTAATGCGCAGACGAACTTTTTGCGCCGTAATATTTTGTGGTAAACGGATCAGCCGGTTTGCGCCAATACTGGTTGCCAAAACAATTTGCTGCCAGTTGTTATCTTCCCAAACATCAATTGCAACACCTTCAATCCGTTGCCCCAACTTGATGTTTTCCCGCAGCCGGATCACGTTAAACGTTTTTTCGGAACCTAAATCAAGCATTAATTCCGGCGTTTTCACCGCATCATCAGTTGCCCAGTAAGAATAGCGGTTTTGATCCAGCAAAAATTGCGGACCATATTGCTTACTGTTTTTACAACGGATATTACTGGCTGTTAGCTTAGCGTTTTCAGCCAGATTTACGGCGAAAGTTTCCTTCAAAATATCACCGAATTTTTTGAGAGAACTTACGTCTTCTTCCTCCAGCAAACCATCTTTATTGGGCGATAAACCTAAATCCAGATTAGCACCTCGGCCAACGCTTTTATAATACAGATCCAGCAAAGTGTAAGGAGATTTTACCTGCGCATTCTGGCTTTGGTGATAAAACCAGCCCGGCCGCAGCGAAACATCGCATTCGGCTGGCATCCAGTAGCTTCCGTTGCGCGTACCTTCCACGCCCAGCCAGTATTTTACGTAACCGTTTGAAGCAGTTTTGCCCGAATCCGGCGCCATGGGCGAATAAGTGGCCCACGAAGTTTCTCCGGCATGGCCTTCTTCATTTCCTACCCAGCGCACATCGGGACCAACATCGCCAAAAATCGTTGCCGAGGGCTGCATTTTCCGCGTGATCGCCCACGTGGCTGGCCAGCCGTAATAAGTCGTCCGGTCAATTTTTCTCACTTCCCGCGCGCCGCCGTAATAACCGTCGCCACCGTTAGCACCATCGTGCCAGGAAATAAAAAGTTTGCCATAATTGCTGTACAGTTCTTTCAACTGCGCGCGATAGATTTCTACATATTCCGGCTTCCCATAAAAAGCACTGTTCCGGTCCCAAGGCGAGCAGTATAAACCCATTTGCATGCCCAGTTTCTGGCAGGCCAGCTGGTATTCTTTCACCATGTCGCCTTTGCCGTTTTTCCAGCTGGTTTGGTTAATGTTATGTTCGGTAGTTTTGGTTGGCCAGATGCACAGTCCGTCGTGGTGTTTGGCCACAATCACCACACCTTTAAAACCACCTGCTTTTGCCGCGCCTACAATCTGCTCGGCATTAAACTGTTTCGGGTTGAAAATAACCGGATTTTCATCACCAAAACCCCATTCTTTATCGGTATAAGTATCCACGCCAAAATGGATAATGCAATACATTTCCATTTCGTGCCAGTTCAGCTGCGCTTTAGTGGGCAGCACGCCATACGGTTTTGGTGCGGATTGCGCAAAGCCCGATACTGTTTTTAGCAGGATAAAAATGGTGAGCAGCTTTTTCATGTTAATGTTTTAACCATACTGACGGGACTTCTGTTATCGCAGAGCCATTTGCACTATATTTCAGTTTTAGCGTATAACCGCCGCCACCTTCCACAAAATCCAACGCAATGGGTTGCAAACCAGCTTTTAAAGCAACTTGTCCGCTTTTTTCAATCGGGCCGTGCCAGCCATCGTTGTTAACTACTTCTCTGCCAGCAATTTGCAGGATGCCTCCGTCATCACAAGTCAGATAAAAACTGTAAATCCCATCTGCCGGAATCTCCAGATAACCAGTATATTTCAACCCAAAACTTGGCGCAACTACTTCTTTTGGCACAATGATTTCATCAACTCTGATCGCAATTTTTGGTTGCCCAGCCATTAATTTGGCCGATTTATATTCGCCCGGATAATAACTGCAGATCAATCCATTGGCAATTCCGGCCGGTTTTGCCGGTTCGGCCAGCGTTTGCTGTGTGTAATGCAGGTTGTACACATCGCCTCTGCTACCGCTTGGCGTAAAAGCAGCCAGCCGGATAAACATGGATTTTTGTATGGTAAAAGAAGCATTGAGCGGCGTAGAATTTACGTCGGGCAAAGTACCATCGATGGTGTAACGCAGCGTTAAATCGGGTAGCGGTTTCTGCGGATTTAAAACGGTTGAATCCACAAAAACGCTCTGCTCCACCAAACCATTAACATCCGGCAAACGGTAATGCACGTGCAAGGCATCCAAACGTGGAAAATTCATTTTCAGGCGTTCCTGATAGCTTTCGTACTCATCTTTATTTGTCCATAAACGCTCTGCCAAAGCTGTCATCCGCGGAAAAACCATGTAATCCGCACGGTTTTCTGTCGGGATCCATTCCGACCAGGTATTTGCCTGCGCACCAATAATATTTTTGGCTTCTTTCTCCGTTAATCCTTTCGGAATTGGGTTGAAGTGATACACGTTGGAGATGGAATTCTGATCCGGCTCATTATCAAAATAAAGCGGGTTCCCGGGCGACATTACCACCTGATTTCCATTTTTTGCCGCCTTAATTGGTGCGTTCGGAACCCAGGTCCGCCAGTAAGTAACCATCGCGGTCGGGCTGATGCCGTCTTCCAGAATCTCGTCCCAGCCAATCAGTTTTCTGCCTTTGGAATTGAAAAACTTTTCCATCCGGTTGATGAAATAGCTTTGCAATTCGCCGGAAGTTTTCAAGCCATTTTTAGCCATAAAAGCCCTGGCCGATTCGGATTGTTCCCAGCTCGTACGGTCCACCTCATCACCGCCAATGTGGATGTATTCGCTCGGAAAAATCTGCATAATCTCCGTAAAAACATTCTCGGCAAATTCATAAGTAGATTCGTTGCTTGGGCAAATTGGCGTGGTAAAAAGCTTGCCAAACTTGCTTCCGCCAGTACAACTCAAAAACGGATAACTGGCAATTGCCGCCATCATATGGCCGGGCATATCAATTTCGGGGATAATATCGATGTGGCGCGCCAAAGCATAAGCAACCACGCCTTTCATTTCCTCCTGCGTGTAAAAACCGCCATACAAAGTTTTGCCATCGCGCTGGATAATATGTTTAGGATCAAGTGCCAGATCGGGATTATCTTTTGATTTTGCAATCATCACCGAATCCTGATTATTAAACGTGCGCCAGGCACCTTCTTCCGTCAGTTTCGGGTATTTTTTGATCTCGATGCGCCAGCCCTGATCATCTGTTAAATGGATATGAAATTTGTTGAATTTGTACAGAGCCAGCAGGTCGATAAACTTCTTCAGATAATCAACCGAGAAAAAATGCCGCGAAACATCCAAATGCATCCCACGCCAGGCAAAAGCCGGATGATCGGAAATAATTACTGCTGGAAGTGAAAGTTTCTTTAAAAAAGTGGTGCTGTGTTCATCTGCAGGCAGCAATTGCCGTAAAGTTTCTACCGCGCGAAACATGCCAGCTGGTTCTTTGGCCACCAGTATTACTGCGTTTTCGGTGATATTTAATTGATAACCTTCGGGTGCTTTAACAGCATCGTCATACCGCAAAGAAATATTTCTGGCCGCACTGCCACTACTTATTTTAAGTGATTTGCCCAAATATTGTTCGATCAATAAATTGAGCTGTTCTGCTTCATTCTGAAACCGTCCATCGGCAGAAATGATACGTGTATTAGCCGTAATATTGAACGTTCCTTTTCCGGCGGTTAAAGCTGTCGGGTACGGAATCAGCGGAAATTTAGGGTTTGCTTCCTGCGCTTTGGCATTCCAAAAAATGGTGCATAAAAACAGTATCACCGTAATTTTCCAACTCGTATTTTTTTTCATGCTGAATTATTTTGCTGCGGATAACTGATCCAGAATCGAATGATCCAAAGTTGATAACTGCGTGTGGCCGGATTTCAGTTCATCAAAAACCACCACTTCATTCTGTCCTTTTTTCAACCAAACCGAAGGCACATAAATGGTTTGCTGCGGACCGATTTGCCAGTATTTGCCCAGATGATGTCCGTTTAAAAACACAAAGCCTTTGCCAAAACCGCGCATATCCAGGTAAGTATCGCCGGTTTCATTTAAGTTAAAAGTGCCTTTGTACAAAGCTGGTTTGCCCATGCTGTTTTTACCGGTATAATTCCATCTTTTTAAATCTTCAAATGGAAAGGGATACATTTTCCAGCCCGTCAGTTCGCTTCCGTTCAGCAAAACGCTTTCGGTAATTCCCTGCCGGTTGTCGTTCAAAAACGGACCATAATTAATACGGCCGTTGTTCTCCACCAAAATATCCAGCACCGAATTTGGGGCGATGTTTTGCAGTTGAAGCGAATCCTGGTTCAGCCTTCTATCCAGCGTAGTCACCATTTTTCCATTAATAAAAACAGTAGCATAATCACGCAACTGCTTGATTCTTAGCAAGCCACCAACTTGATTTTTGAGCGTGGTTCGATACAAAACAAACCCATAACCCTGGTTTAAATCTTCAAAACAGATGGGCGCTTTTGCTTCAACCGGTTTGGGTAACTGCTCAAATAAACCGGCGAAAGCGGTTAGCTTAATGGATGGAATGGAGATGGTTTTTTGTTTCTGCGGAACTTCGGGTAACGTTTCTCCTGCAGGCAAATGTTTGGCAATCACGTTTCGAAACTGCATGAACTTTTCGGTCGGATTTCCGGCTTCATCCAGCGGCGCATCATAATCATAACTCGAAACCTGCGGCGAATACGGGTTTTGCTTATTCATGTTCGCACCGTTCATAAAACCGCGCGTGGTGCCGCCATGAAACATGTACATATTGATGGAAATGCCCGCGGACAGGATTTTATCCAGCTTTTCGGCAGCTTCTTTTCCGGAAACATCAGCGTGTTTTTTGCCCCAGTCATCAAACCAGCCCGGATACCATTCGGCTACATAATACGGGCCTTTTCCGTTATGATACTTGTTAATCAACGTCTTCACTTCCGCCGGGTTTTCCAACCCGTTTACCGCTGGCAAAAAGCCCGGCAAATAACCGCGCGGCATCTGCTCGGCACCATCGCAGGTAAACAAAACACCATCAAAACCAGCATCCCGAAAAAGCTTTTGGTTGGTGTTGAGGTAGGCCTTGTCATCACTGTAAGAACCGTACTCATTTTCAAACTGAACCATTAAAATATTGCCGCCATGCGTTACCTGCAAAGGCACTAACTGTTTGGAAACCTGATTAATATAGTTTTTATAAGCCGTCAAAAATTTCGGGTCCTGACTACGAACCTTCATCGTTTTATCCTTTAATAACCACCACGGATAACCGCCAAATTCCCACTCGGCGCATATGTATGGGCTTGGCCGAAGCACCACGAACAAACCTTCTTCGCCGGCAGTTTTTACAAATTCGGCAATGTCATTATTTCCGCTGAAATCGTATTTGTCGGGCATCGGTTCGTGTGCGTTCCAGAACACGTAGGTACCAACCGTATTTAAACCCATCGCTTTGGCCATTTTCATGCGCGCGCGCCAGTATTCGCGCGGAATGCGAGGCGCATGCATTTCGCCCGAAATCATTTGAAAAGGTTTACCATCCAGCAAAAAAACGCTGTCGGCCAGGGCAAAAGTGTGTTTGGTTTGAGCAGTCAGCTTTCGGCTATCGGCTATCAGTAAAAAAAGTACCGATAAAAACAGTATGGAGGTTTTTTTCATTTTAATTAACTGTTTAACAGGTATGGTTTATGCTGATAGGTTTTCCACAAGAACTCACCAAAGATGGTATTGGCCCAGGCAAACCAGCTGCGCGTAAAATCAGCCGGATTGTCCTGGTTAAAAGTTTCGTGCATAAATCCGGTTCCGGCGTGCGTGGTTTTCAGCATCGTGATACACTTTTTGATCTCTGTATCGTCCGTACTCGTCAGCCCCCGGGCAATGATGCTGAGCGGCCAGATCATGTGGTCCTTGCCCACATGCGGACCGCCGATTCCTTCCGCTGCTCTTCCTTTGTAGAAATAGGGGTTGCTGCCAGATAACACGAATTTGCGCGTGTTCTGGTAAACCGGATCATTTGTTGCCACGGCATCTAAATATGGTAAAGCCAGCAAACTTGGTATATTGGCATCGTCCATCAGGTTGTGGTTGCCAAAACCATCTACTTCAAAAGCATAGATTTTGCCAAATTCCGGGTGCTGCACAATCGCATATTTCTGGATCGCCTGCTCTACTTCGGTCGCCAAAGCCGTTAATTCCGAGGCCAATTTTTGGTCGGTAAAAATAGCATTCACCATTTCGGCAGCTTGCTTTAAGCTGATGACCGCAAAAAAGTTGGACGGAACCAGATACGGATAAATCGTGGCATCGTCACTCGGGCGAAACATCGAGCAGATCAGTCCGGTTGGTTTCACCGGGAAACCGTAACCGTTCATTGGCAGCGTATCGGTCGGCTTTTCGGTATTTCTTTGGAAATGATACGGACCGCGATCCGTTTTGCGCTGCTGGGTTTTAAACGTTTGCAGGATCAGCTCGACAGCATTTTTCCATTTTGTATCGAAGGGAGAAACATCACCCGTTTCTTTCCAGTAACGGTGCGCCAGGCGGATCGGGTAACACAATGAATCAATTTCGTACTTGCGCTCGTGGATGCCGGGCTTCATATCCGTAGCATCGGTTTTCCACTCGCTCACCTTTGTATCGTCTTTATAAAAAGCGTTAGCGTACGGATCTTCCAGCACGCAATGCGCTTGGCGGTTAATTACGCCTGCAATCAGCTGGCGCAGCTTTTCATCTTTTTTGATAAAAGGCAGATATGGCCACACCTGCGCGCAGCTGTCGCGCAGCCACATCGCATCAATGTCACCCGTAATCACGTACGTATCCGGGCGTGCTTCTTTTACCCCATAAAAAACAGTGGTATCCAGCGTATTCGGGAAACAGTTTTCAAACAGCCAGGCCAGCTCCGGGTCTTTTACCTGGGCTTTGAACTGCACAATCGCCTCTTCTACCGCCCTGCTCGTAAAATTTCTTTTAGCCAAAGGCGGACGGTGGCTGGCGTAAGGAACCAATCCGGCAAAAACACTTTTATTTAGGAACAAACCAGCTGACAACAGACCGGCTTGTTGCAGAAAAATACTTCTTTTCATAAGTTTTAGTTACAAGAAATTGGTGCAGGATTAAAGATAATCCTCTTTCATGGTATAAGTTTTTACACCAATCCGATGTCCTTTTATCCCATAAAATAAAATAAACAGATAGCAGGGAACGAGCAGCCAGTAAGCATTGGTTGGATTAACCGCATCCGCCAGACGGCCATAAGCCAGCGGAATTAAGGCACCGCCGGCAATGGCCATAATCATAAACGAGGAACCAATTTTGGTAAATCTACCCAAACCAGCAATCGCCAGCGGCCAGATGGCAGGCCACAAAAGCGAGTTGGCCAAACCAAGCAGTGCAATAAACAAAACGGAAACATAGCCAGTGGTAAAAATTGCACAAAGTGAAAAAATCACACCTAATATTGCGGATACTTTTAAGGCTTGCTCCTGTTTGAAATATTTTGGGATGCAGATGATGCCGGTGATGTAGCCGATAATCATTCCCAATAATGTACAGGTAGTGAAAAATTTTGCAGTTGATAACGGAATACCCTGACTGGCGCCGTAACTGATAATAGAATCTCCGGCCAAAACTTCCACCCCAACATATAAAAACAAGGTAAATACGCCCAGCAGTAAATGTGGAAACTGGAAAATGCTGGTTTTATTGGTGTTTGCTGCGGCAACAGCTTCATCTTCATGATCGGTATCGATTTCGGGTAAAGTGGAAAACGAAACCAAAATAGCCAGGATGACCAGAATAATAACAATAACAATGTAGGGTGTGATTACACGGTGTGCCAGTTCGTTGAGTTCGGTAATTTTTTGTGCAGCTGGCATCGAAACTAAACGTGCTTTTAAACCGTCGGCATCTTTCAATGTAATCGCACCCAAAACAATTGGCGCGATAGAACCGGCCACTTTGTTGCAGATGCCCATAATGCTGATGCGTTTGGCGGCGCTTTCCGGCGGACCCAAAATCGTGATGTACGGGTTTGATGCGGTTTGCAGCACCGCCAAACCAGTTCCCTGCACAAATAAACCCAGTAAAAACAGCACGTAAGTTCTACTTAAAGCTGCCGGAATAAAAATCAAAGCACCAACAGCCATGATGGCTAATCCGACAGACATGCCGTTTTTAAAACCTGTCTTTTTTAACAGCCATGCCGACGGAATGGCCATCACCAGATAAGAAATGTAAAATGCAAAGGCAACTAAATAAGATTGAAAATTATTCAGTTCGCATGCCAGTCTTAAATATGGAATCAGCACGGAATTCATCCAGGTTACGAAACCGAAAATGAAAAACAGGGCACCAATAATCAGGATGGCTTTAGAGCTTTTATCCGGATTTATGCCTGATGAAGCGGCCGGACTGGAAACATTTGTCATTTTCTATCTGGTTTTAGTTAATGTTTTTTAGTTGATAAAAGAAGCATTGGGTTATTCCGCAGTTGTCGTACTAAACTTGTTTCAGAACCTCTCAGGACGATTAAAACTTGCATGTGAAATGCCGAAATAAATCTGGCATAACAAACCTTTCGATAAACTGGCTAAATAAATTAATCCAACCTGTATCGTACAAAAGCTTCCATCGCTTCATATTCTGCCAGGCCAAGTTTATCGTAAGCGCAAGCCGTTTCGCGGTTCCGATCTTCTGCCCGAACCCAGAACTCTCTGGAATCATCACCCGGAAAAACCGGCAAATCTTTTTGCGACTGGTGCTTGTAAATGGCCAGCCTTTTGCGGATCACTTCTTGCGGAGAAAGTGGTACGGCCATTTCAATTTCATGCGTTTCAAACTCATGCCATGCGCCTCGGTACAGCCAGATCCAGCAGTTTTTCGTCCACTCTTCATCTTTTAAACGTTTCAAAGCTTCCACCATAATATCGAAACAGATTCTGTGCGTACCATGCGGATCAGCAAAATCCCCGGCAGCAAAAATCTGGTGCGGTTTTACCGCCTGCAAAAGCTTGATGGTTTCCTGAATATCATCCTCGTAATTTACGTTTTTCTGAACTTTAGAGCGATCATAAAAAGGCAGATCCATGAAATGAATCTTCGCATCCGGAACGCCTGCAAAACGTGCTCCGGCAATTGCTTCTCCTTTTCGGATCAGACCTTTTACCGTTTTCATTTCCTGCGGATCAGCTTCATTCGGTTGTTTGTTTTGAGAGAAAGTGCGCAGACTATCATACAAACTTTCCAATCCGGAAGCTGCATCGCCCTGGCTTTTAGCAAAATCAATCGCAAACTCTACGTAACGCAACGCATCATCATCCCAAACGGCATTGTTGCCCGAAGTTTGATAAGCCACATGCACATCATGGCCCTGATCAACCAAACGGATAAAAGTGCCGCCCACAGAAATCACATCATCATCCGGGTGCGGTGAAAACACAATGACCCGTTTTTTAGCAGGTTCGGCACGTTCCGGCCGCTGGCTGTCATCAGCATTAGGTTTACCGCCTGGCCAGCCCGTAATCGTATGCTGCACCTGGTTAAAAATATTGATATTGATGTTGTAAACCGGTCCTTTTTCGGTGGCCAGTTGCGCCATGCCGTGGTTGTTGTAATCTTCTTCGGTTAACTTTAAAACAGGTTTGTTTACTGCATTTGCCAGCCAGATGACTGCTTTTTTAATGAGTTGATCCGTCCAAATGCAATCCTTAACCAACCAGGGCGTATTGAAGCGGGTTAAGCCAGCCGCCGCACCTTCATCCAGCACAAACTCCACATTATCAGACAATTGCAGATAAGTTGCCGGAACATCCGAGGAAATCTCGCCTTCAACTGCTTTTTTGATGATGGAAGCTTTTTTATTGTTCCAAGCCATCAGGATAATTTCCCTTGCTTTAAAAATCGTTCCGATGCCCATCGTAATGGCTTTTACCGGCACGTTTTCTTTTCCGCCAAAATCATGGGAAGCATCCCGGCGCGTCAGATCATCCAAAGTAACCAGACGTGTGCCGGAGTTCGGGGCCGATCCCGGTTCGTTAAAACCGATGTGCCCAGTTCGGCCGATCCCTAAAACCTGCAAATCCAGACCGCCGTAAGCACTGATCTTTTTTTCGTATTCCAGACAAAACGCAGCCACGTCTTCCTGTTTCAGCGTGCCGTCCGGAATGTGTATGTTTTCCTTTTTGATATCGATATGATCAAAAAGGTTCTCGTTCATAAACGTTACATAACTTTGTGCCGCATCCGGTTTCATCGGATAATATTCGTCCAGGTTAAAGGTAATTACGTTTTCAAAACTCAAACCTTCTTCGCGGTGCATCCGGATCAGTTCTGCATAAACCTTCACTGGCGTTGCGCCTGTTGCCAAACCTAAAATCGTTTTTTCACCAATTTCATTTTTAGCTTTAATCAAGTTTGCAATACGCTTCGCCACTTTTTTAGAGGCAAAAGAAGCATCAGGGTAAACCGTTACCGGCAACTTTTCGTATCGGGTTTCTTCCAGCAAATTTAAACGGGCCATAGTTTTGTATTTAATTTTGTGTGATTGATATTGAAGTAGATTTATTTAATGTTGATAAACTGTTCGGGCAAATTCCAGCCGCTGATAGAAAGCTGCGGATTGCTGATTTTAGATGCGTTTTCCAGCACTACTTTTTTCTGCTCGCCTGGGAGCACTGAAATATAATTATCAGCATAAAACACCGGCAAAACCCGTGTGTGCGTTGTGGCATCAACTAGCGACAACCGGTTGAAAAATGCCAACGGCGCTTTAGCCGGGTTGCTTAGCGTCACTTCAATTTTGCCATCTGCCATTTTTCGGACTGAAGTTTGCAGCTGCGACGAAGCCATTTTTTGCAAACCCGAATGATTACCGGTTGCATCCGGCAGCCAGTAAATATTTTCGCTCAGTTTATTTTTGTTTTTGTCGAGGATCTGCAAAACCAGAAATACGCCTGCACTTTTGGCCCGCTGCTCCACTACTGTTTTTATTGGCAAAAAACCTTTAACGGATGATGGCTGTGCTTCTACAAAAACCTGTGTAATCAAACTATCTGCGCCGTTCATATCAATCGTTCTGGCCATCAGCATCAGGTCGCGTTTGGTTTCAAAAGTATTATTCACGATGGAAACCACGCCCGAAAACGGATTGTACATTGCGTGCAGCGGCTCACTTCCACTGTGTAAACCATACAAACAAGCATTCGGGTCCAAATAATAATCGTACATCTGGCCACGCATCGCCGTCCACGGATTTTGCGTTTTCCAGATAATCGTGCCCGTATACCAGCTCCACATGTGCGAACTGAAACCTTCCATCAAAGCACGGTACTGGTCGTAATTGACTAACTGCGCTTTGGTGGCAAAATCGCGGGCATCTTTTGCTTTTCCGTATGGATCGATAGATGCATCATAACCAATATACTTGTGGTAATCCCAAACAGAATCAACTTTGGTGTTTCTTTTATCGGCATAAAATTGCGGCGCGATCAGGTTTTTTTCAGGGATAAAACGTTGTAACGATTCATAATCACTCACGCCAACCGAACCAATTTCCGAATTAAAAGGAAAGGTTCGCTCTTCCCAGAAAGTGGAAAGCGGCTGAATACCGTACGGACCATCGCCGTTTCCGCCCAGCGTATTTAGCGACATTTTATCCGAATTGGAATACTCTACAAACCAACGCGTGCCATCCAGTTTGGGCATGATCGTATCGCGAACCGCCAGCAAAATATCTTCCGGCGGCGTAATTTCATTTCCACCGCACCAAATGGCCAGCGAAGCGTGATTACGAACCAGTTTGATTTGATCTGAAACAGATTTTAAATATAAAGCATGATCATCCGGGTATTTCCTGCGCGTCCACTGGTCTTCCGCTTTCATCGGGTCAACCCATTTGCCGTCTGCATCGCCCGAAATCCAGAAATCCTGGAAAACCAATAGTCCATATTTATCACAAGCCTGATAAAATTCCGGCCGTTCTACCAACGCGCCGCCCCAAACCCGAATCAGGTTAAGATTCATATCGCGGTGAAAACGAACTTCTGCATCGTATCGCGCATCCGAAAAACGCAGCATGGCATCCGAAATAATCCAGTTTCCGCCTTTAATAAATACTTTTTGCCCGTTTACTTCAATCTGCCGACTATGCGTTTCTGCATTCCAGCTTGATGAAATTTCGCGAACACCAACAGAAATATTTTCCTGATCAGAAACCTTTCCATCAGCTACAAAACTCATTTTTAAATTATACAGGTTTTGCGGGCCGTAACCATTTGGCCACCACAGTTTTGGATTTTTCAGACTGAAATCCGGAACTGCAACTTCTTGGGTTGAATTAGCGGCAATAGTGATAGATTTTGAAATCGTATTTCCATCCAGCACATATTGCAATACTCCTTTTACCGCATGATTTGTTGGATTTTGCAATTCTGCGGAGGCTTTGATAATTGCTGGTTGTTGTGCGCCTGAAACTTGCCTAACACCCGGAACAACCGTAATGACATGCGGATTTATCAAATTGATTTCTCCCGTTTTCTCGATGGTAACTTTATCCCAGATGCCGGTATTCCGGTCGCGCATCGGCTGAATCCAATCCCAGCCAGCAGTATATTGCAGGCCAACGCCTTTGGCAATCCGGCCGTCGCCGCCTTGTCCGCCGTTCGGATTTCCAACCGGATCGGGCGGGTAAACCAGTACGGCCAAACGGTTTTTTCCGTTTTTGCTGATCAGTGAAGTAACGTTGTATGATTCCCGCAAAAACATGCCCACATGCGTTTTCGGGTTTACTTTTTTGCCGTTCAAATAGATTTCTGCAGAATAATTGATTCCACGGAAATTCAGATAAACCTGATGACCAATGGTTGGCACGGCTTCTTCAAAATCTTTTACAAACCAGTACGTATAATAATTGCGGCCAGTGGTGTAAATGTCTTTAATGCGCTCGTTGTTCATCCCGTAAAAAGGATCGGGCACTTTCTTATTGTTCAAAAGCGACGTCAAAACCGTGCCCGGAACTGTTGCCGGCAGCCAGCTTTGGGTGGATGAATTGAGCTGAGAAAGCGCGTTTCCATCAACCTTAACCTCCGAAACCGGCGCACATTTCCAGCCAGAATTTAACTCATAAACAGTTTGCGCTTTGGCATTCGGCACCAAAAAAACACCGATAAAAACAGTATGTAAAACCGCCTTTAAAAACCGGTTAAAAGTTTTTTCTGCGGAAGGAATATCAGTTTGTTTTTGCAAAATAATTCTTTAAAAATCAATATTCAATTTTAAAACACGATGCTTCTTTTAGCCCTGTATTTTGGGCAGCAGTAGGAATGGTTAAGGCAATTCCATCAGCATTGGTTTTCCATTTCAGCTTCTGGTTACTTCCAAGCAAAGTCACGTTTTTAACTTTTTTAAGCTGATTTAAAGGAAGATTTAAGGTTGAAGGCAGCGATACCGTTTCTTTATCACTCAGCACAAAAGCGTAAATGCTGTTTTTATCCTTGTTTTTTGTAAAGTAAATATTGCCTGCAGAGTATGGCGCAATCGCTTTGGAATTGTAAATGCCTTCGCTGTTGATTTTCATCCAGGAACCGATTCCGGCCAAACGTTTGTAAGCTTCCGGATCCCAATCGCCATCCGGACCGGGACCGATGTTCATCAGCAAATTGCCGCCGCGCGAAACGATTTTTACCAGCAACTGCACAATATCTTTGGTGGATTTGTAATGATCTCCGGGCACATAACTCCAGGAATTACCCATCGTGATGCAGCTTTCCCAGGGATGATCCAGCGGCTCTTTCGGCACTTCCTGCTCCGGCGTGGTGTAATTTTCGTACTGACCGGAAACAGTACGGTCAACCACGATCAAACCCGGCTGATTTTTGCGGCCCATTGCTGCAATTTTTGCCATGTCGATATCCTGATTGAATTTGATGCCGCGCTGCCAATCTACCGTAGTATCTACCGTATTTAACGGCCGAACCCAGCCGCCATCCAGCCATAAAATATCTACTTTGCCGTAGCCGGTCATCAATTCCTGAATCTGGTTGTAGGTAAAATCTTTAAACTGGTTCCATTTTTCGGGATGTTTAGCCGGATCATAATTCACATTGCGGTCTTTCGGAGGGAAATATGGCCACCAGTAATAAGGCGAATGCCAGTCGGGCTTGGAAAAATAAGCTCCAACCATAAAATTTTCTTTGCGGAAAGCATTGAAAATCTCTTTGGTTACGTTCGCACGCGGGTTTTTGGAGAATGGTGTTTTCGGATCAGTAATTTTATAATCCGTTTGTTTGGTATCAAACATGGAAAACCCGTCGTGATGTTTGGTGGTGAAAACTACATATTTCATCCCGGCATTTTTTGCCGCAGCAACCCATTTTTCCGGATTGAATTTGGTTGGGTTGAAAGTGGTTTGCAGGTTTTCGTACGCTTTTACGTAACCGGCATACGTGGCGCCGTACGGGCCTTTGCGTTGCGTCCAGCCTTCATCTTCGGGGCAAATGCTCCAGCTTTCTACTACGCCCCACTCGCTGTAAGTCCCCCAGTGCATAAACAGGCCGAATTTCAGATCCTGCCATTGCGCCAGTTTTTGCTGCACGGCAGGATCGGTTGGTACTACATATTTTTTAGACATGTTGTGCTGCTGCGCCTGTATAGTTCCGGCAAAAAACAATACAAGCAGAAATACCAATGCTGTTTTTATCGGGTTAAAATCATTTTTGTTCATGAGTACAGGTTTAATCATTATGCCGAAATTTTATCTTCTATGGCGGTTAGTTTGCTTTCCAGGATTTTCCCGAAATGCTCTACCACCAGGGCAGCACCGCCAATCAGCTGCGCTTTAGTGTTTAAGTTTGAAATAATCAATTCGGTATGATTAGTAAGCATCGGAATGCAATGCTCATTGATGGCCTGCTGAATTGGCGAAAGCCATAATTTCCCTACAATGCTTCCTTTACCACTTAAAACTATGGCTGCCGGATTCATCAAATGGATCAATATGGCTAAACCTTCGCCCACATGATAAGCAGCTTCCGAAATCAGTTTTACCGAAAAAACATCGCCTTTAATAGCTTCAGTAATGATAATATCCGCATCGATATCTTCATAAGCCGCCAAACTGGTGATCTGTCCTTTTTTGATCCCTTCTTTGGCCTTAGCCGTTACCGCAATCAGGGAAGCTTCTGTTTCCAAGCAACCATGCTTGCCGCAGTTGCACAGTTTTCCGTTTTTAAAAAGTGGGATATGGCTGAATTCTCCTGCCAAACCGTTGTTGCCGCGAAAAATCTGATTGTTCAGGATCATGCCCAAACCAATCCCCCAACCCAAATTCAGCACCATCACATTTTTAATGTGCGCGGCTACACCAAACTTTTGTTCGGCCAACGCAATGGCAGTAGAATCGTTATCCAGAAAAACAGGGATGGAAATATTTTGCTCTATATAAGCTACCAAAGTTTGACCGGGCACTTTTAAGTAGCTATAATTTACGCCTTCTTCTGTATTTACAAATCCCGGCATGGTAATTCCGATGCCGATAATTGCTGTTTTAGTAATGGTTGAATCATCAATAAACTGGTTTAGATAATTTACAAAAGTTTTTGGTTGTAAAAGATGCAGGTCAAATTCATAACGTTTTGTTTCTGTTATAAAATTATTGTTCATATCCACGATCACCATCTGGGCTGAAAACTGATCCATGGCCACCGATAAGATATAATGCGTATCCGGGACGAGGGAGTAATTTAATGGTTTGCGCCCGCCGCTGGAAATGGCGAAACCTTTTTCGGCTACGTAGCCGGCTTTGATCAACTCATTTAACACCTTGATTACATGCGGAATACTTTTACCGGTATAATTGCTGATGTCTGCGCTCGTTAATACCTTATTATAATACAGGCTTTTAATCGTTTCGCTATGGCTGATGAAAAAATCAATGTTATTGAAAGACATTTTCAGGTATAATATTTTACATATTTAGAATTTTTATCCGAAAAATAAAAACTTTTTAAAATTTTAAAAAAGAAATAGGAAGTTTAAAATTTAATTTATTACTTAGGAGAAAGTTTTTAAACATAATATTTTCATAACATTATAGTTACGTAAGTATATTAATTACAATTCAACCAGATAAAATTCAATGAACGCATATGATCAGAGCATTTCTATTTCAAAAAGCGAATCTCTAAAGATATTTTAATACAATATCGATTTTATACTGATATTTTATTAAAACATAATAACTAACAGCAAAAAAGACTACTAAAATATTTGATTATTTATTTATAAAACAGCTAAACACAAACTATGGCCAAAAAAACTTACTACAAACTATTACAAAGCACTTTAATCAGTCTTTCTTTGTAAAAATCTCCATGATTATAAACGTAATCTGCTTTAATACGGCAGGTTAAATCTATTTAACTCTAACCATGTACAAGTATGAAAATCAGTAAACACCTGTTAGGTGTACCGGTTAAGCGTAGCATACCGAAGCTATCTTTAACAGCAAAACTTGCTTTTGCTTCCGTATTGCTCCTTAACTTGGAAGCTTCCGCCGGGACAACAGTCAAGAACAACGTACTCCATTCAGCCGTATTTAAATCAGCACATTTTTTGGGCAACCGATTTGAGGACATTACCATCACCGGAAAAATTCTGGACGAAAAAGGCCAGCCGTTAATTGGTGTTTCTGTAAAAGTTAAAGGCAGAAATACTGGTGTATCTACAGATGCAAGTGGTTCCTTCACCATCATTGCACCAGATAACGGCACCTTAATTTTATCTTACATTGGTTACGCGACACAGGAAATTCCGGTGAGTGGTAACAAAACTATTACTATCAATCTTACCCCCTCAGCCAACAGCTTAAATGAAGTTGTAGTAACGGCTTTGGGTATTCGAAAAGAAGAAAGAACATTGGGATATTCCGTTTCTACTGTAAATGGAGAAGTATTGGACAAAGCACGCGAATCTAACGTAGCTTTATCTTTGGAAGGCAGGGTTGCAGGTTTAAGTGTTAGCGGTGCTAACGGTGGCCCTGGTTCATCAGCAAGAGTGTTGATGCGTGGTGTAAGCAGTTTTAGTGCCGGTTCGCCGTTGTATGTAATTAATGGTGTACCTATGGATAATACGCAACGGGGTTCTGCATCAGAATGGGGCGGTGCTGATTATGGTGATGGCATTGGAAACATTAATCCGGATGACATTGAATCTATGACGGTATTAAAGGGACAATCTGCATCTGCTTTATATGGTACTCGTGCTTCAAATGGCGTAATTTTAATCACCACAAAATCAGGAAAGAAAAACTCTGGCGTTGGTGTAGAATATAACACTAATTTCCAGTGGGATAAAGCTGTTGATAACACAGACTTTCAACAAATTTACGGACAAGGGCAATTAGGAACAGGTCTTACTGGTGTAAAACCCGCTACTGCAGCTGCTGCATTAGCAACAGGCAATTTAGCTTGGGGAGCTAGATTAGACGGATCGCAAGTAATTCAATTTGATGGCTTAAATCATACTTATTCTGCTGTAAAAAATAACTGGAGTTCATTTTACAGAACCGCACCAAGCTATACCAATACAGCATCTGTAACTGGTGGTAACGAAACAGGTGCATTTCGTTTATCTGCATCTAATTTACGAGCAAATTCAATCGTTCCAAACAGTTATCTGGACAGAAAAACGTTAAATTTCAATGGAACACAATCGGTTACTAAAAAATTAGATGTAACAGTTATTGCTAATTACGTTGTAGAAACTGGCCACAATAAATCAAGTTTGAGTGATGGACCAGGTAATCCTAACAACGTCCAGTTTTTAGCACCAAATGAAAACCAAAGTATCTTAGCTCCAGGCTATAGTACAGTAACAGGAAAAGAAACTTCTTTTACAAATGATACTTATGTAACCAATCCATACTTTGCAGCTTATAATTTTTCAAGCAATACAACCAGAAAACGTTTAATTTCGGCTATTACTGCTAAGTATAGTTTCACAAGCTGGTTATATGCACAAGCAAGATTAGGTTATGATAACATCAACGACCAAAGAGTTGATATCACGCCAACCGGGACTGCTTATGCAAGTGGCAATGGTAGTATGAGTCAGACTAATGGTCAAATTACAGAAATGAACACTGATGTGCTGATTGGGGCGAAGCATGACATTGTTAAAGATTTGCTAAATGTTGATGTATCTGTTGGTGGTAATATTAGAAATAATAATACTTCAGGTACCAACATTAACGGTAATAATTTTATTATACCTTATTTCTATAGTTTAACAAATTTACCAAGCAGAAGCAGTAGTGTAAATTACACAGCTCTGCAAACAAACTCAGCTTATTATACTGCAGACTTTGGTATCAAAAACTTTTTGGTTTTAAGTACGTCAGGCCGATACGACACTTATAGTACCTTGCCAAGTGCTAACCGTGGTATATTTACACCGTCGGTTTCTGGAAGCTTTATATTCTCGGACCTATATCCTGTAAAAGGACTCGATTTTGGTAAATTACGTTTGTCTTATGCTCAAACCAGCGGACAACCGTCGGATGCTTATATCACAAGTCAGTATTATACTGTCAACAATTCTGTTAATGGCGTTAGTACAGGTAGTTTCCCTCAATCCTTGCCTAATTTATATCTGAAACCATTTACTTTTGATGAATTTGAAATTGGTACAGAAATGAAGTTTTTTGGCGACAGATTAGGTTTAGATGTGGATTACTTTGCCCGTAAAACACACAATGAGATTATTAGATCTTCAATTGATATCTCATCCGGATATACTACTGCTTATATCGGTACAGGTTCTACCCAAAACAGAGGTATAGAAGTTGAATTACATGGAACACCGGTTAAATCTGCCGATTTTAACTGGACTCCTGCCTTCAACTTTACTTATGTGGCCAACAAAATTGTACAAACAGACGGTACTGTAAATGCAAATATTAGCCAGGGAACCTATCGTCCGCTAAATGCAACAACTGCATTAGTTGCTGGGATGGCCGGACCACAAATTTTAGCTTATGATTACAAACGTAATGCTGCTGGTCAGGTTATTTATGATGCCAGTGGACTGCCGGAACAGGGTGCTTTAAAAGCTATGGGTACTACTACTCCTAAAATTTATGGTGGTTTAAACAATAGTTTTAATTATAAAAGATTTAATTTATCGTTTTTAACAGATTACCGTTTTGGTAATAAAGTATTATCAGCAACAAATTATTATAGTATATACCGAGGTCTAAACAAGATTACATTACCAGGACGTGAAACTGGAGTTACTGGTGTAGGTGTTAATGATGCTGGTGCAACAAACACCGTAAACGTTGCAGCACAAACTTATTACCAGGCTTTAGCACAAAGAATATCAGCTCTAAACGTGTTGGATGGCAGCTTTATTAAATTACGCCAGGTTACATTGGGTTACACCATACCTAAAGCGACGTTAATTAAAACACCATTTAGCTCAATCACTATATCAGCAGTTGGCCGTAATTTATGGACAATTTTGAAACATACGGATAATATCGATCCGGAATCTGGTTATTCATCCACACTTGCCTATGCCGGTATTGAAGGAACCAGTCTACCAGCTACAAGAACTTATGGGTTTAATGTAAACTTTAAATTTAAAAACTAACAGACATGAAAAAGAAATTTATAGTAAGTTGTCTGGCGATTGCTTCATTCATAACAAGTTGTACAAGGGAATTTGATAATATCAACACAAACCCTAATGCAACCAATGCCTCTCAATTCAATCCCAATTATTTGATGGCTCAGGCACAAATCAGCTTTTCTAATACTGGCTACGATCAGTTGTTATTCCAAAGTATGTGGGCACAATCTTTGGCATCTACTTACGGTTATTACAGCAATGGCGACAAATATGTTTACGGCGGAAGTGGAACTGGCTATTATGGCAGAACATGGAGTACCAGCTACGGTGCTTCAACGCTGATTGATCAGATGAAAACTTTAGTAAAAGGCAATAGTGCATATACCAATCTGGATAATTGCGGCACTATTATGCGTGTTTTAATTCTGGAACGTATTACTGATGCCTACGGAGATGTTCCTTACTCACAGGAAGGACAGGCCGCATCCGGTATAACTACTCCGGTTTTTGATACACAACAAAGCATTTATACAGCCATGCTTACCCAGTTAGATGCTGCAACTGCTGCACTTGATATTACAAAATCAGGTCCCACTTCTGATTTGTTTTACAGTGGCGATGTTGCCAAATGGAAAAGACTGGGTTACTCGCTGATGCTGCGTGCAGCCATGCGTTTAGTAAAAGTTGATCCGGCCACAGCAAAAACCTATGCAGAAAAAGCGTATGCTGGCGGTACCATGACAAGCATTGCTGATAACGCAAAAGTTCAGGCTGATTACACTAACGGAAACGGTAACAGCAACGCAGCTGCCTTATTAGTAGCTGATGATTTTAGAGAAGTACGCTGGTCGAATACCTTAATCAGCTACATGAAATCCAATACCGATCCACGTGTTAGTGCGGTTGCAGAAATTTCATCCGGTACAGGTAAGGCTGCAAACGAAAATAGGACAGTTGCAGGCATCAGCACATACAGCCTGCAAATTGGTATGCCAAATGGGTATGACCAAAATGGTGGCACAACTGATATTTCTAATGCACCAAATTATCCGGGAACTTCTCCTGCTGATCCATCGGTTTCCGGTGATGCTGCTGCTCCAGATGGCAAATATTCTCGTCCGAGACTATTAGTTTATGATGACCGGAACGGTGTTAATATGTTGCTTACTTATGGAGAAACAGAGTTGCTACTGGCAGAAGCTGCTACGCGAGGCTGGGCTACCGGGGTTGCTGCAACACATTATGCGAATGCTTTAACAGCTGATATGAGGACTTTAGCACAGTTAAATGCTAGTGCAGTTGCTGTAGTTAGTGAAGCGGACATTGCAACTTATGTAGCCGCAAATCCTTTGGTTGCTACTACTGCTTTGCAGCAAATTAATATGGAATATTTTGTAGAAGCTTCTACCACTTTCAACTTTAATGAAAGCTGGACCAACTGGAGAAGATCAGGCTATCCTGTATTAACACCCGTTAAATACAACGGACAGTTTACAGATGGGTCTATTCCACGTCGAATCCCTTACCCAATAAATGTACCATCGCTTAATAGTGCTAACTATACAGCCGCTGTTGCCAGGTTATCTGGTGGTGATAATTTTACTTCCAGAATGTACTGGGATAAATAATTTCTAAAAGCTTTTACCAGGGACAAGTTCATTTTTCGTAAATGAGCTTGTCCCTTTTTAATTTTTACCATTTGATAAAACAATTACTTCAACCCAATTACGTTTAGCGATTTTCTAATTTTACCAGATGCACACACCTCAAAAAAACATCCGTAAAAACAGCATGCTTCTTTTAGCATCCTTTTTTTTGATGCTTTTAGCGGATGCATCTTTTGCCCAGCAACCGCTGTTTCAAATCCTGCCTTCTACCCAAACTAATATTCATTTTAATAATGCCATCAGTGAAAACGAAAGTCTGAACGTACTTTCCTACGAATATTTTTACAACGGCGCTGGCGTGGCCGTTGGTGACATTAACAATGACGGCCTGGAAGATCTGTTCTTCACCGGCAACATGCAGCCCAATAAACTTTACCTTAACCAGGGGAATTTTAAATTTAAAGATATTACCGCACAAGCCAATACCGAGCTGGCTGGCCGCGCTGGCAGCTGGAAAACCGGCGTAACAATGGCTGATGTGAACGGCGATGGTTTGCTTGATATTTACATCTGTTACTCCGGAAAAGTGGATGCCGATATGCGCCGCAACCAGCTTTTCATCAACCTGGGAAACTCAAAATTTAAAGAAGAAGCAAAGGAATATGGTTTAGACGATCCGGGTTACAGCACGCAAGCCGTTTTTTTTGATTATGATAACGATGGCGACCTGGACATGTTCCTGCTCAACCATAACGTCAAAAAAATTGATAATATGGAATTTGCCAACGTGCGCAACCAAACAGACGAGTTTGCCAGCAATAAATTGTTCGAAAATAACAACAACCATTTTACCGATATTTCCAAAAAAGCGGGTATCATTCAAAACCCTTTAACATTTGGTTTGGGCGTTGCAGTTGCTGATTTGAACAAAGACGGCTGGCCGGATATTTACGTAACCAACGATTATAACGAGCCTGACTATGTGTACATCAACAATCACAACGGTACTTTTACCGAGCAGTCCAAGCTTCTTTTACGGCATATTTCTCATTTTTCGATGGGCGTGGATATTGCAGATTTTAACAATGATGGCTATCCGGATATCCTGACGCTGGATATGTTGCCGCAGGACAATCACCGGCAAAAATCGCTGCAGATGGAAGAAAATTACGAGTCGTTTGAACTGATGCAGCAGCAGGATTTGCACAAGCAATACATGCGCAACATGCTGCAGCTAAATAACGGCGACGGTACATTCAGCGAGATCGGTCAGCTTGCCGGGATTTCGGCAACCGACTGGAGTTGGTGCCCACTGATTGCAGATTTTGACAACGATGGCTACAAAGATATTTTCATCTCCAACGGCTATTTACGCGATTATACCAACAAAGATTTTTTGCGTTACTGGGGCGATTATAAGATCAAAAAAGCGATGGCACGCGAACCTTTTTTGCTGATGGATCTGGTTAGCGCGATGCCTTCAACAAAATTGCCAAATTATATTTTCCGCAATAACCACGACCTTACTTTCAGCAACAAACAAAAAGATTGGGGCATCACGAATGCTACGATTTCCAACGGTGCGGTTTATGCTGATCTGGACAACGACGGCGATCTGGATTTGGTGGTAAACAACATCAACGAAGAAGCAACAATTTACAAAAACACCAGCCGCGAAACCAACAATACTTCTTTTATCAGCATAAAATTGAAGGGCAAAGGCGTAAACACAAATGCCATCGGTGCCAAGGTTTTTGTACATGTAAAAGGCGCCTTGCAATACCAGGAAGTCAATCCTGGCCGCGGCTATTTATCCAGCGTTTCCACGGTTTTAAATTTTGGTTTGGGTGAAGCAAAAATGGTGGATTCGATCCACGTGATCTGGCCGGATCAAACTTCACAGATGCAAAAAAATGTGGCCGCAAATCAGCGTTTGGTCATCAACTATCAGCCAGATAAGATCAGTAAAAATATACCGGTAAAAACAGCATCGGCCTTATTTAAAAAGGTTGCGCCGCTGATTGATTACAAATCCGAAGAAAACACAATTAACGATTTTAAGCGCCAGTTGCTGATGTTGTTTATGTATTCTAAAACTTCGCCGGTGATGGTGAAAGCGGATGTGAACAAAGACGGCCTGGAAGATTTATTTATTAGTGGCGACCAGCTTTCTCCCGGAAAAATATTTACACAGCAGCCCGACGGAAAGTTTAAAGTAATGGATTTGCCCGGTGGTAAGCAAACCGCAACCGTTTCCGCCGCAGCTTTTTTTGATGCCAATGGTGATGGTTTTCCAGATTTGTATCTGGCAAAAGGTGGTTACGCTTTGTACGAACCCAACACGCCGGATTTGCAGGACCAGCTTTTCATCAACGATAAAAAAGGCAATTTCTACCTCGCTCCTGCGCCGCTTCCGGCCGTAAATGCCAACAGCAAATCCTGCGTACGGCCTTGCGATTTTGATGGCGATGGCGATATGGATCTGTTTGTTGGCGGAAGGATTATTCCCGGTCAGTATCCTTTGGCAGCCAAAAGTTATTTGCTGGTAAATGATGGAAAAGGAAATTTCACAACGGCAGTTATTCCTTTTGCAGATGCCGGAATGGTGACCGATGCGCAATGGATAGACCTGGATAAAGACGGCCGCAAAGATTTGATTTTATGCGGAGAAATGATGCCGATTAAGGTTTATCTCAACACAAAAACTGGTTTTGTGGATCAGACTGAAAAATATTTTGACAAACCTACAAACGGCCTGTGGTTTTCCATGGCTGTTGCAGATGTGGACGGCGACGGCAACCCGGATCTGATTGCCGGAAATTTGGGTTTGAACACCGTGATCCGCGCTTCGGAAAAAGAACCGGCTGAACTAAATTATGCTGATTTTGACGGCAACGGTTCCATTGATCCTTTCCTTAATTTTTATGTGCAGGGAACCAGTTATCCCTTTGTAAGTCGGGATGAACTGAACGAGCAGATTTATCCGATGCGCAAAAAATTCAATTCTTATAAAGCTTATGCGGATGTGGGAATGAAGGAGATTTTCACAGAAGATCAGCTGCAAAAAGCCGGAAAATTAACAGCAACCCGTTTGCAAACAACTTGTTTTTTAAACCGGAACGGCAAATTGATACCGACGGATTTGCCGGTGGAAGCCGATTTTGCACCGGTTACGCAAATCATGGTTAAAGATTTTAATAAAGACGGCAAAACCGATTTGCTGCTGCTCGGAAATCACAGCGATAACCGCTTAAAATTAGGCAGCATGGATGCCAATTATGGCTGCTTTTTAAGTGGAAACGGCAAAGGCGGATTTGAATATATCAAACAGTCTGCCAGCGGATTATCGGTTACGGGCGATGTAAAATCCGCTTTGGAAATCAAAATTAAAAACCTGAATTATTTGCTGATTGGCGTTTCGGGCCAGCCTTTACAATTTTACAAAATGCCTTAATGAAGCGGATCACGATACTGTTTTTATCGATGTTTTTTTCGGCTGCCGTATTTTCTCAGCATAAAAAACCGCTGCCCGCTTACCTGGAAATTGCGCCCGTTATCAACTCCATCAATATGGTGATGGTGCACGATGTAATCAGTCCGCCGGCCGCAGCCAGATATTATGCTTACGCGATGCTGGGCGCTTACCAGATTGTTTCTGAAAATAATCATCAGGTTCCGGCACTTGCTTCTTTTATCAGGCAATTTTCTGCAGAGAAAATTACGATTCCCACAAAAAATTATAATTATCAAATTGCAGCTATTTACTGCATGCTGGAAACCGGCAAAAACATGCTGCCGTCCGGCGTTTCTTTGCAGGACGATGAAGATGTTTATGTTGCGTTGCTGCGGAAAAATAAAATCAGTGAGGACGTGATTAAACAATCTGTCTCGGTTGCAAAAAAAACTTCGGCACAAATTATCAATTTTTCCAAAACCGATCATTACAACCAGCTGAGTGCAAAATTGCGTTATACGCCCAAAAAAGGTGATGGCTACTGGTATCCAACGCCACCGGCTTACCTGGAGGCTGTGGAACCAAACTGGAAAACCATCCGGCCGATGGTGATAGATTCGAGTTCGCAGTTCAAGCCTGTTCCACCGGTAAAATTTAGCAAAGACACTGCGAGCGCTTTTTTCAGGCAGGCAAAAGAAGTGTATAATGTTTCCAAAAAACCAACGCAGGAGCAGTTGCATATTGCCGCGTTTTGGGATTGCAATCCGTTTGCGGTAACTACTTCTGGCCACATGTCTATCGGCTATAAAAAAATCAGTCCGGGCGGCCACTGGATGAACATTGCTTCGCTCGCCGTCAAAAAACTGAACCTGGATTTTGATCCCTGCATCATAACTGTTACGCTGGAATCTTTAACGCTGATGGATGTTTTTATCAGTTGCTGGGACGAAAAATACCGCAGCAACCGCATCCGGCCGGAAACGTACATCAATAAATACATCGACATCAACTGGAAACCTTTTTTGCAAACGCCGCCGTTTCCGGAATATACCAGCGGCCATTCGGTGGTTTCCAATTCCTCGGCAGCAATATTGACGTATTTACTGGGCGATCATTTTGTTTATACCGATGATACCGAAATACCGTATGGCGTGGAGCCGCGCTCGTTTACGTCGTTCAATCAGGCAGCCGCAGAAGCCATGATTTCAAGGCTTTGGGGTGGTATTCATTTCCGCGACAGCATTGAAGAAGGCAATAAAGAAGGCCGGGAAGTGGCGCAAAACATCATCGAAAAAATTAAAAAAGCAGGGATCAAACCGCTACGGAAATAAAAAACAGCTCCTAATTATTTATAATGAAACTTCTAAAAAATCTGTCATCCAAACTCCTAATACTTCTTTTACTGGTACTTTTTGGTGATGCAGCAGCCATTGCACAACAAAATTTATCTTATAAAACCAGCACGCTGCCGATTGATACACGCGTAAAAGATTTACTTTCCAAATTGACTTTAGAAGAAAAAGTTTCGCTAATGGGTTACCGCAGCAAGGCTGTTCCGCGCTTAAATATACCGGCTTACAACTGGTGGAACGAAGGTTTGCATGGCGTGGCACGTGCAGGTGAAGCAACCGTTTTTCCGCAGGCAATTGGCATGGCGGCAACTTTTAATCCGGGTTTGTTGCAGCAGGTGGCGGATGTGATTTCTACGGAAGCGAGAGCAAAATACAATCTCTCAACGGCGCAAGACAAGCATTTGATGTACATGGGATTGAGTTTCTGGTCACCCAATATCAATATTTTTCGTGATCCGCGCTGGGGCCGCGGACAGGAAACTTACGGCGAAGATCCGTTTTTAACTTCCAAAATGGGCGTTGCTTACGTGAAAGGAATGCAGGGAAATGATCCGCTGCATTTAAAAGTATCTGCAACAGCAAAACATTTTGTGGCACACAGCGGACCGGAAGCTACACGGGATGAATTTAATGCCGTGGTAGATGAAAAAGATTTGCGCGATACTTATTTGTACGCTTTTAAAAAATTGGTTGATAACGGCGTGGAATCTGTGATGACTGCTTACAATCGCGTTAACGGCGAACCCAACTCTGTCAGTTCATCATATCTCAACCAGATTCTGATCAAAGAATGGGGTTTTAAAGGCCATGTGGTGACCGATTGCGGTGCTTTGGACGATGTTTTCCTTCGGCACAAAACCTTAAAAAATGGTGTGGAAACAGCAGCGGCAGCGATAAAAGCAGGTATTAACCTGGATTGTTCGGCTATTTTGCAGGATGATGTTCTGGAAGCCATCAACCAAAAATTATTAACGGTAAAAGAAGTAGATGCCTCGCTGACAAAAGTTTTGCGCACCGAATTTAAGCTGGGTTTCTATGATGATCCGAAGCAAAGCAAATATTACAGTTACGGCGCTGATAGCATCAGTAATCCGGCGCATGTGGCTTTGGCACGTAAAGTGGCGCAGCAAAGCATGGTGCTCCTCAAAAATAAAAACCAGCTTTTACCTCTTAAAAAGAGCATGTATAGTGCAATTACCGTTCTGGGAACCAATGCTGCTTCGCTGGATGCTTTGGTTGGAAGTTACCACGGCGTAAACAGCAAAATGGTTGATTTTGTGGAAGGAATAACTGCGGCAGTTGGTTTGGATACGCGTGTGGAATACGATTTGGGTTCAAGTTACAGTGATACCACACATTTTGGCGGCATCTGGGCAGCTGGAAACAGCGATGTTACCGTTGCCGTAATTGGTTTATCCCCGGTTTTGGAAGGTGAGGCCGGCGATGCATTTTTATCGCCAACGGGCGGAGATAAACCGAATTTAAGTTTGCCGGCTGGCAACATTGCTTTTATGAAAGCACTGCGAAAAGGCAATCCAACCAAACCAATCATTGCTGTGATTACTGCCGGAAGTGATGTAGATGTTGCCGCCATTGAGCCGTATGCTGATGCGGTGATTTTGGCCTGGTATCCGGGCGAACAAGGCGGAAATGCGCTAGCAGATCTGCTTTTTGGCAAAATTTCTCCTTCCGGGCATTTGCCGCTTACTTTTTATCGATCTGAGAATGATCTTCCGGCTTATAATAGTTACGCGATGAAAGGCAGAACTTACCGTTATTATGGCGGCCCGGTGCAATATCCGTTTGGTTTTGGGTTGAGTTATACTTCTTTTGATTACCAATGGAAAACTCAGCCTCAACCCAAATACAAAGCTGATGAAACAATCACGTTCTCAATCGCTGTAAAAAATACCGGCAAAATGGATGCTGATGAAGTAGTACAGGCTTACATTCAATATCCAAATCTGGATAGAATGCCATTGAAAGAACTAAAAGGTTTTACCAGAATCAGCGTAAACCAAGGTGGCGAACAGGTTGCCAACATTACAATTCAAGTGAAAGAATTGCAGAAATGGGACTTGCAAAAGCATCGTTTCCAGCTTTATAAAGGTGAATATAAATTGATGATCGGCAGTGATTCGGCCACGCCAAAACTGAATGCTTCTTTTATGATAGTAAATTAAGTGAGGCCATAAAAGAAGCATTTGTGATTAAACGTATGCTTCTTTTAGGCAAGGTATTCTTGTTTAAGTTCTTTTTAGTTTGAATGATCTGCAATGGCAACCAAAGCCCTTACCATTTCTACATCCGTTTGCTCTGTCAAAAATTCATCATCATAATTACCGGTTCTAACATCTGTAAAAATCATTTCACTTTTAAAGATGCTTTTTACCGAAGTATGATATTCGGTCGCACCGGTCAGTTGGATTAATTCCTGCAAATTATTCGGACGAATACCTGCGCCGGGCATAATTGAAATCTGATTATTTGCTTTTTCAATTAATTTCGCAATCCTCGATGCTCCTTTTAGGGCAGTATTTTCTTGTCCGGAAGTCAGGATTCTTTCAAAGCCCATTTCGATAATTTCCTCTAAAGCCTGGAAAGGATTTTTGCAACGATCAAAAGCGCGGTGAAAAGTTGTGTCCATATTTCCAGCAGCTTGCTTTAATTCGAGGCAACGTTCTACATCAATTTGCCCGTTTTTTTTTAAAATTCCGAAAACTACGCCATCACAACCCAGTTCCCGGCATTGGATAATGTCTGTTTTCATCATCTCAAACTCTAAATCAGAATAAAAAAAATCTCCACCGCGGGGACGGATGATAGGAAACAGTTTTATACCAAGATTTTTCCTTGCTAAAAGAAGCATACCATACGACGGCGTGGTGCCGCCTTCTTTCAAATTATCACAAAGTTCTACACGATAAGCACCGCCTTCCTGCGCCGCTAATGCAGACTTTATTGAACCTGCGCAAATTTCAATTTTAATCATTTTGGGTGATTAAAAAACGCTTTTGCCTTTGATCAGTAAATCCTGCTTTTCGGCATTGCAAACGGCAAAAGAAAACCCTTTTTGAATGGCATAAGCGCCATATTCGCCTTTTTTATTGATGGCCAAAAAACCGACTTGCAACGTTTTAGCCAGTTCAGGCTTCTTTCTGATAATGCGGTTCACGGCTTCTTTGCAGGCATCTTCGGGCTTATAACCTTGCCGCATCAGTTCCACCACCAAAAAGCTGCCTACGTTGCGGATCACTTCTTCGCCTACGCCGGTTGAGGTGGCGCCACCAATTTCATTATCCACAAAAAGTCCGGCACCAATAATCGGACTATCGCCTACCCTGCCATGCAGTTTCCACGCCATGCCACTTGTCGTGCAGGCTCCCGAAATATTGCCGGCCACATCCAGTGCCAGCATGCCAATGGTATCGTGATTATACTGGTTTCCAGGAAGTTTTTTGGGTGAATAAAGCTTGTTTTCAGTGTTGATCTCTGGTTTGTATTGAGCCGTTTTCAGCCATTCTTTCCAAGCCTTTTCAGATTCGGCGGTCAATAAAACCTTTTTCTTAAAACCGTTTTCTAAAGCAAATTGTGTAGCACCTTCGCCAACCAGCAAAACATGAGGCGTTTTTTCCATTACCATTCGGGCAACAGAAATCGGATGATCAATATATTCCATTGCTGCCACACCGCCGCAATTACCTTTTTCATCCATGATACAGGCATCTAAAGTTACATGGCCATCGCGGTCGGGATAACCGGCCGCACCAACGCTATGGTTATTTGGATCGGCTTCCGGAATTCTTACGCCAGCTTCCACCGCATCCAAAGCCCGACCGCCTTTAGAAAGAATTTTCCAGGCTTCCTGATTGGCGGGAATACCAAAATCCCAAGTCGAAATGACAATTGGAAAGTTTGAGGCAGATACTTCTTTTATCGTACTATTTCCTAAAACTTTAGAACCTAATATTACACCAGACGCACCTAAAGTACTGGTGGCTAAAAATTTACGACGGTTTAGTTTATTCAAATTTATCTTCATGACAAAATTTTTAAAAGAAATTGGAAGATAGGATTTTTACGGAGAAAATTATTTGAATAAAACTGGATGGGTGAACCAAACTCAAGCCGGATGCTATTGAAAAAGCGCCATCTTAAAAATGGTAACGCTTATTATAAACAAAGCCGCAGTAATTAGTATTTTTCCAGTGAAAAAATATTAATACAAGAACTCGGCTTTCAGAAATTAAGCCTTTTTACCGATTGTCCAACCTTTCCGAATGTCTGGACTTGCTTTGGATTCTTTAATTAATGCATCAGCAACCGCTCCGGTTACAAAAGCATAAATTCCTTTATGAATTAAATCGATGGTTTGTTCATCTTTTGGCCACGTCCACGGCAGCGAACCAACGCCAGTTGCATTTTCCAACGTCTGATCGTTTAGCAAGCGCAGGTTCATAAAAAGAAACGAAGCTACAGGCCCTCTAATTCCCTTATCGGCCATAATGCCCCTTACTGCCCCAAGCAAAATTCCTTGCCCCCAATGCATGGTCCAATTCAAAAAGTCGTTGTCGCCTTTAGCCTGAAGACCAGTTAAGCTTTCTAATGTGTGAGCAGGCACATAAGAATTTGGCCGTTTAGTAAAAATCTGCTCCAATTTTTCTCCCAATGTCATCACGGCAACACCTGCCAGTCCGGCTAAAACACCTTG